>NZ_QXFK01000013.1 GCF_003581645.1 Pelagerythrobacter aerophilus | reverse complement strand
AAGCGCCCTGCTTCCGGTCCGAACTGACGAATGCGAGGCCTGCCGATCGCCCCGTCCGGACGGCGGGTCCTGCTGTAGGAATAGCCGCAGGAGCAGGTAAAATGACCGTGCAGCTTTCCGCGATCACGGACCAGCCTTTGCCTGGTCACGACTGGTTTCTCGAAATGCTCCGCCAGCGGGTTGAGACAGAGCCACGGCGGCGGCCCGAACGGCCTTTCGACCTCCGGAACTTGCTCCAACGCAGTTTGAAGTACGAGATGCTGCGCCGGCGGCGCCAGCTTGCGTCTGTTGCGCAGCAGGTCCGTCACCCAGTTCGGGCCCTCGTCAGTGCCGAGCGACAGCCCCGGTATCATCTCGAGCGTCTCGCCCCAGTAGTCGCTCACGAGCTGCTGTATTCGCGAAGCTCGCAAGTGCTGCGTGCCTCTCAGCAGGCCGCGATCGGCGAGCATATGCCGGTAGTGCTGGTATTGTCCGGCCGGCCCATTCGGTTCCGGTGGCGCATCGAGAAGAGCCCGGCTCAGACGCGCTAGCTCGACCAGTTTCGGTGGCGGTGGTTTGCCGTTAGAACGGCATGACAGATCTCCGCTTTGCATTTCGGCAGCCTCGTCCGGAGACATCAACGAATGCCGTTTCCGCGGGTTCAGCTCGGCCGAGGATCTGTACAGCCACGTCCCGTGTTCGGCACAGACGAGAACGCCCGGTAGCTGCTGCCAGCGCAGCCACCACGCCTCGCCGGCCCGGTCCAGCACATCGGCGACGCAGTCCCGGCAGAATTGCAGGCTCCCGGGCATCGGCACCGGAAACGTGGACAGGCCAAGCGTGAACTGCAGCGAGGCGCCCTGCCCCTTCATCTGCCGCAGCGCCCTCTCCCGAACCGTCTGGCTCGCGAACGCGGTGTGATAGCCATAGGTCGTGGTCGAATGGATCAGCTGGTCGAGCTGCTCGTCGGGCCAACCAAAGCGCTCGGCAACAGCTGCAAGATCGCAGGGTAGGTGACACAGGGCCACGAACTGCCGCCTGCCGGCAATCGCCCGCGCGAAGCTCGCGTAAGGAGGTCTGCCCAGATAGCGGTGCAACCGCACGAGCATGCTGTAGAAGGTCTCGCCAGGATAGGGCTCGGGCAACCAGTCCATCGCTCAAGCTTCCGGCCAGATGCCGGTCAGCCCGGCTCCGCGTATAGCCTCGAGCGGCGTCAGGCCTCGCCCGGCCGCTTCTGCAACAAGCTTCCTGAGATCGCGATCCTCGAGGATGGCGGGGTCGAAAGCCACCTCGTCCTTGCGCTTCGATTTCCTGCCCCTGATGAGCTTCCGGACGTGCTCGAAGAACCCCAGCGGGTCCTGCCGAGCGTCGTGGCCCTGCGCGCGGACCTTGTCGATCAGTTGCAGGATCAGGTCGTCGCCCAGACCTTCCGTCTGCAACTTCGACCAGATCAGCTGGTAATGGTCGCCCTCACGCACCGCGATCTTCGGCGAAACGGCGCCGCCGGTATCCGCCGCACCCGGCTTCTTAGCTGTCATTGGTACGAAGCCGTAGGACATCCGATAAGCAGGGTCCTTCAACTGCTCTTCGCTGAGGTCGTGCTCGAACGCGTCGATCGCGGCCTCGAGGTTCTTAGGCAGCCCTGAGGCCTTCTTGAGAGCGGAGCGCTGTTCGGCACCAAAGGAGACGAACTGAAGCGCTATCGGCAGGCGCTTCTCAATACCATACTGCGCACCGAATTCCTTTTTGAGTAGCTCGTTGAAGTTCAGCGCGCACGACTGGAGTTTTGCGCCCAGAGCGTCGTCGATGCGGCTAGTAGAGCGGTGCTCAATCTCGTGCCTGATCTCGAGCAGGAACCGTAGATTATCGGCTGCGCCGCCCTTCGCAGGACACCTGCCCTGCTTGAGACAGTGACCGAGTTCCCAGTACTTGTCTGCGCCCTCCTTGGTTTTCTGTCCGGGATACCGGTAATCGATGCCTTCACGCTTGAACCAGGCATGCAGAAGGTAAGTCCAAGCGATGACCGCGGTTACAATGAAGAGTTCAGCCCGGAAAGTTAGGCCCGCACTGTTAAACGTTTGGACCGCAGCGATCATAGCTTCACGCGCTTTGATCAGGAGTTCATCACCACGAGCGCTGAGGCCAGTTTCATGGTCAATGTCGGGCCAAGTCGCGAGGAAGGCGTCCAGATCTTCGGCGCTCGCGGACTTGATCGCTTTGTGCTTCGCTTCTTTGCGGATCTCACTGATCAGCCGATGGTTCACTGAGCGCGTTGGGCGGGTGAAATAGGCAAGGATGTCCTGGTCATTTGTGAACGGATCCCCACGGGCGATCATGGCCTTGACGATCGCGACTTCCCACTTCTCCAGGGTGTTCCCTCGACGCCGCTTTACCTTCTTGGGTTTGTCTTCGTCGCCAGCCATCCCGCACCTCCCACAAGGTTTATATGACGGCCCGAGCGTCTAATGAACTGCTGAAGCAATCCAGCATCAAGGCCAGACCGAGTAGGCCAATCTCGACGATCAGTGGGAACTGGTAATCCCGTTCGCAGCGGCCAAGGCAGGTGCGATCGGATCTTCGTACGCACACGTTCGGCGATGGAAATGTCGCTTGCACGAATATTGCCTTGGCGGCGATCCGCAATCTCTACCAGATGGGCTGCGTCTCCAGGGCGATGTCCCTGCTGAGCCCTCGGCCGATACTAAGGAAGCGGTTCCAAAGCGAGATTGGGTCTAACAGCTATGTGAGCTGCACCCCGATCTTGGAATCAGTGCCCTCACCTCATTCGAGCACGTGCACTCTTGCGAGGTAGAAACATGGTGATAGTTTCGTCGGTCAGCGTGAAAATCGTGTCTGATCAGATCACCCGCACGCGGTAAACGTCCACTGGGGGTCGCCGACTTGCGAACGCGCTAGGACGATAGGGGCAGAATGATCATTGAACGAATTCAGATTGAGGAGGGATTCCTCAACGGCTTTGACGTCTGTCTGAGGCCCGGCCTGAACGTTGTTATCGGTGCGCGCGGCACCGGCAAGACGACCCTGATCGAGCTCATTCGTTTTTGTCTCGGCGTGGAAGGCTACACATCGGAGACCACGAAGCGAAGCCGCGAGCACGCGCTTTCGGTATTGGGATCCGGCCAGGTCACCTTGACTCTGATAGAGGATGGTCGCCGGATCACCGTTTCGCGATCAGCGAACGACCCTGCCCCGCGGTCTTCTGGCCCATTCCTCCCGCCGATCGTGCTGTCGCAGACTGAGATTGAAACCGTCGGCCTCCAATCCGGCGGACGGCTACGATTGCTCGATGGCTTTATTGGAGACCAGAGGTCCACTCTCGCAGCGGAGACTGAAGCGGTTACTTCGGTCCGTTCGCTCACGTCTGAAGCAAACAGCATTCGGGCGGACATCGAACAACTGGATCAGCAGCTGGCGGAACTCCCGTCGATCCTCGAGCAGATCGACCAGGTCGCGCCGCAGGAGCTGCAGTTGGCAGCCCTATCGGCTGATACGAACGCCAAGACTGGCCAACTTAGTGCGCTGAGCGCTACGATCTCGGCGAAAAGCGTCGCGTCCGTGGCGATCCAACGTTTCAGCCAAGGTGTAGAACGGTGGCGCGCTTCGATAGGCGGTGGTGTCGGAATGAGCAGCGAGGCTTGGCCCGCTGGCGCCGGCGGCGATCCTCTCGGCGAACTGCGTACGCGTGTCGGAAGAGCGCATGAATACATCAATTATGCCCTGCAGGAGCTTGCCGCCGTCGCGTCTGCCAGCGCCGCTATGGCGAGCCAGATTGAGGCTGAAAAGGTAGGCTTAGAAGATCAGGCGAGGAACCTTCGCCGCGAAGTTGAGGCGCTTCAGACGGGCGCGGGAGAGATTGTCCGCCGCGGACAGTTGTTGCGTGAGCGCAAGGCACAATTGGAATCGCTTCAGGCTGTCAGACAGGCACTGATAGCAAACCTTCAGACTGTCATTGAGCGCCGCAACCAAGCGCTAGACTCGCTCGAAACGATGCGCAACTCTCGGTTTGAGGCCAGGACCCAAGCTGCGTTCCATCTCAATCAAGTGCTGGGGCCACGTATCCGCATTGGGGTCATGCGGGGCGGTCAGTCGGAAGCATTCGCGAGCGCATTAACCGAGGCGCTTCGCGGCAGCGGCTTACGGTATAACGATCTAGTGTCTGCGCTGACGCCACGGATCAGCCCGCGCGAATTGCTAGAGGCGGTCGACAACGACGACTTCGATCTGATCGCCACCCGAGGATCGATGACCATCGATCGGGCTGCGAAAGTTGTCGTTGCTCTAAAGGATGCGGATCTGGGCAGCATAGCGACTGTGCCGGTCGACGATTATGTGACCCTGTCCCTAATGGATGGCCCAGATCATAAGGACATTGGCGAGCTGTCGACTGGCCAGCGCTGCACTGTGATCCTCCCATTGGTGTTGCGCCACATGGAGCGGCTGCTGATCGTGGATCAGCCTGAGGACCACATCGATAATGCCTTCATTGCCGACACCCTGATTAAGTCGATCCTCGCCCGCCCGGCAAATGGCCAGATGCTGTTCTCGACCCACAACGCGAACATCCCGGTCCTTGGTGCGGCTGACTTTGTTATTCAGCTCAGTTCCGACGGGCGTCGTGGGTTCCCAATCGCAGCCGGAGCACTGGCAGACCCCCCGGTCGTTCACGCTATCACGTCGGTCATGGAGGGCGGTGCGGCCGCCTTCCGTCAGCGCGCGACATTCTACGGTTCGCAGGGTCTGACGTGAATCGCGACGAGGCTCTGCGCAACTTGACCGCATCATCCGCGCATCTTCGCGGCCAAGCAGCGCGAACCCTTGGTGATGTCGGACACGCAAGCGATCTTCCGCGTCTCCGGAGGGCTCAACGCGAAGAGTCGGTCACCTACGTAAACTACGCGTTGCAGGAGACCATCCGGCGGCTGGCGCACGAGCAGACGCCAGCGCCATCATCGGATGAAGCAGATGTCGTGTCGGACGATGTGCGAAAACAGATCTACGGCAAAGCCATGGAATGGATCACGGGCTTCCTACTCCATGAGATTTCATCACCGATCGGGCTCGTTCGGTTGGCCAGCAGGCGCGAACTCGGTGATCGCTGGGACGAATCTGAAACGAAACGTCATTTGGAATCGGTCACGCGCGTGTTCGAGGCGATCGAACTGTTGAAGAATGCGGCAGGTGTGCCGCGACCCCAGGAGTTCGACTTGTCCGCGCTCGTGGACGAGTTACTCGATGAATATAAGCCTGAGGTTCGTGAATGGATTTCCACGATCGGAGCCCGGCCTTTCCTCATCAAGAGTGACCCATCCCTTGTGCGGATGGTCGTAGTGAACGGGATTCGCAACGCCATAGAGGCGCAGCAGGGCGCCTCAGCGCAACCAAACCCGCATGATGTAACCATCAGCTGGGGCGACACGGATGTCGATTATTGGTTCGCCGTGGTGGATCACGGCGGCGGGATCAATGGCCCGATCGAGACCGCTTTCGAAATCGGCAATTCGACGAAGAAGGATCATATCGGCTTCGGGTTGGCCATAGCCAGGCAAGCGGTGGAAACGATGATCGGCTCGCTTAGCCTAGAACCGGCCAAGGATGGTGGCGCTCTCTACACCGCTCGGTGGCGCAAATGACAGCGCATATCCTGGTCGTTGAGGATGACGAAGAGTTCGTATCCGAGTTGAAGAAGATCATCGCAGGCGTAGACGGACCGACGCTGCCGACGTTCGTGACCAATCGCGACGACGCTGTGGCCAAGCTCGACAGCGAATTCTTCGATTTCGCGATCCTAGACCTAAAGATTCCAACCGCCCGAGGTTCGCTTGACCTAGATCCCGAGCACGGCAAATACGTGTTCTATCATGCCCGCACGGTGTCGCCGGGCACGAAGATTCTTGTGCTTACAGGTTCTCCTTCGGAGGATTTTATCGCGCCGCTTATAGAGCAAAAACACGACGCGGATATTTGGGGGGAAGGTGCCAAGGTCCACACTGTTGAGTTTTTGAAGAAATATCAGATTGATCAGGCGCCGGAAAAGATCAACCGCGTCGTCGCCGCGATTCGAGCTTTGTCCGACATCGAGCTGTTGTGAGACAATAAAGTTCTTCCATTCTTGCACGCAAATCTGCGGCTCTCAGCCGACCTTCTGACAAAATAGTTCTTCCATTTCGTCTTCTCAATGAGGCCACAGCGGCAATCCAACTCCTGCTACAGCCAATTTGAGACAATAAAGTTCTTCCATTTTCCGTGTGGCGATAAGCGTCGTTTTTATATAACGTTCATATACTTGCTTGCGCTCTCTCACAAGGTGAGCGCTCGCAAAGCCGGCTTCTGCTCCCCCTCTGAACTATGAGAACGAGCAAGAGAGACCCAGCATCCAAATCCGGGCCTGTTGCGTCTTCTCTCTGGCCTATAGACGGTCCTGCAAACTCTTTATCGCGGGATCCGCGACAGCCGCCGCCACCACATCCGCGATTGAACTCTCGATGATTGGCCGCTCGTCCGGCTCGAACTAGTCTTTATCACTTGTCGCCAAGGCAGGGCTCATCGAACTCACCGACGATGATCAGGCGGTGATGTTCGGCATGCCGGTCGAAGCAGTGGCCAACCTCCGCAGCGAGAACGGCGAGCAAGCGATGCTGCAAATGGCTGTAGCTGTAGCTGTGGCTGTGGCTGTCGCGGGGGCGCGGCAAGCGGGCGTTCGGCTAGTCCCAGCGATTAGATTGGCGAATGCTGATGCGCTGCCAGCTTCCAACCCTGCTCCCGGCGCACGTAAGTCGAGCCGATCAGAGCAGAGTATGGCTCGCCGTCGGCGCGCGTGACGTCGGCGCGGTAGCTGATGATGACCACATCACCGGATACTTGAAGAAACTGACGATCCGAGATCCTGAGGTCCCGCCACCTGTTCGAAGGTGTTGCCGTCGCCGCGACATCTTTGCGCGAGTGAACGCCGTGCATCTCGCCTGCCTGCGGGAAGACTAGCAGGCATTGCTCATCGACGTGCGCGAGAAAGTGCTCTTCGCCCCCGAGCCAGAACCCTTCTTCGACGGTATAGAGAATGTCCTTAAGCGCCACCGCTGTTCCTCCGTTATGCATGACGAGAACACATGCGTCAGGGCGCTCGTTCCGAGGGAGCACCACTGCCGCGAAGACAGATGAAGCTCTCGCTCTCACGTGATGTTCTGTCAGCGATGCAAACAAGCTCATGCTCAATAGCCTTGTGCATTTTTCAGAGGACCGCGCTGCCAGTAATGCGCGCCGTTAAGCGTTTGCTCGATACAAGGCGGGCACTATGCGCGCCTTCGGTTGTAGATGTTGGACAGGCCGCACCAAGGACCAGGGAGCTATGAATGCCTGAAGAGAACGAACTGAACGCCGTCGAGCTTGCGACCGAGATCACGATTGCCTGGCTCGGCAATCAGAACAACCAGGTCTCAGCAGACGAAGTCCCGGCATTCCTGCGGTCAATCCACCGGACGGTGACCGAGCTTGCCAGCGGGGCGGGAACATCCGGCGACGAACAGAAAACGGAAGAGTTCACGCCCGCCGTCTCGGTGCGCAAATCCCTCGCTTCCAAAGACCACATCATCTCGATGATAGACGGCAAGCCGTACAAGACGCTGCGCCGGCATCTGTCGACGCATGGCCTCACCCCTGAGGAGTATCGGCAGCGCTACAACCTTAAGCCCGATTATCCGATGGTGGCGGAGAGCTACTCGGCCAAGCGCAGCGAAATGGCGAAGAAGATCGGCCTCGGCCAGAAGGGGCGTGCCGCCAAGTCTGCGACTACGTTTAGCTCGGCAAAGAGGCGCGGAGGCACGGCCAAGACCGCGTAAGCACTCATCGCTAAACCGATCTCAACACTCCCGTGGCGCCGAAGCGCCACGGGGGCCCCGCGTCAGCGGTACTCCGGGGGCTCAGCTGGACCCTCGGCTAGCATGGGACAAAGCCGATATCATCCTTGTCAAGAAGCGCTACAGCGCCTTCTTTCGCACCGGTCTAGATGAAGTGCTCGATCGCCATGGTATTGGCGAGCTCGTTTTAGCCGGGGCGAACACCCACGCTTGCGTGCGCACCTCTGCAATCGACGCGTACCGGCGCGATCTGAGAGTGATCCTGGCGAGCGATTGCCTGAGCAGCTACGACGAAGGACATGCGGCCGATTCCCTCCGCTACATCGCGGGCAATATCGGACGAGTTCTGACGAATGACGAAATCCGGCAGCACCTTAGCTGCCGGTCATCTAACGTTTAGGCTTGGGGTCTTCTGACCGTGATGGCGATCCAGGGGCCTTGGCCGCCTTCATACCCGCCGCCGATGTAGTCCGCGACCGAAACTAGCTCCCAAGGTCCAGACGCGGCGTAGGCGTCGATCAGCGCCCTTCGATCGGGATAATTGAAGTAGCGGCCGAAAGTATCGCGCCCCGGAATGCCGCCGCCCTTGTAGCTGGCGAAATGCAGGCCGCCGGGTTTCAGCGCGGCGAAGACAAGCTTGAGGACATCGTTGAGCCTGGGAAGCGGAACATGAAGCAGGCTGGCGCTGGCCCACACGGCGTCATAGGCGCTTATCTCGGAAAGTTCGTCGAACCGCATCGTCGTTACAGGTCGGCCGAGCCGTTCCTCGGCTTTGGCTGCCATCGCCGGTGATCCATCGGTTGGATGAACGTCGAAGCCGTGTAGAAGCATGGCCTCGGCGTCCCTCCCGCCGCCACACCCCAGCTCGAGGACGCGGGCTCCTTCGGGAAGCGCTCGGATAAAATCGTCGAGCCATCGGCTGACACCGCCTTTGCCGCTCGCCACATAGTCGGGCGCTTCGATGTCATAGAAGTCCAGCGTTGCCGGATCAGAGTATCTGGCGTGATCAACGGGCCGCGGCATGGCGTTCTGTCTAGCGCGCCTGTGATCGCGATCAATGGCCGTATCGTTTGCCCTCGAGCGAACTCTTCAACAGTCATAGATCATGCCGGTCTCAAGCGGTGCTTCCTATTGTATGCGTGATGCTCTGATTTGAGGGCACGCCGCTGCTGCACGCCTGGTGGCAGAAAAATCGAGGGCAATATGGATTGGTCTTCAAGCTTCGCGAAACAGGCCTGCGCATTGGCGCTCAAGCTGCTTCTCCTCACCGCCCTCTCCGGTTGCTCCGAAGATGGCAAGGCAGTCATAGATCCACGAGAATCTCCAAAAGTCGATGTTCAGGGTTCCCACCCAGCGATCGATCCCAAACTGGCTGACAAATTTCGGGATCTAGCTCCCGCAGATTGGGCGCTCCGCGAAACGCATGAAGCAGCGGCGCTATACGATGTGCGACTTGCGAGCAGCTCTGGTGGCAAACCCATCGTGGTCCGCGGAGCTGTCCTGCTTGATGGCCGCTTCGAGCGATACCTGAGTCCGATGACCTTCTCCCCTTCCGTTATTGCCAGGGAGCGAGAGGAATTCGGGGCTGTCCCTGAGGAATATCCGAAGGTCGATGGATTCCAGGCGGTCGTCGACTCGAACTCGCTGGGTTTCGACGCGAACCGCGGTATCCACAGACGATCCATCAAATACTTCAACCGCGATCAGGGCGTATTCTGTCGCGGGACAAGCCCCGGCTTTCTGAAGTGCCTCTGGGGCAATCCACAAGCCCGGCTGGTCCTCGATTTCCATTCAGATCATGCGGTGGCCGCTCTGGAATACCTCAAGCAGAATGTATTCGCCGAGTAGCAAATGACTCGAGGCGTGGCATGGTCCCGCTTTTGCGCCGGTTGCTATCTAGCAGGTGCTGGAACTTGGAATCTAAGACGCTGACGTTCAGCGGCGTTCGCGATTCGGCGAGTCCCGCCGACGAAGCGGACGCTCTGTTGCCCAGTTCGCCTCGTCGAAAACCGACCCTACGTTACGCAGAAACATCGGGGACTGGTATGAGGATGTCCGAGACAAGCTTAGCACAAGTTGGGTGAGAATGGGTGAATTCGCTTTTCTACAATCGCGAGAAAAAGCGGACAGAACTTGTGCGACACTCAACGGAAGCCGCTATCCATCCGCATGCCAAAACTCGCGCGCCTCGGCTGGCATTTTCCCCAAAGCGGCGCTGTGAGGTGGTCCCGCCTTCTTGGACAGGTTGGCGGCGAAGTTAAGCTAATCCCGGATGTGATTATGCCGCCAGTCTGGTCATCAGATCATGGGGGGCATGCCCCCCATGATCTGAAGCATCGATCCGTCCATAGGCCTCTGCCGGGGTTTGCCCCGCTAGACCCGAGTGCGGTCGCTGCGTGTTGTAGTAGGTGATCCAACGAGCAAGGCCAGTGCGCAGCTCCGAACCGGTCTCGAAGGCGTGGAGATAAACGCATTCATATTTGAGAGATCGCCACAGCCGCTCGATGAACACGTTGTCCATCCAGCGGCCTCGGCCGTCCATGCTGATCCGCACCTCGGCATCCCGCAGCACGCTGGTGAAGGCTAGCGAAGTGAACTGACTACCCTGATCCGTATTGAAGATCTCGGGACGACCGAAGCGCGCCAGCGCTTCCTCCAAAGCCGCCACGCAGAAGCCCGCATCCATCGTGTTCGACAGGCGCCAGGCCAAGACCTTGCGGGTCGCCCAGTCCATCACCGCGACCAGGTACAGGAACCCTCGGCGCATCGGGATGTAGGTCACATCCGCACACCACACATGGTTCGGCCGCACTATCTCCAGCTTGCGCAGCAGATACGGATAAATCCGATGCTGCGGATGCGGATCACTCGTGCGCGGTCGCTGGTAGATCGGCGACAGGCCCATCTTGCCCATCAGCCGCCGCACACGTCGTCGGCCAACATCATAGCCGCCTCGGCGCAGGTGCCGGACCATCTGCCGGCTGCCATACCACGGCATGTCGAGGAACGCCGCGTCGATCACCCGCATCAGCGCCAGCGTCTCCTCACTCTCCGGCACCGGTGCATAGTAGTAGGACGACCGGCTGATCGAGAGCAGCCGGCATTGCGCCGCGATCGACAGGCGTTGGTGAGCAGGTTCGATCATCGATCGCCTCCGTGCCACGCTCATCGACCGGAGGCTCTGGCTAAAAAATCGCGCTCCACGACCAACTGACCGATCTTCGCGTGAAGCTTCTCGACTTCGGCCTCGCTGGCCGCCCGGGCCGCATCACTTGCCCCCGAGAACGTGCCTGCCATCCCTTCGACCGCCTGCCGCTTCCACGCCGCGATCATCGTATGGTGGATGCCATGCTTCGCTGCCAGCTCCGCCAGCGTCAGGTCACCCCGGATCGCTTCCAGCGCCACCTTTGCCTTGAACTCCGCGCTGTAGCGCTTCCTCGTCTTCTTCATTTCCCGTCCAATCCTCAGGTCGGGATTAGCTTAGCACCCTGTCCAAATTTCCGGGACCACCTCAAGCCGCTGATTCAGTGTTCTTCGTAATCAGGAGATTTGCTGATGATGGGCGAGCGGACGGTGATGCAGGAGGCGCTGTTTTACAGCTTCCGCATTGAGGATCATGTGCCGCAGGATCACTTACTGCGCTCGGTTGACCGGTTCGTCGATCTGACGGAGATCCGAGAGCACCTGAAGCCGTTCTACAGCTCGACTGGGCGACCTTCGGTTGATCCTGAACTGATGATCCGGATGCTCCTCATTGGCTATTGCATGGGTATCCGCTCGGAACGCCGCTTGTGCGAGGAGGTGCACCTCAACCTTGCCTATCGCTGGTTCTGCCGGCTCGATCTCGAGGGGTCGGTGCCCGATCACTCCACCTTCTCCAAGAACCGGCACGGCCGGTTCCGTGACAGCGACCTGCTGCGCAAGCTGTTCGAGATGACCGTCGAGCGCTGCATGGCCGAGGGACTGGTGGGAGCAGAAGGCTTCGCTGTCGATGCGAGCCTGATCCGCGCCGATGTTCACCGCCAGCGTTCGGTTCCGAGGGAAGAAGGTCTCCCGCCCGAAGCTGCCGGTCGTGCAGTCGCTGAGTATCTCGAGGTGCTTGATGATGCAGCCTTTGGCGGAGCCACGCCTGTCGAGCCGAAGCGGATCAACCTCACCGATCCAGCTGCGCGCTGGACTGCGGCGACGCGCGAGGCGGCCTTCTACTCCTACTCCACCAACTATCTGATCGACCTTGATCACGCGGTGATCGTCGATGTGGAGGCGACGACATCGGTGCGGCAGGCTGAGGTGCTTGCGCAGCGAAGGATGATCGAGCGAACACAGGAACGCTTCGGCTTGTGGCCCGAGAAGCTCGTGGCCGACACTGCTTATGGCTCGGCGCCGAACCTTGCATGGCTGGTCGAGGACAAGGGTATCGAACCCCACATTCCCGTGTTCGACAAGTCTGCACGCAGCGACGGCACTCTTGCGCGATCCGACTTTACCTATGACGCCGAGGACGACAGTTACCTCTGCCCTGGCGGCAAGCGGCTGAGACCATCCAACCGCAACTTCAAGACACCGCGGCCGCTGGCCAATGCCGATGGCTTCATCCGCTACCGTGCGAGCCAGAAGGACTGTCAGGCATGCAATCTCAAGCAGCGCTGCGCACCCCGCACGGCGACCCGCAAGATCGTGCGCTCGGTCCACGAAGGCGCACGCGACCTGGCACGCGATATCTCCAAAAGTGACGCCTATCTCGTCTCACGTCGCCAGCGAAAGAAGGTCGAAATGCTCTTTGCGCACCTCAAGCGGATCCTGAAGCTGGACCGCTTGCGTCTGCGCGGTCCCAACGGAGCAAAAGATGAGTTCCACCTCGCCGCCGCAGCCCAGAACCTCCGAAAACTGGCCAAGATGCGGTCCATCCCGGGCCTCGCCACCGCCTGAGAGAGGCAGCGACCTCACTCGCCCTCGATCCAGAACCTTCCCGCGCAGCCATCGGTGACTTTTTCAACGGAATACACCCGGTTGTTGACGTTCCGCAAGGCGGACCAGGGGATTAGCGATCTTATGATTTTCAGATACGAGTTCGAATTGCAGATCCTCCATAACCAGATCCTGCTGAGGAGAACATCTGGACATGCGGCGATAGATCGGAAAGCGCTCTACAAGTTTTCGAACGCGGACCTCTTGATCGCGGATCAGACGCACTTGGAAGAGGAGCTAAAGCATGCCTTCAAGGAGGCGGCTTCAGGTCTTAGATTACTTCCATTTTCGCGCCTTACGGTCGTGATAACAACAGTCTCGCAGCCCTTAGCCCCGGTTGAGCGGGTTGCCCTGCATGCGGCAATCAGGAATTTGGGCGCCGGGAAGATAATCGACAAGGCTACGCCCGAACCAGTCTATCGAAAGCTCAATTGACCGCAAGGGCCGCATCCCATGCAATTTCGGCACTAGGTGAAGGTCGCAACGCCAGCTGCCGGTCCGCTTTCAGGCGCTC
Organism: Pelagerythrobacter aerophilus; assembly: GCF_003581645.1. Classification (GTDB taxonomy): domain Bacteria; phylum Pseudomonadota; class Alphaproteobacteria; order Sphingomonadales; family Sphingomonadaceae; genus Pelagerythrobacter; species Pelagerythrobacter aerophilus. The sequence continues at coordinate 23,205 of NZ_QXFK01000013.1, read as the reverse complement.
ACGGATAAAGCTCGAGGGTCCGAGACTGGGGCGCGTGGCTGCCGCTGGATGCACCTCAGCCACGCCATCAACCGATGACTATCTCATCATCCTTGTACGGCTCAAAGCCCCAATCGGCCGCGTTCGGAGCCATGTAGATGCCGCCGCCAGCGTCATCGAGCAAACGACGCAGGGTCAGCAGGTCATCCAGCGCGCCGCTCATTACAAGCCTCATCGGCGCGCGACCGCCAAACACCGGAGCGTTATGCGGCTGAGCCAACCAGCAGATGCGCTAGTCTTCCTCGGCGAACAGCACGCAAAGCGCGGCATAAATACCGAGCGTTGCGGAAATCCGGGTCAGCACATCGGCGCTGAGGATAGCTGTGTCAGTTCACGACTCCAAGTGCGTGGAAAAGTGCTGCGCGGACAGATTTCCTCACCGTCTCGTCCCCTCCAATGCGGACCGCCGGTTTCATCGTGCCGCAATCGAACAGCCTCCTGAGCGTCACATATCGCGCATAGCTGCGCTTCGAACCTCAGGATCGGGAGCCACTATGAACGTTCGTTACGCAACTGCACGCCTTTTTCTCGCCTCTACGGCGCTGGTCGCCTGCCCTGCCTTGGCGCAGGACGCGACCGACACGATGGACCTCGAAGGCACCGGACAGTCGGGCAACGAGATCGTCGTCACCGCGCAGAAATTCGAACAGCGTGCGCAGGATGTGCCGATCACCATTTCCGCGCTGAGCGGCGAGCGGATCGAGGAACTGGGGGTCTCCGATCTGGACGAACTTTCGAACTACGTCCCCGGTCTGAACGTCCAGGAGCAGAGTGCGAACAACCCGGGCATCGTGATCCGCGGCGTGACCTCCGATTCCGGTTCGGCGCAGCAGGGGCCGCGCGTCACGCTCTACTACAACGGCGTCGACATCTCGCGCTCGCGCGGGAGCTATCAGTCGATCTACGATCTCGACCGCATCGAGGTCATCAAGGGCCCGCAGGCCACCCTGTTCGGCACCGCTTCTGCGGTGGGCGCGATCAGCATCGTGCCGGCAAGGCCCGAGCCGGGCGTTTCGGCCGAGCTGACCGGTGCGTACGGCAATTTCGACTACACCAAGCTGTCGGGCTTCGTGAACGCGGGCAACGACAAGGTGGCTGGCCGCATCGCTTTCGAATGGAAGAAGCGCGATGGCTATGTCGAAAACCTCAACCCTTCGCAGGAAGAGGAGCTGTATGCGCTCGACAACCTGGGGCTGCGCGCTTCGCTGCGCCTGACCCCGAACGACGATCTGGCGATCGACCTGGTCGGCACCTTCGATCGCCAGCGCAATGGCGGAACGCCGTTCATTTCCGGTACCTTGCCGACGGAAGCGGGGCCGGCCGATCCTTTCGGCCGGGCCAACCTGGGCGGATCGACCCTCTCCGCGGAAGTGCTGGGCAAGGACCAGCTCGGGCTCGATCGCGAAATCTACGACCTGAACTTCACCGCCGAATACGCGATCGCCGACGATTGGACCTTCACCACGGTCAACGGCTACCGGGAGTTCGACAGCCTCGAGACCTTCGATGCCGACGGGTCGGCCGCCTGGTTCCTGGAATTCGCCGAGATCGCCAAGGGCTGGCAATTCAGCCACGAGGGTCGCTTCGCCTACTCGGGCACGAATCTGCGTGGCTCCTTCGGCTGGAACTACTTCACCGAGGACGGCCGGCAGACCGTGCCTTTCTCCGGCGAGGAAGGGACGTTCCTGCAGTGCCTGACCCGCGCGGTGCCGAATGTGCCCTGCGTGGCGGCGGACGGCAGCGTGCCCGCATCGCAGGTCCTGGCGGCCCTGACCGGAGGCGCGTTGACGCAGCTTCCCTATCGGTCGGTTTACGAAAACCAGGGGCAGAACGATAGCTATTCGGTGTTCGCAGATGGAACCTGGCTGGCGACCGACAGACTGGAACTTACCGCCGGCGTCCGCCTGCTGTGGGAAGACCGCCAGTCGGGCTATTCCGCCACTGCGCCGGCCCCGGTGCTGATTGGCCTGCTCCCGGCAGAGATGCGCCAGGCGCTGCTGGCGGCGCTGCCGAGCCTCGCTTACTCGCTGATCCCCGGCCAGACCGATACGGACGGGCAGACCTATACCGCGCAGGACGACTTCTTCGACGTGCTGCCGCGCTTCAACGTGCTCTATCGCGCCACGGACGATGTGAACCTCTACGCGACCGTGTCGAAGGGCCGCCGCTCGGCCGTCGTGCAGCTGGGCGCTACGCGGGATAACCAAGGAAACGCGGTGCCTGACTACCAGCTCGTGCCGGAAGAGGTGGTGTGGAACTACGAAGCCGGCGTGAAGGTCAGCAGCGGGCCGGTCTCCGCTTCACTCGGCGCCTATTACCTCGACTATTCGGGCTTCCAGGTCAGCGTGCTGCAGGACGATGGCTCGAGCCGCACCGAAAGCGCCGGCTCGGCCGCCAATCTCGGCCTGGAGGCGGAGCTGGCGGTGCAGGCCACGCCGTGGCTGAGCCTGTTCGCCAATGGCGCCTACATCGATGCCAAGGTGGACGAAGATAGCGCCCTGACGCCGGCCTATTCCGGCGCGCGCTTCCGTCTGCAGCCGAAATGGCAGGGGGCGACCGGCTTCACCGTGGATGCGCCGGTCGGCAACGGGATGCGCTTCTTCGCGACGCCCAGCATCACCCACCGCAGCCGCATCTATTTCGAGATGCCCAACAGCGAGCTGCTCTCGCAGGATGCGGTCACTCTGCTCAATGCACGTGCGGGGTTGAGCTTCGCCGAGGACCGGTTCGAGATCGCCGGCTTCATCCGCAACGCGACTAACGAGAACTACTTGCTCGATGCGGGCAACACCGGCGGCGCTTTCGGCATTCCGACCTTCATCCCAGCAGAGCCGCGCTTCTACGGCGTGGAACTGACCGGTCGGTTCTTCTGAGGCGGAACGGACGAGCAGAAGGAGAACCGAAATGCCGATGAATCGCCGCGGCGTGCTTGCGCTGCTGGGCTCCGGGGGCGCGCTGGGCCTCCCCGGGATCGCCATCGCGCAACAGCCGCCCCACGAAGTCCGCTTCGCCCACGGTGTCGCCAGCGGCGACCCGTCGGCAGACGGCGCGGTGATCTGGACGCGGGCTACAGCCGAGGAAGGCTATGGCGGCGACATTCCCCTCGCCTGGCGCGTCTCTACTTCCCCCGACGGCGCTCCGATCGCCTCTGGCCAGGTCGCTGCGCGCGCCTCTGCCGATCACACCGCCAAGGTGGAAGTGACCGGCCTCGCGCCGGGCCGCGACTACTTTTACCGTTTCGAAGGCCCGGGCGGCGCGCGCTCTCAGTCAGGCCGCTTCCGCACCCTGCCTACGGGCGCTGTGGACGAGCTGGTGTTCGCGGTCGCCTCCTGCCAGCTCTATCCCGGCGGCTTGTTCAATGCTTATGCCGACATGGCGGCGCTGCCGCGCCTTGATGCGGTGGTGCATCTGGGCGATTACATCTACGAATATGGCGAGACGGGTTATGGCGCGGATATTGGCCGCCGACTTGGCCGGCTACCCGATCCGCCGCACGAGATCGTCTCGCTCGCCGACTACCGCCGCCGCCATGCACAGGTGAAGTCCGACCCGGACCTGCAGGCCGCCCATGCCCGCGCGGCCTTCATCTGCGTGTGGGACGATCATGAAGTCACCAATGACGGATGGATCGGCGGAGCGGAGAACCACCAGCCGCAAAGCGAGGGCGACTGGGCCGGGCGCAAGGCGGTGGCGATGCAGGCCTACTTCGAATGGATGCCGATCCGCGATCCCGATCCGCTGCGCGCGCGTGAGGCGATCTTCCGCACCTTCGAATTCGGCCACCTCGCCACTCTGGCGATGGTCGAGACCCGGCTGCTGGCGCGCGACCGGCAGGCGGCCCCCAAGGGCGAACTGCCGGCGGCGGAACGCGTCGCGGCGCTGCTGGCCGAGCGCGAGCGGCCCGAACGCGAATTGCTCGGGCGCGGGCAGAGCGAATGGCTGGAAGGGGTGCTGGGCGCCTCTGTGCGGGCCGGCAAGCCGTGGCAGCTGCTCGGCAACCAGGTGGTGATGGCGCGGGTCGCCGGGCCGGATCTTGAAGCGAGCCTCGGCGCCGCGGCATATGCCGAGATGCGCGCGCAGATGCCCGCGCAATATCGCGCACAGATCGACACCGCGCTGGCGGGATACCGCGCTGGCGTGCCGTTCAATCTCGATAGCTGGGACGGCTATCCGCACGCGCGCGAGCGGCTTTACGAGCTGTTCGCCCGCGCCGGATCGCGCCCGCTGGTGCTATCCGGTGACAGCCACGCGGCCTGGACCAACAATCTGCACGATCGCTCGGGCCGGCTGGCGGGCGTCGAGGTCGGCTGCACGGCGATCTCGAGCCCGTCCTACGGCTCGATCCTGCCGGGCCTGGGCCGCTTCCTCGCCGCGGCCAACGACGAAGTCATCTACTGCGACCAGGACAACAAGGGTTATGCGCTGGTCACGCTGACGCCTGAGCAGGCGCGGGTGGAGCATGTCGCCGTTTCGACGATTTTCGCCAAACCGTTCGAGCGGCGCGTAGCCGCCACATTCCGCACCCGGCCCGATGGCCCGCTGCAAGCACTAGAGAGCTGAGTTCGGGGCACGTCGGCGCTCTGACCAGCGCTCGATCTAGGAACCTGCGCAGCCGCCTCGGCAAATCGAACGGATCAAGGCTTGAGCCAGACTATTGGAAGCAAGAAGCATTTCGGCTTCAGCTGGCTAGCCAAGTTGCACGGAACTCCAAGTGCACTCTAACCGGTATGATGCGACCGAACGAAGTGAAGAGCATGATCGCCGATAATTTCGGACATTCGCTGACTTAGATTAGCTCGTCGAAACCGGCCCTATGTTCATGCTCGGCCAGAGGCGGCAACGTGTCGCTTCCTGCTAGGCAGCTCTTGGTGTGCCGAGATGAAAGCGGGATAGCTACGACTGGGCGGTTAGCAGACAGTAGGCCGACAACGGCCTGACCCATTCACCATCTGAGTGAGATCGGGCTCACACCGACGACTTGGTCTCTTCGGCCTCAATGCGAGCATACCTGTACTGCAAGAACATGAGGAGCACACAGATCGGCAGCATGACGACCAGCTCTGTAAGGCTACCGTTGACCGCCCTATAAACGCCGACGCTTATCAGAAGGGCTGCCACTTCAACTCCCCAGGAGAAGGGACCGCGAAGCTTGAGGTCCGTTGTACATGTCGGACACTTGAGGCTGTCCCAGTATCGCGGGAGGAGGAAGGTTGCGAAGCTAATGCGAGAGCGGCAGTTGGGGCAATGTCTCGACACGTGGGCATCTTTCAATTCCAAGTTCGATGTCAGGCTAGTCACGTAGTCTTTCACAATGACGTAAAAGAGATGGCCATCGCACGCGCCTCGCTCGTGCCCGCTTGTTAGTTGCTCGCCATGGAGGCTTATCCCAGTCGCGTCAAAGGCACGCAATGTCGTCGCGTCCGGAAACGCTGCTGCAGCTACAAAATTTGCCCTTGCGGACGTGGCGTTGCAGCACCGGCGCCCAACGCCGACATAGCCGCCGCTCGGCGGCTCCACTGCGCTCCCCGAAAGCTGCCGCTGGTTCAGGCGCGGGGTGGAGGCGGCAATTGGGCCGGTTGCTGACTGGCAGCTTCAGGCTCAGCAGTCAGCGAAACAGACATTGCTGTCAGAACGCAGTCATAAAGTCTCGCCGGCCCATCCACCCGTTGATCAGAATGACGGATTTCTGTTAGTTCCGATCTGGGGTCGCATACAGTCTGGATCATTGATTCCAGTCCGAGTGTGCGAGGGCAGATTCTATGGACAAGCTGGATTTTCGGGGGCGGCGCGTGCTCGGTCTTGCATTGGCGGCCAATGCGCTGATGGTCACAGACTCCGCTCAGGCTGTTTCCATAGATGGCCTCCAGGGGGCCGAGTTCGATCACATCTACGGCAGTTATGCGCCGGACGGCGACTGCGCTCGTGAGCCGCGCGTGACGATCGCTGAGGCCGGCATGACCTTCCGCGCGGATGGCCGAACGGTAACGGCGACGCGGATCGAGTACGCGGCGAGCTTCTTCGGAGGGTTTTACGAGGGCATTGCGCTTGCGTTCTTCCCTTTCCCGCGAAGCGACAGCGACCTTGGCCCTGTGCTCATGTACGTGAACGAAGATGAAAAGCCGGGCACAGTTCGCATCGAGGCCAATGCCGAGCCGGGCCAGCGGCTCGATCCCTTTCATGCGACGCTCGCAGGAAGCTATCAACTCTGCGCAGGCACCGGCAGCGGCGGAACGCCCCCGGCCGTGGCCGAAGCTGTTCCGGTTCCCGGAACGCCCCTCGAGTGGACCAATCTTCCCGGTCTGGTGGGCCGCTATCCCGGAAGCTATGCCGAGGACAATATCGACCTGTTCGACAAGGGCGCCATCGCCGCCGCGTTGCGCGCGGTGCTCGGTGAGAAGATGTCAGTACTCGAGATCAATCTCTCGACTGTCACGCCGCTTAAGCGCGAAGGCAATCTCTACTACATCATGGGCAACGCTCCGCACCGCGGCGGGGAGGATCAGGCCTATGTCCTGATCGACGCTGCGAAGCGGGCGGTGCAGGTAGGACTTTGGGAACAAGGGAAGCTATCCGTTTACGCCCCTGCAAGCGGTCGCCTGCCTGAACCGTCCGAAGTCGGCGCGATGCTGGCGCGCAGCCCCGGCGAGACGGCCAATGCCGCGCCGGGCACGCCATGGGAGGTGCTGCCCGTGCAGGGCCGAGCGCCGGTCGCCTACGTCGAGGCCGCGGCCTCGCCGAGCATCATCTCGATCACGGTTTATTGCGAGAATGGCCGGCCCTACATGGCCATGTTCTTGGATAAGCCGGGTACCGGCACGCGCAGCACCATGACCTGGAACTTCGCTGGGCGCCTGGTCGATATTCCCGTCCAGCGGGCAAACAATGCCGGGACTTACTGGGTGGGAGGCATCGCGGGCACATCGTTGATCGAGCACCTCATGACGCAAAAGGACATGGTCTATCTGCGTATCGATGGCCGACTTGAAGGCGAGGCCTCTCTCTCCAATGCGCCTGCGGCGCTTCGCGCAACCATGCGCCAGTGCGTGAACCTCTGAAAAGCGAAGTGTGCGTACCGCTGAAGTTGGGCCGTTTGCCGACTGTCCGCTTCTCGTTCGATCAGATAGACATTAGACCTAGGCGCTCAAAATCGGTCAGGACGGATGACATCTACGGTAGAGCGAAGAACGACGAGACCGTGGCTTTCGAGCAGCGGCACCAGTGCTTTTAAAAAAGCATCCGCTCGTTCTGGGCTTGCGATCGTCAGGAAGACGTACTTGGCTGTCGCGCCGCTAAGCAGATCTTCGGACCACTCTCCATGCCGGCCACGACCGCTCTCGGTACGTAGAAGTGTATGGCCAGTGATCCCCGCCGTTTCAGCCAGTTCAGCCAAGCGTGGTGCCAGAGGTGCGTCGACCAGCACCTCGATGCGTTCACGCGGTGTCGTTTCGATCATGTCATTGCTCGCGCCGTCTCAGCCATCCAGCGGAACAGCGGTATGCCGAGAACGATATTGAACGGAAAGGTAACGCCAAGCGACATTGCGAGATAAAGGCCCGCGTCGGCTTGGGGCAGCGACATGCGCATCGCTGCCGGTACAGCGATGTAGGACGCGCTAGCCGACAAGATGCCGAGGGCAGCAGCAGATGGTGTGTCGAGGCCGATGAATGTGCCCGCCAACACACCCAACGTTCCGTTGACGATCGGAAACAGGACGGCAAGCGAGGCGAGCCGAAGGGTGAGTGAGCGCGTCTTGAGGATTCGGCGCATCGCGATTAGCCCCATGTCGAGCAGGAACAGGCATAGCACCCCGGTGAAGCCGGCACGGAAAAGAGGCGAAATCGGCTCGAACCCGTCCTCGCCGATCACCATTCCGATTGTAAAGCTGCCAAGAAGCAAGACGACCGATCCGTTGAAGAATACTTCCCGCAACAGCTCACGCGAGAATAGCTTCCCACTTTCCCGGCGTGCAAGGAAGAGCCCGGACAAGATGGCCGGCGTCTCCATCATCGCAAGGACCGCCACCATGAAACCGGCAATGGCGAACCCGGTATCGCCATAGACCTGGCTGGCAGTGACGAAAGTTACGACACTGACAGAGCCGTAATGCGCTGCAACCGCTCCGGTGTTCGTCCGGTCCAGCCCTCCGATTTTTGCGAGCGCGGGAGCGACCAGAAAGGGGATGACTGCGCTCAGGACCAGTCCAACCGCCAGCGCCGAAAGAAGCTCGGGACCAACGCCAGCCTTCGCGACTTCCACTCCGCCTTTGAGGCCAATCGCCGCCATCAGATAAAGCGACATGCCCTTGGCAATCGTTTCCGGGATCGAAAGGTCGGACCGTGCAGCGGCCGCAAAGACGCCGAGCGCGAAGAACAGGACCGGGGCGGACAAGAGAGTGGAAGTCAGCTGGTCCATACAGTTCCTGATCTTTCGCTCGTCAGCAGATAAGAGACACGCGCCAGGCTCTTATCGACCGGCAACGTCACAGGCGTGGTCAGTAAGCAAACTGCCTTAACCTCTCCAAAAACGGCGTCAGCTAAAAGGCATGTTCGATGCTTATCAGGGGAGCATGTCCAATCTCGTCAGGGCCACCATCCTCAAAGTCCTGCTGGCGCAGGTAGACCAGACCGACAGAGAGGTTGTCATTCACATCGTAGGACAAGCCGACCTGCGTCCGAAGGCCGGTAATGCCTTCGTCGCTGCCGATATTGTTTCCTCTCAGAGTCCAGAACAATTCGGCATCTGCCTTTGCGGACCAGCGCCCCTGCTCGTTGATTGGAACGGATACGCCCAATCGCGGTCGCAGCCGCAGACCCATGCGATCCGCGTTGTCGATGAACCGCTGCTCGAGCCGCAGGCGGGTCCGCAGGATGCCGTGGCTGCCCGACAATTGCTGCATCAGACGGGTCTCGTCGCTCCCACCATCGTTGATCCGCCGTTCGACCGCCCCCGATAGGGTGAAGTTTTCGGAGATATCCTGGTTCAGCCAGAGCCGCGTGAAATAGGTGTCGACCCGCCCATCTTCACTGCTGCGGAACCGTTGAGCGGTTTCCAGCTCGATTCCGGTATCCTCGTCGAGATCGGTAGAAATGGAAGGATTGAGCCAGAACTCGAACGCTTCGTTCTGGGCCATGGCCGGAGATGCCATCAGGGCACCTCCGGCAACGATCGGGTACAGGAGCGCGCGCATCAGTCGCTCGGAGCCACCACGAGACGCGAGCCCTGCGGCTGGAGCGAGCGGGCCGTCGGTCCGAGCGCACCGCGAAGTGCCGCGATTTGCTGGGCGCTCGCCTCGACCTGCGTATCCGCGACGTGCCAATTTACTCCTTCGCTGCATGGCGGAGTGGTGAGCGAGCCCATGTAGCGATAGACGTCGAGATCGTCCGGCACCATCGTATCGATGTCGAACGTGACCGGCGTACCGTCACCGCTCGCATGCGCTTCCAAAATATTCGAAAGGCCCGGATTGGTGCGGCCTTCCTCGAACATCACACCCAGGACTCCGAGTCTTCCATCATCGGTCGCGTGAACGAAATGCGCCACCAGCGGGAAGCGTTTTCCGTCGATCGCATGCTCGGACGGGGTGTGGAAGTGGACCTGGACGAGATTAAACATCGTGCCGCCCGACTTCATGCCTTTGCCGTCGGCATCGACAAAGTCGACCTGCACTTTCTCCTCGCCTAAGGCCATCTCGCCCGAGACGGTGCCGAACATGGTGGACAGTTCGACGTTGCCGCGCGCATTGGGGGTGCCGAGATCGATCGGCGACTGATTGAGCCCGACATCGCACAATGCGTAATCGATATTCTGGAGAGACCAGCGCTCATCGGTGACACCGTCGCCGAAATTCCAGTCCTTCTCCTGCGCCAACGCAGCAGTCGAGATGCCTAGCGTAAGGGCGGTTGCTAATGCGAGTTTCCTCATGACGAACACTCCGTGGATTAGGCCGGATCAAAAACGGTAAGCGAGACCGGCGCTAACGACCCAGGGGTCGAGCGCGTGCTCGCTTTGCAATGCGACGGTATCTCCGGCGTTGAACGTCGCAGTGGTGCCGACAAAATATCGCTTGGCGTCGAGCGAAAGTCCGAGGCCGCGATCGTTCAGCGGAACGTCGAAGCCTGCCTGCAGGACGAAACCCAGTTCGTCGGACAGATCGACGTCCGTCGCTCCGAGGGCGGCGGCATTGGCGCCCACATCTTCGCTGAAGATCATGAAATAGGTGGGGCCAGCGCCGAGATAGGGTTTGAAACCGCCGCCGAGATCGAAATGGTGCTTCGCCGTCAAGGTGGCGGGCAGAATGATCGCGTTGTCGATCAGCTCTGCACCGTCGAGTACGCCTGCGCCCCGGACGTCATGCGGGGTGACACAGCAGATAGTCTCCAAAGAGAAACTGGGCGATACGAAGTACTCGACTGCGACGGTCGGCACGTAGGAATCGGTGGCGCGTGTCTGCGAACCGGCTGGCAAGCCGATTTCATCGGTCAGCACTTCCTCGATTTCACCATCGGGCAGTACGCCGGTCACAAACCCCTTGATTTGGATCGATCCGGCATCTTGAGCGCTCGCGGGAACTGCAATTCCTAGCGCGGGGATCGATGCGGCGAGCGCGAGAACACGGTATCTCATTTCGATAAGTCTTTCTGAGGCTCAGCGAACCATGGCTGTCGCGCGAAGCAACAGCCATGGCCGGGGAAGATCAATTGCTTTTGTAGGGGAGCGAGGAATGGTGGAGGACGATGCGCAGATTGCCATCGGGTCCGCGGACGTAGCCCCAGGTCTTGTCGACGGTCGTGCGATTGCCTTGGGCGTCGATGACCGTCACATTGCCCATCGAGGTCGCCGAATTGCCCTTGACGAGAATACCGGCGTTCTCGATCTCGTAGCTGCGCCAACCCTTCAACGCGAAGCCGCTGTCGCCGGGATAGGCCGAGTTACCTCCGACGAAATAGGAAATTGCTCCCTCGCGATCGGTGCGGAAGGTTGTCGGCGAGGCGGCCAGCGTGGGCTTGAACAGGACCGGACCAAGGCCATAGCCATAAGCGGTATCGATTACCTGTGCGGCGAGGCGCTTTGCGGCGGCGTGGCCTTTGGTATCGTACTCGGTGGCGATTGTTACGAGCGCATCTCCCCACGCGCGCTGGGCGGCTTCGACTTCGGCGGCGGTGATCGGCGCGTAGGTCGGCGTGGCCATCATGGTCGAGCCGACGGTAGTTGCGGTTGACTGAGCCAGCGCAGGGGTGGCCAGCGCAGCTAGGGGAAGAGCGAGGACAAGGCCGACGCGGCGAAGGTTGGTATTCTTCATCTGGCAACTCCTTTGCTGGGCAGCGAACAAAGCTTTGTCGCTGCGGTTCGATACAGGATGGCTCCATCGCCATGAGGCCGAGATAGAATGGGGGGAGCGGCGGCAAATCCGCCGAATGGCAGGCCTTCCGGCCTAGGCCATCCGGCCTATGCGGTTTCCGTATTCGGCTCTAGAATGCGCGCGATGCGACAGGATATTCCCCACTTGGCCGGTGACATCGAGACGATCGCGGAACTGCGCGAACTCTATCGCGCCGCGGAGGCACGGGCTGCCCGGTTGCGACTGTTGTCGACCAGCGGGCGCGAACTGCTTCAGGCGGAAGCTGACAGCATCGGGCCGATTTTGAAGAAAACCGCTGACAGGCTGGCGCTGTTTTTGGGGAGCCGATCGGCGAGCTTGATGCGCGATAAGGACACACCTGGCTTTCCGATTGTCTTGCCCGGTCGCGGCGCCGCGGTGCACGCGACACTCCTCGTCGCAGGCTTCTCTTCGATCGACGATATCCGAGACCCCGAAGATCGCGAAACCTGTCAGACCCTGCTCGACATGATGGGGGCTGCGATCGATCGGGCTGATCGCGAAGGTGCGCTTGCGAGCCTGCTCTCAGATCTGCAGGATCGCGAGCGGCGTCTGGAAGAGCTGGTTGGCCGGATCTTCTCCGCGCAGGAGGACGAGCGACGCAGGGTCGCTTATGAACTGCACGACGGCGTCGCCCAGTCGGCCACCGCTTTGGTGCGTATGCTGGAACGATTGGGCGATCGCTCCAATGCAGGTTCCGACGGGGATAGCTCGGTGCGGGCAATCGGGATCGCGCGGGGGTTGGTCAAAGAATTGCGCGGAGTGATCGCTGGATTAAGACCTACCGTGCTCGACGATCTGGGCTTCATCGCCGCCCTGCATGCACTCGGCGATGCTCTGGAAGAGGATGGGTACAACGTATCGCGCGAAATCGACGATGATTTCGGGCGCCTGCCGGGCTATGTTGAAACCGCCCTCTACCGCGTGGCGCAGGAAGCCGTCTCCAACATCCGGAAACATGCGGGAGGGCCGTGCGACGTCCTGATGGAGGCGAACTCGGGCGCCCGCCACACGGGTCCCATCCTACGCATAACCGACCATGGCTGTGGCTCCGCCCGCGATCGCCCTGATCGCGGGACCGTGAATGAGGGGTATCAGATCGGCATTGCGGGCATGACGGAGCGGATGGCAGTCATCGGCGGCTCTCTGGATTGGACGGTCGGATCGCATGGAGGCGTAATCGTCGAGGCGGGACTTCCGAGAGAGCGTCAATGACGCCTGTTCCGCGCATCCTTATCGTCGACGATCACCAGCTCGCACGCGAAGGCCTAAAGGCCGTGCTCGACGGCGAGGATGCCAAGGTCGTCGGAATGGCGTCGACAGGCGAGGAATCCGTTGCGATGACCGCCAAGCTTGAGCCGGATATCGTGCTGATGGACGTGAGGCTCGGCGCTGGCATCGATGGGCTCGAAGCGACCCGGCGCATTGCAGCTCTCGGCCTGGGCGCCAGGGTAATCATGCTGACGCTTCACGAGATGCCCGCTTATGTCCGTGAAGCACTGGCCGCGGGCGCGGCGGGCTATGTCGTCAAGGATACCGCGATCGAAGATTTGCGCGCGGCGATCGCTCAGGTGATGGCGGGCCGATCTGCGCTGCCGCTCGATCTGGTCGGGGCCGCCATGAGGGCGACGACGGTAACGCCCAAAACTCTCGATCCTGCCGAGATTCTTACACCGCGCGAGCAGGACGTGCTTGATCTTATTGCTGAGGGGCTGACGAACAAGGGGATCGCACGAAAGCTTGAGATCAGCCCTGCTACGGTCAAAGTGCATGTGGAACGTATAATCGGCAAGCTCGGCGTCGCCGACCGAACCCAAGCCGCGGTCGTGGCTGCGAAGGCCAGTCCGGCGGTCGATTAAGAATATGTACAACCCAACGATCCGGGCTCCGGCGCGCTTTTGGGCTAACCGATCCCTCGCAATCAAGGGACTGGTCGTCATCGCCTTGCCACTGGCGGTGCTTTTGGGTTCATTGTTGTCCCTCTATCTGGCCAGCAACGCCGAAGCGCGCGCCGAAGACGATGTCCGCAGGGCCTTCGCAATCCAGCGCGATACCTATCAGGTGCATGCGCTGTTGGCGGAAGCGGCGGCCGGCGTGCGCGGTTATGTTCTCACTGGCGACAACCGGTTTCTCGCTCCCTTTCGCAAGGCACAGCGCGAAGTTCCCTCGAGCATGGCGCGACTGGACGAAGCAATCGAAGACCCGATCGTTCGTGACCATTTCGAGGAATTGCGGGTTCTGGAGGCCGAAAAACGCACCGGCCTGCAACAGATCGTCGACGTCGCCCGTGTTGGCAACATTGCCGAAGCGAATGTCGAGGATGCGTTGCTAGCCAACAAGCTTGCGCTCGACGAGGTCCGCGTGACGATCGACGACATCCAGCGGCGCGAGGCGGTCGTCCTCGACGAACGCCGCACCCGGGTGGAAGAGGTACGGGCCGGGTTCCTGATCCTTACGGCAGTCAGCGCCCTTGTCGGCCTCCTCGGCAGCCTCTCGGCAGTCTATCTGTTCTCGACCGGCATCGTGCGCCGTGTTCGTAAGCTCGAAGGAGACGCTGAAGCGCTGGCTCGCGGAGAACGGCTAACCGAGATGCCTGAGGAGGCGGACGAGGTTGGACGGCTTGCCCAACGACTGGTGCGGGCGAGCGCCCTGCTCCACGACCGCGAGGACGATCTTCGCGCCAGCGAGGAGCGTTTCCGGCTCGTGATCGAGAAGGTCCGCGACTATGGCATCTTCGCGCTCGATCCGGACGGCATGGTGACAAGCTGGAACCTGGGCGCCGAGCGGATCAAGGGCTGGCGTGCAGAAGATATTCTCGGTCGCCATTTCAGCAATTTCTATCCGACCGAAACACGCGACCACTTGCCGGAGGAGATGCTTGAGCGCGCCCGCGAGAACGGATCGGCCGAAGACGAGGGCTGGCGAATACGCAAGGACGGCTCGCGTTTCTGGGCCAACGTCGTCATTACCGCGCTGCGCGATGAGCAGGGTAAGCTTCGCGGGTTCGCCAAGGTGACACGCGACATGACCGAACGCAGGCGCTCGGAGGAAGCGTTGAAGGAGGCCCGCAAGGACGCTGAAGCGGCGAGCCGGGCCAAGAGCGAATTCCTCTCGCGTACGAGTCATGAACTGCGGACTCCCCTCAACGCCATTCTCGGTTTCGGACAACTGCTCGAAATCGACGAGGACGATTTTGCCAGAAACCACCGCGAGGCGATCGGGCAGATCACGAAGGCAGGCCGACATCTTCTTTCGCTGATCAATGATCTGCTGGACATTGCCAGCATCGAGGCAGGGAGTTCCGACCTCACGATCGAAACGCTCGACCTCGGCCAGCTGCTTGAAGAGGCGTATTCTCTTGGGAAGCCCATCGTCGCCTCCGCGAACCTGAATTTCGAACTCGAACGGGCGGGCGGGAACATCCCGGTCCGCGGCGATGCACGGCGGGTCACCCAGATCATTCTCAACCTCATCGGTAACGCCGCAAAATACAATCGGGACGGCACGTTCGTCCGGCTCGGATGCCGGTTTGACGGCGCGTTGGTGCGGGTCACGGTCGAGGATGATGGGCCGGGCATAGCCGAGGCGGAAGCGAAGCGGCTCTTTACCCCCTTCGATCGCCTGGGCCAGCAGGACCGCGCGAAGATCGAAGGAACCGGTCTCGGACTTGCCTTGTCGAAAAGCCTGGCTGAATCCATGGATGGCGGGATCGGGTTTGAAGCCCTCGCTAAGGGATCCCGCTTTTGGTTCAGTCTTGCCAGAGCGGCGCAACCGGAAAATTCGCCGCTGGGTCGAAACACAAACGACGTTACGGAATCTTCATGCCCGAGAACCTGATTCAGCCTTCCGAAATCCTGTCGCGTCGCGTTTTAGCGATCGATGACGAGGAAGCGAACCTGCTGCTCCTGCGCAGCCTGTTGGAGCGCGAAGGCTATTCGGACATCCATTGCGTCAGCGACCCGGCGAAGGCGATGCAAGCCTATGTCGATCTCGAACCCGATCTCGTTCTTCTCGATCTGATGATGCCCGAAGTCGATGGGTTTCAACTGCTAGAAGCTTTCGGGCGCCACGACCGGGCTGAAGAATTTCGGCCCGTTCTAGTCCTGACGGCCGACACAACCCTGCAGGCGCGAAGGCGGGCATTGGCGCTGGGGGCGAAGGACTTTGTCGCGAAGCCATTCGATGTGATCGAAGTTGCCCTTCGCATATCCAATCTTCTGGAAACACGGATCCTCTATGAGCGCTTGCGTAATTAGCCTTGCATGACAAGCGCGAGAAGAAACGCCCCGTAGCCCATGACCAAAAGTACACCGAGCAACCGATTGACACCCCGCAAGAACCAGGCTGCCGCAAGCACCGCGATTGCGGATGCTGCCATGATGCCGAGATCCAGCGGCAGCAAGGTTTTGGGGATTGCCGCGGGCGCGACTACCATAGTCACCCCGCCGATCCCGAGAATGTTGTAGATGTTCGACCCGATGACGTTTCCGAAAGCCACCTCCGCTTCCCCCTTCCGCGCCGCTACCAGAGAGGTAACCAGCTCGGGAAGCGATGTGCCCACGGCGACGATAGTCAATCCGATCAGGGTTTCGCTGAGACCCGCGAGGCGTGCCAGATCGATCGCGCCGGTGACGAGGAACCTGCCGCCGATGATCAGTATCGCCAGCCCGATGAGCGTCACGACAACCGGCCTGGTCCAGCTTACAGCTTGTGAGTGCAAGCCGGTGTCACTCATTTCGAGAGCGACAGAGCGATCATATGGCGCGTTGTGCAGGACGTGGGGGGCGGCCCGCCGTTCTTCGCGGTAGCAATAGGTGACATAGCAGACCAACAGGCTGATCATCGCAAGGCCCAGCAAGCTCGAATGAAGCTCCGAGGCCGCGACGACGACCAGAAATAGCGACGCGGTCACGGCAACCCCCGTGTCGCGAAGGGCCGCGCCCTGCCTTATGGCGAGAGGAGCCAGAACTGCAGCGGCACCCAAAATCAGGAGGGTATTGGCTATGTTGGAGCCAATGATGTTGCCCCAGGCAATGGCAGGCGAGCCGGCCAGAGCCGCCTCAACGCTGGTCACAAGTTCGGGCATCGAGGTGCCGAATCCGACAATCACCAGCCCGATGATTAGGGGCGTGACTCCTGCGCGTTCCGCGAGCCCGACCGCTCCCCTGACGAGAAGTTCACCCCCGACAAGGAGCGCAACCAGCCCGCCCACGAGAGACAACAATGTGATGGTCATGCAATTGTGTTCCTAGGAAGTGAGAAGCGAAGAAGGAGATAGCCGGCGACTGCGGCAACCAGCGACCCGGAAAGCACCCCGAGTTTGACGGCTTCGACCTGCGCGGGATCGGCGAATGCGAGGTTGCCTATGAAGAGGCTCATGGTGAAACCGATCGCAGCGAGCAACGAGACCGCATGAACCTGACGCCACCCTACATTCTCGGGAAGCGAGGCGAGCTTTATCTTCACCGCGATCCATGAAAGCCCAAAGATGCCGATCTGCTTCCCCAGCAGCAGCCCAAGAGCGATGCCAAGCGGCAGGGGCGCGAGCAGGTCCGATGGCTGAAGACCCAAGAGGGACACACCTGCGTTCGCGAAGCCGAAGATCGGGATGACGAGAAAAGCGACCCAGGGATGAAGCGCATGCTCCATACGCTCGAGCGGTTCGGACCCATCTCGCGCGACCATGGGGATGGTCATCGCCGCGGCCACGCCGGCCAGCGTCGCATGAACCCCGGACTTGAGGACGAAGATCCACAGCACGATCCCAAGCAGGACGTAGGGAATGCTGGAGCCGATGCGAAACCGATTGAGGATGACCATGCCAGCGAGCGCAAGGGAGCCTACAGCGAGCATGCCGGTGTCGATTGTCCCGGAGTAGAACAGCGCGATGATGGTGATTGCTCCGATGTCATCGATCACCGCGATTGCCAGCAGGAGTGCCTTCAGCGCGACGGGGACGCGGGGGCCCAGAAGGGAAAGCACACCGAGGGCGAAGGCGATATCGGTGGCAGCGGGAATGGCCCAGCCTGCAAGATTATCGGGGGACTCCGTGTTGAGGGCAAGGAATACGAGCGCTGGCGCAGCCATCCCGCCGATCGCGGCGAAGAGAGGTAGGGACGCCTTGTCCCAGCTTGAAAGCTGACCCTCGACAACCTCGCGCTTCACTTCGAGGCCGACCAGGAAGAAGAAAACCGCCATCAGTCCGTCGTTGATCCAGAGCAGCAACGGCTTGTCGATCGCGAACGAACCTATGGTCACTGCGACCGGCAGCTCAAGCAAAGCAAAGTAGTTGCTCGCCGCCAGGCTGTTTGCCGCGGCCAGCGCGAGCAACGCGGCCGCGATGAGGACGATCCCGCCAGCGCTTTCCTGTTTCAGGAAATCGCGCAGCGCTTCGGTCGCGTTGGCGAACATCGATCAGGCGTATTGCAGTTGCTTGCACACCATCATCGCGCGGGCGCGGCGGTGCGGGTTGACGATCCGACCCATCGCCCGCGACAAAGCCTTCTTGATCCGCAGTCTCGCTGTTCGCAGATACAGCAAGATCTTGGGGTCGGGCTTCGGGCGGCGTTGTTCAAGTTCAAGTCGGCCTTCCACACGTTGCAGGTATTCCGTGAGCTGGAAAATGCGGGCTTTCATCATTGCTCTCCAAGACGATATAGTTTGACAAGGCGGGGCCGCGTCGGTGCAGCCCCGCAGTCACCCTTTAGCCCGCGGCTACTCCACGCCGCTGGAGCAACGAGATGCGGTCCTTCAAGCGCAGGCGCAGGCGTTTCAGCAGCTTCATCTCCTCCTGCCGACCGGGCGCGCGGCACGTGTCGATCAAGCGGTCAAGGCGGCGATGCCGTTCGCGGAGTGCGTCGAGGCGGGTCATGGGTTGTCTCCTGTGATTGGTAAGCCCCTGTCACCCGGAAGATGACAAACAGTCGGGCTATAGGCCAGTTGAAAGTTTGTCTCATCACGATAGCTTCTGCCTATCAGCCACGATGAGTTATGAAATGCCTACATTGCGCCAACTCGAATATCTTGTCGCCGTGACCGACGCCCGGCATTTCGGCCGCGCAGCAGCGGCAGCGAATGTCTCGCAACCGACGCTCAGCCAGCAGATCAAGGCGCTCGAGGCCCGTCTCGGCATCACATTGATCGAGCGCGGGGACAGTCCGGTGCAGCTAACCCCGGTCGGACGCGAAATTGCCGAACGCGCACGCAAACTGCTTATCTCAGTAGCCGATCTGCGCGATCTCGCGCGCCGGAGCAAAACCGGCTTTGCTGGTACTATCCGCTTCGGTGTGACACCCACGATCGGGCCCTATCTGATGCCCTCGGTCGTCGCCCGCCTACACCGCGACTATCCCGACATGCGCCTCCATATGCGCGAAGGCATACCCGACGATCAGGTGGCCGAATTACGGCGGGGCGCACTCGACCTGGTCTTAAGCCCGCTTCCTGTCGCCGGATCCGACCTGGAAATCGAGCCACTCTTTCGCGAACCGCTCCATCTCGTCGCGGCCCCTGACAATCCTCTGGCGGGAAAATCGCTTCTGCGAAAAAGCGATCTGGCGGGCGCAGGACTGCTCACCCTCGACCGCCGCCATCATTTCCACCGTCAAGCCCAACAGATTTGCGAGGAACTGGGAGCCGAAATCCTAATGGACTACGAGGGCACGAGTCTCGACAGCTTGCGCCAGATGGCGGGCAGCGGTCTCGGCCTTGCCATCTTGCCCGAACTCTATTTGCGCTCCGAAGTTGGCGGCGAGCATATGGTGCGCCGCCTGGAAGTCAGCGACTGGACCGCGACCCGGTCGATCGCGGCCATCTGGCGTCATAGAGCGGCTTATGGCGAGAGCTATCGGCTTATCGCACAAGCTGTCGCCGAGGAAGCGCGACGGATGCTTCGTCTGATAGATTGAAGCTATCGAAAAGCGTGTGTCATTTCGATTGACTGTTAATGGCCGCGACGTGACCTCAAGCTTACATTGTGGGCAAACCGAACTTCCAAGGAAAGGTCTGACCATGATCAAATCTGATTTCCGATCGGCCCAACCCGCTTCGATGACGGCCAGTTACGTTGGCTTCGACGAAGGGCTGCGTCAGCACATGCTGGGAATCTATCGTAACATGAGCCTGGCTTTGCTTGTCAGCGCTTCCGTCGCCTGGCTCGTGGCCTCGACACCGGCACTCTATCAGCCAATCTTTGGCACACCGTTGAAATGGGTCGCGATACTAGCCCCACTCGCTTTTGTGCTCGTATTTTCCTTCCGGTTTGAGAAAATGACGCTCGCCGGCGCGCGCATAGCTCTGTTCGCTTTCGCCGGCGTCATGGGTATCTCGCTAGCTAGCATTCTGCTGGTCTTTACCGGCGCGAGCATTGTCATGACCCTGCTTGTAGCTGCGATCACGTTTTTTGCCATGAGCTTGTGGGGCTACACGACGAGGGCGGATCTTACGCGCTATTCGACCTTCCTGATCATGGGACTGGTCGGCGTCGTGCTGGCGAGCCTTGCGAACCTGTTCCTGCAATCGGGAACGCTTCAGCTGATCGTGTCGATCATCGGTGTCCTTGTCTTCACTGGCCTCACCGCCTGGGACACGCAGCGCGCGAAGAACGACTACCTGACCTATGGAGCGACCGATCATGGCGAAAAGCTCGCTGTCATGAGCGCGCTGTCGCTCTATCTGAATCTGGTCAACATATTCCAGCTGTTGCTGACCTTCTTCGGTCAGCGCGTGGAGGAGGCTTAGTCCCATGCGTACCCAAGATGCAGTGAATGCCATGCTATGCCCTGTCTGCCGCACCGGACTCGCTCTGTCCGATCGCGGCGGAGTCGAGATCGACTATTGCCCCTCCTGTCGGGGCGTCTGGCTCGACCGCGGCGAACTCGACAAGATCATCGAGCGAACGGGAAGTTCGCAATCGACTTACGGCGGTGAGTTGCGCGAGCCTCGAAGAGGCAAGGAAAGCGGGCTCGCAGGGTTGGCGACTTCGCTGCTACGCGGCGAAGATGATCGAAACGTTTACCATCGGGGCGACGACCGCCACTACCGCAAGAAGCGCAAGTCGATGCTCTCGGACTTCTTCGATTAGCGGGATCCCCGTGATCACATTCGTCGCTATACTTGAGCTCGGCACTGTCATTGCAGCACTCTCTGCCGGTTTGCTGTGGCTCCGCGCCAGTCGGCGGCGCATTCGCCGCGTCGGTCGAGATGAGATATTCGACCATGCGGATTTCAATCGTATGGTCGTAGCGCTCAACCGGGTGCAGATTCTCAACGCTCGCGCAGCATTAGCGACAGCCATCGCCGCTCTCCTCGCTGGTGCAAGTCTGGTTTTCCATTTGGCGATGTTCGATTCCTGAACCAAGGCAAGTTCAGCGCGCTATCCTACCTCTGGTCAATTAAGGAGAGACGAGAGGCTGCTGTTGCCTGCTGAGTGCGGGTCGTCATCACCGTGGAACGGCAGTTTTCGGGACTGCGAGGTAATTGGCCCGATGACCGAAATGAGGGCGCATAGCTGCCGTTGAGATGCGCCCCCGCCACACAATCAACCGATGATTATCTCACCGTCACTGTACGGCTCAAAACCCACGTCGATCGCATTCGGAGCCATGTAGATGCCGCCCCGAGCAGCATCGAGAAATCGACGTAGCGTTAGCAATTCGCCTAGAGCACCTCTTGTCACCAGGTTCATCGGCGGGAGACCGCCGAACACCGGAGCAATATGCGGCTGAGCCAGCCAGCGGATGCGCTCGTCCTCCTCGGCAAACAGCACGCGAAGCGCCGCATAAATGCCAAGCACTGCGGAAATCCGGGTTAGCACATCGGCGCTGAGGATAAGGTCGCCATGCTCCCGCGCCTTCTTGCACCACCTGCGATAGGTCGAAGACGCCGGACCGCCGAGAACCTGACGCTGCTGATCTTCGCTCAGGCTCCAGAACTCTGCGATGTTGAGAAACGTGCGCAGCCCAGGCCCGCTGAGCCTGCGCCGATTGGCTGGCGCAAAGCGCTCGGCGTCGACTTGGGGTGGTGCTTGCTTGGACATGTCGTCACTCCACGCATCGACGGTTCAGTTTCGCCCTAGGCCGCCCATCTCCACACTCGCCGGGATGGTGAGCGGAGGCATCAGGAATGGATTCCCGCATCGACAGCGTCGATGTGGCGATGCACCCAATCGGCATGGCCCTCCCGCACTAGTTGCATGACCGTGCGGCCAGCAAAGCCGACGATCGGCTCGCCAGAGTACCAGACGTAAGCCAGCTCACGGGATCCGAAGCGGGGCTCGAGCCGGTCGAGGATTTCTGCCATCTGCGCTTCCTCTTCCTGGGTCATGAGAACTCTCCCTGGCACTTGCTCTCAGGCTTCTGGAGCACCTCCTGCTCGAGGCGCTTCACGGTCATCGGATCGACGCGCATCGCCCGTGCCTTCCCGCGGAGACTGAGCCCGCTGGCGGCAGCTTGCCGCAAAAAGCGCCCTGCTTCCGGTCCGAACTGACGAATGCGAGGCCTGCCGATCGCCCCGTCCGGACGGCGGGTCCTGCTGTAGGAATAGCCGCAGGAGCAGGTAAAATGACCGTGCAGCTTTCCGCGATCACGGACCAGCCTTTGCCTGGTCACGACTGGTTTCTCGAAATGCTCCGCCAGCGGGTTGAGACAGAGCCACGGCGGCGGCCCGAACGGCCTTTCGACCTCCGGAACTTGCTCCAACGCAGTTTGAAGTACGAGATGCTGCGCCGGCGGCGCCAGCTTGCGTCTGTTGCGCAGCAGGTCCGTCACCCAGTTCGGGCCCTCGTCAGTGCCGAGCGACAGCCCCGGTATCATCTCGAGCGTCTCGCCCCAGTAGTCGCTCACGAGCTGCTGTATTCGCGAAGCTCGCAAGTGCTGCGTGCCTCTCAGCAGGCCGCGATCGGCGAGCATATGCCGGTAGTGCTGGTATTGTCCGGCCGGCCCATTCGGTTCCGGTGGCGCATCGAGAAGAGCCCGGCTCAGACGCGCTAGCTCGACCAGTTTCGGTGGCGGTGGTTTGCCGTTAGAACGGCATGACAGATCTCCGCTTTGCATTTCGGCAGCCTCGTCCGGAGACATCAACGAATGCCGTTTCCGCGGGTTCAGCTCGGCCGAGGATCTGTACAGCCACGTCCCGTGTTCGGCACAGACGAGAACGCCCGGTAGCTGCTGCCAGCGCAGCCACCACGCCTCGCCGGCCCGGTCCAGCACATCGGCGACGCAGTCCCGGCAGAATTGCAGGCTCCCGGGCATCGGCACCGGAAACGTGGACAGGCCAAGCGTGAACTGCAGCGAGGCGCCCTGCCCCTTCATCTGCCGCAGCGCCCTCTCCCGAACCGTCTGGCTCGCGAACGCGGTGTGATAGCCATAGGTCGTGGTCGAATGGATCAGCTGGTCGAGCTGCTCGTCGGGCCAACCAAAGCGCTCGGCAACAGCTGCAAGATCGCAGGGTAGGTGACACAGGGCCACGAACTGCCGCCTGCCGGCAATCGCCCGCGCGAAGCTCGCGTAAGGAGGTCTGCCCAGATAGCGGTGCAACCGCACGAGCATGCTGTAGAAGGTCTCGCCAGGATAGGGCTCGGGCAACCAGTCCATCGCTCAAGCTTCCGGCCAGATGCCGGTCAGCCCGGCTCCGCGTATAGCCTCGAGCGGCGTCAGGCCTCGCCCGGCCGCTTCTGCAACAAGCTTCCTGAGATCGCGATCCTCGAGGATGGCGGGGTCGAAAGCCACCTCGTCCTTGCGCTTCGATTTCCTGCCCCTGATGAGCTTCCGGACGTGCTCGAAGAACCCCAG
>NZ_QXFK01000012.1 GCF_003581645.1 Pelagerythrobacter aerophilus | reverse complement strand
CGTTGTCGCTGACAACCGTGTGCGGCTTGCCGCGCATCCCGATCAGGCTGGTCAGTTCACGGGCCACCCTTGCGCCTGGCAGCGACGTGTCGACCACCAGCGCCAGGCACTCCCGCGAGAAGTCGTCGACCACGCATAGGATGCGGAACCGGCGACCGCAGACGAGGCTATCGGAGACGAAGTCGAGCGACCACCGCTGGTTCGGTCCATCGGGCAGCACCATTGGCCTGCGCGTGCCCAGTGCCCGTTTGCGACCGCCACGACGGCGCACCCGCAACCCTTCTTCGCGATAGATGCGCAGCAGCTTCTTGTGGTTGGGCTTCATGCCTTCCCGCGCCAGCAGGTAGCCCAGGCGGCGATAGCCGAACCGGCGACGCTCCGCCGCCAGCTCGCGCAACCGTTGCCGCAGCGCCCCGTCATCCGGCCTTGTCGGCTCGTAACGGATCACCCTGCGGCTCACACCGACCAGACTGCACGCCCGACGCTCGCTCAGCCCGTGCTGCTCACGGGCATGGGCGACGGCTTCCCGCTTCGCGCCGGGCGTTACCATTTTTTTGATGCCAGATCCTTCAGCACCACGTTGTCGAGCATCGCCTCGGCGAGCAGCTTCTTCAGCCGGCTGTTCTCCTGCTCAAGCGTCCGCAGCCGCCGGGCATCGGAGACTTCCAGCCCCCCGAACTTCGACTTCCATTTGTAGAACGTGGCCGAGCTGATGCCGTGACGGCGACAAACCTCCGCAGTCGGCATCCCAGCCTCCTGCTCCTTCAATACCGCGATGATCTGCTGTTCGCTGAACCTGCTTCGCTTCATTGTCGTCCGACTCCTTTGCGTCGGACTCTACCAAATACCGGTCACATTTCAGGGGAGCACGTCACCACCACCTCGTCTAGGCACCCAAGTATCTCTCGGGGTACTGCACGGCAAAGTCCGACTGGGATTGCGCGAAATCATCTGCCAGGTCTGCCCCAAATGGGCGCGAAGATTAGCAACTGGTCCTTGTCCCGCGACTGCGGGCATATGTTCGTCAAAATCCCACCACAATTCTCGGTCGCTGATTTCGTGCGCCAGGCCAAGGGGCGCTCCTCGCGCAAAATCCAGCAGGAGTTCGAAAACATGCGCAAGCGCTACTCGGAACAGCGCTTTTGACAACGCGATTACCTCTCGACCACCTCCGGCAACTTCACCCAATGACATCTTCAAGCGCTATTTTGACCGGCGTACCCACAAAAATGGCTTCAGCCCCTCCGCTTGAAGCTACGGGCGTCAGCCGGTCAGTCATTCAGAGCGGACTACTGAGCGTGACCACGGTTGCCGGCCATTTCGATCCCCCAGCAACGACTGCTGAATCGCTGTCATCCCGAGGTAAGGAACATAATTTGAAATGCTTTATTATAATCAGTAAGATCTTCCCTGGGTTCGGATCGCGAAAGAACGTTTAGGCCAATTATCTGACCAAGAGCCATAGTAGCAATTCGACGTGCATCGACTTCGCTTTTTCCAAGTTCGATGTAGGCATCTGCAATTAACCGAATCCGTTCTTGATCGACACGTTGGGTTGTTTTTGATGCCGCTTCAGAAACCCGGGCCCATTCTTGCAGGGCCCGCTCAACCGGTCCACCAGGGACATCGTACCTTTGATTAAATGCTAAACTGAAAAAATATCTTAGACGATCAATAGGATCGCTGAAACTGCGATTGGCGGCACGACCAATTATCCTTGTTGCAGTTTCGTACCAATATGAGAGGGCATCATTCAAAAGTGCGTCTCTTCCTTTAAAATGCCAATAAAAACTACCCTTTGTAACATTTAAATCTTTAGCAAGGGATTCTATTTGAATATTAGCGACACCCACCTCGCCAATGGTTTTGAGGGTGTGTTTTAGCCATGCGTCCTTCGATAGTTGCTTAGAATCGCCACTCTTACCCTTATCGTTAAGCATATATGTCCCAATATCTAATCTCGTGCCCAGCCAAGGTTGCATGATATCCGCTGGTTCGATAGGTAAGATTACACCCAAAACGCGTTTTCGTGCAGGAGATAAACTTTAAAGCAACGCGTCGACTCACCCCACTTTGCGACGACTGCGACGAAGTCCGGTGCATTTCTAGTATTGCGCAGAATGAGCTAAGATTGCGTGAACAAGTGAATTGTTGAGGTCCGCCCGATTTGGGGCCCAGATCCCCTGTATGGTTGAGATGAGAGTAACCACTCGGCGAAGAGGGGGCACTTGCGCAATTTTTCCCATATGGTCCTTTCTGAGGCTCGAAGTTGCCGTTCTGCCTTTGTGTACCCAGTCTGTTTCAATATCCGACGGCTTTTGATCAGCTCACGAGGTCGCCTTGCCAGAGCTATGGGCAACATGGGGGCTGGCAACGGTTGGCCACTGATAGCCCGGTTGGTTTATTGGGTCCACGTGAGATAAATCAAGACGAAACGAGCTCGTTGGCGGCATACTATCGAATCGCAGGAGACTTGAAACGACTCCTGGAAACACCAACGCAATTTTTTGGAGGGATCACGCCCCGCCTTTTGTGATCATCTTTCATGAAGGTAGCTGACGAGACCCCCGGCTGTCCCCCAGTTGGGATTAGAGCCATTCGGTTGCTTATACTCCTACCGAACCTTGGACCACGCGGGCCTGGAGTTTTCCACCTGGCTCAGGTCCGGTGGGTTGGTCGCACCGGCTGAGTTTGGCAGCAAGATCGGAGGGATATTCCAGATCGCGCTGTGCGGTCGCTCTTCGTCGTAGTGTCTACGTTACGCCTCCAGCTTTTCGCAAGCACCTTGCACAGCCTTCGCTGGTTTCCGGCCTCGTCGTGGTTGAGGATGCGGTCGCCCCCGCTCAGGAGCCCAGGCTCGAACGGCTTATCGATGCGGCACCGCTCTCGCCCAGCAACAGGAAGCGGTGCGCGTTCAAGCATTCACCCGTTGCTTGCTGTTGAACGCTTCGATGAACACGTTATCTGCGGGCTTACCAGGGCGAAAGAAGTCCAAGGTAACACCGCGCTGGTAAGCCCTCCGATCCATGTCTCGCGAGATGAACTCGCTGCCATTGTCCACCCGTATCGTCTTTGGATAGTCGATCTTCTGGCAAGCCTTTTCAGGCGTTGCGACCACATCTTCCCCCGGTAGCTGAACCGCGGATCGATCACAGGTGACAGACGCGAAAACGTGTCGACTACCGTCAGGATGCGCAGTTTGCGACCAGTCGCAAGCTGGTTTTGAACAAAGAACATCGCCCACACATCGTTCGGCCGGATCGCCATCGATCGATCCTCCCGCAGCTTGGCCTTCACCCGACGCTTGGACCTCTCGTTCCTGAGCTGAAGACTTAACTCCTTGTAAAGGCGATAGGCCTTCTTCATGTTCACGCCCCAACCGTGGTGGCGAAGAATGTAGTACACGCGCCGATAGCCGTAGCGGACATGCGTCTCGCAGGTCTCCCTGATACGCTCCTTCAAAAAATGACGGATCGTTGCGGCGGAACCAGTAGTGATAGGTCGAAGGATCGAAGTGCAGTATGGCACATGCTCTGCGGATCGTCACCTGCAAGTCCTGCCGAACCTCGTCGTTGATCTCGCGCTCTCGATCCGGCCTCAGAGCTTACGCTTGATGACATCCTGATGCATCGCACGATAGAGCGTCAGGTCTGAGACGATCTGCTTCAGCTGCCGATTCTCGTCCTTGACCTCGCGCAGCCTCCGCACCTCCGACGGCAAAAGTCCGGCGTACTTCTTCTTCCAATTGAAGTACGTCGTCCGGCTTATTCCGCCTTGCGGCAGATCTCCGCCACCGGCGTCCCTTCCTCACCCTGCTTGATGACGAACGCCTTCTGCGCGTCCGTCAACTCCGATGCCTTCATGCCATAACTCCTCGGCCAGCCAAGGATATCTACGGCAGAAAAGTCTAACCGCGAATGGTCCAGGATTCAGGTGGCAGAGTAGCCCGTGCCTGGATCGAGCCGCTGCCTTGGGCGAGGACTACAATCGGGAGAGAACGCAACTGTTCTGGTGTACGCAAATCCGGCGGCGTTCGGCGCAGAACTGATAACGCAACAGCTATTCCCGCAACGCCCAACTGGCTCCGCTAAGGCGCCCAACACTTCAACCGAACACATGCGCAACGAAGCGGTTTGACTTTGATTTTTTCCCGAGCAAATTTTGGGAGCTACGTTAATCAGCATCCGGTGTATCAAATGCCGAGACAACCGTTGCGCGGCCAACCGCGTTATCGGACGGATTCAAACGAGCCAGGTTGAGTGCAGGTCAACGGGCCGACCGGCCCCGGGTATCCGGGGATCAGCCATTTCATGCTCGCCACCGGAATATGTCGCTTCGACCATTTCTTGGTTGAGGCTTTCGTTCACCTTCGCCCCATTCAACACCTTTGCGTTCAATTATAATTATCCCTAATACTTTGATATCAGTCATCGATTGGGAGAAAACGATGTAGCCATTCACAATAGTCGTCGTGAGTTTTCACTTTTTCTCACCTCTCAGAACCGATATGAGATTCTTCAGCGGCGTCTCAGAGTCAACCAGCGCCTCGACCGCGACTTCTGCCCTTGCCTCCACTAGCTTAAGGCCTTGGACGTAGTCTTTCATCGCATTTACACAGTCGAGTGCGATGACCTTACCCCGTTTTAGGTAGATCACCGAAAAGCTTCGTTTGAACGGATCACCGCGTAGAACGGTCTTGTCATGGCCTGCAGATAGGCCAGCCGTCTGTAGCCTCAAGTCGTATTGATTGGACCAAAACCAAGGGGTCGCTAAATAAGGAACTTGGCTTCCGCACAGGTTTTTCGCAACTGTATTTGCCATCCCACCGGCGTTTTGCACACTCTCAATCCGGATCATCTTACCATCGGCAAAACTGTTGGCTTGAAGGGCGACATCGCCGATGGCGTGGACATGCGGCAGACTTGTACGGCAATACTCGTCGACGGCCACGCCATTAGGCGTATCGGCGCCAGCTGCGGAAAGTTGCTCGACGACGGGAACAATGCCTATGCCGACGATGACCATGTCGCAGTGGATAACTTCACCATTATCCAACTTCACGCCGGTGGCTTTGGTACCATCCCCTTGAATGCAGTCGACCACTGTATTGAGTCGAACCTGCACACCGTGCACTCTGTGCTGTGCCTCGAAGAACCGGGAAATCGCTTCGCACGCGACGCGGGCCAATACGCGTTCCATTGCTTCGAGTAACACGACAGTGCAGCCAAGTTTGCGTAGCACGGCTGCCGCTTCTAGTCCGATATAGCCGCCGCCGATCACCACGACCCGCCTCGCTCCGTTACCGAGTTGGCCCGTGATTGCGTCAACATCCCCCTTGTCGCGCACGGAGTGGATGCCTTGGAGGTCAGCGCCTTCGCAAGTTAGCTTGCGTGGTGAGCCGCCCGCGGCCCACACCAACTCTCCATAACCAAACGTTCGGCCATCCTGCAACGCAACGGTGCGAGCATCGGCATCAACCGCGACGACTTCACTACCAAGCATCAGGCGCACCTGCTTGTCTTTCCAAAAGCTGACGGGGCGAATCAGGATGCGTTCGAACTCTTTCTCACGCGCGAGATATTCCTTAGATAGAGGTGGTCGTTCGTAGGGTGGTTCTTTGTCTCGCCCCAACATGGCTATGGTGCCTTCAAAGCCATTCTGGCGGAGCGCCAGCGCAGTCTGGGCGCCACCGTGCCCAGTACCAACAATCAGCACGTCGAAACGATCAATCAACGCCGGTCCTCCTCAATGATTGGGACGCTCGATCCCGTCTGATGCTCAAATTTCGGCATCTGGCAAAACAGCCGAGAAGTCTCGGTGCAATTGCCGGAGCTGTGGGGCTCGTCGTTTCGGTCATAGTTCATGGATGGGGCGCTTTCTGGTATTACCAGCCCCGCCTGGTCCGGACATGTAGCGCCCCTACAGCAATCACGGCAATGCGTGAGTAGACCGCCTACTCCAATGACGTGACCCCAATCGAGGTGATGCTGGAGAGTACAGCTTGACTTTAATTCAGCGTTCCCTCCAGCCGTCAGGTTAGAATCTTAATTCTACACTTGCACCTATTTCGCGTGGGCGCTCATAAATGATGTATGCCCCGAGCGGACCCGGTGAGATCTGTTGAGCCACCGCTTCATTCGTAAGGTTCTTGGAGTAAACCCGGAATGTCAGATCATCATCTGGGCTAATCCAGCCGATCTCGGCTGAAAGCAGTTCATATGAATCCTGACCGAAAATGTTGAGGTAGTCGTAATAAACCTCACTCGAATGAAACAGGTTGCCGCCGATAAATGCTTCACCCTGAAACGCATCGAAAGTGTAGCGACCACCCAGCGTCAAAGTGAATTCTGGCGTACGGACAAGTTGATTTCCTGATGCGTCAGCCGAGGCAACCATGTTTCCCCCACCGGGCTGAGGAATGAACACCTGCGCACTTTCAAATTCATCGTAGGTGGCATGCGTGTAAGCCAGGGCAGCTCTCAGATTGAGGCCTCGCGTGGGCTCTGCTGAAAGTTCAAGCTCACCGCCGTAGATTTCCGCGCTTGCAGCATTCTGAAGAACGAAGGAATTGTCCGCCGCCCGCGCGGTAACTTGCAGATTGTCATAGGTATAATAGAAGGTCGCAAGGTTTGCGCGTAGCCATGGGAATGGATCGGATTTGATGCCGAATTCCAGTGCTTCGATGGTTTCGGGTTCGACAGCAACGCTGGAAGCGCTGAACGTGTTAAACGTGCCGCTCTTAAAGCCTGTCCCATAGGTCGCATAAAGGTTCAGGTCAGGTGAAGCTTCATACTGGACAGCCACCCGATAGGTAAACTTATCGAAATCTTCTTCTGCATCGGAGAAGAGCTGATTCCCGTTAATCCGTTGAGAAAACTTTCGTGTTTCAGTGGTGAACCGCCCGCCCAGAGTTACCGAAAGCCTTGGTGCCAACTCATAGGTTCCTTCGGCGAATGCCGCTATCGAAGAGTTCTTGACTTCAGGTTCAATCGTGATCGGCGTAACAGGGGTCGCCGTATCCTGGCGATTTATTAATATGAGCGGCTGCTCGCCCTCAAGCTGGTAGTAATAAACGCCGGCAGTCCAACTTAACGGACTGGCATTGTCCGAAATCAGACGAAGTTCCTGCGTGAATGTGTCGGGCTTTACCCGCATGTTCGTTTCACCAAGGAGGATGTTGGTGGCATCGGAATCTGCGATCTGATGGACGCGCGTCTTCATATAAGAACTAGTCGATTCAAGCATAACTCCGCCCAGATCAATCTGCCCCTTCAGCGCAAGATCGAGACGGGTGAATTCCGACAAGCCCGGTGTTCCAAAGGCGAAGTTCGAGATTTCCCAAGGCTCGTCAGAGATGATCGCTCCGGCGAATTGTGCGCCACGGGTGTTGCCTTCAAAAGGCTGGGCGGTCGCCGCAGTTTCTTCGTGCGTATCGACGTAGGCAACCGTCAGAACGAACTCAGCATCGTCGCTAGGTTGAAACAACAGCTTGGATCTGATGGAAGCAATTTCGGTATCGCCGACTGTGCCGCCGCTGACCAAGTCAGTCGCGTATCCATCTTGATTTCGGTACAGTACCGCCAGATCGGCAGCGATCGAGTCTGTCAACCCGCCGGTTGCATAGGCGCGGATGTCGAAATTGTTCGAGTCTTCGCGCAGTCGGCCCCAGCTTCCCCTTACCCAGGCCCGTGGCGCGAACTGCGGATCCGGCGTCACGACGTTAACCAAACCGCCGGTCGCATTACGACCGAATACCGTACCTTGCGGTCCGCGCAATACCTCTACCCGCGAAACTTCGACGAGATCAATCTGTGTCGAATAAGGATCGCCTTGGTACACCCCATCGACATACACGGCGACGTTCGATTCATCACCCACTGAGGTGCCGCTGGATCCTACGCCACGGATACTGGGCTGCATCACGTTCTGATTGCGCCCGCCATTGAATCCGGGCACAAGCTGGTTGAGTGAACGGACCTGCTCGACGCCGGATGTCGTCAGCGCTTCGGTAGAAACTGCCGTCACCGCGACTGGCACTTCCTGCAGGCTTTCCTCACGGCGAGTGGCGGTAACGATAATCGTCCCATTGCCTTCCTCAGCCTGTGCCTCGGTCGCTCCTGCGAACTCGCCCGCTTGATCCTCAGATGCACCCTGCGCAAAAGCTGCGGCCGGGCAGAGCAAAACCGGCAGCGCAGCCACCGTTGTTAAAAAGTATACTTTCATAAAACCTCCCCAATTTGGCATAATAAAATTAGCAATCTATTCCTGTATTACTTTGCAGTAATTTTATTGCCTTGCTTCCTCAAAAAATCTCTAGCCAGTTTCTCGAGCCTCTTTTTGTCCGGCTTGCGTGCGGGCGTCTTTGGAAGCTCGTCAAGCAAGACGATTGCTCGCGGAATCTTGTAGTTGGTCAGGTGCTCGGCGCAGTGATTTAGGAGTGTCTTTTCAGTAATCCCGGCCCCCTGGTCGATTGCTACAAAAGCAAAGGGCACTTCACCCTTGCGATCGTCAGGCACTGAGATTACAGCCACATCCGTGACCTCCGGAACTTGGGAAATTACTTCCTCGATCTCGCTGGGATAGACATTAAATCCCGCAACAATGAGCATGTCTTTCTTGCGGTCGACGACTGTCAGAAAACCATCCGAAGTCAAACATCCGATGTCCCCGGTGGGGAGCCATCCGTCATCTGCACATGGTGGAAGGCCCATGTATTGCTCAATGACACGTTCTCCGCGGATCAAAATTTCACCGTTCTCATTCGGATCCAGCCGCTTGCCACTTCCATCGAGCGCAGCAATGGCCACCTCGATACCGGGCAATGGGAGGCCAGCAGTGCCGTACTTGTGCGAGCCGTCGAGTGGTTGCGCCGTCAGTGGGCCGCCTTCTGTCATGCCAAATGCCTCGAGTATCGGAAGGCCGGTCTTGGCCTCCCAACGCAGAAGGGTTTGCCGAGAGAATACCGAACCGCCGCCAGGGCACAGCCACAGCGCAGATAAGTCGGCATCAGGGGCTGCAAGGAGTCCCTGATAGATAGCCGCCGGACCACCGCTGAAGACGCTGACCCTGTGCTTTTCCATCAGACCTGCCGTGACGTCTGGCTGGAAGCGCGGAACGATTACGAGGGGAGCGCGCCCATAAACAGGATTGAAGCACCCCATGTGCAGGCCCCAGACATGGCTGACGGGGGCAACATTAAGCCAGACTTCTTCGTATAGGCGAGTAGGCCAAGCGGTTTGCATTGCCTTGATGCAGCTCATTTCCGAGCTTTGAGAGCGCCGGACACCCTTCGGTGCGCCCGTCGATCCACCCGTAAACATGATTATACAGGGGCTTTCGCCCGTTATTTCGAGTCCCGGCCGCTCTGGCGGCGTTTCCAGCAACTGCTCGATCGCAATGCCGCCCTCGCCCACGATCGCTAGTGGTTTACCAATGCTGCCGGCGGTGGCACCGGCGACCGTGGCGTTCTGTCCACCCGCCAGAACGAGATCGGGCTCCGCAATCCCGAACAACACTCCAAGTTCGCGCGGCGTATATTCGGCATTGACCATCGAAATCTCGGCACCAGCGCTCAATGCAGCGAAAATGGCGACGTTTGCCTCGATAGAATTCGGGATGGAAATCGCGACACGGCCTGATGGCGGGACAATCTCGCCAATGCGCGCAGCGAGACCTGCAACCGCAGAACCGTACTGCTCGTATGAGAGTTTTCGATCTCCCTCAATCAGTGCCAGCTTTTCAGGACAAGCTTCTACCGCGTCCCAGAACATGGTCACGACATCACTATATTCTTCGCGCAGGAAAGCTCGATCGCCTTCACTGAGACGACGAAGTATCTCGGTTCTGGTTTTCGACATCTGCATAAATACCATTTCGCCGGAAACTGTGTTAAGGATTTTGCGGCCAAGAAATACGGCTAGCGAGGATTTCAATTGCGACGGAGAAATGCGCGTATTTGGTCCAGAAACTGATGCTCACGCTCTAGCTGGACCCAGTGGCCGCATTGACCATAGACATGCATCTCGGAGCGCTTGAGGTGTTCGTGCATTCGCACTGCAACATGCAATGGAATCATCTTGTCTTCGCGGCCGTGCAGAATCAGCGTTGGCGCATCGATAGCTTTCAACTGCTCCAGCGGAATGCCCTTGACGATTCGTGGACCTTTCGATGCTTGATCAGCGCCAGGCTGCAGCTTGCGGATTGTCTCTTTCCCGCTGGCGATTTCCGCCACACGCAGGCGCGCGGCCACTGCCTCGTCGGTAACTATTGACGGATCGTATGGGAATGCCTTCATCATAGCGCGCATGGCGTCCATGCTGGGCTCGAAGGATCGGCTGTCCGCCAATCCCTGCGTCTGCTCAAACTCACCAGCCGGTGTGCCCATAAGAATAAGCGAGCGCACCTTGTCGGAATGAAAAGCCATCATTCCCAGCGCGAGGGCACCACCGAAGCTGTTGCCGACCAGCGTTACGCGGTCGAGGCCAAGGGCTTCTATAAAGCCCGCCAGATGCCGCGTCCACAGTTTGATGCCCGGCTTCTCTCCTTCAGGCAGTTGGCTAAAGCCGAAGCCCACGATGTCGGGGGCCAGAACCCTGTGCGTTTCCCCAAGTTTTGGCAGGATTCCTCGCCAGTTTTGCCAGGCGGTCACGCCCGGACCCGAACCGTGAAGGAGGATGACGGGGTCACCTTCTCCACAATCGTGATAATTTGTCTGGATACCGTCGACGTCTATCGACAACCCGATATCGGGAAGCTCCGTATTACCGGGCATACCTCTCTCCAAAGCAGCATTTCGCCAAATTCTTCTTCCTTGTCTGTTGCGAGGGACCTTGGAAGATGTCAATACGCTGGAGTATGGATGGTTGATCTGAAATAGACAAAAAACCAGAGGGTGAGAATTGATGGGAAAACTTTCGGGCCAAACAGCGTTAATCACTGGCGCGGCTTCAGGTATCGGCAAGGCAGTGGCGATACGTCTCGTCGAGGAAGGAGCGAATGTAGTTGCGTTGGATCGCAATGCCGACGCTCTCGCGGATTTGTCGGATCACTTGGGGGATCGGTGCTCTGTCCTCGCGGGAGATTGCACAGAGGCTGCGATCTGCGAAGCGGGCGTCGAACTTGCGCAGGAAAAATTCGGAAAACTGGACACCACGATAGCGAACGCCGGCGTTTACGACTGGTACAAGCGTATAGATCGCATGAAAATGGAAGACGTGGAGGCAGCGTTCGAGGAATTGTTCCGAATTAATGTGCTGTCGACTTTGCTCTTGGCGCGAGCTTCCGCAGATGCGTTGCGGAAATCCACGGGCTCTCTGATAGTGACCTGCTCCAATGCTAGTTTCAGAGCTGGCGGCGGTGGCACATTGTACACTGCCAGCAAGTTCGCACTGCGGGGCATAGTTTATCAACTTGCTTATGAATGGGCGCCGCAAATCCGCGTTAACGGCGTTGCTCCTGGCGGGACTGTCACGGGCCTTTCGGGATTGGACACACTGGAGAGCGCATCGCGTCGTCTCGATTCCGAACAGCGCACAGTTGAAATGGTGGCGAAGGCATCGCCACTGGCAAGGGCGGCAGAGGCGGAAGATCATGCCGGATGCTATGTGCTTCTCGCGTCACCTAGAGATGGAGTAAACCTAAATGGAACGATCCTGGTCAGCGATGGCGGATTGATCTCGCGAATGGGTTAGGCCGAGCACTTCAAGTCTTGTTACTTCGCTTCTCGCGAACCTCGTCCCCTGGCATTCGCAAAACATCGGAAACTGCCTCTGCCGCTTCAACGATGCGCGGAAAAAGCGTCAGCAAATCCTGTTCCGCTTTCTCGGGATCAACGTCGTTGCAGACCTCGGTGACTGACACCGCCGCCAACAGGCCGGTCCTGCCCCGTATCGGCACCGCGAGGCAGCGCAGCTCTGGATACATCTCCCCTCGATCTATCGCCCATCCCTGTCGGCGTACGCCGTTGATTTCTTGTCTCAGGTCATCGACATCGAATATTGTGTTGTCCGTAAGAGGAACGAAATCGCCCAAGGCAAGATAGTCTTCAAGCCTGTCCCGTTCCAGTTGAGCAAGCAGGGCCTTGCCAATCGCTGTGCAGTAAGCCTCGAGCTCGATCTCCTCCCGAGAAGGAGACCGTCGGCACCCGGATTCGGCCTTGACCAAATAGCGTACAAGATTGTCACGAAAGACGCCCAGATGCACCGTACGCCTGCAAGTCTTGGCGAGGTCTGCCATAATGGGCCGGGTTGCAGTGGTAATAATCGAATCGATATCCGCACGTACCGCTATTTCCACGCTGGCGATGCCGAGAGCGTATAATCCTCGACGTTGCCGGATTACAAATTTGCGCTCGACCAACGGCCTCAAGAGCCGGTGAGCTGTAGAAACGGGAATGCCGGTATGTTCGCAGATTTCCCTTACCGTCTTGGGCGCCGACGAAAGGCAACCGATCAGGTCGAGTATTCGCTCGACAACCGATGTGCTGGATGCATCGTTCATCTTGTCGCTCCTCTCACAGAGTGAGGCTCTAGGCCTCAATTGCCGCCGGTCAAGCTTGGCAGGGTGCCAAACGATAGCGCACAGACACAAACATAGATTGAAGACGCCGTTTTCGAACCGTGCCGGATTCGCTGACTGCTCAGATTGGACGGGCGGTGAATTGCTCGATGGTGGCCAGGAGACGAGATCGGCAAAAGATACAAGGGCGTTTCGATGCGCACGTTTGGGAGAATTTAAGGCAATGCCACTCGAAAGTTCAATAATATCTTCCCTGGGTGATGAACTCTACGGCGCACTGATCAAGGGCCGAACGGTTTCCAATCTGCGGGATCGCCATCCGGAGATAGATATTGTCGACGCCTATCGCGTCCAGGAACGAATGGTCGCGCGCCGTCTGGAAGCTGGCGAAAAGATCATCGGCAAAAAGATCGGCGTTACTTCCAAAGTGGTGCAGGAAATGATCGGGGTGTTCGAGCCTGATTTCGGACAATTGACCGATCGAATGCTGGTTCCCGATTGCGCTACGGTAGATCACAAATCACTCATCCAACCCAAGGCAGAAGGCGAAATTGCGTTCATCCTGCAACATGATCTCAACGGGCCTGGCGTGACCGCCGCCGATGTACTGGAGGCGACCGAATATGTCACTGCCTGTTTCGAGATCGTCGATAGCCGCATTCAAGACTGGGATATCAGAATTCAGGATACAGTCGCGGATAACGCCTCGTGCGGAATATTCGCGATAGGGACCGAGCGGGTCGATCCCCGTGAGATCGATCTGGCAAAAGTGGCCATGACAATCGAGTGTAATGGAGTCGAGGTTGCGAGCGGGATCGGCGCCGCTGTTCAGGGTTCCCCTCTTAACTCTGTCGCCTGGCTGGCCAATACGCTTGGCGAGCTTGGAATGCCGTTCAGGGCGGGCGAAATAATCCTTTCCGGAGCACTTGGTCCGATGATCGACATATCCAGCGGTGACACGCTGCAACTTAACCTCAGCGACGGGCTTGGGTCCTGTCGCATGATTTTTTCTTAGCCAATCGCGTGCTTCGGCAAGGATAGCAGCGAGGTGACAGACCTCGGCGCACTCTAGTGACAAAGTAAGGATGCTCGGATGGACAAAATTAAATGCGCAATAATCGGGCCGGGGAATATCGGCACCGATCTGCTTTACAAACTGCTTCGTTCCGAAGTTCTCGAACCCGTTTGGATGGTGGGTATTGAGGCCGGATCCGAAGGTCTGGCCCGCGCGAAGGAACTGGGCCTCAAGACCACTGCTGAAGGGGTTGACGGGCTGGTGCCTCACGCGATCGAGGATGGAGTGAGCATCGCGTTTGATGCGACTTCGGCCTATGTCCACGCCGAAAACAGCCGCAAGCTGAACGAGCTGGGCATTCTTATGATCGACCTGACGCCCGCCGCCCTTGGCCCGCTTTGCGTTCCCCCGGTGAATCTCAAGGATCTGGCAGGCCGTAAGGCAATGAACGTCAACATGGTCACATGCGCGGGTCAGGCCACGATTCCGATGGTCGCCGCCATCAGCAATGTTCAAAGCGTGGATTACGCCGAGATAATCGCAACGGTCGCGTCGAAGTCGATCGGAGTGGGTACTCGGAAGAATATCGACGAGTTCACGCGCACCACTTCTGCGGCAGTCGCGAAAGTGGGAGGTGCAGCGCAAGGCAAGGCTATCGTGGTCGTCAATCCGGCCGAGCCTCCGCTGATGATGCGTGACACCGTCTATTGCGAAACAGTCGACGAGCCGGATCAGGAAGCGATCACCGCATCCGTGCACGAGATGATTTCTGCTGTGCAACAATATGTCCCCGGCTACCAATTGAAGAACGGGCCAATTTTCGAGGGGCGCAAAGTCTCGATCTTTCTGGAAGTGCAGGGACTTGGCGATTTTCTCCCCAAATATGCAGGAAATCTGGACATCATGACTGCCGCTGCAGCGCGCACGGCCGAAATGTTTGCACAAGACATCCTTGATGGCCGACTTGAACTCTCACCATTGAAGGAGAACGCATGATGACACTCGAAGAACAGGTTAGGGGTAAAAAGCTCAAGCTGCATGATATGTGTCTGCGCGACGGCATGCATTCCATGCGGCATCAGATCACGCTGGATCAGATGGTCGATATCGCTTCCGGGCTTGATGACGCAGGGGTGCCGTTGATCCAGGTCACTCACGGTGACGGGTTGGGAGGATCATCCCTGAATTACGGTCGCGGACTCCATTCGGATAGCGAATATATCTCGGCAGTGGCCAAGGTAGTGAAAAAGGCGACTATCTCGGTACTCCATGTTCCGGGCATTGGCACTCTGGATGAGTTGCGGATGGCCGCCGATTGCGGGGCAGGATGTGTTCATGTCGCCTCGCATTGCACCGAAGCCGACGTTACCGAACAGCACATTGGCCTGGGACGGGAACTTGGGCTTGATACAGTCGGCTTTCTCATGATGGCGCATATGACGCCGCCCGAGCACCTGGTTGAGCAGGCGCTGTTGATGGAAGGGTATGGAGCAACAACAATCTACTGTGTTGATTCGGCAGGTTACATGCTGCCTGATGAAGTTACCGATCGCATCACCATCCTTCGCACAGCTTTGCAGGACGAAACCGAGATCGGATTTCACGCTCATCACAATCTCGGGATGGGAGTCGCCAATTCGCTGGCTGCTGTAGCCGCGGGCGCGGACCGCATCGACGGTTCG
Source organism: Pelagerythrobacter aerophilus (assembly GCF_003581645.1). GTDB lineage: Bacteria > Pseudomonadota > Alphaproteobacteria > Sphingomonadales > Sphingomonadaceae > Pelagerythrobacter > Pelagerythrobacter aerophilus. The sequence continues at coordinate 16,936 of NZ_QXFK01000012.1, read as the reverse complement.
GCTGCCGGATTGGGTGCTGGCGCTGGCAATACACCCCTCGAACTGATGGCTGCCGTCGGAGAGCGATTGGGCATCGAAACCGGGGTGGATCTGTTTAAGCTGATGGACGTAGCAGAGGATCGGGTTTTGCCGATCATGCCTCAGCCGCCCCGTGCGGACAGGGATTCCATAACGCTCGGTTTTGCAGGGGTCTACTCAACCTTCCTGTATCAGGCCAAAGAAGCCGAACGTAAGTACGGCTTGTCTGCACGTGATATCTTGATGGAATTGGCTCGCAAGAAAATGATCGGGGGTCAGGAGGACATGATCGAAGACACCGCGCTCTCGATGGCCAAGGAACGCGATCTGGTTTGACGGCGATTCAAGCACTTCAAAACAGAACGAAGTTACGAAAGGCGTTGCTGTCGCTCCTTGTCGGGAGGCCAAATTGGACGAGAAGTCCTCGGACCCACGCGACAGGGAGCGGACAACCTCATCACCGCAGGCTTTGCTAAGAACTCTGCCTGGGGTCGTATCCTGCCGACCATTTGGCAAAGGCTCCGACCCGCCAAAATCGCGAACTCCCTGATTATCGGCGCTATATCGACTGTCACCTCATTGAAACCAAGTCTCGTTTTCTCTCCCGAAAGGGCAGACCGGCCATAGCGAAGCAATCCACACTATCTTGCGCTGCCGATCCTGACATTGCGGAATTGTCAAGGCCGTGGGGTGTTCCGATCAGCTGCGGTGCCAGAAACGACACCTGCTTCTCTACATCGTTCCGAGCCACTTTTCCCGCACGGTGGCAGCCGCCAAGAGGCCGTCAGCAACAGCGGCAAGAGTACTTTCGGGCAACCTACGCCGCCAGGCCTATGCAACAGATTCGGCCCAGTTGCGGGCAAGCAGAAGGGCCTTCACACAATCAAAGGAACGTATTGATGTTCTTTGCTTGCAAGACAGTTTCCTGCAAGATGACCTTCCTGCGCGCCAGTTGGAGCAGACCTTCTGAGTTCCGCCTGATTGTATCGACGCGTCTGGCTTTTAGTTCCATTTCATCGTCTTCAGTCCGATGACGATGGTTGAGGATCACAGAATGGACCGTCCACTCGTTAGAATCTTCAGTAGGTAAGACCTCGATATTGCCGATCAGGTGAAAATGCCTGGTGGGTGGATCTTCGGCCCATGCCGACGGCTGCTTGGCGCGTGCCACGCGGATCTTGAGATATTCGAGGCCGTCGTCGAAATAGGCCATTCGTTCGGAACTGAACTTCGCCTCATCCTTTCGATAGCGGGCCTGCACTCCTGGTACCCAATAATGGATATCGTCCGTCAGCAATTCTAGCCATTCATCATATTGCTCGTTATCGAGCAAACGGGCTTCTCGATACAGAAACTGCTGTATCTCCAAAAGTAACTCGGCTGACACAGAGCAGTGATCGCGCCGGGTGGTTTGTTCGAGAGTCTTCACATTTACCTCTGAATATTTCTAACGGACAGGAACGTCGGCCCAGGTTTCTGCACCCATCAGATCTGCCCAGCGCTGGTAGAAGGCCCGTTGGTTCGCTTCATTGATCTGGCTTTGATAAACATTGCCGCGCAGTTCCTCGTGTTCGATTTTCGAATCGAGGCCCATCCCGAAGTGAAGCTGTTGCTGCCGGGTCACCACGCCTACATTGACCGCCGTGCAATTCTCGAAGTTCTCGCCGTCATCCATTTCGAACACACCCGCCGGAGAAAAGGTTAACATTACCCCGCGGCGATATTCTTCCTTGAGTTCTTCCGGGGCATTTGCGTTCAGGAACACCCAGGTGTGAAGTTCCGTGCTCCTTGGACCCTTGGGGTTCCATGTCCGAAAAGTGTTGTGACCTGCCAGGAAGGAAAGATTGGGAAAGACGTTAGCGGAGCTTAGAGCGCCTACCATCCTGCTGCGAACCTTCCCCAGACGTTCGGCAAATTTCGCCTCCTGCTCACGCAGATAGTCGATAATCGGCGGTGAATTGAGCGTTGCCGCGTTCCCAATGAAATCCAGTCCAAACTCCCAGCCGTGGCCGTTCGCATTGGCATGATAAGAACGGTCAGGTCGCATGGTCGGCTGTTTTCCGAACATTGCGATCAAGGCTGAGCTATGCGTCCAGGGAGCGTGATACGAGTCGCCCACGAAGTTCTCTGCCGGGAATTTCCAATTGCATTTGAGCCGAGATTTGATGTTGCCATCGATAAACTCGATACCACCTTCGTCATTGTCGAGGATCACATCTAGATACCAGCGAAATTCGCCTAGATATTCCTCAAGCGACGGGGCCTCCGGGTCGAAGCAGGCGAAATGCATCCCCTTATAGCTTTCGACACGCGCCTTGTGCAGGCCAAGCTTGGACTTATCGAGGTTCGATTTTCCACTATAGGACTGCGGGCGACTGACATTCTTCAAGCTACCGTCGAGACCGTAGGACCAGCCATGAAAATTGCATGTGAACCGCCGGGAGTTGCCCGCCTCTGCAAAGCACACGCGATTACCTCGATGCGTACAGGAGTTGAGAAAGGTGTGGATCTTGCCGTCTTCGCCACGCGACACGATGACCGCATCTTCACCGATTGTCGTCGTTAGAAAATCGCCAACATTGGGCAATTGCGTGTCATGCGCGACAAAAATCCAGCATCGCGCAAAAATCCGTTCAAGCTCCAGGTTGTAGATAGATTCGTCCCAGAAGATCCGGCGGTCAATATTTCCCGCTTCGGCGTCGACGAGTTCCTCGATGCCCGCAGCCAATTTTGCATTACTATCCGGCTTCAAGAGCGATTCAGTCATGTCATTCTCCAGCTATTCGAACCCGACCCGTTCAGGCGGGCAGTATCTCCGCAAAGCCGAGGCCGGTAACGCCGCCATCCCAGGCTTCGTAAGCGAGCACTTCGCCTCGGCCCGCCGGCAGAGCACCCATCACTGCAAGAAAATGACGAATCTCCATTCCACCGTTGCCGCCTTCGCGCATTATTTCCTCGTCTGTCATTGAAAGGAGAGGGGTCGCATCGCCGGAAACGATGCAGTCGAGGACCTTCCGATCAAACTCGGAATTGATGCGCCCCATTTCTCCGGTGCCCACCCAGTGGCTGATCCCTCCGCTGCCGATCAACACTACGGATTCGTCTACGGGCATTTTCGCAATGGCATCGCCAATCATTCGTCCGAAATCATATGCCCTTTGGAGACGAACATACGGCGCTACGCCACTCGCCATATAAACGGGAACCGTCTTGACCGACCCGTCGGCCGGAAGGGCAAGCTGGGCGGGCACCCCGATTGCATGATCCACCCCCAAGTCGCGCGCCACAGACACGTCGAAGCCGCTTTGATGGGCATGGCCGACCAAATACTCTGCGAAACCCGGATCGCTGGCGATCGGTGAATCTCCAACACCGGGCAACCGGTCAATGGGACCATGAAGCTCGCCTGTCGGGATAAGAAACTGTGGCAGACAGCGAGGGCCGAAGAGAATATAATGGTCCGCGCCGAAGATGATCGCCTTCGTCGCGCCGGACTTGCTTACTTTGTCGCGAATTTCCGAATAAGCGCCAATCAGGTGGTCGCGCTCTTTCTTCTTTGGGTTCACAAACAACAATGGATCATGCGGCATGATGAAGCCGCCGACTATTTCGGCCATCTTGAAACTCTCCTAAAGATAGACGGGTAAGCGCTTCGCTGCCGCCGGCCTCTCACTTCATTCGCTTACCGTCTCGAGCTGTGACGTCAGCGTCGGAACGCGGGACAGATAATCCGGCATCGATTGCGGTCCGTTTACGCTTGTCCAGAAGCCCATCAGAAGCATCGGGTTAATGCCGTACTCGAAGAGTCCCTCGGCATTCATGGACAAGACCATGTCGCGTTCTAGCTCGCTGAGGGCGTACTTCTCTGCGAAAGCTGTGGCATCCTCGCGAAACGCTGCGCGGGAATTCCGTTTGGTACTCACGTCGTAAAACAGTTGCTCGACGGCTCCAAAACTCATCTGTCACGTCCCTTCCGGCACCTCAGATATCGTTCAATCGGATCTTCGGGTCGAAAAGTCAATACGCAAGAGTATGGTTTTGCCTTCGAGGTCGCTGAGCCGGCCCAATCAGACCGTTTGCTGCTACATGGCAATCACGACTTTACCTACCGTTCCGCGAGAGCGCAGCGACTCCATTGCTGAAACGAGTTCATCCATTTGATACACATCCCGAATTAGGGGGCGAATTTCGCCTCTGGCACATTGATTAACCAGCTTCTGCTGTATGGTGCGAATCGCTTCCGGCGAGCGGTCGAAGCTCCAGTATACACCGTGCACACTGGCGGACTTAACCAGCATGTAGTTCGCCTTGAGCGCCTGAACCGTCCCACCGGCAAAGCCGCATACTAACAGCCTGCCCTCCCATGCCAGAAGACGCAGACTCTGTTCCGAAGTTTCGCCGCCGACCGGATCCATGACGATATCGACCCCATCTGGTGCCAGAGCTCTTACTCGCTCGGACCAGTCAGATTGACGATAATCGATCACATGATCAGCCCCATTCTCTTTAGCGATTCGCCGCTTGTCTTCGTCGCCTGCCGTGGCAACGATGCGAGCTCCCGCTGCTTTTGCAAGCTGAGTGGCAGCGATGCCCAATCCGCCTGCCGCCGCATGGATTAGGACCGTATCTCCCTTCTTGAGATTACCCTTTTCGAAAAGGGCGACATGGGCAGTGGTGTAGGAAACCGGAAGCGCGGCGGCCACCGAGGCTGGTAAGTCTCCTATCGCCATCAGACGGTCAGAAGCGACGCCACAATATTGTGCAAAGGCACCACTGCGGACCTGACATGCGACCTTGTCACCGGGAGAGAATCGAGAACCCGGGATTGCCTCGACGACCGTTCCCGCCAACTCGTTGCCTGGCACAAACGGCGGTTTTATCCGATCCTGATATTTTCCTGCAATCGCGATTTCGTCCGCAAAATTCAGACCTGCAGCGTCAATCTTGACCAGAGTGTCCGCCCGATTCTCTTGCCCTTCCCCCAGCTTCGGCATGGCAGTTTGTCCTAAGACCATCTCCTCCGGATTGCCATATTTCCTGACGATCCAAGCCTTCATGGTTTCCAACTCAAACTCCCGTGTCCGCAAATTACCATTCGCATAGGTATGGAGATTGCGGCAAGACTGCAATTGGGGCATAAAGGCAATGGCTCGCATGAATTTCCGAGCCTTTTCCCCTCTGGCCTAAAAACCGGCCGCACTGAGTGGTCCGCACCGATTGTTTCTACAAGTCTGCTTCTGGCACCAATACGGTCCGCTGGTGGAACGTGGCGGAACGGGATGGCAGCCGTGGCGGTGTCACGCCTTCCCTGGAACAAGGCCGATAGTGAAACGAGCTGTGAGACCCGGCGGTGCTGTATCAAGGTCAAGCAGTAGTCATTCGCTTATACAGGTATCATTCGCCGGATCTGTCCGATGCGCCATCGTCGAAGCGAGAGACTGAGATGATTACCTTGCACCTCCCAGAAGGAGCAGATTGTATAGCGTGAGTTCTGACGCCGCGCGCTGCAACCGGGGGATTCCTTTGCATGCTCTTTCGGAAGCTGCGCCTGATCCATTTTGAGGCTGGCATTCCCCTTGCGCTAGCGATATTGGCTCGGCTCGCCGACACCGATCCCGCGGCACAGATCCGCGATCGTTCCGCCCTGCACCCGAACAATCTCCACTACTCGCAGCTTAGCGATGTTTTCTTTCAGATGGTGCTTCCTCACCATTCCGTCACTCTCTTAACCAATTCAAAAATAGAAATCGGGCCAATTAGAAGAGTGCAGATCAGCTAACATGCCGGTAGTCGCAGTAGATCAGCGTCACTTTAATTTCGTGGATGTTCTGGTTCATCTCGGTCCTTGGAGCTTGTTTGCTCGGCTTCTCTTAGGTCTAATGATGCTGCTGCTAGACCTATCTGGCCCAACGCTCGCTGTTTCATTGCGATAACAGGACAGAGACTGAAAGGCGATTCCTGAGTTCCGACCGGAATATTTTCGAACGAACATCCTGCAAGACAGCAATAAACCCTAATAAGCCAGGCGCATAGCTAGGTGACACGGTTTGCGACGGGGCTACAAAACGATGGTAGCCGGTCCCCTCTTGCCGAGACGATCGATCGTCTCGGCGTTATTCATCCTATAACCTCGCTTGCCGGGCCGTAGCCTGCATCCTCCGGGATGGTCAGGATATTCTTGCCATCTCGCTGCAAGACCCACGGCAGGACAGGCACGATCGTGCGCGCCTGCGCGCGATCTACGCAGTCCGTAGCACTGTTCGCCTTGGACAACAGTTCCAGGTTCAGTCGGGTCGGGAAAATGACCGTGCGCTCGCCCGATTGCCCCATCTCCAGAGCACGATTTGGTGACAGCCATTCGGCATCTACCGTCTCATAGCCATCGCACGCGGCAATTTGGCGTTCCGGGGCTCGAGCGACGTAGAACCAGGTGTCGAACCGCTTCTTCATGAAGACCGGGGTAATCCACCGGGCAAAATCGGTGAGGCTATCGAGCCGCAAGATCACATCGGACTCCCGGACGACATCGAGGAACGATCTTTCCCCCTGTTCGACTGCCCGGCGGCTGTCCGGGTCACAGGCCCCTTCGAAAGGGCTGCCATCGCGGTTGACCGCCAGCAAAATGCCAGCCTCCTCGTAAGCTTCGCGGATCGCAGCGATCTTTAAAATTCTCTGGGTCGTATCGACCTGATCCCGCCCGTCGCAGTAAGCGGCCCATTCCTCCAGAGAATCATCGGAGTGGGGTTTCCCGCCGGGGAAGACCAGTGCGCCAGATGCGAAGTCTATCTGATGATGTCGCTTCACCATGAGAACCTGAAACTCCGGTTCATCCCGCACCAGCAGCATGGTGGCGGCAGGCACCGCCTCGGCTGGTTTCTGTTCGGTCATTTCCACTCTTCTCCCTTGATGTAGCCAATATCGGTGCCGGGCGGCCGTGATCTAAGCGTTCAACGCGTATGGTCTTATCAGTTCCATCTAGGAATGAGTGCTATTCCCGCGAAAGCCAGAACAATGCCTGCCAGTAACAACGATTGGTCGGCCAGCAATGCGGCAGAGACGATCAATGCGGCGACCACCGGACCCTTGACGGGGGTGCTGCGGTCCTCTTCCCGCGTCAGATGGTTCAGGCTGGCTGGGTCGATGGACACCTGAATCGTACCTGATCGAGCGACCGAGGCAACGTTCTCGATTAGCTCGGGCAGCGATGCCGAGAAATCAAGCAGCCCACTGCGGACCTTGGCCAAATGATCCCGCGCGGCTCCGATCGAAAATCGCTCGGCAAACAATTGCATCACGATCGGCTTCGTTTCTTCGGCGATATTGTAGTCCGGCGCCAAAGAGCGAACGAAGCCTTCTGCGGTCAGCAGGGTGCGCAGCAAAATAGCGAGGTCGGGCGGCAATACGAGGCGATACTCGCGCAACAATCCGAAAACCCGATCGAAGATTGCCGAGAATTCAATCCCCGCAAGAGCTGTGCCGCGAAATTCCTCGATCAGCTCATCCAGATCCATCGCCAATTGCGCGCGGTCCACGAGTGGATTGCCTGCCCAGTCAAGCAGCAGATCGGCCACCTTGTCTATCTGATCGTTCGCGATAGCAAAAATCAGGCGGACGATTTCCTGACGCCGCGCGCCGCTGAGAAAGCCGACCGAGCCGAAATCGATGAAGCCTACCTGGTTCCCTTCCATCCAGAAGACGTTGCCGGGATGCGGGTCGCCATGAAACTCTCCGTTGAGAAGGATCATCCGTAGCACCGCATCGGCATAGCGCTTCGCGAACCGGGCATTATCTCCCTGACCAGTTGCCGGGGGCCGCGACGCAGGCTTTCCGACCAGGGCTTCCTGCACATTGATCGTCATGCCTGTAAGTTGCCAGTGGATCGCGGGGGTCTTCACCCCAAGCATCTCCAGATAACCGCCAATCCGTTCACAAGCGCGTGCTTCTGCCGCCAGGTCCATCTCCCGCGCTAAATTCTTGGCGAATGTCTGGAGGAACTGCACGGGTCGATAGCGGGCAATGTCGCTTGACCGACGCTCGGCGAGGCCCGCGAGCCGTGTCAACAGCCTCATGTCCGCCTCGATCCTGGGCGCCATGCCGGGTCGGCGGACTTTCACGATAGTCTCGCTTCCGTCCAGCAGGGTTGCGACATAAGTCTGCGCGATAGAGGCTGAGGCGATCGGGTTTCTCTCGAAAGCGGCGAATTCACATTCCCAGTCGCTGCCCCAAGCCGATACAATCACCGGTTCGATCTTATCGAACGGCAGCGGTTCCACCTGGTCGTGGAGAGTGCCGAACGCGGAAATCCAGGGTTGTGTAAACAGATCGCTTCTGGTCGCCAGGAGCTGGCCAAGCTTTATTCCGACAGGGCCGACATCGCGCAACAGCGCCACCACCGATGCAGGACGCAAGTCCTCGGTATCTGGCTCCTTCTCCGAAACCGGCATAACGCCAAATAAGCTTCCGAGATTTTTCAGACCGTGCCGGGCGAAAATCTGACCGAGTTCTGCTAGCCGCGTCAGTTCACCGACACTGTTTTCCAGATCATGCTTCATCGGCTTTCTTCGCAAGTGTCAGCCTGCTTCTGATTCTCCGCAACTTTTCGAAGCATCGTACGCAGGAGGTCGATTTCAGGCGCAGACATTTCCTTCCAGAGAATTTCGTGGAGTCGATCAGCCGCTTCGCGCAGTTCTGGCCAGATGGTTCTTACTTGCTCGGTGAGGTGGAGGTTCCAAACTCTTCGATCGTGCGCCGCCCGCTCTCGCTCGATCAAACCTTTTTCAACCAAAACTGCGACAGCCTGTCCTATCGTCGCCGATTCAAGCTCAAGCAGGCGAGAAATCTCGGTCTGTGTTAGCGTAGGTTCCCTCAACAAGGACGCGATGATCCGCCATTGTGTTTGATTGAGGTCGAGCCCCACGATCAGAGCGTCGAACGTCCGCCGAGCGGTCCTGTTCACCTCTTCTAGCAAATATAGAATGTCATCCTTTTCGTTGGGGGCGTAATCACGTATCTCATCTTTCGACATATGCTTATCCATCGCGCTATCTTGGAAGGCTCGCGCAAGCCTGGCGTGTTCAAGCTCAGCGTCGACCATATTCGCTAGCAGTGCCGCCATGCAAACACTCGCTGATTTCACGCTACAGCAGAAATTGAATCCGAGGGTCGCTCGAGCTGATAAGGTACCGAACGGCGCTGGGTAAGTGCGAGGGCTCCGGCCACCTCGCCTGCCACGACTGCCGGGATCTTATGATCGCATGCGCTCGGCGTCCCTCATCTGAGCATAAGTCCCCCCTGAAGGGCAACGTGGGGTGCGAATGCGGGGCGCGGGCTCGATTTCGAGTGATTATGGCTCGCTGCCCAGATTGTCATGCATCTTGGCCAGCGATCCGCGTAAGCGTTCCAGTTCCCCAAAACGGATCCCCCCGAGCAAGCGAGCATGCACCGCATCAGCTTCTACTCGCATCTTGGGAAGTAGCTCGATCGCGGCAGGGCGTAAATGAACCCGCCAAACGCGCCTGTCGTTCTTCGCGCTGCGTCTTTCTACCAGCTCAAGTTCTTCCAGGCGATCAATAGTCCGGCCGATGCTAGCGCGCTCTAGTTCCAGTTCCCGAGCCAGCTCTGTCTGGGTCATGCCTGGGCTCCGAAAGAGATAAGCCAATGCACGCCATTGCGTCCGCGTGAGCCCGAATTGTTCAACCGAAGAATCGACGGTCCTGCGCAAACGCCGGGTCACTTCCTCCATAAGAAAGAACAGCCGATCGGTATCGGTGAGGAAACTTGCCCCCTTTGTATCCGGGTCATAGTCCGTCGTGGCCGCCATCCTGGGCAACCTACCATAACCGATCAGGAAATAAAGCCGTTTACTGTAAACCGATTTACAATATAGAGGTTGCGGTATGCAGTCGCAAACTTTCCATATCGGGGGAGATGGTGGCATCTCCATAGCAGCCGAAGCGACCGGAAATGCCGATGCTTTACCGGTCTTGCTCGCGCATGGGGGCGGCCAGACCCGTCACGCATGGAAACGTGTCACAGCCGATCTCGCCAATGCGGGATTCCGTGCGATCGCAATTGATATGCGCGGTCACGGCGACAGCGAATGGTCTGCCGAGGGCGCTTACGAAACGCGCGACTTCGCTTCAGATCTCGTTGCGATTGCTTCAAAAATAGACCGCAAGCCAGCGCTCGTCGGGGCCTCCCTTGGCGGGCTGGCCGGACTGATCGCCGAAGGACACCTTGCGCCGGGCCGCTTCGCGTCGCTCACTCTCGTCGACATCGCGCCGCGTATGGAAACGGGGGGCGTTATGCGCGTAGTCGGCTTTATGGAGGAGCACGTGGAGACCGGTTTCTCTTCACCCGACGAAGCGGCAGAGGTCATCGCGCGTTACATGCCACATCGCCGCAAGCGCGGAGCCGGCAAGGGTTTACGGCGCTATCTGCGAGAGAAGGAAGACGGCCGCTACTACTGGCATTGGGATCCGGCCTTTATCCGCAACATTACGCTAGCCAAGCGAAGCGATCCGGCTCATCAGGAACGCCAATTTGATGCGCTGAACGATGCAGCCAGCAGGCTTTCGCTGCCATTGCATATTATTCGCGGCGGATCGAGCGATCTGGTCTCCGAAGACGCGGTCGCGCAATTGCTCGAACTTGCTCCACACGCTGAATACACCGACATCGCAGAGGCAACACATATGGTGGTTGGCGATGCCAACGATGCCTTTTCGGCAGTGATACTCGATTTTCTCAAGCGTAATCACAGTGCGCAGGGAGCCGTTACATGACCGATAATCCGACAAGGATCGATCCTAAGCGCCTCGAAGAGATCCTGCAGATTGCCCCGTTTCACCGGTGGCTTGGCCTCACTTTACGGTCATGTTCGAGCGAGCAGCTTGAACTGGAGATGCCTTGGCGCGACGAGATCGTGTCAAACCCGGCAATCGGTTCAGCGCATGGCGGCGTGCTCGCCTCTCTGATCGATTTAACCGGGCTCTACACCTTATTGTCGCAAGGTACAGGGGCCAAGGCGACCGCCGATCTGAGGGTCGACTACCACCGCCCGGCAACCTCGGGACCACTCGTAGCATCGGGCAAAATAATCAAGATCGGTAAAACTATCTCGGTCGCTGAAACACGTGTATACGGTCCTACTGGCAACCTTTTGGCTAGCGGCCGCGGTGCCTACGTATGCTAGCAGCGTTATCCTAATGGAACTAACTGCAGGGCGAAAATTAGCAGGTCTGTTCCTCGAAGACCTGCAAAATAGTCCCACGACTTTCAGAGCGATTTGCGTCACGATAGCCGCCTTCCAATGAGTGACGTGACCCCCTGATTTTCCCCCAGCTGGGATTAGAGCCGAGCCGCGTTGTTGCGTATGAGCGAGGTTGAAGCAATGGGCTGCGCAGCGGAGCCCGTAGGGCGTGGCGAAGCAGGCCATTGCTTATCTAGTTCGGCGGCGAACGCCGCCGGTGTCGCGTAGCCAAGGGATGAGGGCGGTCTCTCTCGGTTGTAGTCTTCCACCCATATCCGGCACAGCGACGATGGCAGCCTCTTTGATCGCGGGATGATCTTGAGCGATGTTTTCGAGCTCGATGGATGATATCCACTCACCCCCAGACTTTATCAAATCCTTGTTGCGATCCACAATCTGTATGAAGCTATCTTTGTCAATGGTCACGACATCGCCGGTATCGAACCAGCCTGGGTGCTGCTCGTGAGTATCTGCGTCCTCGGCGTTGAAATATTGCGCGGCTACCCACGGACCGCGAACGAGCAAGGAGCCGATGCTTTTGCCATCGTGTGTTACCTCATGTCCGTCTTTGTCGGCAACGCGAAATTCCATCCCGAACTGTGGACGCCCTTGCTTGCATTGCAACGCCAAACGATCCGCCTCCGGTAAGGCGAGTTGATGGGGCTTTAGCGCTGCGGAAAGGCCCAAAGGGCTGGTCTCTGTCATTCCCCAGGCTTGGCGCACCTCAACGCCTTTGGACTGGAAACGTTTGATCATGTTGGCTGGTACAGCCGATCCGCCGATTACCACACGCTTTAGAGAGCCAAAACGTCTCCTTCAGCTCACAAAACGTGCCCATCATGCCTGTCGAGGGATCGATCATGATCGAGGGCATTCTTGTCGATCATGCAGCGGCAGAGAAAATGCTAAAATGTACGCGGCAGCATCGCCCGTTAGAAGCTGGGGGGCTGGTACTAGGGCTGCGCAAGGGTCTTTACCTTCATGTGACTGAGATCACCCGACCATTGCCATGGGATCGACAAAGTTCGACGCGCTTCCAGCGCTCACCTAAGGGACACAGAATAGCTGCACTAAGGCGGTGGCGTAAATCCGGCGGAAAGATGGACTGGATTGGCGAATGGCACAGCCATCCCGAATTTTCTCTTTCGCCTTCATCCATCGATATACGCAATTGGTATGACATCGTTAGACAGCGCAAAGCAGAGATGATTTTCCCTATCTGCGACGGTCGAGAAACCGCCTTCTACCTTCAGTGTTGGGGTGATCGGGGCAAGGTCTTGCTCCGGCAAGTCGAGAAAGATGCGCTTGGCACTTTTTACCGCACCCCGGCTGCTATCAAGCGTCAGCTGCGCGAAACAGGGAACGAGGCTTATGGGCCAACCGTCGAGTTGCCTTAACCTAACAGGCGAGCGCAACCACACTTTGCCCTGCTTCTGCGAACATCCGATTCGTGCACGAGCATTGGTAGGGCAACCCGCGAGCCGCAATTGAAACCAAACGATCACAACAACCCGAGATCCTGAGCCTAACAGTAGTAACTCCCGCACAAACGGAAGTGCGCAACGACGAAAGATGAATCTCTTTCCTAAGGTTTAGAGCTGGCAACAGAATCTGGGATGAAACGGCAGCATTCCGTGTCGGGCTTGCCAATAGAAGCCAGTCCGCTACCGGCCCTATTCTGTTGAAAAGCTCTGCTTGCAGTAAGGCTAAGTCGCTGATTCAGTGTGCCCCCCGTTAGCGCCTATGGCACAGATTTGAGGTTGTGAAGTAAGGAGGATTTGGGCTTCGTCGTAGTGACGAAGGAACGAAGATGAAGCCAAGATCCTCCAATGCAAAATCGACTGCCGAGCTGGTGATCAAGGATAGCCGAGCGTTCACCGGCAAGGACGCGGCGCAGGGCATCCTTATGGATCTGCGCGTCGCGCGCGATGTCGCAGCGTGCACGGCCGCTGGCTTCGACGGCTGCCAAAAGCAGCCGGGCAAGGTCGGCGCGAACCTGTTGTTCGGCAAAGAGCGCCATGTTGGTCATCGACGAATCCTTATCTCTGGAGGTGATCGAACCACCGGCTAACCGCGAAGGAAGCCTGTAGGAAAACGAAAAGAACAATTAGAGAACATAGAGGAACCACCGAATCGGCTTCCTTCGTTGATTCGCGCGAATTCCGGTCGTGTTCGCGCATATGGCGGCACGCTCCTCGCCAAACTCGGCACAGTTGGCGCTGATCCGCGATCAACCTGCGCGAATCCCAGCCTGCGCACCTCCAGATGTCGCTTTTTGCTTGGGCAGCAGCCCCAAAATCCAGTTCCCGATTTCCTACAGCCCGGCTCCGGGGAGAGGAAAGAACATACAGCGAACGCATCGTTGGCTGATGTTCAATCCCTCGGAGTTTCCATCCATGACCACCAAGACTGCCCTTCCGGCTCTGCAGCGCACGCCCAACCGTGCACGGGGCCGCGACTACATTCTTCCTGCCTGCGTGGCGCTGGCCTGCGCCGGTGCCGCCTTCGCCGGTGCCGACACCACCTTCGATCCCGCGCTCACCAAGTTCACCGACTTCCTCGAAGGCTCGGGCGGCAAGATCATCACCGTACTCAGCCTCGCGGGCGGTCTGATCGGTCTCGCCTCCGGGCGCTTCTCACTCGGCCAGGTCGCGGTGCCGGTCGGCGTCGGGATCGGTGTCGGTACCGGCGTTCCGATCGTCACCTCGGTCGTGACCGCGGTCATCTGATCAGCGGATCCAGTCACGACAGGAGGGCGGCATCATGGCTGACAGGTACCTCGTTCCACGGCGGCTCGACGACCCGGAGCTCATCGGCTTCTGGACCATCGACGAGTTTGCAGGGATTCTCATTCCCTTCGCCTGGGGCATTCTCTCGCAGCATATCTTCATCGGTATCGGCCTGGCCGCCGGGGCCTGGCTTGCCTTGCGGAAGGCAAAGGCACGCGGCGCCGGTTCGGCACTGGTGCATGCTGCGTACTGGTACCTTCCCGGGAGCTTTCTCGGTCTAAAAGCCACGCCGCCCTCCCACTGCCGCCTGTTGGCGGGCTGAGGGAGGCGACCCATGCGAGCAGAATTCGCGCACGAACAGGCGCAGACCTACCTGCGGCAACGCAACCGCTTTGCCGTGCTGGCAGGTGTCCTGGGCCTGACCACGCTGGTCAGCCTCGGCGCCGCGGTCACCCGCGACGAGCAGGTTGTGTTGGTGCCGATCACCTCAGAGCGGATCACCGTCTCGAGCGGCGGGATCGACGCGCCCTATCTCGAACTTGTCACCCGCGACACGGCACTGATGCTCCTCAACCGGGCGCCCGAAAGCCTCGATTACTGGATGACGAACATCCTGAAGCTCGCCGATCCCGCCGCGCACGGCCGCCTCAAGGCCGAGCTCGTCCAAATCGTCGAGGAACAGCGCGGCTCGGACATCAGCCAGGCCTTCGTGATCGCGGAAATGCACGTCGACCCCAAGGCCCTGACCTCGACCGTCACCGGCACGCTCAAGACCTTTGTCGGCGCGCAGGTGATCGCGAGCCAGCGCCGCTCCTTCCGTTTCCGCTGGTCGAAGCGTGGTCTCAGCCTCGCGCTCGCCGGCTTCGAACAACTTCCCACCGACAAGGAGGAACCCGGCCAATGAGCCTTCTCCCATCCCCCCTCGCTGCTGCGCTTGCCGGAACCGGCCTTGCCTGTTTCGCAATCGGCGCAACAAGGCGCCCCGATCACGGACTCAAGCTGACCGGCCTCGCCGTGCTTGCCTTCGCGCTCGCACCGGTCCCGGCGCATGCCGACCAGTTCGTCGAAGCGGCCGACAACGCGACCATCGATTGCGAACTCGCCCGCGGCGAACTCACCCGGATCGCGCTCATCGATGACGGTTTTGCCAATGTCTCGAAGATCGCGAGCGGCTTTCCCTACAACGACTTCCAGGTGACGCATGAGCCGGTGCGCGGAGACATCTATATCTCCGTACCCCCGCAATTTGCCGCTGCCCGGGTCAGCTTCTTTGCGACCAGCAAGGCAGGCTACGTCTACAAGTTCGCCTGCCGCCTCGGCGGCGAGGAAGCGACCCAGCTCTTCATCACCAATCCCGCGCTCGCGAAAAACGAGGCTGCCGAATGGGAAACCGAGACCGGGCCCGAGGACGCCGCGATCCGCCTGATCGAGGCGATGGCGAGCGATGCCGTCCTGCCCGGGTTCACTGCCCGCGCCGAACTTTCGGCTCCGCGCCGTACCGGCGGGATCGAGGTCCAGCTGGTCGCCGAATACCAGGGCGATGAACTTAGGCAAGGTCGATCGCATTCGCCGTGGCTGCTGGTGTCGCGGCGAATGGCGCCACCGGCCGAACCGGCGCGCTTTGGGCCGAAGTTTTGCCAACGAGGCGCACTGGCTTGCCGAGCGGCAGGCGATGGATGTTGGCGGAGGTCTGTACGCGTGGCGGAAGCGCAGTGATAAGCTCGTGGAGCGAGATGAGGTCGGCAGTATCTCCGGTGATCGCAGGCGAGGACGCAGTCGGCGTCTTGTCGAACACAACCAGGCGAACAGCGATCCCCGTCCCTGTCCGGCGAAACATCTTCTGTAGCCGGACATCGAGGAGCAGCGACACTTCGTCCTGTTCCTTGGCGAAGGTGGAGGCGTCGAAGCCTTCAGGCATAATAGCGACGATCCTCGCCCGATTAGCAGCGGCCCGAATTGCACCGCGTAGGTGACGCATAGCGGTCTCACCGTCCTTGCCGCGTTCCAGGCTGTGAGCGAACGGCGGGTTCATCAGCACGGCAGACGGAACAGGGCCGCGAAGCAAGTCGGCGATGAGTTCCCCGTCATGCGCAGTGATGGTGGCCGTGGGGAAGACGTGGGCCAGACCGTCTCGTCTTGCCGGATCGATCTCGTTGAGAAGTAGCGAAGCGTTCTGGAGGGAACCCCAGAGAGCAAGGGCACCATTGCCTGCGGACGGTTCGAGGAGCGTATCTCGCGAAGAGACAGCTGCGGCCTTCGCCATAAGCCAGGCCAGCATCGGCGGGGTCGAGAACTGCTGGAGATCAACCTGCGCTTCGCTGCGAACATGCCGCGGCGGCAAGGCTGCTTCGAGCCAGTCGAACCGCGCTTCGGCTTCGTGTACATTCGTCGCCAGATCGATGCGTGAGGAGTCTCGAAGCCAGAGCAGCGCGCCGATCTCGACCGCGCTGTTGTAATCGTCGATCGTCCAGGCACCTCCCCAGTCCAGAACACCGGTCTCTTCGGCGAACAGCCCGGAAATGTCGGTACGGGTAAGATGACGTCCCGAAGCAAGAAGCGCGGCAACTCGGGTGCCGATGGCATAGGCCAAGGGCATGGACGGCAACTGCTCGCCAGCGGGAAACAGGTCTGATTGAAACATGGCAATTCGTCCTCCTGATGAAGGCATCGGGACACGCCCTCTGCCGGATCAGGAATTCGAGAAGCTCTCTCTCCTCTACCGCGCCGCTTTGCGGCGCAGCCATGCTGTAAGTTCATCGTTCCAGTCGGTGTCGCGTGAGGATGGTTTCCGAACGTGGATCGTCCGCCCATCGCGGGCATAAGCGGCCAGGCCACGCGACGCTGCCAGCTCGCCACCAGCATCGTGATCGACGAAGAGGTGAAGCTCGGTCACGCTCTCAGGCACGCTGACGAGACCGAAGCGCTCATTGCCCAGGGT
>NZ_QXFK01000011.1 GCF_003581645.1 Pelagerythrobacter aerophilus | reverse complement strand
GGCAGGCGATGGATGTTGGCGGAGGTCTGTACGCGTGGCGGAAGCGCAGTGATAAGCTCGTGGAGCGAGATGAGGTCGGCAGTATCTCCGGTGATCGCAGGCGAGGACGCAGTCGGCGTCTTGTCGAACACAACCAGGCGAACAGCGATCCCCGTCCCTGTCCGGCGAAACATCTTCTGTAGCCGGACATCGAGGAGCAGCGACACTTCGTCCTGTTCCTTGGCGAAGGTGGAGGCGTCGAAGCCTTCAGGCATAATAGCGACGATCCTCGCCCGATTAGCAGCGGCCCGAATTGCACCGCGTAGGTGACGCATAGCGGTCTCACCGTCCTTGCCGCGTTCCAGGCTGTGAGCGAACGGCGGGTTCATCAGCACGGCAGACGGAACAGGGCCGCGAAGCAAGTCGGCGATGAGTTCCCCGTCATGCGCAGTGATGGTGGCCGTGGGGAAGACGTGGGCCAGACCGTCTCGTCTTGCCGGATCGATCTCGTTGAGAAGTAGCGAAGCGTTCTGGAGGGAACCCCAGAGAGCAAGGGCACCATTGCCTGCGGACGGTTCGAGGAGCGTATCTCGCGAAGAGACAGCTGCGGCCTTCGCCATAAGCCAGGCCAGCATCGGCGGGGTCGAGAACTGCTGGAGATCAACCTGCGCTTCGCTGCGAACATGCCGCGGCGGCAAGGCTGCTTCGAGCCAGTCGAACCGCGCTTCGGCTTCGTGTACATTCGTCGCCAGATCGATGCGTGAGGAGTCTCGAAGCCAGAGCAGCGCGCCGATCTCGACCGCGCTGTTGTAATCGTCGATCGTCCAGGCACCTCCCCAGTCCAGAACACCGGTCTCTTCGGCGAACAGCCCGGAAATGTCGGTACGGGTAAGATGACGTCCCGAAGCAAGAAGCGCGGCAACTCGGGTGCCGATGGCATAGGCCAAGGGCATGGACGGCAACTGCTCGCCAGCGGGAAACAGGTCTGATTGAAACATGGCAATTCGTCCTCCTGATGAAGGCATCGGGACACGCCCTCTGCCGGATCAGGAATTCGAGAAGCTCTCTCTCCTCTACCGCGCCGCTTTGCGGCGCAGCCATGCTGTAAGTTCATCGTTCCAGTCGGTGTCGCGTGAGGATGGTTTCCGAACGTGGATCGTCCGCCCATCGCGGGCATAAGCGGCCAGGCCACGCGACGCTGCCAGCTCGCCACCAGCATCGTGATCGACGAAGAGGTGAAGCTCGGTCACGCTCTCAGGCACGCTGACGAGACCGAAGCGCTCATTGCCCAGGGTCGCCCAGACGGGAATGCCGGTGAGAGCATAGGCCGACATCGCGCTCTCGACCCCCTCGGCAAGGCCAAGCTTGCCGGAAACTGGAGCGAAGAGACGAACAGCAGCTTCACTGAGCGCGCCGAGCGCGCGTTTCGGCTTTTCGAAAGCGGCCTTGCCTGAAGCCTCGGTAGACAGGAACGTGCGGTGGATGGCGATCGGGCCCTCGTCGAGGCTGACTGCCGCGATCATGGCGGGCAGAAAGCGGGCCCGTCCTTTCGGGCCAAGCGGCGTTCGTGGATGGAAGCGGAGCGCCGGAGATGCGGCGAGGATGCCGCGGCTTTCAAGATATGCCTTTGCCGGACTGGCACGCAGTGGCTGTGCATCGCGCCAGATCCTCAGCGCTACCGCCGAAGGTTTGCGGGTGCTGGTCGATTCGGGTTCGTTGGTGGTCGCAGAACCTGAAAAAAGCGCCGGTGCCTCGAAACCTTCACGCGCCAGAGCAGCCAGCACGTTCTGTTGATCGCATCCCGCGAAACAGTGGAAGAGGATGGCCTGTCGGCCGAGCGACACACCGAGTGACGGCGTGCGGTCATCATGCGCGGGGCAACAGGCCATGCCCTTTGTGCCGGACCATTTGCCCCCTCGCGATTCGCAAATGAGACGGGCGGTCTCGGCAAGCGACCGGTTGGAATGAGTTTGGACAGACAGGGACATGCGAGCTCCTCAGCATGCAAAGTGGCCCCCTCATCAGCGTTCCTCTCCTCTCCCAAAGGCAGGCATTCGCGGCTTTCCTACAGGCGCATGTTCTTTTTATGTTCTCTTTCGATTCGAATCAATGGAGCACAAGTCGAGATGAACTGCCTCAATTGTCTGACCGCGCTAGTGGTCGCCTGTCTGGGGATGATCGCGACCTCCTCACAGCAAGTACGCGCCCAGGATTTCACCTTGTTCGAGCACTCGATCGTTCCGCCGAAGACGGACCAGCAGCCGGCAAGAGAATATCTTCCTGCAATCTACCAGGCCGAGCCAGCAAACGTATCCTACCGGGAAGGCTTGTATATGGCGGCGATACCGCCGCGAGAAACAGGCACCGTTGCTCAAACGGGCGGGCGAGCTGTTCACAATCATAACCGGCGGCTCGTTTGCTGGCCTTCAGGTGGCATTTGACGAACAGGACACGGCGCACCTGACCGGCGTGCGTAGCGATGACTCCGTCGTGCCGGTGTCCGGGATGAGCACCGGAACAGCCGATCAACTCTATCTGGCGCTGCGCGTTGCGGCCATAGAGGAATATCTGGAACGTGCCGACGCGCTTCCTTTCGTCGCGGACGATCTGTTCATTAATTTTGATGATGAGCGCGCTGCAGCGGGATTAAGGCTACTCGTCGAGCTGAGCCGAAAAACGCAGGTCCTGTTTTTCACCCACCACCAGCACCTCGTGGATATCGCAAGGGAGACATGTGGCACAGGCGCCCGTGTGGTGAACCTTATGACCGTAACCTCTTGAGGCGTCTCCATTCTCCATGGGCACTACCGATCCGAGCAACTACAGGCTTTCCGCATATTACCTGAACAGCCGGCGAATCTCGGCGCTGTCGGGAATTTCCATTCCCGTGGATGCTCAGCAAAGCCTCGCGAAAAATTCGGCAGGGCGCGCAGCAGCAATGGGCCATGCCGAGGACATTGCCGACAGACTTCTCCGTTCTGGTCGCATCCCCGATCTGACGCGCCTTGCAAACAATGGGCTACCTGAGGCGGAACCAGTTTATGCGAGACTTTGGGAAGTTTTCACGTTCAAGGGTGTTTCAAAGAATCTGCACGCAAACGCGGCCGGGAAATCTGCCCCACCCGCTTCCTTTCGGGGAGGTGTCACATTGAACGGCGAAGAGATCGAAATCGCGGGCATCCTTTCGAACGAACATCTTTACTCGGACACATCAGCCACCATCCTGAGCGGTAAACGCAGGATGCTTCTTTGCGCCCGCTTTGAACGGCGAGAGAACTGCATTGAAGCCCATCCGATCATCATAGGCGATCTCGTTGATGCCAATGATTCCATGCTCGGCCAGTCACTAAAAAGCTTGGTGCGAATTTACCCCGAACATATTGACGCGTTCGCCGCCATTAGGGGCCAAGCGCGCGCCAATGCAGCGGCCGTTAAAGCGCTAAAGGAAATGTCAGAGGAAGAGGTCAAGAAGGCGATCGCGGCCATTGTCGGCGAGCCATTCATTCCGAAAGACTGGGGTGGTGAAAAGTCCGATCTGCAAACCAACCAACTAAGTGTGAGAGGCAGACCTTGTTCCGCAGCCTTCATCTTCAAAGGGCCGGCGGTCAGAGGTGAACTCCATCCTGGGAAAATGGGAAAGAATGGCGATCAACTCGTTCGTGCATTTGACGAACCAGTCGAGGTCGTCATCGTCCAGCACTGTGACAAGATTGCCAATAGCGTTGTCCGTCTCGCGGAGGCGCTAGCCTATGATCCGCACCAACCGCGTCACTACTGTATACTCGATGGAGCAGACACAGCACGCCTTTTGAGAGCGTACGGCTATTTAGGCGGCTGAGATACAGTTTTGGATCAGGAAAGATGGATTGCGAAATAATGCCATCACGAAGTAAGACCTTCACAAGTCGTCACGCTGCGAAAGACCGCTTTATCGGCGAATAGTGACGTCGCAAGATGGTGAGAAAACGGCAGCTATAGCCTCGCCTCTCCGAAAACCTGCCTGTCTCCAAGCGACCCAATTCCTGCCATCCGAGTCCTGCCTTTGCGGAGGACTCGAACCCCTTGTAGCGAGAAACGTCGAGGGTATCGGTGAGGGTATCGTCTGGACAATCCAAGAAAAAACCGCAGAGTTCTGCGGAAAAATAGCTTATTTCGAGTCCTCTTCTGGGCACCATTTGTTCTTCTCACGTTCTCCCAAATAATCTATAAAACCCGCAGAAATCCTAGGGATTTGGCCCTTGGATCGTTCCGGATCGTCCCGCCTGTTCTCGGGGGTTCCAGACACTTTTGTGGGCCTTTTGAGGCCGTTTCGCAAAGGCCCAGATGAAAAGGCCCCCACATGCCTCTGACAGATACTCGCCTCCGCGCACTCAAGCCCAAGGATAAGCCGTACAAGGTAACCGATGAGCGCGGCCTATATGTTGAGGTCACGCCGACCGGCGGCAAACTTTGGCGATTCAGATACCGGATCGGCGGCGCTCAAAAGAAGCTCTGCATCGGCAGCTATCCCGACATCAGCCTCAAGCAGGCGCGAGACGCGGCCTACGAGGCGCGACGAGCTGTTGCTTCAGGGGGCGACCCGGCTTTTGAGAAGCGGAAGCGGAAAATCCGCGCGGAGTTCCTTTCTGCACAGACGTTCGAGGCCGTCGCACGTGAGTATATTGAACAGATGATGGTCCAGAATGGTCGCGCCGATGGCACGATCGTCAAGGCCAACTATTTCCTCGACAAGCTTGCACCTGCCATCGGGAACCGACCCATCAACGAGATCGAACCGTTCGAAGTCCTGGCTCCTCTCAAGCGAATGGAAGCCACTGGCAAGCACGAGACTGCGAAGAAATGCCGGTCGTTCGCAGGCAGGGTGTTTCGCTATGGTGTTGCAACGACCCGTTGCAAATCCGATCCGACCAGTATGCTGAAGGGTGCTCTCGTAACGCCTAGAGCCAAGCACTACGCAGCAATCCTCGAGCCCACCGAGCTAGGCGGGCTGCTGCGCGCAATCGACGACTTCACTGGCTACATGGTGACGAAGTTAGCTTTGCAGATCGCGCCGCATGTGTTTGTGCGCCCCGGCGAACTCCGGCACGCCGAATGGCATGAGATCGACCTCGTCGATGGAGTCTGGAAGATCCCTGCCGGCAAAATGAAAGCACGCCGAGCGCATGCCGTCCCGCTTTCCAAGCAGGTTAGAGGCTATCTCACTGACCTGGCCGAGATGCTCGGCCGCGAAGGATATGTTTTCCCATCTGCGCGCAGCTCCAAGCGTCCGATGAGTGAAAACACGCTCAATGCCGCATTCCGTCGCATGGGATAGCCGAGGCTGAACGCCGTTACGGGCTTCCGACCAACCTGCTTCGTGCTCTTATCTGGGCTGAGTCCCGCTTCAATCCGATGGCTGTTAGTCCAGCCGGTGCTGCCGGGCTGGCTCAGCTTATGCCGGCCACGGCGAGAGAACTGGGCGTCCGGAACCGTCATGACCCTCTTGCATCGATCGACGGTGGCGCCAGGTAGATGCCACGCACAACATTGCTGTCGCCATGTGCCAGGGCACGCTCGATTGCATCCGGATTCCAAAGTCCCGACTCGTTCAGGAATGTCGATGCTGTCGCACGGAGTCCGTGCGCGGTGACTTCTTCTTTCGAGTACCTGTCTTTTTCTTCGCCTTTTGCGTATGAGTAGCAGGAGGGGGAAGGGTCATGCATCTACTATCGAGTGTCCGCATCCAGAATTACCGTTCAATCCGCGATCACGAGTTTCCATTGTCGGAATTCACTGCCTTGGTTGGCTACAATAACGCAGGAAAGACAAGCATTCTCGAAGCGGTGAACTGGCTTGCGAAGAAATCCAGCCTCGATCCAACTTGTTTTGGAAACACTACCGAGCCGATCATAGTCACAGGGATGGTGTCTGGCATCGATGAAGGAGTGCTTGATGCGTTGGGCGCAACACATCGCCCGAAGATCGAGCCCCTTGTTGCCGACGGAAAGATCGTCATTCGCCGAACTCAGACTGAGCCGGGAGCTAAGGCAGCCGACATCAAGCTCACTATTCGCAAGACTGATGAAGACGGCAATGAGATGTGGAGTAATCCTGCCGGAATAGACGCGGCAATCGGCCACCTCTTTCCTGAGCCGATCCTGATCGGTGCGATGGAAAACGCTACTGAAGATGTTGGGAAGTTTGCCGCCGGAACAACTATTGGGAAATTGATCAAGGAGATCATGGGACCAATAACAGAGGCGCATTCTGCTTCTGTTGCCGAGGCATTGGGAGAGCTGACGAGCAAACTCTCGGCCAATGGCGAAGACAAGGATGAGATCCTCGTTGGATTGGATGGACGCATCCAAGCTGAGCTTGTGAATTTCTTCCCGGGCGTTACCGCAAAGACTCATATTCCGACCCCGGGGATCGATGATTTCTTTAAGGGCGCCACAATTAAGATTTTTGAGAAAGGCTTCGAACACGCAGATGGTAGGGATGCGGGGTCGTTTGGGCATGGTGCACAACGTTCCGTCCAAATCGCGTTGATCACTTGCTTGGCGAAGATCAAACGAGAGGCCGCGGCCGCCGTAGGACGCACCACGCTGCTCTTGATCGATGAACCAGAACTCTATCTACATCCACAAGCCATAGAAACTGTAAGAGCATCCTTGGTGAGGCTGTCGCAAGAAGGATATCAGGTCCTTTTCTCCACTCATTCCCCATTGATGATCTCACGCACTGCCGCTGCGAAGGCATTACTTATTCGCAGGAATGAGGCCGATGGTACGCACGCATTCCCCAAGGTAGAAGATGCGGTAGCAAACGCTATCGCCAGCGCGGCGCATCAATCGGAAGTTCTCTTTGCGCTAACAAACTCTTCCAAATTCCTGTTCTCTGAAAAGGTTCTGTTGGCTGAGGGCAAGACTGAACACGTACTTCTTCCGGAGATCTTCGCACTTGAAAACGGCGCCACCTTTGAGGAACGAAAGGCCGCGCTGATAGCACTTCAAGGAACCGGAGACTTTCCGAACGCTATGCGAGTTCTCAGAGCGATGGGGATTCCTGTCCGCGCAGTTGTCGACCTCGATTTCGCTTTCAAGGTAGCCCCCGGGGCAGGTCTGATTCCAGCCGCTCATGATGGAATTGTCGGCTGTAAGGAAATATTCGAATCGATGGCGGAAGCCGGTCAGATCACACTGGGCCAAGACGGCCTACCAAGAAGCGGGAATGGCGTCAGCGCTGCCGCAGCATATGCAATGATGGCGGAACGGGTAGAAGCCGCTGCGCATATTCAAACAATCCACGATGAACTACTCGAGAACGACATCTGGTGTTGGACAAAAGGCGCGATCGAAACCCACTTAAATCTTGCTTCAAAGTCAGCCGGCGAGCACTGCGCTTTCCTCGATCAATTTGGAAATGCCGATTTTCGCGAAGCTCTCGTCAACTACGGGCCTGTACGAGAAATGGTACTTTGGGCCGCGAACTAGGATAACCCTCCAGAACCGCCCAAATGTCTCCCCGAGACGAGGAGGTAACAGCTACGCCTTTGCAGAAAGAGCGGCCAGCGACCGGGACGCCCAACCCGAGCTTGGCAAAGTTCGAATCTCATGTCTGTGGATCTGGAAGTTAGGACAAGCACCATCCAGTCTAAGATTGGGGCGCGCAACCGTCATGCCGAGCCTCTTGCATATGAGGTGCTACAGCTGACGATAAAAGGTTGGTCGGACTGAAAGTATGCAAAAAATTTGCTCGGGCGGTTCCGCAATGCGCAATTGACCCAGACTTGGGTCATAGTAGATCGATGCATGACCGGAGGCGGCCTTGTCACAACAGAGTACGGTCAATTCAAAAGAGAAGGGAGGATCGTCGGATCCGCCTCCGCTCAGTCATTATTCGAGAACCGAGCGCGCGACACGTGAGATTCGTGAGTGTCTTGCTCTAAGCGGTACGACGTTGATTGAGAAATTCACAGAATGTAATCACAACGCTCCAGGCTACCGAACGAGCGAGGCACTTGTTTTCTTTGTGCGCCGATCCGTTCGGCATGGCGATGACCGCGAGATAGAACTGTTATTCGATACCTTCAAAACCCGTTGTCTAAGGGCGGTGGCTGGTAAGGCGAAAGGCTTCAGCGAGGAAGATCGGCTGGATATCCTCAGTGCTGTTCTCGAAAAGGTCACGCAGCATCTGTTCGCAGACGGGAAGGCAGCAGACTACGCGGAGTCCCGCTTCGGAGACTACATTCAACGCCGCGTCCTGACTGCCATTACTGATTTCAAGCGCGACCAGCAGAAGGATGCACTGCTCGACGATTTTGCGGAAGATAGCGAAGAATTCGCCGAAGCGGTTCGTGCAAAGAAGGGCCAGGCAAGGCTCTCGCCCGAAGACCTTATGCTGATGCACGATGCCTTGGCTTCGCTGCCGTCGCACCTCCGCGAAGCTTACATCCTGCGACACTACGCAGGCTGGCGCGTCGGCGACGAGCGAAAGCCGGAAGGCGCCGAGACCGAGATGACTCTGATGGAGTACTACGACATCGGTCGGCGCGCGATGCACAAGCGGCTCGCGAAGGCGCAAGAACTTCTCGACCAATATTGTAGGAAGGACCCCGCATGACCGACGCAACTCCTCTACCGCTGGATGAGGTGCTGGACATGCTGCTCGACGAATTTGAAACGCCGAGCGGTGAGGCCATCGCCGCATTCTCGAAACAGTACCCGCATTACAGGGCCGATTTCCTGCGGTTTGCCGCCGCATGGGCCGAAGAAGAGGCGCTTCTCCCGTCACCTCCGCTCAGCCAGGAAAGCGAGGAACGGCTCGATGCACGGGCGCAAAGTGCCCTGCAAAACGCGCTCTTCGCGCGCTCCCAGAAGAACGCCGGAAGGACAGGCGAGGCGACCAAGCGCAACAAGAGTGCGGGAAGAGCGGACCTGGCGCACTTGGCTCGCTCGGCTGGCCGATCGTTGCATGATGTGGCGCGCGAGACGAGGATTCCATTGTCCTTCATGTCGCAGCTCAACGCGAAGCACTTCATTCCCGACACGATTCCCGGTCACATCGCGGGTAGATTGGCAAGGTCGCTCAAGGTCGGAGTCGATCAAATTCGGGCGGCCTGGACCGGGCCACCGATCATGAAGCGAGCCATGTCGTACATGGCGAAAGACAAGCCTGAGAGCGGACCGCAGCGCGATTTTGTCGCTGCGGTCCGCCAAAGCAATCTGTCGGACGAAGACAAAGACGCCCTGTTGACGGAGAACTGAGTGGAACTGTTTGCCGCCGCCCGCGCTCTGGCGCTGGAAAAGCGCCAGGCCGCGGTTGAAGACTGCGACGAAATTGGCAGCACCGCGCAGCTATTGGAGGCCGCCGCCCGCGGTGCGAAGCTGAACCTGTGCGCGGTGGATAAAGACGACGGCTGCCTGAGAGGAGCCGAAGCGGTTCTTGATCGCGACCTCGATACGATTTTCTACAAGTCCAGCACGCCGCTTCCGCACGCCCATTTCCAGATCGCGCATGAACTGGGGCATTTTTGGCTCGATGGCGAAGCGTCCGATTGCGATGCTTCGTCATTCAATCATGCGGCCGGCGACTTGGCCAATCTCGGTGCTGCGCGGGTGGACAGCTACAGCCCGAAGGAACGCCGCGAAGCCCAGGCGAATGTGTTCGCGCGCGAGATGCTTCTCCCAGCGGAGATCGCCGCCAACAGTTTCGTCGAGCAGGACCGGTCTCCCAACGAACTGGCCGTTGCCCTTGAGGTGCCGCTCGCTCTGGTTTTCGCACAGCTCATACGCGGCACGCTTTTACCAAGCCCTGAGCCTTCAATCGAAACTCGAGATGATCGGCCGCAACCTTCCCTCGACGACTCGCAAAAAGAAGCTGCCGAGGTTCCTGAAGGTCCGCTTCTGCTCGAAGCCGGACCGGGCACCGGCAAGACCCGCACGCTGGTGGCGCGTGTGGAGCATCTGCTCGCAAAGGGCGTGGCCGCCAGTAACATGCTGGTCCTCACCTATTCCAACAAGGCTGCCGAAGAACTGCGAGAGCGAGTGCAGCGGGTCGCGACGGAAGCCGCGACGCAAATGTGGTCAGGAACGTTCCACGCCTTTGGACTGGAACTTCTGCGCAAATACGGTCACCTGATCGGCTTGCCTGCCGCCCCCAAGCTGGCCGATCTCAACGAGTCCATTGCCCTGCTGGAGACGCTGCTGCCCGAGCTTCCTCTCGATCACTATCTCGTCCTGCATCAGCCGAGTGAAGGGCTGCTCCATATTCTGAAGGCGATCTCGCGGGCGAAGGATGAGCTGGTCGGTCCGAAGCGGTATCGCGAGATTTGCGAGGCGATGCCTTCCTCAACAGAAGATGACGTGCGCGCGCGTGAGCGGGCGCTTGAGGTCGCCGAGATCTATGCAGCCTATGAACAAGCGCTGCGCGAGACCGGGCGGATCGATTTCGGGGATCTCATCATGCGCTCGGTCGAGCTTCTCGACGCACATCCCGAGATTGCGGCCGAACTAATTGATGAGCGTCCGCATATTCTCGTAGACGAGTTCCAGGACGTCAATCGGGCGAGCTCGGTGCTGCTCGAGCGGATCGCTGGCGATGCAAAGGGTCTGTGGGTGGTAGGGGACTCCCGCCAATCGATCTATCGGTTCCGAGGTGCATCGCCCGACAACATAATCGCATTCCCCATCCAATTCGAAGGCGCGCGGACGCTGGCGCTCGCAGTGAATTACCGCTCGCGCGAGCCGATCGTTAAGGCCTTCGCCGATTTCGGAACTCAGATGTCGGCGTCAGGTTCAACCCAATGCGACTGGTATGCGAACAAGGGCGAGGGCGAACCACTCGCGTTTCACATCGGCAATTCGCTTGAAAGCGAAGCGCTGGGGCTGGCGAAGGCGATGAAGCAAATGCGCAAAGAGGGCTTCGCTTACCGAGATCAAGCCGTCTTGTGCCGCTCGCACACTCAGCTTGCGCGTTATGCCGCCATACTGGAGAGCGAGGGCATACCGGTTCTCTATCTTGGCGACATTTTCGAGCGCGACGAGGTGCGCGATTTGCTCGCTATGTTGTCGCTAGTAGGCGAATTCACCTCGAGCGGCCTCGTACGCCTATCCGAATTCACCGATTACACGTTCGATCTCGAGGATCTGCGCGTTCTGATCGACAGCCAAATTGTCTCGGCGAATTCGGCCTTCGAGGCGCTTGGCGAAGCTGACGGTTCGGCGCTCTCCGAGAGCGGGCGGCAGAGCGTGGAACGCTTGCGCAACGACCTGGGCGGGATCGATCGGCACAAGTCGGCCGCCCGAGCGCTCGAGGAATTTCTGTTCGTTCGAAGCCGCTGGCTCATGCCGCTCCTTGTGGACGGCACCGTTCAGGGTGCGCAAAAGCGGCTGGCCATCTACCAGCTTCTCCAGGCCGCCTACACATTCGCCGCAGCCGAGCCCGGTGCGGGCATTGGCCGGTTTCTCGACTGGGTCAGGCGACTCGAACTGCTCGGCGAAGAGCGGCAGTTGCGCGCGCCGCCCGCAGAAGCTGCGGGAATCGACGCGGTCAGGCTGATGACGGTCCATGCGAGCAAAGGTCTGGAATTTCGGGCCGTCTATCTGCCGGGGCTGGCCAGGGGCCAGTTTCCGGCGAGCCGCCGCTACGATCCATCCCCTCCCCCGCCTGGCCTTGCTGAGCGGACTCCCGACGAGGTGCGGCTCGAAGAGGAGGAATGCCTGTTCTTCGTGGCGCTGTCGCGCGCGCAGGAACGGCTGATCTTGTCGCGCGCGACGCATTATGGAACGGCGCGCGGACCGTCCGATTTCCTCGCGATGATCTCAGGGCGCTTGCCATGCGCACCCGACTCCGCACCGGATTGGATCACCGGGAGCGATGAGAACGAGCTCCCGCAATACACGGCCGGGTGCGAACGCAAGCTCGAGAGCCATCGGGCCGAGGATCTTGACCAATATCTCCTGTGTCCGCGCGCCTATCTTTATCAGCGCGTCCTGGGTCTCAGCGGCGGACGAGAGGATGAAGGCTATGTCCGGTTTCACCGGGCGGCCTATTCCGTCATTCGGGAGCTCGGCACCTTTGCCGAGGAGCCTTCGCCGCTCGCCGCGGCGCGCCAGGCGCTGGCGGAAGGCTGGGAAAAGATCGGGCCCAAGGGTCATCCCTTCGAGGCAATCTATCGACGTCAGGCGGAGCTGGTGATCGAGCGTGCGATCGCGCATTGGCTCAAGGCCGGAAGTCGACCCGAACCGTTCGAACAGCCCGTCGGCGATAGCATGGTCCGGCTTACCCCCGATATGATCGATCGCTCGAAAGGCACTGTCGAACTGATCCGGCTTCGAACCGGCCGTGCTCCGAAGCGGCCGCCCGACAACGACATCTTTGCTCTCTATCATCGCGCGTCCGCCGCGCATGATGGTGGGAGGGTCAGCGTACATTACCTGGGGTGCGACACCAGGCTTGGCGTCCCGATGAGTGAGCGGGTCATCACCAACCGATTGGAGAAATACCGCAAGGCGATCGATGGGGTCGCTGCGGGACACTACCCGCCGCAGCCGGACGACCGCATCTGTCCAAGGTGCCCGCAATATTTCGTCTGTCCAAGCTTGTAGCTGGTTCCGCAATCACGCCTTCCGCCGGACTTACTCGGTGAGCGGAGAAAACCCGGATGGTCCGGAGAATCCGCAAATGGAGGCATTGCCATGAAGACGATTGATATTCTGCTGCAAGGCGAAGGCATCGACGATGTCCAGCTGCTCAGCCTGCCCGAAGGCGCCGATCTCGCCGCGCTGCTCAAGGCAGCAAACAGCTGCCGCATCGAGCCCACTGCCGAGGCTGAACTCCTGGTGTTCATCCAGGACGAGGACAAGCCGGTGAAGGACGGCAAGCTGCCGCGCGCGAAGGGCGGGCAGCCGCTGTGTGTGCACGTCCACCGCTGCCGCAAGATCGCGGTTTCGGTCACCTACAACGGCGTGACGAAGCCGGCCGAGTTCTCGCCCGCGCGCACGGTGGGCGCGGTCAAGACGCATGTCGCGACCAAGCTCTTCGAGCTCAGCAAGCAAGACGCCGCCGAACATGTGCTGCAGCTCACCGGAAGCAAGGACCGGCCGGATGCCGATACGCATATCGGTTCGCTTGCCTCGGACTGCGCGATCGCCTTCGACCTCGTGCCGCTCGTGCGCGTGGAGGGCTAGACGGATGGGCGATCCGCTTGCTGCCCGTCCGGACGAGATCGCGCTGCGGCGCGACCTCGCTGCGGGGCGCTTCCGCCTCGGCGTCGCTACGGGCCGTTGGCGGCTCGAAAGCATCGCCTTCCCCCACGCTGTCGCATCGGTCATCGCCGCCGACGGCATTGCCTATGGCCTCCGCTTCGAGTGCAGCGACTATCCGCGGACTGCAGTCACGGCGAGCCCATGGGACGTCGAGCGCGATCAGCCCCTGGCACCAGCAATGTGGCCCAAGGGCACGAGCCGTATACCACTCGCGTTCAATCCTCAGTGGAAGAACGGAACCTGTCTATATCTGCCCTGCGACCGGGTCTCGATCCAGGGCCATGACCCCTGGCGCACCAAGCACCCGCATTTGCTGTGGGAGCCGTCGAAGGGGATCTGCAAATATCTCGCGATCGTCCACGAACTTCTCAACTCGGGTGAATATGGAGGTCGCCGTGCTGTGGCTGCCTAAGAGCGAGCTTCACTTTCGCGCAGCCGAGTGGGTGCGACTAGTCGACGAACTCCATCAGCGGACGCAGGGCTACCACGAGAGCGGCGCCTTTCTTCTCGGCCGAATCTCGGGGCGTCGGCGCTTGGTCGAGGAGATCGTCTTCTACGACGATCTTGATTCGGCGGCATATGATACCGGCGTTGTGGTTATGCGTGCGGCCAGCTTCGGCCCACTGTGGGATCGTTGCCGCAGCAGCGGCCTGCAAGTTGTCGCCGACGTCCATGTCCATGGCGGCAGCGCGCGCCAGAGCCTGGCCGACAAGCAGAACCCGATGATCGCGCAGAAGCGCCATCTGGCGATGATCCTGCCTAGTATGGCGCGCGCGCCGATCGCGGGCGATCAGATCGGACTCTACGAATATCGCGGGCGGCATCGCTGGAAGAGCCTCGGGCACAACCGTCTGTCCAGTCACCTGATTATCGGACCTTGATCATGCCTTTCATCGACACCGCGAAAATCGGCGACCAGCTGCACCGCCTGGCCAAGCTGACGCTCGATACTGGGGAAGCCACGACTATCGAAGAAGCGATGCAACTACTCGAAAGGTATTCGCTGCATGTGGACGTCGATCCTCGGACGATGGAAAGCGCGGCGGGGCAGGCGGCTCTGGCGACGACGGTCAATGCGGCTCGACGGGCGTTTCTCGGCGGGGTCACCGTCAGCGGTGTGCCCGATGTCGCTTTGCGTGTCCCCCTCTACGGCCAAATCCAACTTAAGGACCTCGTCGAGCAGCTCGGCGGCCGTTGTGTCGACGCAGTGAGGCCGGCGGCAAGCCACATGGCGATCGGTCGGCGGGCCATGGGTTTGCGTGCGACGATGGACGGCTGGGTCGCCGGCTGTTACGCCGAGGGAGCCGATTTCGCGGATAGCCCGGAGGAAGCCTTCGTCCTGACCGGGATTGCGGCCGCCGGCCTAACCGTCGCCGAATGCTTCCAGCAAGTTCGGAAGAGCAATCCTGCCGCTGGGCGACGGCGGATCGCGCTTTCGCTCTGGCGACCCGACCTTCCGGCGGACGATCCCCGTGCACGGGGCGAAAGCCCTTCTGTCCTGCCGTCTTCGGCGTGGCTTATCGGGCTGGGGAATCTCGGACAGGCTTATCTGTGGGCGCTGGGATGGCTACCCTACGCCGATCCCTCCGACTTCTCGTTGACCTTGCAGGATTTCGACAAGCTGGCGGAATCGAACGACAGCACCTCGCTTCTGACCGATCTGTCGATGGTGGGACGCTGTAAGAGCCGGGCGATGGCAGAATGGGCCGAAGCCCGGGGCTTCGCGACGACGATCGTCGAAAGGCGGTTTGACCGCGAGCTAAAGGTCAACGCGGAGGATCCGCCCGTGGCACTGTGCGGGGTGGACAATGCGCTGGCGCGCTCGGCGCTGGAAGATGCCGGATTCGGTCGGGTGTTCGAAGCGGGGCTTGGCAATGGCGTTTCGGATTATCTCGCGCTGCGCCTGCACAGCTTTCCGGGCCCTAAGGCCGCGCGACAGCTGTGGAGCGGCGAGGGGGCAGCGGAACCCGAGTTGCTCGACCGCCCTGCCTATCGTGACCTGGAAGAGCGCGGTGCAGACCGGTGCGGGCTCGTCCAACTGGCCGGCCGAACCGTAGGCGCGCCGTTCGTCGGAGCGTTGGCAGGAGCGCTTGTTGTCGCCGAGCTGGTAAAGCTTGCCAATGGCGGACCCAATACCGCGCTGCTCGACCTGCATCTCCGCAGCCCCGGCCAACTAGCCGCATTTGCACAGACCTCCAATTTTGCGTTCAATCCGGGTGGCCTGCTGATAAGACGGCAAGGCATTCGTTCTTGAATCACATTCAAAGAATATGGGTCGTCCGACGTCTTAAGAAGGTTGATCATTTAGTGGCTTTTTGCCGAACGGCTGCTTTTCGAAATTGCAGGCAATGACCAAAGCGACCTGAATGAGAGCGCAAGGCAGACATCGTCAAAGTAGGTCGGTGAACATTTCCTGATGTGAAAGTCCGATAAATCCCAGGATCAATGCGCCTCGAAAAGCCGCTTCAAACTGGCATAGATAACAAATGTGGAGCGACCAACCTTGACCGTCTCCAGCTCTCCCGCATTGATCAGTTCATACAATGTGGAGCGCCCGATTCCGGTCAGTTCGACCGCTGTCCGAATTCGGACGCAGATTGGCTCCAGCGCTTCGCCGCCGTCGCGTTGCGCGCCACTATTGTGGGGCGGCTTGACCATCAACCACGCTGCGCCCGCACAAATGCACGATCGCTTTTGAGGAAAGCCGTCAGCATGGCGGGAATGAGTTCGGTGGCAGGTTCGGACGTGCCATAGGCCTGCTCATAGAGAGCAGCGTAATCGTTGAGGGCCTGATGAAGGTCCGGACTGACGGAGATCGTCAGCTTGACCGGCGTCCGATCGGGCAATTGCGGAAGTTTGAGATCGGTCATGGTCAGCCCCCCGCCCAAACCCAGGGACGCAACACGATATCCTTGTGAACCACGATCCGCAGCGGCCAGCCCGGCCTGACTCTTATCGTCGGCTGCACATCGAGATTGCGGGTCACCAACCTGTCGCCTGCGCGCGCGCCGCTCTGCTGCGCGCTTTCGCGCAGGGCGCGCACGAGATCGCTTTCGCTGCTGCCGAAGCTGAGCTCGGTTCCGACCCCGAGCAATGTCGAGAGACCGACCCCCTTGAGCAATTGCCAAGTGTGGAGGTCGACTGTGTCGGCAAGCCCGGCATAGCCTTGGGTGTCTGTGGCCGGGACATTGTCGATCCCGATCGAGGTGCCATCGGGCAGAATGACCCGCTGCCACACGACCAGTGCGCGGCGCTGACCGAAAGCGACCACGCTGTCATAGCTGCCGATCAGCCGCGAGCCTTGGGGGATTAGCAAGCTGCGACCGGTCACGCTGTCAAAGGTGTTCTCGGTCACCTGCGCAGTCACAAGGCCGGGCAGATCGGAATCGAGGCCGGTAATCAGGCTCGCCGCGACGACGCTCCCGGCCATAAGCGTATAGGGCGAAACGGGCTCCGCCAGACGGTGCGGGTTGATGTCGCCGCTATCATCGCCCTGTGCAAGAAAGTCGGTCTTGCGCTGCTGACCCGCCGGATCGTTTGTCCGATCGAGCGCAAGCCGCTCGCCGGCATTCCCCTGTGGATCGGGCGAGAGCGGAGCGGCGCTCCCCGCCTCGACTGTGGCTGACGATGGCTGAGCGCCGTTCGCTAGTCCGATCATGACGCTCGATTCACGAGCGGCTCGGCGTTCCGCCACTATGCGTTGCCGCTCGGCCTCGGCGGCCTGTTCTGCCTGATCGACACTGTGCAATTCGGCATCCTCGATCCCGAGCGAACGCTGGTGCTCAAGGATCGGCCCGCCAAGATCGCCGGGCAGCGGCGGACCCAATTGCGGCACATCGCCATAACTCTCAGGTGCACCCGCCAGCGCGTCCGACGCCGGGTTTGTGCTGGTCGCACCCAGCAAATCCTCTTCGCTTGCAACTATGCGGAAGCTGGGCGGCTTGAGCGCGATCCAGGCCGTGCCAGCGATCCCGATGCAGACGAAAGCGGCGATGGCGATGATCGCGCCGCGGCGGAAGCGGACCACACGCCCGGGAGTTCCGCGAAGGACCAGGGCTTCCGGATCGACCTTGGACGGCGATGCGCCTTCCTGCAGCGGTTGCGTTTCATCGCTCATGATCCACTCCCGCGCCACTCGCGCTTTTCGGGCCAAATGGAGGTGATGCGGACCTTGACCTGCTTCTTTCCGCCGAGCCGCAATTCAGCAGCACCGAACAGGCGGTCGACGACATAGAAGCGTCCGGCGACGCGGTAATTGACGAGTTGAGCTTCACCATCCTCGCCGATGACGAAAAGTGGTGGAGCCTCTCCCGTCGCGAGATCCGGCGGGAATTCGATAAAGGTCTGCCGCCCATCGTCGAAGGCTCGGAGCGGTCGCCAGGCCGGCCTGTCGCCGGAAATCTCGTAATGGAAATTGAGGCCCTGAAGATCGAGGCCCGACGCGACCGGACGCGCGGCCTGCGCTTCCTCGCGCTGGCGCTGCAAGGCGATCAGTTCATCCCGCGGATAGGTCCATGACAGTGCTGCCATTGCGCTCGCGTCGGTGCTTTCCATCTGCAAATGGTAGGCTCGCCTGTCGGTGGTGATGACGAGATTGGTGGCCAGCCCTGCCGCGAAGGGCTTTACCAGGACATGGACGCGCTGCGCCGTGCCCGACCCGCTGGTCGTGTCGCCGACGGTCCAGCGGGTGGTATCGCCGGCCGCAACCGAGATGATCTGCTCGCCGGGCTGGAGGGTGATGTCGGTCACGCGTTCGGGCGCAGCATAGAGCCGGTAGATCGCGCCCTCGGCATAGGGATAGACCTGCACGGCATTGCGGTAGCCGCCGGGCGTGGGTTCGCGCAAAGCCGCGCGATTGGCGGCAGCGACAGCTGCCGGCGCCTCGTCACGGGCAGCGGCAGGGCAGGCGAGCGCAATGAGGCTCGCCGCCATTACAAGCGATCGGATCATGGGACATTCCTTTCGGGAGTCTGCGAGATGTCGGGGTCGGCTCCGGAAGATGGAGCGAGCGGCGAGCCGGATGTAACATTCGGAGGCGGGGCGACCGGGCGTAGGGTCGACGCTTCACGCTGGCCCGGCTCGAATTCGCGGCTCCAGTCGATCGCATCGACATAAAGCCCGAGCGGATTTTTCCGCAGCGTCTCGGCATCCCTGGGCGGACGGATGATGACGGTGAGGATCGCGGTCCAGCGCGAGGTCTCGACGAGGCTCCCGCGCCGGTACGTGCTTTCGGTCCATTTGACCTGAAACGAACGGTTCGAGGCGCGGACCACACTCGTCACCTGAACCGAGACGGTCTCCTCGCCGATCCGTGCGAAGGGATCGGCCTCGCGCGCATAATCGCCGAGGAAGGTGGCGCCGCGCGGACTGGCGAAGTCATAGGCTGCGAGCCAGTGCTCGCGCATCAGTACCGGGTCGAGCGAACGCGAACGGATGCCGGCAATGAAGCGCGAGAGGAACCAGGCGATCTGCGGATCACTCGGCGTGTATCCTTCTGCCGCCGGGGCGACGGCTCGCGCTTCGCCAAGCGCATCGATCTCGACCACATAGGGCACGACGCGGCTCTGCAGCGATTGCCAGACCAGCGCGGCGGATAGCCCGGTTGCCAGAAACAGACCGCCAAAGGCCATCAGCCGCCAGTTTCGAGCCTGGACCCGCGCCGATCCGATCCGCTCGTCCCAGAGCTGGCCTGCCCGCTGGTAGGGTGTCTCGGGCTCGGGTGTTCGCCCATAGCGCTGCAATGCGCGCTTGAATCGCATATCAGTCCCTTTCCTTGATGTCTGGCGAGGCCGAACCGCCGCCGCGATCGCCGCTCTGAACGGCATGGATCGCCATTTGCCGCTGGTGACGGGCGGTCTGGACGGCGTGAAGTTTGCGCGCCCAGCCGGGCATGCCATCGCCGGTGGTATTACCGGCGGCGGTGGATGACGGAGCGGGCGTGCGGTTCATCGCGCCCCATGCGGCCTGGCGGCCGTGTTCGGCGGCCGCGCGCAGACCGAATGCGCCGCTGGCCTTTTGCGCAACAGCGCCTCTCGCCGCCGAAGCCATGCCGCCGATGGACGAACCTCCGGTCTCGTGCCCGAGGCGCGCGGCGGTCGAAGCGGCCGAACCCATCGCCGTCCCCGCGCGGATCGCGCCCATGCCGCCGCCGGCAAGTCCGCGGGCGGCAGCAAGA
The DNA here is from genome assembly GCF_003581645.1 of Pelagerythrobacter aerophilus. Classification (GTDB taxonomy): domain Bacteria; phylum Pseudomonadota; class Alphaproteobacteria; order Sphingomonadales; family Sphingomonadaceae; genus Pelagerythrobacter; species Pelagerythrobacter aerophilus. The sequence continues at coordinate 150,646 of NZ_QXFK01000011.1, read as the reverse complement.
CCGGCACCGCCGGCAAGCGCCATCCCGCCGGCTGCGAGCGCGCTGGTGGCGATTGCGGAGCCCGCGCCCAATTGCGGCGCGCCTGCGACCAGACCCGAAGCGATGCCGGGGCCGAAGATCGAAAGGCCGAACAGGGTCAGGCTTGCGAGCATCAGGGCGACGGCCTGCTCGATCGTCACTTCGCCCGCGGTGATCGCGCTGGTGAACTCGGCGAAGAAATTGGAGCCGATGCCGACGATCACCGCGAGCACCATCACCTTGATCCCGCTGGTGACGACCGAGCCGAGCACCCGTTCGGCAAGGAAGCTGGTCCGGTTCCACAGCGCGAAGGGCACGAGTACGAAGCCGGCAAGGCTGGTGAGCTTGAACTCGAGGATGGTGACGAAGATCTGCACCGCGAGGATGAAGAAGGCGATGATCACCACCACCCACGCGATCATCAGCACCGCGATCTCGATGAAGTTCTCGAAGAAGGCGATCGGGCCGACGAGATCGGACGCCTGGTCGAGCAAGGGAGCGGCGGCCTCGAAACCGGTGCCGGCGAGCCGCCCCGGCATGAGAAGGTCGGCAGCGGAGAGCGTGCCGCCGCCTGCGGTCAGGCCCAACCCGGCGAAGGACCGAAAGATGATCTCGGATAGTATCGGGAAGCTGTTGAGGATCAGCGCGAAGGCGCCGACATAGAGGATCTTCTTGAGGAAGCGGCCGATGATGTCGTCCTCGCCGCCCAGCGCCCAGAACAGGCCGGCAAGGGTGATGTCGATACCGATCAGGACCGTGGTCAGGAAGGCGACATCGCCGCCCAGGAGGCCGAAGCCGCTATCGATATAAGCGATGAAGGCTTCGAGGAAGCGGTCGATGACGTTGAGATCGTCCATGCCTTGTCATCCAAAAAATGATGGTGCCGCGGGGCTCCGGCGGGGGGGGAGCGCGGGGGGACCGAAGCCCCGCGGGCTGCGGCCGCGCGGCGTCGGGGGAGACACGCCGCACGACCGGTCTCGTTATTGCCGGGGCGTGTAGGCCTTGCCGTCGCCAAGGAAGCGGCGGGTGTTTTCGCGTGCCTCGCGCTCGATCTCGCCGCGGCGCGCCTGCTCGATCGCCTCGCTGCGGAACTGAGCGGCCATCATCTGCTGGAGCTGGAATTGCTGCTTGGTCGTGAGCGCGAGCAATTGGTTGGTGGCCTGCTGTGCCTGGAGCGAACCCTCGGCGCCCTGGCTCTTATCGACGATTGCCTTCAGCGCCTCGGCATCCTCGCGGACATTCTCGACGATCGAACTCTGGATGCCCATCGTCTGGCGAAACGAAGCCATGGCCGTGTCGAGTCTATGCCGGGCCGCCGCGATGCGCCGGTCACGCGTGGCGAGATGCTCGAAGCTCTCGGGAAACAGGCCGGCGAACTGCTCGTCGAGTTCGTCGAGCTTGAAATCGATGCCCTGCGCCTGACCCATCAGCCGGTCGATGTCCTGCAAGCGCTGCCGGAGTGCGTCGAGCTCGGGAAAATCGATCGTCGTCAGGTTCTTGGCGCTATCGATCAGCATCTGCGCTTCGTTCTGGAGCGAGCGGATCTGGTTGTTGATCTGTTCGAGCGTGCGCGCGGCGGTGAGCAGGTTCTGGCTGTAATTGGTGGGATCGAACACGGTGAACTGCGCATGAGCGGGGGTGCCCGGCATGCCGATGGCGATGGCGAGTGCGCCGGTCACACCAAGGCCGAGGGCGCCGGCGAACCAGCAATTGCGGGCGGGAATTTTCATGGGAGTTACTCCTTCTCTTCGGGGGCGGGGAAATGGGCGATGAGATCGGCGGCCCAAGCAAGGCCGGCATCGCCGAGGAAGCGGGCGGCGAAATCATCCGTCCCGTGCTGGGCGAGGATGGCGTCGATGCGCGCCTGGGTGGCGGGATCGGAGGTGCCGCACAGCGCGAGCGCGAGGGGCCCGAGACCGAGCTCGAACAGGCGATTGCCGCGCTGCGATTGGAGGTAATAGTGCCGCTTTGGCGTCGCCCGCGCGATCAACTCGATCTGCCGGGCATTGAGTCCGAAGCGCTCATAGGCGGCGCGGCCCTGCGGTTCGATCGCGCGGGGATTGGGCAGCAGAATGCGCTGCGGGCAGCTCTCGATGATGGCGGGCGCAATGGTGCTTTCGGCAACGTCCGCGAGGCTCTGGCTGGCGAAGACCACCGCGACATTCTTCTTGCGCAAGGTCTTGAGCCATTCGCGGATGCGCGCGGCGAACAGTGGGTGGTCGAGGAACTTCCAAGCCTCGTCGAGGATCAGCAGAGTCGGCCTGCCGGTGAAACGCTCTTCGAGCCGGTGAAAGAGATAGGTGAGCACGGGCGCGACAACGCCTGCGCTGTCCATCAGCGCTTCGGTCTCGAAGCATTGGACATCGGCCATGCGCAGATCGTCCTCGGCGGCATCGAGCAGCGCGCCGAACGGCCCTTCGAGCGTATAGGGCGCGAGCGCCGATCGCAGCGCGGCAGACTGGAGCAGGAGCGCTAGCCCTGTAAGCGTACGTTCTTCCTGCGGTGCGCCGGCAAGACTGAAGAGCGCCGACCAGACCGCCTCCTTGATCTCGGGCGTCAGCGCGACATTCTCGTGAGCGAGCAGCGCGCCGATCCATTCCGCCGCCCAGGCGCGTTCCGCAGGGCGGTCGATATGGCGCAGAGGCTGGAAAGCGATGATCTCGCCAGCGTCGGCGCCCAGGCCGAGCCCGTGATGCGCGCCGCCCATGGCGAGCACCGCCGCGCGGGCCGAGCGGCCCATGTCGAAAATGCAGATCTGGTTTCCCGGATAGCGGCGAAACTGTAGCGCGAGCAGCGCCAGGAGAACCGATTTGCCGGCGCCGGTCGGGCCGACGATCATCATGTGCCCGACATCGCCGACATGGCTCGACAGCCGGAACGGAGTCGACCCGCTGGTCTCGGCATAAAGCAACGGCGGCCCGTCCAAATGCGCGTTGCGCGCCGGGCCAGCCCAGACGCTCGAGAGCGGCATCAGATGGGCAAGGTTGAGCGTATGGACGAGCGGTTGCCGGACATTGGCGTAGACATGGCTGGGTAGCGAGCCGAGCCAGGCTTCGAGAGCGTTGACGCTTTCGCGGATGCAGGTGAAGCCGATACCATTGACGATCCGCTCGACGCTGCGGACCTTGTCTTCGACGCGGGTCCTGTCGCTATCGCTCAGCGTGATCGTGGTGGTGAGAAAACCGAAGGCGACATGGTCACCGCCAAGCGCCTGCAATGCGAGATCGGCATCGGCGGTCTTGTTGTCGGCGTCGCTGTCGAGCAACTGGACGGGCTGATTGGTGACGACTTCGCGCAGCAGCGCGGTCACCGATTTGCGCTTGTTGAACCATTGCCGCCGCAGCCTGGTGAGCGCGTTGGTGGCGTCGGCCCGGTCGAGCGCGATAAAGCGCGTGACCCAGCGATAGGCAAAATCCTGATGATTGAGCGCGTCGAGAATCCCCGGACGCGATAGATTGGGCAGGCCGAGAATGGTGAGCGTGCGCAGATGCTCATCGCCAAGCCGCGGCTTGAGCCCGCCTGTGATCGGCGTATCGGCCAGCAGGCCGTCGAGATAGATCGGGACCTCGGGCGCGGCGACCGGATGGCGCCGCGGCGAGATCGTGCCGTGTAGGTAGGTCAGCAATTCCTCATCGCCGAGCGCTTCAATGGCAGGCATGAAGCCGGCGAAGAGATCGAGCGCGCGGGTGGTTTCGGCGACGAACTGGTCGAGCACCTGCCGCCAATCGCGGCCCTTGGCATCGTCCGCGCGTTCGACCAACGCGCGTCCGGCTCGGTCCGCCTGGTCCGGCGGCGGGAGGAAAGTGAGCGTCAGATAGTAGCGGCTCTCGAAATGCGCGCCGGCGCTTTCGAAAGCCGCACGGCGTTCCTCGTCGACCAGCCAGGAAGCGGCGTCGGGAAAACGGCTTTCGGGATATCCGAGCGCTTCGCGTCGCTCGGCTTCGATGTGAAGCGCCCAGCCGGAGCCGAAGCGCTTGAGGACATTGTTCGCCCGCGCACAGGTGGCGACGAGTTCGGCCTCGGTCGCGCTTTCGAGATCGGGTCCGCGAAAGCGCAATGTCCGCGAGAAGCTGCCATCCTTGTTGAGAATGATGCCCGGCGCGACCAGCGCCGCCCAGGGAAGGTGATCGGCAAGCCGGTCGGCCTTGCTCCTGTATTCTCGCAGATTCAGCATGCGAGATGTCCTCGCTGCCTGAGGTGCCGTGCGAGCACCGCGGCGAAGTCGGGATCGCGCTTGGCGGCAAAGACCGCGAGCGTGTGGCCAACAGCCCAGAACACCAGGCCGGCGATCCATTGCTGGAGGCCAAGCCCGAGCGCGGCGGCGATCGTGCCGTTGACGATCGCGATGGCGCGCGGCCCGCCGCCGAGCAGGATCGGCTCGGTCAGCGCGCGATGCACCGGGGTCTCGAACCCTTCGATCGGACGTCCGCTCTCGTTCATGCGATCAGCGCTCCGCCCCCGAAGGAGAAGAAGGAAAGAAAGAAGGAGGAAGCGGCAAAGGCGATCGAGAGGCCGAAGATGATCTGGATCAGCCGGCGAAAGCCGCCGGCAGTCTCGCCGAAGGCGAGCGTCAGGCCGGTGACGATGATGATGATCACCGCGACGATCTTGGCGACCGGGCCCTGGACCGATTCCAGCACCGCCTGCAGCGGCTCTTCCCAGGGCATGCCCGAGCCCGCGGCCTGGGCGGTGGTGGCGATCGCGAGCGAGAGCGCGAGCGCAGCACCCGCGATCAGCGGTGCGCGGGATTGGGGACGGGACAATACGGACATGGATCAGTCTCCTTGAATTGAAGCTGCGGGATGGAACGGGAGATCGAAGACGGCGTAGGCACCGTCGGGATCGACGCCGTCGACGCGCGCGATCGTCTCGATGCGGCGAGCAAGGCCGCGCCCGGAGATGAACACGATCATGTCGATGGCCTCGGCGATGAGCCGCCTAGGAACGGTGACCACGGCTTCCTGGATCAGCTGTTCGATCCGGTAGAGCGCGCTCAATGCCGAATTGGCATGGACGGTGGCGATGCCGCCGGGATGGCCCGTGTTCCAGGCCTTGAGCATGTCGAGCGCCTCGGGTCCTCGCACTTCGCCGACGATGATCCGGTCGGGACGCAGGCGCAGGGTCGAGCGCACGAGATCGGCCATGCTGACCGAGCCTGCGCGCGTGCGCAGCGCGACGACATCGGACGCCGTGCATTGCAGCTCGCGCGTATCCTCGATCAGGATCACCCGCTCGTCGAGCTCGGCCAATTCGGCAAGCATCGCATTGGCGAGCGTGGTCTTGCCCGAGGACGTACCGCCCACGACAAGGATGTTTCGCCGCTCGGCGACCGCTTCCGTCAATCGCCGGGCGGCAGTTTCCGGCATGATGCCGTCCGCGACATAGTCGCCAAGCGTGTAGATCCGCGAGGCGGGCTTGCGGATTGCGAAGCAGGGTGCGAGCGCGACAGGCGGGAGCACACCTTCGAAGCGCTCGCCGGCGCTTGTTCCGTGCGGCGGCAATTCGGCCGAAACGATCGGAGCGTTCTCATGCGCTTCGCCCCGTGCATGGGTCGCGACCAGACGGATGATCCGCTCGACCTGATCCGGTTCGAACCGCACTTCGGTATCGACCCGGCCTTCGCCGAGCAGATCGACGCGCAGCGCCCCGTCGGGATTGACCATGATCTCGATGACGCGCGGATCGGAGAGGGCCGCGGCAATCGCCGGCCCCATGGCGGTGCACAGCATCGCCCGGCGGCGCTCCAAGGGAAGCGAAGCGCTCACGGCTGCAATTCCGTCTGCTCTTCGGGCCCGATCGAGCGCTTGCCGGCTGCGATCTGCCGGCCCACTTGCGACACGAAGGCTTCGAAGCGTTCATTGCCCAGCGCGCGCGCGGCCGAATCCGCTTCGGGCAAGGGCGCACTCACCGTCAGCTGGTATCGGATGAAGAGCGACAGGCTTTCGAGCAGTATCTCGACATCGCGCGCGATCCGGCCGGTTTCACGCGACATGCGATCGAGCCGGAGCTTGAGGAGATCGTCGATCTGCTTGGTGCCGCGCCCGGCGAAATACTGGCCAAGCGCTTCGTTGACGATGCCGCTCTTGGTCGTGCCCGGTCCGGCGGCAAGCGCTTCCAGCGCATTGCTGACTTCCCGGTCGATATAGAGATTTTGCCGAAACTTCATCGGCTCACAATCCCGGCATCAGATCGCGCGAGCTGCTCTCATTGAGCGCATGGCCGCGCGCTATGTCACTCAGCCCTCGCACGCGGTTCATCGCTTGGCTGTCGGCCGTGCTATTGTCCTCGTCCCTGTCGCTACCGATCAGTTCGAGCTGCCGGGGCTCCTCCTGCTTCGCACTCTGCTCTTCTCCGATACCGGGGTGGCGCTGCTGCTGAAGGCCGCCAGCCTCTTCCTCTTCGCCCGGCATGTCTTCCGCAGGCGCCAGCCGCGGATCGGGTTTGCCCGTGCTGCCTATCCAGTCATGCGGCCTCGTGGCCGGAGAGTCGGGATAGGCTTGCTGGACTTGTCCCGGAGCGGTCCCGGAGGAGGCCTGGAAAGGCTCGGGAGCAGGAAGCAGCCGGCTCGTGAAATTACGGTCTTCGTAGTAGCGAAGCTTGTTCGCGCGGATCGGCGCCGTTCCGGAGACCAGCACGAGCTCGTCGGCGGGCGGCAATTGCATCACCTCGCCCGGCGTCAGTAATGGGCGGGCAGTCTCCTGCCGGCTGACCATGACATGGGCGAGCCAGGGGGCGAGCCGGTGTCCGGCATAATTGCGCATCGCGCGCTGCTCGGTCGCGGTGCCGAGCGCATCGGAGACGCGCTGCGCGGTGCGTTCGTCATTGGTCGCGAAGGCGACGCGCACATGGCAATTGTCGAGGATCGCGTTGTGCTCGCCATAGGCCTTCTCGATCTGGTTGAGGCTCTGGGCGATGAGGAAGGCGCGGATGCCGTAGCCGGCCATGAAGGCAAGGCTGGTCTCGAAGAAGTCGAGCCGCCCCAAAGCCGGAAACTCATCGAGCATCATCAGCAATTGATGCCGGCGATCCTTGCCATCCTGGCCATCGAGCGTCTCGGTGAGGCGGCGGCCGATCTGGTTGAGCACGAGGCGCACCAGCGGCTTGGTCCGGCTGATATCGGATGGCGGGATGACGAGGTAAAGCGAGACCGGCCGCGATGCATCGACAAGATCGGCGATGCGCCAGTCGCAGCGCGAGGTGACAGCGGCAACGGTCGGGTCGCGATAGAGACCCAGGAAGCTCATCGCGGTCGAAAGCACGCCCGAGCGCTCGTTCTCGGACTTGTTGAGCACTTCGCGCGCGGCCGATGCGATCACGGGGTGGACCTGCGGCGCTTCCTCGGTTCCCAGATGGTTGGTGCTCATCATTCGCCGCAAGGTCGCGGTGAAAGCCCGCCGCGAATCGGAGAGGAAGGTTGCAACGCGCGCGAGCGTCTTTTCCTCTTCGGCATAGAGAACGTGGAGGATCGCCCCGACCAGCAGCGAATGGCTGGTCTTTTCCCAATGATTGCGCCTCTCGAGCGCGCCTTCCGGGTCGACCAGGATATCGGCGATGTTCTGGACGTCGCGGACCTCGTATTCGCCGCGCCGGACTTCGAGCAGAGGATTGTAATGCGCCGATCGCGCATCGGTCGGATTGAACAGCAGGCAATGCGAGAAGCGCGCACGCCAGCCGGCGGTCAGCTGCCAGTTCTCGCCCTTGATGTCGTGAATGACCGCACTGCCGGTCCAACCCAGCAAGGTCGGCACCACCAAGCCGACTCCCTTGCCCGAGCGGGTCGGGGCAAAGGCCATGATGTGTTCGGGACCGTCATGGCGCAGATAGCGCCCGTCCTTGCGACCAAGAAAGACGCCGGCATCGCCAAACAGGCCGGCGCGCGCGATATCCCGCCGCTCGGCCCAGCGGGCAGAGCCATAGGTGGTGACGTGGCGCCGCTGCCGCGCGCGCCAGAGCGAACCGAAGATCGCCGCGCCACAGCCGACGAACCCGCTCGCCCCCGCGAGCGTCCCGGCCTTGTCGAAGACATGGGGCGCATAGGCCTCGTAATGATACCACCATGCGAAGAGCTGCCAGGGGCGGTAGGCAGGCATGTCGAATACGGTGAACCAGGGCGCTCCGAGCTGCGGCTGATAGCCGAGCATCGACGCCGCCCATTGGGTCGCGGCCCATAGCCCTGCGAGCACGATCGCGAATACGACGAGAATCTGGCCGATGAGCAGTTTGGTCGGGGTCATTGCGGGGCTCCGGCCGGGTAGCGGGATGCCTCCCCGGTCCATGCCCCGCAGGGTTGCCCTATCGAGCTCCCGCGTGAATTACGGCCTCGACGCGGGAAAGCGCGGCTCGAAGCAGCAACAGGGAAGCGGCTGTAGCCTGTCCGAAATTTGCGTACATATTTCGGACAAGCGCATGGCCATTTGTCCGAAAAATGTATACATGCTTCGGACATGAGCGATGCAACCAGCCTCAAGAGTCGCATTCTCGCGCGTATTTCCGACGGTCCCGCCCGGGCGGTGTGGACCGCGGCGGATTTCGCCGATCTCGGCACGCGCGACGCGATCGACAAGGCGCTGCAGCGCCTGGTGGCCGCCGGCACGCTGCGGCGGATCGAGCGCGGCCTCTACGACCGGCCCCGGCCCAACAGCCTGACCCGGCAGGACAGCCCGCCCGATCCGCGGGCGGTCATCGACGCGATCGCCAGGCGCGATCAGATCCGGGTGCTGGTCGACGGGATGACCGCCGCCAACGATCTCGGCCTGACCAATGCCGTACCGGCAAAAATCACCGTGCATAGCGATGCCCGGCTCAAGCCGATCCGTCTCGGCAATCTCGAGATTACCTTTCGCCCGACCGCGGCCAGCAAGCTCTACTGGGCCGGCCGGCCGGCCATGCGGATCGTCCAGGCGCTGCATTGGCTGCGCGACACGGCCGACCAGGATGGCGCATTGCCGGCACTCAGGAACAGGCTGCGCAAGCTGCTCGATGATGACAGGCAGGGAGCGCAACTGCGCGCCGACCTGCGCGACGGCATGCAGACCCTGCCCGCGTGGATGCAGGAGCTGCTGAAGCCGCTTGTGCAAGAGGAAGTGACGGCAAGGTGAATCCCGCCTTCGACGAAATCCTCGCCGCGGATGAGGAAAGCCGCGCCGGCCTGTTCACCGCGACCGCGCAGCGGCTCGGGACCACGCCGCAAAACGCCGAAAAGGACTTCTGGGTCTGCTGGACGCTCGATGCCCTCTTCAACGGGCTCGGCACAGGCCCGCGCCTGCTCTTCAAGGGCGGGACCTCGCTGTCGAAAGGCTTCGGCCTGATCCGGCGATTTTCCGAAGACATCGACGTCACCGTCTTTCGCGACGATCTTGGCCAGGCCCATTCGGTCGAAGAGCTGCAAGCGCTCAGCCGCAAGAAGCGCGAGCGCTCGCTCGATGCGATAAAGGAGGCCTGCGAAACCTATATCAATGGCGAACTGCTCGAAGGCCTGAACGGACTTGTCGCCGATGCCGCCGCACGCACCGGCCTGCCCGCCGACCATTTCCGCGTCGCCGCGCATGACGAAGACAGCCAGACCCTGCTGGTCCATTATCCGACGGCCACGCCGGCGGACGGCTATATCGACAAGTCGGTCAAGATCGAGTCCGGAGCCAAATCGGCGCTCGATCCCCATGCCGTCCATACGATCCGGCCCTATGCCGACGAGGACGCGCCCGGGCTCGACCTTGCGGTGCCCAATGTGACGATCGTCGATCCCGAACGGACGTTCTGGGACAAGGTGGTCATTCTCCATGGCCTGCGCCGCTGGTATGAAATCCGGGGAGAATTGCGCGGCGGCGGCCACCGCATTTCCCGTCACTATTACGACCTGCATGCTTTGCTGGATTCGCCCGTCGGCGCGCGCGCGATCGGGGACACGGCGCTCGGCGCCGATTGCGTCGCGCATGCGCGCACTTTCTTCAATCGTCCCGATTTCGACCTTGCGAGCGCAGAGCCGCCCACCTTCGCGCTGTGCCCCGAAGGCGCCATGACCGACGATTTGCGGCGCGATTATGCGGCAATGGCGGCCATGATATTCGCAAAGCCTCCATCCTTCGAGGCGATCATCGAAAGCATCGCCGATCTCCAGGGACAACTGAACGCCAAGGTGGATTGACCCAGTTCAGGAAATACCCGGACCGCTTCGGCCGCGCCCGAAGGTCCAGCTGATCGGGCCATCGCGCATGACCCCCGAGACATTCTTGCCAGCATGGCGACCCAGCACCGGCCGCCAGGGAACGAGCGTGAACTCCTTCGATGTCTCCACCAGCGCATAACGGCCGCCAAGCCCATCCACCCGGCGGCGATAGATACCGGAAATGGCCGAACCCGTGTCGGCCTCGGCGAACGGCTTGCCCAATTCGCGGCCAAGCTCGGACCCGAGACGCAGCAATTCGCGGCGGCGCAGCGCTGCAATCGCGCCCTTGCGCAGTTCGAACCTGCCGCCTTCCTCTTGCGCGAGCCCCTCGGCCAGCAGCCATCGCCGGCGCCGCGCCAGCGCATCGCGCGTCGCCCTGCCGAAACCGGCATCGCGCAGGGCCTCGGGTTCCTTCGCCGCCAGTTCGCTATCGAGCCATGTCGCGGCGTCTCCCTCGATCAGCTTCTCGAGCGGCTCGGACGACAGCACTTCCACCGCCACCGGCCGATCCCCGGCCTTCGCGGCCTCATAGGCACTTGCATGGTCGAGATGGTCGGGAGCGATGATCCAGCTTCCATCGGGCCTGCGCTCGACGCCCCCCGTGAGCCGCCGGATCGCTTCGAGCCGGCGAACATGGCTTTGGACGAAAGCTTCGGTCGCGCGGCTGTCGAATGCCATATGCGCATCGACATCGTAACGGCCGCCATTGGCGGCGGCCACTTCGGCAATGGTCCGGTCCGCCTGCCTCGGACTTCGCGATACGGGCTCGATCCGGACGATCGCCCCGCTTTCCAGCGGATCGACATTCTCGCCCTTGCCGATGGCGGCATAATAGCTGCGCCCGTCGGTCGCCTCGACCAGCAGGTAATGGCGGTCATTGAGTTCGTCGGCAAAGCCGCGTTCGACCACCCGGCCGATGAGCGGGCGCGCATCGCTTGCACCGGGATCGTAGATTGCCTGGTCGGCCAGAGCGGGCGTGGTTCCCCGGGCGGCAAAGCCGCGCTGCATGGTCCGGATGATATCGCCGCGCTCGCCCATCCGGCGCAAGGTATCGGCAAGATTGGGATCGAGCCGCCATCCCGTGTTCCTCACCGGCTCGGCGAGCCGGAGCCGTTCGAGCTTGCGCAGCCGGCCCATCCGCAGGCTCTGCTCGAACGCATTCCGGCCTGCCGCGCCGACCATTCCATCGGCATCGGCCTCGCGCAGCAGCGACTGGTCGATGCTGGTAAACCGCTCCTGCTCTACCTCGGCCCGCAATCTCGCCTTGATCTCGTTTTCGGTGCGCGGCCCAAGATCGAGATCGACCAGTTCGGCGGCGCGCTCGCGCATGCCGCTGGTCAGGTAATCGCGGGCGATGATGAGATCCTTGCCGCGATCATCCCTGCCGCGCAGGATTATGTGGGTATGCGGATGGCCGGTATTGAAATGGTCGACCGCGACCCAGTCGAGCTTCGTTCCAAGGTCCTCTTCCATCCGCGTCATCAACCGGCGGGTGAGCGGCTTCAGATCCTCGTATTCCGCGCCGTCTTCGGGCGAGACAATGAAACGGAACTGGTGACGGTCGCCGGCGCCGCGCTCGAGAAACGTCTTCCCGTCCACCTTGTCGGTCTCGGCGCCGTAAAGCCGCCCGCGCTCGCCATCGCGGGTCGTGCCGTCGCGTTCGACATAACGCAGATGCGCCTGCGCCGCGGCCGCCCCTTTTCCGCCGAGCTTGACGATCCTCGACTTGATGATGACGCGGCGCTGGCGGAAGGCGGAGGTAGCATCGCGGCTCGCGAGCATCCGGCCGGCGGCCGCGCCGCGCCCCATCCGGCTCCCATCGAAGCGGCCCCGCCGCGCGGGAGCACCGCTGCCGCCGCGTGCAAGATTGGCGGCCGCCAGCACACGGTGAAGATACTTTTTCCCTTTGGGTTTTCCCGGGCCGCGCATGCGGCCCAGGCGGGGCTCGATTTCGTCATCCTTGTTCATGCCGGTCCTCGCGAGAACTGCCGTTCAGGGGCCAGCATGGGCGTGCGGGAGCGCCATGAAAACCGGTGCCAGAAAAGCGAAGGAATCGTGCGGGATAGAGCCTATCGTGGCACCATTTATCCCGGCGGGGTGCCAAGCTGGCTTCCATAATACGATGTGCAAACAAAGACTTATGGAGACAGACCGCAGGGCTGGCACCATTGCTTTATCTTGCCTTACGCCCCACCAGCCCCAACTCTCCCTTCCCGGTCACCCATCGCTTCTCAGCGACCAGGCAAGTCCGAGGGAGTGCGTCAATGCGCAGGGCCTCGAAGACAGAGGCTGCACACCCTTTTTTGGACCGGCAGAATCACAGCGCGAAAGCTCAGATCTTGTTGGTCGATCCAGGCGAAGGCGGAGCAAGGCCTGCAACCAATTCGACCGAACGAACCGAGATAATCCGTTCTATGCGTGCCGCCAGAAGCGCGCCTGTATGCGCCTCCAACCCGCCAATATCGACTTCTATCCGGAGACGTTCGTACTCACATTCGTATGCAATTGTTGATGGAATGAGCGATTGCTGAGCGCCGATTCCGAGCACGCGAGGGAGAACTTCACTGCAATGATCGGCTTCCACAGCAAGGCGTACGAGAGTCTCGCGAGCCGGTTTGGAAGTAGAACTAGCCGCAGATTGCGGATGAGATTTCGGCGCAGGCCGGACGTGAGTATGGGGCATTATGCAACTCGAAACTGGAAATTGAGCGGACCGCAAAAGGCGCGGCGCGAATGCCGGTTCAGATCCGGCAGGTGCTAATTCGCGGACGGCTCGCCCGGCACACAGCGGCGCGGCCGCCGGCGCTAAGTCGCGCCGCGAGAGCCAGTGCCACGCTATACAGGGTCCAATTCAAGGTCGCTTTCCGTTCGATGCGTATGGTGCTTACATATGTATAGACGCGCGAGCACCGAAAATCCGCTACTTCGTGTCGGTGGTCTGCGCACCCGGCGACAACACGACAAAGATATCCGAAGGGTTTTTGGTGGCAGAATGCGCCGCTGAATCTTCCGATTTGCTGCCGCCGAGAAAGAACAGGCGGGTCTGAACAGTCTGGGGCGATGTAGTCTCCGCGGCGGACGCTGCGCCCACCATTGTCAGGTAGGCTCGGGTTTCCTGCGGCAGAGCTCGCCCCGTAGTGAGATGCTCGGCATAGCGTGCGGGACCCGCATTGTAGGCGGCAAAAAGGCCGGGATAGCCGAAACGATCGTACATCCGGCGCAGATAGGCAGCGCCGGCGAGAATGTTGTCGCGCGGATCGTGGGGATCGGAGCCGAGCGCCAGCGAAGCGCGCATCTCTGCCCAAGTGCCGGGCATAAGTTGCATCAGCCCCATGGCGCCGGCGTGGCTGGCGATCGGACGGCCATCGAGCGTGGTTCTGCCGCCGCTTTCGGCCCGCATGACGCGCTCGATCCATGCGCCCGGTATGTCGAAACGCGCGGCGGCTTCGGCGATATAGGTGCGCCAGCGATCGACCGGATCGGCCGCCGCGGGCGAGCTTGCAATGAGGGCAAGCGCGGCGATGAGGCAGCTCAACCGGGCCATATCAGTTGCGCCTTGCCGATGATGTCGGAAGAGGAAGTCGGCCCGAAATAGCGACCATCGAAGGACGAGGCGTTGTCTTCCATCAGCAGAAAAGCGGTGTCGTCCCTTAGTACGATGCACCCGTTCCACCATGGCATCGTCCGTCCAGCGCCATCGTTCCTCGCGCGCGCGGCGACCTGCTTTCCATTGACGAATATGGCCCTGCCATGCGCACAGACCATGTCCCCGGACACCGCGACGACGCGTTTCACAAGCGGCACATTGTGCGGCAGGTAACGCCGCCTGGCAGCGAAACTGCGCCAGGGCTCGGGCATGCGGGCGACGACCATATCGCCCGGCGCGATCCAGCCCCGCCCACCGACCGTGTAAAGGCCGATGGGCGCGCTGGCGCTGGCATTCCACACCAGCAATGGCCGAGGTTTCCATATGATCGTGATCGCAAGCGCAGTCGCGAGAATGCCGAGCGCATAGGCTTTGCGCTTCAATCTACGTCGCCGCGTCTTTGCCGCGCGCAGAGCAGCGCCCCATTGGAGGAGAGGCATGCGATCGCTTGAAGAGCGGTCGTCAGTCATGACCGCCGCTTTCCGCAACGCCCTTCGACCAGGCATCGAGATCGTCGATATGATAGCGGATATGGCGCGAATGGCGCCGGAAGCGCGGTCCCGTTCCGGCGCTGCGATGCTCCTGCAAGGTGCGGGTGGAAAGGCCAAGATAATGCGCGGCCTGCTCGGGACTGAGAAAGGGAGAGCCGCGCTGTGCCCGGCGCGCGCGATCGACTTCGTCGTCTTCGGTCATGTGGCCTCATCCATGCGTCTCGCCGCGATGCGCGGCGCTCGGCACCGATGAAGCCCAACCTGCCCCGGTTCGGGGAGTGTCGAATTGAGGGAGGGCGATTTCGACACCCCAGTAAAGGAGACCGCGCCCGAAGGCGCGGCCCCGAAGCGGTCAGTCGTTCGAGCGGCGGCTCGAGCGCGACCAGATCAGCGAATGGGTCTTGCCATCCGTCTCTTCGAACAGATTGGCATAGATGGGAGCAGTGAAACTCGGATCGTCGAATTTGAGACCGAGATAGTCGCGCCCCTCGTTCGAGGTCTTCGCCCATCCGGCGCCGATCTCGGCGCGGCCGACGGTGACGCGATGGCTGGGCGCATTTTCGCTTGCGCGGTCGTCTTCGGGCGTGATGCGAACGTTCTTCGCCTGGACTGAAAGCGTAACGATCTCTCCGACGAAGGAACCGTCTGCGTTCTTGGTGAAAGTTCCGATCTGGGCCATGTCAATTCTCCTGATGCTGTCTCGATACCGCCCCATGCGGCCTCGATGCGGTTGACAGGCCGTGGGCCGGACGGGGCGCACCGCGAGGCCAGCGTCAGCGGAGGACGGCGAAAGCGAAGCTTCTTGTCTCGCGAGGAAGGCGTGGACCCGCGCCGGGGAAGAAGGTTCGCAGGCGCCGTTGCGCCAGGAAGGACGGGCTTCGGCAAACCGCTATCGGAAGAGGTCGCGGCAGCGGTTCAGCGGCAAGAGTGGAGACTTTGGCTCGGCGGTCGGGCAAGCTTCAGGCAAGCACCGGTGGAAGAACGGCAACCGGAAACGGACAGCGATCCGCCATCTGCCCTACGCGCGAGCTCACTTGCGCAGACCGAGTTCCTCGGCCGTAAACGCGATCTCGGACGCCTTCGCATACAAAGAATCGAGGTCCGCGCCGATCGCGACAAGCGCCGCGATCCGCTGGATAACCGAACGCAGCCATTTCGCTTCGGCCAGTGTCAGGGGACTATCCTTGCGGCGATCGGCTTGCCGATATCCGAGCCATTTCTTCAGCACGGGGTAGCCACCAAGCTGGTATTGCCACACCGCCGCGGGCACATTGGCGAAATAGCAGTCGTCGTTGAGGTATAGGTCTCCCGTCCTCTCGCCGAGGATATCAAGCGTGACTTCTTCGCTATGCGGCTCGCGGGGAAGCCATCGGCCTTTGGATCCGCCCCAATAGCCGACGGTAATTTTCAGGTCCTGCGGCCGCACCTGCGCGCCGTCGGATCGCCGCAATGTGCCGAGCGTTCCCATCTGCTCTCCGAGCAGTTCGCGCATAAGCGCTCCCGCCGGCACGCTGGCATCGAGCAAGGTTGTCACCTTCGTGCCGGCCGCGGCAAGCTTGTCGAACAGCTCCTTGTCGCGCGGAACCGGCGGATGGGCCCAGTCTGCCGAAAGCGCGCTCTTGTGATCGCTCTGATATGCGGGTGCGTGCAGCAGCGCGAGGATGACGCGCTGCAACTGCCCTACAAAATCCTTTGCATCCTCGTCTTCGCGCCGGCCCGAAAGGCCAAACGCATCCCTGAAGGCGGTCCAGGCAGGCTCGGCGATGTTGGCCAGCCTCCCTGCGAACAGACCGTGGCCTTCCACATCACGCGGAATAACCACGGAGCCTCGCTCATGGACGTGCAAATTCACCAGCGTTTGCGCGAAGAGCGGCCGCGTTTCCGACGCCTTGCGCGGCTCCGGCACAGTGATCAGAAACTCATTGTCGGCGAGCAGCTTGGCGAATTCCCCGCGGGGGCGATTGAGCAGCTTATGCTCGGTCTCATAGTAGATGAAGCGCTGATCGAAGGGGAACATCAGGATCGGCTCGATCTTGCCTTCGGCAAATCCAGCCGGATGCAACTCGTCCCACGCCTTCTTCGCGTCGTAGCCGGCAAACTTTTTCGCCATGGCCGGAACCAACGCGGCTGCTGACTCGAAGGTGTCGGCGTTCAAATAGCTTTGCATGCGCGTCGACAGTGCCGCCGCATCATAATCGATCACCGTGCCTTCGACGCCGCGATTGGCGTTTACGCCCTGGATCATCTCGGGGAAGAGCTCGTCCAGGGCCGGCCAGCTTTCGTAGCCGCCTTCCAGTTCAAGGACGGCCAGGCGCCAACGGTTCTCCATCGACGGTGCGATGGCTTCGTAGGCGGGATTGTCTGCGCCTGCAGGCGGTGTGCCATCCGGCAGGCTCGCATTGAGCGCGAGCCTCTTATTCGCCGCCGGTCCCCAATATTCGCGGAAATGGACGGTCGCGGTCTGGCCTGCCGACTCGCCGCTTTTCTTCAGGAAGGTCGCGATCGCTGTTCCGGGCTGGATTCCTCTCGGGTCCATTTCGGTGGTGAAGGCGCTGTCATCGCGCGTTCCCTCGCCGGGCAAACCTCGCGGGATAACCTTGCCCGTCTTGAACTTGTCGCCGTTGAGATTGTCGATCCAGAGCTCGTCGAAATTGCGCAGCAGCGACTGGCGCATCATCGGATGGGACCTTCCGGTGAGCCAGCTCGAGTTCGAAATGAACGAGACCACACCCCGTTCGGCCGATACCCCGATCCGTTCTTCGGCCATGCGGAAGAAACGGATATAGAGATCGTCCAGCAGCTGCTTGCGTACACCCCAGACGTCGTAGAGTTCGCTGTTGCCGATCTGCTTCTTTTCCGGATTGCCCATCCGGTCTCGCTTGATGGTGCCGTCCTTCTCCCGCTGGATTTGCAGGCGCACGCCCTTGTAGGCAGCGACCAGTTCGGCCTCTTCCGCCTGCGCAACGCCAGCGAAGCGATCGTAGGGTGGGTTGCCCAGCACGACGATGATCTTGGCATCGCGCTTGACGCTCTGGCTGGCGTCGAATTCGTCCTTCATTTCGGGGAACGTGATCTTGACATCGCGCTCGTCCGACCAGCCGGTCAGGGCATTGGTCAGAAAAATCGATAGCCGCTGATCGGGCGCGGGTGCAGCACCCAGGTCGGCGAGGAGGATGAAGAGCTGAAGCTGCGCTACGGCGAACGGAGCAGTGAGGATTTCGAAGCCGATCACGCGCTTCGTAAGTGCATCGAGCAGCTCCAGCGCCAGCGTGTCGTCAGCGCCTTCGAGTACGAGCTCGTCGTTGATGCAGCGGGCAACTTCGAGGAGATAGGCGCCGGTGCCGCAGCACGGATCGAGCACGACGACCTCGTTGGCTGCGAGACCGCGTGCGATGCCCAGT
This sequence comes from Pelagerythrobacter aerophilus, assembly GCF_003581645.1. GTDB lineage: Bacteria > Pseudomonadota > Alphaproteobacteria > Sphingomonadales > Sphingomonadaceae > Pelagerythrobacter > Pelagerythrobacter aerophilus. The sequence goes on along the minus strand of NZ_QXFK01000011.1, from coordinate 132,925 downwards.
TCGGTCTTCAGGAGATGATGAACACGGCGGACCTGATAGTGGACGATCTCCGGCGGGGTGTACCAGACCCCCAGCTCTTCACGAAGCTCGGGGTCGAACGCTTCGAGAAACGGCTCGTAGAAATAGGTGATCGCCGCCACGGTCGGGCTGTGTCCCGATGCGGTGGGAAACGACATCCGCTGCTTGAAAAGACTAAGATCGACCCGGTTGAGCGTTGCCACGGCTCGCTCGAGATGCACCGCCAGATCGAGCTGGCGTAGATATCGCGGCGAGCGCAGATCGTGAAAGAGTTCCTGAAGGAACGGGATTCGCAAATAGCCTTCTGCGTCATTGATGGTGAATGGATTGTCTGGCTTGGACGCATCGCGGTCCCACAGAATCCACGCAGCGAAGAGGCTGTAAAAGGCCGTCTGGATGAGCGAGCCGCGAAAGAAGCGATCGCCTTTCTCGTCGTCGAGATCGAAGGATAGGCCGAGCGCCAGGGCGAAGTCATCGAGCAAGACGGAAATCGGGCGAAGGTCGCCAGGCATCGCATCCTTGGCATCCCGCGCCTGCCGGGCAAGCACCTTTGCAAGGTCGGCAGGGTCAGCAAGCGGCGCGAAGTCGGTTACCGCCCGGTCGACGATTGCGGCAAACTCGGCAACGATCTCTTCGTCGGCAAGGTGCTTGCCGGAGCCTCTCATTGCCGACCACAGATCGACCGTCTTGATGAGTTCGCGATTTTCAGGACCAACTGGAACACCGCGTTCGCGCGTCGCGCCAGGCTTGACGGTCAGCAGGCCGAAACCGCGGATATTGCACAGGAGCACCACGCCGGTGGCGGAGAGGTAGCGGCCTATCTGATCGTTCTGGGCCGTGGAGGCCGCCATGTCTTCGAGCGAGGCATCAGGCAGTTTCACTTCGCCGTAAACGCCCACGAAGCCGCCGTCTCCGAGAACGAAATCCGGCATGTCGACGCCCCGGCCCCGGCTTTCAGAGGTGTTTACCCGCACGTCGAATGGCAGGCGCCCGGCCTTGAGGATGGCGGCGAGAAGATTGCGAATATCGGGATAGTATGTGGCTTCGTTGGAGCCGGACGTAGCGGCGAGTTTGCGCGTGGCCGTCACATAGGCGGAAACCAGCTCGGCGAGACCAGACTTCGACAAACTTTCCCCCTCAGGACCGAGCGGGCCCATCCAGCCCGCTGCCGTTCGTAATCGACCATCGCCGACTAGCAGACAAGCCGGATACCCGGCAAATCTTTGGCCGGTTTAACAAATGCAAGTGAAGCAAAGTCCGGCTAAGGGTTTTGGATAGAAGTCAAACCTGCGAGTCGCAGTAGAATGGTAGTCTGATGAAATGGGGCGGCTAATCGCCGCCCCATTCCCATCACGCCGCGAGCGGCATGTCTTCGCTGTCGGGTTTCCGCCCTTCGGTTTCCTGTTCGGCGAGCTGATCGCGCGCCGCCACGGCCCGGCCATGGGCGACGGCGGTCGGAACGCCCCCTCTCTCTGTATAGTAAGCCGGCGGAAAGCGCATCCAGCGCGGTACCCAGCCTTCGCGCTTCTCGCGACCATTGGTGCCACTCAAACAATCGCGAATGATCGTGCGCAGCGTCTTGGTCTTCTCGCCCGCATTGGCGGAGGCCAGCGCTTCGCCTCCGACATCAGCAAGCAGCGCACCAAGCACCTCGCGGTCGCGGACGAGGGTCAGAAAGGCTTCGTCCGCCGTCCACCATTCGGCCATGTCGAGCGCAAGTTCCGAACCAACGGCTTCGATCACGGCGCTGCCCGCCGCGAGGGTTTCGCCGATGGTGACGGCCACGATGCGCAGCACGGCGTCGTCCGGCTGCGAGAGCAGGCGCAGGAACACGCCGGTCGCGCCGTAATCGTCGCCGTTGCCGCCGGTCACGGTCGGCTCCTCTTTCGAGAAACCGAGCAGGTCGAGCACCGCGCGCCGCTCGGCATCGAACACAGTTTCGCCCCGGCAGGTTTCGACGCTTTCGCGCACCGCATCGCTCCGGGTCGCCTGCGGCTCGGGCGTCACGCGCCAGAGATGCGACCCGACAATCGCGTGCGCGACCATCAATCGTAGCGCCATCTGCGGATGACCGACAAGCGCGGCGCGCAGGGCTGCATGGCGGTGAAGGTCGACATAGGCCGCGAGCGGTCCGGTCATTTCCGGACGGGCAGGCTTGTCCTCACTCTCCGGCTTGCGGCCTTCGGCGAGGCGGCGGGCTTCCTTGCGGGTAAGATAGCCCTCGTGGAAACTCACCTCGCCGGTAGAACGCAGCGCGATATAGACGCGCCCGCCCTTGCGCTTGGGGGTCTTCTCGTATTCCCAATGGTGGAAATAGTCGCCCGGCGGAACTATCACGACGTTGCTCCAGCCTTGTTCGAGATAGTCGGCCTTGCGCGCTTCGACGGCGGCGTTCTGCGCGGCCCAGAAGGCATCGGCATCCGCGAAATACCGCTCTTCGCCGAACAGGTCGCCGAGCACGGTGCCGTCATAGCCGTCGAGGTCGAACAGAGCGTGGCGCACGGGGATCGCCTGTCCGCCGAACAGCCATGCCTTCAATTGGTGGCCGCGCGGCGCGTGGAGATCGGGATCCGCGAGCAATGCGAGCCAAGCCTTTTGCTGATTCTTGCTGGCAAGCGTCAGGTGGCGCACTGTTGCGGCATCGATCTCCTCGCGGCGGTAGAGTTCGCGTATGCGCGGGAGGAGATTGCCGAGCGCGAGCACGCGGCGGATGGCGAGTTCGGGCAGGCCGAAGGTCGCGGCGATGTCCTCGAGCGAGCGGCCCTGCCTTACGAGGCGGACGAAGCTTTCCCACTGGGTCACTTCGTCGGGGTCGAGCCGGGCGATGTTCTCGATCAGCGAAGCTTCGAGCGCTGCGGCATCGTCGCCCGCTTCCATGATCGCGGCTGGCACGCGCGCCAATTCGGGATCGGCTCCATCCTCCCCTGCGGCGATGCGTGCGGCGTGGATGCGCCGCCGCCCGGCGACGATCTCGAAGCGGCCTTCCTCGGCGGCAGGCCGGACGATCACCGGCACGAGCACGCCGCGCTTGCGGATGGTGGGCAGGATGTCGGCAACATCGGGCGCCTTACGCGCGCGGCGCATGTTCATGGGACATTCGGCGATATTGCCAAGGTCGATAAAGTCGAGTTTCATGGGTCTTGCTCCTTGTGAGCGCCGGTCCGTCGTTCTTGCATGGAGGGCGGACCGGCTTGCGTGTGCGGCGAGACGCGCCGCGCGTTATCCGCCGTCCGGCGGAAATCCGGTGACGCTGCGCGAAGCGCGGCGGAGAAGAGTTTCTGCGAGCGGGATCGATCCGGCGCGGCGCGCCCAGCCGGTCCAGACCGACAGGCGGAAATGGGAGGCGAAGGCGATGTCGCGCTCGATGCCGAGGCCGAAGGGCAGCCGCACCGAGGCCAGTTCGGCGAGCGAGAAGATACCGAGTTCGGGCGTCCCGAAGCCGAGATCTGCAAGGCCGAACAGCGTGTCGCCGTCTTCGGCGAGTTCGCTCGCGAGCCATGTGGCCGACCCCACGGGATTGAAGAACTTTACCACTGGAGCCGGATCGAAGCGCTCGCCGCGCGCCTCGGCAGCGAGCGCGCAAGCGGCGTTGGTGCGCAAGGCGGCGTGCAGTTCGGGCGGGAGCAGGATCATGCCGCCGCCCTCGCTTCGGCGCGCGCCTCCCGCGTGTCGCGATGGCAGGCGAGCAGCCAGTCGGCGGCCTTGCTCGCCTGACTGGCGGCGCGAAAGATCGCGCGGTCGTCTTCGCGCAGCACGTCGAGCCACGAGCCGACATAGTCGGCATGGCGCACGGTCGGGACGATGCCGAGCGCGGCGCAAAGGAAGGCCGAGCCCATTTCGGCGACCAGTTCCTCGCGGGCGTAGGGCTTGGAACCGAAGCGGCCCGAAAGGTCGCGGCAGAGCCGCCTGGGATGCCCGGTGGCGTGGGTCAGCTCGTGCAGGCAGGTCCGATAGTAGTCGATCTGCGCAAAGAAGGCGGGCTGCGGGGGAACCTGCACATAGTCGGCGGCGGGAGCGTAGAAGGCCTGCGCGCCGCCGATGCGGAACTCGACCCCGCTCGCGGCGATCACCTGTTCGGCGACGGGGACGATTTCACGCTCGGGCAGCGGGGGCGGGTCGGCAGCCAGATCGGCCGGCAGGCCGTCGCATTGGGCGGCGTTGAAGAGAGTGAAGCGCTTGAGGAAGGGAACGGGCTTGGCCTCGTCGCCCTCGCGCATCGCACGCGCCTTTTCGGCTTCGGGGACGAAGCGGTCGGCATAGACCACCATGGTCCCGCGCTCGCCCTTGCGAACGCATCCGCCCGCTTCGCGCGCCTGCCGGAAAGTGAGCCAGCTCTGCGTAGGCCAGTCGTGCATGATGACCGCGCCCCACAGCATCAAGATATTGATGCCCGAATAGGGCCGTCCGGTGAGCGCGTTGCGCGGCAGGGCGGGGCCGGTGCAGGAGGTCCCCCAAGGCTGCACCCACGGCAGACGTCCGGCCTCGAGTTCGGCGATGATCTTGGCGGTCACTTCCTCATAGAGATTGGCGCGGGGCCGCGCGGCCACGCCGCCATCGCGCCGCCGCAGGCGGCGCCCGATACGGGATTTGCGGCTCGAAACAGGTGTGGCGGCCTTGCCCATCGGTGTCCTCCTCGCCGCCCCAAAATGCCCGCATGGCCTCCCCGGAAAGCGGGGGCGGGCGGCACAGGCGACCGGCGAGGCCCGGATGAAGCGGAGGGCGGCACCTGCAAGGGCGCAGCGGAGCGGAGCACCCCGGCCATGCCGGGGTTGCCGGCCTGCGCGCCGGGCCTATCCGGGAGCGCCGCCCGATCCCGCGCATCCGGGAGAGCCCCGACAAAGCGCCGCCGCGCGCGAGGCGCGGCGACCGCCGGCCCGCTCAGCGAGCGGGCCCATGCGCCAGTCGATCGTCACCGAAGGCCGAGACCCCGAAAAGGGGGCTCGGCGGCGAGCGGGAATGCGCGAGCCGTAGAGCGCGGTCGCGCGTCAGCGCGAGGCGCCGGTCCTGCTCTTAGTCAGCCGGAAGATCGGCTGGAGAACCGAAAGCTTCGAGAGCGGCGGCCAGGCCGTCGCCGACGATCCAGCGAGCCCGTTCGAGATGGGAGCGCCAGCAGTCCTTCGCACCGGCGGAATGCACGTCGATCTTCATGATCGTTGAGGCCACCTCCCGCCAGTCCCCGCCGCCATCGTCCGCATCGATAAGCGCCGCGTAAAGCACGAGGTGCTCGCGATCATAGCCGGTCACTGGTTCGCCCGAAGGCGCGATCTCTTTGAGAGCAAGCACGCAGTTCATCCCTCGCTGTTATTCAATATAGTGAATAACTAGCTGCGGGCAATTCCCCGACTCTGGCCCCATGGACATGCGATTGGTCATTGGGGTGAATTTTGCGAGGCTGCGCAAAGAAAAGGGACTGACGCAAGAGCAGGCTGCGGAGAGGTCAGGATTCTCTCAAGCCTATATCGGCTGGCTCGAACGTGGTCGCCGCAATCCAACAGCCATCTCAATATGGATGCTCGCCCAGGCGGTCGATGCGATGCCCGCTGACCTGGTTCAGCCAATCGAGACGTGAATACAGGATACTGATAAACGGCTAGGTGAGAATCGAGACCGGCCCAGTCCGCACCAGCGCTTCTCCTGACGCGACGAGCCGCCTGACGCGCGATTTGCGATGCTCACCATCGCCCGGCCAGTCGCACTCCCCAAACACGGCCTGCGAAATCGATCGCAGGCTCCTGCCTTCGCGTCGCAAATCGAAGGCCTGCAAGGCGAGCAACCGATTGGCCAGGCGAGTACGAGAAGGGGATCGCAGACAGTCGCGGCACCTCAAAGCGCGGAACCGGTTCAAGGCGTCGATCTGGCGGTTCAGACCGCGACCTTCCGGTATCTCGAAGCGCAGCGAAACGGGGCCGTCGAGCAATGTTCCGTTCGTGACGTCCAGGCGGATCACCATCCCTGCGTGATCGATCCGGACAAACTCCCGAGTTGAACCCGCCAAAACGCGTGCCTCGAACTCGCATAGATCGAATGGGTGCAGGCAGCCGCCGGCGTTTGGCGTGTCCACGCGCACGACCAGGACGCGCGGATCGATCCGCGCCGACCAAACCGGCCGGACCGTGGCGCAGGACAGCGACGGGTCTTCAGGGAAAGTGCAGCCCCCAGCGCGCCGCGAAGACAGCATCGGCGGCCTGCCCCGGTGATGGCAGAGCTTTCAACCGGCCGAATGCGTCGCGATAGGCCGGATCTCGCCGCAGCAGTTCCCAGGCCAGCGCCGAGCGACCGTAGCGCTCGATCGCCGCAATCGCTGCCGGATCGGTAAATGGATGCGTCACGATCTATCCCATCTCACCCATCTGCGAGCGGACAAAAAGGTCAGCGGCTTCCGTCTGATCGGGGCGCAAGGCATCGATCGCCGGCAGAAAGTCGGGAACGTCGTCGCGCAGAAGGATGGAAGGGCATTGCCCTTCGACATTGCCGAGATTGGGCCGGTGCTGGGCATAGCCGACTAGGGCGGCGAGTTCGGGCGAGAAAGTCCGTGCTACCTGCGGCGGATAGACCAGCCATTGTAGTTCGAAGGGCTTGAGCCAGCCAAGGCAATAGCTGACTACGATCCCGCGCCGCGGCAGCTTGCTCACATTGCCGCCACCGCCATGCAGGGTCGAACCCAGGAAGACGAGTGCATCGCCGGGCCCAACACTCGGCACCAGCGCATCGTTCTCCGAAAATGTCGCAACGTCCTGATTGAGATGGCTGCCCGACCACAGCCGCGTGCCGCCATTCTCGGGCGTATAGGTCGTCAGCGGCCACATGACATTGACCAGATATTCGATGCTGCCTTTGGGGCCTTGCCACATGTCCTGATCGCGGTGCGGAAGTTGAGGCAGGGCGCCGGGATGAATCTCGATCGCCTGGGTGAGATTGAGGGCGATCCGGTCGCACCAGGGCGAGAGCACCTTCTCGGCCAGTTCGAGTACGAGCGGATGCATGACCAGTTGCTCGGCGACCGGCGATCTCGTCAGCAGCGAACCGAAACGCTTGGTGTGTTCACCGTAGAAGGCGCCCTGACAGAGGGGCGTCTCGGCGAAGCGCTGCTCGAGATCGCTTTTCAGAGCGACGACCAGGTCCGGATCCAGCGCAGCGTCGAGCGTACACCAGCCATAGCTGGCAAGTGCAGCTGCGTGACAGGCAGCTAGAGCGCTCATGCCGCCACCGGCTCCGCGGGGCCGGTATAGGTTCCGCTCCAACGAAGACGTTCGGGCGTATCCGGGTCGATGTGGACCAGAAACGCTCCGACCGAGCCGCCTGGCATGGCCACGGCGGGGCCGAGAGGCTCGCCCCGCCAACCCATTGACAGAACTTCGGTGCGAAATGCCGCCGGGAGCACGCCGGTATAGCGCTCGATCCCACGTTCGAGAGCGAGATCGACCATGGCAGAAATCAGTTCGTTGCGCAGTTCGCGGCGGCGCTTCGCACCGTGGCGCTGAGGCAGGCAGAGCCGCGTGCTCTCCCAAATCGATATTCCCTTTGGAACTCCGCAAGGGCAGAGATGCGAGAAGAGCGTGTCGAGCATGTGGGCCCGATCGGTGGGGAGAAGCCGCAGGGAGGCTGCGTGGTCTCCGGAATCGTCGGTCGCAATGACATAGACTGCGCTCGGCGTATCGAACTGGTCAATCTCGTACTTTTCGTCGACGACCGGCACGTCCCACCCGAACAGGTCGACGAAGAGACGCTTGCGGTCGGCGTGCATGGATCTGAGAAGCGGCCGATGGGCCGCTGCAACCGTTTGATCGATAATCTGGATCATCTGTTGCTCCCGTCCGTGAATTGAACACGGCAATGAGAGCAGCAATGGCGGAGGCAGAATACGGAGCGCTTACTCGGTGCGGCTTGCCTTGACTTCCTCGAGGCCGACCTGGCCCGCCAGAATAGCGCTAATCACGAGTTCAGTCCGGTCATGCGCTTCGAAGAGCTCGCGGGCCAAGGTCATGTAACCGTCTACCGTCCGCGGGGTGATGCCCAGTTCGCGGGCGATCTCCTTGTTGGAGCAACCGCGACCGGCGAGCACCACGCAGTCACGCGCCCGCGGCTGCAAATGCAGACGTGGAGCGGGCTTGGGATAGGCCTGCCCGAGCAGTCTGCGTGCAGCGTTGAACGCAAATGCACCGATGATTTCTGCCACGCCGACATAGCGTTCGACCATTTCGGGGCAATTTGTGCCTGCGAAGGTGCACGAAGCCATGCATTCGCCGATCATTATCCGCGGCACGGTGATGCCTTCGTTCAACCCTTCGCGCATGCCGAACTCGAAGCTCGCCCTGTCCTGGGCATCGAGTTGGATGATTGAGCCGAGGCCAGACCAGGCGAAAGCCTTGTCGGCATAGAGGCAACCACGAAAGACTGGATCGCCTCGAAAACGGCATTGGCCGAATAGCCGGTCAGTGATCGCAGCGGGATAGTCCTTCAGATCGATGCGATCGGGACGAGCAAGCCGAAGGTCGTCGTGATGTATGAGCGCGTAATAGCGAAAGCCCATTTCACGTGCGATGGCTTCCAACAATGAGGTCAGCTCGCCCTCGCTCTTGGTTTCCGTGGATTCCCGAACGAATGCTTCGGCGAGCGCAAGATAGGATGGAGGTTGGCCCCTTCCCGGCATTCTTAGTCGCCATTGGGCGCGACGCCTGTTTCCGCGAGAAAAGCGTCGATGCGCTGCCACATGTCGCGTATGTTGGCGGGGCTAGATGTCCGGTGGCCTTCGCCGAAATAGCGAACATAGCGAACATCCTTACCCGCCCTATCTAGCGCGCCATACATCTCGTCAAATTGCGACATGGGGAAGGCGTCCATGTCGGAATGGATCAGCATGACTGGCGCATCTATTTGCGGCGCAAGAAAAACCGGGCTATTGCGAATATAGATATCGGGGTCTTCGAACGGCGTGCGACCGATGGCGAAATCGGTACCTCTCTCACTATCATACCGAGTGAAATCTCCGAAATACTCGTCATAGGCATGCGTATAGATTCCGCTTGATCCGAAATAGTGACTGAAAAGATCCGCCCAACTGTTCATTGCAATGATCGCCTTGAAACGGTCGGAGTACGCCGCCGTGTAAAGTGCCGAGATCCCACCTTGGCTTGCGCCGAAAAGCGCTACACGGTTCGGGTCGACTAACCCCTCTTCGACAAGTGAACCGACGCCTGCATCAAGTAGTTCGTCTATCCCCGCGATCGGACCCTCAGCCGTGCGGATGAGCTCTCGGGGTGTAGTCAGGCGAGCGTACGCATACCCACGTTCTGCCCAAAGATACGCTGATGTTGGATCGGGAGACGATATACTAGGGCTATCATTTCTGCAGGCTGGGCGTGCGTTCGGGTAGACTTCAACAATGAGCGGCAGCGGCCCTCCATCATACCCTGGCGGTAGCAGCACGCAGCTTTCGATCGTCTGGGGGGTCGAGTTTTGCTCTGGATCCTCAACTTCGTAGGAGATGATCCTCCACTCCCCCGGATCAACGCGGCTCAAATGTTGATTTATTGCGTCAATCTCTCGAACGGAATCATCAGCTCGGGTGAGTACAAGCCGTGAGATCGGCCCATCCTCCACGCGGAATACAACTGACTTCGACGCTAGCGAACCAGCCAGCGGTTCGGCATTCGATGGTGGGGCACTAACAATGACCGTTTCACCCTCATGGCCGTTTCGAAGATCGACAATGACGATTTTTGTCTGTTCACCATCTGCAACACGGAACATCGCGTCGCTTCCAAATTCCGGCCGGATAACACCGGCGCGCGATGCAAAGTTTCCAAATGGCAAGAACGCAAACCCGCCCGAGAACTCAGGCGTTAGTCGGCGGCGGCTCCCATTCGCGTAAATCCGGTACACCCCATCTGAAGCCCAGATCGTGAACTGCTCGTGACCTGCATGCACTGGTACTGCCGAAACCTCAGCAAGGTCGCCCGTGAGGTTCCTTGTACTTCCGTCCCGGGAGAGTGCATACCAGTCGGCGCTCGGCAAGCCTTGTGGTTGAACATCTTGATGGTCAAAGCGCGGCGCCTGATCCTCATTCTCTGGGATACGCCTCGCGAAAACTACGAGATCATCACCTAAGAGCACCGTGCGCTCCGGACGCTGATGCCATCCTCGCTCACGTTCGGATGCTAATTCGAGGCCGTTGTGATCATATTGGATGGTAGCTCCGGAGACGGGTTCGACGATATGGAATCTCCCGTTTCGAGGCGCCTGACCGAGCGGCCAGCCGTATGCCACCAATCGTTGACCATCAGGAGACCACGCAATCGTGTAAGGAAAGAACTCCAATTCCGGACTGGCCGTCAGACGAGCGCCGGATCCAATATTGAAGATCACGAGCCGAGAAGGAGGCGGGAGCCAAGCCGCAGATTCGTGTGGATCACTCGCGCCAGGATTAAAGGTCTCGAGCGCCGCGAGTAAGTCACCGTGGGGCGAAAGGCGCAAGTCCGTGTATAGACCTTCTGCAACGATTGTTGTTGAGCCAGTTCGAACATTGGCCCTTATCAGAGAACCAGCAACCCTCTCCCCACCGTTTCCTGCCCGTGTCCGCACTTCGTGCGCGGTGACCACATCTCCCCTCCACGAGTCTCGCCATTCACGCTCGAATATCTTCGCTGCGTATGGCCGGACACTTGTCCGGAATGGCAATTCACCAACGGGTAGCGCTGCGAAGATCAACTCATCTTCAGAAATCCAAACCGGATCAAACTCGCCGAACCTTCCTAAGGCAGGCGTGCGATCGACCACAACAATGCGCTCTTGTTGCAGATCAAACGCCGCCAAGGATACTTCACCAGCGTCGTACTGCACAAAAGCGAGATAGCGCCCGCGGGGAGAAAAGCCGAGGAGATAAGAGCTGGGTCCATTCTCTATCCCCGGAACGAGACTGGGTCCCTCGTTGGCTTTTAGATCATAGCGCCAGATCTGATGCCCTGACTGCCCCATCGGGTAATTTCCGAAGCTGAAATCCGTAAGATCAGAATATGGGCGTATCTTCTCATAAAATAACCAACGCCCTGTCGGATCAATCTTAGCGCGGCCGAGCCCCTCAATCTGCAACAAGTCGTCTAGTGAAAGCGCATGTCCGTTCGCAGACGACACTGATGAGCAGGCGACCAGCGCAAGCGCTGTCATCCAGGCTAGGACCCTGCCAAAGGAGATGCGGATTAACGAGCCAACTTCGTGGAGGTTGGCTAATTTCTCTGCTCCAAGGCGGATATAGTGCTCGACACAAACCACCGCTCACAACCCGAATCAAAATGTCTTTCTGATCTCAAAGGCGATGAATCGTCCGACAGGCGATGCATTTGCTGGATCGTATCCAGACAATTCAAACTGTCCCAAAGGAGGGACATAGGGAGGTGCTTCGTCAAACACGTTCGTTACGGACAAACTTAAGGTAGTACCGTCAAGCCATCGGCGGCTGGCGTCTCCCAGTTCGTACGATAAGAACAAATCTATCGTGGTCCATGAATCGATCGGAATGGCCGCTTGCGTGCTGTCCGTTTGATAGCTTGGGATGTAGTTGACGAAAGTGTTCATGGAAAAGCGCTCTCCCGAGAATCCCAAATGTGCCCTCAGTCTAATATCCGTAGGGCTATAAAGGGTATTGAGGACACTAACTGCCGGCGAGGTCGAGGCCGCTTTCTGCTCAAAATCAAAAATATAGTTTGCATTTAAACCGATATTAACAGCGCCAATTTCCGTATAAAATTCGGTGTCGATGTTAAAATCCAGACCGCTTGTCTTCGTGACTGCCAAATTTCTTGTTACGCTTGCGTAGTTTATAACCCCTACATTTTCCAAAGAGCCTCCTGCCAAAAATCGGATCGGCTCAAATACCGTTTCAACGACCGTGGCTATCTCATCTTCACTTGGAAAAAAGCTAACGGTTCCGTCAGGGAAGGCGCCGGGAGTATCCAAAGCAATGAATGGCGCCAACTCTCTAAAAACGTTGCCTGGCATGGGCGTCTGACCAAGTCTGCCCTGAAAATTGACATTGTAGTAGGTTGCATTCGCGGAGAATTTGCCATCCGTCCAATCGGCTTCGAAGTCGCTTCCGATCGTGAAAGTTTGTGACGTTTCCGGATCCAGATCACGGCTTGTACCCGCAACCAGCAGCATGTTCGTTCCATCAAGCGTTGGATATTGGCCAATATCGACTCCAACTAACCCAGCGAGCACTGACGTGGGAATCCCCCTTCCAATGATCCCTGGATCTCCGACCCGCCCCAAAGGAGGAGGTGCGAACGAAGTGCTGTAGGAGCCTCGAAAGCGTAGTCCATCTGTTGGCGCCCACAGCACCCCAATCTTGGGATTAACCGTTGTTCCAAAGTCCGAATAATCATCCAGTCTGGCAGAGAGGCTAACTTCCAATCGCCTCATCCCCGGTGAAGCGTTTACAGAACCCACAAACGGAATAAATAATTCCCCGAATGCCGCCGCCACGTCTCGCTCCGCGCCACGCACAACGCCAAGCGTGGCGCTTTCAGCCAGGAAATCCTCTTGTCGGAAATGAGCTCCAGCGGCAAAACCAACCGTTCCACCAGGAAGGTGAAAAATATCTGCGCGCAGGACGAGATCGACCCCCCACAAGTCCGAGCTATACTCATTCGAAGACGTCGTATCCACCTCGGTCCCGGGGTATACATAGCCGATGGAATCGCTTCTCCCATTTAGCTTATTAAACGTCATGCTTGATGAAATGGAGACAGACGGAGAGATTTCGTACTCAACGCCCCAGTTTGCTGCAAGAGTTTCCGAGTAACTATCGCTATTAATAATCAATCCTGATCCAATATTATTGACAGCACTGCTTTCAACATCACGTTTGGAATACAAACCAGACGCTGAGACTAATAGTGTCGGTGAGATTTCCTGTTTAATCGACAGAAGAGCGCTACGTCGGGTCTGCTGCGGGAGCAAATCAAACGAATCTCGTGCTGTGATTAATCCGCCTCCCGAAAATTCGGGAGCTAGGATTTCTGGTCTGTCAGCGAGAGTGAGGTTGCCGCGATCGTAGAATTCGAAGGTGCCTAGAATGTTGCCATCCGACCACGCCGCACCAGAGGTGAAACTTGCCCGCCATTCGTCCGCGCCGCCATTACTCGCAGCGCCGTAGCGCAGCGATGCTTCAGCGCCTTCAAAATCGTCACGAAGCACGAAGTTGATCACCCCGCCAACAGCATCGCCACCGTAAATTGATGAAGCGCCATCTGTGAGTACATCGACGCGCTCTAATGCGGATACAGGGATCATGGAGAGGTCAACGAAGTCTCCGATGGAGGAACTTGGCGCTAACCGATGACCATCCAACAGGACCAACGTGGCGCCAGAGCCCAGCCCCCTCAAATTGGCGCCAGTTCCTTTAAGAGCATTTGCTTCTGAATTGACATCATTTGGTAGTCCGCCAGGTGCGAACTCGGATGAACCTCCGCCGAAGTTTTGTGGCAATGTCCGGATGAATTGCTCGGTCGTGGTCGCACCTGATTGCTGAATCTCTTCGCGACCATAGGACTGCACCGGTGAACTCTCGGGCGCGATCCCGCGAATGTTCGTCCCGGTGACGACGATTGTCGTCCGGGCAGGATCGGAGTCAGTGGCCGTCGTACGATCGCCGATGTCGACACTTTCATCAGCCTGCACAAGATAGGCGCCAGAGGCATCCCTCACCAGCTTCGCGCCGGACCCGGCGACAAGGCGCTGCAATGCCTCACCTGCACTGAGCCGCCCGCTAACTCCCGCGGTGCGCAGACCGCGCAGGCTCTGCGCCGAAAAGATCACCTCCATCCGCGCCTGGCGCCCGAAGCTACGCAAAGCGGTGGCCAGATCGCCGGCGGGAATATCGAAATCCTGCACCCGCTCGGCTGCCGAGCTTTGTGCCGCTACCGGTGTGGCTACCAGGCTCAGCGACGTCGTCGCCATCAATGCTGCGAGCGCAATCTGTCCAAAACGCATAGCTTCCCCCCTTGTAAGGAACCGGCCTGTTCGGGCCGTCACTCGGGAATACGAAGCCACAACGAATTTCCGTCATTGGCCACGCGAAATATCTAGCGCCTCACTCTCAGAAGGATCCGGCCATCGGGCGTTCGCTCAGCTACAACGTCGAAACCCTGGTCGAGCAGGCGCACGAAGCCGCCGATATTGCCGGGCTTGAAGGTACCATCGACCATGACGCCGACAGCCGACTGATCGACCACCAGCTTCTGCTGGTTGTAACGGTTGAACTCCGCCGCGACTTCGCCAAGCGGGCGATTGTCGAAGACAAGCAGCCTGTCGCGCCAGGCTAAGGAGCGATCGATTTCACCTGCGGGTGCCGGCCTGACGACCGCCTGGGTGGCCTCGGCATCGGCAATCTGCCCTGCCGAGACAAAGGCGGTCTCCAGCGTGCCATCAGTCCTTGCCGGCCCTTCAACGCGGACCTTCCCTTCGGTCACTGCTACATCGATATCATTCCCCGTATAACGTACCGAGAAGGCGGTTCCGACCGCGATCACGCGGTAGTCGCCAGCCTGCACGACGAAGGGGCGCGCTTCATCCTTCGCGACTTCGAAGAAGGCCTCGCCGCGCGACATCCGCACGCGTCGCTCGTCATCAGAGAAATCGACGCTGAGCTGTGTATCGGTGTTGAGTTCAATCCGCGATCCGTCGGCGAGCGGCAAATCCTGAAATCCGCCGACAGGCGTCGAATAGACCTGCGCCGGCTCCGTGCGCATGGCAAAGGGCACGACAATCAGCGCGAGCATGGCGGCCGCCGCGCTCGGCCAAATCCACTTCGGCACTCTGGCAAGGACAGGGCGGCGAGGAAGTTCGACTATTTCCGCGCCCGGTTCCACTTCGCTGTCGACCTCCACGTCCACCGGATTCAGGGCCGACGCGCGCAAGCGATCCGCCATGTTCCAGGCCGATTCCAAGCGCAGGAAGGCGATCTTGTTGGAGAGCGATTCCTCCATCCAGAGGTCCAGCGCTGACTGGTCGGCATCGTCCCAGTCGCCGGCATCGCGCCGCGCCAGCCATTCGGCGGCTTCGGTTTCAGTTTGCGCTGCGGTTTTCATCACACTCGCCATCGTCTTTCTCATCCGCACTTGCTTGCGTTTCGCCGTTTCCGAAGAAACTCGAGGCAAGGATCCGCATCGCCTTGCCAATGTGCTTTTCGATCGTCGTCTGCGATACTCCCATCAATTGCGCAGCCTCACGCTGCGAATGCCCTTCGATCTTGCGTAATACGAACGCTTCCCGGCAGCGGTCCGGAAGGTCGCTCATGGCCCGTTCCAGCCGCGCCAGTTCCTGCCGTCCGCTGAGCACCCGGTCGGGCGGCAACTCATTCGATAATACGTTGAGGCTTTCCAAATCCGCCACCAGGTCGATATGCACCACTCTGCGGTGGCGCAGCCTGTCGACCAGCAAATTGCGCGCGACGGCAAAGACATAGTGATTGGTTGCTGGGGGCCGCTTGCGCTGTGCGCCCTTGTAGACGCGGACATAGACTTCCTGCCGGAGGTCATCGACTTCGGCAGGGTCCGGCCAGACGCGGCGCAGGTAGGCGCTCAATGCGCCTTCGAGCGGGAGGACCTGCTCCACGAACCAGCGATCATGCGGGTCCAAGGATCGTCCCCCACATTCGCTCGTGGAGAAGCATTTCGCGTGTATCGGTCAAAAGCGTCCCCAATTCCGGCAGCCGGTCTCGTATTCCTAAGAAGGGAATACGAAGCTCTCTGGAAAATCCGTCATTGGTGCGCACGGCAAATTCTCACTGCTTCCCTGATACTCCGATAGTCATCCCGGCAAGCGGCCTTAGCTCCCCGATCGCCATTTCTCGCTCACGTCCGGATTTCTCGTTCCTATTCGTAATCCCTGGTGCGGGGCCTTCGTGTCGCGTCATACCATAAGGGAGCGGAGGGCGCTCATATCGGACATAGTCCCCCCGAAAGGACGCCACTCCGCTCCCGCCACCCATACCGTCATGGACCTGCGGTCCCAGAAAGCGGGAGAACCGAGTGGGGAGCGAACCCATTCTCGTGCTCACCACCGGGGGCACGATCGACAAGAAATATTTCGACGCGCTCAGCGAGTATCAGGTTCGGGAGAGCCTGCTCGGAGACCTGTTCCACGTGGCGCAGGTCAGACATCCCTACCGGATGGAAGAAGTGCTGCGAAAGGACAGTCTCGAACTGACCGACGACGATCGGACGCTGATCGGCGCGAAAGTCCAGGCCGCACAAGAGACTCGCATTCTGGTAACGCACGGCACAGACACCATGACGAGCACGGCTCGCATGCTTGCCGAGGTTCCGGGGAAAACGATCGTCCTTGTCGGTTCGCTCGCTCCAGCTATCCTCTCGAAAAGCGATGCCGCATTCAATCTCGGCATGGCTTTCGCGTGCTGCCAACTCGCCAAGCCCGGCATCTACATCACCATGAACGGAACGGTCTTCGACGGGCTGCTCGTACAGACAGGGGCCGCGTAGAATTCGTGCACGACAACGGTGCGGGCTGTGAACCAAGGTGAACGATATCTCAGAGTTCAAGGCCGCCCTGACCAGACGGGAATTGTTCGATCGCATCTGGTCCAAGCCGTTGACCGCAAACGCGGCGGAGCTCGGCACCAAGCCTGCCGTACTGGCCGCGCTTGCAAAGCGGCTCGATCTTCCCCAACCCGGTTCGGGCTACTGGACGCAAAAGGAACTGGGCAAAGCGCCTCCGACGCCGGACTATCCGGCAGTTCCGGTTCTGGATACCCAAGCTTACGCGATTGAAGGCGTCAGGCGCCGACGCAAGCCCGAACCGGCAAAGCCGGCCACGAGCGAGCCTGCGGCGTTAGTCGACCGGGAAACGCCGGAAGCCGAGAGACTCCCGCCCGCCGCTGAAGAAGAAATCGAGCCGCACCAGAAAGTCGCAAAAACCCGCAGTGCTCTGCGAAAGAGGCGCGGAACAGAGCGCGTTCAGATTGGCGGACCTGGTAAATTCCGATTGTTCGTGGCGCCCGAAGCCGGCGAACGCGCCTGCGCAATCCTCGACCGGTTGATTGGTGCTGTCGAAGCGGAAGGCTGGTCCATTCAGGATGCCGAACAGGGATACGCCATCGCCGCGAACGGCGAGCAGATCGGGCTCATGATCGAAGAGAGGCTCGACCAGGTTCCGCATGTCGTCACAAAGGCCGAACTCAAGGAACGGGCCGAATACGACCGCAAATGCGCGCTCGCAGATCGCGGGATCGGATATCGGCCGTGGAGAGAGCCGCAGGTGCCCGAGCACGACTATGTGCCCAACGGCGAACTCGCTCTCCAATTCGATCACGACTACGGCGCCAGCAATCTGCGGCGGACATTCTCTGACGGTAAACGCCAGCGGCTCGAAAATCTCATCCCGAAGATCATGGAAGCGCTCGAACGGCGCGCCGCGGCGCTGAAGGCGTCGAGACTCGAAAGCGAGGAACGGGCCCACCGCTGGGCCGAGCAACAGAAACGCCGCAAGGATCTTGAGCGGCAGCTTCGCGTCGAAGGCTATCGGATCACCTTCCTGCGGCGCCAGATCGAACGCAAGCGCGAGGTTGACGGCCTGGAGCAGCTGATTGTCCATTGGGAAGAGAGCGATGAGGCCGATGCCGGGTTCACCGAACTTCTCGAATTCGCCCGCCTTTACCGAAAGTGGCTGGCCGCGAAGATAGCTCCCCATGCAATCGCCGAGCGGGTCGCGGAACTCAAGCTGATGGACGACGACGTCTATATCTACGATGACAAGCGGCTCGATTGAGCACGGCGTCTCGAGGTCTGGAACTGACAATATGGATTGGTGCGAATGAGGTCGGAATGAAGCTCGGTATCCTCAAGACGGGTGCTCCACCGCCTTCGCTGAAGGAGTTCGGCGACTACCCGGCAATGTTCAGCAGGCTGCTCGGCGAGGATGCGTATGACCACCGCGTCTTCGACGTTGAAGCGGGCCATTTGCCCGGCAACACGACCGACTGTCCCGCCTATATTCTGACCGGCTCGGCGAGCGGCGCTTACGAGACTTTGCCTTGGATCGCCGATCTGATCGCCTTTCTGCAACAGGCGAAGGGACGCGTGGCCCTGGTCGGCATTTGCTTCGGCCATCAGATCATGGCGCAGGCCTTCGGCGGCAAGGTCGAAGAATCGCCCAAGGGCTGGGGTCTCGGCGCGCACACCTACCAGGTTACGCAAGCGGAACCGTGGCAGGACGGTGCGGAGAGAATAACGCTTCCCGCTTCGCATCAGGACCAGGTGGTTGGGCTCCCGCCAAGGTCTAAGGTCATCCCCGCGAGCGATTTTACGCCCTACGGGATGCTGGCCTATGAAGATCAGCCGGCAATCTCGCTCCAACTCCATCCCGAGTTCGAGCGCAATTATGCCGCAGCTCTGATCGAACTGCGGCGGGGGCGCGGAGTGAGTGACGAAGAAACCGACAGGGCCATCGCCAGCCTGTCCGAGCCATTGGACGCCGAATTGGCCGCCCGCTGGATCAGGCGGTTTCTGGCTACGAATATTCCCGGCTGACAGTTCAGGCCGGCTGGCGCGCGCCGCCGAAGTTCGGTTTGAGAACCTTTGCGCCGTCGCGCAAGCGTTCCAGCTCGTCCGACCAGAACTGCATCAGGCTCACGCGCTCGTCCCAATACTCGCCGCGGGTGTAGGCCCGGCGCACGCCGTTGTTTTCCATATGTGCGAGCTGACGCTCGATGGCATCGGGATTGAAGCGCCCGCATTCGTTGAGAAGCGTTGCCGCCATGGCCCTGAAGCCATGCGCCGTCATCTGCTCCTTGCCGAAACCTAGCGCCCGCAGGGCGGCATTGACCGTGTTCTCCGACATCGGCCGCGCGCCGGACCGGAATGATGGGAAACAGTACTTCCCCGTGCCGGTCAGGTCCCAGAGCTGCTCGAAGAGAGTGAGAACTTGCGCCGAAAGCGGCACGCGGTGCGGCCGGCGCATCTTCATCTTCTCGGCCGGAATGTTCCACACCGCGCGCTCGAAATCGAACTCGCTCCATTCGGCTCGGCGGAGCTCGCCAGGGCGAACGAAAAGATGAGCCGAGAGCCGCAAAGCGAACAGTGTGATCCCATGGCCGGTATAGCCTTCGATCGCACGCATCAGTTCGCCTGCTTCCTTGGCCGTGGTGATCGCAGCCAGATGCTTCGCTTTTGGCACCGTCAACGCTCCGCGCAGATCGCGCGCCGGATCGTGTTCGGCCCTCGTCGTCGCGATTGCGTAGCGGAACACCCGGCTCAGTACGCTGCGCATGCGCCGGGCGCTTTCGTAGCGCCCCGTCGCTTCGATGGAGCGCAGTACGGCAAGCACTTCCTGCGCGGTGATCTTGGCGATCGGCCGGTTGCCGATCTTGGGATAGGCCATGTCGAGCAACCAGCGAATCTTGGCCAGCGTGATCTCGGCCATGTCCTCACGCTCGTTCTTGGCGATCCATTCCTTCGCGACGGCCTTGAACGTATCGTTCTCCTCGACCCGCGCGCGGGCCGCATCGACCTTGCGCTGGTGCGAAGGATCGATGCCGGAAGCGAGCAGACTGCGGGCGTCGTCGCGCCGGTCACGTGCGTCTGCGAGGCTGACCTCGGGCCAGGCGCCGAAAGAGAGCGTGCGCTGCTTTCCGCAATGGGAATAATTCATCCGCCAGAGCTTTCGGCCGCTCTTCCTGACAAGAAGATATAGTCCTTCGCCGTCGGTGAGCTTGTAGTCGCGCTCATTCGGCTTGGCATTGGCGACGCTCGTCGCGTAGAGTTTACCCATGGTATCGGCCCGTCCATGAGGGCGTCTCGATACCATGGAGGATACCATGATTGTTCCCGATTGGTACCGTATCAGCCCGGATTGCGTCGGACGACCATAGCAGAAAAAACGGGAGAAATCAGCCGTTTTCCGGACGTCTACAGACGTCACCGGAAGAACAAATGGTGCCCAGAAGAGGACTCGAACCTCCACGGGGTTGCCCCCGCCGCCACCTGAAGACGGTGCGTCTACCAATTCCGCCATCTGGGCACACTGGCGATCCGGATCGTCGCGGTCCGGTTCGCGGGTAGGGGCGCGCCACTAGCGAAGGGGTGGGGGGCTTGTCAACGACTTCGAGCGGGTGCGAGACTGGCCTGTTGCGGGACCGGGCGCGTTGGGGCAAGGCGGGGCCAGATTCGCGAAACCGGAAGAACGAACGGCACGAGGCAATGGCGGCACACGATCCCATCAACGGCAAGCTGGTCGCCATGACCGGCGGCAGCGGCTTCTTCGGCCGCCACGTGGCGCAGGCGCTGCTCGAGCGCGGTGCGCGGCTGCGGATCGCGAGCCGCCATCCGCAGAAGGCGTTTTCGCTGAAGCCGCTCGCGCAGCTCGGCCAGATCGAGTTCATGCCGTGCGACGTGCGCGATCCCGCCAGCGCCGCCGCGGCGGTGCGCGGGGCGGACGCAGTGGTCAATCTCGTCGCCGCGTTCGAAGGCGACCTGATGAAGCTGATCTGCGGCGGCGCGCGCAATGTCGCCGAGGCCGCGCGGGACGTCGGCGCTGCGACCATGGTGCACGTCAGCGCGATCGGCGCCGATGCCGAATCGACCGCCGCGTACGCCCGGGCCAAGGCGCTGAGCGAAGAGGAGGTCCTCGCCGCCTTCCCGGGTGCGACGATCCTGCGCCCCTCGATCCTGTTCGCGGAAGACAACGGCTTCGTGCAGATGCTGGCCGACCTGATCTCGGCCCTGCCCGTGCTGCCGGTCTTCGCACGGCAGGCGAAGTTGCAGCTGCTGTTCGTGGACGATGCCGCGGATGCCGTCGCGGCGGCGCTGGCCGACCCCCGGAAGCACGGCGGCAAGACTTACGAGATCGCCGGGCCCGAGGCGATCGGCATGATGGACCTGCACCAGCGGATCGCCGCGGCGCAGGGGCGCGAGCGGCACTTCATCGCCATGCCCGACGCCTTGTCCGCCCTGTTCGCCGCTCTGCCCGGGACGCCGATGAACGGCGACCAGTGGTGCCTGCTCAAGCAGGGCAACGTGCCTTCGGGCGCGTATCCGGGCCTCGACAAGCTGGGCGTGCAGCCGCGTCCGCTGGGCCTGTTCCTCGACCGGTGGATGGTTCGCTACCGCAAGCACGGCCGCTTCTCCGACCGGACGCGCGGCGCGGTCTAGGCTTCGCGCGGGGGCGAGGCCTCCTCGTTCGCCAGCAGGGTCACGGGTTCGACCAGCAGGATCGATCCGTCGCTGCCGATGATGCGCACCCGGGCGCCCACGGCGACGTCGGGGCCGCGTGCCAGCCATTCGCTGTCGCCGTGGCGGATGCGCCCGCTGCCGCCGTCGAACGCCTGGGTGACGACCGCGGTCTCACCGACCAGCCGTCCGCCCCGCTTGTTGAGCAGCGGGTCGGCGCCGACGATCGGCTTGTCGCGCAGGAAACGGCGGGCGGAGAAGGCGAAGATCAGCGCGAGGAAGACGAAGTCGATCACCTGCGCGGCGACGCCGAGATCGAGAAGATAGGTCAGCGCCCCGGTGACGAGTGCCGCCGCCGCAAGCCAGATGAGATAGACGCCGGGCACCAGCAGCTCCAGCGCCGCGAGCGCGAGCCCGAGCGTGACCCAGATCCAGTGCGGATCGAAGCTGTCGAGCCCGTCCACCGGCCGCTCCCTAGCGGTCGCCACTGCGCGGCACGCTCGCGCGCGGAGCGCGTTCGCGCTGCTGCGGCAGCGGGGTTCCAGTGTCCACGCTGCCGGTGGTCACGTTGCCTTCGGCCGGGCCGATCGCCTCGCGCACGAGTTCGCCGATTCCGCCGAGCGAGCCGATGAGCTGCGTCGCCTCGACCGGGAAGAGGATCGTCTTCGCGTTGGGGCTGGTGGCGAACTTGCCGACCGCCTTGGTGTACTCCTGCGCGATGAAATAGTTGATCGCGGCATTGCCGCTTTCGGCGATCGCGTCGGAGACCATCTGGGTCGCCTTGGCTTCGGCTTCCGCCGCGCGCTCGCGTGCCTCGGCATCGCGGAAGGCCGCCTCGCGCTTGCCTTCGGCCGAGAGGATCGCGCTCTGCTTCTCGCCCTCGGCGCGCAGGATGCGGCTCGCCCGGTCGCCCTCGGCCTCGAGGATCTCGGCGCGCTTCAGGCGCTCGGCCTTCATCTGCCGGGCCATCGCTTCGGAGATATCGATCGGCGGGCGGATGTCCTTGATCTCGACCCGGGTGATCTTGACCCCCCAGGGCGAGGTCGCGTGGTCGACCACCGCGAGCAGGCGGGCGTTGATCTCGTCGCGCTTCGACAGGGTCTCGTCGAGGTCCATCGAGCCCATGACGGTCCGCAGATTGGTGGTCGTGAGCGCCATGATCGCGGCATAGAGGTTGTGCACCTCGTAGGCGGCCTTGCCCGCGTCGAGCACCTGGAAGAACACCACCGCGTCGACGCCGACCATGGCGTTGTCCTTGGTGATGATCTCCTGCCCCGGAATATCGAGCACCTGCTCCATCATGTTGACCTTCTGTCCGACGCGGTCGACGAACGGGATGATCAGATGCAGCCCGGGCTCGGCGGCGAGGGTGAACTTGCCCAGCCGCTCGATCGTGTAGACGTAGCCCTGCTTCACGACGCGCACCGCCATCAGCAGGAATATCACTGCCAGCACCAGCAGCATGATCAGGGCGATACCCATCGCGCTCTCCTTCCCCCTCGAGCGCTCATCGTATCAACGGACCGGACCGGGGCAAGCGAAACCGGACCGGCGCGTTACCTTTCGGCAAGGATTGCGCTCTAGCCTCGCGGCAAAAGCATGAACCGGGGGCGCGCGTGATCGAGGTCGAGATCCAGAACGAAACGCACCAGACGCAGGAGCGTCTGCGGTTCGCCTCGGTCCCCCGCATCGGCGAAGGCATCCGCCTGCGTGAGCCCGACGGGTGCTGGGCCTCCTACGACGTGCTCGACGTGTGGTATCAGAAGGCCGAGTTCGGCGACGTCTGGATGCCTTACCTGCACGTCTGCATGACGCCCGACGAAACGCCTGCGGTGGCCGATCCGATCGCGTCGCCCGCGCATTCGCCGTTCGGCGAACCGGCCTCCGCCCACCTGCACTCGCCCGTCTGGGGCGAGGAGGAGGTGCCGCCATTCACGGGTTGATCAAACGCAACGTGCCGCCAGCGGGCAAGACCGCGGCAGAGAACGCCGCCGCACCGGCCGATCCGGCGCAGCGGGTCGTCGACGAGGCCAAGGCCGCCTATGCCGCGCGTCATGCCCAGGCGCGCGTCCGCCGCTGCCTGGTGGTCGACGATTCGCGCATGATCCGCAAGGTCGCGCGCCGCATCGTCGAGGATCTCGGCTTCGAAACGGCCGAGGCCGAGAACGGCGAGGAAGCGCTCGCCCGGTGCAAGGCGGCGATGCCCGATCTGATCCTGCTCGACTGGAACATGCCGGTCATGAGCGGGATCGAATTCGTCACCCGCCTGCGCGCCCTCCCCGCCGACCGCGCGCCGCGGGTGGTGTTCTGCACCTCGAACTCGGGCGCGGTCGACATCCACAAGGGGATCGAGGCCGGCGCCGACGAATACGTGATCAAGCCGTTCGACGAGGCGTCGCTGCGGGCGAAGCTGGGCAATATCGGGCTGGGCTGACGCAATCGCGGGCCCCAGCCTGCGCTGGGAACTCAAGAACGCGGCCAAGAACACACCTGTGGCAAATATATCTTGACAAAATAACCGATTTGGTTATACACCCGCCCCGCCAGCCCATGCTGGTCAGCGACGGGGGCGAGGCGTGTACGCGTCACGCAGTGCGCTTCGTCCAGACGGCCGGTGCCTCGGAGGAGCTAGTGACCTTACGAGAAAGCACCTCTGTGCCGGGATGCGAGGAATACCGGCATGTCCTTTCGCGACGGACCTCAACGCCGCGGAATTGAGGATATGCCGGCGGAGGCGGCAAACGCGAGCCCTGGCCGCATCTGCCTCGCCATCCCCGAAGGGCCGAGCGGAAGGTTGCCGTAACCCCTTTCGCCGTTCGCACCGATGTTACCAAGGCAACCCTGTGACGCCCAGGTGGCAATCCTGTGATGCCCAGGCGGCACCGGCCGATCCCGTCCGCTTGCCTACCTTCCCGGCGCAACGTCCGCACTCGCCAGCGGATGATGGCCGGTGAATGCCCTTCTTCCTCTCCACGTCTCTCGTGATCCCCGGGACAGCTAAACACGCACTCGGGAAAGGGGCTTCAGCCCAGCGCGCTCCCGTAAAGCTTCAGCAGGTTCGCCAACGCCCGTTCCGCTTCCGCTTCGACGTAGGCGGGGGCGTCGGGGACGGTCCAGCCATGGTCGCCGGCATAGACCTCGATCTCGGCCGGGCGGCCCGCGGCCTTGGCGGCTTCGCGCAGGATCTCCTTGTTCTCCGGCGCCTCGGCATCGTCGTCCTGCGCGATCGCGATCAGGTAGCTGGCCTGCGTCTTGCCGAACAGGTTGTGCGGGCTCATCGGGTCGTCCCCGCGCACCAGCCCGCCGCCGTGGAAGCTGGCTGCCGCACGCACCCGCGCGGGCACCGCCGCGGCGGTCCACACGGTGAACGGCCCGCCCATGCAGTACCCCTGCGTGCCGACGCCGCGTGCGCTGTCGACCACGTCCTGCTGGTCGAACCAGCCAACCGCCGCCGTGGCATCGCGCATGATCGCCTCGGCATCGAGCTTCTCGCGCCAGGGGCCGACCTTCCGGAAGCCGCCGTTCGCAGCGAAGTCGGCGAAGTCCTCGAACTGCTGGCCGGCGACATCGCGGTAATAGGGGTTGGCGACCAGCACCGCGTAGCCCTGCCCCGCCAGCCGCCGGGCCATGTTGCGCTTCGCCTCGCGAATACCGCCGATGTCGGGCCAGAACAGCACGGCAGGCGCCGGGCCCGAGACCGGATGGACGAAGAATCCGTCCATGGTTCCGTCGGCGGTCTCGAAGCCGACGTTCTCTTCCGCCAGGGCCGGCCGAGCGACCCTCCCCTCGCCCTGCGAACCCGATTCCGCAGGCGTGCAGGCGGCCAGCGCGGCCATGCCGCCGAGCGCACCGAACTGCCGCCTGTTCAATCCCTCGCGCGCCCAGCGGGCGAGCTTGTCCTCGTCGCACATGTCGTCTCTCCCGATGTTCGGTCACATGCTGCGCGCAGCGGGCGCGGCATGCAAGCGCGATGGCCGCGCAAACGCGATTGGGCGATGGCGGTAGGCATGTTAGGTTTCACCTCAAAACGGATAAAGCGAATCGGCGCACGTCGCGCCGGCAGAGAACGGAGACCGCGATGCCCACTGCCTACCGTAACCTGATCGACGGCGAGATGATCGAGACTGCCCGGACCATGGACGTGGTCAATCCCGCGAACGAAAGCGTGATCGGTACGGTCCCCGCCTGCGGCAAGGAGGAGCTCGACCGCGCGGTCGCCGCCGCGCGCCGCGCGTTCAAGACCTGGTCGAAGACCCCGATCGAGGACCGCAGGGCGGCGATCAAGGCAATCTCCGCGATCATCAAGGAAAACGCCGACGAGCTCCACCGCCTGCTCACCGCCGAACAGGGCAAGCCGCACGGCCAGGCCATGAACGAGATCATCGGCGCTTCGGCGATGGTCGGCGCGCAGGCGACGCTCGACCTTGACGACGAGATCAACGAGGACAGCGACACGCGCCTCAGCCGCACGCGCCGCGTGCCGGTCGGCGTGGTGGGCGGCATCGTGCCGTGGAACTTCCCGGTGATGATGGCGATGCAGAAGATCGCGCCCGCGATGCTCTCGGGCTGCACGATCGTGCTCAAGCCCTCGCCCTTCACGCCCCTGACCACGCTGCGCCTTGCCGAACTGATCAAGGATGCCGCGCCCGCCGGCGTGATCAACGTCATCACCGGCGAGGACAGCCTCGGCCCGATGATCACCGAACATCCCGATATCGACAAGATCACCTTCACCGGCTCGACCGCGACCGGCAAGAAGATCATGGAGGGGGCGAGCCGCGATCTGAAGCGCATCACGCTCGAGCTCGGCGGCAACGACGCTTCGATCGTCCTGCCCGATGCCGATGTCGAGAAAGTCGCCGAACAGCTCTTCTGGTCGAGTTTCGCCAACGCCGGGCAGATCTGCGTCGCCGCCAAGCGGATCTATATCCACGAGGATATCTACGACGACTTGAGCAAGGCGATCGCCGAATACGCGAAGTCGGTGAAAGTCGGCGACGGATCGCAGCAGGGCACCGGGGTCGGCCCGATCCAGAACCGCAAGCAATACGAGCGCGTGCTGGAGTTGATTCAGGACGCCAAGGACCAGGGCTACCAATTCCTGGTCGGCGGCGACCACGACCCCAGCGTGCCCGGCTACTACGTGCCGATCACGATCCTCGACAATCCGCCCGAGGACGCACGGATTGTCGCCGAGGAACAGTTCGGCCCGGTCATGCCGCTGATGAAGTTCTCGAGCGACGACGAAGTGATCGAACGCGCGAACAACTCCGACTACGGCCTCGCCGGCGCAGTCTGGACCAAGGACACCGAGCGCGGGGTGAGAATCGCCGAGCAGCTCGAGACCGGCACGGTGTGGGTCAACGAGTACCTTCACTTCTCGCCCTTCACGCCCTTCGGCGGGCACAAGCAGTCGGGCTTCGGCGCCGAATACGGCAAGGAAGGGCTGCTGGAGTTCACCTATCCGCAGGTGATCACCGTGCGGAAGAACGCCAACGTCTGATCGGGGCGGGACCTGGCTGGGTCGGGCGCCGACGCCCGGCCCGGTCAGCGCCCCGCGTAATCCGCACCGTAGACGGCATCGCGGAAGTCGTGATGCAGCGCGTTGTCGAACGGGATCTTCTGCGCTGCGAACACCACGGCCATGTTCTGCCGCGGATCGACCCAGAAGAGCATCGAGGGCAGGCCATCCCAGAAGAACTCGCCCACCGTGCCGCGGTTCTCCCCGGGCGTCTGCGGCGGCGCCGTGCGGACGAAGACGTCGATCCCGAACCCGCCGGTGCCCTTGCCCGTCAGCCACGAGCGATCCTCGGGCGCAATGCGCGGGTCGAGGCTGTCGGTCGCCATCAGCCGCACGGTGGCGGGCCGGAGCAGACGCACGCCGCCGAGCTCGCCTTCATTCAGCAGCATGCGCGCGAAGCGCATGTAGTCGTCCACCGTGGTGACGATCCCCGCGCCGCCCATCGTCATCGGCTTGCCCATGAAGTTGGGCTCGAGCCAGGCATCGCGCGGCATCGGCGCCAGCGTGCCCTCCGAGTCCGCGACATAGATCCGCGCCAGCCGCGGGACTTCGGCCATGTCTCGCTTCCACCCGGTGTCGGTCATCTTCAGCGGGGCGAAGACATGCTCCTGCACGTATTCGGCGAAAGGTTGGCCGGAAAGCACCTCCACCAGCCGCGCCTGCACATCGACCGCCGCGCTGTAGTGCCAGTGCGTGCCCGGATCGTAGAGCAGCGGCACCCTGGCCATCGCGTCGGCGAATTCGGCCAGCGTCTTGTCGGGGCTAAGCGGGTCCAGTTCTTCCCACACGCGGTCGGCGGCGTTCTGCGGATCGCCGTTCGCGCCATACGTGAAGCCTGCGGTGTGGCGCAGGATGTCGCGCACGGTGATCGGGCGGCTGGGATCGCGCAGGATCGGGCTGCCGTCGGGGTTCTCGCCCGCCAGCACCTTGACGTCCGCGAACTGCGGCAGGTGCCAGGCCAGCGGATCGTCGAGCCCG
Organism: Pelagerythrobacter aerophilus; assembly: GCF_003581645.1. GTDB lineage: Bacteria > Pseudomonadota > Alphaproteobacteria > Sphingomonadales > Sphingomonadaceae > Pelagerythrobacter > Pelagerythrobacter aerophilus. The sequence goes on along the minus strand of NZ_QXFK01000011.1, from coordinate 105,229 downwards.
AACGTGCCGCGCTCCCACAGCTGCATCAGCGCAACGCCGGTGACCGGCTTGGTCATCGAGAAGATCTGCACCAGCGTGTCGCGCGCGAACGGTTTCGCGGCTTCGCGCTGGGCCATGCCCGCGGCCGCGAAGCAGCGTTCCGAGCCGTCCTTCCACACCAGCGCCGAAGCGCCCACGGTGCGCCCCTGGTCGATCGCGCCGTCGAGAAAGGCCGCAATGCGCGCGCAATCGGGTTCGTAGTCCTGCGCCGAGGCCGGTCCCGACAGGAACGCCGCCCCGGCCAGTACCGCGCTCACGAGCGCCCGCGTTGCTGGCATTCCTGCTCCCCTCCTCAGGCAACTACCCCCTGAACACCACCGTTCGCGAGCCGTTGAGCAACACCCGGTCCTCCAGGTGGAGACGTACCGCTTCGGCGAGCACCCGGCTCTCGATATCGCGCCCCTTGCGGACGAGCTCTTCCGGGCTGTCGGCATGGGTGATCGGCTCGACATCCTGATGGATGATCGGGCCTTCGTCGAGGTCGGCGGTGACGTAGTGGGCGGTGGCGCCGATCATCTTCACCCCGCGCGCGTGCGCCTGATGATAGGGCCGCGCGCCCTTGAACCCGGGCAGGAACGAGTGGTGGATATTGATGCAGCGCCCGGCGAAGTGCGCGGCCTGCTCGTCCGAGAGGATCTGCATGTAGCGCGCGAGAACGACGAGCTCGGCCTGCGTCTCCTCGGCGATCGCGCGGACCTGCGCCTCCTGCGCCGCCTTTGTCTCGGCCGTCACCGGCAGGTGGTGGAACGGGATATCGCCGATATGCGTGTGGCTGATCGCCTCGCGCGGGTGATTGGAGACGATCGCCACCGGATCCATCGGCAGCTCCCCGATGCGCCAGCGGTAGAGCAGGTCGGCGAGGCAGTGGTCGAACTTGCTGACCATCAGCAACACCCGCCGCGGCCGGTCGCGGCGCGCAAGCTGCCACTGCATTCCGAACGCATCGGCAAGCGGAGCGAAATCGGTGCGCAGCTCCTCGCGCCCGGCCTCGCCCGGATCAAAGGCGACGCGCATGAAGAAGGCGCCGCCTTCCTGATCGTTGAACTGCTGTGCCTCGAGGATATTGCCCCCACGCTCGAACAGGAAGCCCGTCACCCGCGCGGTGATCCCCGGCCGGTCGGCGCAGCCAAGCGTCAGGATGAGCGGCTCGGCCATCAGCGCCGCGCGAGCGCCTCTTCGCACTCGGCCATCAGCGTCGCGACGATCTGCGCGACCGGTTCCTCTTCCTTCACCATGCCGACCGACTGGCCGGCCATGAGCGAGCCGCCCTCGACATCGCCGTCGATTACCGCGCGGCGGAGCGCGCCGGCCCAGTAATGCTCGATCTGAAGCTGCGCTTCGCCCATCACCACTTCCTCGCGGTCGAGCAAGCCGGCAACCTCGATCTGCTTGGCGGTGAAGGCCTCGGTCCCCTTGTTCCGCAGCGCGCGCACGGGGATCACCGGCAGGCGCGCATCGACCTGCACGCTGGCGACCGCGTCGCGCGCGCTGGCGCGGAAGAAGGCCTTCTTGAAATCGGGATGCGCAATGCTCTCGGTCGCACAGGCGAAGCGCGTGCCGAGCTGGACGCCCGCCGCGCCCATCTCGAGATAGCCGGCGATCGCCTGCCCCTTGCCGATCCCGCCGGCGACGAACACCAGGTGCTCCTCCGCCAGTTCGGGCAGGATCTCCTGCGCCAGCACGCTGGTCGAGACGGGGCCGATATGGCCACCGGCCTCCATCCCCTCGATCACCAGCGCGTCGGCGCCCGAGCGGAGCAGCTTCTTCGCCAGCGCCAGCGTCGGCGCGAAGCAGATGACCTTGGCCGGGTTCGCGCCGCCCTTGATCGCCTCGACGCTGCCCTTGGGCGGAATGCCGCCGGCGAGCACGACATGGCCGACGCCGTGCCGGCCGCAGACCTCGATCAGATCGAAGAGCTGCGGGTGCATGGTGATGAGGTTCACACCGAAGGGCCGATCGGTCATCGCCCTGGTCGCGGCAATCTCCGCATCGAGCAGTTCGGGCGTCATCGCGCCGCAGGCGATCACGCCGAAGCCGCCCGCGTTACTTATGGCGGAGACGAGGTTGCGCTCGGAAACCCAGCTCATCGCGCCGCACAGGATCGCGGTTTCGCAGCCAAGGAAGTCGGTGCCGCGCTGCATCAGGCGGCGTGTCTTGGGATAGTCCATCGTCGGCGCGCTTAGGCGCGTGGCCCCGAGGCGGCAAGAGGCCTCGGCGCGGCGGACGGCTCACACTCGCGGGAACCGAGGCGCCGCGCACCCGTCGTTCCGACAGGCGAAGGCACTGCGAGATGATCGTTTTCGTCGATGAGGCTGACAGGACTTAATTGCTTTGTCCGATTGCCACGCGGGCGTAGCCTTTCGCCTGCAACGACTCATGCGATCGGGCTTCGGAGAACGGTCCGGGCCGGTCCGAAATCAGGAGGATGCCAAGATGGATGCAGCAACCGGTTCGATGTCCCAGGGCGGGTGCCCCTTCAACGGTGACGGCGGAGTGCGCGCGCTGCTCGGGCGCACCAACAAGGACTGGTGGCCCGAGGCGCTGCCGCTCGAGATCCTCCTCGTCAACGGCTCGCCCGACCCGCTGGACGAGGATTTCGATTATGCCGAGGCGTTCAACGCGCTCGACTACCAGGCGCTCAAGAACGACCTGACCGCGCTGATGACCGATTCCAAGCCGTGGTGGCCGGCAGACTACGGGCATTACGGCCCGTTCTTCATCCGCATGGCCTGGCACGCGGCCGGCACCTACCGCACCGGCGACGGGCGCGGCGGCGCCAACAGCGGGCAGCAGCGCTTCGCCCCGCTCAATTCCTGGCCCGACAACGGCAATCTCGACAAGGCGCGGCGCCTGCTGTGGCCGGTCAAGCAGAAGTACGGCAAGAACATCAGCTGGGCCGACCTGTTCATCCTCGCCGGCAACGTCGCAATCGAATCGATGGGCGGCCCGACCTTCGGCTTCGGCGGCGGCCGCAGGGACGTGTTCGAGGCCGAACGCGACATCTACTGGGGCGGCGAGGACCTGTGGGTCAACGAAGGCGTGCCGACGCGTATCCGGCCCGAGGAAGAGGTCGACCTCGAAAACCCGCTGGCGGCGATCCAGATGGGCCTGATCTACGTCAATCCCGAAGGTCCGGGCGGTGACCCCGACCCGCTCGGCTCCGCACGCGATATCAAGGTCACGTTCGAGCGCATGGCGATGAATCACGAGGAGACCGTCGCGCTCACGGCCGGCGGGCACACCTTCGGCAAGTGCCACGGCGCGGGCGATCCGAGCCTGCTCGACGTCGCGCCCGAGGCGGCCGATATCACGCTCCAGGGCCTCGGCTGGGCGAGCACCTATGAGAGCGGCTTCGGTCCCCACACGATCACCTCGGGCCTCGAAGGCGCGTGGACCAACACGCCGACCGAGTGGACGGAGAACTACTTCCGCCTGCTGCTCGATTACGAATACGAACTGGTGACCTCGCCCGCGGGGGCCAAGCAGTGGCAGCCGATCGACCAGAAGGAAGAGGACATGGCGCCCGACGCGCACGATCCTTCCAAGAAGGTCCCGACGATGATGACGACCGCCGACATGGCGCTCAAGATGGATCCCGAGTTCCGGGCGATCAGCGAGAAGTTCCGCAACGATCACGCGGCGTTCCGGGACGCCTTCGCCCGCGCCTGGTTCAAGCTGACCCACCGCGACATGGGCCCCAAGTGCCGCTATCTCGGGCCCGAAGTGCCCGCCGAGGACATGATCTGGCAGGATCCGATCCCGGCCGGCACCATGCCGTCGCAGGGCGATGTCGCGGCGTTCAAGGCCAAGATCCTCGAGGCCGGCTTCAGCATCGGCCAACTGGTCAAGACGGCCTGGGCCTCCGCCTCGACCTTCCGCAAGAGCGACCACCGCGGCGGCGCCAACGGTGCGCGCATCCGCCTCGCTCCGCAGAAGGACTGGGCGGTGAACGAGCCGGAAGAGCTGTCGCAGGTGCTCGCCAAGATCGACGAGCTGCGCGGCACCCTGTCGATGGCCGACGCCATCGTGCTCGCCGGAACGGCGGCGGTCGAGAAGGGCGCACGCGACGCCGGGTTCGATGTCGAGGTCCCGTTCACGGGCGGGCGCGGCGATGCGACGGAGGAATGGACCGACGTCGACAGCTTCGAGCCGCTGGAGCCCAAGGCGGACGGCTTCCGCAACTACCTCAAGACGAAGCATTCGGTGAAGACCGAGGAGTTGCTGCTCGACCGGGCCTCGCTGCTGGGCCTGTCGGTTCCAGAAATGACGGTGCTGGTCGGCGGGCTGCGCGTGCTCGGCGCCAATCACAAGAGCGCGCCGCACGGCGTCTTCACCGACCGCGTGGGGCAGTTGACTAACGACTTCTTCGTCAACCTGCTCGACATGGATACCGTATGGGAAGTGGTCGACACCAGCGCCGACGAGGAGTTCATCGGCTACGACCGCGCGGGACGGCAGGAACGCTGGCGGGCCACCCGGACCGACCTGATCTTCGGTTCCAACTCGCAGCTCCGCGCCACCGCCGAAGTCTATGCCGAGCGCGGGCACGAGGAAAAGTTCGTGCGCGACTTCGTGAAGGCCTGGACCAAGGTGATGAACGCCGACCGCTGCGATCTCACTTACGCGAAGTATCACCAAAAGGCGGCCTGACCCCTTGAGGCCAGCCTTCGGAGAGCCCCCGGCAGCGATGTCGGGGGCTCTTTCGCGTGCGGCGCCATCGCGTTTAGAACGCTGGAAAGGGGCTGGACTTTCACAGGGTCGAGGCGGACAGAACGCCCCAGTATCGTTTTACAGGGGAGACTGTCCGTGACCCGCCGTACCATCCTGCTTGCCGCCGCCTCGCTCGGCGCCATGTCCCTTTCCGCCGTCCCGGCCAGTGCCGACGAGGGCATGTGGACCTTCGACGGGTTCCCTGCCGAGCAAGTCCGCGAGACCTATGGCTGGGCGCCCGATCAGGCCTGGCTGGATCAGGTCCGCAATTCCGCCGTGCGGCTGACCGGCGGCTGTTCCGCCAGCTTCGTTTCCCCCGAAGGGCTGATCCTCACCAACCATCACTGCGTCGCGAGCTGCCTCTACGACAACTCGACCGATGCGATGGACTATCTCGACGAGGGGTTCATCGCCGGCCGCCGCGAGGACGAGTTGCCCTGCCCCGGCCAGCAGGCCGAAGTCGTCACCGCGATTACCGACGTTACCCCGCAGGTGATGGACGCGATCGGCGAGTCGACCGGCGAAGCGCTGACCAAGGCGCGCGACGCGAAGATCGCCGAGCTCGAGTCGGCCGGCTGTACCGATCAGGAGACCATGCGCTGCCAGGTCGTCACGCTGTTCGGCGGTGGGCAGTACAAGCTCTACACCTACCGCAAGTATTCGGACGTGCGCCTCGCCTGGTCGCCCGAAGACCGCGCGGCCACGTTCGGCGGCGACCCGGACAACTTCAACTTCCCGCGCTACTCGCTCGATGCCTCGTTCCTGCGCGCCTATGAGAACGGCCAGCCGGTCGCGACGCCCGATCACCTCCAGTGGAACCCGCGCGCGCCCGAAGAAGGCGAGATCACTTTCGTGGTCGGCAATCCGGGCTCGACCAGCCGCCTGTTCACGCAGAGCCAGCTCGCCTTCGAGCGCGAAGTGCGCCTGCCGGTCACCGTGGCGACGATGTCCGAGCTGCGCGGCCGCCTGATCCGCGCGATGGACGAGAGCCCCGAAAAGGCGCGCGAAGGTCTCGATCTGCTCTCCGGCGTGGAGAACAGCCTCAAGGTCTATATCGGCCGTATGAAGGCGCTCAACGATCCGGCCTTCACCGGCAAGCTCGCCGCGGCGGAAGAGGCGCTCAAGGCGAAGAGCGCGGGCAATGCCGGGATCGGCGACCCGTGGGGCACGGTGGACCAGGCGATGGACGCCTACCGCGCGCTCTACCTCCCGCTGCGCTTCACCCAGCCTTCGGGCGACCTCTACGGCTATGCGCAGACGCTGGTCTTCGCCGCGCAGGAACGCGCCAAGCCCAACGCCGAACGCCTGCCCGGCTACACCGACAGTGCGCTGCCGCTGACCCAGAAGCGCCTGCTCGACGAGCGCCCGGTCTATCCCTGGCTCGACGAGCTGATGATGGAATGGAGCCTGTCGAAGGGGCGCGAGTATCTCGGCGTCGACGATCCCGACAGCAAGCTGCTGCTCGGCAAGGAAAGCCCCGAGCAACTCGCCGAGCGGCTGGTGAGCGGTACCCGGCTCGCCGACCCGGGCTACCGCAAGCAGCTCTGGGAGGGCGGTCTCGCCGCCATCGAAGCCTCGGACGATCCGATGATCCGGTACGCGCTCAAGCTGGCGCCGCGCCAGCGCGAGCTGAAGGCGCTGTCCGACGCGCAGTACTCGGGCCCGCTCGCCGCGGCCGGGGCGAAGCTCGCCGACGCGCGCTTCGCCGCCTACGGCGATGCGCTCTATCCCGATGCGACGTTCACGCTGCGCATCAGCTACGGCCAGGTGAAGGGCTGGACAGAGCGCGGCAACGAAGTGCCGATCCGCACCACGATGGGCGGCACGTTCGAGCGGGCGACCGGCAATCCGCCGTTCGACCTCGCCCCCGCCTTCGCGGCGAACGAGGCGAAGATCGACAAGAACACGACTTACGATTTCGTGACCACCAACGACATCATCGGCGGCAATTCGGGCAGTCCGGTGATCGACAAGGCGGGCACGGTGATCGGCGCCGCGTTCGACGGCAACATCCACTCGCTCGGCGGCAACTACGGCTACGACGGCACGCTCAACCGCACGGTAGTGGTCTCGACCGCAGCGGTGCAGGAAGCGCTCGAGACGATCTACCCCGCGCCCGCGCTGGCGAAGGAGCTCGCCGGAGAGTGATCGGTGGTGGGCGGGGTCGTAGCGCCTCGCCCGCTCATCCGTAGGTGATCCGCACCTTGCCCGCCGCTTCGGCCGCGACGCTGCGCGCGGCGTCGGTGTCGCCGGCGCTGGCCAGGGCAACGCCCATGCGGCGGTAGGGGCGCGAGGTCGGCTTGGCGAAGATGCGCAGGTCGACCGTGCCGCCGGGAACCCCCAGCGCCTCGGCCAGGCCTTCGTAGCCGAGCGCATCGCTATCCCGGTCGGCGAGGATCACCGCGCTCGCCGAAGGCCGCGCGCGGATCGGCGCCGGGATCGGCAGGCCCATGATCGCACGGGCGTGGAGATCGAACTCGCTGAGGTTCTGGCTCACCAGCGTGACCATGCCGGTATCGTGCGGGCGCGGGCTCAGCTCGGAGAAGATCACGTCCTCCCCGCGCACGAAGAACTCGACTCCGAATATCCCCTGGCCGCCGAGATCGTCGACCACTTTCGCGGCCATGTCCTGCGCGGCCGCCAGCGCAGCGTCGGACATCGCGATCGGCTGCCAGGATTCCATGTAGTCGCCGCGTTCCTGCCGGTGGCCGATCGGCGGGCAAAACAGCACGCCGTCTTTCGTCCGCACGGTCAGCAGCGTGATCTCGTAATCGAAATCGACGAACTCCTCGACGATCACCCGGCGCCGGTCGCCCCGCATGTTGGCGACCGCATAGTCCCACGCGGCCTCGAGCTCCGCCGCGTCCTCGACTTTGCTTTGCCCCTTGCCGGACGACGACATGACCGGCTTGATCACACAGGGAAAGCCGGCGTGCGCCGCGCCCGCATGCACCTCCTCGAGCGATTCGGCGTAGCGGTAGCGGGACGTCGCGAGCCCGAGCTGCTCCGCAGCGAGATCGCGGATGCGGTCGCGGTTCATGGTGAGCTGGGTCGCGCGCGCGGAGGGGACGACGTGGAAACCCTCGGCCTCCAGCTCGACCAGCGTCTCGGTGCGGATCGCCTCGATCTCGGGCACGATGTAATCGGGCCGATGCTTCTCGACCGCCGCGCGCAGCGCCGCGCCGTCGAGCATCGAGAAAACCTCGCGCGCGTCGGCAAGCTGCATGGCGGGCGCGTTGTCGTAAGCGTCGCAGGCGACGACATAGGCGCCGAGCCGCTTGGCCGAGATCGTGAACTCGCGCCCGAGCTCGCCCGATCCGAGGAGGAGAATCTTCGCAGTGAAAGCCATGCGCCGCTCTTAGCGGCATTGCGCCGGCGCGGCCAAGGCCAACGATGTCAGGCGCGCAGACGGCCGCGGTCGGGCAAGTCCTCGTCGGTTTCGGCCCGGCCCCGGCCACGAGCCTTGGCCGCCAGCAGAGCGAGCTCCGCGCGCCGCAGGGTGTCATCGGCTGACATGCGCAACGCGGCGAGCCCGACACTGGCCGACAGGCGCGGTTCGTCCGAGGGGTGTGGTGGCGATGCCTCCGTGAGCGCCGTGAGCACCGCGGCAACGACCGTTCGCGCCGCGGCCAGGTCGTGATCGGGCAGGAGAACGCCGAAGCCCTCGCCACCGATCCGCGCCACGATATGCTCGTGCCGCAGCGTGCCGCGCAGGAAATCGGCGAAGGCGACGAGCACGCGGTCACCCGCGCTCGCCCCGTGCCGCAAGTTGATCGCGCGGAAATGGTCGATGTCGAACAACGCGAGCGTACCGCCCTGCCCCCGGCGGACAAGGTGCCGCAGCATCATTTGGAACGCGCGGCGATTGGCAAGCCCGGTAAGCGGATCGGTGACCGTGGCGGCAAACAGCCGCTCCTCCAGCGCCCGCCGCTCCTCGATCGAGCGCATGATGCCGATCGCGCCATAGGCCTGTCCGTCGCCGGCGAGCAGCGGACGGAGCTGAAGCGTGAACCAGTTCGTGCGGCCGTCGTCCATGCGGGCGGCGAACTCGAACCAGCCGGTCGCCGATCCGCCCCGCATGATCACCTCGAGGAATGCACGCAGCTTCTCGGCCTGCGCCGGTTCCGCGAGATCGGCCAGATGCGGAGTGATGAGCATGTCGGGGATGGCGAAGCCGAGTTGCCCGATCGCCGCGGAGGCGTGAACCACGAAGCCTTCGCGGTCGACCTTCACGACGATGTCGCGGCCGCCCTCCGCCACCAAGTCGTATAGTGCCGCCCCTTCATGAAGGGTGAAGTCTTCCACCATTGCAATAAGCGCCCGATTTCCCCACCTATGTCGATTAACAAATATGAAGATAAACACTCGGAAGAAAAACTTCCGAAGGAATTATACTTCATCATTCCTGTTAATCACGTTGTATAACGCAATTAACTTGCGAATCGACTTAGGCTGATATTAACCAAGCGGATGAATTTACGGGAGTCATTTCGCGTATCGCGGCAAAGTTTCCTGAGAGGCTGAATTACAGTTCGATCATGATCCTGATCTTGGCCGGTTCGGTCCCGAAGGCGTGCGCGATGGCCTCGCGGCTGCGGGCGAGCACTTCGCGGGCTTCGGTGTTGTCGTGCACGTCGGCCAGTTCCTCCTCGGATACGCCGAGCACTTCGGCGATAGTGGCGACCCGGCTTTCGATCGGGCGCGCCTTGCCCTTCTCCCAGGCCCAGACCGTCGGCTTGCTGACCTCGAGCCGTTCGCCGAGCTGCGCGAGTGTAAGTCCGCGTTCCTTGCGCAGACGCTGCAGCCGACTGCCGAACGATTCGGTTGCGGCCGCATGCGCGCGCTCGAGTTTCAGGCCTGCGTCGCTCCGCAGCTCCGCGGCGGCAAGCGTGCCGGGGGAGATCGGCTCGTCGAAGCGGCAGCCGTAGAGCGTGCCGCTTGCCCAGACGACGCGAGCCGGCGCCACGCCGGCATGCGGGAAATCGATGTCGATCGCCTCGTCTATGGAAAGTTCGGCCTCGCACTCGAGCAGCAGGCCGGTGGACGAGGCGTTGTGCACACGGACCGGCAGAACGTCACCCGATTCGCGCCCTCCAACCGTTTCGAACCGTAATGTCCGGCGTGGCGCGCCTCGCCGCTCCTCCGGCCGAGTGCGCTCCAGATGTGCTGCGATAACCATGTGTGCCGCTCCTTTCGCGGAAAGGAGTCGGCGCTGCTGGTTAAGGAATCGTTAGCCCGGTCGCTTGCCGCGCCTAACCGCCCTGTCAGGCAGCCTCGTCGTTCGCATCGAGACCGTAGGCGGTGTGCAGCACGCGGACGGCGAGTTCTGTCTCGTCCTCGTCGATCATGACCGAGACCTTGATCTCGCTGGTCGAGATCGCCTGGATGTTGATCCCGCGCTCGGCCAGCGACTTGAACATCGTCGCGGCGACGCCCGCGTGACTCTTCATGCCGACGCCGACGACCGAGATCTTGGCGACCTTGCTGTCGGTGATGATGCGGTTGAAGCCGATATCGCTCCGCCGGTCCTCCAGGAGCGCCTGCGCGCGCGCGAGATCGACCTGGGGCACGGTGAACGTCACGTCGGTCTCGCCCTTGTCGCGCCCGACGTTCTGGATGATCATGTCGACATTGATGCTCGCCTGCGCGAGCGGCTCGAAGATATGCGCCACCGCGCCCGGCTTGTCGGGCACGCGGGTGAGGATCACCTTGGCCTCGTTCTTGTCGTGCGCGATGCCGGTGACGAGTTGGCGTTCCATATCGCCCTTCTCCACTAGTTCGTTCATTTCCTCTTCCGACACGATCATCGTGCCGGGAAGATCGTCGGCCGGGACGGCGTCGTCGCCGACGAAGCTGGAGAGCACCTGGATGCGCACCCCTTCCTTCATCGCGAGCCCGACCGAACGGGTCTGCAGCACTTTCGCCCCCACGCTCGCGAGCTCGAGCATTTCCTCGTACGTCACGGCCTTGAGCTTGCGCGCCTTGGCCACGATCCGCGGGTCGGTGGTATAGACCCCGTCGACATCGGTGTAGATGTCGCAGCGGTCGGCGCCAACCGCCGCCGCGACCGCGACCGCCGAGGTGTCGGAGCCGCCGCGGCCGAGCGTCGTCACCCGGCCGTCGGCGCCAATGCCCTGGAAACCGGGAATCACCGCGATCTCGCCCGCCTGCATCGAAGCCATCAGAGCGTCCGAATCGATGTCCTCGATCCGCGCCTTGGCATGGGCCTCGACCGTACGCACCGGAAGCTGCCAGCCGAGCCAGCTGCGCGCCTTGCTGCCGAGCGACTGGAGCGTGAGCGCGAGCAAGCCGCTCGTCACCTGCTCGCCGCTGGCGACGACCACGTCGTATTCGGCCGGATCGTAGAGCGCGTTCGCCTCGCGGCAGAAGTTGACCAGCCGGTCGGTCTCCCCCGCCATGGCGGAGACGACGACGGCGACCTCATGCCCGGCGGCCTGCTGTTTGCGCACGATATTGGCCACGCGCCTGATGCGTTCGGTCCCGGCCATCGAAGTGCCGCCGAATTTCATCACGATACGCGCCAAGTCCGTGCCTCCCCTGCATTGGTGCCCGTTCCACGGCGGGCGCTGGTGCCGGTCTGTGCGCGCTGTTAGGGAGGGCGCATGGGCGATGCAACAATATCGGGCGAAACCAATTCTTCGGGCGGGCAAACCATCCGCCCCGAAGAAGCGGCGCATTTCGGCAGTCTGGCGCGCGACTGGTGGGACCCGAAGGGCTCCTCCGCCATGCTGCACAAGCTCAATCCCGTGCGGCTCGCCTTCGTACGCGCGGCGATCGATGCGCACTGGAGCGCCGATCCGGAGAACCTGAAGCCGCTCGCAGGAAGGAGCGCGCTCGACGTCGGCTGCGGCGCGGGGCTGCTGTGCGAGCCGCTCGCCCGGTTGGGAGCGGCGGTTACCGGCGTGGACGCAGCGCCCGAGAATATCGCGGCCGCGGCGCACCATGCGGAAGGTGCCGGTCTCGATATCCGCTACATGGCGGGCGAGATCGCCGCGCTCGACATCGGCAGGTTCGATCTCGTCACCAGCATGGAGGTGATCGAGCACGTCGCCGACAAGCACGCGTTCGTGGCCGCGCTCGCCGGCCGCGTTGCGCCGGACGGGTTGCTGGTTCTCTCGACACCCAACCGCACGCCGCAGTCGCAGCTCCTGCTCGTGCGCGCTGCCGAGGCCTTCGGCGCGATCCCGAAAGGCACGCACCACTGGGACGATTTCGTCACGCCGGAGGAGCTGCGCGGCCTGCTCGCCGATGCAGGGCTCATGATGGGCGAGCCGCGCGGGATAGGCTTCTCGCCGGGCAAGGGCCTCCACCTGTCGAGCGATCTCGCGCTCAACTACATCGTCACCGCCACCCGCGCCTGAGCCTTGCCACGAAGACAGGGGGAAAACTCGCGCCGCGGGTTCACCGGCTCCGGCAGGCTGGCTATCGAGCGCGCCAACCGATTCTCACATCATCCGGAGTAAAACATGGCCGAAGCCACCGACGACCGCCTGCGCCTGCTGATCGAACGCATCGAACGCCTCGAGGAAGAGAAGAAGGGCATCGCCGACGACATCCGCGACGTCTATGCCGAGGCGAAGGCAGTCGGCTACGACGTCAAGATCATGCGCCAGATCGTCCGTCTTCGGAAGATGAAGCCCGACGATCGCGCCGAAATGGAAATGGTGCTCGACACCTACAAGGCGGCGCTCGGGCTGGGCTGATCCGCCCTCACGGCGGAGCGGGGAACGACGCCCCGCTCCCGTCGATTGCTTTCGTGAACACCCGATTCACGGAGCGAACCATGAGCGATTCAACCGAAACCGTCGACAAGGCCTTCGTCGAGGAGACACACGAAGAGCCGAAGCTGCCCGGCCACGAGACGGCGATGGACGACAAGCCCGAATGGGCGCCGCGCTATCCCGGCTCCGACCGGCTCAAAGGCAAAGTGGCTATTGTCACGGGCGGAGACAGCGGCATCGGCCGCGCCACCGCTGTGCTGTTCGCGCGCGAAGGCGCGAAAGTCGCGATCGCGTACCTCGAGGAAGACGACGACGCGCGCATCACTATCGAGGCGATCGAGCGCGAGGGCAGCGAAGGCCTGTTCCACCGCGGCGATCTCGGCGATCCGAAAGTCTGCAAAGCGCTGGTCGAAAAAGTCATCGACAAGTGGGGCCGGCTCGACGTGCTGGTCAACAACGCCGGCGAGCAGCATCCCGACAAGGAGGTGACCGAGATCACCGCCGAGCAGCTCCAGCGCACGTTTCAGACCAACATCTTCGCGATGTTCTACCTCGTCCAGGCGGCGCGGCCGCATCTCACCAAGGGCGCGGCGATCGTCAACTGCACCAGCGTGACGATGTACAAGGGCTCCGGCGGGCTGCTCGATTACTCCGCGACCAAGGGCGCGATCACCGCCTTCACCCGCTCGCTGAGCGAGAACCTGATCAAGGACGGCATCCGCGTGAACGCGGTCGCGCCCGGGCCGATCTGGACCCCTCTCAATCCCTGCGGCGGGGCGCCGCCCGAGAAGGTCGAGCATTTCGGCGAGGACACGCCCATGGGCCGTCCGGGCCAGCCGAACGAGGTCGCGCCCGCGTTCCTCTTCCTTGCCTGCGAGGATTCGTCCTATATGTCGGGGCAGGTCCTGCACCCCAACGGCGGGATCGTCGTCAACGGTTGAGGAGCTTCGGATGGCAGGGCCCTGGAAGGATGCACCCTATAAAGATGCGAGGGGCATCGTCGTCACCACCACGCACACGATCGAGGGACGGCCGATCCAGGACTATCTCGGCATCGTCACCGGCGAGGTGATCGTCGGCGCCAACCTGTTCCGCGATCTCTTCGCCAATATCCGCGATATCGTCGGGGGCCGGTCGGGCAGCTACGAGCGCATCCTGCGCGATGCGCGCGAGCAGGCGATCCAGGAACTGCAGGCCGAATGCGGCTCGCTGGGCGGCAACGCGGTGGTCGGGGTCGACCTCGACTACGAGGTGATCGGAGACACCGGATCGATGCTGATGGTCTCCGCCAGCGGCACGGCGGTGCGCATCTGAGCACGGGCGACGGCTTCTCGGTCGCGCGGATCGGCCCGGGCGACCTGACGCGCTTCCGCGCGATGAACCGCCTGTTCGGCGAGGTCTTCGACGACCGCGAGAGCTATGCCGCGCATCCGCCGGACGACGCCTATGCGGAGGCGCTGCTGGCCCGCCCCGATACCGTGCTGCTGGTTGCCGAGGCAGGCGGCGAGATGATCGGGGCGCTCGCCGGATACGTTCTGCCCAAGTTCGAGCAAGCGCGCAGCGAGCTTTACATCTACGACCTCGCCGTCGCCGAAGACTGGCGCCGCCGGGGCGTCGCCACCGCGCTGATCGAGGAGACGCGCCGGATCGCGCGCGCGGCAGGGGTCTGGGTCATCTACGTCCAGGCCGACACGCTGCCCGAGGACGAACCCGCGATTGCGCTCTACGACAAGCTCGGCACGCGCGAGGAAGTTCTGCACTTCGACATCGCACCCTAGAAAGCCTCGCAGCCCGCGATTGCCCGCCCGGCGCTGCTTCGCTAGGAGCGCGTCACAATGCGGCCCGCACCGCTGGGCCACATGACAGACCAAATTCCGGGGTTACCATGGCAGGCCATTCCAAATTCAAGAACATCATGCACCGCAAGGGGGCGCAGGATAAGAAGCGCTCCAACCTCTTCTCCAAGCTCAGCCGCGAGATCACCGTCGCGGCGAAGATGGGCACGCCCGATCCCGACATGAACCCGCGCCTGCGGCTGGCGGTCAACAACGCCAAGGCGCAGTCGATGCCCAAGGACAACATCCAGCGCGCGATCGACAAGGCGAGCGGCGGGGACGAGGATAACTACGAGGAAGTCCGCTACGAAGGCTACGGTCCGGGCGGCGTGGCGCTGATCGTCGAGGCGCTGACCGACAACCGCAACCGCACCGCCACCGCCGTGCGCACCGCCTTCTCCAAGAACGGCGGCAACCTCGGCACCGAAGGCTCGGTCGCGCACGGGTTCGAGCGCAAGGGGCTGATCGAGTACCCGGCGAGCGCGGGCGACGAGGAGAAAGTTCTCGAAGCGGCGATCGAGGCGGGCGCCGACGACGTCGAAAGCGACGAAAGCGGCCACACGATCTGGACCGAAATGGAAGCGCTGCACGAAGTCGCGAGTGCGCTGGAGAAGACGCTGGGCGAGGCCGAGAACGTCAAGCTGGCGTGGAAGCCCAACATCACCGTGGAGATGGACGAAGGCTCGGCCGGCACGCTGCTCAAGCTGGTCGACGCGCTCGACGACGACGACGACGTGCAGACCGTGTGGGGCAACTACGAGATTCCCGACGAAGTGATGGAGAAGCTGGGGTGATCCCATTCCCCTCCCGCTCGCGGGAGGGGTCAGGGGTGGGCTCCGGCCGACCTCTCACCCGCCCCTCAACCCCGTCCCGCTGGCAGGAGGGGAAGGAAGAATGCTGATCCTCGGCCTGGACCCTTCGCTCAGTTGCACTGGCTGGGGTCTGGTGCGGGCCGAGGGCGCGCGGCTGTCCCACATTGCCAACGGTCAGATCCCGACCGATGCCAAGGCACCGATGGCCGAGCGGCTCGCGGCATTGCACGCGGCCGTTTCCGAAGTGATCGCGCAGCACCGCCCGGACCGCGCCGCGGCCGAGGAGGTCTTCGCCAACAAGAATCCGCAATCGACGCTCAAGCTGGCGCAGGCCCGCGGCGCCGTGCTCGCGGCCTGCGGCGCCGCGGGTCTCGACGTGCGCGAACATGCCGCCCGGCTGGTCAAGAAAGCGGTCGTCGGCACCGGCGGCGCCGAGAAGCCCCAGGTCCAGGCCATGCTCAAGATCCTGCTGCCCGGCGCGGCAATCGCCGGGCCGGACGCGGCCGATGCCCTCGCCGTCGCCATTGCCGACGCACACCTGAAAGGATGCTGATGTTTCTCGTCGTATTCCGCAACCGCAAGCGATCCGACATCGATTACCCCGCCTACGACGCCGAAGCCGACCGCATGCTCGAACTCGCGCAGGCACAGCCCGGCTTTCTCTCGTTCAAGAGCTACACCAGCGAGGACGGCGAAGTCGTCGCGCTGTCGGAATGGGAGGACGAAGCCTCCGCCCGCGGCTGGGGCCGCGTGGCCGAGCACCGCGTGGTCCAGACCCGCGGGCGCAACGAGTTCTACGAGAGCTACACGCTGTTCGCCTGCGACGCACCGCGCATCCATCAATTCAACGGCAAAGGCGCGGCATGAGCATCGAGGTCTATGGCATTCCCAACTGCGATACAGTCAAGAAGGCGCGCAAATGGCTCGACGCGCGCGGCATCACCTACGCGTTCCACGACTACAAGAAGGAGGGCGCCGATCCCGAACGGCTGCAGCAATGGATCGCGGCGGCGGGCGTCGACACGGTGCTCAACCGGCGCGGGACGACGTTTCGCAAACTCTCCGAGGCCGAGAAGGCGGATATCGACGACGCCAAGGCCGTCACGCTGCTGCAACAGCATCCGAGCATGATCAAGCGGCCGGTGGTCGAATATCCCGGCGGTCTGCTCGTGGGGTTCAAGGAGGACGAATGGGCCGCAGCTTTATCCTGAGCGCGCTGGCGGCGCTCGCATTGGCAGCGCCCATAGCGGCGCAGGAAGCACCTCCGGGGGTGCTCGTGATCGCCCACCGCGGTGCGAGCGGCGAGAGGCCCGAGCACACGCTCGCAGCCTACGAACGCGCGATCGATCAGGGTGCCGACTATGTCGAGCCCGATCTCGTGGCGACCAGGGACCGCGTGCTCGTTGCCCGGCACGAGAACGAGATTTCCGGCACCACCGACGTGGCGGACCACCCGGAATTCGCCGACCGGCGGACCACCAAGGCAATCGATGGCCAGCAGGTGACCGGCTGGTTCGTCGAGGATTTCACCCTGGCCGAACTGCGCACGCTTCGCGCGAAGGAGCGGCTACCTGCCCTGCGCCCCGGCAATGCGCGCTTCGACGGGCTCTACCAGATCCCGACCTTCGCCGAGATCGCCGCGCTGGTGAAGGCGAAGGAGGCGGAGACGGGCCGCCGGATCGGCCTCTACCCCGAACTCAAGCATCCGCAGTTCCTGCTGCAGCACGCAGGCATCGATACGGTCGACCTGCTGCTGCGCGAACTGACCGCTGCCGGGATCGAGGCCGACGATCCGGTCTTCATCCAGAGCTTCGAGATCGCGCCGCTCAGGCGCCTCGATGCGCGCAGCGACTACAAGCTGGTGCAGCTCGTCGGGGTAGAGGGCGGACCGGCGGACGAACCCGCCATGCGCTACAGCGCGATGGTCACCATGGATGGCGCGGCGAGGATCGCCGAATATGCCGATGCGGTCAGCGCGGATATCAGGCTCCTGCTGGAGGAAGACGGCACGCCCAGCGGACTGGTCACCGCCGCCCACGCCGCGGGATTGAAAGTGCATGCCTGGACGCTCCGAAAGGAGAACGCGTTCCTCCCGCCCCCGCTGCGCCGCGACGAGAGCGAAGGCGCGCGCGGTTGCCCGGAGAAGCTGTGGGCTCTGCTGGCGAGAGCGGGTGTCGACGGGGTGATTGCCGACGATCCGGCCCTGGCGGTGGCCGCACGCGCGGGCGCAACGTGCGAGCGGCCCGAGTGATGCGACCGCGCGGGTGCCTGCGGTCGCATTCGTATCCACGGCCGCGCTTTTCCTTGTCTTGGCCCGCGCCTCTGGCGTAGCGCAGCATCCATGCAAAAGCTCGATCCGCGCGCCCGCAAGGTCAAGATTCTCGCCACCACCGGCCCAGCCAGCCGCGAACCTGCCATGCTGCGGCGGCTGTTCCGCGCCGGGGCCGACGCCTTTCGCGTCAACATGAGCCACGGCGATCACGCGACCCATGCGGAAACGATTCGCACAATCCGCGCGCTGGAGAAGGAGTTCGGCCGGCCGATCGCGATCTTCTGCGACCTGCAGGGTCCCAAGCTGCGGGTCGGCGAGTTCAAGGACGGGCAAGCGGTGATCCGCCATTCCGGCCACTTCACGCTCGACCGCAATCCCGAACCGGGCGACGAGACCCGCGTCCACCTGCCGCACCCGGAACTGTTCGGCCTGCTCAGCAAGGGCCAGCGGCTGCTGATCAACGACGGCAAGATCCGCCTGCGCGTCATCAAGGCGGACGAGAACGAGATCCTGTGCTCGGCGGAAGTCGGCGGGGTGATTTCGAACCGCAAGGGCGTCAACGTGCCCGATGCCGAGATCCCCATTCCGGCCTTGACCGAGAAGGACCGCAAGGATCTGGCCTTCGCCGTCGAGCAGGGCGCCGACTGGATCGGCCTCTCGTTCGTCCAGCGGCCGGACGACCTTGCCGAGGCGCGCAAGCTGATGGGTGGCCCGGGCGCGCACGGCACTTCGCTGTGTGCCAAGATCGAGAAACCCATGGCGGTGCGGCGGCTGGACGAGATCATCGAACTCGCCGACGGGATCATGGTCGCGCGCGGCGATCTCGGCGTCGAGCTCGAGCCGCAGGAAGTGCCGCCGCTGCAAAAGAAGATCGTCAACAAGGCGCGCACCGCGGGCAAGCCGGTGATCGTGGCGACGCAGATGCTCGAATCGATGATCGAGAGCCCTGCCCCGACCCGCGCCGAAGTCTCCGACGTTGCCAACGCGGTCTATGACGGCGCCGACGCGGTCATGCTCAGCGCCGAAACCGCCGCAGGCGAATGGCCCGAGGAAGCGGTCACGATCATGGACAAGATCGCGACCCAGGTGGAGCGCGACGACGCCTATCTCGAACGCGTGCGTTTCCTCGACACGCCGCCCGACCGCACCACCGCCGACGCGCTCGCGCATGCCTGCATGACGATCGCCGACACGGTCGTGATCGAGGCGATCACGGTCTTCACGGGCACCGGCTCGACCGCACGGCGCGTCGCGCGCGAGCGGCCCAGCGTGCCGATGCTGGTGCTGACGCCCTCCATGGCCACGGCCCGCCGCGTCGCCCTTCTGTGGGGCGCGCACGCCGTCGTCACGAAGGACATCGGCAGCTTCGAGGAGATGATCGCCAAGGGCAAGCGCATGGCGCTGCGCCACGGCTTCGGCCGCGCGGGCAGCAAACTCATTGCACTCGCCGGCGTGCCGTTCGGGACGCCGGGCTCGACCAACCTGCTCCATGTCGTGACGCTGGCGGGCGACGAGTTGGAGAAGCACGAGGGTTAGGCGCCGGTCTTCCCGTCATCCGATCGCGGGCCGCAAAGCCACCCTGGTGGAAAGCGATCCCAGCGTTCGCTGGGATGGCGATGGTTAGTGTCCCTTCGCGGCCCGCTCCAACCTCGCACGCGCCTCGGCCTCTCCGATCAGCGGCAGCAGCTGGGCCATATCCGGGCCGTGGTCCATGCCGGTGAGCGCCTGGCGCAGCGGGAGGAACAGCGCCCTGCCCTTGCGCCCGGTCGCTTCTTTCAGCGCGCCGGTCAGGGCGTGCCACGGGTCCTCACCCCATTCGAGCGCCCGCGCAGCGCCGGCGAGATAGGCGCGGTCCTCGGCCGAGAAATCCGGCTGCTCGATCGGGCCGGTGACGACCCGCCATAACTCGGCCGCGTCACCCACGGTCGCAAGATTGGGACGGATCGCGTGCCAGCCCGTCGCATCCATCCCTTGCGGCAGGCGGTCGGCGACCGCGCCGTAATCGAGCTGGTGGACGATCGCGGTGTTGATCCGTTCGAGTTCGGCCTCGTCGAACCTGGCCGGGGCCCGGCCGAAGGTCGCGAGGTCGAACGTCTCGATCAGCGCATGCCGGTCCGCGATCGGCTCCACGGGAAGCGACGTGCCGATCCGCGCCAGCAAGGCGACCAGCGCCTCCGGCTCGATCCCGCGCTCGCGGAAGGCATCGCAGCCGAGTGAACCGAGCCGCTTCGACAGCTTCCCCTCGCTTCCCACCAGCAGCGCCTCGTGCGCGAAACGCGGCATCTGCCCACCGTCGGCCAGCGCGCTGAACATCTGGACTTGCACGGCGGTGTTCGAGACGTGGTCCTCGCCGCGCAGAACGTCGGTCACGCCCATGTCGAGATCGTCGACCGCGCTCGGCAGCATGTAGAGCCACGAACCGTCGGCGCGGCGCACCACGGGATCGGAAAGCTGCGCCGGATCGAACTTCTGCGGGCCCCGAATGCCGTCGTCCCAGGCAATCGGCTCGTCGTGATCCAGCTTGAAGCGCCAGTGCGGTGCGATTCCCTCGGCCGCCTTTGCCGCATGATCCGCCTCGCTCAGCGTCAGCGCCGCGCGGTCATAGACCGGCGGCAGCCCGCGACCGAGCAGGATCTTGCGCTTGAGATCGAGCTCCTGCGCAGTCTCGTAGCAGCGATAGACCCGGTCCGCCGCGCGCAGCCGCTCGAACGCCGCTTCGTAGCGATCGAGCCGCGCCGACTGGCGTTCCTCCCCGTCGGGGTCGAGCCCGAGCCAGGCGAGATGGGTGCGGATCGCCGCGACGTATTCCTCTTTCGAGCGCTCGGCATCGGTGTCGTCGATCCGCAGCAGGAAACGGCCACCGTTCTTCCGGGCGAGCATCCAGTTGTGCAGCGCGGTGCGGATATTGCCGACATGCAGGCGCCCCGTGGGCGAGGGAGCGAAGCGGGTGATCACGGTCATGCCCGGCCCGATAGCCGAGCCGCGCGCCTATTGCGAGAACAGGGTGACGCTGTGCCCGCCGCCCGACAGCTCGATCCCGTTGGAGGGTGTCCGCTCGGCCTGCGTCACCGCATCGAGCGCGGCCGCAAGGCGCTGCTGCTCTGGGTGGACGGCGATTTCGCACACCGCCCGGTCGGCCGGGCGTTCGGTCGTCAGCGCTCCCCCTTCATAGGTGTAGGTCCAATCGAACCCGGCGCAGCGCGGATCGTAGAAGATGTTCGTCTCGGTGACCGACAGGGCGATGCCGATCTGCCCGCCTACTTCGGTCCCGTCGATGCCGGCTACGCGGTATTCGCCGATCAGAGAGGCCGGCGCTTCGCGCGATGGCGTCTGCTCCACGGTCTCGGTCGGCGAAGACGTGGCCTGCGGCGGCGGCGCGGCGGAGTCCTCGGTCTGCTGACAGGCGGCGAGAAAGGCGGCCGAGGCGAGAAGGAGCGGGTAGCGGCGCATATCGGCTCTCCATCGATTACGGCCATGATCTAGCGC
The DNA here is from genome assembly GCF_003581645.1 of Pelagerythrobacter aerophilus. GTDB lineage: Bacteria > Pseudomonadota > Alphaproteobacteria > Sphingomonadales > Sphingomonadaceae > Pelagerythrobacter > Pelagerythrobacter aerophilus. The sequence continues at coordinate 84,333 of NZ_QXFK01000011.1, read as the reverse complement.
CGACTTCACGCACGAAAAAGCCCCGCCGGATCGCTCCGGCGGGGCTTCTTATCGCTTGGGACGAGGCTTTCTTATTCCTCGTCGGCAGCCTGGGTCGCTTCACCCTCGTCCGACTGCTGCAGGTATTCGCCCGCATCCGCGTCGGTGCCGTGGGTTTCGCCTTCGACCCGCGCCAGCGGATCGTCGCCGATCGCCGCCTCGGGGCCCTGTGCAAGCTCCGCCTCGTGCTCTTCGGCAGCCGTCTGCGCTGCGACCAGCGCTTCCTGCTGCTTCTTCCACTGGGCACGCAGCGCAGCGTCGCGGCTGGAGGCGGTAATGCGGACGCGGTTCATCGCCGCGCCGGTGCCGGCGGGGATGAGGCGGCCCACGATCACGTTCTCCTTGAGACCGATCAGCGTGTCCTTCTTCCCTTCGACCGCCGCCTGCGTGAGCACGCGGGTGGTCTCCTGGAACGACGCGGCCGAGATGAAGCTGCGTGTCTGCAGGCTCGCCTTGGTGATCCCGAGCAGGATCGGCGTGCCCTCGGCCGGCTTCTTGCCCTTGGTGAGCTTCGAGTTGACCTCGTTCATTTCCTCGAGGTCCACCTGCTCGCCCGGCAGCAGCGTGGTGTCGCCACCGTCGGTGATCTCGACCTTCTGCAGCATCTGGCGAACGATCACCTCGATGTGCTTGTCGTTGATCTTCACGCCCTGGAGCCGGTAGACTTCCTGGATCTCGCTGACGAGGTACTCGGCGAGTGCCTCGACCCCGAGAACCTCGAGGATGTCGTGCGGGTTCGGGCTGCCCGAGATCAGGGTGTCGCCCTTCTTGACGAAGTCGCCTTCCTGGACGTCGATCACCTTGGTCTTGGGGATCAGGTACTCGACCGCATCCCCTTCCTCCGGCACGATCGCGATCTTGCGCTTGGCCTTGTACTCGCGGACGAATTCGATCTTGCCCGAAATCTTGGCGATGATCGCATTGTCCTTCGGCACGCGCGCCTCGAACAGCTCGGCAACACGCGGCAGACCGCCGGTGATGTCGCGCGTCTTGGCAGCTTCACGCGAAGCGCGGGCGAGAATGTCGCCGGCCTCGACCTGCTGGCCGTCCTCGACCGAGAGCGTGGTGCCCGGGGCGAGCATGTAGCGCGCGGCCTCGGTCTCCTCGCCCTTCTTGCCGCCTTCCTCGCCCAGCAGGGTGAGGCGCGGACGAAGATCGTCCTTCTTGCGGCTGGTCGTGCGTAGTTCGGTGACGACGCGCTGGGCGATGCCCGTGGCCTCGTCCACGCGCTCTTCCATCGTCTGGCCGTCGACCAGATCCTGGTAACGCACCACGCCCGACTGCTCGGTGATGATCGGCAGGGTGAACGGATCCCACTCGGCCAGGCGTTCGCCTTCCTTCACCTTGGCGCCGTCCTTGTGCATCAGCACGGTACCGTAGGGGACCTTGTGGATCTCGCGCTCGCGCCCTTCGGCGTCGATCACCGCCAGCTCGCCGTTGCGGGCGAGGCTCAGGATCCGGCCCTTCTTGTCGGTGATGGTCGGCATGTCGCGATAGACGACCTTGCCGTCCGACACCGCCTCGAGGTGGCTCGTCTCGTTGAGCTGCGCCGCACCGCCGATGTGGAAGGTCCGCATCGTAAGCTGCGTGCCCGGCTCGCCGATCGACTGCGCCGCGATGACGCCCACGGCCTCGCCGATGTTGACCGGCGTACCGCGCGCCAGATCGCGCCCGTAGCAGGTGCCGCAGACGCCCTGTTCGGCCTCGCAGACCAGCGGCGAACGGATCTTCGCGACTTGCACTTCGGCGTCCTCGATCGCCTTGACCATCGGCTCGTCGAGCAGCGTGCCCGCCTTGACGATGACTTCGCCGGTCTTGGCGTTGACGAGATCCTCCGCGGTCGTGCGGCCAAGGATACGCTCGCCGAGCGAGGCGATCACCGAGCCGCCCTGAACGATCGCGCGCATCTCGAGCGCGTTCTCGGTCTTGCAGTCGTCCTCGACGATCACGCAGTCCTGCGACACATCGACCAGACGGCGGGTCAGGTAGCCCGAGTTCGCCGTCTTGAGCGCGGTGTCGGCCAGGCCCTTACGGGCGCCGTGGGTCGAGTTGAAGTACTCGAGAACGGTGAGGCCTTCCTTGAAGTTCGAGATGATCGGCTGTTCGATGATCTCGCCCGACGGCTTGGCCATCAGGCCGCGCATGCCGGCGAGCTGCTTCATCTGCGCCGGCGAACCACGCGCACCCGAGTGACTCATCATGTAGATCGAGTTGATCTGGGTCTCGCGGCCGTCGTCGTCCTTCGTCCGCGACTTGATCTTGTCCATCATCGCGTCGGCCACCTGGTCGCCGCAGCGGCTCCAGGCGTCGATCACCTTGTTGTACTTTTCCTGCTGGGTGATCAGGCCGTCCTGGTACTGCTGTTCGTAGTCGGCAACGAGCGCCTTCGTTTCCTCGACCAGCTTCTCCTTCTCCTGCGGGATGATCATGTCGTCCTTGCCGAACGAGATGCCCGCACGGAACGCGTGGCGGAAGCCGAGCGCCATGATCGCGTCGGCGAACAGCACCGTGTCCTTCTGGCCGGTGTGGCGATAGACCTGGTCGATGACGTCGCCGATCTCCTTCTTGGTGAGAAGGCGGTTGACGATGTCGAACGGAACCTTGTGGTTCTTCGGCAGACATTCGCCGATCAGCATGCGGCCCGGAGTGGTCTCGAAGCGCTTCATGACGACGTTGCCGTCCTCGTCCGCCTGCGGAACGCGGCTGACGATCTTCGAGTGAAGCGTGACCGCACCGACGTGAAGCGCCTGGTGCACTTCGGCCATGTCGGACAGCAGACGGCCCTCGCCCGGCTCGCCCTCGCGGTCCATCGACAGGTAGTAGAGACCCAGCACCATGTCCTGCGAAGGCACGATGATCGGCTTGCCGTTGGCGGGCGAGAGGATGTTGTTGGTCGACATCATCAGCACGCGCGCTTCCAGCTGCGCCTCGAGACTCAGCGGGACGTGCACGGCCATCTGGTCGCCGTCGAAGTCGGCATTGAACGCGGCGCAGACCAGCGGGTGAAGCTGGATCGCCTTGCCCTCGATCAGCACCGGCTCGAACGCCTGGATGCCGAGGCGGTGGAGCGTCGGCGCGCGGTTCAGGAGGACCGGGTGCTCGCGGATGACTTCATCCAGGATGTCCCAGACTTCCTTGCGCTCCTTCTCGACCCACTTCTTCGCCTGCTTGAGGGTCATCGACAGACCCTTGGCGTCGAGGCGCGCGTAGATGAACGGCTTGAACAGTTCGAGCGCCATCTTCTTCGGCAGGCCGCACTGGTGCAGCTTGAGTTCCGGCCCAGTCACGATGACCGAACGGCCCGAATAGTCGACGCGCTTGCCGAGCAGGTTCTGTCGGAAGCGGCCCTGCTTGCCCTTGAGCATGTCGGAGAGCGACTTCAGCGGACGCTTGTTGGCGCCGGTGATGACACGGCCGCGGCGGCCGTTGTCGAACAGCGCGTCGACCGCTTCCTGCAGCATGCGCTTCTCGTTGCGCACGATGATGTCGGGCGCGCGAAGCTCGATCAGCCGCTTGAGGCGGTTGTTGCGGTTGATGACGCGGCGGTAGAGGTCGTTGAGGTCCGAGGTCGCGAAGCGGCCACCGTCGAGCGGCACCAGCGGGCGCAGCTCGGGCGGGATGACCGGAATGACCTCGAGGATCATCCACTCGGGACGGTTGCCCGATTCGATGAAGCTCTCGACGACCTTCAGGCGCTTGATGATCTTCTTCGGCTTGAGCGCGGACTTGGTGGTCTCGAGCTCTTCCAACAGGTCGGCCCGCTCCTGCTCGAGGTCGAGATCCATCAGCATGATCTTGACGGCTTCCGCGCCGATCCCGGCGGTGAAGGCGTCCTCGCCGTATTCGTCCTGCGCGTCGAGCAGCTCGTCCTCGGTCAGGAGCTGGAACTTCTCGAGCGGCGTCAGGCCGGGCTCGGTGACGATATAGGCCTCGAAATAGAGCACGCGCTCAAGCTGCTTGAGCTGCATGTCGAGCAGCAGGCCGATGCGCGACGGCAGCGACTTGAGGAACCAGATGTGCGCGACCGGAGCGGCGAGCTCGATATGGCCCATGCGCTCGCGGCGGACCTTGGTCACGGTCACCTCGACGCCGCACTTCTCGCAGACGACGCCCTTGTACTTCATGCGCTTGTACTTGCCGCACAGGCACTCGTAGTCCTTCACCGGACCGAAGATGCGCGCGCAGAACAACCCGTCACGCTCGGGCTTGAACGTGCGGTAGTTGATCGTCTCGGGCTTCTTGATCTCGCCGAACGACCACGAACGGATGCGCTCGGGGGAGGCGATCCCGATCTGAATCTGGTCGAAGGTTTCCGGCTTCGCGAGCTGGTTGGTGAATTTGGTCAGTTCGTTCATGACTTCGTTTCCCTAACGGGTGAATTCGCGGGGCGGTGGAGGGGGCCGAAGCCCGCCTCCGTTACTCCGCCGCTTCCGGCCACTGGTCCTGCTCGTCGTCCTCGTCGGTCAGTGACTTGAGTTCGACATTGAGGCCGAGGCTGCGCATTTCCTTCACGAGCACGTTGAAGCTCTCCGGAATGCCGGCTTCGAAGGTGTCGTCGCCCTTGACGATCGCCTCGTAGACCTTGGTCCGGCCGATCACGTCGTCCGACTTCACGGTGAGGATTTCCTGCAGCGTGTAGGCGGCGCCGTAGGCCTGGAGCGCCCAGACCTCCATTTCGCCGAAGCGCTGGCCGCCGAACTGCGCCTTGCCGCCCAGCGGCTGCTGGGTGACGAGCGAGTAGGGGCCGATCGACCGGGCGTGGATCTTGTCGTCCACCAGGTGGTGCAGCTTGAGCATGTACATGTGCCCAACCGTCACCTTGCGGTCGAACGCGTCGCCAGTGCGGCCGTCGTAGAGCCTCACCTGGCCCGAGCCGTCGAGCCCGGCGCGCTCGAGCATCCGGGTCACGTCCGGCTCGCGTGCGCCGTCGAACACCGGAGTGCCCATCGGAACGCCCTTAACCAGATTGCCGGCGAGCTCGACGATCTCGGTCGGAGAACGCGCCTCGATCTCGTCGTGGTACTGCTCGCCGTAGACGTCCTTCAGCTTCTCGCGGACTGCTTCGGGCGGTTGACCCGCTTCCGCATCCGGATTGGCCGCACGCCAGTCCTCGAGCGCCGCGGCGACTTGCTGGCCGAGCCCGCGGGCCGCCATGCCGAGGTGCGTTTCGAAGATCTGCCCCACGTTCATACGCGAAGGCACGCCGAGCGGGTTGAGCACCATGTCGACATAAGTGCCGTCTTCCATGAACGGCATGTCCTCGATCGGCAGGACGCGGCTGATGATGCCCTTGTTGCCGTGACGGCCGGCCATCTTGTCGCCAGTTTGCAGCTTGCGCTTCACCGCGACGAAGACCTTGACCATCTTGAGCACGCCGGGGGCGAGTTCGTCACCGCGCTCGAGCTTTTCCTTGCGGTCCTCGAACTTGTCCTGGATGCCCTTCACCGCCTCGTCGTATTGCGACTTGACGGCTTCGATCTGCGCCTGGCGGCCATCGTCCGCGACCGCGAACTTGAACCACTCGTGCCTCTCGACGCCGTCGAGCACCTCTTCGGTGATCTCGGTGCCCTTCTTGACGCCCTTGGGCGCGGCCGAAGCGGTCTGGCCCAGCAGCATGTCCTTCAGGCGGTTGTAGGTCGCCCGATTGAGGATAGCGCGTTCGTCCTGGCTGTCCTTGCGCAGGCGCTCGATTTCCTCGTTCTGGATCGCGCGGGTACGGTCGTCGATCTCGATGCCGTGGCGGTTGAATACCCGCACCTCGACGATCGTGCCGGAGACGCCCGGCGGCAGACGCAGCGAGGTGTCGCGCACGTCGCTCGCCTTCTCGCCGAAGATCGCGCGGAGGAGCTTTTCCTCCGGCGTCATCGGCGATTCACCCTTCGGCGTGATCTTGCCGACCAGAATGTCGCCCGGGTGCACTTCGGCGCCGATGTAGACGATGCCCGCCTCGTCGAGGTTGCGCAGCGCTTCCTCGCCGACGTTGGGGATGTCGCGGGTGATGTCCTCCGGCCCGAGCTTGGTGTCGCGGGCCATGACCTCGAATTCCTCGATGTGGATCGAGGTGAACACGTCGTCCTTGACGATGCGTTCGGAGATCAGGATCGAGTCCTCGTAGTTGTAGCCGTTCCACGGCATGAACGCGACGAGGCTGTTCTTGCCCAGCGCCAGCTCGCCGAGATCGGTCGAGGGGCCGTCGGCGATGATGTCGCCCGGCTCGACCGTGTCGCCCACCTTCACCAGCGGACGCTGATTGATGCAGGTGTTCTGGTTGGAGCGCTGGAACTTCTGCAGCGTGTAGATGTCGACGCCGGACTGGCCGGGTTCGACATCGCCAATCGCGCGGATCACGATACGGGTCGCGTCCACCTGGTCGACCACGCCGCCGCGGGTGGCGGAGATCGCGGCGCCCGAATCGCGCGCCACGGTCTCTTCCATGCCGGTGCCGACGAACGGCGCTTCGGCCTTGAGCAACGGCACCGCCTGGCGCTGCATGTTCGAGCCCATCAGCGCGCGGTTGGCGTCGTCGTTCTCGAGGAACGGAATCAGCGATGCGGCGACCGAGACGAGCTGCTTGGGGCTGACGTCCATCAGCGTGATCTGCTCGCGCGGGAGCATCACGAACTCGCCGTTCTGGCGAGCCGAGACCATCTCCTCGACGAACGAACCGTCCTCGTTGAGCTCGGCCGAAGCCTGCGCAACGGCATGCTTCTGCTCTTCCATCGCCGAAAGATAGACGACTTCGCTCGTCACCTTGCCGTCGATGATCTTGCGGTACGGCGTCTCGATGAAACCGTACTTGTTGACCCGGCTGAAGCTCGCGAGCGAGTTGATCAGGCCGATGTTCGGCCCTTCCGGCGTCTCGATCGGACAGATGCGGCCGTAGTGGGTCGGGTGCACGTCGCGGACTTCGAAGCCAGCGCGCTCACGCGTGAGGCCGCCCGGCCCGAGCGCCGAGACGCGGCGCTTGTGGGTGACTTCCGACAGCGGATTGGTCTGGTCCATGAACTGCGAGAGCTGGCTCGAACCGAAGAACTCGCGCACCGCGGCGACCGCGGGCTTCGCGTTGATCAGATCGTTCGGCATCACGGTCGAGACGTCGACCGAGCTCATCCGCTCCTTCACCGCGCGCTCCATGCGCAGCAGGCCGATGCGATACTGGTTCTCGAGCAGTTCGCCGACCGAGCGGACGCGGCGGTTGCCGAGGTTGTCGATGTCGTCGACCTCGCCCTTGCCGTCCTTCAGGCCGACCAGTTCCTTGACCACCGCGAGGATGTCTTCCTTGCGCAGCGTGGTCACCGTGTCCTCGGCATCGAGGCCGAGGCGCATGTTGAGCTTCACGCGGCCGACCGCGGAAAGGTCGTAACGGTCCGAATCGAAGAACAGGCCTTCGAACAGCGCTTCGGCGGTTTCCTTCGTCGGCGGCTCGCCCGGGCGCATGACCTTGTAGATCGCCTCGAGGCCCTCTTCACGGTTCTCGGCCTTGTCAGCCTTGAGCGTGTTGCGGATCCAGGGGCCGGTGTTGATGTCGTCGATGTCGAGCAGCTCGATCCGGTCGACGCCAGCCTTGTCGAGCACCTCGAGATTCTCGGGGCTGACTTCGTCGCCGGCTTCGATCCAGATGCGGCCGGTCGCCTCGTCGATCATGTCCTTTGCCGCATAGCGGCCGAGGATTTCCTCGGTCGGAATGAGCAGATCCTTCAGGCCGTCCTTCAGCGCCTTGTTGGCGGCGCGCGGCGAGATTTTCTGGTTCGCGGCGAAGACTTCTTCCCCGGTCGCCGCGTCCACCAGCGGGAAGGCCGGCTTGGCGCCGCGCCACTGGTCGGGCACGAACGGCATCTTCCAGCCCTCGCCCTTCTTGCCGGAGACACGCTCCCACATGACGGTGTCGTAGAAGCGGTGGAGGATTTCCTCGCTATCGAGGCCCAGCGCATAGAGCAGCGCCGTGACCGGCAGCTTGCGCTTCCGGTCGATGCGGACGTTGACGATGTCCTTCGCGTCGAACTCGAAGTCGAGCCACGAGCCGCGGTAGGGAATGACGCGCGCAGCGAACAGCAGCTTGCCCGAGCTGTGCGTCTTGCCGCGGTCGTGATCGAACAGCACGCCCGGCGAACGGTGCATCTGCGAGACGATCACGCGCTCGGTGCCGTTGATGAGGAAGGTGCCGTTCTCGGTCATGAGCGGCATGTCGCCCATGTAGACGTCCTGCTCCTTGATATCGAGCACGGAACGGGTCTCGGTCTCCTGATCGACTTCGAACACGATCAGGCGCAGCGTGACCTTCATCGGCGCCGCGTAGGTGATGCCGCGCTGGCGGCACTCGGTCGTGTCGTACTTCGGCGGTTCGAGCTCGTAGTGCACGAAGTCGAGCTCGGCAGTGCCGGCGAAGTCGCGGATCGGGAAGACGCTGCGCAGCGTCTTCTCCAGGCCGGAGACATAGTCGATCGAAGGATCGGAGCGCAGGAACTGCTCGTAGCTCTCGCGCTGGACCTCGATCAGATTCGGCATTTGCACCACTTCGTGGATGTCGCCGAAAATTTTACGGATGCGCTTCTTCGCGGTGCCGGTGTTGGCCGATGCTTTCGCGCCGGTCGCCTTTGCCTTCGTCGCCATGGAGGTGATTCGCCTCTTCGTGTGCTGCGCCGGAGACTTGGCCCCGGCATCGTGAAACTCATGCCCACGCGTGCCCCTAACGGTCAGGGGGTCTCATAGCCGGGACGCCAAAAAGCCGCAGCAAATCGCACCCTTACGGGCCTGCTGCAGCTTGAACTGACGTCGCGAATATGGAATCGCCGCTTCCATCCCTGGCCGTCCCCGCGCATGAACGGACCTTGCTCGAAGCGTGCGGTCGAGGGGGCATGTAGGATTTCCCCCCGCAACTGTCAACGGATCGCCATCGAAAGCACCGCGCGTGCGCATTGGCCGGCGCTCGCGAGCGGGACGGTATTTTGGCGAATCCGGGGAACCGAGGCGGATTGTGGCAATTGTATGGCAAGTAGCGAAAGGAGCCTACCCATGAAAAAGCTCGCACTTGCCGCCCTCCCGCTTGCCCTTACGCTCGGTGCCTGCGGCGATCCCGCGACCGATACCGACGTGCCGGAAGACACGGCGGCGGACACGATGGCCAACGATTCGATGGCCGACCCGACCATGACCGACGACACGCTGACCGATCCGACGATGACGGGGGACGCGACGCCGGACGATACCATGGCTGACGACACCATGACCGACGATACCACGGACGACACGACGGCTCCGGACGAGGAACCGACGACCGACCCGATGCAATAATCGCTCCACCCGGCTGGATCCGAATGTCCGGCCCGAGGCCCGCCGTCTTGGCGGGCCTCGTCGTTTCGGGCCCGTCGAAACTGGAGAAATCGCCATCCGTCTGCCGCAAAATGCGGAACCGGATCGAATCATGGCGATTTTATGGCAACCCAAACCGGGAGATTTGAGATGAACAAGATTGCCCTTTTTGCCGCCCTGCCCGCTGCGCTCGCGCTATCCGCTTGCGGGGAGACCGCAACCGATACCGCGGACGAAGCTGCAACGACAGACGAGGCCGCGATGACCGACGATACCACGCTGCCGGCCGAAGAAACGGCTCCTGCCGACAGCACGGTCGAGATGAGCGCCGACCAGCAGGCCGAGGTGCTCGACGAAAGCGCCGAAAACCTCGAGGAACGCGCCGACCGCGTGGAAGACGTCAACGAAGCCGAAGCCGATCGCCTCGAGGCGCAGGCCAAGGCTCAGCAGGATGCGCGCGATCAGAGGGACTGATCCCCGATGTCCGAGGGCGGCTTGACCCGCCCGTGCTTTCTGCTAGAGGCCCGCCCCGACCGGCGGGTCTCTTTGCGTTTCGCCGAGTCATCCGTCCGAGACAGCCGGTGCCTGCGACTGAAGTCAGTCAGGGCTTAATTTCCGGCCTAGGCGGGGAAACGAGATTTATTGCGGGTGCCATGTGCCCTGCTCCGGCGTCACGGCGCCCTCCTTCCCTTGTCAAACGGACTGCCCCGTGCCGGTTAGCGGCGCGGAGCGATGTGAGCCGGCCGTAGGCGCGCCAGCGCGTGCGGTCATATGTGAAGGAGTATGGCATGGATCGTTCGCAGAAAACCGATGCGGTCGCCCAGCTCAATGCGGTCTTCAACGAGGTCGGTGTGGTGGTCGTCACCCGCAACCTCGGCCTGTCGGTGGCGCAGTCCACCGACCTGCGTTCGAAGATGCGCGAAGTTGGTGCGTCCTACAAGGTTGCGAAAAACCGCCTTGCCAAGCTCGCCCTGAAGGAAACCCAGTACGAAGGCCTGGAGGAATATCTCTCCGGTCCGACGGCGCTTGCCTGGTCGGTCGACCCGGTGGCGGCGGCCAAGGCTGCGGTGGAATTCGCCAAGTCGAACGAGAAGCTCGAAATCGTGGGCGGTTCGATGGGCGGGCAGTTGCTCGACGAAGCCGGGATCAAGGCACTCGCCTCGATGCCCTCGCTCGACGAGCTGCGCGGCACACTGGTGGGCCTCGTCAACGCCCCGGCGACCAAGATCGCCCGGGTCGTCAACGAACCCGCCGCCAAGCTCGCTCGCGTCTTCGGTGCCTTCGGCGCCAAGGAAGCGGCGTAAGCGGTTTTCGCGAAAGCGATTTTTCCGGGGCATCTCGCCCCAGCCGATCCCCGTCTGCACGGGGACAAGACTTATCTGGAGTGAAACATCATGGCCGATATCGCCAAGCTCGTTGAAGAACTTTCGAAGCTGACCGTCCTCGAGGCGGCCGAACTCGCCAAGGCGCTGGAAGAAGAGTGGGGCGTTTCCGCCGCCGCTGCCGTCGCCGTTGCCGGCCCCGCCGCCGGTGGTGGCGATGCTGCTGCCGCTGAAGAGAAGGACGAATTCGACGTCATTCTCACCGGCGACGGTGGCAAGAAGATCCAGGTCATCAAGGAAGTCCGCGCCATCACCGGCCTGGGCCTGACCGAAGCCAAGGCTCTCGTCGAGGGTGCGCCCAAGCCGCTCAAGGAAGGCGTGAACAAGGCCGAGGCCGAAGAGGTCAAGAGCAAGATCGAAGCAGCCGGCGGCACCGTCGAGCTGAAGTAATCGTCTTCTCTTTCTCGAGAACACGCGAGGGGCGGTGCCGGAAGGCGCCGCCCCTTTTTATTTGAGCCCGCGACCGGTCGCGCCAGGACGCTTTTGGGCCAGTTGCCCAAATGCTCGACATCTCCCGCGGCTTCCGCTTTCCGCCTCAGGGCAAGGGCATAACGCTCAGAGCGTCTTCAGGTACTCGATCAGCGCGGCCCGTTCGACCGGATCGCGCACTCCCGGAAAGACCATCTTGGTGCCAGGCACGACGCTTCGCGGATCCGTGAGATAAGCGTCGAGCGTCGCCTCGTCCCACACGAGGCCGGACGAACGCATTGCGCCGCTGTAGGCATACGTCGGCTCGTGCGCTGCCGGCGCGCCATAGACGCCGGCGAGCGACGGACCGACCCCGTTGCGCTCCGGCGCTGTCTGGTGGCAGGTGGCGCAGCGGGCAAAGGCTGCCGGCCGCATTGATACCTCCGCCGGCGACCGCTCCGCCGGACCTGCCGTCTGTTCGCCGGTACGATCGCCCGGCCCGCAACCGGCCAGCACCAGCGCCAGCAGCGCAACTTCCATGCCTCGTTTCATAGGCCGAGCCCTTGCCGTGCCGGCGCTCCACACGCAAGCTGTGGCGCCGAGGCCGCGCTTGCGCCGAATTGAGCCGCCCGCAGGGATTTTCGCTTTCCGCCGCCGCCCGCCGCCCCTAACCGGGACGGCTTTATGTCCGACGCACGCATCCTTTCCCCCTGGCGCACCGAGGTCGGAGCCACTTTCGGGCTCGCGTGGCCGCTCGCGCTCGCGAACCTGCTGCAGATGCTCACCTATGCGGTCGATGTCATCTTCATCGCGCGGCTGGGGGAAGCGCCGCTGGCCGCATCGGCGATCACGGTCGCGCTGTTCGGGCTGGTCCTCTGGGCCCTCTCCGGCCTTACCGGCGCGGTCGCGCCGTTGATCGCGGAGGAATTGGGCGCGCGCGCACCGGCCCTGCGGCCCGTGCGCCGTTCGGTCCGCATGGCGTTGTGGCTTGCGGTGCTCAGCGGCGCAGTCGGCATGGGGCTCTGCCTCCTGCTCGAGCCGATCATGCGGGTGACCGGCCAGCAGGACGAGATCGTCGGCCTCGCCACCGCCTACAACTTCGTCGTCATCTGGTCGCTGATCCCGATGATCATCAACAACGTGCTGCGGAACTTCGTATCCGCGCTCGGACGGCCGGTCTTCGCGACGGTCATCACCGCCGGCGGGATTGGGGTGAACGCGCTGGCGAACTACGCCTTCATCTTCGGCAATCTCGGCGCGCCGGAGCTGGGGATCCGCGGTGCGGCGGTGGCAACGATCATCACCGGGGTTGCGGTCATGCTGGCCTATGTCGCCGCGATCCGCCTCGATCCGCGCCTGCATCGCTATCACATCTTCGGCTTCTGGTGGCGGCCCGACTGGTCGCGGCTGGTGACGATCGTGCGGGTCGGCACGCCGATTGCGCTGACCATCACCGCGGAGGCGGGCATCTTCGGCGCCGCCGCGTTCCTGATGGGCAATATCGGCACCTCGCAGCTTGCCGCGCACACGGTCGCGCTGCAGATCGCCGCGCTGGCGTTCCAGGTGCCGTTCGGCATAGGCCAGGCGGCGACGATCCGGGTCGGCTATTTCTTCGGCGCGCGCGATCGCGAGGGGATCACGCGCGCCGGATGGACCGCGATCGCCATGGGCACCGCCTTCATGATGCTGACGGCAGGCGCGATGATCGCGATCCCGATGCCGCTACTCGCGATCTACATCGATCCCTGGGCGCAGGAGAACGCCGTGCTGGTGACCTTCGCACTGCAGTATCTGGTCATCGCCGCCGCGTTCCAGTTGTTCGACGGCGTCCAGGCGGTCGCAGCGGGCGCGCTGCGCGGATTGCAGGACACGCGGATCCCGATGTGGATCGCGATCTTCAGCTACTGGGTTCCCGGAATGGGCGTCGCGCTTGCGCTCGGCTTCGCCACTCCGCTCGAGGGCACGGGCGTGTGGATCGGCCTCGCCACCGGACTGATCGTCGCAGCGCTGCTGCTGGTGTCGCGCTGGCACCGGCGCGACCGGCTTGCACTCACCATCCGGCCTTCCGCGGCTATCCCGCTGCCGGCCTGACGGGCACCACTGCCACGCGCGATCCCCAAGGGCGAATTTAGGCGCGATTTTTTAGGCGCGGCCTGTTGACTCGCTGCCGGCCCATTCACATATCCGCGCCGCTGGCACTCTCACCCCGAGAGTGCCAGAAGTATTCATTCACTCTTAGCAGAGAGGTCACACCAATGGCATTTCGTCCGCTGCACGACCGTGTACTGGTCCGTCGCATCGAAGCCGAAGAAAAGACCGCCGGGGGCATCATCATCCCCGACAGCGCCAAGGAAAAGCCGAGCGAGGGCGAGATCGTCGCCGTCGGTTCGGGCGCCAAGGCCGAAGACGGTACGGTTACCCCGCTCGACGTGAAGGCTGGCGACCGCGTGCTGTTCGGCAAGTGGTCCGGCACCGAGGTCAAGCTCGACGGCGAAGACCTGCTGATCATGAAGGAAAGCGACATCATGGGGATCATCTCCTGATCCGCTGATCGCACCGCTTTCCAAATAAACACACGAATTCCAGGAGAACATCAATGGCAGCCAAGGACGTGAAATTCTCGCGCGACGCGCGCGAAGGCATCCTGCGCGGCGTCGACACTCTCGCCAATGCGGTGAAGGTCACGCTCGGCCCCAAGGGCCGCAACGTCGTGATCGACAAGAGCTTCGGTGCACCCCGCATCACCAAGGACGGCGTCACCGTCGCCAAGGAAATCGAGCTCAAGGACAAGTTCGAGAACATGGGCGCGCAGATGCTGCGCGAAGTCGCCAGCAAGACCAACGATCTCGCGGGTGACGGCACCACCACCGCCACCGTGCTCGCGCAGTCGATCGTGCGCGAAGGCATGAAGTCGGTCGCCGCCGGCATGAACCCGATGGATCTCAAGCGCGGCATCGACCTTGCGGTCAACAAGGTGGTCGAGAACCTCAAGGGCCGTTCGAAGGACGTGTCCGGCTCGAACGAGATCGCCCAGGTCGGCATCATCTCCGCCAACGGCGACCGCGAAGTCGGCGAGAAGATCGCCGAGGCGATGGAGAAAGTCGGCAAGGAAGGCGTGATCACCGTCGAGGAAGCCAAGGGTCTCGAATTCGAGCTCGACGTCGTCGAAGGCATGCAGTTCGACCGCGGCTATCTCAGCCCCTACTTCATCACCAATCCCGAGAAGATGGTGGTGGAGCTGGATAACCCGTACATCCTGATCCACGAGAAGAAGCTCAGCAACCTGCAGTCGATGCTGCCGGTTCTGGAAGCTGCCGTGCAGAGCGGCCGCCCGCTTCTGATCATCGCCGAGGACATCGAGGGCGAGGCGCTGGCGACCCTGGTGGTCAACAAGCTGCGCGGCGGCCTGAAGGTCGCGGCGGTCAAGGCCCCCGGCTTCGGCGATCGCCGCAAGGCGATGCTGCAGGACATCGCGATCCTGACCAAGGGCGAGATGATCAGCGAGGATCTCGGCATCAAGCTCGAGAACGTCACGCTGGGCATGCTCGGTGAAGCCAAGCGCGTCACCATCGACAAGGACAACACCACGATCGTCGATGGCGCCGGCTCGGCCGACGACATCAAGGCGCGCGTGGGCGAGATCCGCACTCAGATCGAGAACACCACCAGCGACTACGACCGCGAGAAGCTGCAGGAGCGTCTCGCCAAGCTCGCCGGCGGCGTTGCCGTGATCAAGGTCGGCGGTGCGTCCGAAGTCGAGGTGAAGGAGCGCAAGGATCGCGTCGACGACGCGCTCCACGCGACCCGCGCCGCGGTCGAGGAAGGCATCGTCCCGGGCGGCGGCACTGCGCTGCTCTATGCCACGGCCGCGCTCAAGGGCGTGAACGGCGAGAACGACGACCAGACGCGCGGCGTCGACATCGTCCGCCGTGCGCTGCAGGCACCGATCCGTCAGATCGCCGAGAACGCCGGTCATGACGGCGCGGTCGTCGCGGGCAAGCTGATCGACGGCAACGACGAATCGCTCGGCTTCAACGCCGCGACCGACGTTTACGAGAACCTCGTCTCGGCCGGCGTGATCGACCCGACCAAGGTCGTTCGCACCGCGCTGCAGGATGCGGCTTCGGTCGCCGGCCTGCTGATCACCACCGAAGCGGCGATCAGCGAGAAGCCGGAAGACAAGCCGGCTGCCGCCCCCGCAATGCCCGACATGGGCGGAATGGGCGGAATGGGCTTCTAAGCTCAGCTGCACGAACTTCCCGCCATCGCGGGAGGTCGCAAGAACAGGAAGGCCCGGTGGAGCGATCCGCCGGGCCTTTTCTCGTTTCGGGGCACGATCGCCGGCCCGCGCCGTTGAGCGGGAGAAGCGACCATACGACGGGCGAAGCGCGCCCCTGATCGCGGAGGCGCGGGCTCTCGCCGGAAAGGGCGATCTTGGCCGACTACGACAAGCAACGCGACGCGATGGTGGAACGGCAAATCCGGCGCCGGGGCATCGCCGACGAGCGCCTTCTCAGGGCTTTCCGCGAGGTGCCGCGCGAGCGCTTCGTGCCGGAGGACCTGGCCGAATTCGCCTACGAGGACGGTCCGCTGCCGATCGGCGAGGGACAGACGATCTCGCAGCCCTATATCGTCGCCAGCATGATCGAGGCGGCCGAGGTCGGCCCCGGCGACCGCGTGCTCGAGGTGGGCGCCGGCTCGGGCTACGCGGCGGCGGTGCTCTCGCGCATCGCGAAGCGGGTCTTCGCGATCGAACGCCATGCCATCCTCGCTCGGCAGGCAAAGGAACGCGTCGCGGCGCTCGGTTACGACAATCTGGACGTTATCGCTGGCGACGGCATGCAGGGATTGCCCGAGGAAGCGCCGTTCGACGCGATCCTCGTCGCCGCGCGTGGGATCGAGGTGCCCGAGGCGCTCAAGCAGCAGCTTGCCGTGGGCGGGCGGCTGATCATCCCGGTCGGAGGCGAAGACGTCCAGCAGCTGCGCTGCGTCGTGCGCACGAGGGAGGACGCATGGGAGAGCCACGATATCGCACCTGTGCGCTTCGTTCCCCTGCTGCCCGGCGCCGTGCCGGAAGACGGCACGCGCGCCGCCAGCAACCACCAGCCGGCGCGTGCGAAGAGCCTGCCCGAACTGATCGCCGATGCCGCGATCCCGCTCGGCGCGTTCGACGATGATGCCTTCGCGGCCGCATTCGACCGCTTTGCCGACCGCCGCGTGGTCATGCTCGGCGAATGCAGCCACGGCACGCATGAGTTCTACGCCGCGCGCGCCGCGATCACGCGCCATCTGGTGGAGCATCATGGCTTCACCGTGGTAGCGGTTGAGGGCGACTGGCCCGATGCCGCCGCTTACGACCGCTATATCCGTGGCCTCCCTCAGCGCGAGAATGCGCCGACCCCGTTCCAGCGTTTCCCCACCTGGATGTGGCGCAACACGGTCATGCCCGGCCTGCTGCGCGATCTCCGGGCGATCAACCATGGTCGGAACGAGGACGATCGCGCCGGCTTCTACGGTCTCGACATCTACAACATGTCCGGCTCGATCGAGGCGGTGCTGGCCTATCTCGACGAGAACGATCCCGAGGCCGCGGCGGTGGCACGAGAGCGCTATGGCTGCCTCACCCCTTGGCAGGCCGATCCCGCGACCTACGGTCGTGCGGCGCTGCGCAAAGGCTACGCTGAATGCGAACAGGCGGTCGTGGCGCAGTGCCGCGATCTGCTGGAACGCGCGCTGGAGCAGGACGGCGAGAGTTTCGGCGCGGCGATGAACGCGCGGCTCGTCGCTTCCGCCGAGCGCTATTACCGCGTGATGTACTACGGCGGCGCGGAAAGCTGGAACCTGCGCGACAGCCATATGGCCGAGACGCTCGAACACCTGCTCGAAGCGCGCGGGCCCGGCGCCAAGGCGGTCGTCTGGGCGCACAACAGCCATATCGGCGACGCGCGCGCGACCGAAATGGGCGCGGCCCGCGGCGAGCACAACATCGGCCAGCTCGCGCGCGAGAAATGGGGCGAGGAGGTCGCGCTGATCGGCTTCGGCACGCACACCGGAACCGTCTCGGCGGCCACCGACTGGGATGGCGACCGCGAGGTCAAGCGCGTCGTCCCCTCGCGCCGCGACAGCTACGAGCGGCTATGCCACGACAGCGGCGTGGCGCGCTTCCTGCTCGACCTCTCGAGCGATCCCGCGCTGGCCCGGCGCCTCTCCGAACCGCTGCTCGAACGCTTCATCGGGGTGATCTATCGCCCCGAAACCGAGCGCTGGAGTCACTATAGCGAATCCGTGCTCCCCGAGCAGTTCGACGCCTACGTCTGGTTCGACGAGACCCGCGCGCTCGAACCGCTCACACGGCACGAACCGCACGACCGGGCCCCTGAGACCTGGCCGTTCGGGCTCTAGCTCGGGAGTCCGGCCGTCAGCCGCCCTTGCGGCTCGCCTCCACCGCCGCGATCGCCTCGGCAGGCCAGGTAACCTGGGTCTGCGTCTGCGGATTGAAGACGTCGCCCGGATATTGGGCAGCGGCGGCGGCGGCGATCTCGGCTTCGGTCAGGAACTCGCTCGGCTCGAGCGCGAAGACGTCGAGCCCGCGAGCGATCTCGGTCGCGTAGATACGCCCTTTGTACCAGTAGGCCGACCAATATCCGCCGGTGACCAGCTGGTCCTTGTCAACCGGCCCGCGGTCGAAATAGGCGATCTCGATCGGGTTCTCCGCATCGGTGAAGTCGATCACGCTGATCCCGCCCTGATACCAGGCCTGGACGAAGATATCGCGCCCCGGCACCGGGATGATCGAGCCGTTGTGCGCGACGCAGTTCTCCATGTCGGTCTGCGGCGCGGGCAGCTTGTAGAGGCTCTTGAACGCGAGCTGGCCGTCCTCGATCGCGTAGATCGCATCGGCGCCCCAGTTCTTCGGATCGCCCGCCTGGCAGCGCGGGCGGCCGCCCCCGCCCCATTCGTCGGTGAACAGCACTTTGGTACCGTCGTTGTTGAACGTCGCGGAGTGCCAGTAGGCGAAGCCCTTGTCGGTCACATCGTCGATCCGCACCGGCTTGAGCGGGTTGGAGATGTCGAGCGTGATGCCGTTGCCCGAGCAGGCGCCGGCGGCAATGTTCTTCGCCGGGAACACGGTGATATCGTGGCACTGATCGGTCCGGTTGGTGCGCTGCGTACCCTCACCATGGTCGCCCCCGCGCCAGAGACCGGCAATCTGCCCCTCCGCCGCGAAGACGCGCGGGCGGTCGACGATGCGCGCAGCGGCCGGGTTGGCGACCGGAATCTCGATCACGTCGATAGAGAACAGCGCGGTATCGTCGCCGGCGGTGTCGAGACAACCTTCGAGCTCATCCTCCTCGCGCACGTAGGACGTGCCCGAGTTGTAGACCACGATCCGCCGCTCGTCGGCCGAGACGATCGAATGCGTGTGACTGCCGCGACAGGTCTGCACCTGACCGACCTGGACCGGGCGAGTGATATCGGAAATGTCGAAGATACGCAGGCCGCGGAAGCGCTCGGGGCTGGTGCGGCCGTCGACGCCCTGCAGCCCGCAGTCGATCCGTCCGCGGCTGTCCTCAACGCTCATGATCAGCAGGTCGCCGACGATCGAGACGTCGCCCTGCCCGCCCGGGCAGACGGTCGAGCTGACGAGCTGCGGCACGCCGTCCTCGCCGAGGCGGTAGGCGTTGAACCCGTGATAGTTGCCCGCGACGAGCAGATCGCCGGAGAATGCCATGTCGGTGTTCGCGAACGACAGCAGCGATCCGCGCTCGCCGAACTCGGGCTTGTCTTCCTCGCCGTCCTTTGTCTTCGCCTCATCGGCCTCCTTCGCCGCGTCGCCTTCCTTTTCCGGCTTGAGCGGCCGGAGTTGCGCCGGGTTCTCGGGATCGAAGAAGCCCGCCGGCTTGGGCAAAGCGGCGACGTGGCGCAGGTTGCCGATCGCCTCGCCCGCGTCGCGGAAACCCGGCTTGAGCGCCACGCGCGGATCGGTCGAGAGGCCGGCGAGGACCGTGTTCATCCGGTCGATCTCCGCCTGCTGATCGTTGACCACGTCATTGGTGAATTCGAACATCACCGGCTCGTAGGCGGTGCCGGGCTGATCGTGCAGTTCCTCGACCATGTCGATCGCGCCCATGTGGTGCGGGATCATCAGTTCGAGGAACAGGCGGTCGAACGCGGTGCCATTGGACGCGGCGAGCTGCGCCATCTGCTCGGGCGTCGCCATGCCCTTCATCCCGGCCTGGTGGTGCGCGTGGCCCATGCCGGCCATCGCGACCTGCTGGTTCCGCTCGCGCAGCCAGTCGGTCATGAAGCCGATCTCGTCCTTCTGGCTCGCGTCGATACGCCCGGCGACGGCGAGGATGTCCGGATTGTTGGTCCGCTCCTCCACCAGTGCCGCCATGTCGACCGCCTGCTGGTGGTGGACGATCATGCCCTGCATGAACGTGACGTCGGCGGGGGAGAAGGCGGTGTTCGCAAGCTGCGTCGCCTGCTGGGCCGAAAGGGCCTTCGTCGCCTCGCCCGGCGCGCCGGGCTGCACGATCGGCGCCCCTTGCGCCGCAAGCGCACTGGCAGTGGCAAGCAGAGTGGCCGCCAGCGGCAGGCGGGCGAAACGGTATGCGGTCATGATCGTGCGTCCCCTCAAAGGATATTTCCCCAAACGGCAAAAGGGGACCATCGCGCCGCGCAAGTCAAGACGCCGCCCGTCGAACGATATGAGCAGTTCGTCGGTAGCTGCCTCTTCTTCCGCATACTGCCTTCCCCGGCCCGACTGCGTCATTCGGTGCCGCCCGCGCGACGGCGGAGCACGCGGACGGCAACGATACCGCGGCTCGCCCGTTGGTGACATCGAAAGGAGAGCCGATCCATGAAGTTGCCGCACAAGGCCCACGTCGTACTGGTGGACGGAGAGAACTTCGTCGTCATGCGGAACAAGGGCCAGCCGTTCGAACCTGCCCTCGAGCTGGTAGGCAAGCCCGACCTTTCCCTTACCAACTTCAGCGCCGGGGTGCGTCATCAGGATCCGGTCAGCCAACAGCCGGAGCGCAACGACCTCAACGAGCTCGCTCGTGCCGCCGCTGCCGCCGAGTGGCTCAATGCCAAGGCAATCGCAGGCGAGATCGATCGGGTTCTGGTGATCGCCGACCCCAAGAAGCTGGGCGAGATGCGGCGCCACTATCATACCGAGCTGGAGAAGCGGCTGGTCGGCGAAATTCCCAAGACGATGATCCACGACACCGCGGATCGCATTGCCGACGCGATCGCCGCTGCCTGACCTCATTCACCCGGGACTCTTTACGCGAGTCTCGTCGCTGCCCAGCCACCTCTCGTCGCCCAATCGCTTGCCGGAAGGAATCCAGGCCCGTTAAGTTGTTGCTAACCATGGGAGGGTTACGACAGCCGACATGGCTTTGGGATCGCGATTCATGAGGGGACTGGCGGGGGCGTTCGCGCTCGGCCTCGCCGTGGCACAACCGGTCCAGGCGCAGACCACCAACTATGAGGCGGTGTTCGACAACGTCCTCGGCACCGAGGCGCGTACCCCGCGCACGTTCGAGGCGGTCTACGAGACGGGATTCGAACGGCAGATCGTGCGGTTGGCCGACGGGGCCAATGGCCGCATCGGAGTGGCCGTGCTCGACCTTGCCACGGGTCAGGAGTTCTCGGTCCTGGGCGACCAGCGCTTCCCGATGGCAAGCACCAGCAAGATCGCCATTGCCGCGACCTACATGGAAGGGGTCGAGCAGGGGCGCTGGAGCCTGTCGAGCGAATTTCCGCTGCTCATCCCGGTACGCTCCGAACCGTTCTCCACCGTCAAGGCGCCGGTCCGGCGCGGCAAGCACCTGCCGGCAAGCCAGCTTATCGAATTGATGATCACCCGCTCGAGCAATTCGGCGACCGATGCACTGCTCGCTGCAGTCGGCGGACCGGGTGCGGTGAACGACTGGATGCGCCGCGCGGGAATCGAGGAATTTCAACTCACCCGCGACATCGCCACGCTCGTGCGCGATGACGGGGAGATCGATCCCGCGAGGGCTGTCGATCTGCGCGACAGCGCAACCCCGCGTGCGATGACCGAGCTGCTCGCCGGCCTCTACCAAGGGCGCTGGCTTTCCAAGAGCAGCCGCCAGGTCATTCTCGGCGCGATGGAGCGGTGCATCACCGGCAAGCGGCGGATCCCCGCCCTGCTGCCCGCTGGCGCATCCGTGGCGCACAAGACCGGATCGCTCAACAATACGTCGAGCGACATCGGCATCGTGCACACGCCCGACGGGAAGGCCTTTGCCGTGGCCATCTACGTCACCGGGCAGGGTGCGCGGCTGGCGCGGGAGCACAAGATCGCGCAGATCGCTCGCGCGGTCTATTCGGGATACGACAATCCCCAGGGTGTTACCTGGGCCGAAGCGACCTACGCACAGGCGGAGGCGCGGCTTCCCTGATTTCGCAGGCGCCGGGGCGATCCGGTCAGCCGTAGGCGGAAGCGGGTTTTGTCCTGTTCGGGCTCCAAGCTTTAGCCTATGGCTTGGCCCGACATGGTAACATCCAGACAGCAGGCCGAGCGTGAGTTTCGGCGCATGGTCAAATGGATCGCGCTGGCAGGAGTCCTGATGGTCGCCGCCGCGCTGGTCTATCTCTATGTCGTCGGTGTGTGGAGCGTACACGCGGTGGCGGCCACCATCCTCGGCGTGTTCATCTCGGTGCTTCTCGGCTGCGGCCTGTTCGCGCTGGCTTTCTTCAGCAACAAGAGCGGGCACGATCAGGACGTGACCAGCGCCACGTCGAGGCGTAGCGAGCGGGACGGCGACGCCGATTGAGCGGCGCACCCGAGGCCCGCTGCGGGTGTCGGTTTCGCATCGGTCGAAGGCCAAAAGAAAAGGGCGGCGCCTCGCGGCACCGCCCTTCCCTTTTTCGCTAGACGAAAGCGAAGATCAGTCAGCCTGAGCTTCGGTGGTCGTCTCGTCCTGCACTTCGGCTTCCGCAGCAGCGGCAGCTTCGTCGGCAGCGGCAGCGGCGTCTTCGGTCGCGCCTTCGACAGCGGCACCGGCGTCGGTGGCGGCGCCTTCGACGGCCGCACCAGCCGCATCGGCATTGGCTTCGGCGTCGGCAGCGGCGCTGTCGACGGTCTGCTCAGCAGCGTCCTGGGTGCCTTCCGAGCAAGCGGCGAGGGTCAGAGCGGCGCCGGCAGCGGCGGCGGCGAGAACGATCTTGCGCATATTTCAGTTTCCTTGAACAGCGAGTGGTTTCATCGCGGACTTCGCTATTGAGAGGCCGCGACGCGAAGCCCACAAGCATGCAGACTTCAGCCCGCCGCAATAATGGCGATTTTGTGGCCTTGCAAGCGGTTTGACACTTTTGCGCCGCAATTGCGGTGCGCGCGCCGGGCGAACGAAAGCGGCTGACCAGCGGAATTTGCGCTGCTACCACGCCTTCGATGGCAGACAAACAGCATCTCTACCTGGTCGACGGTTCGGCCTATATCTTCCGCGCCTATCACCGGCTTCCGCCGCTGACCGACCCGCAGGGCACGCCCGTGGGCGCGGTCTACGGCTACACCACGATGCTGTGGAAGCTGGCGGACGATCTCGACAAGGCCGACGGCCCGACGCACCTCGCGGTGATCCTCGACAAGGGGTCCACCAGCTTCCGCAACGAGATCTACGATCAGTACAAGGCAAACCGCCCCCCTCCGCCGGAGGACCTGGTCCCGCAGTTCCCACTGATTCGCGACGCCACCCGGGCGTTCAGCCTGCCCTGCATCGAGGAGGACGGGCTGGAGGCGGACGACCTGATCGCCTCCTATGCGCGCGAGGCCACCCGCCAGGGGTGGGACGTAACCATTGTCTCGTCCGACAAGGACCTGATGCAGCTCGTCGGCAAGTGCGCCGAGCCTGCCGAGGGCGTGCCCGAAGGCGGCTGCATCGACATGCTCGACACGATGAAGAACCAGCGCATCGGGCCCGATGAAGTGGTCGAGAAGTTCGGTGTCCCGCCCGAGCTGGTCGGCGACGTGCTCGCGCTGATGGGCGATTCGGTCGACAACGTGCCCGGCATCTTCGGCGTCGGACCCAAGACCGCCTCCAAGCTGATCGTCGAGCACGGCAGCCTCACCGCCGCGCTCGATGCCGCGCCGGCGATGAAGAAATCCAAGCTGCAGGAACGGTTGATCGAAGGCCGCGCGATGGCCGAGCTCAGCCGCGTGCTCGTGCAGCTCAAGGAAGACTGCGACCTGCCGATGCCGCTCGACGACTTCAAACTCACGACCGTCCCGCGCGATCCCCTCGCAGCCTTCCTCGAGAAGCACGGCTTCACTAGCCTGCTGCGCCGGCTGGACGGCGGAAACGGCAGCCCCGATCGCCCGACCAACCTCAACCCGGCAAAACCGGTCAACAAGGGCGCCGCAGCGAGCCCGGACGGCAACCGCCAGGCGCTGCCGCAGATGCCCGAGATCGACCGCAGCACCTACGAATGCGTGCAGACGGTCGAGCGCCTCGATCACTGGATCGAGCGCGCCTTCGCCGCCGGGCTGGTCGCAATCGACACGGAGACGAGCGCGCTCGATGCGATGCGTGCCGATCTCGCCGGGATCAGCCTCGCGCTGGGCCCGAACGATGCCTGCTATATCCCGCTCGCCCACGGCGGCAGCGACATGTTCGCCGAGCGGCCCGAACAGGTCGCGCGCGAGACCGCGCTGACCATGCTGCGCCCGCTGCTCGAAAGCGACGCGGTCCTGAAGGTCGGGCAGAACGTGAAGTACGACATCAACGTCCTCGCGCGGCACGACATCGCGATGGCGCCGGTCGACGATACGATGATCGTGTCCTTCACGCTCGACGCCGGGCGCAGCCTCGACGGGATCGGCGGCGGCCACGGGATGGACGAGCTGGCGCAGCGTCACCTCGGGCACACGACGCTGACGTTCAAGGACATCTGCGGCAGCGGCAAGAAGGCGATTCCCTTCGGCGAAGTGCCGCTCGACCGGGCGACCGAATATGCCGCCGAGGACGCCGACGTGACCTGGCGCCTCTACGCGAATCTCAAGCCGCGCCTCGCCACCGAAGGCGGTACGCGGATCTACCAGCGGGTCGACCGCCCGCTGATCCCAGTCGTGGCACAGATGGAACGGTACGGGATCAAGGTCGATCGCGGGCAGCTTGCCAAGCTGTCGGAGGAATTCGCAGCCGAAACGGGCCGGCTCGAGGCCGAGATCCACGCGATCGCGGGTGCGCCCTTCACCATCGGCAGCCCCAAGCAGCTCGGCGACGTGCTGTTCGACAAGATGGGCTACAAGGGCGGCCGCAAGGGCAAGAGCGGGCAGTACTCGACCGATCAGGCGATCCTCGAACGGCTGTCGGCGCAGGGCGCGGAGATCGCCGACAAGGTCCTCGAATGGCGTCAGCTCACCAAGCTGAAGTCGACCTACACCGATGCGCTGCAGGCCGCCATCCACCCCGACACGGGCCGCGTGCACACCAGCTACAGCCTCGTCGGCGCACAGACCGGGCGGCTGTCCTCGACCGATCCCAACCTGCAGAACATTCCGATCCGCACCGAGATCGGCCGCCAGATCCGCGAGGCCTTCGTGGCCGAAGAGGGCAACGTGCTGCTCGCGGCCGACTATTCGCAGATCGAACTGCGCCTCGCCGCGCACATGGCCAACGTGCCCGAACTGAAGCAAGCCTTCGCGAACGGGGAGGACATTCACGCCCGCACCGCCGCCGAGATGTTCGGCGAAGTCACCCGCGACACCCGCGCCCGGGCCAAGACGATCAACTTCGCCATCCTCTACGGCATCAGCCGATGGGGTCTCGCCGCCCGGCTGAAGGTCGAAGCCGACGAGGCGCAGGCGATGATCGACACCTATTTCAAACGCTTCCCCGGCATCCAGCGCTACATCATGGAAACGCTCGAGACCGTGCGCGAGTGCGGCTATTCGGAGACGCTGTTCGGCCGCAAGACCTGGTTCCCGCGGATCGGCTCGAAGAACCAGACCGAACGCCAGGGCAGCGAGCGGGCGGCGATCAACGCGCCGATCCAGGGAACCAGCGCCGATATCATCAAGCGCGCCATGGCGCGGATGATGCCGGCGCTCGAAACCGCCGGGCTCGGCCATGTGCGGATGCTGCTGCAGGTGCACGACGAACTGGTGTTCGAGCTGCCCGCGAGCGACGTGGCCGAAGCGTCGCCCGTAATCGAGCGTGTCATGGCCGAAGCGGCCACGCCGGCCGTGTCGCTCGCCGTGCCGCTCGGTATCGAGATCGGCACGGGCGCAAGCTGGGGATTGGCACACTGATCCGCCCGCGCCTCCGCCCGCGTCTTCATCGGCGCCATGTCGGCAATCTGGCGGTGCTGGGGCTGATCGCCTTCGCGCTGTTCGCCGGCCTGTTCCTGGTCTTCCAGACGATCGAGGCCGAACGCGCCGAGCGCAAGCAGGTGCAGCGGACGAGCGAGATCCTGATGGAGCTGCGCAACATCAACCGCGCCGCGCTCAATGCGGAGACGGGTCAGCGCGGCTACCTGCTGACGCTCGACCGGCGCTATCTGGAATCCTACCTGGTCGGCCGCGAGCAATATGGGCCGACGCTCGACCGGCTGCGCGCTCTGGTCGGCCCCGATGCGACCGCCCGGCAGCTCGAACTGCTGGACGAGATCGAGAGCCTGACCGAATCGAAGTTCGCGGAGATGGCGGAGACAGTCGAACTGATCGAACAGCGCCGGGTGATCGAGGCGCGCCGCGGTATCCTCGACGACCGGGGGGCGGAAGTCATGGCCCGCCTGCGCCGGGCGGCGCGCGAGATGGAGCAGATCGAGAACCGCGTCCTGATCCGCGCTGCGAGCGAGACCGCGCGCGCGGAAGGCCGCGTGCTTCCGCTGCTCGGCGCGGTCCTGCTGATGCTGCTGGTCGCACTGGCGCTCGGCTATGTCCTCGTCACCCGCGCTGCGCGTGCGGAGGCGGAGGCAGCACAGGCGGCCGCGCTGGGCGAAGCTCGTGACCGCGCCGATCTGCTCGCCCGCGAGCTCAACCACCGGGTCAAGAACCTGTTCGCGGTGATCCTGGCGATCGTGCGGATGAGCGCCAAGGATACCCCCGAAGCGAAGCCTGTGATCGAGCGCATTTCCGACCGCATCCACGCCCTGCTGACCGCGCATGAGGTGACGCAGGGGACGCTCGAGCGCCCGGTCGCCTCGCTGCGTGCATTGATCGAGACGACGCTGGCACCCTACCGCTCGGAGAAACTTCCCGCCGAGATCGACGGGCCCGAACTCGAGCTGCCGGCCAAGCAGGTCACGCCGCTGGGCCTGGTGCTCCACGAGTTGACCACCAATGCGGTCAAGTACGGCGCGTGGAGCAAGGGCGACCTGCTCGAAGTGCGCTGGCGCGAGGCGGATGGATCGATCGTCATCGACTGGCATGAGCATGGCGACGCCGAGGGCAAGGACCCGGAGCACAAGGGCTTTGGCAGCCTCCTGATGACCAGCGCGGCGCGTCAGCTCCGCGGCGAGATCGACCGCCAGTTCGGCAAGGACGGCGTCAAAGTCACGATCACCATCCCCCGCGTCCGGTGATCGTCACCGGCTTGCCAGTGACCCGCTGACGCCGTAGCTCGTGTGGGATGCTCGAGCGTTACGATCCGCGGAACTGGACCATCGTCTGGGGCGAGGTGGCGGTGGCCGCCATCGCAGTCGGGATAGCGATCGCGGCCGCCTTCGTGATCCATCGCGTCGTGTTCGGATTGCTGCTCCGCGTGGCCCGGAGCTCGCAATCGGAGGTCGACGAACTCGTCTTCGCCCGGCTCGCAACACCGATCCGCTGGTCGGTCGTGGCGATCGCGATCGCTGCGGTGGCGCAGACCAATCCCAATATCCAGGCCGTCTGGCGCTGGCTGGCGCCATTCCTCGTGCCAGCCATGGTGGGCTGGGTCGCCCTCGCACTGGTGCGCTCCTTCGCGGCCGCGCTGCAGATGCGCAGCGAGCTTTCCGCGGATCCCATTACCGCCCGCAGTCGCCGCACGCGCGTGGCGATCCTTTCGCGCACCGCCGCATTCCTGATCGTCCTGCTGACCGTGGCGATGATGCTGCTGGCGATTCCCGGCGTGCGCGACGTGGGGGTGACGCTGATGGCCTCGGCCGGGCTTGCGGCGCTGGCCGTCGGTGCGGCGGCGCAACCGGCGCTCAAATCACTGATCGCGGGCCTGCAGATGGCGCTCACCGAACCGCTGCGCATCGGCGACCTGGTGGTGATCGAGGGCTTCTCCGGCCGGGTCGAGGAAATCCGCATGAGCTTCGTGATCGTGCGCACCTGGGACGAGCGCGCGATCGTTGTGCCGACCAGCGCGTTCCTCGAGAAAAGCTTCGAGAACTGGTCGCGCGAGAGCGAGCGGCTGACGGGGCCGGTCTTCCTCCACCTCGACCCGGCAACCGAGATCGCGCCGATCCGCACGGAGTTCGAACGTTTCGTCGCCACGCGCGAGGAATGGGACGGGCGCACGGCACAGCTGCTGATGACCGAGGCCTATCCCGAAAGCGTCGAGTTGCGGATCGCGGTCAGCGCAGCCACGATCGGCGACCTGTGGACGCTTCGCTGCGCGGTCCGCGAGCACATGCTCGCGTGGCTGCGGGTGAATATGCCGGACGCGCTGATCCGCCATCGGCTGGGTGTCGACGATGCGAACGCGGCAGTGAAAGCGAAAGCCTGAAGCGCCGCTCCTCCTGAGAGGAGAGGCGTTTCAGATTACCCGTGTTTCCGTTCCCGCGTGGATTCGACCATGCCTTCGCTGATGAAGCCGATCGGCATCGCTTCGGCCGCGCGCTTCTTCAGTTCGCCGCGCATCTTCCGGTACTCGGCCTCCATCGCCTCGGTGACGGTTGCACGCGAATCCTTGAGCGCTTCGGCGAAGTCCGCTCCCGAGACCTGCTCCACGCTCCCGCCCACGCGGCGCAGCGCGTTGAGGCCGGCACGGCGCACGACGTCTTCCAGATCGGCACCGGTGAAGCGGTTGGTCTCGGCGGCCAGGCCGGCGAGATCGACGTCCGCCGCCAGCGGCATGTCGGCCGTGTGGATGCCGAGGATCTGCGCGCGCCCCTTCTCGTCCGGCGTACCGACGTAGACGAGCTCGTCGAACCTCCCGGGGCGCAGCAGTGCAGGATCGACCAGCGTCGGGCGATTGGTCGCCCCGATGACCACGACCGACTGCAGTTCCTCCAGCCCGTCCATCTCGGCCAGGATCGTGTTCACGACCCGGCCCGTGACCTGCGGCTCGCCCTGCCCCGAACCGCGCGCCGGCACGAGGCTGTCGATCTCGTCGATGAAGATCACGCAGGGCGCCACGGCGCGGGCGCGCGCGAACATCCGCGCGATCTGCTGCTCGCTCTCGCCGTACCACTTGGAAAGGAGGTCGGAGCTCTTCATCGAGATGAAGTTCGCCTCGGCCTCCTTGGCCACGGCCTTGGCCAGCAGAGTCTTGCCGGTCCCTGGCGGGCCGTAGAGCAGGAACCCCTTGGCCGAACGAATGCCCAGCCGGCGGAAGGCCTCGGGATTCTTGAGCGGCAGCTCGATCCCTTCCTTCAGCATGTCGATCGCGTCGTCGACACCGCCGATGTCGTCCCAGCCGACCCGCGGCATCTGGACCATGACCTCGCGCATGGCGGAAGGCTGCACGCGCTTGAGCGACGACAGGAAATCCTCGCGCGTCACCGACAGTTCGTCGAGCACTTCGGCCGGGATGGTTCGCTCGTCGAGGTTGAGCTTGGGCATGATCCGCCGCACCGCGTCGATCGCCGCTTCGCGTGCGAGCGCGGCGATATCCGCACCGACGAAGCCGTGGGTGACGCGGGCCAGCTCGTCCAGATCGACCCGGTCACCCAGCGGCATGCCGCGGGTGTGAATGGATAGGATCTCGCGCCGCCCTTTCTCGTCGGGGACGCCGATGACGATCTCGCGGTCGAAGCGGCCCGGCCGGCGCAAGGCCTCGTCGATCGCGTCGGGCCGGTTGGTCGCCGCGATGACCACGAGATTGGAGCGTGCCTCGAGCCCGTCCATCAGCGTCAGGAGCTGCGCGACGAGGCGCTTCTCCGCCTCGCCGGTAACTTGCGCGCGCTTGGGCGCGATCGAATCGATCTCGTCGATGAAGATGATCGCCGGCGCGTGCTTGGTCGCTTCCTCGAACACCTCACGCAGACGCTTCTCGCTTTCGCCATAGCCGGAGCCCATGATCTCGGGCCCGTTGATGGTGAAGAACTGCGCGTCGCTCTCGTTCGCGACCGCCTGCGCCAGACGGGTCTTGCCGGTGCCCGGCGGGCCGTGGAGGAGCACGCCCTTGGGCGGATCGACGCCCAGGCGCGTGAACAGCTCGGGATAGCGCAGCGGCAGCTCGACCATTTCGCGGAGCTGCTGGATGGTGTCGTCCATGCCGCCGACGTCGTCGTAGTTGACCACCGCGCGGCCGGTCGGCGCCTCCTCGAACTCGGCGCGCAGCTCCACTTCGGTGTTCTCGTCGATGTGCACGATGCCCTTGGGCGCGGTCGAGACGACCGTCAGCCGGATCTGGGTGAGCGCGTAGGCGGGGGCGTTGAACATGCGCTGGACCTCGGCCGGCATGTTCTGCACCGGCTGCTGGCCGGTCGTGGCCACCAGATCACCTGCGACGAGGGGTCTGCGAAAGAAGTTGCGCTTCAGCGCCTGCGTCGGCCCCTGCAGGCGCATCTCGCGGCTCGCGGGGGCGAAGATCACGCGCGAGGCCGGGCGCGATTCCGCGGCGGTCACGCGCACGTGCTCGCCCGATCCGCACTCGGCGTTGTTGCGCTGGAGCCCGTCGAGCCGGACCACGTCGAGCGACTGGTCCTCGTCGTATGCGGCCATGGCGATCGCCGCGGTCGTGCGCTTGCCGTGAATTTCCACGGTATCGCCTTCGGTGATGCCTAGAGCCTGGAATGCGGACCGGGGCAGGCGGGCGATTCCCCGCCCACTTTCCTCTTGCCGAGCCGCCGCGACCTGAAGTCTGACCGCCTTGTCTTCTACCGCCGCGTCGAGATCGGCCATCCGTCCACTTCTCCCTGCTCGTCCAATGAGGGTTACCGCTCCTAGCTAGGGACGGATCACTGCGAGTCAAATGAACGAGAAGCTCATCGGTTGCCGAATGCGGCTCCGGGAAGCGCCAAGAAAAAAGGCCCGGTCGCGAGGACCGGGCCTTGAAAGTCTTGGGAGAGGATGCCTGTAAAGGCCCGCCCTATGTGCACTGCAGCACACTTTTGTGCAAGTGCGAAAAGCTCATTTCAAGTTGCAAAATGCGCAACTCAGAAAGCTAACTTGTTCGATTTCATTCCATTCTTGTCATGCCCCTGTCACGAAACCGCTATCCGCAAGCAGGCGCGAATCGCAGGTGCAGCGTAACCGGGGGTGACAGTGGACCCCGCCATGCCTAACAGCTTTGCACGACAAGGAGGCCCGATGAACAAGCTCTATCCCGATGCCACCGCCGCCCTGGAAGGGGTGCTGAAGGACGACATGCTCATCGCCGCGGGGGGCTTCGGCCTGTGCGGTATTCCCGAGCGGCTGATCGACGCGATCCGCGACAGCGGGGTCAAGGGGCTGACTTTCTGCAGCAACAACGCGGGGATCGACAACGAGGGGATCGGCAAGCTGCTGCGCACGCGGCAGGTCAAGAAGATGATCTCCTCCTACGTCGGCGAGAACAAGGAATTCGAACGGCAATTCCTCGCCGGCGAGCTCGAGGTCGAGTTCTGCCCGCAGGGCACCCTGGCCGAGCGCATGCGCGCCGGCGGCGCGGGCATTCCGGGGTTCTACACCAAGACCGGCGTCGGCACGAAAGTGGCCGAGGGGAAGGAAGTGAAGACCTTCGACGGAGAGGACTACATCCTCGAGCGCGGGATCTTCGCGGATCTCTCGATCGTCAAGGCGTGGAAGGCGGACGAGACCGGCAATCTCATGTTCCGCAAGACCGCGCGCAACTTCAACCTGCCCGCCGCGACCTGCGGCAAGATCTGCGTGGTCGAGGTGGAGGAAGTCGTGCCGACGGGCAGCCTCGATCCGGACTGCATCCATCTCCCGGGAGTCTTCGTCCAGCGGATCATCGTGGGCGCGCCTTACGACAAGAAGATCGAATTCCGCACCGTGCGGGAGCGCGAGGCTGCATGATCGTGCGGCGGCTCCGGGCCGCCCTCGCGGCATCGGCGCTCGCCCTCGTTCTCGGCGGCTGCGTCGCCGCAGCGATTCCGCTCGCTGCGGGGGGCGTCGTCCTGCGGAACGAGGCGCTGGGCGACGACGAACCCGCCTCCGACACGGCCGAGGACGAGCGTGGCGAAACCGATCCGGCCGACGCGACCGAGGGCGAACCCTTCACACCCACCCTCGCCGCGCCCGGCCCCTACCAGGCCTTTCTCACCTATTCGAGCGAACAGGCCGCGCTCGACCCAGTTGCCGAACCGCGCCGCTCGGCGATCCTCGCGACACCCGGTTCGCTGCAGCCCGAGACGGTGGAATGCTCCGTCCGCCCTTCCGCCGTTCTGGTCGACCTCGACCCGGCTTCCGGTGCGCGCGATTTCGCCGAGCTTCCCCCCGATCCGGCGCTGGCCCGGGGTCTCCAAGCTCTGCGGCTGGAAGGCGTGTTCGTCTTCTGGATCAGCGACGCCTCGGCGGCGGAAGCCGGTACGCTGCGCAAGCGCCTGACCGAGACAGGGCTCGATCCCACGACCGACGACGGCATCCTGCTGATGCGCCGGGCCGAAGACCGCAAGCAGCTCCGCCGCAAGGAACTGTCGCAGACCCACTGCCTGATCGCTATCCTCGGCGACGAACGCAGCGATTTCGACGAGCTCTACGACTACCTCAAGGACCCCGCTGCCGCTTCCCCGCTCGAAGCGCTGATCGGCAACGGCTGGTTCCTCGTCCCCACACTTCTAGACACCCCCACACTTCTAAGCACCAAGGAAGGCTGACCATGCCCTGGGACCGCAACCAGATGGCCGCACGCGCGGCGCAGGAGCTGCAAGACGGATACTACGTGAACCTCGGCATCGGCATTCCGACGCTGGTGGCGAACCATATCCCGGCGGGCATGCACGTTACGCTGCAGAGCGAGAACGGCATGCTCGGCATCGGCCCCTTCCCCTACGAGGACGAGATCGATCCG
Source organism: Pelagerythrobacter aerophilus (assembly GCF_003581645.1). Classification (GTDB taxonomy): domain Bacteria; phylum Pseudomonadota; class Alphaproteobacteria; order Sphingomonadales; family Sphingomonadaceae; genus Pelagerythrobacter; species Pelagerythrobacter aerophilus. Next base: position 52,052 of record NZ_QXFK01000011.1, on the reverse strand, counting down.
GACCTGATCAACGCCGGCAAGCAGACGATCAGCGAACTGCCCCACAGCGCCTATTTCGACAGCGCGACGAGCTTCGGCATGATCCGCGGCGGGCATATCGACCTGACCGTGCTCGGCGCGATGGAAGTGGCCGAGAACGGCGACATCGCCAACTGGATGATCCCGGGCAAGATGATCAAGGGCATGGGCGGCGCGATGGACCTCGTCGCCGGCGTCAAGAAGATCATCGTGGTGATGGAACACACCGCCAAGGACGGCAGCCCCAAGTTCATTCCCGAATGCACGCTGCCGCTGACCGGGACCAACGTGGTCGACATGATCGTGACCGATCTCGCCGTGTTCCAGCGCCCCGATCACGACAGCCCGTTCAAGCTGATCGAACTGGCCCCCGGCGTGAGCGCCGAGGACGTCGCCGAGAAGACGACCGCGCACTACCTCTCCTGACGCTTCCCACAGGCGGCCCGATGTGAGACAATCGGGCCGCTATGAATCCAGGGCACTTCCTGGCGTCGGCCTTCCGTGCTCGTTTCCTCGACGTTCTCGCGTCGATCTACATCTACAACGAGCATCGCGGCTACACCTCGCTCGACCGGGTGCTCGAGGCAGTGCGCGCGCGCTGCCCCGATGACGCCGAATTCATCGCCGAGGTGGAAAAGCACCGCTCCGACGAGGAAAAGCACTACCGCATGTTCAAGCGGTGGTTCGAGCTGCGCGGGACGATGCCGCTCGAGGTCGATCGTACCTGCGGCCATATCGACCATTTCATCGAGACGGTGTTCGGCTGCACCATCGACGAACTCGACACGGCGAAGATCGTCGTGGACGGCGATCAGTTCGAAAAGCTGTGCCGGGTCATCATGATTACGGAGCAGCGCGGCATGCGGCAGGTCGAGATCCTGCTCGAAAACGCCCACATCCGGTCCGACAAGGCGCTGACACGCATTTTCCAGGTGGTCGAGAAGGACGAGCCCGATCACTGGATGCCCTACGATCGCTGGCTGCGCGCCAACGGCCGCCGCCCGAAGCCGCGCTGGCGCGAGCTATGGGCCGACTACTGGATCCACAAGTCGCTGATGTTGGTGAAATTACCGGCGATCTTTATCGACCGCAACCGCCGCCGCCTCACTGCCTGGCCCGATGCCGCCGAGCACGGTCCGGCCGGTGGCGGAGCTACGCCAGCGCCGCTTTGAGGTCGTCCGCCAGATCGGTGCGCTCCCACGGGAAGTGGTCGCCCTCGGCCGCGCGGCCGAAGTGGCCGTAGGCTGCGCTCTTGCGGTAGATCGGCTTGTTGAGCCCCAGATGCGTGCGAATGCCGCGGGGGGTTAGACCGCCAAGCTTGCCGATGCCGCGGATCGCGACCTCGATCCGGTCGTCCGCGACCGTGCCGGTACCGTGCGTGTCGACGTAGAGCGAGAGCGGCTCCGACACGCCGATGGCATAGGCGAGCTGGATCGTGCAGCGCGTGGCAAGGCCCGCCGCAACGATGTTCTTGGCCAGATAGCGGCTGACGTAGGCGGCCGAGCGGTCGACCTTGGTCGGGTCCTTGCCGCTGAAGGCACCGCCGCCGTGGGGCGCCGCACCGCCATAGGTGTCGACGATGATCTTGCGGCCGGTCAGGCCGGCATCGCCGTCGGGCCCGCCGATCACGAACGTACCGGTCGGGTTGATGTGCCACTTGGTCTCATCGGACAGAAAGCCTTCGGGCAGAATCTCCCCGACGACCTTTTTCACGTAGGCCTTGAGCTCGGCTTCCTTCTCGCCTTCGTCGTACCCTTCGGCGTGCTGGGTCGAGACCACGATCGCGGTGGCCGCTTCGGGCTTGCCGTCGCGGTAGCGCAGCGTGACCTGGCTCTTGGCGTCGGGTTCGAGGAACGGCGCGGCGCCGCTCTTGCGGTCCTCTGCCAGACGCTGGAGGATCTTGTGGCTGTAGTCGATCGCCGCCGGCATCAGGTCGGGCGTCTCGTCGCAGGCGAAGCCGAACATGATGCCTTGGTCGCCCGCGCCTTCGTCCTTGTTGCCGCTGGCGTCGACGCCCTGCGCGATATGCACGCTCTGCCCGTGCAGATAGTTGTCGAACGTCAGCGTCTGCCAGTGAAAGCCGTCCTGCTCGTAGCCGATCTCGCGCACGGTGTTGCGCACCGCGGCCTCGATCTCCTCCAGCGCGCCGTCGACCCAATGGCCGTTCTCATAGACACCCTTGCAACGGAGCTCGCCCGCCAGCACCACGCGCTGCGTGGTCGTCAGCGTCTCGCACGCCACGCGGGCTTCTGGATCTTTCGCCAGGAGCAGATCCACGATCGCATCGGAAATCTGGTCCGAAACCTTGTCGGGATGACCTTCGGAAACGCTTTCGGAAGTGAAGAGGTAAGTGCTGCGCATGGGCGAAATGTTTCCGATATAAAGATAACTTTATGTCCGAAGCAGCGTCCTAGCCGCGCCGCAGCCGCGTGGCAACCAGCGATCCGGCGATCAGCAACACCGCCCAGCCAAGCGGCAGCCAGTTGCCGAGCTGCGCGAACCAGGTCGGCGCGTAGGCCGGCGGAATCACGCCGTCGATCCGGTCGGCGCGATGCATGCCGATGTGCTGGCGAACGACGCCGCGCGCGTCGATCACCGCGCTGATCCCGGTGGTGGTAGAGCGCAGCACCGGCAGCCCTTCTTCGATCGCGCGCATCCGTGCCTGCGCCAGATGCTGCGGAGGGCCCCAGGCGCCGAACCAGCCATCGTTCGAGGGATTGAAGATGTAATCGGGCCGATCGCCCCGATCGGCGACCTGGCCGGAGAAGACGATCTCGTAGCAGATCTGGACGCCAGCCCGGCCCCATTCGCCGAGATCGAGCGTGCGCGGCCCCGGCCCGGGCCAGAAGTCGATCGTCCCGGCCACCAGCCGCGTCGCGCCGAGCGGCTCGAGCAGCCAGCGCAGCGCCAGGTATTCGCCGAACGGCACGAGATGCGCCTTGTCGTAGCCGCCGACGATCTGCCCCCGCGCATCGAGCGCGGTGACGGCGTTGCGCGCGCCGGCGGCGCGGCCGTCCACGATCTCGAGATCGACCGCACCGGTCAGCAGAACGCTCCCCTCGCCGATCACCCGCCCGATCCGCCAGCGCGCATACGCCGGATCGCCCGCGGCGGTCATCTGGTCGTAGTAGCGCTGGGGATAGCCGTCGCGCAGGTAGTCGGGCACGCCCGATTCGGGCCACAGCACCAGGCGCCGCTCACCCTCCAGGCCCGGCCCGCGGCGCGCGGTGAGGCTGGCGATGCGCGCGAACTGCTCCTCGAACTTGGCAGGGTTGTCGAGATCCTGCTGGCGAATGTCGGGCTGGATCAGCGTGTAGCGCAGCGTGCCCTGCCCGGCCGGCGGCGCGGGCCAGTACATTCCCACGGCGAGGAGTATCGAGACCGCTCCAAACGGCATCCACCGGCGCTCGCGCAGCAGCACGACGAGGAGGAAGCCGATCAGCGCGGCAAGGCCCGAGAGCGCGTAAGTTCCCATCCACGGCAGCAGCGCGGCGAGCCCCGGGCGCTCGAACGGGCCGAGAAAGATCAGCCCCAGTGGGTCCCACGCGTAGCCGGTGAAGACCCAGCTCCGCAGCCATTCGGACACCGTCCAGGCCCCCGCGAACAGGCAGGCCGTGGCGCCTGCGCCGAGCCGGCGGCCGAGCCACCAGGCGAACAGCCCCGCGATCGCCGGATAGACGGCGAGGTATAGCGAGACCAGCGGAACGGCGAACCAGCCGAGCCAGGCGGGCATTTCGGATTGATAGGTGAAGGCCGTCGCGATCCAGTTGTTCGCGAGGGTGAAGTGCGCGAGGCCGAAGATCCAGCCGCGCAGCAGAGCCGCGCGCCAGGTCGGCGCCGCCAGCACGAGCATGGCGAAACCGCCGATCGCGATCAGCGCCAGCGGCCAGAGCTGGAGCGGCGGAAAGCCGGTTGCCGCCACCAGTCCGCACAAGGCGGCCGACAGCTTTGGGCGCGCGGCGAACCAGTTGCCGATCCGGCCCATACGGCTCATGCCCGTGCCGCCCCGACTACCGGTTCCCGTGCGCTGCGATCAGCCGACCGCCTGCACCGTTTCGCCATCGCCGGTCGGTTCGGCCGGCTCGGCGGCCTTGCGGGCGCGCGGTGCACGCTTCTTCTTGGGCGCTTCACCTTCGGACGATTCGCCGATGGCCGGCGGAAGCGCCGAGGCGTCGATCTCGCCGCCGTCGGTGGTGGGAGATTCGCTGCGCGACTTGCGCGGCTTGCGCCCCTCGCTCCGGGGCTTGCTGGTGCGCTTGAACGGGTTTTCGACCGGTTCGTACTCCGAATCCTGATCGCCCTGCGCTTCGCTGTCCTCGCGCTCGCCGGCGTTCGCACGGTCGTTCGCATCCTCGCGGCGACCGCGCACGTTGCGCGGCTGACGACGGCGGCTCTCGCCCCCATCCTCGTCGCTATCCTCGTCGTCCTGGTCGCGTTCGTCGAAGCGCTTGCCGCGCTGCTCGTCCTGACGCGCCTTGTTGTCGGCGAGGACGCGGAAATAGTGATCGGCGAACTGCAGGTAGTATTCGGCCTGCACGCGGTCGCCGTTGTGCTGGGCGTCCTGCGCCAGCTTCTTGTACTTGTCGAGCAACTGGGGCGCGTTGCCGCGGGCCCTGCTGTCGATCCGATTTGACTGGTTGCCGCCGCCCTGCGGGCGATTGCCGCGGCCACGGCGGCGATTGTTATTACGATGATTGTTCAAGGAAATCTCTTCCTCATTCGGGACCGCCCTTACGGCACCATTGCCCGCGCGGTCGCATGACCCCTCCCCGCGTCCGCTCCCGAGCGAATCGCGGGTGTCCCGTCTGCACCTCTACAGGTCTCGTTGCCCGGTCGGTTGCAAATGTCGGAACGAAGCCCGACCGGGAGGCGAACACGTCGCGAACCGGAGGCCTTGCAGTAGAGTTAGCTATCGCGGCGCCTTTTGCCAACCCCCCTAGCGCAAAATCAACGCACGCGGCCGTCCGGCGAGATCACGGCGCAGATCGGTGGAGAATCCGGCCTCTCGCGCGATTTCCCCGACCGACTCCGCCTGCGATGCACCGATCTCGAGCACCGCGACGCCTTCCGGGACCAACAGGCTGCGCAACTGGGGAATCAGCACGCGGTAGTCGTCGAGCCCGTCCGCGCCGGCGAAGAGTGCGCCGGCCGGCTCATAGCGGCGCACCGAGAGGGCGATATCGGCCGCCTCTTCGACATAGGGCGGATTGGCGATCACGCGATGGAACGCGCCGAGCGGATCGCACCAGCCAGCCGCATGCCAGTCGGAGCGCAGCAGCTGCGCCCGGCTCTCCACCCCGATACGCGCGGCATTGTCCCCGGCGACCCCGAGAGCGCCGGCAGAGCGGTCGACTCCGATCCCGTCCCAGCCCGGCTTCTCCGCCAGAAAGCTCAGCAGAAGCGCACCCGAGCCCACGCCGAGATCGAGCACGCGGCCGGTCTCTCCTGCGCCCTCCAGCGCCGCGGCAAGCGTCGCCTCGCTGTCGCTGCGCGGGATCAGGACATCGGGCGTGACACCGAATGACCGGCCGTAAAACTCCTGCTCGCCGACGATATAGGCCACCGGCTCATGCGCCGCGCGCCGCTCGACCAGCGCCGCGAAACCTTCCGGCGCCGCATCGCGCATATGCCGCAGCAACAGCTCCGACCGCGACACGCCGAGCGCATGCGCCATCAACACCTCCGCATCGAGCCGCGCGGTGTCGGAGGTTGCGGACAGCCGTTCCGCCGCCTTGCGCAGAGCTTCGGCGGCCGTCGCGCTTTCCTCACCCATCCATCGCGGCGAGGCGCTTCGCCTCGTCTTCCGCAATCAGAGCGTCGATCAGTTCGGCGAGGCCGGGGCCGGCGAGGACTTCGTCGAGCTTGTGCAGGGTGAGGCCGATGCGGTGATCGGTCACGCGGCCTTGCGGGAAGTTGTAGGTGCGGATGCGTTCGGAGCGGTCGCCGCTGCCGACCATCGCCTTGCGCGCCTCCGCCTCGGCTCCCTGCGCCTCGGCGCGCTTCAGGTCGTAGAGGCGGGTGCGCAGGACCTGCATGGCCTTGGCGCGGTTCTTGTGCTGGCTGCGCTCGTCCTGCTGGATGACGACGAGGCCGGTCGGCAGGTGGGTGATGCGCACCGCCGAATCGGTCGTATTGACGTGCTGCCCGCCCGCCCCGCTCGCGCGGTAGATGTCAATCTTGAGGTCCTTGTCCTCGATTTCGACGTCGACCTCGCTCGGCTCGGGCAGGACGGCGACGGTCGCCGCCGAAGTATGGATGCGGCCACCGCTCTCGGTCACCGGCACGCGCTGGACGCGGTGGACGCCGCTTTCGAACTTGAGCTTCGCGAACACCCCTTGGCCGGAGACGTGGGCGACGATCTCCTTGAACCCGCCGATGTCGGAGGCGTTCATGGAGATCGTCTCGACCCGCCAGCCGTTCTCGGCGGCGAAGCGCTCGTACATGCGGAACAGGTCGGCGGCGAACAGCGCCGCTTCGTCTCCGCCGGTGCCGGCGCGGATTTCGAGCATCGCCGGCCGCGCATCGGCGGCATCGCGCGGCAGCATGGCGACGGAGAGCGCGCGTTCGGCCTCGGGCAAGGCGCTGCGCAGGCGCATGATCTCTTCCTCGGCGAGCGCTTTCATGTCGGGATCGGCGTCGTCGAGCTTCTCCAGCTCGGCGAGCTCGGCGCGCATCGTCCGCACGTCCTCCGCCGCCCGCGCGACCGGCTCGAGCTCGGCATAGTCGCGGCTCGCGGCGACAAACGCCTCACCCTCGAGCGTGCCCGACGCCAGCCGCGCTTCGAGCTCGGCGAAGCGGTGCGCGATCTGTTGGAGGCGTTCGGCGGGAATGGTCATTCGGCCTGGAAGTCCTCGCCGCCCTGCGAATACTTGATGCCGCCGAGCCCATGCAGCAAACAGGCCTCGGTGTATGCAGCTCCATGATTTGGATTTTCGATCTGGAGACGATCCCGCAATGCCTGATCGCCAGATTGAAGATGCTTAACGGCAATCTTACCGGACCTGAGTTCATCCTCACCAACGATAAGCACGGCTTTCGCGCCTGCGGCATCAGCTTTCTGAAGGCGTTTTTTGGCGTTTCCGCGGAAAGCCATGTCGCAGAAGAGACCTTTCCGCCGCAGGATGGCGATTAGTCCGGAGCAATACGCTTCCGCCTCTGCGCCGATCGGGATCAAAACGAAGTCTGTGCGATCTTTCCGCCCATGGCCCACCAGCATCGCCAGCCGCTCGATCCCCGCAGCCCAGCCGACCGCCGGGGTCGCGGGGCCACCAAGGCTTTCCATCAGGCCATCGTAGCGGCCGCCGCCGATCACCGTCCCCTGCGCGCCGAGGCGGTCGGTGACGAACTCGAAGGCGGTGTGGCGGTAGTAGTCGAGCCCGCGCACCAGCGAGGGTTCGCGGGTCCACGCCACGCCCGCGGCATCGAGCCCGGCGGTGACCGCGCCGAAGAAGTTCTGCGCCTCGCCGCTCAGGTAATCGTCGATCTTCGGCGCATCGGCGACGAACGCGCGATCGCGCGGGTCCTTGCTGTCGAGGATGCGCAGCGGGTTGCGCTCCAGCCGGTCCTGCGAATCCTCGCTCAGTTCCGCACGGTGGGCTGCGAAGTAGTCGACCAGCGCCGCGCGCCAGGCTTCGCGGCTATCGCCGTCGCCCAGCGTGTTGAGCTGCAGCGTCACCCCGTCCGCGATGCCGAGCTCCTTCAGAAGCTGGTCGGCCATCGCCAGCAGCTCGACGTCGGCCTGCGGCTCGGCCGCGCCGATCACTTCGGCGTCGATCTGGTGGAACTGGCGGTAGCGCCCCTTTTGGGGCCGCTCGTAGCGGAAGATCGGGCCGTCCGTCGCCAGCTTGAGCGGCGCGTATTGCCGCCAACCGTCGGTCAGATAGGCACGCGCGATCCCGGCGGTGAATTCGGGCCGCAGGGTCAGCGATTCGCCGCCGCGATCTTCGAACGAATACATTTCCTTCGAAACCACGTCGGTCGTCTCGCCGAGCGAGCGGGCGAAGACCTCCGTCCTCTCGAACACCGGCATCTCGACCCGGCGGAAGCGATAGAGCCGCCGCACGCGCTCGAACGTCTCGACGACATGGGCAAAGGCCTCGGCCTCGGCTCCGAAAATATCCTGCGTTCCACGGATTGCTTGCGGTGTCTTCGACATGGTCCGCGCGATTAGGGCCATGCGCCCCCTTCCGCAATCCTCTCGCCTTCGCTAGAGGCGCCGGCGCGAAGTCCTGGGAGAGGGGCCGACCACAAGAACGAGAGAACGCATGCGCATCGACATGGTCCCCGTGGGCGACAACCCGCCCGAAAGCCTGAACGTCATCATCGAAGTCCCGACCGGCGGCGAGCCGGTGAAGTACGAATTCGACAAGGATAGCGGCGCGCTGTTCGTCGACCGCATCCTGCACACGCCGATGCGCTATCCGGCGAACTACGGCTTCGTGCCGCACACGCTGAGCCCGGACGGCGACCCGCTCGACGCGCTGGTGATCTCGCGCAGCCCGTTCATCCCCGGCTGCGTCGTGCGCGCCCGCCCGATCGGCGTGCTCAACCTCGAGGACGAGCACGGCGGCGACGAGAAGCTGATCTGCGTACCGATCGACACGACCTTCCCGTATTATTCGGACGTCGCCGAGACCAAGGACCTGCCCTCGATCATCTTCCAGCAGATCGAGCACTTCTTCACCCACTACAAGGACCTGGAGAAGGAGAAGTGGGTCCGCGTCGGCCAGTGGGGCGACGCGGCGGAAGCCAAGCGGATCATCCTGGAAGCGATCGAGCGGGCGAAGGGCTGAGAACCGAGCCTCCGCGAAGGCGGGGGCCTCTGGCGGTTGAAGGACGGCCTGGCAGCCTGAGGTCCCAGCCTTCGCGGGGACACGAACCGGCTCGCTATTCCACCGGCCGTTTCGGATCGAGCAGATCCCGGTCGCCCTCCTGCGCGCGCTCGGCTTCGACCATTCTGGCGATCTCTTCGTCGGGCGCGATATCTTGCGGCTCGTCCTCTCGCGCTGACTGAGCTGGCGCCACGGGCGCGGGCGGAGCGTCCGTGCCTTGCGTCTCCGCGCCATTCTCCGGTGGCAAAGGCATCGTGCGCGGATCGAAGCGCAGGCGGTAGATCGGCTCGGGCAGCGCGAAGCCTTCCGCCTCCAGCTTCGCCTTCACCGCCGCGATCGCGCGGCTGCGTGCCTTGTACCAGTCGGTCTCCCGCTGATCGATCCAGCCGAAAAACCTCAGTACGATGTTCGAATCGCCGACTTCGACCACACCCGCGTCGGGGGCCGGCTCGGCAAGGACGAACGGCAACGCGGCCAGCGCATCGCGCCCCACGCCGCGCCCCGCGTCCGCATCGTCGCCCGCGTCGATGCCGAGATCGAAGTCGAAGCGCCGCTGCGGATTGCGCGTGTAGTTGAGGATCACCGCCTTGAAGACGGTCGAATTGGGAATGCGCAGGTGATTGCCATCCAGCGTCATCAATACCGTCGCACGGCTGGTGAGGCGGATCACGCGGCCTTCCATCTGATCGATCCGGACGTGATCGTTGGCGCGGAACGGCTGGCGCAGGCTCAGCATCAGCGAGGCGACGTAGTTCTCGATCGTGTCGCGCATGGCGAAGCCGAGCGCGATGCCGATCACGCCCGCCCCGCCGAGCACCGCCCCCATCAACGCTCCGGCGCCGAGCATGTCGAGCGCGACGACCAGCCCGATCACGATGAACACGAAGCGGATCGCGCTGGCGGCAAGGTCGGCCAGGAACACGTTGGGCAGAAGGCGTCGCCAGAGGCCGTGCAGGCCCGCGATCAGGTATCCGATCAGGGCGATGGCGAGCGCGATCGCAAGCGCCAGTCCGATCAGCGGAAGCATCGCGACAAGATCGCCGAACCGCTTCGACACCTTGCCCAGTGCCGACAGGTTCCGGCCGACCGAAACGTCGCGCGTGATCTGGTTCTCGACGGTGGCCACACCGGCGACCCGGCCGGCGATGCGTTCGGCGCGGTCGATGTCCTCCGCCGTCCGCACCGTGCCCGACAACGTGACGACGCCTTCCCGCGCCGCCACCTCGACATCCGAGAGCGCCTCGATCTCGCCGAAGATCGCCCGGATGCGCCCGGCGATGCGTGTATCCGCTCCGGCGTCCTGGCGATCGGCAATCGCGGGCTCGGCAGCCGGCGCGGCGGTGGTCGCGGGTGCGGCGGGGACGATCGCGGCGCCAGCGGGAACCGCGATCAGCAGGAGCGGCAGCGCCAGAGCTCTGATCGCGCCGCGCATCGGGCTCAGCTCCCCGCGACCGTCATGCCGTCCACCCGCAGGGTCGGGACATTGACCGCGCGGTGCATCTCCAGGTCGTCGGCCGCGCGCAGGGCGGCGAACATGGCGAGCAGGTTGCCGGCAATGGTGAACTCGGCGATTGGCCCCGCGATCTCGCCGTTCACGATCCGGAAGCCCGAGGCACCGCGGCTGTAGTCGCCGGTCACCGGGTTGACGCCCTGCCCGGCGAGTTCGGTGACGAGCACGCCCTCGGCAACGTCCGCCATCAGCTCGGCGCGCGAGACGGAGCCAGCGGGAATGTGCAGGTTGCTGGCCGAGACGCCCGGCGTGCCGCCGCCGCGCGAGGCGTGGCCTGTAGGCGTGAGGCCAAGCTTGTTCGCGCTCGCGATATCGAGCAACCAGCCGCCGAGAACGCCGCGTTCGACCAGCTTGCGCGGCACGCATCCCAGGCCTTCGCCGTCGAATGGGCGCGAACGCAGGCCCCGCGGACAGTGCGGATCCTCGATCACCTCGATTGCCTCCGGGAAGATCGTCTCGCCTTCGCGGCCGAGCAGGAAACTCGATCCGCTGGCAATCGCGGGACCGGCCATCGCACCGACCAGATGGCCGACCAGCGAAGCGCCGACGCGCGGGTCGAACAACACCGGCATGCGTCCGCCTTTGGGGATTTCGGGATTCAGCCGGGCGACGGTCCGCTCACCGGCCAGCCGGCCGATCTCCGCGGGCGAAGGCAGATCGGCGAAGTGGCGCGCCGTGCGCATCGCGTAGTCGCGTTGCATGGCCAAGCCCTGCCCGCCGATCACAACGGCGCTGAGCGAGTGATGCGTCGCCCCGTAGGCGCGGCCAAACCCCTCGCTCGTCGCCAGCGCGAAGAGCGAGCGCCCGAACGAGGCGCCGCCGCCTTCGCTGTTGGTCACGCCCTCCACCGCGCGGGCGGCGTCCTCTGCCGCCAGCGCGCGTTCGCGCAGTAGCTCGGGGCCGGGTTCGCCCGCGTCCTCCAGATCGAGCGGAGGCGCCGTGCCGCGGTCGAGCAGGTCCTGCGGGGCGAGGCCGGCGTGCTGGTCCTCCGGCGCGACGCGGGCCATGGCGACGGCCCGTTCGGCGAGGTCGTCGAGCGCGGCGGGGGTGAAGTCGCTCGTCTCGATCGAGGCCGATCGCTTGCCGACGAAGACCCGCAGCGCGATCTCCTCGCTCTCCGACCGCTCGACTTCCTCGAGCTGGCCGAGGCGGACAGACACGCCTTCGGACGATTGTGCGCGAGCGGCGGCATCGGCCGCATCTGCGCCGTGGCGGCGCGCCGCCTCGATCAGCTGCGCACAGCGGGCGAGCGCGGTCTCGCCGTCGATCATCGAATGGTCTCGGGAAATGTCATGCGCCCCAGCTAGGGGCGGCGCGGTCCAGCCGCAAGGCGAGGTTCAGGCGAAGAGCGCCGCTACACCCTTGAACAAGCCGGTAAGGACCAGCGGCAGGAAGATCGCCAGCCCCCAGAGCAGTATCTGATCGCGGCGATAGGCCCCCGCGAGCGCGGGATCGGCCGCTTCTTCGTCCGAAAGGTCGCGCCAGCGCTTTTCGAACCAGCGGCACGCCGGGATGATGCCCGCGACCAGCACGACGAGTGCGAGATAGGGCAGGATCGAGGATCCAACCTCCTTGATCGCATGGACGGTGACGAAAATCTGCAGCGCGGTGTAGACGAGCAGCGCGTAGGCGACGTTGTCGCTCATACCCTTGCGCCAGTCGCGTGCCTCATGGCGGCCGACCGCGTGATTGCGCCCTCCGCCTTCGTCAGTCCGGTGCAGCGCCTTCACCATGCGCTTTCTCCCAATGTCCTCGTCCGAATCGGAGTATTTCAGAGGCTGACCTCGCAAGCAAGCGCCATAACCATCCGTTCCACCGCGGGTCATGCACGAATCCTGCCAGTTTCGAACGGTTCCTGCGCGCGCAGGGGTTTCCTGCGCGCTCTGCGATGCTACATGGCCGATCGATGGACACGCCAGAGCCGATCGCCGGGACCGCGCAGCGCGCGGACGCCACCGCCCCGCTGCCCCAGGAAGGCGGGCTGGAGGTGATCTCGATCGCCAAGAGCTACGACAAGCGCGCGGTGCTGACCGATATCTCGCTCACGGTCGGCAAGGGCGAAGTGCTCGGTCTGCTCGGTCCCAACGGCGCGGGCAAGACGACCTGCTTCTATTCGATCATGGGCCTGGTGAAGCCCGACGCGGGCCGGATCCTGATGGACGGCGACGACGTCACCAGCCTGCCGATGTACCGCCGCGCGATCCTCGGCCTTGGCTATCTGCCGCAGGAAACCAGCATCTTCCGCGGGATGACGGTCGAGCAGAACATCAACTGCGTGCTGGAGATGGTCGAGCCCGACAAGGAGACCCGGGCGCAGGAGCTGGAGCGGCTGCTCGACGAATTCGGCCTGACCAAGCTGCGCGAAAGCGCCGCGATGGCGCTTTCGGGCGGCGAGCGTCGGCGCTGCGAGATCGCCCGCGCGCTGGCGGCCAAGCCCTCGATCATGCTGCTCGACGAGCCGTTCGCGGGCATCGACCCGCTCTCGATCAGCGACATCCGCCATCTCGTGCTCGACCTCAAGCAGCGCGGAATCGGCGTGCTGATCACCGACCACAACGTGCGCGAGACGCTCGACATCGTCGACCGCGCCTGCATCATCTACGGCGGCCAGGTGCTGTTCGCCGGCACGCCGGAAGATCTCGTCGCCGACGAAAACGTACGCCGGCTCTATCTGGGCGAGAGCTTCAGCCTGTGATCCCCCGGCACGTCGCGAGCTGATTTATGGCTTTGGGGCCGCGCCTCGATCTCCGGCAGACGCAGTCGCTGGTGATGACGCCGCAGCTCCAGCAGGCGATCAAGCTGCTGGCGCTGTCGAACCTCGAGATCGAGACTTTCATCGGCGAGGCACTGGAGGCGAATCCGCTGCTCGAAGCGGGCGAGGTCCAGCGCGAGGACGGCGAGAGGATCGAGCTGTCGGGAGAGGAACCCGGGGCCGACGCCGCGATGGACGGCAGCCCTGTGGACGGAGAGAGCGCGCTCGACATCGATCCTTCGGCGCTCGACCGCGACCGCGACACCGGCGACGGCGAATGGGGTGCCGCACAAGGCTCCGCGCCTTCCGAAGACCTGCCCGGCATCGACGAGCGCGGCAGCGGCGGCCCGACGCTCGCCGAACATCTCGAGGAGCAGGTCGGTGCGGCCGCGGGGGATGCGCGCGAGGCTTTCGTCGCGCGGCACCTGATCGGGCTGCTCGACGAAGCCGGCTATCTCGCGGCCGACTTGCGCGAGGTCGCAGACGAGCTCGGCGTTCCGCTGGCGGAGGCCGAGCGCGCGCTCGCCGTCGTGCAGTCGCTCGACCCGACCGGCGTCGGCGCGCGGTCGCTGGGCGAATGCCTCGCTCTCCAGGCACAGGAAGCCGACCGCTACGACCCGTGCATGGCGCGGCTGATCGACAACCTCGATCTGGTCGCGCGCGGCGAGTTCGCGCGGCTCAAGCGCATGTGCGACGTCGACGACGAGGACTTCGCCGAAATGCTCGCCGAATTGCGCGGCTACGACCCCAAGCCCGGCTGCCGCTTCGGCGGCGCCGCGGAAAGCGCTGTCGTGCCCGACATTCTCGTCACCCGGGCCAAGGACGGCGGCTGGGATATCGCGCTCAACGAGGAGACGCTGCCGCGACTGGTGGTCAATCGCGCCTATTACCTCGAACTGCGGGAGGACTGCCCGGGCAAGGCCGCGCAGTCGTGGCTGGGGGAAAAGCTTGCCGATGCCAACTGGCTGATTCGCGCGCTCGACCAGCGGCAGAAGACGATTCTCAAGACCGCCGCCGAGATCGTGAAGAAGCAGGAAGGCTTCTTCCGCCGCGGCGTTTCCGAGCTGCGGCCGCTCACTCTGCGCGAAGTGGCCGAATCGATCGAGATGCACGAAAGCACGGTCAGCCGGGTGACCAGCAACAAGTATCTGCACTGCGACCGCGGCACGTTCGAGCTGAAGTACTTCTTCACCAGCGGCGTCGGCAGCGCCGACGGCGAAGGGGCGAGCTCGCAGGCGGTCAAGGCGCGAATCAAGGCGCTGATCGATGCCGAAGAGGCGAAGAAGATTCTTTCCGACGACACGCTGGTCGACCTGCTCAAGGCCGAAGGGTTCGACATCGCCCGCCGCACCGTCGCCAAGTACCGCGAGGCCATGGGAATCGGCAGTTCCGTCCAGCGCCGGCGCCAGAAAAAGCTTGCCGCCGGCGGATGAAACGATTGGTGCCACTTGGTTTAGAACGTGTTAACCTTTTCCATTCATATCTCTTGTGGTTAATATCGGGCTAGACCTTCGGGGAGCGGCTTTGCCGCACGGGGCGAGGGTAAAAGGGGGGATACCCATGCGCGTACTGTTGATCGAGGACGAGCCGACCACGGCGAAGGCCATCGAGCTGATGCTGACGACCGAGGGGTTCAACGTCTATTCGACCGATCTCGGCGAAGAGGGCTTGGATCTCGGCAAGCTCTACGATTACGACATCATTCTGCTCGACCTGAACCTGCCCGACATGCACGGGTACGACGTGCTGAAGAAACTGCGCGTCGCCAAAGTGCAGACGCCGGTTCTGATCCTCTCGGGCATTTCGGAGATGGACAGCAAGATCCGCAGCTTCGGCTTCGGCGCCGACGACTACGTGACCAAGCCCTTCCACCGCGAAGAGCTGATCGCGCGCATCCATGCGGTCGTCCGCCGCAGCAAGGGCCACAGCCAGTCGGTCATCCGCACCGGCAAGCTGGCGGTCAACCTCGACGCCAAGACGGTCGAGGTCGACGGCGCCCGCGTGCACCTGACGGGCAAGGAATACGCGATGCTCGAGCTGCTTTCGCTGCGCAAGGGCACCACGCTGACCAAGGAAATGTTCCTCAACCACCTCTACGGCGGAATGGACGAGCCAGAGCTCAAGATCATCGACGTGTTCATCTGCAAGCTGCGCAAGAAGCTCAGCCACGCCTGCGGCGGCGAGAACTACATCGAAACCGTCTGGGGTCGCGGCTACGTGCTGCGCGATCCCGAGAGCCAGGCCGAAGCTGCCTGATCTCCTGCAAGAGCGGTAGAAGAGGGCCGGCGCGGCGACGCCCCGGCCCCTTTTTCCGTGCAAGGGAATCCATTCCCGCCTTTTTCCCGGCACACCAAAGTCAGGCAGGGTGAACCGGCGCAGAAATGATTCGGTCAACCGATCCGGTTGAAATGGGTCGTCGGCAATTTCGGGATGCCCTCTCCCGCCCAGATAATCGTTTCCGTCATGGACTGCCGATCCTTCGCGACGGTGTACACGCGGGTCGATACCGGTGCGCCATCTTTCGCGAGCGACATCACCAGTGTGCCCGGCACGGGCTGGCGCAGCGAAACACTGTCGACGAATTGCATATTGCCGGTGACGGGCGCAGGGACACCGTCCAGCGCCGCTGTCGACTCCGCCCGGCGGATCGAGCCGTCGGGATGAACGATCTCGACATGGGTTGTCCATTTCCGGTCAGGCGAAACGCTGAAATCGATGGTCACCCGCTGCGGTCGTTCTTCTGCGGGAATGCGATCCGTGTCGAGCGACCAGCTCCCGAACAGCGGCGATTGGCGGGAGACTTCGACCTGAACGCCTTGCGTTGGTTCGGTCTGATGGACCGAAGTCGATGCCGCAAAGATGAGTCCGGCGGCGGCGAGAGGCAATGATACTAGCATGGCAATCGTTCCTTTCGACCATTCGAACCCCATAGTCCGGGGCTGTTCGAAGGGGTCGGTCCTGGAGCCCTGCGATGATAGATCAGTTTTCTTGGCCCAGATTTTCTGGGCATCCAACAGGCGAGCGAGTTCGCGGCTGCTGCTGACACCCGTCTTGCGCCGCGCGTCGCGCAGTCGCTCGTTTATCGAGCTTTCTGAACGACCTAGCTCGGCAGCGATGGACTTAACGGTATGTCCAGCCGCCAGCAGCCGCAGGATTTCCAGTTCCTTGTCAGTAAGAGCTGCGAACGAACGGCCCGAAAGTTGCGGAGCTGACATGGCTCTTGCTCACCACACGGCCAAGCGAGGGTCCAGAACGATTTTTTTGGAAAGGCAGCGGTCGCTCGTCCCGCTTTCAATGCGAAGCGGAATCCGAATTGATGCCGCTCTGCCGTCACGGGTTAGTCGCGTTTGGCGCCCCCAAAACGCCCTGCCCCCTTCCGCGGCCGACGCTAGGTACTGTCTCAAGCCCTTTTCTTTCAGCACGCGTAGCGTTTTACGGCTCGCCCGTTGGCCCGGTACGCCCTAATTGCGCGGCGAGAACGTCGACATGAAGGGCGCTCGCGATGGAACTGTTCGGGATCGACCTCACCGGGCTTCTGCCCTTTATCGCGATCGGCTTTGCCGCGCAGCTCATCGACGGCGCGCTCGGCATGGCGTTCGGGGTCATCACCAATACGATGCTGGTCGGCGTGCTCGGCCTGCCGCCGGCGCAGGCCTCGCAGCGGGTCCACGTGGTCGAATGCTTCACCACCGCGACCAGCGGGATCAGCCACCTGCTCCACGGCAATATCGACAAGAAGCTGTTCTTCCGCCTGCTAATCCCGGGCGTGATCGGCGGCGTGACCGGCGCCTACCTGCTGACCTCGATCGACGCCTCGGTAATCAAGCCTTTCGTGCTCGCCTATCTCGCCGGTATGGGCCTCTACCTGCTGGTGCGCGGGCTGCTCTATCCACCGAAAGTGCGCGAGGCGAAGCGAGTCGCGCCGCTCGGCCTGATCGGCGGCTTTCTCGACGCGGCCGGGGGTGGCGGCTGGGGACCGGTCGTGACCTCCAACCTGCTGATCCAGGGCGCCGAGCCGCGCAAGGTCGTCGGCACGGTGAGCGCGGTCGAATTCTTCCTGACGCTGACGATCTCGGCGACGTTCATCGTCCACCTCGGCATCGCCGACCTGGCGGGGGCCACGCTCGGCCTCCTGATCGGTGGCATTGCCGCCGCCCCGTTCGGCGCTCTCGCAGCCAAGCATTTCAGTCCCAAGCTCATGCTGATCATGGTCGGCGCCGCGCTGACGGCGACCAGCGCCTACGGGATCTACACGGCGCTTTCCTGACGCCTTTCCCTCGTCACCGCACACCGCTATCGGGCGCTGCATGACTGCGAACAAGCCCGGCGATCCGACCACCCTCAACCGGCTCTACGGCCGCAGCCAGGGCAAGCCGCTGCGCAAGGGGCAGGCGGAACTGGTCGAGAACCTGCTGCCGCAGATCGCCGTACCGGCCGAGGGCCCGGTGACGGCGGAGCGGCTGTTCGGTCATGACCGCCCGCTCCACTTCGAGATCGGCTTCGGCGGCGGCGAACATCTCGCCTACCGTGCCGACCTGCTGCCCGACCACGGCTTCATCGGTGCCGAACCGTTCATCAACGGTGTCGCGCAGGCGCTCGTCCACGTGCGCGACGGCGGCCTCGCCAACGTGCGGCTGCACCACGGCGACGCGCTGGAAGTGCTCTCGCGCATCCCCGATGGCTCGCTGACGATGCTCTACCTGCTTCACCCCGATCCCTGGCCCAAGGCGCGCCACGCCAAGCGGCGGATGATGAACGACGGCCCGGTCGAGATGATCGCCGCCAAGCTGAAACCGGGCGGCGAGTTCCGCTTCGGCACCGATCACCCGGTCTATCTGCGCCACGCGCTGATGGTCATGCGCCGCCATACCGACGCGTTCGAGTGGCTCGTGGACGGCCCCGAAAGCTGGCAGAACCGCCCGTCCGGCTGGTGCGAAACCCGCTACGAAACCAAGGCCCGCACCGTCTACGGCCACGAGGTCTGGTACTTTAGATTTAGACGACGCTAAAGTGCGAAATCCTTGTAAAACAATGTACTTAGCTGAATCCTCCTACGCTAGAATTGCCTCCATTTCGCTCCTTTTTCCGCTTGCGTGATTACCCGGTGATTGCCAGAAGAAGGACACGAGGTTCCGGATGGCAACAGGAAAAATCACGAAAAAATCGATAGATGCGCTCGAGGCTAGCAGCTCGAGCCAATTCGTTTGGGACACTGATCTCAAAGGTTTTGGCGCCAAGATTACGCCTTCAGGAAATATCTCTTACGTCCTTCAATTCAGGATGGGCGGGCGCGAGACAATCGCACGGCGTTATACGATCGGCGCACATGGGTCTCCGTGGACACCTACGACGGCCCGCTCGGAAGCCGAACGCCTTCTCCTGCTCGTCGGCCAAGGCGTCGATCCAGTGGAGGCTGAAAAGCAGAGGCGCCGTGAGGCCGTCGATCTCGCCTTCGACAATTACGCGCGGCATTTCACCCATTCCTGCAAAGGCGAGGGATGGAGACGTCTGGTCGAACGAGTGGTCAGGCTTCATCTTGAGCCGGTTCTACGCAAGAAGCCGCTGCCTTCGATCACCAGGGCAGATATCGTATCCGTTCTCGACCAGATGCCGGAAGAGCAGGTCGCCAATCGCCGGAACGTATTTGCAGTGATGCGCCGTCTGTTCCGCTGGGCTATCAGTCGCGGCGATCTCGATCGCAGTCCGATTGAGGGCATGGAGACGCCGCCGCCGGTAAGGCCGCGGGATCGCTGGCTTTCTGACAAGGAGCTGCGCATGATCTGGTATGCCACGCCCGAATGCCATCCCTGTTTCGGGCCGATTGTCCGCTTATTGATTTTGACCGGACAGCGCCGCGAAGAGGTTTGCGGGATGCACTGGCAGGAGCTCGACAGAGCAGAAAGACTATGGACCCTGCCCGGCCGGCGCACGAAAAACAGAGAGTTCAACACCATTCCATTGAACGAACTCGCCATGATCGAGCTCGATCGGTTGGCAGGTGGAGGGAAATGGCCGCGCAAGGGCAGAGTGTTTGCGACTGCAAGTGGAGCGGGCTTCACCGGCTACCATAAAGGCAAGATGAAGCTGGATAGCGCCATCGAGGAAGCCGAAGGCGAACCTTTGCCTCCCTGGCGCCTTCATGACTTGCGGCGGACGCTCGCAACGAATTTCCAGCGCTTAGGTGTAAGGTTCGAGGTTACCGAGGCGGTATTGAACCATGTAAGCGGTTCACGTGCGGGCGTGGCGGGAGTTTACCAGCGCCACGATTGGAAAGACGAAAAACGCAATGCCCTTAATGACTGGAACAAGCATCTCGTGTGTGTCTTGCGTGATGCGACCACCACTACTGCGGTAGACAGCAGGTAGCACCGTCACCATCTTCCCGCGCTTCCTGAATCGGGGGGCATGGGGCATCGCCATAAGAGCAGAATACACAACAGTCTCCTGCCAATGGCTGCAGTCTTTTCCGGCAATGCTGGCATTCATAAAAGAACCAGCATGCGTTGGTCGGCATGGTTTCGGTGGTGGCCGCTTGGCAATGGGGGCACGTGATCGTCGAAACAATCTGCATCAGGCTCCTCCAAGCGCACGCATCAGCGGTTGTTCAATAAAGCCCCATAGCGCAGACAGGACGATCATCGCGGTGGCAATCAGCAATGTCAGTCGCGCAACGCTGCTGCGAGCAGGTTTCTCACAGCCATCAGCACTGCAGATGCGCAGTTGGCGCACGTGAAGGAACCACCCAAAGGCCACGATTAGGAAGGCTGCGATTGTGAGCGGCAAGTGGTAGGGAACAAACCATGCGAGCCCGCCAGCACCGAGCCCGACAGCAACGAGGACCAACGGCAGGACGCAGCAGGCAGCCGCAGAGAGAAGCGCCCCTGCACTCGCCAGCATTCCAACGCCAGCAACCCCGCGATCGCTTACGCTTTTCGCCTCACCGTATTGGACAGCCTGCTCGGTCATCTTTGCCTCCGCTCGATTCGAACTGTATGTACGTCCTGTAGTAGATATAGGTTCAAGGAGATTCGGCGTGGGCCGCCTGTCGATAGGTGAATTGGCGCGCAAGACGGGCGTCCATATCGAGACGATCCGGTATTTCGAGAAGATCGGAATGCTCGGTGCGCCGGCTCGTACAGCAGGCGGACACCGGGTTTTCGACGATGGGCACCTCCGCACGCTCAAATTCATCAAGCGGGCGCGCGAGCTAGGCTTTGCGCCGAAGGAGGTGCGGACACTTCTGGACCTGGGCGGTCCTGCCGAAGCATGCTGCGACGAAGTGCGCGAGATTGCAATTCATCACCTCGAAGAAGTACGGCGCAAGATCGACGATCTCACTCGCCTGGAACGGCATCTTACCGCTACCGTCGAGCAGTGTTCGGGCGGTCATGTGCCCGACTGTGCAGTCATCGACATGCTGGAGACCGCTCGGCCCTAGACCATGTATCCGATGTCAGACGCGCCGGTTGGATAGGCGAACATTGTAGTCTTCAGATCGTCCGCGGTGAGCCCATGGCGGATCGCCAGTCCGAAAATATTGATGGCCTGGTCTGCGCCGGGTCCGACGAGGTGCGCGCCCAGTATTGTCCCTGTCTCCTCTTCGATTAGTGTCTTGTGTCCGTAGACAGGTTCGGCGACCCGCCTGGCGGTGAACCATTGAGAGGTCCGCTCGTACTTTGTCCGGAATCTCAGCCCCGCCTCATTCGCCTCTGCCTCGGTGAGGCCAACGCGGGCGATAGGCGGAAGAGTGAAGGCCACGCTCGGCACCCCTTTGTAATCGGGTTCGCGGTGATTGCCTTCGACTAGATTGGCCGCGACAACTTTTGCATCATGGCTGGAAACGGGGGTGAGTGGCGGCCCGTTCGAGGCAGCATCTCCGGCAGCGTAGACGGCCGGATTGCTTACGCTCTGCAGAAATTTGTTCAGCTTCGGCTTTCCATGTTCGGCTGCGATCCCGGCCTTTTCGAGATCGAGCCGCTCGATGGCGGGAGCCCGTCCTGCCGCATGAACGACAAGATCGGCGACGACTTCGATCGGGCCGCCCTTGCCATTCGCATGAACCACATATTTTCCGCCCGATCTTCGAATGGCATCGACCGCCGTATCGGTAATCACTCGCACACCGATCCGGTCGAACGCATCCATGAGCCAGTTCACAAGTTCGGGTTCGAACTGCGTCAACATGCGCGGTCCCCGCTGAAGGATCGTGACCTCGGCTCCCGCACGGGCAGCGATATGGGAAAACTCGGCAGCGATATATCCGCCCCCGACCAGAACGATGCGCTTCGGCAGCGAAGGCAGTTCGAGAAAGCCCTCATTGTCGATCAGGTGCTCTTCGCCTGGGATGGCTAGAGGTATCGGTCTGGCTCCCGACGCGATCAGGATTTTGCGGTATTCGATTTCATGGTCGCCTACGGAGAGATGATTTGGCCCGGTGAATTTTGCCGTACCATGCAAGGTCACGATGCCGGCCTCTTCATACCGCCGCTCGTGCTTTTCAGGCACAGGGTCGGTAAAGCTGCGTTTGAACCGGATAAGGTCGGGCCAATCGATGCGCAGATCCCCCTTCACCCCGTGACCTGTCATGCGCTGTTTCGCGTCGATCACTTCTGCGTCGGCCACCAGCATTTTCTTGGGATCGCAGCCGCGTAGCGCGCAGGTGCCACCGAATGGCTTCTCGTCGATAACCGCGACTTTCCAACCCGCCTTCGCAACGCGCAGGGCGCAAACCATGGCTGCCGTCCCCGTACCGATTACCATCAAATCGTAGTTCATATCGATTCTCCTGCCCGGTCAATGAAGCTGGAGTGGCTACGGGTTCCGACGCCGCCATCGAAAAATCGTGTCGCACGAAGCGCCCCCGTGAACACAGATGGTCGGTTGCAGAAAATGACTTCCCTACCGAAGCGAGGCGGATACCCCTCCCTCTTGAAAATACATTAGATTATTCTAAATTAGTGAATACTAACGGAGCAAATCATGAGCCACAATGGGTCTCCAGATACGGATTTCACGCGGCAGGCCGGCGAGGCCAGCCGCCTGCTGAAATTGATGGCCAACGAGTCGCGCCTGCTCGTTCTTTGCTTCCTTGCAGAGGCTGGCGAGCTGTCCGTCGGCGATCTGGCGCAGAGCGTCGGGCTGAGCCAGTCCGCCCTGTCGCAACACCTCGCAAAATTGCGCGAAGACGATCTCGTCGCGACACGCAAGGATGCCCAATCGGTGTTCTACCGTGTGTGCGACCCGAATGCGCAGCGGGTTCTCGAATTGCTGCACGACATCTTTTGCCCCGAGCTTGGCCAATCCCCCCAGCCGAGCGGCGACGCCGGAGAAACACTATGAGCGACGACACGAATATCGAAAAGGCCATCGAACAGGTGAACGATGTGCTTGCGGGCGATCTGCGAGCACCGCACGTCAAGGCTTTCTTCCACGAGCCGACCTTTACCGCGACCTATGTGGTCAGCGACGATCAGACCAAGCGCGCGGCCATTATCGACAGCGTCTGGGATTTCGATCAGCCTTCGGGCCGCACCAGCCTGGAAGCGGCGGACGAAATTATCGACTATGCGCGCGATGCAGGTCTGACCGTCGACTGGGTCCTGGAAACTCACGCCCATGCCGATCACCTTTCCGCCGCGCCCTATCTGCAGGAAAAGCTGGGCGGCGAACTGGCCATCGGCCGCGAAATTGTGACCGTGCAGGGCGTGTTCGGCAAGGTGTTCAACGAAGGCACCGATTTCGAGCGTGACGGATCGCAATTCGACCGGCTGATGGAAGATGGCGACGCGTTGATGATCGGCGATATTCCGCTGATCGCTCTTCACGTGCCCGGCCATACCCCAGCGGACATGGCCTATATCATCGGCGATGCGGCCTTTATCGGCGATACGATGTTCATGCCCGATTATGGCTCCGCCCGGGCCGATTTTCCGGGCGGCAATGCGCGCAAGCTGTACCGCTCGGTCCGCCGGCTGATGCGCCTGCCGGACAAGACGCGGGTGTTCCTGTGCCATGATTACAAGGCGCCCAATCGCACGGAATTCGTATGGGAGACCACCATGCTCGCGCAGCGCACAGCCAATGTGCATCTTCACGAAGATGTGGATGAGGACCAGTTCGTCGAGATGCGCACCCAGCGCGATGCGACATTGGAAATGCCGCGCCTGATCCTGCCCGCCATCCAGGTGAATATGCGCGGCGGCCATCTGCCGCCGCCCGAAAGCGACGGCACGTCTTACCTCAAGATGCCGGTCAACAAGCTGTGATGCTTCCCGGATTTCCCGATGCCGCCCCGCTCGCCGGATTGCTTGGTGGAGTGCTGATCGGCCTGGCCGCCGCGCTGATGTTGCTGGGTGCAGGACGAATTGCCGGCGTGTCCGGCATCGCCGCGCGCGCCTTCGGTATCAGCGGCGACGGTATGCCCCGGTCCGGTGCGTGGGCGTTTGTTGTAGGCCTGCCACTCGGCGCCTTGCTGGTTGCCTGGACTACCGGCGGTATCGAGGCCAGCTTTGCCGGGTACCTTCCACTTGTGGCGGCGGGCCTCCTGGTCGGCATCGGCACGCGCATCGGCAGCGGCTGCACCAGCGGCCACGGCGTATGCGGTGTCAGCCGGCTTTCGCAGCGCTCGATCGTCGCCACGGCAACCTTCATGGCAGCTGGTATCGCAACCGTCGCCATCATGAATGCATTGGGGCTGGAAGTGCTGTCATGACCCGCTCGTGGCTAGTGGCTCTCCTGTCAGGCAGCCTGTTCGGTGCCGGGCTGGCACTGGGCGGCATGGTCGACCCAGCGCGTGTGCGCGGCTTTCTCGACATATTCGGGGACTGGGACCCCACCCTCGCGTTTGTGATGGGCGGCGCGGTTATCGTGATGGCGATCGCCTGGCGGATTCAGGCGCGCATGGCGCAGCCTTTGATTGGCACGACATTCGCTCTTCCCGACCGGACCGACCTGACCCCCCGCCTGATCGGCGGCGCGGCGCTGTTCGGCACCGGTTGGGGGATTGCAGGCCTGTGTCCCGGGCCGGGCTTTGCAGCGCTCGTCATCGAGCCTGCAAAGGCAGCAGTCTTCGTGATGGCTATGCTGGCCGGAATGCTGATCTTTCGCTTGATGGACCCCAGTCATAAAGCGCTGCAGGAGTAGTCGAAGCTATGGCCGAGCCCAGCCTGCTTGCGCGCTATCTTCCCATTCTCGGATGGGGACGAACCTACAATGGCTCGGTTCTGACGAACGATCTCGGGGCGGCGGTGCATTCGGTTCGATGGGCACGTTGAAAGCGGCACAGAATTGAGTTTCGGAAAACTATCCCGACAGGCGACTGACCAATTGCGGAACCCGCTCCTCGCATCTGCGATGGTAACGCCGCAAGGCGCGCAGCCGTTCGTTACGCGAGCCTCGCAGACTCGCCTCGATTTCAGCGAGGATTTCTGCAGCGTCGGGCAATACGTCGGGTTCATGGATCCGGACCCGGTGCAGCCGATCACTGATCCGATCGATCAGGACCGCCAGGCACCGGTTGCCCGACCCGGCTGCAAGTACCAAAAACACCGCTGCCATGCGGCCAGCATAATCGTCAGGCCAGTCTTCGAGATCGCGCGCGTTCGGGATTCGCCAAACTTCATCGCTCGCTGTTTCAAGCAAAACCGCATTTACGCGGAGGACATCCCGCAAACCCTGTTCGGTCAGAACCGGCACCCGAAAGCCGTCGCCAGGGGTGAGGTCGACCAGCCCCTCGCCAACCAGCTGGTTCAGGCTGTCCCTCACCGGTGTCATGCTGACGCCGAAATCGTCGGCAAGCCGCATTGCCTCGAGCTTGGCCCCATTGGCCCAGGTTCCCTCCATCAGCGCACGCTTGAGGCGTTGATAGGTGGGCTCAAGGACGTGGGCAGGGCTCACTTTTCGCCGCGCTGCGCCTCGGCAAATTCGCGCACCGCGGCTTTCTGGTCGTCGCGAAGCGCATCGGTCGCCCGCGGAAACTCGGCAATATCGTCGCGCAGCAAGATAGATGGGCACTGGCCTTCGTAATTGCCAAGATTGGGCCGGTGCTGACAATAGCCCGCAAGCTCGGCAAGTTCTGCGGGAAATTCCCGCGCGACTTCTGGCGGATAGGCGAGCCAAAGATTCTCGTAGGGCTTGAGCCAGCCAAGACTGTAACCGATCACCACCGCACGGCGCACGTGCCTGGTCAGATTAGGTCCCGCTCCGTGCACCGTCGATCCGAGAAAGCAAATGGCATCGCCAGGCTGACACTCGGCCGCGATTGGCGTGCCGAGCTGGTCTAGCGATTCAATTTTCTGCCTGTGGGTGCCGGGATATATTCGCGTCGCGCCGTTGGACGCCGTAAATTCGGTCAGGGGCCACATGACATTGAGCAGATATTCATGCGTGCCCTTCTCCCCTGCCCACATGTCGTGGTCGCAATGCGGGAACTGCTCGATCTCGCCGGGATGGACTGCAATCGCCTGCGCGACATTTAGCTGGATGCGTTCGCAGGCTTTGCCCAGAATTTCACGGGCAAGCGCGAGGATGAGCGGTTGAAGGACCAGGTCTCCCGCCCAGCGCGATCGGCGCAGCAAACTCCCAAACCGCTTCGTCTTGTAGCCATAGAACTCGCCATCACCGAAAGGCGTCTTTGCGTAGGTCTGCTGGAGGTCCGTATCGAGCGCTGCGAGGATTGCACTCGGCAGAGCGTTGGGGATGATGCAATAACCCTGCTTTCTGATCTGGTCGAGCCAGGGCGAATGCGCTGCGCCAGTCATGCCGCGATCTCCAGCTCGTAGTCGGCCACGCGATAGGATCCCTGGCGGTAGATACCACCGCAGGCGAGATCCGCAGGCGTTTGCGCATCGATATCGATCTGGAGCGCGATAAGGTTTTCACCGCCGATTCGGCTGCCGGGGCCGAGTGCTCGGCATCGCCAGCCAAATTTCGCAATCTGGCGGAACCAGTTCAGCGTAGCGACCGCGGTATACGCGGCGATTCCGGCGATCAGCGCGTGATCCGCGAGCGCGGTTACAAGTTCGTCCCGCGCGGCCCGGCGTTCCAGACGCGAGAGTGTCGGCTCGATGCAGAAGCGGGTGATCTCGCGAAAGTCCTCGCGCACCGGGACGGGGCCATCGCAAAGAGATGGAAACAGCTCGCCGAGAATATGCGCCCTGTCGGTCTTGAGCAGCCGCGCAGATGCGCGGTGACTGTCCTTGTCATCGGTGAGAATGACATAGGACGCTTCGCTCGTATCGAACTGGTCGATTTCGTAGACTCCTTCGAGCACGGGGACATCCCATTTGAGGAGATCGACGAAGACCCGCTTACGGGCCGCGAACATGGTCCGGAGCACCGGATCGGCGGGACTGGTATGGTTCTGCATTGTTGCTGCCTGTGATTGAAAAGACAGGTAGCAACTGATCGATCTGGTTCCGCTTCGACATACCAAGAACAGGGGATGTAAGCTTCCGCGGAATTGCGAAGCGTCCCAACTGCATGGGCGGAATTCAGCCCGTGTCTCGCCACCGGATAATGTCGGCAAATCCGATCAGCCCATCGAAAAGAGCTGCGACCACGAGCGACTGCTTGCAATGAACCTGATAGCGTTCGCGGGCCATTTTGAGATGCTGGATGACGGTTTCGGTGCCGATACCCAGTATGATCGCGGTCTCGGCGGCGGTCTTGCCGCGCGCGGTCCACAACAGACACTCGCGCTGGCGATCGCTAAGCACGGGAACGGTTTCCGTGCTACGAGAGGGACCAAGGGCAAGGGCGCAACTGAGCGCGAGCGTGCCGACGATCTCGGCAAGGGCCAGGCGACAACGGGGCAGATCCCTGTCCGGACACACGGCAAAGGTGCAAGTTCCGCGCGCGAGCCCGGGCAGGTGTCGTGGCACTGTATAGCCGTCGCCGATTCCGCATTCCTTCCCGACGGCGAGCATCTGCCGGTCCCCGCGGGTAAGCGGAATCATCTCCTCCAGCATATCCCATGCAAAGCCGATAAAACTCTTGTCGCAAGCGCGCCGGACGGGATCCTGGCCCGCCAGATCAAACGCCACATAGACCTTTGCCCACTCATCGGGATAATCGTGCAGAAGCAAGCCCGGCGCCTCGCGCGATCCCGAGCGCAATTCGAGACTAAGGGCAAAATGGTCGAAACCGAGGCGCCGCGATACCTCGGCAAGAGCCCCACTCAGTTCGGTGTCCGATTGTACATTTATGAGTTCAGTAGCGAACTCCTCTGCGAAGTAGGCATACATAGTCCGGCCTGTTCGACCGACGAGGGTGCAATCCAACACACCGCCGCTCGATCGCCTGCTGTATGCCTCACCAATGGTTCCATGCCATCGGCACCGGCAGTTGCTGTTGCGCGCCCCCCTGAAGGTTCGGTTTGTGGCGATACCGAACACAAGACCCGGCACCGCAGAAAACGATAGCTTAAACAGTAAGATTGGAAAGTAGCGGGAATGCCCACGCCCTTCGAAAGGGCCTCCGGTCGATTGCTAATCGCGGCCCTCATCGCTTCCGTCGCAGCGCTCAGTGCGCGAGGCCAGCCGCGTGGAGCCGCTCAGGAGATCACGATAGCCCGTCGTTGTCATGCGCCGCGCTTCGGCGACAAGACGCTGGGTCTGGCGCCGGTCGGAAGATGACTTCCATTCAATCGCGCGATCGTAATCCCGACCGGGAAAGGTCAGATCGCGCGCGATCTGCCGAACCGTTGCGGGTTCACCTGAAGCTGGGTCGAGCCTGTCGAGAATCGCGAGCAGGAGAACCAGCCGATGTCTGAGATAGGGTGAGGGTGTCAGCGCAGCGCGAGCTGCAATGGCCTGCCGACTGCGCGGATGCTCATGAAGCGCGCTGAGCGCCGCCAGTCGAACGGACATCGAGTGATCGGCCGGGACGATATAGCCATCGCGAGCGGCCGGCGGGGTCACCACGAGACGGTGGCGCGTGTGTTTTCCCGCCAGCACCAGGTGCCGATCTGCGCCGGCTTCCGCTTCAACCAGCAGCGATCGCATGTGAAACGCGGACGCGAGCTCCGTCCGACACACGGCTGAAGATGCGACCACAACGACGCTCGGATTGTCTTCGGGGCGCCATAATGCCGGACAGACATCGGCTCCGGATGCGGGATCCACGAGGAAATTCGAGGCCCCATGAACGCGCGCTTCGCCGGCCGGCGAGAGCTTGCGTTTTGCCGTCACCCGCACGGCGGAAGCGGGCGAACTGGGCACGATAGTCCGGATTGCGCCGCAGGAATTCCTGCGCGAAGTCCGAAAAATCGAAACCGTCGAAGCGCCTTTGCCATTCGGGGATGCGGACCATGGAGCCCCTCCTTTCGATGGTCCTGCTACCGCAACGGTTTTGCGCCCGGCATTCTCCTATCCGGGCAGCCGCCTCCCCAGAAATGGTGATGCGGGCACGACGTTTGAGGAAGGTCGGACGCGCAGAGCTTGCCTGCGGACACCTCCGGTATGGAGTAGTTGCGCCTTGCATGATCAATCGCGTTTGGGCACGATTGGTTGGCGCGCACCGAATTGCTGGCAACGGACGCGTGGACAGTTCCGCCAGACATCATGCACGCCGGTCCGGCCAAGGCCCGGCGGCCGATCCGGTCAAGGGACGTCGCGGCGTCCCGAACGGCGGCAAAGACCTGGACTCCGCATCCGGCTCATGCTGACGAGCCGACGAGTGCGGTCGCCTGCTCCCCCTGAGCATGACCGATTTCGCTGCCGGATCCCGGCACCACGCTACACAATCGCTTTCCTCGCCCTCGTCACCGCAAACCACGCGGGCATCGCTTCCGCGCAGCCGCCTGCTCGAAGCTCTCTACCGGGATGAGCGTGCCGGAGTGCTGGCTTACCTGAAGCGCAAGGTCGGTCACGAGCACGCCAGCGATCTTGCGCAGGAGGTCTTCCTGCGTGCCGCTGGGAGCGCGCAACTGAATGAACTGCGCAATCCGGGCGGTTTCCTGCATTGTATCGCGAGGAACCTGGCAATCGACTTCGCCCGGAGGAGTCGGTGCCGGATCGTAACCCTGTCGCTCACCGAGAATGGCGATGGCACCAGTCTACCTTGCCAGGAAGACCGGTTACACGCGGCGGAGACCAAACAGCTTCTCGAGGAAGCGCTGGCCGAACTCCCGGCGAAGACCGCCCGGGTGTTCGCGATGAGCCGCTTCGAGAAGAAATCCTACAGGGAAATTCATCTCGAACTCGGTGTCGGGTTGTCGACGGTCGAATACCACATGACGAGAGCTCTCGCTCACCTGCGGCGCGAGCTGGCCGCCGAGGACGTCTGAGTCCCGGTCAATTTAATTTCATGTGCAACTAGGGTGCCAGCCCACCCATGCGTCAACCCCTGCAACGGCGAAGCCAGAACGGCATGTCGCGATTGAACAGGGAGATCAGGATGATGCTGAAATCAAGAGGGCTGCCAGCCCTCCTCGCGGGGACGGCTCTCGTCGTATTTGCCACACCGCTT
This sequence comes from Pelagerythrobacter aerophilus, assembly GCF_003581645.1. Taxonomy (GTDB): domain Bacteria; phylum Pseudomonadota; class Alphaproteobacteria; order Sphingomonadales; family Sphingomonadaceae; genus Pelagerythrobacter; species Pelagerythrobacter aerophilus. The sequence continues at coordinate 22,474 of NZ_QXFK01000011.1, read as the reverse complement.
CGTGCACAGGCGGGCGAACAGCCCGGCCCCGCGCCCGACGACGCGGAAGCCTCGCAAGGCGAGAATGAAGGAAACACCATAGTCGTCACGGGTACCCGCATTCGCGGTGCGCGGGTGGTCGGCGAGGCCGTGTCCGTTGATCGGGAGGCGATAGTGGAAGCCGGCCAGATCGATCTAGGCGAAGCGATCCGCTCGCTGCCGCAGAATTTCTCGGGCGGTCAGAATCCCGGGGTAGGCTCGGGCGCCGGCCTCGCCAACAGCAACGTCAATTCCGCATCCAGCGCAAATCTGCGCGGTCTCGGGGCCGATGCGACTCTGACTCTGCTTAATGGTCACCGCCTGCCCTACGATTCCGCTTTTGCGGGCGTCGATATCTCGGCCATTCCGCTTGCCGCGGTCGACCGGATCGAAGTCGTGCCCGACGGCGCCTCGGCGCTTTACGGTTCTGACGCTGTCGCCGGCGTGGTCAACGTCGTCCTGCGCCGTGACTTCGAAGGCATAGTGACGTCGGGGCAACTTGGCGCAAGCACCTCTGGCGGCAATTTTCGCCAGCAGGCCGACATCATCGGTGGAACGCGGTGGTCGAGTGGCGGCGCTTTCATCGCGTACGATTTCGCCAGCAACTCCGGGATTGAGGCCGCCGACCGGTCATATGCCGCTTCGCTGGATCCCGATACGACGCTCTACCCGGCCCAGCGCCGACACGCAGTCACGATCTCGGGTCATCACGTATTCGCCAACGGGGTCGAGATCGCGCTCGACGCGCTTTATTCCAACCGGCGCTCGACCCAGGTTGCCGCGAGCCCTACATTGCGGTCGGTCGGCGAGCCGAAGGTCGAGTCCTACACGCTCGCGCCCTCGGTCAAGTTCGATCTGTGGTCGGGTTGGCGTGCGTCGGTGGTCGGCGTGTTCGGGCGTGATCGCACGAATTACCGCACTGCCTTTACTCGACCGGGCGTGCCAGTCAGCGTCACCGAAGGCTGTTTCTGCAACGAAATGTATTCGCTCGAGGCCGGCGCCGAAGGCCCGCTCCTCGACCTACCGGGCGGCCAGGTCCGACTTGCGGTAGGCGTGGGGCTGCGAAGCAACAGGCTCGATTTCACCCGCGTCTCGGGGGGCGATGTGATCCTCGCCTTCGACGAAGTGCAGCGCGCCAGATTCGCCTATGGCGAGCTATTCGTGCCCGTCGTGTCGCCGACCAATGCCATGGCAGGCGTCGAAGAGCTGAGCCTGTCCGCGGCCGCGCGCTACGAGGACTACCCAGGGCTCGACCGGCTCACAACCCCGCGGCTGGGGTTGGTCTACGCGCCCTTGGACGGTTTCAAATTGCGTGCCACCTGGGCGCGGTCTTTCAAGACCCCGACGCTTTACCAGCGGTTCATTCCCTACCAGACGATCCTGCTTCCGGCCGCCGCGTTCGGCGCCGGCCCTGGAACCGTTCTCTTCACCAGCGGCGGCAATCCTGACGTGACGTCCGAACGCGCGCGCAGCTGGACGGCGGGACTCGACATCGGGCCACCGGCGCTTCCCGAACTGACGATGTCGGCGACGTGGTACGATATCCGCTACAAGGATCGGGTGGTTTCTCCGATCGCCGGATCGATTGCCGCCGCATTCCAAGACCCCGGGTTCGCGGATCTCATCGACTTCTCGCCCGACCCGGCACACCTCGAGGGGCTGATCGCGGGATCGTTATTCGGGCTCGAGAACTTCTCGGGTGGCCCATACAATCCTGCAAGCGTGATCGCGTTCATCGACAACCGGAACATCAACGTGGCCGTCTGGGCGGTCGAGGGGATCGACGCGCGTCTCTCATGGAACCAGCCGCTGGACAAAGACCGATCATGGGGTGTCGAGGTTTCGGCTAGCTGGCTCGACAGCAAGCAGCAGCTGACCGCGGACCTGCCCGACGTCCAGCTCGCAGGAGTGGTCTTCAATCCGCCCGAATTTCGTGCCCGGGCATCGGGTCGGATCGTTGCGGGCGGCTTCACCGCCACCCTGGCCGCGAACTACTCCGGAGCCTTGGTCGATCGCCGCTTTGCTGCCGAGCAGCGTGTCGAGCCGGGCGCCACCTTCGACTTGGGTCTCAGCTACGACATCATCAGGGGCGACGGCAGGGATCCGCGCTTGAGTATCGCGGTCAACATCCAGAACCTGTTCAACGACGAACCGCCGCTCATCGGGCAGACCGGTCCCACCGATACGCCCTACGACTCCACCAATTATTCGCCAATCGGGCGGTTCGTGTCCTTCGGCATCCGGAGGCAATGGTGAGCGCGCTGTTCGCGGCGGCCGCGCTCGCCAGCGGCATCGTCCCGGTGGTAGACCTGCCGCCGGTGGCGGGCGATCCGTGTGCCTTCGTCGATGCGGCCCAAGACAGAGGTGAGACAGAAGACGCGCGATTCACGCTCGATGACCAGGTCCGGCTAGTCGACATCGGCCGGCAGGATCCGCGCGGGGCCCGTGCGCATTTCACTCTCTCTCCGGACGGGACAAGCGTAGCGGTGAATCTGAAGAGCGCCGATCCGGAGACCAACCGCTATTGTCTCAGGCTGGTCGTCGTAGGGATGGATGGCAGCGGAATTTTGCGCGAGCTCGATCGCGGCGGAGAATTCATCCGCGGCGATTTCAAGCTGCGCGACTTCTCCTACGTCAAGGCGGGCTACGACCGGTCCAATCCTCCACGCTGGTCTCCCGATGGAACGCGTATCGCCTTCCTCAAGCGGATAGACGGTTCCACGCAGGCCTGGATGGTGGCGGCAGATGGCAAGACACCCGCGCGCCAAGTGTCCTTCCTTCCCGACGACGTCGACAGTGTCGCCTGGACATCGGACGGCAACGGGCTGGTGGTCGGAACGCGCCCGGGCATCCGGCTCAAGGCGGAAGCGATTGCAAGAGAGGCGCCGGACGGGTTCCTCTTCGACGAGCGTTTCTCGCCGAATCTGGCCCGCCGACCGATCCCGACCGGCGACATCGCGACCGAGTACCAGGTGGTTTCGCTTGCAGACGGGCGCCCGCGGTCGGCGACACCTGAAGAGGCTGCTCGTCTCCATCCGGAACTACCGGCCAGCGCACCCCGCGACGCCCGTGTCTATGCCGAGAGCCAGGACGGCTACGGTGCGTGGATCGAACCGAAAAATTCCGAGCAACTGCTGAGCACGACGCGGCTGGTGATTGCCAAGCCAGACGGCGGTCGCATGGCGTGCGATGCCAAAGACTGCGAAGGAATACGGAGTCTGTGGTGGTCGGCAGACGGCCAATCCCTGCTCGGCATGCAATGGACCGGATGGGCGACGAGCCAGACCGCGCTCCTGCGGTGGGATGTTACCGAGCCCCGGCCCCACCGAATTCTCCTGACCGACGACATGCTCATCGGGTGCATGCCTGCGGGCGTTGAAATCCTCTGCGCGCGCGAAGGTGCCGACCGGCCGAGACGCCTCGTCGCGATCGATGCCGGCTCGGGAGCCGATCGCGTGGTCTTCGATCCCAACCCGCAGCTGCTTGGAAAGACCTTCGGGCAGGTGCAGCGGCTGCGCTTCACCGACCCTAATGGCCTCGAAGGCCTGGCCGACCTCGTGCTTCCGCCCGATCACCGGCCTGGCGAAAAGCACCCGCTGGTCGTGGTCCAGTACCGGTCCGACGGGTTCCTGCGTGGCGGCACCGGGGATGAAGTCCCGATCCACGTATTGGCGAACCGCGGATTCGCGGTCCTGAGTTTCGCCAGACCCTATCCTCGGCAGCCCGCGGCAACGGCCAAGACCAACGAGGAACTCGTCAGGACCAGTCGCGTGGACTGGCTATCGCGACGGGTGGTGCAGGCATCCCTGGAGGCGGCAGTCGACCTTGCGGTCCGATCCGGTGCGGTCGATCCCGAAAGGATGGGCATCAGTGGCTTCAGCGATGGCTCGTCGACAGTCCAGTGGGCACTGATCAATTCATCGCTGTTCAAGGCCGCCACCATGGGATCGTGCTGTGAAGACCTGTTCTCTTTCGCCTATGCCGCCGGCCCGCGCTTCGGACAGCTGATCCGTACTCCCGGCTACCGGTTCTTCGAGACCGGCTCGAAAAAGGATTGGAAACCGATGTCGCTCATCCTGAACGTCGACAAGATCCATACGCCGATCCTGATCCAGGCTGCCGACAGTGAATACCAGAGCGGTCTCGACGTAGTAACGACATACGCGCTGCGGGGGCGCCCGATGGAGCTCTTCGTGCTGAACGACGAAACTCACGTCAAGTGGCAGCCCGCCCACAGGCAGGCCATCTACCTGCGCTCGGTGGACTGGTTCGAATTCTGGCTGATGCACAGAATGGACTGCGACCCCGGGAAGGAAGAGCAGTACCGGCGCTGGAAGGCCATGGCGGGCGCACCGGCGCCCGAGAACCTTGTATGTCGACGCCCGCTCAGGTCCACGATCGCGCCCAGTTCTCGGCCTCGGCGAGATCGAGCAGGCGGTAGATGATCGAATCTCTGGAGGCGATATCGGTTGCGAGAGCCTGCTCCACCTCCTTCCTGTCGATGATGCCGTGGCGCTCGAGAAGGCCGTCCAGGAGGCGTTCGCGAAGTATGGTTCGATGGTAATCGAACGCGCGCCGGATGAAGCTGTCCGGTCCGGCTTTGGACGTGCGGGCAAGCAGTTCCGGCGGCAGGACGCCTGAGAGTGCGGTCCGGACGATCGCGCGGTTGATTCCCCCTTCGAACCACAGCCAGGTCGGCATGCCGAGACAGAATTCGAGGATCGGCTGACTCATGAGCGGCGAAAAGCGACGCGGTCCCATTCCCAACCCATGGATGCGATTCCGGGTGCGCATGATCAGCTCGAAGTGATCACGCTTACCGGACTGCCGGCCGAAATCGAGCTCGCGCCAGGAAAGCATGAGATCTGAACCGGCATGCGCGGATCCGTCCGCGAGGAGGAGGCGGGTGTCAGCCGGACGCTCGCCCCCCACACCGCGGCGCAGGCGCCGTATGCTTGCGCGCACCATAGTCGAGAGATCGGCCTCGGTAGCCCGGCACATGGCGACGAGCGTCTCGAGAACGCCCCGCCCGGGCCCCTCGGCGTACAGCCGATCGACAACCGGGGCGGCCGAGTGCAGGAAGCAGAACATGTTGTCGCCCCCGTTTCCATCGAAGACGAAATCGGCTCCCAGCTCATGCGCGCAGTCGGCAAGCAAGGCATCGATGCTGCGGACGAACGATCTGCGGCTGGGGCGTGGCAAGCCTTGCGATGCAGGCGATATCGGATCGAAGCCGGTCGGATCGTAAATACGTTCGGTCCAGTTCACACCCAAGCTGTTTGCTAGCAGCGCGACATAGGCGCGCTCGTCCCCGCTGCGGTCGGCAGTCGAGAGCGTTGCGCAGCTGAAGTCCTTCGCGCCCTCGGACAGCGCTGCGCAGATGAGAGAGGAATCGACGCCTCCCGACGCGGCCACGGCAACGGAACCAAGCGCATCCGCCCAGGCACCCGTTACTTCGATCGCGATTTCGCGCAATTCATGAGCAGCATCTTCAAGGCGGGGGTATGGTGCGCGCGAAATAAATGTGGATGGACGCCAGATCTGCTGAGTTCGATTCTCATGCGGGAAGTGCAATGTTCCGGGGACGAGTTCCTCGACGCCGGAAAGACAGGTTTCCTGCGTTCGCAGCTCCGGATGGGCAAGGAAGCGCCGGAGCGCGCTCCACGCTATGGAGCTCGATTTGCCCGTTACACGCTCGAAGAGGCGCGGGTCGGAGGTCGCAACAAAGTGAGTCGGGGATCGGCTGTAATAGACGGGGAAAAGTCCGCTCGGATCGCTCAGAAGGGCAAGTTCATCGCCGGGCATTCGAAGGATGGCGACATAGGCGCCCCAGAACTCCCCAACGAGCTGAGAGGCGGCCTCGAGTCCCGAGCAGGCCACGGTTTCAAGCCCATCCCTCACCTGCTGGGCGCCATCCCGCCGAAAGAGAATGCCGATAGCGTGACCGGCTTCGCCCAGGTCCACCGTGGGCGTGTCCTCGCCGATCCAGAGCCGCGGACCGTCGGCCAGAAGCCGGCACGGTTCGGGTTCAATCCGTAGCGCGCGGCCAGGTACCGCCAAGCTTCCGCACGGCAGCGCCAGAATGAATTGAGCTCCCGTCATACGATCAGGATCGGCGTGAAGCGCAGAACTTCCTCCACACTGTCGTTGAGGACTTCGTCCTCGTGTTGGGCCCAACTGTGCGCGCCGAACGGATTGGTCCTCACCCCTATGACGAGCTGCGCTGCCAGGCCGTCTCGGGCAAGTCGCAGTGCCAATGCGATGGATCGGGGCAGGCAGCGGTCCGCGGCGGTGCGCAGCACGCGGGCGTGCTGGAATGCTCTCAGGGTGCGATCGCGTTTTTCAGAGCTTTGCACCCCGGTTGCGACTCTGCGCTGCGCATCCCGTAGCGCCAGCAGCGTTTGATAAAGGGATCCGCTGATCAGACGGCGCTCGACCCTCCTTTGCCACCAGATCGCCGCCGCGATGTCCGCCAGATTGAAAGCGCCGATAGCCCGGGAAGCGTGCCTTGGCGTACGCCAGGCGGCCCTGAGGGGAAACATCGACGGCTGGTGGCGACGCTGCTCTTCGGGGCTATCGAGAGCTTGGCGAAATGCCATTTCTCTGTCGGACGAAAGCTGCAAATATCGATCGGCTCTCACGTCGAGAAATACCAGGCGGCCATCGCATTCGCACCAGGCGAGGCTGTCTTCCATGCGGATTTTAACCTCAGACGACACGAGGGCGCGGAGCCAGAAGCTCCGCGCCCCCGATGGTCTCACTCTTCGATGAGGCCGGGGACGTACCGGAGCTGCCCGGCATCGACGTCGATCTCGAAAATCGCGTCACCCTTCGTCTCGACGGAAGCCTGTCCGAGGTCGATGACCTCGCTGTCGATGGTTTCGAAGTCCTTCATCACGCTCTCCTGTCAGTTGGTTCGCGACTCCACTTGCCGCAGACCAAGACTGGAATGGCGAAGACAATCACGCCAACTTATAATGTAATTATAATCTATGCCCGATCCAGAAGCGCGACCGGGCGATGGAAACACTCGTTGGCGAATGCCGCGATACCTTTAGCGTGATGCCTGGACATACGTATCGACGCCCGGTCGCAGGGAATTTCGATTCCCGGTAGAGATATATGAGCGAAACAACCGCCAAAGCAACGAACTTGTTCACAAGAGGTGTATGTGCAGTATCGAGAAACCGCAGGTGAATGCTGGTGAGCCTTCTATTCTCCCTCGCGGTCGGCGACGCGTCGCCGGGCTCTGGAAAAATCGCGGTCGCTGGCGATGAAGCGCTCGAGCATGGGGGCAACGAGTTCACCTGGCTTCGGCGCGTCCTTGGAGACTCCGCCGTTGAGCACGATGGCGTAATCGACCAGCCGGCGATGGAGGCGGGCAGGGATCTCGATCGACAAGCGGACAGGCTTCTCGTCGGTGATGTCGGACAGCTTCAGACGGGTCACGATCCGCTCTCCAGAACGATGTCGCGCGTCACCAGCACACTCACCGGGTAGCCAGGCCGGATGGTGAGTGTCGGGCGAACGTTGAGTTCGCGAGATACGACCTGTTCGCCAGCCCGGTCTATGCTGTCCTGGCTTCCGCGGCGCAGCGCGCGAACCAGCCTACTGTCCCCGCCGCCGCCCAGTTCGCTGCCAATACCGAGCAGGGTCGAGACCAATGCGGCTTTCACCACTCCGCCCCAGTGGTAATCCACCTCGTCTTCGAGCCCGGCGTAGCCGGCGGGATCGGCGGCAGGCTGGCGTTCGAGCACGATCGAGCGGCCATCGGAGAGGATCAGGCGGTTCCAGGCCAGCAGCACCCGGCGCTGGCCAAAGCCGACCTCGGATTGGTAATCTCCGATCAACCGCGCGCCCTGCTCAATGAGCAAGCGCCGCCCCGTGACGCTGTCATAGACATTCTGCGTCACCTGCGCGGTCACGAGCCCGGGCTGGTCGGACCGGATGCCGGTAATGAGCGCCGCGGGAATGATCGAACCCGCCTGCAGGACAGCGCTCGACGGTGCCTCTTCGAGCCGCTGGGTGGAAGCCGTCCTTCGTTCGGCCGGCCGGTCGAGAAACGCGGTCTGGGCCGGTGGCGCGGTTATACTGGTTCCCGGAACAGCTCCCAACCCGGTGGCGGCTCCCGGTTCCGTCACGCTGGCGGGCTGCGCCCCGCCGCCGAAGAACAGGCGGCTGCCTCGTGCCGCTTCGCGCTCCTGCGCGATGCGCTGACGCGCTGCCTCCCGTGCGCTGATCGCTTGCGATCGGGAAGCGGGCTGAACGCCTACCGGCGGAAGCGCGGCGACAGCGCCGCGGTCCTGCGCATCGAGGATTGGCTTGCCGAGATCGCCGGGCAACGGCCGCCCGAGCCTGGGCACCTGCGTGTAGTCCCGGGGCGCCGACGCGAGGCCGTCTGCGACAGCCGTGCTTTCAGTATTCACCAATTCCTCGTCTTGTTCGTGCGACGCCGGCCGGAGCGCAAAGAGGAAGGCGCCGCCCACGAGGGCCAGACCGGCGGCGCTGGCGATGCCGATCGCCTTGCGTGACAGCCGCACTACACGCGGCCCTTCCCCGCGAAGCCTCACGATCGACTCCGCATCTTGCGGCTTCCGGTCGGGAGCATCCTCGCTCATGACGGCTTCCGCGCACGGTTGGTGATCTTGACCCGCACCTGTTTGCGACCGGCGCCCAGACGCAATTCGGCCTTGTCGAACAGGCGATCGACGATGATGTATCGGCCCGAGACCCGGTAGTTGGCGAGCTCGGCCTCGTCGTCTTCGCCGACAATGAAGAAGGGCGGCATTTCCCCCTGCGCGATGTCGGGCGGAAACTCGATCAGCGTGCGCCGTCCGTCGTCGAAGACGCGCACCGGTCGCCAGTCTGGATGATCGCCGGACAAGCGATAGGCGAAGTTCAGGTCTTCGAGCGCAAATCCATCGGCGACCGGCGCGACCCGTGCAGCTTCAGCCTCGGCCTTGCGCAACGCGATCAGCTCGTCCTGCGGATAGATCCAGCTCACCGAGGCCATGTAGATCCGCGGATTGGCGCGCAACTCGAGGTGGTAGGTGCGCCGGTCGGTATTGATCACGAGATTGGTCGTAATATCGGGACGGGTCGGTTTGACGAGAATGTGCACGCGCGCATTTGCACCGCTGCCGCTGATCGTATCGCCGATCATCCAGCGCACCGTATCGCCCGCCGCAACCGGCCCTGGCCCGACCAGAGTCTCGCCCTCCTGCAATGCGATGTCGGTCACCTGCCCGGGCTTGGTGTAGACCTGGAACAGGGCGCCTTCGCTATAGGCATAGCGCTGGATGGCGTTCTGGAACGCGGCATCACGGGGCTGGACCCGGGCAGCATCGTTCGCCGCTCCCACTTGCCGCTGGGGATCAGGGGCAGGCTCAGAGGCAGGGGAGCGGCGCGCGGCAGCGGGGGAAGCCTGCCGCGAAAGAAGGACGCGTGCGCCGGGGAGATGGTGGCTCACGTGAGGAGGTGCTTGAAGGATGGCGTTCAGCGCCGCCAATGCGGCCCGTGCCTGGGGAACGGGCGTGGCGACGACCGGCGAGGCGAGACCAAGCGCGCAGAGGGCGACGAGGCACGAACGAGGCGTGACTTGCGAGAACGACATCAGCCGAGCTCCTTTGACCAGTTGATGGAGGTGACGAAAATTCCGAGCGGATTGCGGGTCAGCGCATCGGGATCGTGCGGTGGCTGCACGGCGATGCCGAGGATCGCGGTCCAGCGGCTCGTCTCGGCAAGCGCGCCATCGCGGTAACGCCGCTCGACCCAGGCGACGCGGAAACTCTTCGGCGAAGCGCGGATGACGCTGGTGACCTCGACCGCCACCTGTTCGCGGCCGACCACGGCGAACGGATCGTTGGCGCGGGCATATTCATTGAGCGTCAGCGCACCGCGATCGCTCGCAAAATCGTACGCCCGCAGCCAGTTCTCGCGCACGACGATCGCGTCGTCGGGAATGGACCGGACGTGCTCGATGAAGCGCGCGAGATGGAAAGCGATCTGGGTATCGCCGGGAGAAAAGTCGGCATCGGCGGGAGCAACGCTGCGCGCTTCGCCCAGCTTGTCGACCTCGACGACCCAGGGAACGATCGTCCCGCGCGCATTCTGCCACAGCAGACCGCCTGTCAGGATCGCCGAAAGGCCGAGCGCTCCAAAAAACGCGTAACGCCAACTCTTCGCCTGGACCCGCGCCGAGCCGATACGTTCGTCCCAGGCCTGCGCCGCGCGCTGATAAGGGGTCTCGGGCTGCGGCGTCTTGCCGTACCGGATCGAAGGGCGCTTGAACATTTGCCGTCAGTCCTTTTCTCGTGTGTCGATCGACGCGCCTGCGCCGTGTCCGTCGCCGGCCCGCACGGTGTGGGCGGCGAGCGAGGCCGAATGGCCGAGGCTCTGGCGCTGCTTCATGGATCTCGCCCAGGATGGCGGGCCGTCAGAAGCCACTGCCTGTCCGTTATCGGAGGTCGAGGGTCCGGGGCCCGGCTTGATACGTCCGCCCATGTGAGCGACCGCCGAGCGCGCACCCTCGCGGAAGTTGCCGCGGGCGCTGTCGGTTGCCGCGCGCAGCGGGGATATCGCCGCGCCTCCCGCAGCGCGGCCGACACCGGCCATGCCGCCTGCGACGGCTGCACCGCCGCTCTTGCCCGCTGAACCCGCGGCATAGGCCATGGTCGCACCGCCGGCGGCGCGCGACGTGCCGCGAGCGACCGAAGACGCGGCGCTCGCGACCGCGCCGCTCGCCAGCCTGGCGCCGGCGACACCGCCGACCGCAGCCCCGCCTGCCAGAAGCGCGGTGCCTGCGGCAGCGCCGGCGCCCAGTTGCGGCCCGCCTGCGACGATCCCGTTGGCAATACCGGGGCCGAAGATGCCCAGTCCCAGCAGCGTCAGGCTGGCAAGGACAATGGCCAGGGCATCCTCGATCGTCGGCTCGCCCGGAATGGCACCGGTAAATTCGGCAAAGAGGGTCGAGCCGATGCCGATGATAACGGCCAGGACGAGCACCTTGATGCCTGAGGAGACCACGTTGCCGAGCACGCGCTCGGCCATGAATGCTGTCTTGCCGAACAGGCCGAAAGGAATGAGCACGAAACCCGCAAGCGTCGTCAGCTTGAACTCGATCAGGGTGACGAAGAGCTGGATTGCGAGGATGAAGAAGGCGATGATGACCACCGCCCAGGCGACGAGCAGGATGACGATCTGCAGAAAGTTTTCGAAGAAGCTCACATAGCCGAGCAGATCTTCCATGGATTCGAGCAGCGGCCAGGCGGCATCGATGCCGACCTGCGCGACCCGGCCCGGCTGCAGGAGGTCGGCAGCGCCGAGCCCGGAGCCGCTGGCCTTGAGACCGAGCCCGGCAAAGCTGTTGAAGACGACGTTGGCCAGCGCGCTCCAGTTGCCGATGATGTAGGCGAAGATCCCGACGAAGAGCGTCTTCTTGACCAGGCGGGCGATGATGTCGTCCTGTTCGCCCCAGCTCCAGAACAGGGCAGCCAGCGTCACATCGATCACGATCAGCGTGGTCGCGATGAAGGCAACCTCGCCCGAAAGCAGGCCGAAGCCGCTGTCGATGTAGCGGGAAAATATCGCCAGGAAGCGATCGACGACGCCGGTCCCGCCCATGTCAGCGCTCCCCGCGCATGGGGGGCGAAGGAATGACGGGAGCGGACGAGACCGATCCCTTGTTCAGCTCCGAATAGGCATCGGAATGCTCGACGCCGAAGAAGCGTCGCCGCTTCTCGGCCCAGGCCTCCCGGCAGTCGGACGAAGACAGCGCCAGCTCGCCCATTTGCGAACATGCCCTGAGCCGGGCGGGCAGTGAATCGCCCTCGGGAATCCGAGCGGGCGCGGCCGGCTCGACGCGCGGCTCGGGCTCCTCGCGCAGCTGCACGAGCGTCATGGCGATCGCGATGCCGACAAAAGCGGCAGCACCGATCCGCGCAAGGAGCTTGCCGTCCATCACGGATCAGTCCGATCCGCCGGGCACATAGCGGGGGCGGTCAGCGAGAAAACGGCCGAGCTGCTCACGCGCCTGGCGCTTTGCCGCCGCGCGGTCGGCGGCGTCGAGCGCCTGCGCGCGGTTCGAGGCTGCAAGCGTCGCCGTCAGATCGGCAAGCTGGCGTGCCTGCAGCGCGAGCAACTGGTTGCCCGCCTGGACCGCCTGCAGTGCGCCGGTAGCGGATTGGCTCGCCCCGACGAGACGGCCGATCGCTTCGCGCGAGCCTTCGATGTTGGCGACCGCGCCCGCCTGCACCTTCAGCGCGTCCTCGAAGCCGGCAATGCTGTTCTGCCAGCGCGCCTCGGCACCTGCGACCATCGCCTCCTGGGAAGCGTTCAGCGGCACATTCCTATATTGTGATGCAAAGGCCGTCTCGATCTCGCGCACGTCATAGGCGATGCGCTGGGCCTGACTCAGCAATCGCTGCGTCTGCCGGATCTGGTCCTGCAATGGCTGGAGGATGCTCGTCGGCAGACGCTGAAGATTCTTTGCCTGGTTGATCAGCGACGTCGCCTGGTTCTGCAGCATGCGGATCTGGTTGTTGATCTGCTCGAGCGTCCGCGCTGCGGTGAGCACGTTCTGGGCGTAGTTGGACGGATCGTAGACGATCCCGCCGAACTGCGCCTGCGCCGGCGCCGATATGACCGCTGCGCAACCGGCGGCAGCGAGCGCCGTGCTTGCGGCAAGGGTTCTAAGGTACCTGGACACGATCATGGGAAGGCTCCTTCGGGTCGCCGGGTTGCAAGGTTCGGGAGACGTCGCCCGCGAGCAGCTCGGCAGCCCAGTCGAGGCCGCGATGCCGTAGCCAGGCGGCGGCAAAGCCGGAGCGACCAGCGCTTTGGGCGATGCGGGCGATGGCGAGCTGGTCGCTCTTCGAGGACGCTCCGGCAAAAGCGAGTGCGACCTCGCCCATGCCGAGTTCGAACAGCCGGTTGCCCCTCGCGGACTGGCAGTAATAGTCACGCTTGGGCGTTGCCCGGCTGAGGATCTCGATCTGGCGGTCGTTCAATCCGAACCGCCGGTAGATGCTCAGGATCTGCGGCTCGATCGCGCGCTCGTTGGGCAGGAAGATGCGGGTCGGACAGCTCTCGATGATCGCGGGCGCGATCGCCGAGCTCTCGATATCGGCGAGGCTCTGGGTGGCGAAGACGACGCTGGCGTTCTTCTTGCGCAGGGTCTTGAGCCACTCGCGCAGCTGGCCGGCGAAGCCGGGACTGTCGAGCACCAGCCAACCCTCGTCGATGATGATCAGCGTCGGCGAACCGTCGAGCCGTCCCTCGATGCGGTGAAAGAGATAGGGGAGCACTGCCGCCGCAGCGGCCGAGCCGGTCAGGCCTTCGGTCTCGAAGGCCTGAAAGCGCGCGTCGCCGAGCCGCTCGCATTCCGCATCGAGCAGCCGCCCGAACGGGCCACCAATGCAATAGGGCGAGAGTGCCTGCTTGAGCGGCTGCGACTGCAGCAGGACGGCGAGGCCGGTCAGCGTGCGCTCGGCCACCGGCGCCGTGCCAAGCGAGGTCAGCGCCGACCAGAGATGCTCCTTGGTGGCGGGATCGACCGGGACACCTTCGGAGGCAAGGATCGCCTGTAGCCACTGCGCTGCCCAGCCCAGCTCCGCGGGCTCGTCGATGCGGGCCAGCGGCTGCAGCGACACGCCTTCGTCGCTGTCTTGGGAAAGGCTGGAACCGAGATCCTGCCAGTCGCCGCCGCAGGCGAGCGCAGCGGCGCGAATCGAACCGCCGAAATCGAACGCGAATATCTGCGCCCCGGCATAGCGGCGGAACTGCATCGCCATGAAGGCGAGCAACACCGACTTGCCCGCACCGGTCGGTCCGACGACGAGACTGTGGCCGACATCGCCGACATGGAGCGCAAAGCGGAACGGGGTCGTGCCCTCGGTCCTGGCGTAGAACAGCGGCGGCGCATCGAAGTGGTCGTCACGCTCCGGCCCCGCCCAGGTGGCGGACAGCGGGATCATGTGCGCCAGATTGAGCGTCGAGAGCGGCGGTTGCCGGACGTTCGCGTAGACATGTCCCGGGAGCGAGCCGAGCCACGCCTCGATCGCATTCATGCCCTCGGTGACGCAGGTGAAGTCCCGGCCCTGGATGACCTTCTCGGCCAGGCGCAGCTTTTCCGCGGCGAGTGCCGCCTCCTCGTCCCACACCGTGACCGTCGCGGTGACCAGCGCCATGCCGACATGGTCGGCGCCCAGTTCCTGCAATGCCGAATCGGCATCCTCGGCCTTGTTGGCCGCATCGCTGTCGACCAGCACCGAGGCCTCGTTGGTCATCACCTCCTTGAGGATGGCGGCGACCGACTTGCGCTTGGCGAACCACTGGCGGCGGATCTTGCCGAGCAACCTGGTCGCGTCGGTCTTGTCGAGCATGATCGCGCGCGTCGACCAGCGATAGGCAAAGCCCTGCGCGTTGAGTTCGTCCAGCAGGCCGGGAAAGGTGGCGCTCGGGAAGCCGATTACGGTCAGGGTGCGGAGATGCGCCCTGCCGAGGCGCGGCTCGAGACCGCCAACAAGCGGCTCGTCGGCGAGCAGCGCGTCGAGATGCATCGGGGTCTCAGGGACGCGCACTTCCTGCCTGCGCGTCGAGATACAGCCATGCAGGTAGCTCAGCGTCTCGCCATCATCGAGCCAGGCGATCTCGGGGAAGAATCCCTCAAACAGCCGGAGCAGGCGGTCGGTGCGATCGGCAAATCCATCGCGTAGTTCGCGCGGATCAATACCCTTCTCCGTCTTGCCTTCGTAGAGCCAGCTTTCGGCGCGCGCCGCGTCTTCGGGGGGCGGCAGCCACACGAAGGTCAGGAAATAGCGGCTTTCGAAATGCGCGCCTTCCTCGGCGAACTGAGCCGCCCGCTCGCGCTCGACCAGGGCGGATGCCGCATCGGGAAAATCGCACACCGGATAGCCGAGCGCGGGACGGCGCACCGCTTCGACGAAGATGGCCCAGCCCGAGCCCAGCCGGCGCAGCGCGCTATTGAGCCGCGCCGTCGTGGCAACGAGCTCGGCCGGGGTTGCGCTGTCGAGGTCCGGGCCCCGAAAGCGTGCCGTGCGCTGGAAGCTGCCGTCCTTGTTGAGGACGATGCCCGGCGCAACCAGCGCCGCCCAGGGCAGGAAATCGCTGAGCCGGTCGGCCTTGTTCCGGTATTCGCGAAGCGAGAGCATCTCAGACCCCGAAACAGGCGGGAAAGCGCAGGTGCCGCCGCGCGACATCGACGAACTGCGGATCGCGCCGCGCCGCCCAGACCGCGATCAAGTGGCCCACACCGAAGACTGCGAGACCAGTAACCCACAATTGCAGGCCGAGCCCGATGGCGCCTGCCAGCGTCGCATTGGCGATGGCGAGCCCGCGCGGCGCGCCGCCAAGCAGGATATGCTCGGTCAATGCCCGGTGAACGGGAACGGCGAAGCCGGGCGGCAGGCCGGATGCACTGCTTTCCATCAGACCAGCGCTCCGCCGCCGAAGGAAAAGAACGATAGGAAGAAGGAGGATGCGGCGAAGGCGATGGAGAGGCCGAAGACGATCTGGATCAGCCGCCGGAAGCCGCCCGAGGTGTCGCCGAAGGCCAGCGCAAGGCCAGTCGCGATGATGATAATCACAGCGACGATCTTGGCGACCGGCCCCTGGATCGATTCAAGGATCGCCTGCAACGGCGCTTCCCAGGGCATCGAAGAGCCGGCAGCATGAGCGGGGGCTGCGAGCGCCAGCGCGGCACAACCAACCGCGACAAAGGCAGGCAGGCGCGAACGCGCCCGAAACAAGGCGTAGGTCACAGGGAATCTCCTTGGGTTGGGCAGAGGGGTACGAGAACGTACTCGCCTCGCGCATCGAGCGGACGGACCTCGACCAGTTCGGCGAGGCGTCGGCCCGCTGCGTCGCGGACCAGCACCGCGATCACGTCGATGGTCTCGGCGATGAGCGCGCGCGGTACGGTGACCACGCTCTCCTGGATCAGCTGCTCGAGCCGCCGCAGTGTGCCGAGCGCGGTCCCGGCATGGATCGTACCGATCCCGCCCGGATGTCCGGTTCCCCAGGCCTTCAGCAGATCGAGCGCTTCTGCGCCGCGGACCTCGCCGATCGGAATGCGATCGGGCCGCAGCCGGAGTGCCGAACGGACGAGATCGGACAGCGAAGCCACGCCGTCCTTGGTCCGCAGTGACACGAGATTGGGTGCAGCGCACTGCAACTCGCGCGTGTCCTCGATCAGGACCACGCGGTCGGCCGACGACGCGACTTCGGCAAGCAGGGCGTTGGTGAGCGTCGTCTTGCCGGTCGAAGTGCCGCCCGCGACAAGGATATTCTTGCGCTCGGCAACCGCAGTGGCAAGCGCCTCGGCTTGCCAGGGAGCCATGACGCCGGCCACCACATAATCATCGAGCGTGAACACGGCGACGGCGGGCTTGCGAATGGCGAAGCTCGGCGACGACACCACCGGTGGCAGCAAACCCTCGAAGCGTTCGCCGCCTTCGGGCAGCTCAGCGGACACGCGTGGCGCTCCGCCATGCACCTCGGCCCCTACATGGTGCGCGACCAGCCGAATAATCCGCTCGCCATCGGCGGCAGTCATTGTCCGCCCGGTTGCTCCAAGACCTTCTCCCAACCGATCGATCCAGAGGCGCCCGTCCGGGTTGAGCATGACCTCGATCACCGACGGGTCTTCAAGCCAGGACGCGATCTCCCGCCCCAGAGCTGTGCGCAGCATGCGCGCGCCGCGCGACGATGCTTCTGACCGGATCGGGACCACGCTCATGCCTTGCCTCGGACCACCGCGGCCGACGTCCGGTCGCGTTCTGAGGCACATCAAGAAGACATGATTTTAAAGCCCGGCAACAGGAACTGGCAGGCGTCGAATGATGGCGCAGAAAAGGGAGGCCGGGCGTAGAAGGCGGAGCGTGGCGATCCCAAGACAAGTGGTCAACCGGTCGGGGCCCGGGTGCGGAGTTCTAGGCGCAGTTGAGAAGCTGACGTCCGGGAAGACAATGACACGGTCGGCTGCCGCCGACATAGTTGACACTCGCCGGCACAAATGAACACGCCAAAAGCTGCCCCACATTCATGATGATGAGTCAGTGGCGAGGAGGGGCCCGTAAACGGCCCCGGCAATTGCTGACCAAGCAGAAGCAGTAGCGGCTATTCCGACTAGGCGGATTGGACCTGGGGCTTGGAGTCGCCGTTGGCGACAATGCACCCACACGGGGCCTCGCACGAAACGATCGGCGAGATCGAAGCCGCCAAGGCGGATCAGCTAACCGCTGCGGTCAGCCCGGGTGGCAGGGCTTGCCCTCACGGTCCCAACGCGCCGCGATGGCGTATTCGGTGCCGTCCCATCTCCGATAAGGAAAGCAGAAGCCCGGCAGACCCACCTCGATGTCCGGATAGTTGTCCGCGCCCCGGCTTTCGAGGAAGTTGATGAAGCCTTGTGTGGAGAGCATCACGGACCACGCTCCCGTGGAGGTTTGCGTCAAGACGCTCGAAGCTACGCCCACGGAGCCGTTGCAGTAAGAGCCGCTGTCGCGGATCATCGCTTCGGGGCGGCCATCGCCGTTGATGTCTTCGATCATCGCCAATTGTGCTTCCGAACGGCCAGATGCATCATCGGTGCAGCTAGTCCATCGTCCTCCGCCAACCGCCTGGACGCCTGCCGCCTGGAATATGGCTGCACGTTTCAAGGCAGGCAGATTCCTTGCGTCGGAAGTTTGATCCTCCGTCCAGTCAAACAGTTTCGTTTGCGATATGGGAGTGCCGGCCATGCCGCGCGGCGAAGGCGGTGATGCGGCCGTCAGTTCACTCGCGGCAAACGGGCTGCACCGGTTTGGCGGGCCATAGTCCGTACCCGCGAAGCGACGTACGCCGGGACAGGCGGAATCGGGATCCGCCAGAAGCAGGTTGTTCCATCCGGACGTGCGTGCGGCGTCGAAGCCAACAATACCATCCTCAGCGATCAACCGCTTCCAGCTTCCATCGGGCTGCTGGGCCATGATTGCGAAGTAGGCGCCCGGCTTTCTGTAACATCGGGGATCGACGTCAGCCAAGTGCACCTCGGCGCGACCATCGCCGTTCAGATCGACAAAGGCGATCCGCGGATTGGATGCGCCGCCGCAGCGGTTTACTGGCCGCCCTGATGTGACGCTGAAACCTGCTTCCTCGAACAGCTGGATTGCTTGTTCGTTCGTAAGCGCCGGACGCGGGGTCGCCGTCTGCGCTAGGGTCGAAGACCCGATGCAAGCGACCGCGCCCAGCAACGATGCAATCGAAATCTTCCGCCAGTCACGCATGACGTTCCCCAGCGACCGCGAGTGTTCTGCGGATATACCACCGGTCTGCCTTGAGTGGAACGGTCCAGCGAGAGAGCCAAGAGGTAGTAAATTAAGTCAGTCCTGGAGTGACCAGGATGTCAGTGCCGACGCATTTCGCCGACAAAGCCGCCATTCACCGCTTAGATCACCGCCCCCCAAAGCGGCGATTCGTTCATTTCGCTCGCCGCGCGGCCCTGGACGGCTGACTTTGGGAACAACTCGGATTCAGGCACGTGGCCCATTTAGCGGAAAGCTTAGGCGCGGGATGTCGTCGATGCGCCACAAGCTGGCGATCAGCCCGCGCTCATCCGCGTCGAGAATTTCGCTCGAAGTTGCAAATTCCAGCTCCTCGATCCGTTCGAGTACCTCGCGGCGCGCCTCGATCGTCAGTGGCCCCATGCCCTCCTGACCGCTCCGTCGTCTGGGCCAGCGCCGCGACGGATCGTTGCGTATCTCGGTCAGCCACTGTCGAAACTTAAAATAGGGGATCAGTTCGTGATGCCCTGACCGGATAAGCTCGGCGCCTGACCGGTCCTTGCGCACGACCGTGCACGTCCAACAACCGAACCTACCCGAGGCGCATGGCGGCGCCTCTGGCGCCTTGATGACAGGACACTCGCCCGAAGCGTCGCGGTACAAGTCCTCGAGCGCCTGCGGCTTCAAGCAGCGCGGTTCAGACAAGCCAAACACGGCGTCCCAAACTTCGGGCACGTCCATTTCGACTATCGGCAGGAACAAATCATATTCGCCGACGCCCTCGCGCTGCTTCTGCCAATAGAGATCGGCTGAGCGCTGCAGCGAGCGATCGCGTTGGCGACTTTCTGACCGGCGCAGCCCGAGCGCTAGGACGGTGTCCTCGGGCCGATGTCCTCGGATGAATTGAGATACGGGCCGGATGCGCAGGCCTGTCGTGCACCAACGGAACGAGTTGGTCGGTGGCGGATAGCCTCGACCAATGAGCCGAACAAAAAAGCGGTCTTGGACCGGCGCTTTCAAAATACGGACACCGATTGGTAGCTCGGCGGATTCGAACTCGGCACGCATGCGCATGAGCAGGGTCTTGACGTAGGCATCGAGGATCGGATTTTCGACGCCGGTATCGCAGTAGATTAGCGTCGCGGCCCTCGGGCGCACTCTGGCGCGGCGATAGGCCGATAGAAAAATCTTCAGGACCGCAGACGAGTCCTTGCCGCCGGAAAAGGCGATGACCCAATGTGCATCGGCACGCTGCTCGAGCGCTTTGACGCACATGTCGATCGCGTGGAGGACCGCATCACGCATTGAGAGCTGTCATCTTGTCGACAACCTGCTGTTTGAGCTGCTGCTCGATGTAGTCGAGTTGGTAGGTGCCGAGGCTGATGTGCCGCACTTTCGCGGCCCACTGCATACCAATCGAAACGATAAGCAGGCTGGCAAGGATCGCCACGGCGCGCCAGGCTCCTACGCCGCAAATCCAAGCGATCAGGTTGCCCGCGAGGAAAATCGCCGAGATGGCTGTCAGGTCAGCGAACGATGTCATCATCGCTCCGTTGAACATTACGTCCTCGGAGCGCTTTTCGAGCGATTTGTCGTTATCGACCAAAGCGTAGAAGACGTTCCCCACCCGCTTCCACGAAAATTTCGTCAGGTCGTCGGGCAGTCCTGAGATGGCGACGAGCCGAGTACGAATGCGTTCGTCGATATCTTCGCGGAACGGTCGGTAGGCCCAGTCGCGGACCGGAAGATACTGATAGATCGCGGCGATGATGAGATAGCTGAGATTGTAGCCGAGATCGTTGACGCTGAACGGCACGTCTTCCGATGTAAGCCTCAAAATCTTGGCTGTCGCATAAGCGAGCACCACCAGAATGACGGCGGGCGCGAAGAAGCGAATGAAGCGCAATGTAGATCGCGACACGATGACCTCCCCATCCGACGATCTATAAGCGAACTCGAGTTTTTTCCGAAGCGACTTGATAAGTGGGCCTCGTCCAGAATGACGATGGTACAAGGCAATCGCCCACTTCGGTCGCGGCGAAGCTTTTGCCCACGGGCCACTGGTCAAGGAGGCCGTCGTGTTCAGCCTCTACAATGTTAAGGCCGATAGAAAAACCAAATCGCTTGGAATCCGAGCAAGATCGATGCCATAGTTCCAACTTGCGCGAGTGTCGGAGAGAAGCCTCGCTTCGGAGGTAAGCGACGCATGAGGCACAACTACAAACCAAAAGCGATCACACGGGTTGGCTTCGCCTATCAGGACTTAGTCGCCGCCGAGACGCTTCTCGAATTCTATCGATACCCGAACAAATATCAGTGGGTTCAGGTGGAAGCATCCGACCCGTCTTTTCGTGCCGTGGATGACGTGGTTGCGTGCCGGGCCGACGGGCGCTTCGAACTTACCCAAGTCAAATTTGCTGTCGATCCGGACAACCCCACGACAGCCCTCGATTGGGATTGGCTTCTCGCCAAAAAGCCCAAGGGTAAGTCTCTCCTTCAGCACTGGGCTGGGCCAGTCACTGCGCATGCGAATTCCGGATTGCTAGCGAGTGCCAGTCTAAAAACTGACCGGAAGCCCGATGCGGAGTTTTCTAAAGCGTTGAAGGGTAGCCGCGTCAGCTACTCAAAAATCCCAGCGAACATCCGCAAGCGGATCGTCTCGCAGCTTGGATCGACGGGCACAGCTCAAAAGTTCTTTTCCAACTTTGACTTTGTTCATTCCCAGCCCGTTCTTGAGGATCTCGACGCCATCCTATGGACGCGCATCTCATCTGACACAGACCGCGCTGGCTGGGCACTGTTTCAGAAGCAGCTCCAGTTATGGGCTACTCAGAAGAACTGGCCACATCCAGACGGGTGAACCGCCCCGGGATTGTCGGAGGCCCTAACTCCTGAGAGGAGGGGTCTACGATGAGCAAGACGACGAACAAGTTTGCACCGGAAGTTCGCGAGCGGGCAGTCCGCCTGGTTCTGGACCAAGAGAGCGAGCATCCATCCCGGTGGGCAGCGATCACATCCATAGCGGCGATGATTGGCTGTTCAGGGCACACGTTGCTGGAGTGGGTGAAGAAAGCCGAGGTGAACAGCGGCAAGCGTGCCGGCGTACCGGTGGAGGTTGCAGACAAGCTGAAGGCGCTGGAACGCGAGAACCGCGAGCTGCGCCAGGCCAACGAGATCCTGCGCAAGGCCTCTGCATATTTTGCCCAGGCGGAGCTCGACCGCCCGTTCAAGCGATGACCAGCTTCATTGATGAGCATCGGGGTGAGTATGGGGTCGAGCCGATCTGCCGGGTTCTGCCGATCGCCCCATCAACCTACCACGAGCGTGTCGCACAGCGCCGCGATCCGTCGCGCCTGTCACCACGCGCCCAGCGCGACGAAGCAATGAAGCCCGAGGTTCAGCGCGTGTTCGATGCCAACTTCAAGGTCTACGGGTATCGCAAGGTGTGGCGGCAGATGCAGCGCGAGGGCTTCGATATTGCCCGCTGCACGGTGGAACGGCTGATGCGTGAGCTGGGCCTGCAGGGCGTGATCCGGGGGAAGCCGGTGAAGACGACGATGAGCGACAAGGCAGCGCCATGTCCGCTCGATCAGGTCAACCGCCAGTTCCATGCACCGGCACCCAACATGCTGTGGGTCTCGGACTTCACCTACGTCGCGACGTGGTCCGGGTTCGTCTATGTCGCCTTCGTGATCGACGTTTACGCCCGCTATATCGTGGGCTGGCGGGTGAGCAGAACGGCGCATGCCAGCTTTGTACTCGATGCCCTGGAGCAGGCGATCCATGACCGACGGCCTGTTCACCGTGGCGGCCTGATCCACCACAGTGATCGTGGCAGCCAATATGTCTCGATCAAGTATACCGAGCGTCTTGCCGAAGCCGGGATCGAACCATCGGTCGGCAGTGTTGGCGACAGCTACGACAACGCCTTGGCCGAAACGATCAACGGCCTTTACAAGGCCGAGGTCATCCACCGCCGAGGTCCGTGGCGATCATTTGAAGCCGTGGAATACGCCACGCTCGAATGGGTCGACTGGTTCAACAACCGGCGCCTGCTCGCGCCCATCGGCAATATCCCGCCTGCCGAAGCTGAAGCACGATACTACGCCATGCTGGACGACACGCCCATGGCGGCATAATTTAAACCGAATGGCCTCCGGCAATCCCGGGGCGGTTCA
>NZ_QXFK01000010.1 GCF_003581645.1 Pelagerythrobacter aerophilus | reverse complement strand
CTGTCCGTCGTCAGAACATTTGGCACAACTCGCGGCGTAAATTAGCGGAGTGCGGGCCTCGTCTGGGGGTTGATGTTAAGCGGCGAGCATGCGGTGCTGCAAGCGCCGATATTTTATGGTCTGTTGTTTGATCCTTTCACGCTGTTTCATGATGGCCGGCGCCCTGCCGAAGTAGGCGTCGGCGGGCGTCACGTTGTCGAGGCTTTCATGGTATCGGCGGTGATTATAGTGCTCGACGAAGGCCTCGATCTGGGCCTCAAGGTCACCGGGCAGGAAGTAGTTTTCGAGCAGGATGCGGTTCTTGAGGGTCTGGTGCCAGCGCTCGATCTTGCCCTGGGTTTGCGGGTGCATCGGAGCACCGCGGACATGGGTCATCTTGTTGGCGTCGATATATTCGGCCAGTTCGCCCGCGATGTAGCTCGGACCATTGTCGCTGAGCAGCTTGGGCTTGTGCAGCACCGTGGCGCTGTCGCAGCCGGAAGCCGCCAGAGCGAGGTCCAGGGTGTCGGTCACGTCTTCGGCGCGCATGTTGGTGCACAGCTTCCAGGCGATGATGTAGCGCGAGAAGTCGTCGAGCACGGTCGACAGATACAGCCAGCCCCACCCGATGATCTTGAAGTAGGTAAAATCGGTCTGCCACATCTCGTTCGGTCGGGTGGTCTTGGTGTGGAACGCATCGGCGGCCTTGATCACGACATAGGCCGGGCTGGTGATCAGATCATGGGCCTTGAGCAGGCGGTAAACCGTGGCTTCCGACACGAAGTAGCGCCTCTCGTCGGTGAACCGCACCGCCAGTTCGCGAGGGGATAGCTCGGTCGTCTCCAGCGCCATCTCGACGATCTGGTCCCGGATGTCGTCACCGATGCGATTCCACACCCGGCTCGGCGCCGATGGCCGATCCTCCAGCGCCTCCGGCCCTCCTTCGAGGTAGCGGTCGTACCACCGATAGAAGGTCCGGCGGGCAATGCCGAGTTGGTCCAGCGTGCGTTTGGCTGGCAGATGTGACTGCTCGACGATCCTGATGATCTCGAGTTTCTCAGATGCGGGATACCTCATTCGTCGTCGCCCCCATCCCCGATCATGCTTTTTTTCAGCAGGCGGTTTTCGAGTGTCAGGTCGGCCACGCATTCCTTCAGGGCACGGGCTTCACGGCGCAGGTCGTGCACCTCGCCGGTGGTCGCGGCCCGGGCCGTGTCGCCGGCAAGCCGGCGCTTGCCCGCTTCCATGAACTCCTTCGACCAGGTGTAATAAAGGCTCTGCGCAATGCCTTCCTTACGGCACAGTTCGGCGATGCTGTCCTCGCCGCGCAGGCCATCCAGCACGATGCGGATCTTGTCCTCGGCCGAGAAGTGGCGCCGCGTCGCACGCCGAATGTCCTTCACCACCCGCTCCGCAGGGGCCTTCGGCGGCAATTTCTTCAAGGAGGATTTGGGCTTCATCTTCGTTCCTTCGTCACTACGACGAAGCCCAAATCCTCCTTACATCACAACCTCAAATCTGTGCCATGGGCGCTGACGGCGGACATGTCCCGCGCATCTGGCGATACGCTCCTGAGGGTGCGGCATTACGTGTTTTTGGGGCCCCGCATGCACTTGCGAACCGGCAGCGGGTCGGGCGAGCGGGAAGCTACGGCCGCGACAGGCCCCGCTTGCCTTGCTTCCCACAGGCCCTTGGCCACTGCCTCTCTCGCAGGTGCGGTTCATTGCTCTGAGCCTTCGGCATTGCAGCCGAAAGCCTGCCGGGCAGCGCGACAGCGTCGGGTTCTGCGCGGATGCCGCCCCTCCTCGATCCTGCCGAGCTCAGATCGGTAGGGGCGACAAATCCGAACGCGGCATCGTGTCGCTCCCCCATTGCCAGGGCATGCGCCATCACCCTCCGCAATCAGCGGCAGTTAGCCGCAGCCACCCAAGCCTCCTGGAGCTAACCCCATGCCCGCCGTTCCCGATCCGGTCCGTCCCCGCTACCTGCGCACCCCGGATGCCGCGGTGCATCTGGGGCTTTCGCCGCGCACGCTCGAAAAGCACCGATGCTATGGAACAGGGCCGGTCTACCACAAGCTCGGCGGCCGCATCGTTTACCGGCCCGAAGATCTCGACACCTGGGCCGAGCAGGGCTTGCGCCGTTCGACCAGCGATCCGGGCAAGGGCGTCGTTCATCCTGCCAAGCGGATCGACGGCTACACCGGTCCGGTCCGGCGCTGAAGCGGTACCATGCGCTCCTTGAGGACATCGGACGGCGAGGCCGGGCAGCTCGACCTTTTCGTTGGCGCCGGCAGCGACATCGCCGCGCGCGATGCACAGGATCTGATGGCCTGGCCTTTCTTCAGCCTCGCCAAGTCGAAGCGCGTGAAGCCGATCGACTTTCGTATGGGCGAGGTCGCCATCCTGGTCGAAGCGACCGCCGAGCATGGCATGGCCACGATCTGGGATGCCGATGTGCTGATCTGGGTAGCCAGCCAGATCGTCGAAGCGCGCGATGCCGGCAAAGCCACCTCGCGCCTGATCGCAGCAACGCCCCATGAAATCCTTACCTTCACCCGGCGCGGAACCGGAAAGGCTGGCTACGAGCGCCTGAAGGCGGCGCTCGACCGCTTGCAGTCGACCAGCATTGCCACCTCCATCCGGCAGGCCGGGGCGCGACGCCGCCGACGATTTTCCTGGATCAACGAATGGCGCGAACGGCTCGACGACAACGGGCGCGCGCTCGGCATCGAAATGATCGTGCCGGACTGGCTCTACGAGGGCGTGCTCGATCGTGCGCTCGTCCTGACCATCGACCCGGCCTATTTCGCGCTTACCGGCGGTCTTGAGCGCTGGCTCTATCGCATCGTACGCAAGCATGGCGGGAAGCAGAAGGGCGGGTGGAGTTTCGACATTTCGCACCTGCATTTGAAGTCCGGCGCGCTCTCGCCATTGAAGCGTTTCGCTTTCGAAGTGCGGGCCATCGTTCGCCGCCAGTCGCTCCCCGGCTACAATCTCGCTCTTGAGCACCAGTTCGGCCGCGAGCGGCTCCTGTTCGTTGCAGCGCCTGTCGATCCCTTCGCGTCCGCGCGGCGCCGTATCGGGCTGCCCCCTGTGGAAAAGGGTGCGTGATGTTCGGACTATCGGGAACCATGACGTTCGGACGATCGGGAACCCTATTCCCGGACTATCGGGAACCGGGAGCCTGCGCGACTCGCCGAAAACGCGGCGCCTGCGAAGCCCTTAACAATGCTAACAAGGAATCTTTCAGATTCCTGCTAACACAGCCACGCCTGTGCAAAAGCGCAGCGCGCGCTTCGCTTCCGCCTCCGGAACCGGTCGAGGCAGGTTCCGGTGATCCGCCACTTACGCATGTCACGCTGGTGTGGCGCGGCGGCGTGCAGGAAGACTGGCTTCGGTTCGGCAAGCCCGTTGCAGAGCGCATCCTCGATCGCCGGACGCGTATCGAAAGCTATGCTCCGGGACAGGTCTTTGCCTTGGTTCGGTGGGCTTCGAACGACTACGGGACCGTTGGCTCCACACTCACGATCGCCCAAACCGCCGGTTTCGGCGAGCCGTTCACCACTCTGCCGCAGGTCGATCCTGGCGCGCAAATCCTGCTCTCGGTGCGAAGCTGGCCAAAGGTTCGCCAGGTCTTTGCGCTGATCGATGCGATCGAGGACGTTGGCATCGATCCCTGCGATGTAGCTCCCGACCACTGGCATCATGTCCACAACAGGCTGGCAGGGGGCATGCAAGTACGTTCCTATTCCCCTGCGCGCCATCGCGACTGGCTGCGGCGGCGAAAGCTGCAATCATGAGGCGGCGCACCGCCTTTCTGGCAGGCATGGTCGCGGCAGCGACACTGGCCAGCATCGCAATCCCGCTCTCGCGACTTTTGGTCTGGAACGTGACGGCCAGCGTGCCGGTTGGACTGTACTCAATCGGCGGAAAGACCGGTCTCCAGAGGGGCGACCGCGTCGCGATCGATCCTGCTTTCAGGCTGCAGAAATACCTCGCCTCGCGCGGCTATCTTCCTGCGGGCGTTCCGCTCATCAAGGAGGTTGCGGCGCTTGGCGGGGATACGGTCTGCCGGCGCGACCTGCTCATCGAGATCAATGGGACACCTGCGGGCTCGGCGCGTCGGCGCGACAGCCTTGGACGCGAACTGCCCGTCTGGAAAGGATGCCGGACTATCGCTGCGGATGAACTGTTCGTGATGAACAGGCGCGCCCCCGGCAGCTTCGACGGGCGTTATTTCGGCCCGGTCGCACGCGCCGATGTCATCGGGCGCGCGCGGCCCGTCTGGACCAACGAAGCGGGCGACGGGGACTATGTCTTGCTCGCCTCGCCCGCCGACTTTCCCATCCAAAACACCACTGAAGGAGACGCACAATGACCTGTATCGGCACTTTTGCAGCCACACCCGACGGCTTTGAAGGGCGGCTGCAAACCCTGACCATCGACGCACCGCTGACCCTGGTGGCCGCCGACCCCGGCGACACCGAGAACGCCCCTGACTATCGCATCATGGCAGGTGAAGGCGAGGAAACCTACGAGGTGGGTGCAGGCTGGAAACATGTCGGCGACAAGGCAGGCGATTTCGTCACGCTCGTCATCGACGATCCGGTATTGCCGCGGCCCCTGCGCGCCAATCTGTTCAGTTCTGACGACCAGAGCCATGTCCTGATATGGTCGCGCGGCGCGCGCCGCCCGGCGAAGGACTGATTTTGTGCTCCGCCCGCATCTTCTGCCGGGGATCCTGGCCGCCATGCTGGCGGTGAGTTCGGCGCAGGCTTTTGCGCAATCGGAGCAGTTTGTCCGAGCTTCGCAGAGCGTCGAGATTGCCGCGCATGTCATCGAAGCATCGCAGCAATTCGGCATTCCCGAGCACTGGATCTACGCGGTGATCCGCGCCGAAAGTGCGGGCCGGGTGCGGGCCGTTTCCAGAGCAGGAGCGATGGGTCTCATGCAGCTTATGCCCGGAACCTGGGCGCGCCAGCGCGCCCGGTTCTCGCTCGGGCAAGACCCGTTCGACCCACGCGACAACGTTCTGGCCGGCACGTCTTACTTGCGCGAAATGTACGATCGCTACGGCGCGCAAGGTTTCCTCGCTGCATACAATGCAGGTCCGGGACGCTACGAAGACTGGCTTGCCGGACGGCGTCCGCTGCCACTCGAAACGCACCGCTATGTCGCCCGGATTGCGCCGCTGTTGCAGTCCGAGCGCATGTTTGCGGCGGCGCTTCTACAAGCCGGGAATGTTCCGGCTGGCGCCTTGCAGCCTCCCGGCGCAGCGCGAAAAGAGTTGGACGAGGTGGCTATGCCTGGCCCCGCGGCGAACCCCTTCGCGCGACCGGAACAACCCGCGCACGATCTTTTCGCGACCGTCTCGACGGTCTCCTCCCAATGAAAGCGAGCCTCGCACCTTCGCGCAGCCATGCGTTCCCTGGCGAAAGCGTGCGAAGGACGGGAGGCTTGCGCACCAAAGGAAGGGAGGGATGGCGAGATAAAAGCAGCGCCGTCTGTCGGGCTGCAGGTGGTTGGTTTTGCTCAGCAATATGCGCCGCCTCTGCCAATGCGCTGCCGTCGCCTCTGGCGAATTCTCCTATAATTTCGGCGCCACAAGCGCTGTCGCCGATGCTTACCCGCCATGGCTGACGATGAATTCGATATCCGCCCGGGCCGCTCGCGCGACAGCGGGGCGCGCTCCTACCGCAAGGCCAGCACAATGGTCGGCCGCGTGCTCCAGGTCTCGCGCCGGGCGGGTTACACGCCGCTCGGGTCCAGGAGGCCGGGTGGCGGCGCCGGTCATCTCGGACGCGGCAAGCGTGCGGCGCTCCGGAGGCGGCGCAGTGCCTTCCAGCGAAGGGTCGTGATCAAGGCGCGCGTCGTGCGGCACAGAGGTACGGCATTCCGGTCCGCACCGCTCGCGCGGCATATTGCCTATCTTGAACGCGACGGGGTCACCCGTGACGGATCCGACGGCCGGATGTTCGATGCCGGTTCCGATCACGCCGATGGCGAAGCCTTCGCGCAGCGATGCGAGGAAGACCGGCACCACTTCCGCTTCATCGTCTCGCCCGAGGATGCCAGCGAGATGGCCGACCTGCGCGCGCTCACCCGCGAGATGATGGACGACATGGCGCGCGATCTGGACACCAGCCTCGATTGGGTCGCGGTCGATCACTGGAACACCGACAATCCGCATATCCACGTGCTGGTCCGCGGTATGGCGAGCGATGGCAGGGACCTCGTCATCGACCGCGCCTATATCAGCGAGGGCCTGCGGGCCCGCGCCGAAGAGCGCGTGACCATCGAACTCGGTCCGCGCAGCGAGCGAGACATCCACAACGCGCTTCGGCGCGAAGTCGATGCCGAACGCTGGACGTCGCTCGACCGCCGATTGCGGCGGCAGCGCGACGATGTCGGAGTGGTCGATCTGCGCCCCGAGGCATCGGCCGGGCGCAAGGATCGCAGCCTGCTGCTCGGCCGGGCGCAGACGCTCGAGCGCATGGGACTAGCCCAGCGCGTCGGATCGGCCGGCTGGACACTGGATGCGGACATCGAGCCGACCTTGCGCGCGCTTGGCGATCGCGGGGACATCATCAGGACCATGCACCGGGCTCTGAGCGGGAAGGGGCTGGCGATCGATGCCGAACGGTTCGCTTTGCATGGCCATTCGGAAGGCGAGCGTGTCATCGGCAGGCTGGTCGAAAGGGGGCTTCACGATGAGCTGACCGGCGAGGCCTATGCGATCGTCGATGGCTTGGATGGGCGGACCCATCATCTGAGGTTTCCCGATATCGAGCGCACCAGTGACGCAGCGCCGGGCGCAATCGTCGAGACCGGCAACTGGACCGATCGCAAAGGACGCCAGCAGACCAGCCTGCTGGTCCGGTCCGATCATTCGATCGAGGCGCAGGTCCATGCACGCGGCGCGACCTGGCTCGACCGCCAACTGGTGTCGCCGCGGCCCGAAGATCTGGCTGGCGGGTTCGGTTCGCAGGTTTCCAATGCACGCGATCGGCGGGTGGAGGTCCTGATCGAAGACGGGCTCGCCAGGCGCCAGGGGCAGCGCATCGTCTTTGCGCGAGGCCTGCTCGATACGCTGCGGGACCGCGAACTGGCCGAAGCAGGCGAGGCCCTGGCCGCGCGCCACGGCGGGATCGTCCGGCCCGTCAGTGCCGGCGATCACGTGGCCGGGATCTACCGCGAGCGCGTGACGCTGGCGTCGGGCCGCTTCGCCATGATCGACAATGGCATGGGATTCCAGCTCGTTCCCTGGCGGCAGGACCTTGAACGGCATCTGGGGCAGGAAGTGACCGGCAGGATCAACCAGCGCGGCGGTGTCGAGTGGAGCTTCGCCCGTTCGCGCGGCCCGGCAATCTGAGAAGATACGCGAATGAGACCCATCTTGACAAAAGCACCATGTGATGCCTATAAACGCATCAGGAGATGCGACATGGCCAGTGCAGCCTTTCAGCAAGCGGAAACCCCGCGTGGACTTCAGACCTTTGCAGGCGATGATGATCGCCGCCGCCTGACGGGCGCTGCGGTGAAAGCCGTGCTGCGGCTCGTCGATGCCTGGGGCGGCAGCAATGCCGAAGGCGCGGCGCTGCTCGGCGTGTCGGAAAGCACCTGGGACCGGATGAAGGCCGGGACATGGGAAGGCACGCTCAGCCAGGATCAGCTGACCCGCGCTTCGGCACTGATCGGCCTGTTCAAGGGACTGCACCTGCTGTTCGCCGACGACATGGCCGATCGCTGGCCCAAGCTGGCGAACAAGGCGCCCGTGTTCGACCGGCTCTCGCCGGTGCAGGCGATGATCGCTGGCGGCATCCCGCGCATGCTCGAAACCCGGCAATATATCGACGCGCTTCGTGGCGGGCTCTGAGGGGCAGGCCGACCTGCCGCTGGCCGACCTTCCGACCATACGCGAGGCCTTCGAGCGGACCATCCGGCTCGTGCCGAGCGCACGGCTGCGCGAAGCGGTCATGGCGCCGCTGGCGGATGATGACACTGACTTGGCGCTTCTGGCCGAGATCGAAGGCGCGACCAGCGGGCGGCGGATCGCCGAAGAACGCGGGCTGGGCGGGCTGACTGCCGATGAGCTCGTTCACGGCGTGCCGCATGCCAGGTTCATCAATGCGAGCTTCGCCTATGCCAAGCCGCGTGAACCCAATCGCTTCAATCCCGCCAATCGCGGTGCGTGGTACGCCGCGCTGGCGGTGGAGACCTGCGTCGCCGAGGTCGGCCATCACCTGACGCGAGCCCTGGCCGACGCAGGCGATTTCAATGCGGTTGTCGAGTATGGCGAGATGATCGCCAGCATGTCGGGCGTGTTCGTCGATCTGCGCGGTCTTCCGGGCCACCCCAGTCTCGATCCCGATGCTGCGAAGGGTTACCCGGCAGGCAATGCCCTCGCTGCACAGGCGCGCGGCGAAGGGCATAACGGGATCATCTATCCCTCGGTCCGCCATGCAGGCGGAACCTGCATTGCCGCCCTGTGGCCCAATGTCGTGCAGTCGGTCGCGCAGGGCGCCATGTACCGCCTGACATGGACGGGCGAACCGGAGTTTGCCTGCGAAGCGATCTAGCCGCCGGCTTCTTTGTCTGCGCCAGACTGCGCTTCGCTCAGCGCAGCGATTGAAATGCGGTTCCCGTTCGGTCTCCTGCCTCCCGGAAAGGAGGCACCATGTCGGCAACCAGAATATTGTGGGGTCAGATCTTCGCCGTCCTCATCCTGACGCTGGCCGGCATCTGGGCCGGTACGCAATGGACCGCCTCAGCGTTGGGCTTTCAGCCGGAGCTGGGGGCTGCCTGGTTTTCGGCATTCGGTACTCCGGTCTACCCGCCC
Organism: Pelagerythrobacter aerophilus; assembly: GCF_003581645.1. Lineage (GTDB taxonomy): Bacteria > Pseudomonadota > Alphaproteobacteria > Sphingomonadales > Sphingomonadaceae > Pelagerythrobacter > Pelagerythrobacter aerophilus. The sequence continues at coordinate 11,574 of NZ_QXFK01000010.1, read as the reverse complement.
TATGCGATCTTCTGGTGGTGGTTCAGCTACGAGGCCTATGCGCCGCGCATATTCGAGACCGGCGGCATGATCGCAGCCTCGGGCGGGCTGGCTTCTGTGGTGGTCGCGATCGCCATGTCGGTCTGGCGCGCACGCGAAATCAGGAACAGCGCGACCTACGGCTCGGCGCGCTGGGCGACGCGCTCCGAGATCGCCGCCGCCGGTCTCCTCGATGGCAAGGGCGTGGTGATCGGCCAGTGCGCCAATCGCTATCTGCGCCACGACGGACCAGAACATGTGCTGTGCTTTGCCCCGACCCGCAGCGGCAAAGGCGTCGGTCTGGTCGTCCCGACGCTGCTGACCTGGCCGCACTCGGCGATCGTGCATGACATCAAGGGCGAGAACTGGGACCTGACCGCGGGTTTTCGTGCGCGTTTCAGCCGCGTGCTCCTGTTCGATCCGACCAACGAGGCCTCGGCCGCCTACAACCCGTTGATGGAAGTACGGCGCGGCGTCGGCGAAGTGCGCGACGTGCAGAACATCGCCGACGTACTGGTTGATCCGGAGGGCTCGCTCGAGCGGCGCAATCACTGGGAGAAGACCAGCCATGCGCTGCTCGTCGGCGCGATCCTCCACGTGCTCTATGCGGAGGAGGACAAGACGCTGGCAGGTGTCGCGGCCTTTCTGTCCGACCCCAGGAGATCGATCGAGGCAACACTCGCCGCGATGATGCGAACGCCGCACCTCGGCGAGGATGGCGTGCATCCGGTCGTGGCCAGCGCCGCGCGCGAACTGCTCAACAAATCGGAGAACGAGCGCTCGGGGGTTCTTTCGACCGCCATGTCCTTCCTCGGCCTCTATCGCGACCCCGTGATCGCCAGGGTCACCCGGCAGTGCGACTGGCGGATTGCCGACCTTGTGGACCCGCGGCGACCTGCGACGCTCTACCTCGTCGTCCCGCCTTCCGACATCAGCCGGACCAAGCCACTCGTTCGCCTGATCCTCAACCAGCTGGGACGCCGCCTCACCGAAGACCTGGGCGAAGGATCGGATCGCCGGCGACTGCTCCTGATGCTCGACGAGTTTCCCGCTCTGGGCCGGCTCGATTTCTTCGAAAGCGCGCTCGCCTTCATGGCGGGCTACGGCATCAAGGCGTTTCTGATCGCGCAATCGCTCAATCAGATTGAAAAGGCCTACGGCCAAAACAACGCGATCCTCGACAACTGCCATGTCCGGGTGTGCTTCGCGACCAATGACGAGCGCACCGCCAGGCGCATCTCGGAATCCTTGGGGACGGCGACCGAGTTGCGAGCGATGAAGAACTATGCCGGTCACCGTCTGTCGCCCTGGCTCGGGCACCTGATGGTTTCGCGCACAGAGACGGCTCGCGCCCTGCTTACCCAGGGCGAGATCATGCAGCTCCCCGAGACCGACGAGATCGTCCTGCTCGCGGGCGCCCATCCGATCCGCGCGAAGAAGGCACGCTATTATGCCGATCCGCGGCTCAGCAAGCGGATCGAGCGGCCGCCGTCGCCGGAGCCTCGCGAGCCGGCCGGCGACCAAGGCGATTGGCAGGACCGGATCACTGCAGCGCTTGAGCCGCCCGCGCGCCCCGACACCGCAGCGTTCGATGAGCAAGACGCCGAGACCGAAGGCGGCGTCCGCCGCGAGCCGGAGCTCCTCGAGCACGAAGACATTGCGCCGGCACCTCGGCCGTCCCGCAACGAGTTCGAGTTCGAGGATCGGCACGCCGATGAGGACGCAAGCCGCAACCGCCGCCTCGCCGAGCAGATACGCGCCAACGCGCGCCGGGCAGCGCTCGACCCTGGCGATGGAATCGAACTGTGAGCAAGGGCAACCGAGTCAAGCATACCATTCGTCTGCCACCGGGATTGTCACGCCAGCTTGCCGACTTCGCCGGCCGCAAGCGGGTGTCGCAGGCCTCCGTCGTCGAAGCCGCGCTGGCCTCGTTCCTGTCGCCTGACGGATCCGAGCGCATGGAGGCAGCCTTCGCGCGGCGTCTCGACCGGATCTCCCGGCAGATGGACAAGCTGGGCTATCACGTCGATCTCGGGAACGAGGCATTTGCTCTTTACCTGCGCCGCTGGCTCTCGGTTACCGCGGCTCCCACCGGGGAGGACTCCGCGGCCGTCCGCGCCGAAGCGGAGAAGCGCTTCTCGTATTTCATCGAGGCGCTGGCGCGGCGCATGGAAAGGGGGCGGCATCTGCACGACGAGATCGTCCGGTCGGGAGATAGCGGGACCGAATGAGAGAGTGGAGGGTGCGGCGGTTTGGCGGTGCCTGCTGGTCCGGCAAAGGACGGGTGCAACTTTTCCAGTCGCTTGCTAGGCTCTAGTCGATGCGAACCGATCTCGATCATCTGCCCCCGCAAAAGCAGCGCGAGCTGGAACGCGTGGTGCAGCTCGTGTTCGAGGAGTTCGATGACGCCTTCGCGCTTTCGAAGCACGAGTGGAAGAAAGCCGGGCGGATCCTCAAGGTCATCCTCTACGGCAGCTATGCGCGCGGAAACTGGGTCGATGAGCCGCATACGGCGAAGGGCTACCAGTCAGATTACGATCTGCTGATCATCGTCAACGACAAGCGGCTATCCGACCGGGTGAAGTACTGGGCGAAGCTCGATGAGCGGCTGATGCGGGAATATGGTGTGACCGGGGCGCTGAAAACCCCCGTCAATTTCATCATCCACACACTTCAAGAGGTGAACGACGGGCTCGCCCACGGGCGCTACTTCTTCATGGACGTCGCGAAGGACGGGGTCGCGCTTTACCAGTCCGACGACACCGAGTTGCACCAACCCAAGCCAAAGACGCCGGAGCAGGCGTTGGCGATGGCGCAGGAGTATTTCGACGAATGGATGCCCGCGGCTTCAGGCATGTTGGAAACGGCTCGCTTCAGCGCCAAGCAGGGTCGATTCAAGGACGCGGCGTTTCTTACGCACCAAGCTACAGAACGCTTGTACCACTGCGTATTGTTGGTCTGCACTTTCTACACCCCGCACGTCCACAACCTCGGCTTCCTGCGCACCCAGGCGGAACGTATCGATCCGCGCTTAACCTACGTGTGGCCCCGCGAAACCAAGCGTGACCGCGCTCGCTTCGAAAAACTGAAGGAAGCCTACGTGAAGGCCCGCTATTCCAAGCACTACCGCATCACGGAGGAAGAACTCGAATGGCTCGGGGCCCAGGTCGAGGAACTCGGCCGGGTGGTGCACGAAGTCTGTTCGGATCGGCTCGAACATCTAAAGACTACGACTTTCGAAAGCCGCTAGACGGCGTCAGGCTTGCGGCGCGGCGGCTATCTGCTTCAAGTTCCGTGCGTAGTGTGAGGATGTCGGGCGGCAATTTACGGATCGAGCCGAAAAGCGAGGTGATCGGTGTGCAATAACTACCGGCTCGAAGTCGATCTGGCGTCGATCGCCGATTACCTGGGCGAGCTGGACGTGGCGGTCGCGGTGCCCGAGGGAATGCCGAACGTGCCCGCGCGTGAGGACATCAGGATCGGCGATACCGCGCCGATCGTGCGCAGTGTCGAAGGCGCGCGCGGCGCGGGCGAGCTGGTCAATCGCCGCTGGAGCTGGCCGGGCGCGGGAGGCAAGCCAGTCTACAACTTCCGCTCGGAAGGCCGCGAGTTCACATCGCACCGCTGCCTGATACTCGCCGACGGATTCTACGAGTTTACCGCGCCAGTCGAGCCCGGGCAGAAGCGCAAGACCAAGTGGCTCTTCACCCTGCGCGATCATCCGTGGTTCTGCATTGCCGGCATCTGGCGCAGCAGCGCGGACGGCGAGGCCTTCACCATGCTGACCACCGCGCCCGGCGAGGACATCGCGCCCTATCACCGCCGGCAGATCATCCCACTGCCGCGCGAGCGGTGGATCGACTGGCTCGACACGCGCGTTCCCGCGCGCGAGGTGCTGCAGGTGCTTCCCAAGGGCAGCCTGCCGGCGACGCGGGTCTATCCGCCGCCGTCGGCCCAGGGATCGCTGCTGTGACCGCATCGGCGGACTCGCTCGAGCGCTTCGTCGAGGCCCAGGCCCGGACCTATGCCGCCGCGCTGGCGGAAATCCGGCGCGGCGCCAAGCGCACGCACTGGATGTGGTTCGTCTTCCCGCAGCTCGCCGGGCTGGGGCGCAGCGAGACCGCGCGGTTCTACGCTATCCGTTCGGCTGATGAGGCGCGCGCCTACCTAGCCCATTCGCTACTTGGACCGCGCTATCTCGAATGCGTTGGCGCTTTGCAGGACCTTCCGACGAATGATCCTATCGCGGTATTCGGCGCGATCGATGCTATAAAGCTCATGTCATCCCTCACGCTGTTCGAGCACGTGAGCGGGCATCGGCTGATTTCGGCGGCAATAGATCGCTGGTTCGGTGAGCGCGATGCGACGACCCTGCGGTTGCTGGTAGGCCATTGATCCAGAGGGGCGACAGTGAGTTTCGAGTTGGATTGTCCTTGACGAATCTTGCTGCAAGGCGGAACATAAGGGGAACAACTGAGTCGATGATCCCCGATGCCTGCCTTGTCTTCCCTGACCGACCGGCCCCGCGCCGAGCAACTTGCCGCGCTTCGCGCCGAGGTCGCGCACGCCGAGGGCGCACGCGGCCCCGTCCTTGCCTTCGGGCTCGGCGCGCTCGATGGGCGCCTGGCGGATCGCGGGCTCGACGGGGCAGGGCTCCACGAGATCGCCGCAGCCTCTTCCGCGCTGAGCGACGATGCCGCCGCGACGCTGTTTGCCGCCGGTATTGCCGCGCGCCTTGCCGCGCCGGGCTCCTCGGTGCTTTGGGCGCTGACGCGGTTCGACCTTTATGCGCCGGGGCTCGAGCAGGTGGGGCTGGGCCCCGACCGCATCCTCTACGCGCAAGGGCGCAAGGACAGCGAAGTGCTCGCGCTGGCCGAGGAGGGTCTTCGCGATGGCGCGCTCGCTTGCGTCGTTGCCGAGGTGAAGGCCGCCGACCAGACCGCCACCCGCCGCCTGCAGCTCGCCGCCTCGGAAGGCCGCACGCCGATGCTGCTCTACCGCCGGCACCGGACTCGCGAGCGTTGTCCCCTGACCGCGCCGTCGGCGGCGCGCACGCGCTGGCGGATCGGCTGCGCGCCGTCCGCACCGCTGCCCTATCCCGGCGTGGGCCGGGGCCGCTGGAGCGTCGAGCTCGTACGCCAGCGCGGCGGCAATCCCTTTTCTCTCGAACTCGAGGCCTGCGATGACACGGGTTGCCTCGCTCTACCTGCCGCAGTTGCCGATCGAGCGCCTGCGCCGGTTGGAGCGGCCCGCCGCGCCGCCTGAGCCGTCGCTCGCCGCGGCGGGGGCCCCCCTGCCGCTGCCCGCCGACGACGATCCCGGCGCCTGCTCGGTTCCCCGCGGCGGGGGCTGGCGGCCGGGCGCCCGCTGGGCGCGCGACGGCGCCTTGAGCCCGGCGGCGACTTCAGTGGAGATCGACGCGCTACCCGCGCATCAGCGCCCGACCCTGCGCGTACTCGGGCGCCGCAGCGAGCCTGCCGCTCATCCGTTCAGGGCTCTGCCGCCTGACGAGCGAATGGCCGGGCATGGCGCAGCAGGGCGGCCGGCTGTCCGGGCCGGGCGCGGCCGTCCGGCCGTGCTGATTGCGCGGACGGGGCAGCGCGAGGTCGTCACCGCCGCCTGCCCCGAGGCGCTGGCACTGGGCCTGGGGCCGGGGATGGCGGCCGCTCACGCGCGGGCGCTGGTCACCGATCTCAATGTCCGCGAGGCCGAGCCCGACAACGACCGCGCGCTGCTCGAGCGGCTCGCGCTGCACGCCGCCTTGCATTGGACGCCTCTGGCAAGCGTTGCCGCGCCCGACGGGCTCTGGCTCGATCTCACAGGCACTGCGCACCTGTTCGGCGGCGAAGCGCGGTTCTGCCGCCGGCTCGTGCGCTTCCTGCAGCGGCTCGGCTTTACCGCGCGCATCGCGGTTGCCGGCACGCCTGGCGCGGCGCACGCCCTCGCACGCTACGGCGATGATCCCGTGACCCTGTTGCCCGCAGGCGCCGAGGCGCAGGCCCTGGCCGATCTGCCGCTGCCCGCGCTGCGCCTCGCGCCCGATGCGCTGACCGCCGCTGCCCGGTTCGGGCTCGAGCGGATCGGCGATCTCTACCCGATGCCGCGCGGCCCCCTGGCCCGCCGGCTCGGGCTGGCCGCGGTCGAGCGGCTCGACCAGGCGCGCGGGCTCGCCGCCGAGCCGATCGTGCCCGTCGTGCCCGTGGAATTGCCGCGCGCCGAGCGGCGCCTGCTCGAGCCGGTCGCGACCGCCGAGGCGATCGCTCAGGTCATGGGCGACCTGGTCGACGACCTCGTCGCGGCACTCCAGGCGCGCGGGGAGGGGCTGCGCGCGGCCGTCCTGGAGGCCGTGCGCGTCGACGGCGACGCGCAGCGCGTGGCGTTCGGCACTGCCCGGGCAACCCGCGATGCCGCGCATCTGCAGCGCATGCTCGCGATGCGCATCGAGCGGATCAAACCCGGCCTCGGGATCGAGGCCATGACGCTCACCGCGCTGCGCGTGGAGGAACTGGCGCCGGTTGCCCTGGGCGCGATGCTTGCGGGCGAGGACCGCGCAGCGGATCTCGCACCGCTGGTCGATCAGCTCGCCGGCCGCGCGGGCGAAGACGCGCTGTTCCGGATGGGCGCGGTGGAAAGCGACGTGCCCGAGCGCGCGGTCCGCCGCGCCGGCGTCCTGTCGCACCCGCCGGGGTGGCCCGCGTGGAAACGCCCGGTCCGCCTGCTTTCCCGTCCCGAGCGCCTGTCGCACGTGGTCGCGCTCCTGCCCGACCATCCGCCGCGGCGCTTCGTCTGGCGCGGCCGGCGCTACCGCGTCGTCGCGGGCGACGGACCTGAGCGCATTCACGGCGAATGGTGGCGTAGCGCGCGCGAGATGTGGGCAGTACGCGACTACTTCCGGGTCGAGGCCGAAGGGGGCGAGCGCTTCTGGCTGTTCCGCCGCGGAGACGGGGTCGATCCGCCGACCGGCGATCTCAGCTGGTACATGCACGGGATGTTCGGCTGATGCCGCGCTACGTCGAGCTCCAGGCGACGAGCCATTTCTCATTCCTGCGCGGCGCCTCGTCGCCCGAGGAACTGTTCGCCGCGGCAAAGCTGCTCGGGTACGAGGCGCTGGGGCTCGCCGACCTCGGCAGCGTCGCGGGCGTGGTGCGCGGCTGGGAAGGGCAGAAGGCCACGGGCGTGCGGATGATCCCGGGCGCACGGGCCGACCTCACCGATGGCCGCACGCTGCTGCTCTATCCCACCGATCGCTCCGCCTGGTCGGGCCTCACCCGCTTGCTCTCGCTCGGTAAGGCGCGGGGCGGGAAGGGCGCCTGCCTGCTGGACTGGAGCGATCTTGCCGCCCGGACTGAAGGCCTGATGGGCATTCTCGTACCGGACCTGCCCGGCGATGCGCTGGCCGTGCAGCTTGGGGAGCTGCGCGAGGTGTTCGGCGCGCGCGGCCATCTCGCGCTCACGCTTCGCCGCCGCCCGGATGATGCCGCGCGGCTCCACCGGCTCGACGCCATGGCCCGCTCCGCCGGCGTGCGCAGCGTCGCCACCGGCGACGTTCTCTATCACACGCCCGAGCGGCGCCCCCTGCAGGACGTCATGACCGCGATCCGCGAGAAGACGACCATCGACGCGCTGGGCTTCCGCCGCGAGCGGTTCATGGACCGCGCGCTCCAGTCGCCCGCCGAGATGGTGCGCCGCTTCGCCGCTTTCCCCGATGCGGTGCAGGCAAGCGCCGATATCGCGGCCATGTGCCGCTTCGATCTCGGGGCGATCCGCTACCAGTATCCGTACGAGGAGATCATGGCGGGGCGCAGTGCGCAGCAGGCGCTCGCGGCGCTGACCGAGGAGGCGGCCGCGCGCATGTTTCCTGAGGGGCTGCCGGACGCCTATCGCCGCCAGATCGACCACGAGCTCCGCCTGATCGAGCAGCTCGGCTACGCGCCCTACTTCCTCACCGTCCATGCGATCGTCGCCGAAAGCCGCCGGCGCGGCATCCTGTGCCAGGGGCGCGGCTCCGCGGCCAACAGCTGCGTGTGCTTCGTCCTCGGCATTACCTCGATCGATCCGGTCCGGCACGAGCTCCTGTTCGAGCGGTTCGTCTCGGGCGAGCGCAAGGAGCCGCCCGATATCGACGTCGACTTCGAGCACGAGCGGCGCGAGGAGATCATCCAGTGGATCTATGAGACCTACGGCCGTCACCGCTCGGCGCTGACCGCCGTGGTCACCCGCTACCGCACCCGCGGCGCCGTCGCCGAAGTCGGCAAGGCGCTCGGCCTGCCGCGCGACCTCACCAAGATGCTCACCGGTCTCGTCTGGGGCTGGTCGGTCGAGGGGATCACCGATGCGCAGATCGCCAGCCTCAACCTCAATGCCGAGGATCACCGGCTCAGGCTGACGCTCGAACTCGCGCGCGCGCTCATCGGCACCCCGCGGCACCTTTCGCAGCACCCGGGCGGATTCGTGCTGACCCAGGATCGGCTCGACGACCTCGTGCCGATCGAGCCGGCCCGCATGAAGGACCGGCAGATCATCGAATGGGACAAGGACGACATCGATGCGCTGCGGTTCATGAAGGTCGACGTGCTCGGGCTCGGCATGCTCGGCTGCATGAACCGCGCCTTCAATCTCCTCGCGGAATCGAAAGGCATGCACGTCACCATGGCCGACCTGCAGGAGGACGATCCGGCCGTCTATGCGATGATCCAGAAGGCCGATACGCTCGGCGTGTTCCAGATCGAGAGCCGCGCGCAGATGTCGATGCTGCCGCGGATCAAGCCCGCGCGCTTCTACGACCTCGTGATCGAAGTCGCGATCGTGCGGCCCGGGCCGATCCAGGGCGACATGGTCCATCCCTACCTGCGCCGCCGCGAAGGCAAGGAGAAACCCGAATACCCCAAGGCCGAGCTGCGCGCGGTGCTCGAGAAGACGCTCGGCGTGCCGCTGTTCCAGGAACAGGCGATGAAGGTCGCGATCGTCGGCGCCGGGTTCACCCCGGCCGAGGCCGACCAGCTGCGCCGCGCGATGGCCACTTTCAAGCTGACCGGCGGGGTCAGCCACTTGTACGACAAGCTGGTGAACGGGATGGTCGCGCGCGGCTATCCGCGCGACTTCGCCGAGCGCACCTTCAAGCAGATCGAGGGGTTCGGCTCCTACGGTTTTCCCGAGAGCCATGCCGCCTCGTTCGCCAAGATCGCCTATGCCTCGAGCTGGATGAAGCACCATCATCCCGATGTCTTCTGCGCGGCCCTGCTCAATGCGCAGCCGATGGGCTTCTATGCCCCGGCGCAGATCGTTCGCGATGCGCGCCAGCACGGCGTCGAGGTCCGGCCGGTCTCGGTCAACCACAGCCATTGGGACTGCACGCTCGAGCCGGCCGGAGGCTCGTACATGGCGGTGCGGCTTGGGTTCCGGCAGGTGACGGGGCTCGCCAACGTCCACGGCGCGGCGATCGTCGCGGCGCGCGGATCTTCGCCTTACGCCAGCGTAGAGGAGGTCTGGCGCCGCGCAGGCGTGCCGCGCGCTGCGATCGAGCGGCTCGCCGAGGCCGATGCCTTCCGCTGCCTGGCCGAGGATCGCCGGCAGGGGCTGTGGAAGGTGAAAGGGGTGGGCGAGGCGCCGCTGCCGCTGTTTGCGGCGGCCGACGCGCGCGAGGCACGGTTCAGCCCGGAAGGACGCGAGCCGCCGGTCGCGCTCAGGGCTATGACTGACGGGCGCGAGGTCGTCGAGGACTACCGTTCGACGCAGCTCTCGCTGCGCGCCCATCCGGTGAGCTTCCTGCGCGAGGAGCTCGATGCGATGAACGTGGTGCGCTGCGCGGACCTCGCGTCGCTTCCAGGCGGTCGCCATGTCGAAGTCGCCGGGGTCGTCCTGGTGCGCCAGCGGCCCGGCTCGGCCGGCGGGGTGTTGTTCGTCACCATCGAGGACGAGACCGGCATTGCCAACGGCATCGTCTGGCAGACGACCTTCGAGACCTACCGCCGCCAGATCATGTCGGCTTCGATGATCGCGCTGCGCGGACGGCTGCAGAAGGAAGGCGACGTCATCCACGTCATCGCCGACCGGATCGTCGATCATGACGCCATGTTGCGGAGTATCGGTCAGAGCGATTCTGTCGTCGCTCCGGGGCGGGGCGACGGCGCCGCAAGCGGGAACGGACCCGATCCGCGCGATCCCGGCCGGCGTGATCGCGGCAAGCGAATTGCGCGGCGAGCCGAGCGTACGATGGTCGACGGGAACGAAATCGTGTCCATTCGCAGTCGCGATTTTCATTGACGTGAATGACAGGGTATGAACCGCCCCGGGATTGCCGGAGGCCATTCGGTTTAAATTATGCCGCCATGGGCGTGTCGTCCAGCATGGCGTAGTATCGTGCTTCAGCTTCGGCAGGCGGGATATTGCCGATGGGCGCGAGCAGGCGCCGGTTGTTGAACCAGTCGACCCATTCGAGCGTGGCGTATTCCACGGCTTCAAATGATCGCCACGGACCTCGGCGGTGGATGACCTCGGCCTTGTAAAGGCCGTTGATCGTTTCGGCCAAGGCGTTGTCGTAGCTGTCGCCAACACTGCCGACCGATGGTTCGATCCCGGCTTCGGCAAGACGCTCGGTATACTTGATCGAGACATATTGGCTGCCACGATCACTGTGGTGGATCAGGCCGCCACGGTGAACAGGCCGTCGGTCATGGATCGCCTGCTCCAGGGCATCGAGTACAAAGCTGGCATGCGCCGTTCTGCTCACCCGCCAGCCCACGATATAGCGGGCGTAAACGTCGATCACGAAGGCGACATAGACGAACCCGGACCACGTCGCGACGTAGGTGAAGTCCGAGACCCACAGCATGTTGGGTGCCGGTGCATGGAACTGGCGGTTGACCTGATCGAGCGGACATGGCGCTGCCTTGTCGCTCATCGTCGTCTTCACCGGCTTCCCCCGGATCACGCCCTGCAGGCCCAGCTCACGCATCAGCCGTTCCACCGTGCAGCGGGCAATATCGAAGCCCTCGCGCTGCATCTGCCGCCACACCTTGCGATACCCGTAGACCTTGAAGTTGGCATCGAACACGCGCTGAACCTCGGGCTTCATTGCTTCGTCGCGCTGGGCGCGTGGTGACAGGCGCGACGGATCGCGGCGCTGTGCGACACGCTCGTGGTAGGTTGATGGGGCGATCGGCAGAACCCGGCAGATCGGCTCGACCCCATACTCACCCCGATGCTCATCAATGAAGCTGGTCATCGCTTGAACGGGCGGTCGAGCTCCGCCTGGGCAAAATATGCAGAGGCCTTGCGCAGGATCTCGTTGGCCTGGCGCAGCTCGCGGTTCTCGCGTTCCAGCGCCTTCAGCTTGTCTGCAACCTCCACCGGTACGCCGGCACGCTTGCCGCTGTTCACCTCGGCTTTCTTCACCCACTCCAGCAACGTGTGCCCTGAACAGCCAATCATCGCCGCTATGGATGTGATCGCTGCCCACCGGGATGGATGCTCGCTCTCTTGGTCCAGAACCAGGCGGACTGCCCGCTCGCGAACTTCCGGTGCAAACTTGTTCGTCGTCTTGCTCATCGTAGACCC
>NZ_QXFK01000009.1 GCF_003581645.1 Pelagerythrobacter aerophilus | reverse complement strand
ACCCTGGGCAATGAGCGCTTCGGTCTCGTCAGCGTGCCTGAGAGCGTGACCGAGCTTCACCTCTTCGTCGATCACGATGCTGGTGGCGAGCTGGCAGCGTCGCGTGGCCTGGCCGCTTATGCCCGCGATGGGCGGACGATCCACGTTCGGAAACCATCCTCACGCGACACCGACTGGAACGATGAACTTACAGCATGGCTGCGCCGCAAAGCGGCGCGGTAGAGGAGAGAGAGCTTCTCGAATTCCTGATCCGGCAGAGGGCGTGTCCCGATGCCTTCATCAGGAGGACGAATTGCCATGTTTCAATCAGACCTGTTTCCCGCTGGCGAGCAGTTGCCGTCCATGCCCTTGGCCTATGCCATCGGCACCCGAGTTGCCGCGCTTCTTGCTTCGGGACGTCATCTTACCCGTACCGACATTTCCGGGCTGTTCGCCGAAGAGACCGGTGTTCTGGACTGGGGAGGTGCCTGGACGATCGACGATTACAACAGCGCGGTCGAGATCGGCGCGCTGCTCTGGCTTCGAGACTCCTCACGCATCGATCTGGCGACGAATGTACACGAAGCCGAAGCGCGGTTCGACTGGCTCGAAGCAGCCTTGCCGCCGCGGCATGTTCGCAGCGAAGCGCAGGTTGATCTCCAGCAGTTCTCGACCCCGCCGATGCTGGCCTGGCTTATGGCGAAGGCCGCAGCTGTCTCTTCGCGAGATACGCTCCTCGAACCGTCCGCAGGCAATGGTGCCCTTGCTCTCTGGGGTTCCCTCCAGAACGCTTCGCTACTTCTCAACGAGATCGATCCGGCAAGACGAGACGGTCTGGCCCACGTCTTCCCCACGGCCACCATCACTGCGCATGACGGGGAACTCATCGCCGACTTGCTTCGCGGCCCTGTTCCGTCTGCCGTGCTGATGAACCCGCCGTTCGCTCACAGCCTGGAACGCGGCAAGGACGGTGAGACCGCTATGCGTCACCTACGCGGTGCAATTCGGGCCGCTGCTAATCGGGCGAGGATCGTCGCTATTATGCCTGAAGGCTTCGACGCCTCCACCTTCGCCAAGGAACAGGACGAAGTGTCGCTGCTCCTCGATGTCCGGCTACAGAAGATGTTTCGCCGGACAGGGACGGGGATCGCTGTTCGCCTGGTTGTGTTCGACAAGACGCCGACTGCGTCCTCGCCTGCGATCACCGGAGATACTGCCGACCTCATCTCGCTCCACGAGCTTATCACTGCGCTTCCGCCACGCGTACAGACCTCCGCCAACATCCATCGCCTGCCTCTCGGCAAGCCAGTGCGCCTCGTTGGCAAGACTTCGGCCCAAAGCGGGCCGGTGCGGCCGGTGGCGCCGTTCGCCGCGACACCAGCAGCGACGGCGAATGCGATCGACCTTGCCTATTCGGTCCTCGCCGACCCCGCGCCTGTGCCCGAACAGGCAGGCATCTACCTGCCTTACCGGCCCAGCCGCATCGCCTTCGAAGATGCTCCGGTCCATCCCACCCCGCTCGTGGAATCGGTCGCCATGGGTTCGGTCGCGGCACCGCAGCCCGATGTTTGCCCGCGCCTTCCCGCAGGTTGGCAGGCCGATGGCCTGCTGTCCGAAGCGCAATGCGAGACACTGGTCTACGCTGCCCAGGCATTTGCGCGCGATCTTCCGGGTCAGTTCAAGGTGAGCCAGGAAGGCACCTCGCTGGAACTCTCCGAGGACGGACACTCCTACCGCCAAGGCTTCTTCCTCGGCGACGGAACCGGAGCGGGCAAAGGACGGCAGATCGCCGCGGTCATCATGGATCGCTGGCTCGCAATCGAGCGCCGACATGTCTGGATCACCAAGAACGAGGCGCTGCTCGAAGATGCACGCCGCGACTGGGAAGCGCTTGGCGGGCTGCCGCTCGATCTCCAGCCGCTCTCGCGCTGGAAACTCGGCCAGCCCGTAACGATGTCCGAAGGCATTCTCTTCGTCACCTATCCGACGCTGCGCTCGGGCCGCGCCGAGGATACGCGGCTCGACCAGATCCTTGCCTGGGCGGGCGAGGATTTCGACGGCGTGATAGCTTTCGACGAAGCCCACGCCATGGCCAATGCGCTTGGGGGCTCTTCAACCCGCGGTAAGGTCAAGGGCTCCGAACAGGGCATGGCTGGCCTAAGGCTGCAGAACCATCTCCCGCGCGCCCGCGTGCTCTACGCGTCCGCCACTGGCGCCTCGGATATAGCCAACCTCGGTTACACCTCACGGCTTGGCCTCTGGGGACCGGAGACCGCCTTTCCGACCCACGAAGCGTTCATGACCGAAATTCGCGCCGGCGGCGTCGCGGCGATGGAGCTTGTCGCCCGCGACCTCAAGGCCCAGGGCCTCTATCTCGCCCGTGCGTTGTCCTTCGCCGGGGTCGAGCACGAAATCCTCGAACACAGCCTGACCGAAGCACAGGTGCGGATCTACGATGCCTATGCCGATGCTTGGGCAATCATTCACCGCAACCTCGAAGCTGCGCTCGAAGCAACCCGCGTGGTCGACGAGGACAGCGGCGATACGCTCAATCGGAACGCCAAGGCTGCGGCGCTGTCGATTTTCGAAGGCACCAAGCAGCGCTTCTTTGCCCAGCTCCTGCTCTCGATGAAACTGCCGAGCCTCATCCCCGCGATGGACGCGGCGCTTGGCGAAGATCATTCGGTTGTCGTGCAGCTGGTCTCGACCGCCGAGGCCATGCTCGACCGGCGCCTTGCCGACCTTAGCGTGGAAGAACGCGAAGCGCTCGATATCGATCTGTCCCCGCGCGAGTATGTCATCGACTACCTCGCCAAGAGCTTTCCGGTGCGATTGATGCAGGTCTTCGCCGACGACGATGGCAATCTTCGCTCCGAGGCGATGAGTGACGAGGAGGGCAATCCCGTTTTCTGCCCGCGCGCCATCGCCGCGCGCGACGCGCTGATCGAGCAGCTCTGTGCGCTGCCGCCCATCGCCACTGCGCTAGACGCGATCATCGAGCATTTCGGGACCGAGGCCGTCGCCGAGGTTACGGGCCGGACCCGCAGGCTGGTATCGGGCCGCGATGGTCAACAACGTCTCGAACGGCGTAGTCCCAGTGCCAATGTCGCCGAAGCGCAGAGCTTCATGGAAGGGACCAAACGTATCCTGGTCTTCTCGGATGCGGGCGGCACGGGGCGATCCTACCATGCCGACCTTGGCTGCCGGAACCAGCAGCGCCGGGTCCATTTTCTGCTCGAGCCGGGCTGGCGCGCCGACAACGCCATCCAGGGTCTCGGCCGTACCAACCGCACCAACCAGGCCTCGGCCCCGCTGTTCCGGCCGGTAACCACCGACGTGAAGGGCGAGCGCCGGTTCATCTCGACCATTGCGCGAAGGCTCGACGCATTGGGCGCGCTGACGCGCGGCCAGCGCCAGACCGGCGGACAGAACCTGTTCGACCCGGCCGACAATCTCGAAAGCGACTACGCGCGCGAAGCGCTCAGCCGCTGGTTCCAGCTGCTCTATGACGGCAAGCTCGAGGCCACGAGCTTCGGCAATTTCGTCGAGCGGACCGGCCTCCGACTTGAAAGCCCCGATGGCGGATTGACCGATAATCTCCCCACGATCCAACGCTGGCTCAACCGCATTCTCGCGCTGCCGATCGCGCTCCAGAACGCCATATTCGACGAATACCTTGGTCTCGTCGAAGCGCGGATCGAAGCTGCGCGTGAAGCCGGAACGCTTGATCAGGGACTGGAAACCGTGAGGGTCGATCGCTTCACGGTGCTCGCCGATGAACTCCTGCGCACAGACCCTGTGATCGGTGCCGAGACCCGTCTCGTCTCGCTCGAAGTGACGAGGCACCTTCGGCCTCTGCGATTGAAGCGCCTAGTGCGGATGCACGAGATTGGCAGTTCGCACGCGATCCCGATGCGCAATGCGCGCTCGGGCAAGGTCGCGCTGTCGGTTCCGACCCGCCGTCTCATCACCGACGACGGGGCCGTGATCGAACGCCGACGCCTTCTGCGCCCGCTCAACTCCGCGAACTGGACAATCGAGGCACTCGCTGAAAGCCACTGGGAAGAAATTGGCGTCACCGCATTCACGAGGGCCTGGCGTGCCGAGGAAGAGCGAGCGGCCAAGTCACCGGTGACCGAGCGCGTGCATCTCGCCACCGGGCTGCTGCTCCCGGTGTGGAAACGTCTGCCGGGCGATCATGTCCGCGTCACCCGGCTCGTTGCCGAGGACGGTCAGTCGATCATCGGCCGCGAAGTGCTCGATATCGATCTCGCTGCGATCGCTGAGACCTTTGGCCTCTCCGGAGTTACCGGTCCGGCGCCGGACCAGATCGGCGATCTCGTCCTCGCCAGCGGCAAACCGTTGGGCCTCGCAAGCCACGATCCACTCACAGTGAAGCGTTCGCTGGTTGGCGGCGAACAGCGCCTTGAACTGACCGGATTCTCGCCGGATCGCCTCGACTGGTACAAGAACAAGGGCTGCTTCACCGAGATCATTCGCTACCGCACGCGGCTGTTTGTCCCGACGCCGAGAGCAAGCGAGACCCTCCAAAGCATCGCAATCAAGTCTTGAACTTCTCATTTGCCCAAATCGGGTCTATATGGAGACCAAATTCAGTCCTAAGGTGTTCTATGAAACTGGACCAGCGCATCAAACCGATCAGCTATCTGAAGGCCCACAGTGCAGAAATTATCCGGGAGATTGGAGATGGCGCCGGGCCAATGGTCATCACGCAGAATGGCGAAGCCAAGGCAGTTCTGCAGGATGTCGCCAGCTACGAGCGCGCACAAGAAACGCTCGCTCTGCTTAAACTTCTGGCGCTCGGACAGGCCGATGTTGCCGCCGGTCGGACCCGCCCGGTGGCAGGCCTCGCGGATCGCGTACGAGGTAAGTCAAACTGAATGATGGCGGCCGCTGTAGCGATCGAGATCACCTCCGGTGCGGAGCGCGATCTGGTGGGTATCTGGCAGCGCCGCCTGACGCAGCGCGGGCCGGATGGCGACGATGGTGCGGACGCACTGCTCGATGACCTTGTCGCGTCTATCGGCTCCCTTGTGAACAATCCTGAGAAAGGACCGGTTCCACCGGAACTTGAGGCTCTCGGGATCACCGACTTTCGGCAATTGTCGCGCTTTCCGTTCCGCATCATCTACGGGTATCAGCCTGAGCCAGCACCCGGTCAGGTGACCGTGTTCGTAATTGCTGATGCGCGTCGGGATTTTCGGACGCTTCTCGAAGAGCGCTTGCTCAGCAGCGGACAGGCATAGGCTCCGCCAAAGAGGTCAGGGTCCGAATGAATCTGAGCGCTGCCTCCGATTGCGCCCTAGTTTCCCTTCCTCTCCTCCCCTCCGTGTGACTGAATGAATCGACAAGTTCCCGTGTCGCGTAGCGTCAGAGCCTGATCACGTCCTTCCTTAAGTCCGGGCGACTAATCTGCCTGTGCCCGGTGCTGACTGGCCTGCGGATGAGTTCGCGCATCGAGAACAACTGCTCTCATGGACGGATCTCAGCCGATCCCTGATCGCCCCATCCCGGTCGTATAGATGGTCGCCACAGCCATTGAAGAGAGTGGAGGGAGCCCTTTGGGCTTGTGGGCCTCGTGATCCTCACCTGCGCCTTCATTCCATCAGGAGAACACCCATGATCCAGTCGATTCCCTTGAAGAAGCTCGTCCCGAGCCCGCGCAACGTTCGCAAGTCGAGCGATGTGCTGGCTGACCTCCAGCTGCGGGCAGACATTGGTGCGCGCGGTCTGCTGCAGAACCTCGTCGTGCGCAAAGGAAAGCGCGGCAAGTTCGAGGTCGAGGCCGGCGGCCGGCGTCTCGCCGCGCTGCAGGCACTGGCCGAAGAGGGCCCCTTGTCCGAAAGCCATGAGGTCACCTGCCTCGTCATCGAAGGCGAGGAAAGCGAAGTTCGCGAGGCCAGCCTTGCCGAGAACTTCCAGCGTCTCGCGATGAACCCGGCCGACGAAGCGCAGGCTTTCGCGGCGATCATCGAGGCAGGCGCTACCACCGAAGACGTGGCGCGCCGCTTCGGCCTCACCGTCCGATTCGTCGAAGGGCGTCTGCGCTTAGCAAGTCTCGCACCCTGCGTCTTCGAAGCGCTCGCCGAAGGCACGATTACGCTCGACATGGCCAAAGCCTACGGCGCGATCTCCGACGTGGAGCGCCAAGCGCATGTCTATGCCGAGCTGCAGGACGCCTGGTACCAGATCACGCCTGACACGATCCGCCGCATGGTGCTCGACGCAACTGTTCGTGGCTCCGATCCGCGAGCGGTTCTCGTCGGACGCGATGCCTACCTCACTGCGGGTGGCCGGATCGAACGCGAACTGTTCGACGACGATGCCAGCGAAAGCTGGATCGATGTCGCGCTGCTCGAGGACCTCGCACACAAGGCCATGGAAGAAGCCGCAGAAAAGGTCGCGATCGAATATGGCCTTGCCTGGGTTCGGCCGACGCTTGGCACCTATGTCAGTCATGACCTTGTCGACGGCCTCAATCGCTTGCCCTGCGAGCCTGCGCCAATGACCGACCGGGAAGTGCAGGAGCTCGGCGAGCTCGAGGCCGACTACGACCGCGTCGCCGCCGTGCTCGAAGACGAGGACAGCGATGAGGACCAGGTCGCCAAGGCAGAACAGGAACTCGTCGTCATCGACCGCGCCATGCGCGCGATCAATGATCGTCCCCCTGTGCTTGCCGACGAACTGAAACAGGAGGCCGGTGCCTTCCTCGTCCTCTCGCGCAATGGCGAGCCGACACTGGTCCCGCAGTTTTACACCGAGACCGAAGTCGTCGCCGACGAAGGTGTGGTCGAGGCCATCGAGGAAAGCGGAGCGGTGAAGACCAAGGGGAGCGCGCTGTCGCAGCGTCTTCTCGACGAGCTCGCAATGCAGCGCCGCGACATCCTGGCAATCCATCTCGCGAACGATCCCGCACTGGCGCTTGACTTCATGGTCTTCACGCTCGCCGATGCTGATGGGCATGATTGGCGCGCCAAGAAAGCGTCGACGCTGGTCGGCTCGGTTGCTTCCGGCCCGGTTGCCGGGTTCGAAGCCAAGGATGCGCCGGCGAGCGCTGCTCTGGCGGAGTTTACCGGGTCCCTCGATGAAAGCTGGCGTGCTGGCGAAAACGACGTCGAGCGGTTTGCGAGGTTCCGGGCACTGTCTGACGAGGCGCGCTCGGCTTGGCTTGGCCATGTGGTCTCTCGCACGCTTGTCGCGAGCCTTGCCTGCGAAGGCGAACGCTCGGTGCCACTGCACGAGGCGCTCGGCTCGCTCCTCGAAATCGAGACCGCGCATTGGTGGCGTCCCACGGCGGCGAATTACTTCGACAGGGTGGCCAAGGCCCGCACGCTCGAAGCGCTCGATGCCGCCGGTGGTCCCGAACTGGTCAGTCGCTACGCTGCCTCGAAGAAAGCAGAGCTGGCGAGCGCTGCCGAACGTATCTTCTCCGGCAACTTCATCGGCGAAGCTGAGGTCAAGGAACGGGCACAGGCCTGGGTTCCTTCGATAATGCGGTTCACCGATGCTGACGTTCCAGCCGATCTCGAGGAAGATGTGTTGATTGATGACGAAGCCGACGAAACGGTCAGGGACGACGCAACTGACGAGATTGCCGAGCAGGCTGCCTGACCCCTCCTGACAGGTCCAGGTCACTCGGCGGGCGGCCCGTCCCAATCGGGACGGGCCGCCTTTCTTGCTTCACACCTTGCCCGGCCACCCAGTGTGCAGATCGTCGATGACAAAATGATGCTGGTGACTGCTGCCTCCGTGCTCTTCCAAATGCGGATGATCGGATGGCAGGTCGGGATGCGAATGAAACAGCATCGAGGGGTCGTTGCGGGGCCAAAGCCACAGGGCAAGTCCAACACCCGTGGCGGCCAGGCCAGCGAGAACCAGAAAGGCTGGCATCATGCCAAGCTGTGCGCCGATTTGTCCGGCCATCGGATATGCCACGAGCCAGCAAACATGGCTGAGCGCGAATTGGGCAGCGAACAGTGCCGGGCGGTCCTCTTCCGCCGACGAGCGTTTGAGTAACCTTCCGCTCGGCGTGACGCAAAGCGAATACCCGATACCCATCGCCAGCCAGCCGACGAGCAGAAACGGCCAGAGCGTTTGGGTGCCCAGCTGTCCGAACCCTAGCCCTATCGTTTCCAGCGTGACCAGCAAGAGGCCGCCGCCAGCGATCATGACCGTGCGATCATCAGTTCGCGCCAAAATGCGCGGGAGGGCGAGCGCGGCCAGCATCGAGCCCGCTCCGTAAGCCGCCAGCGCCAGCGCAACGTCGCCTTCCGTCCGCCCCATGTTTTTCACGATAACTACCGTATTGACGATGACCATGGCGCTGCCGGCTGCCGCTGCCAGGGTTACCGCCAGCAAGCCGACAAGCCTG
This sequence comes from Pelagerythrobacter aerophilus, assembly GCF_003581645.1. Taxonomy (GTDB): domain Bacteria; phylum Pseudomonadota; class Alphaproteobacteria; order Sphingomonadales; family Sphingomonadaceae; genus Pelagerythrobacter; species Pelagerythrobacter aerophilus. Next base: position 93,825 of record NZ_QXFK01000009.1, on the reverse strand, counting down.
GGTGTTTTGAGATATACCCGCATGCCCCGCGTGGTCTTGCGCCATACGCTCTCGACACGCTTTACGACCGACTTCCTGTACGGCAAAGCCGCGCTCATTACCAGCAAGGCAGAGACCACAAAACCGATCGTCGTCCCCGCGAACAGCCAATGGAAATTTATGACAACCAGTAGCGCGGCGGCCAGGACCGGGCTGATGAGGCTTTCGAGATCATAGGCCAGTCGGGACAGGGAAAGAGCCTTCGTGTACTCCTCTTCGTCCGGGAGGATGTCGGGAATGGTGGCCTGGAAGGTAGGCGTGAAGACAGCCGATGCCGACTGCAGCACGAAAATGAGCAGATAGATTTGCCAGATCGCATCGACGAAGGGGAGTAGAAGCGCCACGCAGGCACGGATGATGTCCATTCCTACAAGCAGGCGCTTGCGGGGTAATCTGTCGGCATAAGCGCCCGCCAGGGGAGCGATGCCGACATAAGCGACCATCTTGATAGCCAGTGCCGTACCCAGGACCGCGCCGGCGTCAGCACCGGCGAGATCATATGCCAGCAAGCCAAGAGCAACCGTCGCCAGCCCCGTCCCGACAAGCGCGATGACCTGCGCAAGAAACAGGTGACGATATGTGCGATTGGTCAGAACTGAGAGCATAGCGATGTCTTCCTTCAGCCAGCGCGTGATCTAAACTACGCGCTTGATTTCGGAGTAGCTGCCGTCGGTCGTGAGGGTCACGGTGACGGTTGCGCTTGAACGATTGCGCCAGAACCACCCATGGCTGCCATCGAAGGCGGCGACGAGCGTGCCCGCTTCTCCCGTTGATGCGCGGCCCTTGCCGTACCCGTGATAAGAGATGCCCGGCGCATCGGCATGCGTATCGAAGTTGACGTGGCCGTCCTGCACCGACCATTCGTATTGGAGGCTGGCGCCTTCGACCATGACCGCCTTGACTTCCGCACCCTCGCCAGGCGCGAGCGTCAATTCGGTCACATCGGTGCGCGTTGCCGCTTCGGAACCGCTGCCGCTGTTATCGGCGAGCGAGCGAACCTCCTCGACGTCCGCATTCTGTTCGTCGGCGGCTGCTTCCGCGGCAAGCTGCTCCTTGATCTCGCCCATCTCGGAATATCCCAGAAGACGGCCCGCTCCGGTCGGATCGATCGCATATTCTGCGGGTAGAACCACGGTGACCAGAAGGACAGTCGCGGTCACCAAGGCGAACGCGGTCGCCTTGACGAGCTGGCGGTTGGTAGGAAGGTCGCTGATGGACGGGCGCTGTGAATTGAACATGTCTATTGCTCCTGGAAAAATGTGCTCAGGCTACGGCGAAGCCGACGAGTTGGTAGCCAACGAGCATGAAGCCCGCGGTCATGAGAAGAGTGTTGGCGGCGAAGGCGTGACGCATGAAGCTCTCGGTTCTGCGCCAGAAGCCCATGACGATCAGAATTGCGCCAAGCGCGAGCAATTGTCCGATTTCCACCCCAACATTGAAGGCGAGAAGGTTCGGCACGAGGCCATCGTCGGCGATCTCGAATTCAATGATCTTCGTGGCAAGGCCGAAGCCGTGAAAGAAGCCGAAAATGAGGGTTGCTGCCTTGGTGCTGGGCTGGAATCCGAACCACCGCTGGAAGGCACCGAGATTGTCCAAGGCCTTGTAAACCACCGACAGACCGATGATCGCATCGATGAGATAGGCGTTGGCGGTGATACCGGTCAGGACTCCGAAAAGCAGCGTGGTCGAATGGCCGATCGCGAACAGCGTCACGTAGATTCCGACGTCCTTCAACCGGTAGAGGAAGAAGATGACGCCGAAGAGGAAGAGCAGGTGATCGTATCCCGTCACCATGTGTTTCGCGCCGAGATAGATGAAGGGCAGGATCAGCATTCCGCTGCTCTCCTGGATGTAGCCCTTGTCCCCCTCGGCGACGTTGTGCGCCCAGGCTTCCGCACCCGAGGCGAGGAAGATCAGCAAAACTGCAATGAGCGCGAAGATGCGCACGAATGCTGTTTTGGATCGAGATTGCGTCATGGATATCATTTCGTTCTCCGGTCCCGGATGTCGACCACCTGCGGGATTACATCCTGCGGACGGCCGCTCCGGCTTCAGCTTGCGAGTTGAGGGTTGGGATTTTCGTCGGATGCCCCTGTCTGTCGAACTTCCGTGCGTTCGCCGCGAACCACCCGGTAGAGCGCTGGCAACACCAGCAGCGTCAGCGCAGTAGCCGAGACGATCCCGCCGATGACGACCGTTGCGAGCGGGCGCTGCACCTCGGAACCGAGCCCGACGTTCAGAGCCATCGGGACGAAGCCGAGGCTTGCAACGAGTGCGGTCATGAGGACGGGCCGCAGACGAGCCATGGCTCCTTCCTTGATGGCGTCCTCAAGTGGTTTGCCTTCATCCATCAGCTGCCGGATGAACGTCAGCATGACGACGCCGTTCAGCACTGCGATGCCCGACAGGGCGATGAAGCCAACCCCCGCCGAGATCGAGAAGGGAATGCCGCGCAGCATGAGCGCCGCCACGCCTCCGGTAAGCGCCAAAGGCACACCGGAAAACACGACCAGCGCATCCTTCACCGAGCGAAACAGCGCCACCAGCAGGCCGAAGATCAGCAGCAAGGCAAGGGGAACGACGATCTGAAGCCGCGCACTCGCGGATTCGAGCTGCTCGAATGTGCCGCCATAGTCGACCCAGTAACCCTCGGGCAGTTCGACCTCTGTGGCGATCCTCTCTTGCGCCTCGGAGATGAAGGAACCCAGGTCCCGTCCGCGCACATTGCTGGTGACCACTGCACGCCGCTTGCCGTCCTCGCGGCTGATCTGGTTCGGCCCCTGAACGTTCTCGATCGTCGCGACCTCCGACAGCGGGACAGACCCTCCACCTGGCAGCGCGATAGGAAGACGCTCAAGTACCTGGCGATCCTCGCGCATCTCTTCGGGCAGCCGAACAACGATATCGAAGCGGCGATCACCTTCGAAGATCTGGCCGGCCTCGGTCCCGCCGATTGCCGTCGACACCACCGTCTGAACATCGTCCACGTTCAACCCGAGCTGGGTCAGGCGGATGCGATCAGGGATGACCTGAATGAACGGCAAGCCGGTCACCTGTTCGGTCTGCGCGTCCTGCGATCCCTCGATTGAAGAGACGACGCCCTCGACCTCGGCTGCAACGGCAGCGAGCTGGTCGAGATCGTCCCCGAAGATCTTGATTGCGACGTCGGAGCGCACACCCGCGATGAGCTCGTTGAAGCGCATCTGGATCGGCTGGAGAAACTCGTAGCGCGAACCCGGCACCTGCTGGACTGCCTCGTTCATCTCGGCGACGAGTTGCTCCTTTGGTTTGCGGGGGTCCGGCCAATCCTCTCTCGGCTTCATGATCACGAAGGTGTCGGCGACCGAAGGCGGCACTGGGTCAGTGGCTACATCGGCGGTACCGATCTTCGCGAACACCTGGTCAACTTCGGGAAAGGTCCGGATCCGGTCTTCCAGGGCAGTCTGCATGGCGACCGCCTGGCTAAGGCTGGTACCCGGAATGCGCAGTGCGTGGAGCGCGATATCGCCTTCATCGAGATTGGGAATGAATTCCGATCCCATCCGGCTTGCGCCTAATCCGCTCAGGACCACCAGAGCGACAGCGCCGGCCAGCACCGCCTTTCGCGAACGCAAGGCGAAGTCGAGCATCGGACGATAACCCGATTTGGCTGCGCGCATGACGCGCGTCTCCTTCTCCTCGACCTTGCCCGTCACGAATGTCGCGACCGCTGCCGGAACGAACGTGAGGGCGAGCACCATGGCGGCGGTTAGCGCCATGACGACCGTGATCGCCATGGGATGGAACGTCTTGCCCTCCACGCCTTCGAGAGCGAAGATCGGCACGTAGACGATGGTGATGATCAGAATGCCGAAGAGGCTCGGCTTGATTACCTCGGCAGATGCGCGGGCCGCCAGCTTGAAGCGTTCCTCGCGATCAAGCAGTCTTCCGAGCGAATGCTGCGCCTCGCCGAACCGACGTAGGCAGTTTTCGACGATGATGACCGCACCGTCGACGATCAGGCCGAAGTCCAATGCCCCTAGGCTCATCAGGTTGCCGGACACGTTGTTCTCGACCATCCCCGTGATCATCAGGAGGAAAGAAAGCGGGATCACGGCAGCGGTAATGAGTGCAGCCCTGAAGTTGCCGAGCAGGACGAACAGGACAACGATCACCAGCAGCGCCCCTTCGGCGAGGTTTTTCTCGACTGTGGAGACCGTTGCCTCGACCAATTCGGAGCGATCGTAGACCGTATTGGCGACAACGCCGCCGGGCAGCGAGCGGTTCACCTCCTCCAGCCTTTCGGCCACCGCGACACTGACATCGCGGGCATTCTCGCCAACGAGCATGTAGATCGTGCCGAGCACAACTTCGCGGCCATCCTTGGTCGCCGCGCCATTGCGGATCTCCGATCCGATCTCGACATCCGCCACATCGGCGATGCGAATGGGAACCCCATCGCGGTAATCGACGATAATCCCGGACAGATCGCGTTCGTCCTCGGCCTGTCCGGGTACGCGGATAAGATATTGCGAACCCGACCTCTCGACGTAGCCGGCACCGACATTGGCATTGTTGTTTTCAAGCGCCTCGATCACGTCCTCGACCGTCAGACCGAAACCGGCAAGACGTTCGGGAAGCGGCGCTACGACATACTCCTTACGGTAGCCGCCGATTGAGTTGACCTCGGTGACCCCTGGAACCGTGCGAAGCTGTGGTCGAACGACCCAGTCATGCAACGTCCGCAGATCCTGCGCGGTATAGCGCGACCCATCGGGTTTGATCGCTCCCTGCTCGGCCTCGACCGTGTACATGAAGATCTCGCCAAGGCCCGTGGCGATAGGCCCAAGCTCGGGTTCGACCGTCTCCGGCAGGTTCGAACGTACCGCCTGCAGGCGCTCGTTGACGAGTTGCCTGGCGAAGTAGATGTCGGTGCCGTCCTCGAAAACGACGGTGACCTGGCTCAGACCGTAGCGCGATACCGAGCGCGTATAGGACAGCCCCGGCAACCCCGCGATGGCGGTTTCGACCGGATAGGTAATGCGCTGCTCCGCCTCGAGAGGAGAAAAGCCCGGCGCCGAAGTGTTGATCTGCACCTGCACATTGGTGATGTCCGGCACGGCATCGATCTTGAGCCGGCCGAAACTGTAAATGCCCACGGCGGCGAAAATGAACACCGCTGCCAGCACTGCGAAACGCTGCCTGATCGACAGCTCGACTATTTTCGTTAACATGGAATCGCGCTCCTCAGTGATCGTGGCTCGCGCCCGACTTCTCGATGTCGGCCTTGATCACGTAGCTGTTCTCGGATGCGTAGACGGTGCCTGCATCGATCCCGCTCAGCACCTCGGTCCACTCGGGACCTTCCTGACCAAGCTCGAGCATCCGCACCTCGTAGGTCTCGCCGATCTTGGCGAAGACGACGCGAAAATCGCGGAATTGCTGGATGGCGTCCGTTCTGACGGCGAGAGGCACCCGTCGCTGGTCGACCGAGACCAGACCCCGGACCGCCATTCCCGGTCGCCAGAAGCCATCGCGATTGGGGAGCGGCGCACGCGCGGTCACCGCCTGGCTGCTGACTTCCGCCAGAGGCAGGAAGTCCCGGATGCGGGAGCCCTGCGCACGCTGGCCTTCGAGGCCCCGGATGAGCACCGATTGTCCCGGGCGAACCCGCTCGATGTCGCGCGGGAAGATCGGGAAGGTCGCAACCGTGCGCGACGGATCGGAGATGACGAACATCGGGCCGCTGTCCGCGATGTCACCGATGTTCGTATTGCGCTGGGTGATCACTCCGGAAATCGGCGCGTAGATCGGATAGGTCTGCAACGATGAGCTGCTTTCCACCCGCGCCAGCAACGCCCCCCGGGCTACACGATCGCCAAGATTGGCATGCAGCGACATGACGGTGCCCGGGAATTTGGCTCCCACCTCGGCGCTGCCGGAGGGATCGAGCTCCACCCGTCCGATGATTTCCACGGTTTCACCGACCTGCTGCGGTCCGACCGTTTCGGTCCGAATGCCGGCCGCACGTGCCGCCTCGTCCGATATGGTAACCCGACCCTCGTAGGATTCGAACGCCCATCGATGGGTGTTGTCGCCTTCGCTTGCCACCACCACCACGTCGAAACTGTGCGGTTCGACGAGAACCCCCTGGCCCCGGAGGTAATCCTGTTCCGGTTCGAATTCGAACGTGGTCTTTTCGCCGTCCAGACGCGTGATCATGACCCGGGCACGGACCGTTTCGGGATCGACGGGCTCGTTGTCACGGTAGGCGTAGAGACGGTATTCGGGCGGAACACCGTCTTCGAAGACGGTAACCTCGATAGCGAAGTCGCCGTCACGAAGCATGCGACCGTTGTGTGGACCGCGCTCGTATTCGCCCTCTGCGGCTGCCTGTTCTTCGGAAGTTTCCGGCGAATCCGCCGACTGGCCGCAGGCGGTAAGTGTCGCTGCAAAGCACGCAGCAAGGAATAAATGCGTCTTGCGCATGATCAGTAACCCCCAACAAGTTCGATGAAGCGGCCAGTCAGTCGGTCGTAGTCGACCTTGGCCTGATGATATTCGGCGAGCGCATCGACGAAGCGGACTCTGGCTTCGTGCAATGCGGTCTGGGCAATGGAGACATCGAGAAAGGTGAACCCTCCGCGATTGTAGCCGGCACGGACCTCCCGAAGGGTCTGTTCGGCACCAGGCACCACCTGCTCCTGGATCGCCTCGGCCTCGTGGCGCGCCTCTTCGACGCGTTCGGCAGCCAGAGCGATCTGCCGGCGACGCTGGAACCGTTCGACCGCGAGGTCCGCCTCGACCTGCCGCTGCTCGGCCGCGGCGCGGTCGATGTTGGCCCGATTGAGCGCGCGGTTGGGCAAAGGCAGCGAGAAGCCCGTAATGACGGCGACGTCGCCATTGCCGAACAACCTGGGCCCCGCGAAGACAGTTGGATCGGTCCGCGAATTGGCTTCCTGGAGCCGATAGTTCGCGTCCGCCCTCTCGCGCCGGGCCTGGAAGACGGCAAGATCGACTGGTGTAAGGTCGGTACTGGTGGTGGCAATCTCTTCGGCTTCAAGGAAGCCCGAGGTCACGACCCCGATGCTGCCTGGATCCCCGCCGGTAAGAAGCGCCAGGCGCGCCAGAGCGGCTTCGAAGGCGTGTTCCGCCAGCCCAAGATCCACTCGGGCTTCGGCCAGTTGCGTGCGGGCCCGAGTACCGGCGAAGAGAGGGTCGCGCGCCTCATCGACCCTGCGCTGCACCTCATTGGCGAGGGTCTCGGCGATCTCGACCCTGCTCCTGGCAAGTTCGAGCGACAGGGCCGCAGCCTGCGCTTCCACGTACAACGCCTGGACTTCGCTTGCGAGATCGAGACGCCGAACGAGTGCCTCGGCCTCGGCAACGGCGATATCGCCTTGCGCGAGGCCCACACGCGCCGCGCGCTTGCCGCCTCGCTCCAGTCGCTGGTTGTAGGTCCCGTCGATCTGCCATTGCGAAAAGCCCGGGGTGCCGATGTTCTCGACGGTCCCATCGATCGTGGGTGCAGGGTTGGTATCGGCAGCGCTTCGCACTGCGGTGAGGCCGTCGAGGCGCGCGGCGGTCGCCTCGCCCTGCGGTGAACTGGCGACCGCAGTTCGAACGGCCTCCTCGAGTGTGTACGTCTGGGCGGATGCCGAGGTCGCCCACACCAACGTGGCCGCCAGAAGGGCGGCACGCGTGGACACGTGCATGATAGATTGCTCCTGATTGTCTGAACGGAAAGTGGCCCGGAATGCGGGCCGGATTCAGAAAATCAGGCTGATGGGGGCTGGGTTAACGGAGCTGGCGAAAAGCCGATGAGAGGCGATGTCTCGCCCGGCCGCAGAAGTGTTCGAGGCGCTGGGGCGTTGCCCGCGAACTCGGTCTGGTCCGGCATCGCAATCGAACTGTGCGAATGCGAAGCGGGGTGCGGCACGATATCTTCGGACGCGACCGAATCGGCGTCTGTCTCGACCTCGATGACATCGGCGGAATTGTGCTCATGCGCATGATGCGCGCTTGCCGCCTCGTGTGCATGCGCCGCTTCCAGATGCGGAATCGATCCCGGAAGCCCGCCATGCGAGACCAGGAGCAATGCCAACAAAAACAGGAAATGGAGCTGGCGCATTGGCGGGCGGTTAGCCGATCGCAAGCGAATGGGCAAGCCGCGGGGATCGGTCTTTGTGCGATTGCTTGCCGTGCAACCCCGTGTCCGACGGAAGATCCGGCGCGTGCAACGTGAAACGCAGCAAGGAGAGAGGAGAGGGAGCTTTGCTCTTCCTGAACCGGGACATGCCCGTCCCGGCGATCAGGAGAACTCCCATGACCAAGTCCCGCAGCACCGCTTCAGCTTCGCCGGCCCAGCGCATCACCGCCGCCATCATCGAAAAGCTTGAGCAAGGCACCAAGCCATGGGTCAAACCGTGGCGCGGTGTGCCGGTTTCGCGGCCCTTGCGCGCCTGCGGAACGCCCTATCGCGGCATGAACACCTTCTGGCTGTGGATGGTGGCCGATGGCTGCGGCTACGCCTCGCCTTACTGGATGACCTACCGCCAGTGCCAGAAACTCGGCGGACAGGTCCGCAAGGGCGAGAAATCGACCATCGCGATCTTCTACAAGAGCTATACCAAGGAGGTCGAGAACGCCGAAGGCGAGGCCGACAGCGAAAACCGGCGCGTGCTCAAGGCCTATGCCGTGTTCAACGCTGACCAATGCGACGGTCTCCCCGAGTTCTATCACCCCAAGCCACTCGTTGCCGCGCTTGAGCCCGAAGGACGCGAAGACCGCCTTGATGCCTTCTTTGCCCATATCGGCGCCGACTTGCGGCATCATGGTGCGCAGGCCTATTACGAGCCGCTGCGCGACCGCGTCACAATGCCGCCAGCCGAACTCTTCGAAGCCTATGACCACTACTACGCAACGCTCGCACACGAGCTGTCGCACTGGACGGGGCATTCTTCGCGGCTCGACCGCGATCTCAAGAATCGCTTTGGCAGCGATGCCTATGCTGCCGAGGAATTGATCGCCGAGCTGTCCTCGGCCATCCTCGGGGCCGAACTGGGTCTTCCGGTCACCCACCTCGACCATCACGCCAGCTACATCGCGTCCTGGCTCAAGATCCTCAAATCGGACGAGCGCGCGATCCTCACCGCCGCGGCCAAGGCCGAGGAAGCGGCCAGCCTGTTGCTTGACCTTGGGGGTCACCAATCCTGCGAAAGCGAGACCGATGTCGATCTCGCTGATGCAGCCTGAGGAGCGGTGAGATGGGACGTTCCGTCAGCTATCCAACTGGCTCCGTGGTTGCCTTTCGCCTGCTTGATGAAGGCGAAGACCAAGATGTCGACTGGGCCTATGAGTGCCTAGTCGACGAGATCATCGATACCGCGAAGGCGGCCTTTCCTTCCTTTAAGCGCTTCGATGGATGGCGCGGCCGCGAGGACCGTATCCTCCTGCGAAACGCCTTCGCCGATTCCGGCATATCGACCTATTGCGGCCTTGCCGCGATCTGGCTCGCCGAACGCGACGATGCCAGGTACTGGGAGGCCGACTTCTACAACCCACGAACGGCGAGGGCGCGGCACTGGCTCGGCCAGGTGTCGGGACGGTTCATCGACCTGTTCGGTGAGCTGCGCCTGATCGGACGGTTATCGAACGGCGAAGCGATCTTCGAGCGAGACGTCGCGGCTTTGCAACAACCCAAATAACAGGCCCGAATGCCCCCTGCTCAGAGAGGTTTCCGTGCAACGAGATCGATAAGTGCCGATTTGCCGGAGTTCCCGGTGCCCTCTTCCATCTCGGCATCGTAGGAGGCCAAACCTTCGATGTGCCAATCGGCGAATGCCGCATCCAGAAGCTGTTCGGAATATAGATTCTCGAATAGTCTGCGGCCCTCCCGTGCCATAGCCCAGTTGTTCCTCACGATAGCCTTCGAGAAGCAGGATCCCACCCGGTTTGAGGGTGCGGCGCAGATCGTCGAACATCCTGTTTCGCAAACGGGGTCTGGCAAACTGGATGAAGATCGCGATTACCGCATCGAAGCCCTCCTCTGGCCAGTCCCAATCGGTCAGGTCTGCCCGTATGAAGTCTACATCGACGCCGCGTTCCTTGGCCAGGCGGCGCGCCTTGTCGATTGCTACTCGCGATATGTCGGTTGCGACAACGCTATGTCCGTTCTGCGCGAGGAAAACGCTGTTGCGCCCCTCGCCATCGGCGATCGCCAAAACCTTCGATCCGGGCGCGAGCCGATTGGCTTCTCGGGCGAGAAACGCGTTGGGCCTCGTTCCGAAAAGGTAATCGTCCGGTGCGTAGCCTCATTCCAGAAGGCCGCCTGGTCCGGTTCAGCCATTGGCCGCCTTCCACGCACCCATGGAGCCGAGATAGACGTCCAGCTTGTCGAAGCCGCGGCTCGCTAACCACCCGGCAGCAACCGTGGCACGCATCCCGCTGGCACACATCAACGTGTAATGCTGCGCCGGATCGAGTTTGCGATAGCGCTCGTTAAGTTCGCCCACATAAATATGCTCGGAACCTTCGATCGCATCTGACGCACGTTCGTCCGCATCCCTGACATCAAGCAACGTCCACCCATCTTCGCCGCCTTCCAGGCGACGCTCGATTTCCTCGGTTCCGATCATCGGGATAGTCCGCATCGCCTTGCCCTGCGCAGCGGCAGGCACGACGCCGATATAACCGCCTTCGATATTGTCGAGTGCGATCCGCACGAGATGCGTCATGGCAGCTTCGAGCTGGTCTTCATCGGAAGCAATGAGAGCGACACTCTCGCCTTCGCGGATGAACCATCCGGCGAATGCCGAGATCATGCCGACCGGCAGATTCATCGAACCGGGAAGATGGCCTGACGCAAAGGCAAGCGGTTCGCGCACATCCACCCGGTGATCGACGTCGATGTCGCCCAATTCGGACAGCGACAGGCGTTTGGGCCGCATCACGCGAGGCGCAGGATCGCCGCCCTCCAGATTAAGGCGCTCCATCAACCGGAAATAGGGCGGCTGGTAATGGTTTTCCTCCACCTTGAAGTCGATGAAGGCATCCCGGCTTTCGAACTGCAGGCGCGGATTGTTCGCGCGCTCGTGGCCGAGGGTCGAGAACTCGCGTTCGGCCATTCCCGATCCGCAGACAGATCCCGCTCCATGTGCCGGGTAGAGAATGACTTGGTCCCCAAGCGCCATAATCTTCTGCAGCGAGTCGTAAAGGAGGCCAGCGACCTCGCGCTTGCGATCGGGATAGAAATCGGTGCGACCGACGTCGCCGACGAACAGCGCGTCTCCAGTGAACACGCCGACTGGCCCATCGGGATAGGCAGTGTCGTGGAGCACAAAAGCAAGATGATCGTCCGTATGTCCGGGCGTTTCCAGCACTCGAATTTTGAGCTGGCCGATTTCAAACTCATCACCCTCGTGCGCCGTGTCGGCATATTCGACCGTTTCCGCAGGATTGGGACCGTGCAGGACACGCGCGCCGGTTAGTTCTTTCAGGATGGGCGCCCCGGACACCAGATCCTCGTTGCGATGTGTTTCGAAGATATGGCAAATCTCCAGCCCCTCGGCGCGTGCCATTTCCACATAGCATTCGCAGTCGCGGCGCGGATCGATGACGGCTGCCTTGCCGCCCGAACCAATCAGGTAGGACAGGTGGGACAGGCCGGGTGTCTTGATTTTCTCGAGCAGCATGATGCCTCCTTTGACGATAAAAAGCTGGACCGGCGTGAACCGATCCTGCTTTCAAAAGATCCGATGACGCGTCACGCTCAATCCTTTTTCACCGGGCGCAAGTAAGAGCGAAGTGCGGTCAAGCCCTCTAGGAAGGAAGCTTTCGCATCCTCGTCGGAAACCCAAGGAGGAATGACCGCATCCTTGTGCGATCACAGCTTCAATCTCGCGGCGACGCGCATCCTTGTCAGTAATGACAGGCATCAAATCATCCCTCGTGCGGCATCCCCGATTGGTTCGGCAGGTGGCCCGCCATTGGCGGAGAGTTCTCTGAAAGCACGGTTCTGCGACAGAAACACCTGCCCGTTGAGATCGTCGATAAAATGGGTCCGCTTCAGCCGGTCCATCACCGGACCCTTCACTTCGGAAAGGTGGAGGCCGATCCCAGCGTCGATCATGCGATGGTTGATCGCTTCGAGGCTTTCGAGACCGGAGGCATCGATTTCATTGACCGCGCTGCACATCAGGATCAGGTGCCGCACGTCGGGCCGGTCGGCGATCTCCTCCAGCACGTATTCCTCCAGCCAGCGCGCGTTGAGATAGGTCAGGCTCTCGTCGATCCGGATCGACAGCACGTGCGGAACCGTGAAGACCTTGTGCCGATCCATATTGCGAAAGTGTTCGGTCTCGGGGACGCGTCCGACGATGGCCGCATGCGGGCGACTGGCGCGCCAGAGATAGAGAAGCAGGCCGACGCCAACGCCCGCGATCACACCCAGCTCGACGCCCGCAAGCAGCGTGATGGCGATCGTCGCAATGTGCGCCGCGAAGTCCGCCTTGGAATAGTTCCACAGCTGCCCAGGCGTCTTGAGATCGACGAGGCTGAGAACCGCGACGATTATCGTTGCGGCCAGTGTGGCGATAGGCAGGCTGTAGAGCAGCGGGGTCAGGAACAATCCCGCGAGCGCGATACCGACAGCCGTATAAGCCCCGGCTGCGGGCGTTTCCGCCCCGGCATCGAAATTGACGACCGAGCGGGCAAATCCACCGGTGACGGGATAGCCGCCGGAAAAGGCACTGGCGATGTTGGTTGCGCCGAGGCCGATCAGTTCCTGGTTGGGCGCGATCCGCTGACGGCGCTTCGCGGCCAGCGTTTGCGCGACTGATACGCTCTCGACGAAACCGATGATCGAGATGAGCAGAGCCGGAACCCACAATTGCCCGATGAGACCGAGATCGGTCGAGGGCAGGGCGAAAGGCGGCAGGCCCTGCGGGATAGCGCCGACGAGATTGACGCCGCGATCCTCAAGATCGAGGCCGATGGTGACGAGGATTGTCGCGACGACCGCTATCACCGGACCTGCCTTGGCGGCGATGTCGGCGGCGCGCGGGGTCAGGCTCAGTCTGACCAGTGCCGGTCTCAAGCCCTTGCGAACCCAAAACAGGAACAGGGTCGCCGGGATGCCGATCGCGAGGGTCCAAGGGTTGATCATGTTGATCGCGGCGGCGAGCCCGCCGAGCATTTCAGGCCAGTTGTCGCCGCCCGCCGATACGCCTAAAATGTGCTTCACCTGGCTCGTCGCGATCAGGATGCCGCTGGCGGTGATGAAGCCGCTAATGACGGGGTGCGAGAGAAGATTGGCGAGGAAGCCCATCCGCAGGAACCCGAGAACGGCCAGCATCACGCCGGACAAGGCAGCGAGGGTGATTGCCGCCTCGAGATAAAGTTCAGTCCCCTGCGCCGCGACTGCCCCGGCAGCACTCGCCGTCATCAGCGAAATGACCGCTACGGGCCCCACCGCAAGCGTACGGCTGGTGCCGAAGATCGCGTAGGCGACCAGCGGCAGGATCGATGCATAGAGGCCGACAACCGGTGGCAACCCCGCCAGCAGCGCGTAAGCGAGACTCTGCGGAATCAGCATTATCGTGACGATGATCGCCGCGACGAGATCGTTCGTCAGGACCGATCCGTTGTAGGTCCGGCCCCACTCGAGAATCGGGAAATATTGCGCCAGCGGTGCCGGCTTGTGCCGGCGCGGCAAGCCGGACGCCCCGCCTTCCGCCCCTGGATTGCTGTCGCTCACGATCAGGCAGTCTTCTTCATGTGCGGCTTGGATGCGGTCGCAATTTCTGCCGACCCGCCGCCGATGATGACGACTTCGTGTTTCAGGCTGCTGGCCATGACAAACTCTCCGGCATTTTCTCGTTATTCGCCAAGCCGGTCGCGCAAGCTCGACAGATCGTAGCCTGCTCGCCTGGCGCGCTCGATACGGACCTCGGCGGGTTCGCTCTCAACATTGGCGAGTGCATCGAGCGTGATGGAGCGCGTCCCGGTCCGGCAGAAGGCAAGCACCTTGCCGTCCGCCTCCGCGCGGACCCTGGCGAACGCCTCGATCGCAAGCGGCGGAAACTCGCCCCCAGAGACCGGGATGTGATGGAAGGCCAACCCTGCAGCTTCGGCAGCTTCTCGTATCGATGCCACGGTCGGCTGACTCGGCTCTTCGCCATCCGGCCGGTTGCAGATCACCGTGCTGAAACCGGCATCGGCAAGCCCGCGCATGTCGCCAGCCTGCAGCTGAGGGGAGACAGCGAAGGAGTCGCTTACGTGGGCAAGCTTCATGACGATGCCCCTTCCAAAAGCCAGACTACGGCCATCCCGGCGAGCATGGCGACGACGAATATCGCGGCCGCTACAGGTTCGATGACAAGAGCGGCGATACCCGGCCCCGGACACAGCCCTGCAATCCCCCAGCCGATACCGAAAAGAGCTGCCCCGCCGATAAGACGGGGGGTGAGATCGGATTTTGTCGGCAGGTGAAACTCGCCAGCGAAGACCGGTTCGGCCAGGCGCGGGACGATCCGCCATGCAACGGCCATTACGATGACGGCTCCGCCCATCACGAAGGCAAGCGTCGGATCCCAGTCACCGAAGATGTCGAGAAAGCCGCGCACACGCGCAGGGTCGGTCATGCCACCGAGAGCAAGGCCAGCGCCGAAGAGAACGCCGGATGCGATCGAGGTGAGAGCGGTCCGCATTACAACACCTCCAGCCCGAGCGCGTTCATGATGGCGACTGTCGCAACGCCGGTTGCCATGAACGTAAGCGTGGCGACAATCGAGCGGCCCGATAGACGGCTAACACCGCAAACCCCGTGCCCACTGGTGCATCCACTTCCAAGACGCGTGCCGATACCGACCGCCAGTCCAGCTATCGCAAGCGTAACGGGGTTGGCGAAGTTGGCTTCGATCCCGCCCGATGCCAGCATCACGATCAGCGCTCCCAGCGGCAATCCGATCATGAACATCCATGCGCCGCTCCTGGCGATACCGCTACCGCCGAGCCCGACGGCCTTCGCGGCAAGGCCGGAAACGCCGGCGATCCGCCCAAGGCCAAGCAGCATGAGTGCGGCTGCCAGGCCGATCAGGATGCCGCCCGCCAAGCCGGCAAGTGGCGCCGCTTCAGGGAAACCGGGGAGCGTCATACGGCATTCACCGGTATCTTGATGTAGCTGACGCCATTGTCTTCGGGGTCGGGCAAGCGACCGCCGCGGATATTGACCTGCACCGAGGGCATGATCAGTTTCGGCATGGCGAGCGTCTTGTCGCGGGTCGTTCGCATCTCGACAAAGTCTTCCTCGCTCACCCCGTCCTTCACATGCACGTTTTCTTCGCGCTGCTGCTTGACGGTGGTTTCCCAGGCATATTCGTCGCGGCCCGGCGCCTTGTAATCGTGGCACAGGAACAGGCGGGTTTCGTCCGGAAGCGATAGCAGCCGGCGAATGGACCGATAGAGCTGGTGCGCGTCGCCGCCGGGGAAGTCAGCCCGGGCAGTCCCGAAATCGGGCATGAAAATAGTGTCGCCCACGAACGCTGCATCGCCGATGATGAAAGCCATATCGGCGGGTGTGTGACCGGGAACATGGAGGGCAATGCCTTCCAACTCGCCGACCTTGAAGGTCTCGCCGTCCTCGAACAGCTTGTCGAACTGCGATCCGTCGCGTTCGAAGTCGGTGCCCGCATTGAAGAGCTTGCCGAATACCTCCTGCACGCGAATGATGCCGCGTCCTATAGCAAGCTTACCGCCGAGCCGTTCCTGCAGATAAGGAGCTGCTGAGATGTGATCCGCATGCGCGTGTGTCTCAATCAGCCATGTCACTTTCAGATTATTATAAGTGACATACTCGATTATGCGATCGGCTGATCCGTTCGAGGTGCGGCCAGAGGCCACCTCGAAGTCCAAAACCGAGTCGATAATGGCCGCTTCATCCGTCGTCGGATCGTGCACGACATACGAAACCGTATTCGTTGCCTCGTCGAAAAATCCCGCAATAGAGGGGCGGAGACACTTGTCGACTTGGGCACGCTCGATCTGGGCGGCGGCGCCGTTGAGGTTATGATCGTCAGCCATCGCTTGACCTCCATACACTTACATAAACCGTTTATATGTCTTGCTATTCGGATGTCAAGTGGTATGAGGGCTCGATGACCGAGATGATCAATGCCGATGCCGAACGACAGGCGCCGTGTGCCGGACTACGTATCGGAGATGTCGCCCCGGACTTTTCCGCACGCACCACGGCAGGAGATGTTCGCCTTTCGGATTACCGGGGGCAGTGGTTGATCCTTTTCTCGCACCCTGCGGACTTCACGCCTGTGTGCACGACCGAGTTTGTCGCACTTGCCCAAGCGGCCAGCGACTTCGAACAGCGCGACTGTGCGCTGGTGGCGCTTTCCGTCGATAGCCTGTTCTCGCATTTCGCCTGGCTGCGGCTGATCCGCGATCGCTACGACATCGAGGTGCGCTTTCCGATCGTGGAGGATCCGACCCTCGTGATCGGCCGGGCATACGGCATGGTGGCGCCGAACGATAACGATAGCGCAACGGTTCGGACGACGTTCTTCATCGATCCAACCGGCGTTATCCGCGCGATGACCTGCTATCCTGCGAATGTGGGCCGTTCGACGCCCGAAATGCTAAGGACACTCGATGCTCTTCAGGCAGTCGATGACGGGCCTGTTCTCGCCCCTGCGAACTGGGCTCCGGGGGAAGCCATGTTGGCGCAGCCCGACGCGTCGCTCGACACTGTTTTCTCTGCCAAGAGCCAGACCGATTGGTTCATGAAGGAAACCAAGCGAGGGACTCGCAAATGACGGACGAGGAGTTGGTCGATGCCCTGAAGGCCCTCGCTCATCCCGTGCGTCTGCGCATCCTGCAGGCACTGTCGGGCACGGAGCGCAATGTTGGCGAGGTCGACGACATAGCCGCAATTGGCCAGCCAACGCTTTCGCAGCAGCTGGCGGTCCTTCGCAACGCGGGCCTTGTGAAGACCCGCAAGGACGCCAAGCTTGTCTACTATCGCATTGATGATGGCAGGCTTGCGAAGGTTGTTGATGCGGTGGGGAAGCTTGGTGGGCTGTCTGCGAAACCTATGCGCCACTTGCGCCAGCCTGCACCCGGGGTGGCCAATTTTGCGAAGTTGGGTTGAACATCCGCACATTAACTTTGAATCGTTTTGAACGAAGTTCCTCGCACCCACGAGCGCCAGCTCTCCCGAAGTCAGCAAAACGCACAACTCGCCTATCATTTGCTGTCGATAGCGGATGAACACTTCCAGCCTCTCCCGAAGGAGCGAGGAATGACTGAGATCGCGGGGCAGGATTGTCATAATAAAACGTGAAAGCTGGAAGTCTTGCGCTTCTTGAACGGGGTCAATTCACTCCCAATTGCATCCATGCACGTTTGGGGGTGTCTACTTCACACATCCGGTTCCCTATCTATCGGATCTTTACGGCGTTGGCGGCGAAGAAATAGTCCAATCATGATCAAGATCGGGATGACAAGATAGGCTTGGAAGGTCTTGTGCGGCCCGATCCAGGCTATCGGAACAGCCGCCAGGAGATACCCCAGCAGTCCGAGCGCGTAGTAACCCACCGCAAATACCGACAGTCCCTCGACGAGATGTTGCAGCCGCAGCTGGTTGCTGGCGGTTTCACCGAGCGAGCGAAGGAGTTCGCCACTCTGAACATTCAGCCGCGTTTCTATCCGCGCTCGCAACAAGCCGGTGGCTTGTTCGATCCGCAGCGCGAGATCGCCTATCCGAGCGGCAAAGTTCTCGCATGTCCGCAAGGCAGGCAACAGGCGTCGATTGGTAAATTCGGTCAGGGATTGGAAATCGTTGAGCGTGCGCGCGCCGAGACTCTCGAGGCGGTCGCTGGCTATCTGGCCATAGGCCCTCGTGGCGCTTAGCCTGAAGGAGACTCCATCGCGCAGATGCGCGACTTCTCCTGCCGCGATGATCAATTCGTCGAGGATCTCCAGATCATCGGTCGGGCCCGCCAGCTGGTTGATTATCGCGCTCGCGCGTTCTTCCAATCTCGCGAGCTCGCTTTCGCGTTCGCGCACCAACGGAAGCGAGAGCAGTGCGAGGTTGCGGTAGTTACCCAGCTCCTGAAGCTGCTGGATCGCGCGACCGGTCTCGTTGGGTCCCATCGATCCGGGCTTGATCAGAAGCTGCCCGAACCCGTCTTCTTCGTTCAGCCGGAAATTTGACCAGAATTGCAGTTCGCCGATTTGCCCTGCCACAGTTTCCGACCGGTTGAGCTGCCATTCCTGTTGCAGATTGCGAATGCGTACAGGGTCATTCTCGACGGCAATCTTGATGGCTCGCAGGACCTGGCCCGGAATAGGGTCGAGCAGCGGCAGGAGTTGCCGGCATAGTTCACCGACCCCGCTGACGCGTGCAACCACCGTGAACGTGCATGCTTCGCTGTGCCGTTCCCAAAGAAAGTCCATCCCGTCGCAGGAAAAGTGACCATGGCGCGTGGCCCTGCGGTCTTGCGCATCGCCCTCCAGCCGCCGAATGAGCCTCTGGGTGTCCGCCTGCGTCTGGAGGAGAAGGAATTGAACCATCGCGGTCGGGGCATCGACCGACGGGCTGGGGCGCAGATGCATCTCTTCGACCACTTGCCACCGAACAGGATCAACCTCGATCATCTGCTGCATCCGCGTTGTCTCCGCTGTGCCGCCTGTGTTCGATGACCGAGCGAGTTGGAGGATCGCATGCGCAGCAAGTGCGGCGAACTCTGGAAGATAGACACCGAACGTCGCGCCCAGGGCGGACAGGCGGGGCTACGAGTGTTGGCGGTAGATGCGCTGATCGAAAAGCGGTTTCGATCCGGCCCGATGCAAGCCCGATGATTACCGCACTTCGCGGCAGGTCGTTCGAGAACCCGTATGCTTTGATGCCGCCACATGTCAGAATGTGAAGGTCAAATCGGAATAGATGTAGCGCGTGTCATCCCCATTGATCACGCTTGGCGCCTCTTTCAGGAAATCACCCTTGAGCAACAAGGCGCCGCCGATTTCGAAACGGACTTTCGGGGATAGGGGATAACGCGCGCGAAGGAAAAACTGGTCTCCCACCTCGCCATTGGGACCGTTCCTAATTCCTGTACGCCCGAACACATCGTTTGGCTCGGGCGCGCGCAGGCGGCGGAAAGTGTTCCAGATGGTCCACTTTCCCGGTGTCCAGATCACGTCTACGCCAAGCGAAGAGACGTTGGACAGGGTGGTCGGGCCATAAAGGCCGGGCGGGGCGTAGTCGGGGAAGATGGCCCCGAAGAGTTGGTCGAACCGCGTAATTTTGTCGCTCTCGTCCTGTCCCGAGCCGTATGTGGCGGACACCGCGAAACGCGGGCCGACCGCATTGTCGAGCCGGTAACCGAGTTCGCCATAAAGATAAAAGGCGCGAACATCGCGATCGACGAGGTCGGTGGCCGCTGCCGTACGCCGCGCCTTTCCGCGCTGGAGAATTCCTTCAAGCTCAAAGTCCAGCTTTCCGCGCTTCGGCTCGCGGTAGATACGCATGCCGGGTGTCCAGAGCCTTCGGTTGCGCGTCTGGAAATCGGGACTGTCTCCTTCGCCGAGGTAATAAGCGTAGAGTTCGAGATTCAGATCCGCGACCTTGCGATGATAGAATGCGCCAGCGAGTTGGAGGTCGAAACCATTGCGATCGATTTCGATCCGGTTGTCGTAATACCCTTCGATGTCGTCTGGGAGGATCCTGGTCGGCAACATGTAGAAGGCTGTCAGGCCGTCCGTGTTGCCGCGCTTTATATCGCCGCGCAGACCGAGATACGTGTTTGCCGTGTTGCGAAACAACGGATTGTTGATCAAACGGGCAGAGCCGAGCAACATGCGTTGCTGCCCAAGTTTCAGCGTGGTGTTCGTGCCCTCGCCAAGCCCATCGCCAAGATCGTACTGCGCCCAATACTGCAAGGGCTCAAGCGCGTTGACCTCCGCTTGCCGCAGTGTGCTGTTGTCGGCGGTGCTGTAGGCCCTCGCGTCCATTATCTCTCCGCCCAAGACAAGATCGCCCATCTTGTATTGCGCGTCGACACGCGTCTGCAGGAGTACGAGTTCTTCGCTATCAGGGCCGAACGATCTGAACTGCCCATCGATTGCCTCACCCCGAACGCGGAACTGGCCGGTGATCGAGAACCCGTCCTCGCTCTGCTCCGGACCGGATGCGGCGCGCGCGCGCGCACGCGCGGCCGGAGGCAAATCCTGTTCGACCGCTGCGGACCTTCCGAGCGTATCGACCGGTCCAGCCGGGACGGTCACTTCCACTGTCCGCGACGGGCTTTCCTGGGCTGTTGCCGGAAGCGCCGAGAAGAGCGCTGAAGCACTTAACAGGAAAGAACTGGTTCGGGCCTCGCGGCCAAGAGCAAACCGGCACGTGATCGCCATAAGCGAAGATATCCTTCGGGAGCGTTGAAGCGAAAAAGCGGGCAGCGGCTCCAAAGACGGCCGACAGGAGGGCCAGACACGACGATGTGTGCCTGGCATGCCGCTGGCAATGGAGGCCGGATCGCTCTGGCCCCCGGCATCAGGTCAGCCATCCGGCATTGTGACGTAACCCTGCAGCGCATAGTTGGTCAGGACGATCTGGGCCGAGAGGCTCATCTCGGTGAATTCGTTGAGATCGCTCTCGGCAATGTCGCTGCCCGCCATTGTCTGTCCGCAGGCGTAAAACTTCACCCCGAAATCGTGCAACGCCTTCATCAGCTCGAGATTGGGATTCTGGGCACCGTCATGAGCAGCCGCATAGGCCTCGTTGGTCAGCGCGGCATCGATTGCCGGACCGTAGAGCACGATCGCGATATCGATATCGTCCTGCGGGACACCGCCGGCTGTCAGGAGGTTCACGACGCGGGCGGCCGACCACAGGGTCCGGTTCACGCCTTCGCGCTGGGCATCCGAATCGATCGCCCACACCAGCTTGTATTCCATACCCGGAATGGGCCGTTCGGCGGCGTTGGGATAGTTCTTGATCTTCCCGTAGCCCTGGATCGTCGGCGTGGTCCATTCGGGCGACTGTGCTGCGGCGGGACCGGCTATCGCAAGCGACACGCCCGCCATGCTCACCATGATTGATTTCATCATATCGTTGTCTTTCCTTGTGAAATGTTGGGTTTGTTGATCGGTCTAGCGAAATTCGTAATCCGCGCCTGGAATGGTGGAGAAGCTGTATTCGCCAAGCTCATTCGAAACGGCCCTGCCGTCGAGTTTCGGTGAAATGGTGCCCTGTTCGTCCAAATAGCCGGCGATGGCTTCGTGCACGGTGAAGGGCTGTTCCTCGACGTCCGTAACATTGGGTAGCCGGTTGAAATTGCTTTCGGGCGCGCCTGTACGGATGACGGAAGTCACGGTGTAGGTTGCGTCGGCCCGGTAGGGCTGTCCATCGACCAGCAGCTCGGTAATGCGCTGCCCCTTCGGGAGCGATGGCTCGAAGCGCATTCTGATACCGGAAAAGCGGACCAGATAGCCTCCGAAGCGCTAGGCCGGCTTGGGCGAGAAGGCGTTGTTGACCTCGTTTTCCAGCCACTGGTGCAACACCTCACCCTTGACCTTTCCTGTCTTGAGCTTGGTATTGAGCGGCATCCAGTTCCACAGGTTCGCCATGGTGATCGGCGCCGGTCGACCGTTTTGCGGTACGACGGGATTGCCGTAACGGAAGCCATTGGAAAGCGCGATCTGCGTGCCTGTTTTCCAGCGAAACGCGTCGGTTATCATGTTGTCCATCGGCGTCTCGACGGTGAGATAACGATAGATGGGGGTCGAGGTGTACCCCATCACCCGCTCTAGTTCCTCGCGGTGCGGAGCCTTTGCCTGCTCTATGAGAGCGGCCATTTGGGGATCGGCTGGATACTTATCCGGGTCGACGTCGAGCAGTTCATAGCTGTCGCCGACAACCTCGCCATCACTGATCGTCAGCGTGAGCTTGCCGACGAAAGTGCCAAAGGCACCCGGTTCGGTCACTTTCGCATGGCGCCGTTGCAAAGGCTGCCTGATGCGTTCGTGCGTGTCGCTGCCGAGCACGTAATCGACGTGCTCGCTGACCGGACTGTCGGCAATGGCAATCTGCTTGAAGACCCCAAGATGAGTGATGAGAAACATCACATCGATATCGTTGGCTGCCACGAACTCATCGATCTTGTTCTTGAGGCGACCGTCGACCTCGCTGAACACCAAGCCATCGCTCATCGCAGGGTTCTGCCGCCGCGGGACATCAGGATCATCGAGACCCAGGAAACCGAGCCTCACACCCTCGATCTCGCGGATCATGGTCTGCTCGTAGATCGGCTCGAAGGTGTCGGCATGATAGATGTTCTCGACGATCGGTGTCGTCCCGAGGTTGTTCTCGAGCCTGATCATCTGGTCCTTGCCATAGACCACCGCCCAGTTGCCCGGCACGATCACGTCATATTTGAGATGGCGCAGCGGGCCGATCAGGGCCTCGCCTTTGGACATGGCCGAATAGCCGTCGCCCTGGTAAAGATCGCCCGCGTCGATCAGAAGCGTTCGTCCCGGGTTGGCCGCGCGTTCCTGTTCGACCAGCGTCTTGATATGGGCAAGACCGCCACGCTCGCGGAAGACGATTTCGCCGTCTTCGAGAAACAGATCCTGGTGGGGGTCCATCTGTCCATGCAGGTCGGCAAGCTGGAGGATCGTAACCTCCACAGAATCCTCTGATTGGGCGCCAGTCGGTTCCGCATCCGATGCGGAAGCGGCGTTGGCCACGCCGCCTAGAGCCAAGGCGGCGGCGGACATGAATACGGTGGAACGCTTGAAGTTCAGTACCACGCAATCTCTCCCCTCACGATTTTGAGAGCGAATTGCAGGGCAAGCTTAAGGCAAACTTAGGTCGGCTTTTCGCCGATTAGCGCGCACGGGAAACACGGTGGGACCCGATGACCATGCAAGACAGGAAAGCGGCGGGCACTTGCGTCCGGAAGACGACATCGGCGAGCCGCCATCCAGTTGCTTTCCTCGAACCGCTCCAGGCTCTTCATCGGCGCGACAGGTCGATGTTTCCCGTCCCTGGACCGCTCGGAGAGGCCCTGGGCCGGGCGGGGGCTGGCGCAACCTGCGGCCCGTCGGCCCGTGTGGCCCGCGCCAGCCTAGGGCCGCAGGTTTCCCGCTCTCGCGGTGCGCCCGCCCCCTTGTCCCGGCCCTGATCGGGCTCCGGCGGACCGGTGACGAGGTGAGCAAATCGAGTCTTCGCTCCGCCGCTAAAAATCAGGAGACCAGATCATGTATAACAGCTTCATCGAACAACTGGCAGGGCTCGATCTGTCAGGTTTCAGTATCAAACCGGCACCTTTCGATCAGACCGACTTTCCGTGCGACGATGCCATCGATCAAACGCTCACAGGCGTCTGGTCGGATCTCTTTTCGATGTTCGCCGGTACGGCGCTCGAGGCCGATGCCGAGGACATCGCCTGGGGGTTCGTCAATCTCTTTCACCGCGCAGCTACGCGCAAATCATCCCAGCTCGACCGCGCGAGCAACGAAATACGAGCCTTGCTTGCGTGCGCCGACGGCTCCGAAGTGCATTCGAGCAACCTTGAGGAACAGATCGGACGCGCGCAGGCGGCCGAGGCCAGCATGGTTGCGTTTGAACAGATGCGAGAAATGGCGGCCACCTTGTACCGAGAAGAAATGGGCTCGTCCTGGCGGCCCATGTCCGGTTCCCGTTCGCGCCATTCCGGGACCTTCACATCGGCCGTCATCGACGCCCGGGACTTCCTGCGGGCACGCGCCGAGCGACGTCGCAATGCCCACTCACCCGAAGGGACACCGGTCGTCTTTGCAGGGGGCCGTTCGTCCTTCCCAAGCACCGATGGAGCCAAGATGTTCGCAAATGCGGTTTGGGCGACCCTCGACAAGGTCCGTGACCGGGTTCCCGACATGTTTCTGGTCCATGGCGGTGACAGCAAGGGTGCCGACCGGCTCGCAGCGAGCTGGGCCGAACGCCATAATGTGCAGCAGCTCGTTTTCTCGCTCGACAGGCGGCTTGGCGCACGTGCAGGGTTCAAGCGCAACGAGCAGATGCTCGACCTGAAGCCCCGCTATGTCGTCGCCTTTGCGGGGAATGGCGTACTCGAGCGACTGGTCATCGAGGCAAAACTTCGGCGCGTAACCATCGTCGATCGGCGCATTCTCCCCTCAGCCACACGCTGAGGGGCCACCCCTGCGGCTGGACGGTTGTCATGGAACCACGAAGCCATCCCCTTTCATGTGCCCGGTATCCGCGAATCCTACCGGAGAGCGGCCTATCGCTTCCAGCCTTGCGATTCAAAGATCGCCCTCGCTTCGCTTGATGTCAGGAATCGGGCGAACGCGCGCGTATCCGCATCTCCCTTGCCCTTATAGGTAAATGCAATATCCATCGGCCGCCAGATGGTCAGATCGGATTCAACCGGGACCTGGTCCGCGATCTCCGGATTGGCGATTTGCCAATGATTCCAGATTAGCCAAGCATCGATGGTCGGATCGCTCTTCCAGCGCTCGAGCGCCGCACCGCTGTTGTCGGCGAAAGCCACGATATTGGCACGGAAACCGGCGAGCAATTCGCGCTCGCCGCTACGCGCCGCGACATCTTCCCACATTCCGATCTGGCCAGCTCCGGCAACAACCATCACGCGCCTGCCGCCCGAGGCAAGACCGCGAATGCCGGTGATGGCCTTGGGATTGCCCGGCCTGACCAGGATAGTCGAAGGCCTGATGTAGAGCGGCTCGACCGTCGATGTGTCGATCTGTCCTTCGAACACGGTCGACAACTCGGTCATCATGTTCTCGCTGCCCGAGAAAATGAGGTCTGCATTGAGCCGCGCCGCATCCTTCCATTTCGGCAGGGGGCCGGACATGATCGTGACGCGGGTACCGGTGCGCTGCTCGAAGAGTTCCGCCGCGGCTTTCATGGCCGGGGCAGGTCCACCGGGGCCATAAACATGTATCGAATCCGCGGTCGGCTCGGCAGCTAGCGTCGTACATGCACCCGTGAAGGTGATCATGCCAACCGCACCGCAAAGTGCGAGGAGGGTACGCCGGGTCAATATCTCGATATTCTTCTCGCTCATCGATCCTGTACCCCGTGCTTGCATCGTCGATCGGAATGCGCAGGTGGACGCCCGCGCGGCTTGATCCTCTAACGGTAGAATTCCCCCCAGTTCCCGAACAAAAAAGAGCTCCCTGCCAAGAGACTGTCTTGGCAGGGAGCCCGACCGAACGCCCCGTTCGGGGGGAGAGGATGGGTGGAGCGATCGAGATTGCGAGTTCTGGAAATAGTCGACCTTTCAAAAAACAAATCAGCGACCCACCTTGCTGGCGGTCGAAGCCGGAACCACACAATTTAAGCAGGCTCGCCTGCCAATCTTAAGGCAAGCTTAGGTGGCTGGAAAAGTATACGCCCACCACCAATGACTCCGTTTGGACTGTGTACGAGGTACTTTCGTCACGAGGGAGATTGGGAGCGGTAACACAGCGGCGGAGGCGCGCGCCTTTCTCTTAAGACTGCCTTAAGGTTCGCGGAACATGCGCGCCAGTTCACCGGAGGAGTACACTCCGGACTGCGTGTGCGGGAGAGAGGCGAGAATGATCGAGATTGGCGCTGGATGGCGAGGGCCCTCGAAATCCAGATCGGTTCGGCGGGTGTGTCCAGCAACAGCGCGAGGCTGGGGGACGCCCTCTTTTTCCCGGATTATGGATTGAACCGTGCCGCATC
Organism: Pelagerythrobacter aerophilus; assembly: GCF_003581645.1. Taxonomy (GTDB): domain Bacteria; phylum Pseudomonadota; class Alphaproteobacteria; order Sphingomonadales; family Sphingomonadaceae; genus Pelagerythrobacter; species Pelagerythrobacter aerophilus. The sequence goes on along the minus strand of NZ_QXFK01000009.1, from coordinate 68,066 downwards.
CAACTAGCGCTCGCCCGATCGCAAGTTTTTCCCGGGCAAATAATTCGATATTTTTGGCAGCGAGGCTCGCATGCCGCTGACTGTCGGGCTTCTATTGGCGCTCAGCTTTGCCGTGTCACTGCTTGCGCTCGCGGGACTTATCTGGGCGATCAGCAATCATCAGCTGAAGGTCGAGCAGGAAGACGCGTACACGATCTTCGCTGAAGGCGAGGCCGGGACGCCTGACGTCGACACGCCGAAGCATGCCCCCGAAATCGACCGTAACCAGTACGATGTGCGCAGGGCCGGTCTCGACGTTGTTTCCCGCCCCGCCGTCCTGCTGCTCGTCGGGAGCGGGGTCTTCTGGCTGGTGATCGGATCGGCCTTCGGGCTGCTGGCCTCTCTCAAGCTTCATCTGCCGGATCTTTTGACGGAGCAGGCGTTTTTCACCTTCGGCCGGGCACGCACCGTACATCTCAATCTTGTCGCTTATGGCTGGCTTTCGATGACCGGCATCGCGGTTGCGATGTGGGTGGCACCGAGGATTTTCCACACTCCACTGCGCTTCGCGCGCCTTCCCGTTGTCGGCGCGATACTCTGGAATATCGGTGTGGCTTCAGGCGCTGTTGCGATCGCCAATGGCTGGACCGACGGTGAGGAGTGGCTGGAGATACCCTGGCAGATCGACATCCTGCTCGCCGTAGCGGGGGCCTTCTTCGTCGTCCCGCTCCTGGCGACGGCGGCCCGGCGCGACGTCGATCATATCTATGTCACGGGCTGGTATTACCTCGCCGCGCTCTGCTGGTTTCCGATCCTGTTCGCCATCGCCAATATACCCTACATCCATTCCGGCGCGCAGGAGGCAACCGTAAACTGGTGGTTCGCCCATAATGTCCTGGGCCTGTGGCTGACGCCCCTGGGGGTCGGGGCTGCCTATTACTTCATCCCCAAGATCATCGGCAAACCGATCTATTCCTATAGTCTGTCCCTGCTGGGGTTTTGGGGGCTCGCTCTGTTCTACAGCCAGGTGGGCATGCATCATCTTATCGGCGGACCGGTTCCGACGTGGGTCGTCACGCTGTCGATCGTGCATTCGGTCATGATGTTCATCCCGGTTATTGCCGTGGCCATCAACCAGCACGTCCTGGTCGCCCGCAATCTGTGGGCGGTAAAGGAATCGCTGCCCTTGCGGTTCATCGCCTTCGGCGCGCTGATGTATACGCTCGCCTCGTTTCAGGGCTCGATCGAAGCCTTGCGCAGCGTGAACTCGGTTACGCACTTTACGCATTATACCGTGGGTCATGCGCACTTGGGAGCCTATGGTTTCGTGTCGCTGATCATGTTCGGCGCTATCTACTACATGTTGCCGCGCACCACCGGGCGCGCCTGGCCATGGCCGCGCGCCATCGCCTGGCATTTCTGGCTCGTCGTGGTCGGCTTCACGATCTATTTTGTTTCGCTCACGGCGGGCGGATTGCTGCAGGGCTTCGCCATGCTCGATGCCACCCGTCCGTTCGCCGACAGCGTACGCGTCACGCTTGTCTATCTCGAATGGCGCTCGGTCGGCGGGGCGCTGATGACCGCCGGTCACCTTCTTCTCGGTATTCATGTCCTTGCCCTGCTGGCTCGCGGTCCCGCCTGGGTTCCGCAAACCGGGTACCATCCTGAACCGGCCGTAGAATCATGAACCGCATTGTTCCTCTGGCCGCCGTTGCTCTCGGTATTCTGGCCTTCGCGACCGTGCTTCTGGTCATTGCGCCAGCCGCGCAGATCAGGCCGCTCGAAGGAACGCCGGGCCTGCAACCCTATACGCAGCAGGAGCTGCGCGGTCGCGAGGTCTATGTCGAGCAGGGGTGCGTGTATTGCCACAGCCAGCAGCCGCGTGGCCCCGAGCAGGCACCCGATGCCCAGCGCGGCTGGGGGCGGGCCGCGGTCGCCTCCGATTATGTCTACGATCGTCCCCACCAGCTTGGCACCATGCGCACCGGACCCGACCTGCTGAACGTCGGCGCTCGCCTTCCGAGCAGGGACTGGCACCTCACGCATCTCTATCAACCGCGCGCCATCTTCGACTGGAGCATCATGCCCGCCTATCCCTACCTGTTCGAGGTGAAACCGGAGGCAGAACCGGGGGATGTCGTCGTCGCGCTCCCGAAGGATGATGCGCCCGACCAGGGTGTCGTTGTAGCCACGCAGGATGCCGAGGATCTCGTGGCCTACCTGCTGGCGCTCGACCGCACGATGCCCGCGGGTGAGGATTCGGTTCGCGACTACGGGTATGAAAGCCGGGAGCCTCGCGAGTGACGCGCCCCGAGGAACCTTCGCGTCCGGGCGAGAACTTCGAACCCTACGAGGAGATGCGCCAGATACCGATCGGCGTCATCATGTTCGCGGTCGCGCTGGCACTCTGGGGCGGAGTTCTGCTTTATCAGAGTTCCTATGCGGTCGCTGTCGGGCGGGCTGACGAAACGGTGCTCTCGCCGCAAAGCGAACAGGGTCTCGGCCTGACCGGTGCCAAGCTGTTCGAAGCCAATTGCACGACGTGCCACCAGCCTGGCGGCGAGGGCGTCGAGTTTGCCATTCCGCCGCTGGACAAATCGCCTTTCCTCGCCGGGGGACCGGAAATCGCCGCCAGCATACTTCTGCGCGGCATCGACGGACCAATCAGAGTGGGCGATGAAACCTTTGACGGTCATATGCCGAGCTTTGCCTCTGCGCTCGACAACGCGGAAATCGCCCGGCTCGCAACCTATTTGCAGGCGCGCTTCGCGGGTCGGAAACAGGCAATCTCCGGTGAAAGGGTAGCGGCTCTCAGGCGCGAGATTGCCGATGCCGGTCCGTTTGCAGGAGGCCAAGAGATCGCCGCGAGGTTCGATTCCTCGCTTTCCCCGCAGCCGGAAGTGAAACCCCTGGCAGGCGGCATGGGCATATCGTCCGGCATTCTCGAACTGGTGAATCAAGGCCGCGGCGAGGTCTGGTCCTGCTCGTCGTGCCATGGGGACCGGGGGCAGGGTGCCGATACCGTTCCGCGCCTCGCGGGACTTCCCGCTGACTATATTGCCAAGCAGCTGCTCGATTACACCGAGGGGCGACGCCGCAATGAGAATATGGAGCTTGTCGCCCGCTCGCTTTCTGAGACTGAGCGTGAGGGACTCGGTCGATACTACGCTTCGATGCGCGCGGCGTCGACCGCTCGACCTTCTCTTGGCGGTAACCTCGAACGGGGGCGCGAGCTCGTCCTCTCAGGTGACTGGTCGATCGGAGTTCCCTCCTGTACATCGTGCCACGGTCCATCGGCTTTCGGTGTCACTCCGGGCTTTCCCGGTCTAGCGGCGCAGCATCCGTCTTACACCGCTTCGCAGCTTGCGGCATGGGTATCGGGCGAGCGCGACAATTCTCGCCAGAAGATGATGAATGTGATCGCGAACGCTTTGAACGATCGCGATCGCGCGGCGGTAGCCGACTATCTCGCAACACTGCCACCCGTGCCCGCTCCTGCCACCACAGCCGACGAGGTGAAGAGATGAAACAGAATGAGCGCCGGATCGTCGAGGGCGGCGATAGTCCGCAGCAGCGCAAGGCAGGTGACGGAGCCAAGCGCGCCATTCTCGCCCTTGCGGGCGGTGCTGGCCTCTTTGTTCTTGGCTCGATTGCCTTCGATCTCGGCATTCTCGGCGACGATGGCAGTCACCCCACGAACAGCTCGGAGCGCGAAAGCGACATGGCTGCCGCCTATTTCAGCCCTCCCGCCGAAACGTCCATTCCCGACGGGCCCGATGGCGATGCAATCCGCCGGGGTATGGCGCTGTTCGTAAACACCAAGACCAATGCCGCCGACTTCGTGGGTAATGAATTGTCCTGCGCCAGCTGTCATCTCGACAAGGGCCGTGAACCCAATTCGGCGCCGATGTGGGCCGCCTACGTCATATATCCGAAATACCGCTCGAAGAACAAACAGATCAACACGATGGAGGACCGGCTGCGGGGCTGCTTCACCTACTCCATGAACGGTCAGGATTCGCCCTCGGGCGGCCCTCCACCCGCCGGCCATCCGATTTACAAGGATCTCCAGATGTATTTTCACTGGCTCGCGAGCGGGGCGCCGGTGGGTGAAAGCCTCCCCGGCCAAGGCTATCCGGAACTCGAAAAAACCGCGCTTGGCTATGATCCGCAGCGCGGCGCACAGGTTTACGAGCAGAATTGTGCGGCCTGCCATGGCAGTAACGGGCAAGGGCAGCGTGATCTGAACGGCAAGCTGGTGTTCCCCCCTCTCTGGGGGCCGAACAGTTACAACTGGGGCGCGGGCATGGCGCGGGTCAATACCGCTGCATCCTTTATCAAAGCCAATATGCCGATGGGGCAGGGCGGCACGCTGACGGACCAGGAAGCTTGGGATGCCGCAGCCTTCATCGATAGCCAAGAGCGACCCAGAGATCCGCGACAGACGGGCAGCGTGGCGGACAATGCGGCGGCGAACCACGGTCAGGACACCTACTATGGAAAGATCGTCGAAGGCAGATTGCTGGGGACCGGCACGGGACGCTGAAACCGGAAAAGGTTCGCGGCAGCTTCTGGCCGTCGACGGACTGTTTTGCGGGGGATGCGCGCGGGGTCTCGAACACCGCCTGCGCAAGCTCGAAGGTGTTCTCGACGCCGGGGTTCACTACCTGACGGCTTCGGCCTTTGTGCACTGGAATCCTCGCCTCTGCTCGCTTCGCGAGATCGAGGCCTGCATCGCTTCGGCCGGCTACCGCATGGTCGAGCGCTTTCATTTGCCGGTGGTGCTGGCCCGGCTCAGTGCAGCCACCGAGGTTCTGACCTACAGACTGGCCATCGGCGTATTTTTTGCGATGTGGTCGATGGGGGCTGCATTCGTGCTTTACTTCGGCAGCGGCGTCCCTCCCTCGGCCGCCTGGTGGCTCGCTCTGGCGTCAGGTGCCTGTCTGGTTCCGGTGATTGTCGCCGGCCGCGCGATCCTCACGATGGGCTGGCGCTCGCTCGGCTTGCGCAGCTACACTATCGATACCTTGATCTCCGGAGGGGTCCTCGGCGCGATCCTGATTTCCGGCTTGCAGCTCATGCGCGGCAGCTCCAGTGTGTATTTCGACGCAGCGGCGATGCTTATCGTCCTGCGCCTGACCGGACAGTGGATCGAGACCCGCGTGCGGGCAGGCTCGATCGCGGCGCTTATCGAACTGGAAGCTGCAGCACCGGAAACGGCCTGGCCCGCATCCGGCGGTCCCGCGGTCTCGATTTCAGAGCTGGGCCTGGGAGACAGGGTGCGGGTGCCTGCAGGCGCGCAAGTAACTATCGATGGACGAATTGTTGCGGGCCGCAGCCGCCTGAATACCGCGTATCTGACCGGGGAATCCGCACCTCTGCGCGTCGGGGAAGGCGATTTGGTCGAGGCCGGTTGCCTCAATCTCGATCGCCAGCTCGTCCTTGAAGTTGCACGCCCCTTCGATGATCGGTTGATCGACCGCATGGGCGGGCGGGTTGCTCTCGAGTTGGCCGCAAAGGGAGAGCAGACCTCGATTGACGACAGCGTGCTGGCCGTGCTCGCGCGCGCAACGCCCTTACTGGCGGCGCTTGCCCTGGGACTCGGCCTGCTTCAAGGCGTCGGCATCGAGGGCGCCCTTGCACGGGCGCTGACCACGCTCATCGTAATCTGCCCCTGCGCGCTCGCCATCGCACGCCCGCTTGCGTCGCTGGCCGTGGTAGGCGCGGGGCGCAAATGCGGTCTGCGTATTGCCAATCCTTCCTCTCTCGACGCGCTGGCCCGGCCAGGAACAGTCGTCTTCGACAAGACCGGGACGCTGACGTCCGGAACGCTTCAAGTGACGCGGATCGTCAGTCTCTCGCATTTGTCGACACGGGAGTTGCTCTCGCTTGCAGCGCGCGCCGAAACCGGCATCGATCACCCGATCGCGCGCGCCATTGTCGCCGCAGCAGGTGCAAACGGTCCAGGGGGCTTGCGCCTTGCGCGCAAGGCCATCGGGACGGACTTGGATGGGAAATCCGTCGAGGTGGCCGGCATCGCTCCGGACGGTGACTGCCAGACGCGCGCAGCAACGCTCGAGGTCAGGCTTGAGGGCGTTGCCGTCGGCCAGATATACCTCGACGACCAGGTCGATCCTGGCGTCGCGCCGCTGATCGGTCATCTGCGTCGCCATGGTGCCCGTTTGCAAATGGCGACTGGAGACGCCTTGCCATCGGCGCTCAACGTTGGACGGGCGGTAGGATTGGAACCGGAGGAGATTGCCGCAAGCCTCTCTCCGCTGGAGAAGGCGGATCTGGTACGCGCGCTGGCCCGTCCGGTTGTCTTCGTGGGCGACGGGGTCAACGATGCGCCGGCCATGGCGGCGTCGGACTGCTCGATTTCGGTACAGCGCGCTCACGCCGCCGCGACCGCCAGTGCCTCGGTGGCAATCCTTGAAGGGGGGCTAGAACGAGTACGTGAGGCCATGGTCATTGCACGCCAATATCGGTCTACGGGCCGGCGCAATGCCGCATTGGCGCTGGGCTACAACGCGATTGTGATCCCGCTTGCCGTTATGGGCACGATGAGCCCCCTGCTGGCGGCGCTCACAATGACTGCAAGTTCCTTGCTCGCGATCGCCAATTCCCTGCGCGTTGGAAAAGCGCGGCCTCTTGGAGCACCGATACGTCACGAACATCTCACATCTGACGCTTGATTCAAGCAATGGCCCGGCGCGTCGGTACGGCACGCCGAGCCTCGCATTGTCTGCCTTACTCGTAGACCTTGACCAGGCGGGTCGATCCGCTCGCCGGACGGGAAATTACGCGCTTGCGCTTCATGACGTCTTCGACAAGCTGTGTGACGCTGCGCTCGTGGACCTCTTTGCCGCGAATGCCGGAGAAATCGTAGCGGTGAAGTCCGTTCGCCATCCCGGAATTGGTCGCGACCCTGTACCAGCGCTCACGGTCGATAGGTGTGTTGCCGACCGTCACCTCGCTTACGCGCTCGCCCAGAGGCCGGTTAAGATCCACTGTCCAGCCGATGTTGGCCGCTTGCACCAGCCCGCCGACCACCTTCATGGGATCTCCCGGATTCTGGTTTGTCGCGCTTTGTTCCAGGACAGCAAGAAGATCGCTGCCTTTCATTTCGAAAGTCACCAGTTTCGCAGGGTGGGGCAGGAGCGTGTAAAGACGGTCGCGCGTCACGTTGCCGGGGTAGATCGAAATGCCGTATCCAACGCCCGGCATCAGGGCCACATCGGCACCGGTTTCCTCGATCATGTATTCGCCGACCATCTTGTCGAATGGACTTTCCGAGCGGTAATCGCGGGGAATTCGGTCGGCCGAATAAGCCAGCACTTCATTCATGGCCTCGGCAAAGGGCTCGTCGATCCGGGATATGAGTTCGGCGATACCTGCATCAGGCTCGATCTGGTAGTTCCACAATTGGTGTGCTGCGCCGGTCACCTTTCGAAGCTTCTTGTCCGCGCCGACTTCCAGGCGCAGTTCGCCGAGGACTGCCGCGTCGGCCATGGCCTGGACAATCCATGTTCCGTCAACGAGTTCGGGCTGGCGAAAAATATCGTGCGAGTGCCCGCCGACGATGATGTCCACGCCATCGAGCTCACGCGCAAGCTTGCGGTCGGTTGCCGTGCCCTGGTGTGACAGCAGCATCACGATATCCGCCGATCGCTGCATTTCAGGCAGATAGCGGCGTGTCGCCTCGATGCCGCTCGAATAGGTCAGTCCGGCAATGCTCTGCGCGCTCGCCGTCTTGTCGGTCGAATGATAGGTGAGGGCCAGGATCGCTATCCTGACCCCGTTGACAGTGAAAACTTTCCAGGGTTGGCCGAACACAGGTTCGCCGTTTTCGGTAACGTTGGCGCCCCTGATCGGGAAGTCCGCAAAATCCTGCAGTTCCCTTGTGCGCTCGACTCCGTAGTCGAAATCGTGGTTGCCCAGCGCCATCATGTCGTAACCCAGCGCGTTCATCAGCGATATGATCGCCTCTCCGCGTGTCTGATTGCCGACATAATCGTCGCTGAATGTATCGCCGGCATCGAGAAGGAGAACCTTGTCCTCACCCTCGCGCTTGCGAATCTCACCCACTTTCCCCGCCAGATACTGGAATCCGCCAACCATACCTGCCTGGTCGAACTGCGCGGGACTGCGCCCGGGATCGCCTGTTTGCGAGGTAGCGTCCCCCGGGGCGGCCTCGAACGGAGCATGGCGACCGTGGATGTCGTTCGTGTGCAGAATGGTAATCGTCGTCGGCGATGAGTGACGCGACGTCCTGTCGTCCTCCGCGATCGCGGGAGTGGCCGCAGCCATGGCTATTACGCATGTGCGCAGAATGTTCATTGGCAAATACCTTCTTTAGATTTCGTGCGCGCGTGCAGACAAAACCTGCCTTAAGGCATCCTTACGGAGGGTGCGGCGAGACGGCGGTTCGAGGCCCTCTCGCGCATCGTGGATGGACCCTCAAGCGAACTCGCTGGCGTCGATCGCGACCTCTTCCGACGGCGCTTGTGTTTCTGCCGGCAGGACGCACACCCGGTATCCGCTGGCGATGCGCTCGAAATGCAGACGCATGGCGGGCGCGAGCGCAGAACTGACGATGGAAAGACCAAGTCCGCTTCCCGGAGCCTTCGAACCCGGGTCCCTCGTGAAAGGCTCGAGCATCGCCCGGCTCGCGCTGTCCGATAGGCCGGGCCCTGCGTCTCGCACGCAAAACCCTGTACCATCCGAATCTACCCGCACCTCGCTGTTCGCTGGACCGTGAAGGAGGGCGTTCTCGATCAGATTGCGCAGGGCAATGACCAGTGAATTACGCGGCAAGGGTGCCACGAAATCCCGGGCCGCCTGGCTTATCTGGACGCTGGCGTTACGCTCGGCAACCAGATGCTCCAGCTCCTCGATGACCTCGTCGAAGGCGTCACCGAGCGATGCGGAGGCTTCAGTGGCCGGCACTCTGGCAGACCGCTCCTTTGCAAGATCCAGCAACTGACGAACCAGGCGTGTGGTGCGGTCGACGGATTGCCTGATGCGCTCCAGCGATTTGCGGCGCGCATTCTCGTCCTCGGTACGCAGAGCAATTTCCGCATGCGTCTTGAGACCGGCCAGCGGGGTCTGCATTTCATGCGCAGCGCTGGCCAGGAACCGCCTTTCACCATCCCGCAGGAGCGCTATCCTCGCGAACAGCTCATCGATTTCCCGAGTCAGCGGGGATAGCTCATCGGGCACGCGGTCGACCACGAGCGGAGACTGGTCCTCGGGGCTACGATCACCGATCTCCGCAGCTATTCGCCGGATCGGCGAAAGGCCCTGTCCGATCCCGATCCAGAGCAGCAGGGCGAGCGCGAGCAGGCCGATCGTGGCCGGAACGATCAATCCGCGCATAAGATCGGTGATAAGCCGGCTGCGCATCGCAATCGTATCTCCGACCATTACTCGCAAGCCGTTTTCGGGGGAGACATGCGTATAGACCCGCCAGGCATTGCCAGCGATCATCCGCTCGCTGAATCCCGCCTCGCCGTCCGACATCGCAGCCCCGGGCGCACCCTGCGAGGCGCCAAGCAATTGCCCGCCAACGGACCAGATCTGGCACGACAGCTGCCGATCATAGGACGGCAGCGCGACGGAGGCGGCACCGCTTTGCGCCGCATCCGATGTCTGCTGCGTATCGTAGCCGAGCGAGGCCACCATCATGGCGGCCTCCTGCAATCTTCGGTCGAGCACCCGTTCGACATCGGCGCGCGCGCTCAGCACGGTCCAGGCAGCAGCCAGGGCCCACACGATAGCGGTGGCCGCTGCCACAAGAAGGAAAAGACGTATCCTTAGCGATGTCATTGTTCGCGTACCCTGTATCCGACCCCGCGCACGGTTTCGATGAAATTGGCCCCAAGCTTGCCGCGAAGCTTGTGGATGTGCACCTCGACGGCGTTCGAGCCAACTTCCTCCTGCCAGCCGTAGATTGCCTCTTCGATCTGGGAACGCGAGATCACGTGACCGGGGTGGCGGACGAGCACTTCGAGCACTGCGAATTCGCGGCGTGACAGCTCGATCTCTCGGCCCTTCAGCATCACCTGGCGGGTTGCCAGAGTGATCGCGAGCGGTCCTATCGTGACGCTTGGCTCGGTGCGACCGTTAGCGCGGCGAACCAGAGCCCGGAGCCGTGCGGCGAGTTCGCCCAGATCGAACGGCTTGCCAAGATAATCGTCCGCGCCGCGGTCGAGGCCTTCGATGCGGTCCTCTGCCATCGTTCGGGCCGTCAGGACAAGTATCGGGGTGGTGTTGCCGGAAAGCCTCAAGTCGTGAACGAGATCGAGCCCCGACCCGTCCGGAAGACCGATATCGACAACCAGGGCGTCATACGAATAGCTCGCGGCAGCCTCCCGCGCATCCATGCAGGTCTCGACAAGATCTACCGTATGCCCTTCGAGCGAGAGACCGGCGTCGAGGCCTTCGCGTAGTACTTCGTCATCTTCAACTACCAGAATTCGCATTCGAACCTCCGATAGCGGCGAATGACGCCTGCGGCTTATAGCAGTCTTAACCGCCGTAAGTCTCGCTTAAGCTGCGGTCCCGAGATGGCCCGCGATGAGCAGCACCGTTTCCCTTGGACCTCTCGCATTCGCAGCCGATCGCCTGCTGGCAGTCGGCCTGCTGATAGGATTCCTGTTCTTGGTCGATCGGATCCTGGTCGCCGAAAACGGCAGGGCCGCGCCCGCGACAGGCATGGCCGTCCTCGTCGGCCTCGTGGCGGCAAGGGTCGCTTATGTCGTGCTTCATTGGGAGGCCTACGCGGTGGATCCGTGGACTGTACTCGCTTTCTGGCAAGGCGGGTTCACAGCCTGGGCCGGACTGCTCGCGACCGCTGCAATTCTGGCCTGGCGAATGCGCCCGGTGCGCGCGATGCGCAGGGCTCTCGGCGTGCTGGCGGTCCTCGCCGCAATCTGGTTCGCCGCCTCGGCCATGCTTCAACCCGAAGCCCGGCCCCTTCCCGATTTGCCGGTCCTGGTCGGAATGGATGGCACCGAGATCACGCCTGAAAATCTCGCGGGCAAACCGTTCGCGATCAATCTGTGGGCGACCTGGTGTCCGCCTTGCCGACGGGAGCTTCCCATGCTCGCCGAGGAAGCGGCGAACTCGGACATCCCCATACTGCTCGCCAACCAGGGCGAGAACCGGCAGGCCGTTGCCGATTACCTGCTCGCGAGCGGGATATCGCCCCGCTCGGTGGTGCTCGACAAGCAGATGGGTCTCATGGACGTGGCCGGCAACGGTGTCCTTCCGACCACGATCTTCGTCGATGCCGAGGGCGAGATCGTCGCCACCCATGTCGGTGAAATTTCACGGGCAGCCCTGTCCGATAAGCTTCAACAACTTCAAGGAGACTGACCATGCCGAGATGGCCCTTGGTCGCTGCATTGCTGCTCGCAACGGCGGGAGGCACCGCGCTGGTGACCACCCAGTTGGTGCAGGGAGACCCCGCATCGCAAGGCGATGCGGGTTCGGATGAGGACACAGCGGCGAGCGCCGAAGCCATGGCGGCGCGCGCCGAGATCGCCGATGACCCGATCGCCCCCAAGCTCGCGCCGGAAGGCTATGATGTCACGATCATCAGCTATTCCGATTACCAGTGTCCCTTCTGTCGCAAGATTCACCCGGAACTCGAACGCCTGGCGCAGGAAGATGGAAAGGTCCGGATCGTCTATCGCGACTGGCCGATCTTCGGCCCTGCATCGGAAGAGGCCGCGCGGATGGCGATCGCGTCGCAATGGCAGAACAAGCACCGGCAGTTCAACGACGCGCTCATGCGGACCGACGGCAAGCTGAGTTCGGAAAAGATCAGGGCTGCGGCCAACACCGCCGGCATCGATTTTGCCCGTTTGGAACGCGATATGGAAGCCCGTGAGGACGACATCGATGGCGTCTTGCGCAGGACGGCCATGCAGGCTGCCCAGATGGGCCTGCAGGGTACCCCTGCCATGCTGGTCGGGCCTTATATGATCCCGGGTGCGGTCGATTATGCCGGCCTTACGCGCGCGGTTGCAGAGGCGAGGCGATTCAACGCCGAGCATGCGGCAGGCAAGGAGGCATAATCCATGATTGTCTTGCGCCGCCTGCTTACGCTTCTGGTGACGCTGGCCCTCGGGGGCGGCGTCATCGCCCTTGCTCCTGCATCCGCCCAGGAACGCCATATCGAAGCATCGCTCGCCTTCGAAACCCGCTCGCCCAAGCCCGGGGAATCGGTGACCCTCGCGATCAGGATGAAGCCGGAAGCAGGCTGGCATGGCTATTGGACCAATCCGGGTGCGGCGGGCCTGCCGGTCGAGGCGGACTGGGATGTACCGGCCGGCGTCTCCGTTTCGCCCTTGCGTCATCCGGCTCCCCATCTGCTCGATGTGCAGGGTATCGCAAGCTATGTTCACGACGGACCGTTCTCGCTTCTCGCCACGATGAAAGTGCCGCAATCTCTCGCGCCAGGGACGGCCTTGCCCGTTGAAGTTGCGCTGAGCTGGCTGGTCTGTTCCGACACGCTGTGCGTGCCCGAACGCGCGACGCTTTCGGCAAATCTGGAGGTCGGATCGGGAGCGCCCGATGCCGCCGGTGCACGGATCGTCGCTGCGGCGGAAAGGGCTATGCCCAAACCGCTCAGCGGCGCGACGCTGACCCGCGACGGAAATGACTGGGTGTTCTCGTCCCCTGCGGTATCAAGAGGCAATTACCGCCTGTTCCCCGAGCAGGAAGGCTGGTTCGATGCCGCGGCAAAGCAGACCGTCAGCCGCAATGGCGATGGCATCAGCCTGCGCATTCCCGCCGCAGGAACGGCCCCCGGTACGGCTTTTCGCGGCGTTCTCTCAAACGGCACGAAATCCTATCTCGTAAGCGCGCGCACGGTCGCGAGCTCGTCGGCTAACGCGCAACCATCAGCGCAATCGGGCGAAATCCCTGACGACGAGATGCTGTCACAGGCGGACCAGGAGCCGTTGCCGACGATGGTCGATCCGGTGCCAGCCACGGAAAGCGCCGCCGCGCCCTCTTTGGCAACGCAGGCCGTTTCAGGCGATGTCCTGCGCATTGCCCTCGTGGGTGCGCTCCTTGGCGGATTACTCCTCAATCTGATGCCCTGCGTCTTTCCCATCCTCAGCCTGAAGGCGCTGTCGCTCGCCAAGAGCGGGGGCGATCCGCGCGCGGCGCGGGTGGAGGGGGCGGGCTATGCGGCCGGCGTAATTGCCACCGCGCTTCTGCTCGGCGCACTGCTCATCGGCTTGCGCGCCATCGGCATGGAGATAGGCTGGTCCTTCCAGCTGCAGTCCCCTGGCGTTATCCTGGTGCTGCTTGTCCTGACCGGCGCTATCGCCTTGAACCTAGCCGGCCTGTTCGAATTGCCGATGCCCGCATTCGCTGCGCGCGGCAGCCAGACCGGCGGCTTCCTCGGCGCATTTTCGACCGGAGCTTTGGCTGCCTTCATCGCCATGCCATGCAGCGGGCCTTTCATGGCCGGCGCGCTCGGGGCGGCCCTCGTGCTTCCTGCGCCGCTCGCCCTTGCGGTATTCGCAATGCTGGGCCTGGGAATGGCGCTGCCGTTCCTTGCCGTCGCCTTCATTCCTGCGGTCCAGCGGCGACTGCCCAAGCCCGGCGCGTGGATGGATACGCTGCGTAAAGTGCTCTCGCTGCCGATGTTCGCGACGGCGCTGGCGCTCGCCTGGCTTCTCGGTCGCCAGACCGGCGTCAACGGAATGGCTTTGGGCCTGCTGGTTCTCTCGCTCTTTGCCGTGTCCCTGTGGTGGTACGGCCTGCGCCAACGGCGCGGCTCCGCAGGATGGCTGACGCTCGCGCCAGCGGCGCTGGCGCTGGCAGCCGTCCTCACGGTCGGTATTCCCGAAGCGCCGAGCGCAGCGACGGCCTCGGGCGAGATCGCGGAAGGGGACCTCCACGAGACGTTCAGCACCGCCCGGCTGGCGGAACTGCGGGCGGCAGGCACTCCTGTCTTCGTCGATTTTACCGCCGACTGGTGCCTGGTCTGCAAGGTCAACGAACGCGTTGCCATCGATACCGAGGCGACGCAGGAGGCCTTTGCCGAAGCCGGCGTGGTGACACTCACGGGCGACTGGACGCGGCAGGACCCCGAGATCACGGCTTATCTTGCCGATCACGGTCGCAACTCGATACCCTTCTACCAGTTCTATGCGCCCGGCGAGGCTGCCGAGGTGCTACCGCAGGTCCTTACTCCGCAGGTTCTCATCGGCAAGGCAGAGGAAGTGGGAGAGGCTGCCTCGTGACCCTCCTCGCCCGGGATGGCTGCAGCGGAACGTAAGCCTCGATCACGATCTCGATAGAGCAAGAGATGCTCACTCCTGTCGATGCGCTGGCGGTGCACCGCAGCGCAACCCATTTGGCAATACGAAGAACTGAAAGGTCGAGACCATGACCCGCCTGACGATACTGCAGCTCAACGACCTTCATGGATACGCCGAACCGCATAACGAGATTCGGTATGGAGCCGATGGAACTCCCGTGTTCGAGACGCTTGGCGGTCTAGCCCGCATCAAGACGATCTTCGAGCGTGCCCGCGCCGACAATCCGGGCGGCGTGCTGGCGCTGGACAATGGCGACACCTTCCATGGGACGCATTTCGCGGTTTCGGACGAGGCGAAAGCCCTTGCTCCGCTTGTGGCCGAACTGGGCTTCGATGCCATGACGCTCCATTGGGAATTCGCCTTTGGTCCGGACCGGGTGCAGGCGCTCGCCAGCGAGCTGCCCTATCCGGTATTGGCCGCGAATATCTATCGCGAGGAAAGCGGCGAGCTGTTCCTGCCCGCCGCCACGATCGTCGAGCGCGCCGGGCTGCGGATCGGGCTGATCGGCCTTGCCTGTCCGATCGTCGACAAGACCATGCCGCCTCATTTCAGCGAAGGTCTGCGATTCGAGATCGGCACTAGGGAACTTCATGCTCACGTCGCGCAAATGCGCCCGCATGTCGATCTGCTGGTCGTACTCTCCCATGTCGGCTTCCCGCAGGACGTGCAGTTTGCCAAGGACGTGCCCGGCATCGATGTGATCGTCAGCGGCCATACCCATAACCGCATGGAGCATGCTATCGAGGTCGAAGGCTGCCTCATCTTCCAGTCCGGCTGCCACGGGTCATTCGTTGGCCGGCTCGACCTCGATTTGCGGGACGGCGAACTCATCGGCTGGACGCACGCGCTCATCGCAGTCGATGAAAGCGTTCATCCCGATTTGGCACTCGAGGCCGCTGTAACCGCGGCGCTCGTCGGCGAGCGCGAAGCCATGGCCGAGGCCGTGGGCAGGACCGATGTAGCCCTGCATCGTTATGCCATGCTGTCGAGCCCGATGGACGATCTTCTGCTCGAGGCGATTGCCGAAGTCGCCGGTACGCAGATCGCCTTCTCCAACGGCTGGCGTTACGGTGCGCCGATACCGGCGGGACCGATTACGCTGGGCGATTTGTGGAACATGGTTCCAACCAATCCTCCCGTCAGCCTTGCCGAGGTGACCGGCGCGGAAATCCGGCAGATGATCGAGGAAAACCTCGAACGAACCTTTGCGGCCGATCCCTATGACCAGATGGGCGGTTACATCAAGCGCATGCGCGGGGTGGGCCTCGCTTTCAAGGCCGAAAATCCCGAGGGTCAGCGGATCGAGCGCCTGTTTCTGGAAGGTCGGCCGGTGGAAGATAGCGCCGTTTATGCTGTGGGATTCATTACCGAGCAGGGCGTGCCCGCGCGGTTCGGCAAGAACCGGCGACAGCTTCCTATCGATACGATCACAGCCCTGCGCAAACGGCTCACGCGTCCCTTCACTAACGCTTCCGTCGGGAGTTCCATCGAGCTTGTCTGACGGCGTTCCGCCGACGGCTAGCCAGGATCGGGCCGAAGGACCCGACAAGGAACACGAGCACGTAGCCCGCGCCGAACTTTGAGAACACGGTCGCCTGCGCAGCGGCGGGAAGACGACCGACGAGAACGCCGCGGACACCGCTCTCGAGATGCCCGGCGATCGAACCATCGGACCGGATTATCGCGGATATGCCCGTCTGCGTCGCGCGAAGTACCGGCAATCCGCTTTCAAGCGCTCTGATGCGCGCCTGCGCCAGATGTTGCGGAGCGCCGGTAGGACCGAACCACGCGTCGTTCGTGGGATTGACGATGTAATCGGGCCGCGTAGTGAACCCGGAGCCGAAGCCGGGGAAAGTGGCCTCGAAACATATCGCCACGCCTGCCTCGCCGCCGGCCAATGGAATGGCCGGGATCGCTGCCCCCGGCGCAAGGGCGTCGCGGCCAGGGGCATATCGGGCGAGGCGCAATGCCTCGAGCAAGGACTCGAACGGCACATATTCCCCGAACGGGACGAGGATGCGCTTGTCGTAACGGTTGCGAACCCGCCCGGAGGCATCGATCAGGTAGACACTATTGGCATAGTGTCCGTCGGCGTCGCGACCCAGAGCTCCGACGAACAGCATGTCGCCGGTCCGAAGCGTTTTCCCGATTTCATCGAGCAGCGCCTTCCGGTCCTCGAGAACATAGGGGATCGCGGCTTCAGGCCAGAAGATGCGCACGCCCGGCGCAGTCGAGGAAATACCGGCTGTCAAACCGAGATAGATATCCACTTGCTCGTCGAGTCGGTTCTCGTCCCATTTGACCCTTTGCGGTATGTTACCCTGGATCAGCGCGACCTGCTGCGCCGTATCAGGAGGAGCAACCGACGAACGCCCGAGGAGGATTGCGAGAGCCCCGATAAATCCGAGGCTTGCCCCGACACGTCGCGGATGCCTGGCGATCTGCAGAACGAGTCCGGCCGCAAGCACCGTCGCAAATGAGAGGCCGGTTATGCCGATGACCGAAGCAGACCGCACGATAGCCGGAACCTCGAGCCAGATCGCGCCAAGCGGGTTCCACGCGAAACCGATGATAGTGGTAGACCTCGCCCATTCGCCGAGCACAAGAAGCGAACTTGTCGCCAAGAGCTGCGTGCCGTGATTTCTGTTGGCGTATCTTCGGGCAAGGGCGAAGGGGACGGACCAGAAGAGCGACAGGATCGCAGACAGGGCGACGAGTGCCAGCCAGCCAGCCGTAACGGCTGGCGGGTCCATCATCACAAACGCTCTTGGAAGCCAGCGCAGCGCGGCAATCCACATGGCTCCCGCGTAGGCTGTCACAATCCAGAATATGGGTGCAGCCCGATCGTGGCGGATCAGGTAGAAAAGGCCGCCAAGCGCGGCGAGCGAAAGGACAGGCGCATTGGCAGGCGCAAAGCCTTGCGCCGCGACGGTTCCGAGGATGGCGGCGATCAACAGGCGCGAAATCCGGCGAAACATGGCAGGTGCCAAACCGCATGCGTCTTAAGCGCGGCTTAGCGTGAACGGCTTGCCGGAAGCGGCCTTCAAAAGGGGTGGTGACGACTATCCCCATATGGGCAGCAACGCCCGGCTCATCGATGGCAATAGAGCGCGCATCGTTTTCCTGGTCGCCGTAGTCTTGACCAGCCAGGGATCGTGGCGGGCGGCGCGCACTTTCGCAGGAGTGGGCTCGCTGATTGAAGGAGCAAGATCCGACTGGACTTAAGGCTGTCGTAAGGCGCAGCCTCGACCGTCAATCCATTCGATCAGTAGGAGTGGCGCATTTTGCACAGGCGATCGGTACTTATGGCCGCGGCGGCATCAATCGCCAGCGGCTGTGTGCCACGAGCATCCTTTTCTGCCGCGCTGGAAAGGAGCGATACATCGCTGAGGCTAGTCTCCGCGGCCAACCCTCATGTCTTTCCGCTCATGCTGGCACTCGCCCTCGAGCCGGACCTCCCCCTGTCGTTTACGCCGATCAAGGAATCGGCCGAGATCGATTCAATGTTTCGAACCGGCGAGGCGGATGCCTTTCTGGGTATGACCTATATCGGGGCGAAGAAGCAGCTCGCAGCACCTAGTCTCGGTCTGAGGCTCGTTTCGATCAACACCTGGCGCGGCTTCTTCGAGGTGGTGCCGCGGGACATCCGCAGCTTTGCCGAGTTGCGCGGCCACAAGGTTATCGTCAGCGGGCCGATGGGCTCCGGCCGAAACGGTGGCGGCGATATCATTTTCCAGGCTGCTGCACGGCGCGCGAACCTCGATCCCGGTCGCGATCTGGAGGTCGCATACATGCCGGCCAAGGCAGGTATCGCGCAAGTCGCTGCCGGACAGGCCGCCGGCATTACTATCCCGAGCCCCGGCAGTACCGGTATGGTCATGCGCTCCAAAATGGGGAGCGAAGGGGGCAGCAATATTGCGCTTTCGGCTATCGATATGCAGGCCATGTTCACCGGCTTTCGCAGTTTCGACGAAGGCCAGCTGCCGATCGGCGGCTTGCATACATCCGAGCAGGTCCTGCAAACGCCGCCGCGCCGAAGTGCCTTGCTTCGCGTGCTTGATGCCTACGAACGCGCTTGCGAGGCTCTCATGCGCGAGCCGGAACGTCTCGCGCCCATGGCCATCGATCAATATGGCAGGCACTTTGCCCCTATCGGAGCCACGGCTCCGCCAGCAATGCTGCTCGCGCGGGCCATACGGGCGGGCGAGCTTGTCTATCGGACCGGCGTTCCGGCGGCGGGTATCCGTGCGGATGTTTCCGCATTCCTGAATGAACTTCTTGGCGCATCGGTTGAGCCCGCCTTTTTGAGCGCGTTGTAGATCATTCACGGTCTTTCGAATCCGTCGTCCCTGCGTGCGAGCTGCCTTCGTGGGATCCATTGCAAGGCTCGCTTGGGTCTCGCGACGGGTCCTTGCTCGCTCGCCCTGAACGATCAGGGGCGCCGTAAGCCGCCCTTAAGAACCGGGCTGCACCTGGAATATCTCAATCATCCTACGAACCCAATACCCAAGACTTCGGAGAGTACCAGATGCACAAGCGCCCGCTTCTATTGAATTTTCTCTTAGCCGCCGGTGTTTCCATGGCGGTCGCGGTACCGGCAACGGCCCAGCAGGAGACGGGCGAGGAGGCCTTTGCCAAAGCGCGCAATGCCATGATCGCGGAGCTCGCCGAAGATCCGGCGGCCCGGCGGATCGAGCCTCAATCATACGATCTGACCCTGGTGGTATTTACCGATTACCAGTGCCCGTTCTGCCGCCAGATGCACCCGCGTCTGACAGCTCTCGCCATGGAAGACGGCAATGTCCGTATCGTGTTCAAGGACTGGGCGATTTTCGGCCAGCCTTCCATCGAAGCGGCGCGCCGCGCACTTGCGGCGAAATATCAGGGGAAGGACCAGGCCTTCGACGATGCGCTCATGCAAATCCAGGGCAAGCTTAGTTCCGAGAAAATCCGTGCCGCAGCAGATCAGGCGGGCGTCGACTGGCAGCGTCTGGAAAGCGACCTCAAATCCCATGGCAAGGAAATCGATGCAGCGCTTGCGCGAGCGGACCGACAGGCTGGGATGCTCGGGATAAGCGGCACACCGGCTATGTTTGTCGGGCCTTACCTGGTCGCCGGGGCTCTGCCGCCCGAGCAGCTTCGCCAAGCCGTTGCTATCGCGCGGCAGTATCCCAACGGTAACGCGCCGGAAGCGCGATAGAGCTTAGCAGCATCCAGCAATTCTTCGCTTATCATTGCGGCGGTCTTAGAAGCTACGCATATTTCTATCTTCTTTTCGACGGTCTAATCATCGACCAATGCACCATTCCAGCTCCAATCCGCTCGCCCATGATCACAACTTCCTGAGCGCCTCGCACGACGCCCATGAGCGGCGCACGCGTTATGTCGTTGCCTTGACCGCCGCGATGATGGTGGTCGAAATCGTCGCTGGCCTGTGGACCGGATCGATGGCGCTTCTCGCCGATGGTATCCACATGGCGACCCATGCAGGTGCCTTGGGCGTCGCGGCCTTCGCCTACTGGTTTGCCAACCGCCATGCGAACAACCCGCGTTTCACATTCGGTACCGGCAAGGTGGGCGACCTCGCCGGCTTCGCGAGCGCGCTTGTCCTCGCCATCTTCGCAATCGGGATCGCGGTTGAATCGGCTCAAAGGTTCGTCAGTCCGCTCACGATTGCCTATACCGAGGCTATCTGGATCGCCGTGCTCGGCCTCGTGGTGAACCTCGCGAGTGCCTGGCTGCTTGGTGCCGATCATCACCATGGGCATGATCACGACCATCATCATCACCACGACCATGCGCATGCCGATAACAATCTGCGCTCCGCCTATTTCCACGTGCTTGCCGATGCCCTGACCTCCGTCCTGGCTATCGTGGCCCTTCTCGCCGGCATGTACCTCGGCTGGGCATGGATGGACGCGGCAATGGGGCTGGTGGGTGCTTTCGTGATCGGGCGCTGGTCATGGTCACTGCTGCGCGATACCGCTGCCGTGCTTGTCGACGCCGAAGCGGCCTCTGAACGGTACACAGAGGTGCGCGAGGCGCTCGAGGACCGGGACGCCGCGATCGGCGATCTGCACATCTGGCGGATCGGTCCTGGCAAGTATGCAGTCATCGCCTCGCTCATCGCCGATGATCCGCTCGCGCCCGACAATTATGCCAGCCGACTTTCAGAGCATCCAGAATATGTGCACGTTACGATCGAGGTGCATCGCTGCGAGCATCCGCATCCCGAGCTTCGCGCGGCCTGATCGCGCCGTTCTAAAAGACCGAAACAGTATTCGAGGACTGTTATACTGTAACAAAAGACTTATACTTCATCGTGTTGCGGAACTTGCAATCTTGATGCGGTTTGCTATGAGCCATTGGAATCCATGACTACAAGCTATCGTCGCCTTGTCCTGCACCCTTTCGTCGTCCTGCTCATGCTGGTCGCGATGGTGTTCGTGACGGCGGCGGATGCTGCTGCTTGCGGTGCCGAAGTGGCGCCCGGAAGCACGCCCGTTCTGGCTTCGCTCGATAGCGCTTCTGCGTCATCCGCAGCCGCCGACGAAGTGCCGGGCGATCCGGATGCGCCGGCCGAGCAACACGGCGTGTGTGGACACGGCCATTGCCATCACGGGGCGAGCTTTGCCGGCACCGTGCAGAAGGATTCGGTCCCTCACTTGGTCGTGGTTCCCGATGCGCCTCCCGCCGAAGCGCTCGCTTCCGACATTACCGACCGACTGAAGCGCCCCCCTCGCGCCTGACGACCGTCACCGCGCTGCATGCCGCAGCGCAGTTCGGATCGTCAGCAGAGGAATTTTCGAAAAATGTCAGCCATTCATTGGCGAGGGGTCCTCTTTGGAGGGCTGTTCCTCGCCGCTCAAGCCACGACCGTGGCGGCGCAGGAGCGTGAGCTTCTGACGCTCGAAGCTGCGCTCGCTCGTGCGGGCATCGTCGACAGCGCAGATGAGCCCCCAGATAATCCGCGCCTGATCGGACCGCGGGCCGAAGCCGACGCGGCGCGGGCACTCGTCGACCAGGCGCGGCTGCGGCCCAACCCCGAAATTGCTTTCGAAGCCGAAAACATTGCCGGAAGCGGCGCGTTTTCGGGATTGCAGGCCACCGAGTACACCTTGTCCCTGAGTCAGCGGCTCGAATTGGGCGGCAAACGAGGAGCGCGCGTCCGCGCCGCCCAGGCGGAGGCGCGCGTCGCGACCCTTTCAGGAGCGCTCTCGGTTGCTCAGCTCGGGCGATCGGTGCGCGAGCGCTATGTGGAAGCCGTCGCTGCGGCAGCCCGATTGGAACTCGCGCGGGACATAGTCGAGCGCAACCGCGAGCTTGCCAGGATCGCAGGGGTACTGGTCGATGTCGGGCGGGAGCCTCCCTTGCGTTCGCTTCGTGCCGAAGCGGCACTTGCGGAGGCGCTCGCGGAGCTTGAAGCGGCCCTGGCTGCCGACAGTGCGGCGAGGAATGCGCTGGCCGCGCTTTGGGGCGAGGCAGCACCTGCTGCGGACGTGCCTTCGGTGTTCCCCGAGATCGAACCACCGGCGACGCTGCTCGCGTCACCTTCGGCCTTACGCCTTCAGGTCGCTCGTGCCGAACGCGAGGCCGCGGATGCCGCGATCGCCCAGGAACGCTCTTTAGGCATTCCGGATCCGGCAATATCCGCCGGAATCCGACGGTTCGAGGAAAGTAGAGACCAGGCGTTTCTCGTGGGGGTTTCGATCCCGCTTCCATTCCGTAATCGCAACCAGGGAAACATCGCCGCTGCCGAAGCGCGGCTTCGCGCCGCGACGGCGCGGGAAGCAATTGCCCGCACCGATTTCGAACTCGAGGTCACGCAGGCCCGCGGACAATTTTTGGCAGCCGAAGCGCGGGTCGAGACCCTCGCGGAGACGTCCTTGCCCCAAGCCGAAGAAGCCTTGCGGCTCGTTCGGATTGGCTACCGCAACGGCAGGTTTCCGCTGATCGAAGTTCTGGCTGCGGCCGAAGCACGCGACACCATCCGTGAAGCTTTGATTCAAGCTCAGGAAGATCGTGGCCGCCTGGCGGCGACACTGATCTGGCTCGGTGCACAATGAGGTATTTTCCGATGAACCGTAAACGTCTGGCCGTTGTGATCGGCCTTGTCATTCTCTTTGTAGTCGCGGCGCTCATGCTGTGGCCCGACAACAAAGCTGACCAAAACGCCGAGGAGACGAGTGAGGAGGTCGAGCTTCCCGAAGGGCTTGTCCTGCTTGGCGCCGAACAAATCGAAGCGTCCCAGATAGAGGTCGAAACCGTCGGTCAGGGATCGGCGGTCGAGCTGGTCTTTCCGGCCACCGTCGCGGCAAGCCCGACGGCAAGTGCCCGCATCGATGCCCGCGCAGCGGGCGTAGTCCGCAGTGTCGGCAAAACGCTGGGTGATTACGTGAGGCAGGGAGAGACGATTGCCCGCATCGAGAGCGCCGACGCCGCTGCTCTTGCGGCGCAACTCAGCGCAGCGGGCGCGCGGGTCAACGAATTGTCTGCTGCCTACGATCGAGAGCGCCGCCTTTTCGAAGCCAATGTCACCGCGCGGCAGGATCTCGAGGCCGCCCGAGCCAATCTGCAGGTTGCTCAATCGGAACTTGCGCGTGCCCAAGCGGCAGTCTCGGCGGCGGGTGTTAGCGGCGACGGGCGCTCCCTCGCGGTTACGAGCCCGCTCGCGGGCCGAGTGACCTCGGCGCCTATCGTTCTCGGGTCCTTCGTCGAGGCCGGAGAAGAACTCTACCAGGTCGTGAACCCGAGCGGCATGCAGGTCGAGGTTGCCCTCCCGTCGGCTGAAGCAAGCCGCATCCAGCCTGGCGACGAGGCCACGCTGGAAATCGCGGACAACCGGGAAGTGGGTGCGCGCGTGCGATCCGTCACTCCCTCGCTCGATCCCGAAAGCCGCAGCGCTACGGCGGTCCTGTCGCTGGCAAGGCCGATCCCCGGCCTGCAACCCGGTGCGTTCTTGCAGGCACGTATCCGCCCCTCGGGTGAGGTCGATACCGGCCGCATGTCGGTGCCGGAAAGTGCCGTCCAGACAATCGATGGCGCAGAGGTGGTCTTCGTTCGCACGCGCCGCGGGTTTCAAGCCCGTCGAGTGGTCACCGGTGCGCGTTCGGGAGGACGGGTGGTCATCGAGTCCGGTCTCGAAGCAAATTGGCGGATAGCCACCGCCAACGCCTTCTTGCTGAAGGCTGAACTCGAGAAGGAGGAGGCCGAGCATGGACACTGATCACATGCAGGACGCGGATCGCCCCCACCGCCATGGCCTGATCGGCATGATCCTCGACGTCGCCGTGCGCTTTCGCTGGGCGATGGTCGTGCTGACCCTCGGTGTGGCAATCTATGGCGTGGTGAATTTGCTGCGCCTGCCCATCGATGCCGTGCCCGATATCACCAATGTACAGGTGCAGATCAACACCGAGGCACCAGCCCTGTCGCCTTCGCAAGTCGAAACGCAGGTCACCTATCCTGTCGAGACCGGGCTTGCCGGTATCGAGGGTCTGGAGATGACCCGCTCGATATCGCGCAACGGGTTCAGCCAGGTGACCGCAATTTTCGAGGAAGGGACGAACATCTATTTCGCGCGTCAGCAGGTCAACGAACGGCTGACGCCCATAAGCGCCTCCCTACCCGAGGGTGCCGAACCGGTGATGGGACCCATCTCGACCGGCTTGGGCGAAGTGCTCATGTATACCATCGAGTTCGAGTTTCCTGACGGCAAGGAAGCGCCGCTGGGCGGAGCGGTCGGTTGGCAGTCCGACGGGAGCTTTGTGACCGAACGTGGCGAGCGGCTCGACAGCGATGTTGCCAAGGCTGCCTATCTGCGAACCATCCAGGACTGGGTGGTTGCCCCCCTCATGCGGTCGGTCGACGGTGTGGCGGGTGTCGACTCGATCGGCGGCTTCGAAAAGCAATACCTCGTTCAACCCGATCCCGCGCGATTGACCGGTTACGGTTTATCGTTCGACGAAGTGATCGACGCGCTGGAAGCGGCCAACCTCGCCGAAGGCGCCAATTTCGTCGAGCGGGCAGGCGAAGCCCTCCTCGCCCGGGTCGATGCGCGCCTCGGCAGCGTCGAGGATATCGAGCAGGCGGTCGTTTCTACACGCGAAGGAGTCCCCATTCGCGTAGGAGACGTCGCCACGGTCAGCATCGGTGGCGACCTGCGAACGGGCGCGGCGTCGCTGAACGGCGATGAAGCGGTCGTGGGCACCGTGCTCATGCGCGCGGGCGAGAACAGCCGCACCGTGTCGGCCCAGGCGGCCGAACGGCTCGAGGAAGTTCGCAGCTCCCTGCCGAAAGGAATTGTTGCGGAGATCGTCTACAACCGGTCTTCCCTGGTCGATGCGACGATCGCGACCGTCGAGAAGAATCTCGTCGAAGGCGCGCTTCTGGTGATCGCGATCCTGTTCTTGCTGCTGGGCAACATCCGGGCAGCGATCATCGCGGCGCTGGTCATTCCCTTTTCTATGCTGATGGCATCGATCGGAATGAACCGGCTCGGCGTTTCGGGCAATCTCATGAGCCTGGGTGCGCTGGACTTCGGCCTGATCGTCGATGGTGCCGTCATCATCGTCGAGAACAGCGTCGCGAGGCTCGCGGCCCGGCAGGAACACGAAGGCCGGCTTCTCACACTGGGCGAAAGGTTGACGGAAACGCGGCTTGCCGCGCAGGAAATGATCAAGCCGACTGTGTACGGGCAGGCGATCATACTTCTCGTCTTCGCACCGCTTCTGACCTTTACCGGCGTCGAAGGCAAAACCTTCTCGCCCATGGCGATCACGGTCATGCTCGCGCTCGCCTCGGCGTTCGTGTTGTCGCTGACCTTCGTCCCGGCAATGATCGCCATCCTGCTCAACAAGAAGCTGACGGAAAAGGAGGTCAAGCCGATCCGGATCGCCAAGGAGCGATACGGACCGCTGGTCCGCAAGGCGATCACCCGCCCTTGGCCGGTCATCGGCATGGGCGTCGGCATCTTCGCCTTTGCGGCCTTCGTGTTCAGCTTCCTCGGGAGCGAGTTCACACCGCAATTGGACGAGCGCGACATCGCCGTGCAATCGCTGCGTATTCCTTCGACATCGCTCGAACGTTCGCTCGCGATGCAAAGGCGGGTAGAGGACCGGCTCGAGCAATTTCCGCAAGTCGAGCTTGTCTTTTCGCGGACGGGCACGGCGGAAGTGGCCAGTGACCCGATGCCGCCGAACGCTTCCGATGCGTACGTGATCCTCAAACCCCGTGAGGAATGGCCCGATCCCGACCTCGCCAAGGACGAGTTGGTCGCGCAAATGGAGAGCGCCCTCAGCAGTCTCGTCGGCAACCTTTACGAGTTCAGCCAACCGATCGAATTGCGGTTCAACGAATTGATCGCAGGCGTTCGCGGAGATGTTGCCGTCAAGATCTACGGAGACGATCTCAGCGCCATGACCTCGGCGGCGAACGAGGTTGCGGGCGTGCTGCGCAATGTCGACGGCGCCGCGGACGTCAAGGTCCAGCAAGTGACCGGGTTCCCCACCCTCGATATTGCCTTCGATCGGCCAGCGATTGCCCGTTACGGGCTGAAGGTCGAAGACGTTGCGCAATCGGTGGCGATCGCACTGGGCGGTCGGCCTGCGGGCCTCGTTTTCGAAGGCGATCGCCGCTTCGATGTGGTTGTGCGGTTGTCGGACGCGACCCGCGACGATTTCGACCAGTTGGGTGCTTTGCCGGTGCTGCTCCCGAACGGGGCAACCATACCGCTACGCTCGGTTGCCGAGTTCCGTGTGGTGGATGGTCTCGCGGAGGTTCGCCGGGAACAGGGACGCAGACTGGTGATCGTTTCGTCCAACGTGCGAGAACGCGACCTCGGGTCTTTTGTAGAAGAGGCCCAGGAAAGGGTTGCGGCGCAGGTCGAACTGCCCGCTGCCGCGTTTATCGAGTGGGGCGGTCAATACCAGAACCTCCAGGCTGCTCAGGAAAGACTTCAGATAGTCATTCCTATCGCTTTCGCGGTCATTCTCTTGCTGCTTTACATGGCGGTTGGGGGCTGGGTGCCGGCGCTCGCCGTATTCAGCGCGATCCCGTTGGCCCTGGCAGGCGGGATTTTCTCCTTGGCTCTACGCGGGATGCCATTCTCGGTATCTGCGGCGGTAGGCTTTATCGCCCTGTCGGGTGTGGCGACCTTGAATGGCCTCGTGATGGTGACTGCGATCCGTCAGCGGCTCGACAGGGGCATGGCGCTCGATGACGCCATCGTCGATGGTGGATTGGCGCGCCTAAGGCCGGTTCTCATGACCGCGCTCGTTGCATCGCTCGGCTTCGTGCCGATGGCCATTGCGACCGGGACCGGCGCGGAAGTGCAACGTCCCTTGGCGACAGTCGTCATTGGAGGGTTGATCACCGCCACCGCGCTGACCCTTTTCGTCTTGCCCGCAATCTTGAAGCTGGTTTTCGGGACCAGAGAAGATGACCGGACCTGGCGACAGCGTTGGTGGGACAGGCTGCGGCGCAATGTGACAAGCGATGAGCAGCGCGAGCTGAAGGACATCGCATGACCGATCGGGAAAGGAGAATACGGTGCTGGCACTGAAGGAAAAGAACGGACTGCTCTGGATACGTGCCGGAGGCAGGCAGGGGGATGAAGCCTATGACCGCTTTGTTCCCCAATTCGAACATATCGCAGAGCGCGAGGCCGGTACCGTCCCGATGGTGATCGAGCTCGCGCCTGACTTTTCGGGTTGGAACTTCGGAGGTCTCTGGCGCGATCTCAAGTTCGACATCCGGCATAAGGATTGTTTCGGCCGGATCGCCATAATCGGCGACAGCGAATGGGAAGAGTGGGGCACGAAATTGTCATCCTCACTCTTCCGCACCGAAATGAAGTTCTTCCGGCCAACACAGCGTAGTCATGCGGAAAGCTGGGTACAAACCGGGGAGGACGCAGCATGAGTGGCGGACATGAGGTCGATGCCGGGTCGCCCGAAAAGCGCAAGACCCTGTGGGTTGTCCTGTGGCTTAACGTCGCCATCGCGATCGGCTTCTTCGCGGTCGGATATTTTGCCGATTCCAACGCGCTGTTGGCAAACGGCCTCGATAATTCATCGGATGCAATCGTTTATGCGCTCAGCCTGCTTGCGCTAACCCGCTCGCGGACCTGGAAACGCGGGGCCGCGCGTTTCTCCGGCATCATGCTGCTGGTCTTCTCCGCTGGGGTCATTTTCGATGCTTACCGACGGTTCGTGGAAGGTTCCGATCCGGGCGGCATGCTGATGATGGCGATGGCGTTCGTCGCGGGACTGGTGAATCTCTATTGCCTGCGCCTGTTGCAGAAGGTGGAGAACAAGGACGTCAATATGCGGGCGGCGACAACCTTCAGCTTCAACGACTTCATCTCCAATGGCGGGATCATCATCGCCGGCATCGTTGTGCTGATTACCGGTGCCAACTGGCCCGACCTAGTGGTCGGAATAGCGGTCGCCTGCATAGCGCTTTACGGCGGAGTGCAGATCCTGCGCGATACGCATATGGATGTGCACGACGAGGCGGGAACCGTCCACGGCGAGAAGAGGAATTGACGCTAATCGATACCTTGTTTGCCGCGCAGGACCTTTCGCGGGTCCTTGTCCTGGCGATGCTATCAGGCATCGGGGTCATGATTGGCGGCAAATTGGCAAAAGGCAGTTGGAGCTTCCTGCATCCGCTCCTGCCGGGCGGCGTTTCGGGTGCTTTTGCCGCCCTTGCCGTCTTGCTAACTCTTCCGCTGGGACAATCTCCTCTCACCCGCTGGACACTCACTGGTTTGATGCTGGCGGGCGGCCTGCTGCTTCTGATTTTCAACGAGCTTGGTCGATACGCAAAACTCAGACCGGATGATGACGGACCTGAGCGATGCTCCGATAGGCCAACCCTGGTACGTCGCATCTCGGTGTCGATGGCGTCCGATATCCTGCCTTACAGCGTTATCTTGGGTGCTGCCGCTGCTGCATCCGCGACGACAGCAATGGCGGTGTCTGCAGCGCTTGTTTTTGCGAACCTGGAAATAGGACGCCAGGCGATCGATGAATACCGATCCGCCCAAGTGAGCAGGATGGACCAGCTTGCGCTACTTGTCCTCTTTTCCCTGTTTTTCATCGGGATCGCTCTCTTGACCTTTTGGGCGCTGCACGGATTCACCGACAACGGGCGAGGTTGGCTAGCGGCTATTATCCCGGGCTTTCTTATAGTTGCATCGGCGCGCGCGCTGCTTCGCATGGGAACCGGATCGGTCGCCGCCAATCATATTACGCTCCTGGCATTCGTCGGAGGGTTCGCGCTGCTCGGCCTCGCGATCTCGGCGCTTGGAGAACTGTCGCGCGAACTCGATGTCTCGAACAGCACGTTCCAGCATTCCCCCGCGCAGTCCGTTACGACGACCAAGAGAACAGAAAAAGGAGGCAGGTAGTGGCACAATCGGGCGGTCATGCCGGGCACAGTCACGGCGAAGAAAGCATGAGCGACGGCCGCCTTGTATTGGCCGTCGCCCTCAACGTCCTGCTGACTGTCGCCCAGATCATCGGGGGGATATTGTCGGGTTCGCTCGCACTGATCGCCGATGCGCTGCACAATTTCAGCGACGCGGCATCGCTTGGACTGGCTCTGTTTGCGAGGCGGATCGGGCGCCGGCCAGCCGACAAGCTTATGACCTTCGGCTATGCTCGTGCGGAAGTCGTGGCGGCGCTCATTAATCTGACGACTTTGCTTATCATCGGTTTCTATCTGCTCGTCGAGGCGATCAACCGTTTCGCAGACCCTCAACCCGTTGAGGGGTGGACCGTAATCTGGGTCGCCGGGATAGCGCTGGTGATCGACGTGGTTACGGCGGTGATGGTTTACGCCAGCTCGAAGAACTCCCTCAACATGAAAGCCGCCTTTCTGCACAATGTGTCCGATGCGCTGGCGTCGGTCGGTGTGATCGTGGCTGGCGTACTCATTCTGCGATACGAACTTTATATTGCCGATCTGATCATCACTGTGGTCATTGCTGCCTATGTGATCTGGCAGGGCGTCACTTTGTTGCCTCGCACGGTGCGGCTCTTGATGGGTGCGGTGCCGGACGAAAGCGAGTTCGATCGCATTGTGAGCGACCTGCGTGACACAGAAGGCGTGGCCGACGTCCATCACGTCCATGTCTGGAGCATCAGTGAGCATTATCGCGCGCTTGAGGCGCATATCGTTCCTGCCGAATCTTCGTTGCAGGCTTTCGAGGATGTGAAGGCGCGGGCTCGCGGTATGCTCGAGACGCAGCACGCCATCGCCCATGCAACGTTCGAAGCCTGTCTCGCTGCAGACTGTGATCCCGACATGATCCCGGACCATCAGGTCGAGAAGAACCATCATCACGACCATGACCGCGACCATTGACAAGCGCGGCGATCGGGTCGGTCGCTGTGGGTAAGCTGCTTGGCAGCGCACGACATGAACCGCCCTGCAACCCGTAAAATGAGGACCAACGAATGAAAGCTTCCGATCTTATGGTCGCCGCGCTCGAGGCCGAGGGCGTCGAATATGTTTTCGCCGTTCCAGGCGAAGAGAACCTGGATCTCCTGGAATCGCTGCGAACTTCCGCCATCACGCTGGTTCTGGCCCGTCACGAACAGGGCGCTGGCTTCATGGCGGCGACCTATGGCCGCCTGACCGGCAAGGCAGGTGTGTGCCTGGCAACGCTCGGGCCTGGTGCCACGAACCTGACCACACCGGCGGCCTATGCCGCGCTCGGGGCCTTTCCGCTCGTCATTATTACTGGGCAGAAACCGATCAAGACATCGAAACAGGCCCAGTTCCAGATTGTCGACGTCGTTTCCCTGTTTACGCCGCTCTGCAAGGCTTCGACCCAGATCGTGAACGGCAATCGCATTCCCTCGCTCGTTCGCGAAGGTTTCCGTCTGGCGCAGGAAGAAAGGCCGGGCGCTGTACTGCTCGAGCTGCCGGAAGATATCGCTGAAGAGGAAACGATCGAACCGGTCATACCTCCGCATTACAGGCGTTATGCGGTCGCCGGAGATGCTGCGCTCGACGAAGCGGCCGAGCGCATCATCGCGGCTGAGCGGCCATTGCTCCTGATCGGTGCCGGAGCGAACCGCCGCCGCGCTTCGAAAGCGTTGCGCAAATTCGTGTCTGATACCGGCTTTCCATTCTTCGACACCCAGATGGGCAAGGGCGTGGTCGATGAAGATAGCGAGCTCTATCTGGGCACCGCGGCGCTATCGTCGGGCGATTATGTTCACTGCGCAATCGAAAAGGCCGATCTGATCGTCAATATCGGTCACGACGTGGTGGAGAAGCCGCCCTTCTTCATGGAGCCGGGCGGGCAGACCGTCATCCATATCAATTACAAGGCAGCCGAAGTCGATCAGGTCTACTTCCCGCAGCTCGAGGTCATCGGCGACATCGCCGGATCGGTCGAGCGGCTGGGAAACCGCCTGGATGGCAAGCTGCAGTGCGACCGCAGCTATTATACCGCCCTGCATCACGAGATTGCATCGCACATCTCCGAGACCAGCGACGACGAACGTTTTCCAATGGTCCCCCAGCGCGTGGTTGCCGACGTACGCAGCGTAATGGCGCGCGATGATATCGTTGCGCTCGACAACGGTATCTACAAGATCTGGTTCGCCAGAAACTACATTGCGAATGAACCGGGTACCATCCTTCTCGACAATGCATTGGCGACGATGGGCGCAGGCCTTCCATCGGCCATGATGGCGGCGATGCTGTCGCCGGGGCGCAGAGTGCTCGCGGTATGCGGCGATGGCGGGTTCATGATGAACTCGCAGGAACTGGAAACGGCCGTCAGGCTTGGACTGAACCTTGTCGTTCTCGTTCTGAACGATGCAGCATACGGCATGATCCGCTGGAAGCAGGACCAGCTCGGCTTTCCGGACTACGGCCTGACCTTTTCCAATCCCGACTTCGTCACCTACGCACAAAGCTATGGAGCGACCGGTCACCGGGTCGAACGGAGCGCAGATCTTGTGGCGGTCCTGAACGACGCATTCGAGGCTGGCGGCGTGCATCTCGTCGATCTGCCCGTCGACTATTCCGAAAACAAGAAGGTGCTGATTGATGAACTCGGCGCAAAGGTGTGCGAGCTATGAAAACGATCGTTCACAATCCCTTCGACCGCTCGCCGATTGCAGAAGTAGCGCTTGTCGACTGGGCTCAAATCGATGAATGGCTGAATGAAGCGCAGTTGCTCCACCGCGACCGCCATGGCTGGCTTGCCGTGCACGAGCGTATCGCCATCCTCCGGCGGGCTGCGGATATCATGCGCGGACGAGCCCAGGATCTGGCTCTCCAGATCGTCAGGGAGGGCGGCAAACCCCTGATCGATGCGCGCGTGGAAGCCGGTCGCGCGATCAGCAGCGTCGACTTGTGCGTTCAGGCGCTCAGCGATGGCGGCGGCCACGAGATCCCCATGGACCTGACAGAAGCGGGTGCGGGAAGGACGGCATATACCTTCCGCGAGCCGATCGGTCCTGTCGTGGCGATCTCGGCATTCAATCACCCCCTCAACCTGATCGTCCATCAGGTTGCACCGGCGGTAGCAGCCGGGTGCCCCGTTCTCATCAAGCCTGCGCTGGAAACGCCTCTGTCATGCCAGAGCTTCGTGAGCATTCTCCATGAAGCCGGCCTGCCCGAGGCCTGGTGCCGGTTCGCACCTTGCGGCAACGATATCGCCGAAAGAATGGTAACCGATCCGCGCACGGCGTTCTTCTCATTCATCGGTTCTGCGAAAATCGGCTGGATGCTTCGCTCGAAGCTGGCGCCGGGGACCCGCATTGCTCTCGAGCACGGCGGCGCGGCGCCGGTAATCGTGGACAACGGCGTGGAGCGCGCAGCAGTGATCGCCTCGTTGCTTAAAGGCGGGTTCTATCATTCGGGTCAGGTCTGCGTTTCCGTACAGCGCGTATTCGTCCCTGCTGCAGAATTGAAAGACTTCGCCAATGACCTAGGGCGAGCTGCCGAAAAGCTGGTCGTGGGCGATCCCGCCGATGCTCAGACCCAATGCGGACCCCTGATCCGAACGGAGGAAGTTGACCGCGTCGAACGCTGGGTCGATGAAGCCATCGCAGCAGGCGGCACCCTGGTGTGCGGGGGAAGCCGTCTGAGTGATACTCTTTTCTCCCCGACCGTCATTGTCGATCCTCCCGAAAGTTCCAAGGTATCCCAGGAAGAAATCTTCGGCCCCGTGATCTGCGTGTATGGCTATGACGATATCGACCTGGCTATCAAGCAGGCCAATGCCCTGCCTTACGCCTTTCAGGCCGCTGTATTCACGGATCGCCTGTCAATCGCCAATCATTGCATACAGTCTCTGGCGGGATCGGCTGTGATGGTGAACGACCATACGGCATTCCGCGTCGACTGGATGCCTTTTGCAGGGCTGCGCCGCTCCGGGCTTGGCGTCGGCGGGATCCCCTACACTATGGCGGATATGAGCATTGAAAAAATGGCCGTCTGGAACTGGCCGACAGCAGCATCATAACCCGTTCGACAGACCCGGGATGGCGACACGGGCAGCTTCGCACCCGTCGGCCTTTCCCGAAGTTAAGTCTCTTAGGGGCGGCGGACAAAAGCCGTGCATCGGCGAGCCTGACCGAACTGGCGCACGAGGCGCGGGCATCAAGGCTCGGTGGTACCGGCAAGTACATCGATGATGCGACAATCGCCTACCGTGTCTTGCTCGCAGGCAGCGATCATGCGCCCAAGCTCCGTCCGCAACGCCTCCAGGCTGGCGATCTTGCGCTCGACTTCGCCGAGATGGCTTCTGGCCAGAGCGTCAATGCCCGCGCAGGACCGGTCGGCATCATCGGAGAGATCGAGCAATTCCCTGATGCGTGCCATCGAGAAGCCGAGATCACGCGCGCGCCGTATGAAGTTAAGGCGCGCTTCCTCTGCAGGTCCATAGTCGCGATAATTGGCCTTCGTGCGCGGAGGGGCAGCGAGGATACCTTCGCGCTCGTAGAAGCGGATTGTTTCGGATTTGACGCCGGTTATCCGGGCAAGTTGACCAATTCTCATGACAAAGGCTCCTGCCGCTTGACCTTGTAGTTACTACAAGGTGCATAGGGCGGATCGACGCAAGGAGTCGAGTAAATGGGAAAGACCTGCTGCGGCCCCGATGAGGCCGGTGCAAACAACAACGATCCGACATGGCGGCGCATTCTGTGGATCGCGCTGGGCCTTAATGCAATCATGTTCGGTGTGGAGATCGTGGCAGGCATTGCTGCGGATTCGCGCGCCTTGCAGGCCGACGCGCTCGACTTTCTCGGTGATGCGGCAAACTATGCTATCAGTCTTGGCGTAGCGGGGATGGCGCTCGTCTGGCGCGCACGTGCGGCTCTCGTAAAGGCGGCGACCATGCTGGCTTTCGGCCTGTGGGTGCTCGGCTCGGCCATCTGGGGTTTCTTTGTCGGGGCGTCGCCCGACCCGGGAACGATGGGCGCCATCGGTTCTCTTGCTCTGGCGGTAAATCTCGCCGTCGCCGCGATGCTGTTCCGGTATCGCTCGGGCGATGCGAACATGCGCTCGGTGTGGATCTGTTCGCGCAACGACGCGATCGGTAATATCGCCGTGCTGGCGGCAGCGATTGGCGTTTTCGGCACCGGCCGTGCGTGGCCCGATCTGGTTGTGGCGAGCATCATGGCAGGACTGGCGGTGTGGGGAAGTGCCGAAGTCTTCAATCAGGCACGCGGCGAACTGCGCTCTACCTAAACTCCAGAATATCCCCGCGATCGGGGGTTGGAGGAAATACATTTCCGTCTACACCCTGCTATTGCGAATTAATTGCAACAGATATAGAGACCCCTCATGCATCGCATCGTCTCCGCCACCGTCCATCCGGCACTGCGGCTCATTCTGCTGGCGCTTGCGCTGTGTCTGTCCGTCACCGCGAACGCGGAAGAACCCGACGTGCGAACCACCTGGCGTCTGCTCGATTATATCGCGGTCGACTACGCCTCCGCCGTTTCCGAGGGACGTGTTGCCGACGAATTCGAATATCGCGAAATGGTGGAGTTTTCCGATGTCGTGGCGCGGCAGATCGCTGCATTGCCGGATACTAAAGACAATCAAGCACTCATCCGCCGATCGGACCAGCTGCGAGCTCTGATCGCCAATAAGGAACCCGCCGAGCGAGTTGGGCGCTTAGCGCGCGCGCTGGCAGCCTCGTTGCTGACAGCCTACCCGGTTCCGCTTGCCCCTTCGCAAGCGCCCGACCTTGACCGCGCCCGCACTCTCTTCGCGCAGAACTGCGCCTCGTGTCACGGCGCCGCCGGAAGTGCGCCACCGGCCGCAATGCAGGCACTTGATCCCCCGCCGATCGACTTCACCGATATCGACCGGGCGCGGCAGCGCAGTGCGTTCGGGCTTTACCAGGTCATCACGCAAGGGCTGGAAGGAACGTCCATGGCCAGCTTCGCATCGCTGTCCGACGAGGATCGCTGGGCGCTTGCATTCCATGCCGGCAGCATTGCTTTTGAAGATGTGGCCAAGGGCGAGCGTATTTGGCGGGAAGATGATGGCATACGCCAGCTTGTCCCCGATCTCGAGACGCTCGCCGCGCTCACACCGGAAAGTCTGGCCGAGCAGATCGGCGAGGACCGTGCGCTCGCCGTCATGGCCTATCTTCGCGCCAATCCCGATGCGGTGGGACAGGCAAATGACGCAGGTTCGCTCGCCTTCGTTCGCGATACGCTCGATCGCAGCCTGTCAGCTTATCGGGCTGGCAACCGAGAGGAAGCGCGGCAGCTTGCCCTGTCTGCCTATCTCGACGGGTTTGAACCCCTGGAGGCCCTCCTGGCAACGCGCGATGGCGGTTTGATGCGGGAGGTAGAACAGGCGCTCGGGCAATTCCGGGCCGGAATAGAGTCCGGTGCGAATCCATCCGAACTACAGCAACTAAGGGCTCGCATCGATAGTCTGTTGGCAAGAGCCGAGGAAGCGTTGGCTCCTGAGGCGGCCAGCGAAATCTCGACCTTTCTCGGGGCGTTCACCATTCTCCTGCGCGAGGGGATCGAAGCAATTCTGGTTGTGATCGCCATGATCGCCTTTGTGAAAAAGTCGCAGCGCTCCGAGGTATTGCCCTATATCCATGGTGGGTGGATCGCTGCTCTTTTCGCAGGTGTCGCCACCTGGGTCGTAGCAACCTACTTCGTAAGCATCAGCGGGGCGAGCCGCGAGATGACCGAAGGGATCGGCGCGCTGCTTGCGGCTGTCATTCTCGTATCGGTCGGGATCTGGATGCACGGCAAATCCCAGGCCGAGGAGTGGCGGCGCTATATCCAGGAAAAAATGGGCAAGGCGCTTTCGCGCGGATCGGCATGGTTTCTCTTTGGTCTTGCATTCGTGGTCGTCTACCGGGAAGCGTTCGAGACTATTCTGTTCTACGCTGCCCTGTGGAACCCGCAGAGCAGCGGCATCATATTGGCAGGTGCCTTGTCCGCAGTCGCGCTGCTAGCGTTCATCGCATGGGTTATGCTGCGCTACAGCCGCAAACTGCCGATCACCCAGTTCTTCCGCTATAGTGCTATCCTGATTGCGATCCTTGCGGTCATTCTCGCGGGCAAGGGCGTGGGCGCTTTCCAGGAGGCCGGAGTT
Source organism: Pelagerythrobacter aerophilus (assembly GCF_003581645.1). Taxonomy (GTDB): domain Bacteria; phylum Pseudomonadota; class Alphaproteobacteria; order Sphingomonadales; family Sphingomonadaceae; genus Pelagerythrobacter; species Pelagerythrobacter aerophilus. The sequence goes on along the minus strand of NZ_QXFK01000009.1, from coordinate 32,133 downwards.
CTTTCCGCCACTTTCATTGCCGGCTTGCCGCGCCTCGCCGAACTCGGCTTCTTCCCGACTGTCGAGACGATCGGCGCGCAATTGCTCACGCTGCTCGCTCTGATTGCCGGATTTCGGATAAGTCGATCACCATCGGGACCGCAGCCGGCAGCTGTCGAGGGATAGGTGATCCCGGTTTGCGATCAGCGGGGTCCGGTGCCGAGACGGCGCGCGAGCCACAAGGAGGCTGTGGGAACCGCGACCCACATCGCGATCGGTATGAGACCGATTTTGGTTCCGGGCACAAGCGGCATGATTGCACTATAGGACCACCCCCAGTCGGCACCGACAGCCAGCACTTCGACCATGGCAGTAATGGCCAGGCCGATTCCCAGGAACACGACAAAACGCGAGATCGGCCAGTCTACGAGCCACGGCGTTTTACCACTGCCGACAGAGGCGCCGAGATAAGCGGCCACCATGATCCCGGCATCGCCGAACGAGGCCAGGCCGCAGCGACGTGCTGCCTCGGCAGGCGACAGACCTCCCGACTGGTAGAAAGGAAGCTGGAGCATCTCCCAGGCGAAAGCGATGAGAATTCCGAATATCGCGATCCAGAGGGCTGGATGAGCACCGCGCCATTCGCGCGAATCCTCAGAGATTTGGTCCTGATCCTGCATCGTCTGATTCGTCACTCCTGCGATCTCCGTCCCGTCCCCATCGCTCAGGTATCGAATTTGGGAAGAGCGAGGCCGCGCAGGCGCAGGGCGTTGCCGATCACCGATACCGAAGACAGGCTCATCGCTGCGGCCGCGATCATCGGGTTCAAAAGCAACCCGGTCCATGGATAGAGGACACCTGCAGCGACCGGAATTCCGAGCGCATTATACGCAAAGGCAAAGAACAGGTTCTGCCTGATGTTGCGCATAGTGGCCCGAGACAGGACGAGCGCCTGAACAACGCCGACGAGGTCGCCGCGCACCAATGTCACGCCCGCGCTTTCGATAGCGACATCGGTACCCGTTCCCATCGCGATGCCGACATGCGAAGCGGCAAGCGCGGGTGCGTCGTTTATGCCGTCGCCGGCCATAGCGACCCGGCGACCATCGCTCTTCAACTGCTCGATCTTGCGATGTTTGTCCTCGGGCGAGACGTTTGCTTCGACTTCGTCGATACCGACCTGGCTTGCTACCGCACGCGCGGTGGCTTCGCTGTCGCCGGTAAGCATCACGATCTTGATGCCGCGCTCATGCAACGCGGCAATAGCGGTGCGGCTGGTTGCCTTGATCGGATCGGCGACCGCGATAAGGCCTGCCGGTGCCCCGTCCACGGCCACGAACATCACCGTCTGTCCGAGGCTTCGGCCTTCGTCCGCCGTTGACCGCCAGCCTTCTTCGAGCGCCCCTATACGCTCCATCATCTTTTCATTCCCGATCGCGACCAGGCGCTTGTCGACATTTGCCTGGATACCTTCGCCGGTCACGGATTCGATATCGGAAGCGTCGAGAATGGCAGCGCCCCTGTTTTGAGCCCCTTCCACGATCGCGTGGGCGAGCGGATGCTCGCTTCCTCTCTCAACGGCAGCGACAAGGCTCAGCAATTCCTGCTCGTCGAAATTTGGCTGCGGTTTTACGTCGACAAGATCAGGCTTGCCCCGGGTCAGCGTTCCGGTCTTGTCGACGACCAGCGTATCGATCTTTTCCAGCGTTTCGAGCGCTTCGGCGTTCTTGATCAGGATCCCGTGCTGCGCGCCCTTGCCGGTACCGGTCATGATCGACATCGGCGTCGCCAGTCCGAGCGCGCAGGGACACGCGATGATCAGAACGGCGACCGCGTTGACGAGCGCGTAGGCAAGGGCCGGTGCCGGTCCCCAGATGGCCCAGACGACAAAACTCACGATAGCGACAAGGACGACGATGGGTACGAACCATCCGGTGACCTGGTCGGCGAGCCGCTGGATCGGTGCCCGGCTGCGCTGGGCCTCCGCGACCATCTGCACGATCTTCGAGAGCATGGTGTCCGCGCCGACCTGCGTCGCGCGCATGGTGAAGCTGCCGGTCTGGTTTACGGTGCCCCCGATCACGGGATCGCCCGCGCTTTTCTTGACGGGAATGGGTTCGCCACTGATCATGGATTCGTCGATGGCACTGCTTCCATCCTCGAGCGTGCCATCGACGGGGACCTTGTCGCCCGGACGCACGCGCAGCAGGTCCCCCGACGTCAATTCATCGAGCGGTACTTCGCGCTCGTCCCCGCGACCGAAGATCTTCATCGCGGTCGGGGGTGCGAGTTCGAGAAGCGCTCGCAAGGCGCTCGATGTCGATCCGCGCGCCTTGAGCTCGAGCACCTGCCCGAGCAGCACGAGGGTCGTGATAACCGCTGCGGCCTCGTAATAGACGCCGACCCGGCCCGCATGATCGCGGAATGCCTCGGGAAAGATGTCCGGGGCGAGGGTTGCCACAAGGCTGAACAGATAGGCGATGGCGACGCCGAAGCCGATCAGGGTGAACATGTTGAGGTTCATGGTCCGGACCGATTGCAGCGCGCGGGTGAAGAAGGGCCAGCCGCCCCAAAGCACCACCGGAGTTGCCAGCAGGAGCTGCAGCCACTGCGCGATAGCGGGTTCGATGACCTGATCGAACGGTCGCGACGGGATCATGTCGCCCATCGCATAGGCGAAGAGCGGCAGCGTGAAGAGCGCGCTCCACCAGAACCTTCGCCGCATGTCGACGAGTTCGGGATCGGGGCCCTCGTTCAGAGTGACCGTTTCGGGTTCGAGGGCCATCCCGCATATCGGGCAAGAGCCCGGCCCCGGCTGCCGGATCTCCGGATGCATCGGACAGGTGTATATCGTACCTTCCGGGACATCCTCGACAGCATCGAGGTGCGCCTTCGAAAGATACATCTCCGGATCCGCGCGGAACTTGTCGAGGCAGCGCGAGGAGCAGAAGTAATGGTCGCCACCCTCGTGTCGATCGACGAAGCGGGCGCCGTCCATCTTCACGCTCATTCCGCAAACGGGGTCGGTCGCCATACCCTCGATTGCATTGTGCCCATCGCTCATCTGTCGTTCTCCCCTAATTGGCCATCACCACGAACTGCCCCATCATGCCTGCGTCCTCGTGCTCGAGGATATGGCAGTGATACATGTAGGGAGTGTCGGGATCGGTATTTTCTTCGAACCGCAACAGCAGCCTGACCTGTTCACGCGGGTTGACGATTACGGTGTCCTTGAAGCCCGCCTCTTCCGCCCGCGGAGGCCGACCGTCCCGGTCGAGCAAGCGGAACTGCACGTTATGAATATGAAAGGGATGGGCCATCATCGATGCGTTGGCGATTTCCCATATTTCCCACTGACCCACCGGTACGCGCTGATTGATGACGTCCATGTCCATGGTTTCGCCGTTGATCGACATGCCCCGGCCCATCATGCCCATATCGAGCACGAAACGGCGGCTGCGAACGGCGAGTGAGGGGTCTGGCGCAGCAAGCGCGGCCAGAGTGGGCGGGAGCATTACTGGAGTTGACGCGCCTGAGGGGCGCATATCGAGGATCGAAAACGTGCGCCCCTGCCTCTCGCGATCGGCCCGGTTTCCCATCATTCCGCCGCCCATCATACCCCCGCCTTGCCCGCCCATCATGCCCATGGCGTTAGCAGGGCTGCTGGCAATCAGCCGGAGCGGGCGCCCTTCGGAAAGATCGACGATCACTTGGGCGCGTTCGCCTGGGGCAAGGGTAAGACTGCGAACCTCGCTTGGCGCGGCAAGCAGGCCGCCATCGCTTGCGATGAGTTGCATCGGACGATCACCTTCGAGCAAGAAGGTGTAGAACCGCGCATTCGATCCATTGAGAAGCCGCAGGCGCAGCGGACCGGCGGTGGCGTCGAAAACGGCATTGGCCGTTCCGTTCACATAGATGCGCTCACCTATCACCCCCATCATCCGCGAGTGCATGTTGAGCGGGTAAACGAGGCGGCCTGAGCTGTCGATCACGCGATCCTGCACGACGAGCGGGATATCATCTACACCGTACCGGCTCGGCAGATCGAGGCGATCCTCTTCCTCGTCGCGCACGTAGATCGGGGCAGCAAGTCCGGCATAGACCTGTGGTCCGGCCCGGCGATGCGTATGAGAATGATACCAGTATAGCGAAGCGCGCTGGCGTATTTCGAAGGACGGGCTCCAGCGTTCGCCGGGCCGCACGAGTTGGTGCGGTCCGCCATCCGCGGTGGCGGGAAGTTCGAAACCATGCCAGTGGACGGTCGCATCCTCGGCAAGCTTGTTGTCGATATGAAAGCGAACCTGTTCGCCGCGGCGCATTTCGAGGGTCGGACCGAGATAGGATGCGTCGATACCGATCGTCGGTGACGGCGTGCCGGGCACGAATTCTTTCTCGCCCGGTGTCAGGGACAGGCGAAAGACACGCTCGCCCCGTTCGATCGTTCCGGCCTGTAGCCGAGGTATGGCAAGAGGATTGCTTGCTCCTCGCTGATCGAGCGACACCCTGCTTTGCGTGTCGCAACCCACCAGCGGCAGCGCCGCGAAACCCGTCGCCGCGAGGCCGGCGCTTTTCATGAAGTCGCGGCGATCCTTAAAGTCGGGCCTGTCGATACCGGGCATATTCACCTGTTTTTGCGTGGGAGGCACCGGCGCAACCGCGCGCCTCCCACCCATCATGCTATCGCGGCGTTACCGAGGTAACGACGCTGCCTTCGGTTCCAGTACGAAATTCAAAGGCTATTCCCTCACCGACACTGACCTGTTCGAGGATTTGCGCGTCGGCTTCGAAGGTCATGGTCATCGCGGGCCATCCGATACTTTCGACCGGACCATGCTCGATGGTCACCGTGCCCGCCTCGGAATCGATGGCTGTAACCGTTCCCTCCGCGCTGGCGCTCTGCTCGCCGCCGGTCTCCTCCGCCATCGGCATTTCGCCTGACATGGGCATGCTGTCCGAGTTCGCCATGTCGTCTGACATCATGGTCTCTGAGCTGTCGTCTGCAGCGTCGCAGGCTGCAAGCGCCAGCGGTGCCGCGAGCAGGATCATGTAGGTTGGGGTACGCACTCTTCTTCTCCTTGAGGGTTGGCCGGTTTTTCCGGACGGGGGCGCCGCAACAACAGATAGGCGGCGGGAAGCAGGAACATGGACAGGAGCGGGGCGGTGATCATGCCGCCAACCATCGGCGCGGCGATGCGGCTCATGACTTCCGAGCCCGCGCCGGTGCCGATCAGGATCGGAAAGAGACCCGCAAGGATGACTGCGACGGTCATCGCCTTGGGCCGCACGCGCAGGAGCGCGCCTTCCCGGATGGCCTCGTCTACTTCTTCGGCGCTCAGATCACCGCGTCGCCGCTCCAGTGCGGCTTTCAGGTAAATCAGCATCACTACGCCGAATTCGGCGGAGACGCCGGCAAGCGCGATGAAACCGACCGCAGTCGCCACCGACTGGTTGTAGCCCATCAGATAGAGCAACCAGTATCCGCCCGTCAGCGCGAAGGGCAGCGTGCCCATGATCAGCAAGGCTTCGTCCCAGCGCCGGAAAATGAGATAGAGCAGCAGGAAAATGATCGCAAGCGTCGCGGGAACCACGACCTTCAGTCGCTCATAGGCGCGCGTCAGATATTCGAACTGGCCCGCATAGGACAGGCTGACGCCGGCAGGAAGATCGACACCCGCGGCGACGACCTCCTGCAGATCGGCGACCACCGAAGTAAGATCGCGGCCCCGGACGTCGACGTAGATGTAGCTGGTCAGTCGGCCCTGTTCGCTCTTGAGCATGGGCGGACCGTCGCTGACGGCGATACGGGCGACAGTGCCAAGCGTGATCTGTTGGCCGGACGGCGTCAGAACCGGCAAGGCCCTGAGTTCCTCGACGCTGTCCCTGATTTCGCGGGGATAGCGCACATTGATCGGATAGCGCGCCAGCCCCTCGACGGTCCGTGCGACATTGGCACCGCCAACTGCACCAGAGACGATCTGCTGGATGTCGGCAATGTTGAGCCCGTATCGCGCGGCCGCCATCCGGTCGATATCGACATCGACATAGCGACCGCCCGACAGGCGCTCCGCCAGGGCGGAACTCACGCCAGGCACGGTCTTGGCGATACGCTCCACATCGAGTGCAACGCGTTCGAGTTGATCGAGATCGTCGCCTGAAACCTTGACCCCGATCGGGCTCTTGATCCCGGTCGCGAGCATGTCGATCCGGTTGCGGATCGGCGGCACCCAGACATTGGCGAGGCCCGGCACCTGAACGACCCGGTCAAGTTCCTCGACCAGCAGATCGGGCGTCATTCCCTCGCGCCACTCCTCGCGCGGCTTGAAGCGGATCGTCGTTTCGAACATCGTCAGGGGAGCCGGATCCGTCGCTGTATCGGCGCGCCCCGCCTTGCCGAACACCGTTTCCACCTCGGGGACCGACTTGATCAGGCGATCGGTGCGCTGCAGCAGCGCCGAAGCCTCGCCGGGGGAAAGGCCGGGCAGCGCGCTCGGCATATAAAGCAAATCGCCTTCATCGAGCGGCGGGAGGAACTCGCCGCCAAGCCGGGTGAAGGGAATCGCGGTGGTCAGGAAGATCAGCGCCGCGATCACCAGCGTTGCCTTTGGGCGCCGCATGACCCAGTCGAGCCCCGGACGATAGATTTTCGTCAGCCAGCGGTTGAGAAAATTGGAATCCTCCGAAGGGATCTTCCCACGGATCAGCCATCCCATCATTACCGGCACCAGCGTTACCGACAGAATGGCCGCGGCCGCCATGGCATAGGTCTTGGTGAAAGCGAGCGGAGCGAACAACCGCCCTTCCTGCGCCTGCAGGGTGAAGACCGGTAGGAACGACAGCGTAATGATCAGCAGACTGAAGAACAACGCCGGTCCCACTTCCTTCGATGCATCGGCGATGATCCGCCAGCGTTCCTTCACCGCGAGCACGGTATCGGGATTCTCGTGTTCCCATCGCTCGAGATGCTTGTGCGCGTTCTCAATCATGACGACGGCGGCATCGACCATCGCACCGACCGCGATGGCTATTCCACCCAGCGACATGATGTTGGCATTGACGCCCTGGATGCGCATCACGATGAAGGCCGCGAGCACGCCCAAAGGCAGGGTGATGATGGCGACAAGTGCCGAGCGCGCGTGCCACAGGAAAAGGGCGCATACGATCGCGACGACGATGAACTCCTCGATCAGCTTGGTCGTCAAATTCTCCACCGAGGCGTCGATAAGCTGCGATCGGTCGTAGGTGGTGACGATCTCGACGCCCTCGGGAAGGCTCGCCTGCAATTCGTCCAGCTTTTCCTCGACCGCCTGGATTGCGCTGCGAGCGTCCGCGCCCTGTCTGAGAACGATGATGCCGCCGGCGACCTCTCCTTCGCCGTTGAGCTCGGCAATGCCGCGGCGCAGCTCCGGCCCGACCTGGATTGTGGCGACATCGCCAAGGGTAACCGGAACCCCGCCAGTTGCAGTCCTGAGGGGAATCTCGCGGAAATCGTCCAGCGTCGTCAGATAGCCCGACGCGCGTACCATGTATTCGGCCTCACCCATCTCGACGATCGAACCGCCGGCCTCCTGGTTGGACGACTGGATGGCGTTTACGATCTCGGCATGCGTGACGCCGAACGATGCCATCCGGTAAGGTTCGAGCACGATCTGGTATTGTTTCACCATACCGCCGACACTCGCGACTTCGGCAATGCCGGGGATCGTCTTGAGCTCGTAGCGCAGAAACCAGTCCTGCAGGCTGCGCAGCCCGGCAAGGTCATGACCGCCCGTGCGATCGACAAGCGCATATTCGTAAATCCACCCCACGCCGGTTGCATCGGGTCCCAGCGTGCTCGTGACGCCATCGGGCAGGCGGTTCTGCACTTGGTTGAGATATTCGAGCACGCGCGATCGCGCCCAGTAGAGGTCGGTACCGTCCTCGAAAATGATATAGACGTAGCTGTCGCCGAACATCGAGTAGCCGCGTACGGTCTTCGCTCCCGGCACCGACAGCATGGTCGTGGCCATCGGGTAGGTCACCTGGTCCTCGACAATCCGGGGCGCCTGGCCCGGATAGTTGGATCGGACGACAACCTGGACATCGGACAGATCGGGCAAAGCATCGACCGGAGTTGTGCGGACGGCCCAGAACCCGCCAAGGGTCACAGCTATGGCGGCGAGGACGATGAAAAGCCGATTGGCGATCGAGGCATCGATAATGCGCGCGATCATTGCCCGGCACTCCTGATGGTCTCGATACGGGGGCCGGCGTCCTGCTGGGTGAAGGTAAAGCGCACTCTATCGCCTTCCTCGAACCCGCTGATCTGCGCTGCATTCTTCGTGCGGAAACTCATCGTCATGGCGGGCCAGTCTAGCCGCGGGACAGGTCCGTGCCGCAGCGTGACGGAGCCATCGGCAATCTTCTCGATCGTCCCCATTGCGCTGAATGTCACTGGTTGGTCTTCACCGTCCCGGTTCGGACCTGCCTCATCGATCGCACGAACATCAAGTCCTGCCAGGCTTGCCTCGGAATCGAGCAGGAACTGGCCCGAGGTCACGACCTCTTCGCCTTGCGAAAGGCCGGCCAGCACTTCGGTCCTGCCTCCCGCCTCACGGCCGATCCGGACTTCGGCAGGCATGAAGCCGCCCTCGTCCTGCTTGATCATGACGATGGTGCGGCGCCCGGTCCGGATCACCGCTTCGGAAGGAACCAGCAGAGCGCGCCGGGTGTCGGGGGTCAGCGAGACCTGCGCGAACATGCCCGGCTTGAGCCGTCCGGAAGGATTGGGCAATTGTGCGCGGACGGTGATTGTCCGGCTGGCATCCTGTGCGCTCGGCAAGATCGCGATGATCGGTCCGGAAAATCTCTCATCGGGAAACGCGGTCAGGGTTGCACTGACAGGTTGGCCGACCCGGATATTCGCTGCTTGTGTTTCGGGCACCGATGCCTCGAGCCAGATCGGCGAGAATCCGGTTATTTCCGCCAGGGTCTGGCCTGCCATCACGGTCATGCCGGGTCGCACGCCGAGCATGGTGATGGCCCCGCCGGTCGGCGCGGTGACCGTGATCGTCGCCTGCGCGCGGCCGGTCCGGCCCACCGATGAAATTTGCCCATTCGACATGCCGAGCAGCCGCATCCGCTCGCGCATGGCCTGTGCAAGCTGTTCATCACCGCTGTTCAGGACGGCCAGATACTCCTGCTGCGCTCCGCCCCATTCGGGTACGAGAATATCGGCCAGCGGCGCGCCTCGGCTCACCACATCGTCTGGAGCACGCCCATAGGTTCGTTGTACAAAGCCGCCAGCCCTTGGCTGGACAATTGCAACGTCCCGCCCATTGTAAGCGAGAACACCGGTAACGGACACGTCCGGCTCAAGTACGCCGTATTCGGCCTCGGCGGTGCGGATGCCGAAGTTCTGGACAAGCCCCGCGTCGATCTGAACCCCGGAGGTGGCCTCCTCGCCAGCGCATTTGGGAACAAGTTCCATATCCATGAACGGCGATTTTCCAGGCTCGTCGAAACGCTGTCCCGGCACCATCGGATCGTACCAGTAAAGCACGTCCTCACATTCGGCGCTGGATGATCCCCCGTTGCCATTTGCCTGACTTCCGCTCTCACCCCGCTGCGATAACCCGTATCCTGCGGTGACGCTGATCAGGGCGACCGTTGCCGCCATCGTCCAGGATTTCTGGCGCGGCGACAGTTTGTCCCACGCGGCTCCCATTTTGGCTCTCATGGCTGGAACTCCGTATAGGTCAGTCGCAAGGTCGTCGCGGCTTCAACTGTCGCCTCCTCACGCTCAAGGATCTCGATTTGTAGGAGCGCCAGCGCCTTGATCGCTTCGATGACGTCCAGCAGTTCGGCGCGGTTTGCCGCGAAGCTGGCCCTTTCGAGATCAGCCCGGCTTTGGGCGAGGGGTAGCAACTCCTCCGTGGCTCGCTGCCACTGGCGGTATGCGCTGCGCCAAGCGGCAAGGTCGGCCTCGAATTGCGCTTGCAGTTCGCGCAAGCGATCAAGCTGAATTGCTTGCGCTGCGCTTGCTTCGGCTTCAGCAGCGGCAATCCTCGGGTTCTGCCGCCTGCCCGCAAAGATGGGGAGCGTAATCGAGCCCATGACCGAGACGACATCACCGAACATCGGATCGCGCCTGCCATAGCTGACATTGATGCCGAAATCGGGCCGCTTCTCCGACCGGGCAAGATCGATCCTCGCATCTGCCTGTCGAACCTGTGCGATAGCGAGAATGATATCGGGATTAAGCTCTAGGGTCGCCCGGAGTCGCTCGGCATCGACATCCGCCGCGGGGATAGCCCCGGTGGCAACTGCGCCTTGCACAGCAGCATATCGCGCCAACATGGCCCGTGCCGCGTCAAGGTCGCCTTCTAGGCGGGTCCGCATGTCCTCGACTTCCAGTACCGCACGGCGAATTTCGAGGCTCTCAGCCGGCCTGGCCGATCCCGCCGCAACGGCGCTCCGCGCCAAGGGCACCAGCCTTTCGATCTGCCTAAGTGCCTCATCGATAACATTCAGAGCCTGTTGGGTGTACGCGAGCGAAATCCAGGCCTCGCCTGCTCCAAGCCGAGCCGTGAGCTGCGCGCGGGTCAACTGCGCGGAAGCCAGATCTATATCGGCCACTGCCATGCGCGCTCTCGCATGGCGCTCCGCGAGATTGGGTATGTCCTGCTCCACACCGACCTGGATCTGGGTGGGCAGCTGCCGGTCGATCTCGAAGGCTGCCGGGCCTGCCACCGGAAGGTTCTGAATCCCAGCGCGGAGGCGAGGATCTGGTAGTTCGTCAGCTGCATCAGCGACGCTGCGACGTGCCTCGAGCTGCAACTCCCGCGCTCGCACCTGCGGCTGTTCGCTAACGGCCGCTCTCAATGCCTCCTCGTAGCCGATTGACTGCGCGTAACTAGCTGGCGCCAAAGCCAGCAGGACCGGAAATGCGGTCCAGCAAATTTTCTGCATGATTTCTAGATTCCGCTAGAGCGCGCGATATAAGCGCGGACGGAACAAACGACCATCGCTAGGCGCGACGGAAAATTCGTTCAGCTTCAGTATGCAGGGCAGTCCCTGGCAATACTCAGAATTGCTCTTGCGGGGGCGGCGGCTCGGGTCCTTGTTCAACGAGAGCCAAAGAATATGCGGCAAATGGGGTGAACAACGAACGCACAGCAATTTTCGTACGTTCGCCTGATGGGGCTGTGATCATGGCCAGTGGAGCGATACAACCGAGGGCCACAAGGCAATCCAGGCGAAGATTTTTGCACGGTCCGGGTTGGTCTTCCGAAGCGGTCGTAGCACCAGTCTCCATGCGCATCTCGTTACACGCCGCCTCGCTTCCCGCCGGTGCTTGCGGCACCGCCGAGGCATGAGCGGCCGACTGGACAAAGAGTCCGCAAGCAATCAGAAAAATTCCAAGAGAGCGCAGTAACTGCATCATCTAACTCTACGGGCGCAGCCGAGCCTCGACAAGCCTTCGGGATCTGTTGTGGTAGAAATCATAAATACGGTCCGCTTGCATGGGACATGAGATCAGCAGGATTCACCGATCATTGTTCGGATGGTGCCTGCCCCGCAGGGAGGGGGCAGGCTTAGGCGAAGACAATCTGGCAAATTGACGTGTGGTGCTCAGGATTACCCTGCCTCTTCATTCGACATCTGTTCCTGTTTCATCTTCATCATTTCATTGCAGTTGCGCATCATGTCCATCATTTGAGCGCGCATTTCCGGATCGTTCATCATCGCCATCATTTCAGCGCGCATCTCGGGGTTGTTCATCATCGCCATCATCCCGGACATGTCACCATCCATGTCCGACATTTCGCCCTGCATTGCACCATGCTCGTGGCTGCTCTCTTGGCCTTGCGAGCTCTCTTGTGGAGCGGGCTGATGATCGACTTGGGATTGCGCGGCCGCAGCTGTTGCGAGACCGGCGGTCGCCAAGGCTCCGAGCGCCGCTAATTTAAAACCATTCATAAAAGTTCCTTTCATTGTTCCGATAAGTTCAGCTTTGCGTCGTAATGCGCAGGAACTGGAAGCGCGCGAACTTGCCGCTCAGGTCACCTGCCTGGGTCATCCGCACATATCTGGCTTGCATTTTTTCCAGGGCGGTGCGGCTTCTGGGCATGTCGGCGTCAATGCGCGGGAGTGCGCTTTCTTCTTATTACCTTTCTCCGCGAATCGAACATTACCCAAAAGATAGGGCTTCCCATCATGGGAAGGTCAAGAGGGGCGTCAGAATAAAAATTGTCGGCGCAGGCTGTTTGCTTTCCTATCGTGGGAAAGTTATCCAGCATGCATGAGCCAACTGCACACAATTGGTGAGGCCGCCGCAGACAGTGGCGTGTCGGCCAAGATGATCAGGCATTATGAGAAAATCGGTCTGATCGGAGCGGCCGAACGCACCGAAGCTGGCTATCGGCTTTACGGCCCTGCCGAAATACATACGCTGCGGTTCATCCGCCGCGCCCGCAACCTTGGCTTTTCGGTAGATGATATCGGCGAATTGCTCGGTCTGTGGCACGACGAGAAAAGAGCCAGCAAGGATGTCCGGGAGGTTGCCGCCGGACACTTGGGTGCTCTGCGCGCCAAGGCGGCAGAAATTCTTTCCATGATCGACGCTCTTGAGCATCTTATCGCGGGTTGCACGAACGATAACCGGCCAGATTGTCCTATTCTCAAAGATCTTTCCAACGATGCCAATCCTGCCTTAGCAAAAGAAGTCGGTCACAAGTTCGGATACCAGCGGGTCTGCTAAAAACAGAGTTGGCGCTGGTCTGTTCTCATGGTTCGCTTCATTTTTGGGTTGGACCAGCAATTGGCTGAGGACGCGTCCGACATTTGACCGGCGAGACACATAAGACTCCTGGAGCGGGCCCGAAGGTGCTGCGTCGTTGTTCGCAAAACCTCAAGCTTGGCCAGTTTCGCGATTGCAGTTTTTTGCCAAGGCGTGGTCTGCCCGTTTGCGAAGTTTAATTCGCAACAAATCTCGGTGTCAGCTCTATTGAGTGGAACATATCCATTCGCTGAAACGATCTTTTCTCCAAGCTCCCGACCTTTTCCCATTCAGCCAATATGAGGGGTTGGAGCAGATGGCTCGTACTGTAAGCGTGACCCATCAGAGACGCACCAAGAACAGCACCTGCGCGACCTCCTTGTGCGGTCCAGGTCGGCACCGAGTTCGCCAATTCGTCGCATGGAGGGGGCTTGACCTTCCAACGATGGGAACCGTTACCTTATGATTTTCTATGATTTGAGCGAAGCTGCCCTGACGGGAAATGCTTTTGCACAGACCGACCGATGAAGGAGTGGAATTATGCATGTTAAGGACATTATGACGAAGGATCCCGCCTGCTGCGACAAGGATGCGAGCGTACAGGATGCAGCGAAGCTCATGGTGGGAAACGACTGCGGAGAGATTCCTGTTGTTGATGACCAAGGCGGTCTGGTGGGTGTCGTCACAGATCGGGACATTTGCTGTCGCGTCGTAGCTGAAGGCAAGTCGCCCGACACCCCGGTGGGGGACATCATGACCCGTTCGGTTGTCACTGTCACGCTGGATACCGAGGTAGATGCATGTTGCTCCACGATGGAGAGCAACCAGGTCCGGCGCGTTCCCGTGATTGATGACGAAGGGAATTGCTGCGGCATGGTTTCCCAGGCTGATATTGCACGGTCCGGTGCCGATGCAAAGACCGCAGAACTCGTCGAGGAAATCTCCAAGCCATCTCAGGAAAAGGCCTCATCGGGTTGTTGCTAGTCCGAGGGCAGCTGCAGGACCGTCCTCCCGCGAGGACGGTTCTGTCTTGAAGAGTAATCCCAAGATCAACGCGATGGAGTAGATTATGGCTAGAGGCGTCGTCCTGATAACCGGTGCAAGCGGATACATTGGGCGCGCTTTGGTTGATCGGTTGAGCGACCAGTACCGCATCATCGGCCTCGATCGCTCGGTCGCGAAAGACGTTCCCGGACTAGAAGCCTCATACGCCATCGACCTCGCGGACGAAGCGTCGGTTGTCGACGCCTTGACCAATGTGCGTGCCGCGCATTCAAACACGATTGCAGCTTGCATTCACCTGGCTGCCTATTTCGACATCACGGGCGAGCCAAACCCGCTGTACACCAATGTCAATGTTGAAGGGTCGCGCAGGCTGATTACGGCACTGCAGGACTTCGATGTCGAACAGTTCATCTATGCAAGCTCGATGCTTGTACACGAGCCCAAACCGCTGCCGGGCGTACGTATCGACGAATCCAGTCCGCTTGGACCGACGTGGCCTTACCCTCAATCGAAGGCCGATGCGGAACAGGTACTGCGCGAGAACCGTGGCGACATTCCGGTTGTGTTCCTGCGGTTTGCCGGGGTCTACGACGACAAGGGGCATTCCGCCTTTCTCGCCGAACAGATTGCCGGCGTCTATGAGCACCGCGTGTCGGCGCATCTGTATCCGGGGATGTTGTGCGCTGCACAATCGGCACTGCATCTTGAAGATCTGATCAAGGCGGTCGAGCAGACTATCGCGCGTCGCGCTGACCTCGAGGACGATTTGCCGATACTTGTCGGCGAGCCCGAAACGCTGGGCTATGCCGAGATACAGGACATCGTCCATTGCCAGATCCACGGCAAGGAATGGACGACAGTGCGCATTCCAAAGAGCGTGGCGAAACTGGGCACGTGGGTTGAGGAAGAAGTCCTTGGCCATGAAGGCTTCGTCAAGCAGTGGATGGTCGATGACGCCAACGCCCATTACATTCTTGATATTTCACGTGCCCGGAACCTGCTGGGGTGGGAGCCAGAGCACTCGCTCCGCGACACACTTCCGATCATCATCGACGCGTTGAAAGCCGACCCGCAGGACTGGTACGAAACGAACAAGCTGAACACGTCCCGCGTGGCCTGGCATCCAAAGCGTTCGGACGCAGAGAAGACCGAACCGGCGCGACCTCAATCGCAAGACACCGATATAGCGCATGATGGGCACCAGATGGACGGCGACATGAACAATATGGACGGCGATATGCAGCATATGGACGGACCCCAGCGCGGTACCCGCTGGACGCAGTTTGCTGTCATCGGACTCGGCCTCTGGCTTGCTGCAAGTCCGGGTGTTTATGACGTCGTATCCGCCGATACTGCCCGTGCGTCGGTCGTAGCGGTCACTCTTGAGCGGGGTTTGCCGTCGATCGAATGGCGGGCCAACGCTCTTGCTCTGAGCGATATGCTGAGCGGGATCGCATTGATGATTTTCGGCGCCATGTCGCTTTCGAAGCGTACCGCATGGCTAGGACAGTGGGCGACAGCCTTTATCGGTATCTGGCTGCTTTTCGCGCCCTTGTTCTTCTGGAGTCCGAGCGCGGCCCAATATCTGACCAATATGCTTGTCGGTACATTGGCAATCGCATTTTCCGTGCTGGTGCCGATGATGCCCGGAATGAGCATGGAAGGGATGATGGACAAGAAGTCCATCCCGCCCGGGTGGACCTACAGTCCCTCGACCGATGCCCAGCGATTCCCGATTGTTGCGATGGGCATTATCGGCCTTTTGATATCGCGCATGCTCACCTCCTACCAGCTTGGCCATATCGATATGGCGTGGGAGCCGTTTTTCTCCGGATTGCTCGCAGATCCCAAGAACGGTACAGAGGAAATCATCACTTCAGATGTATCCAAGGCCTGGCCGATCCCGGATGCCGGGCTTGGAGCGGTCAGCTATGTGCTTGAAATCCTGATGGCGGTCATGGGAACCCGCGCACGCTGGCGCACCATGCCGTGGATGGTCACCTTCTTCGGCATTCTGGTCATTCCGCTGGGTGTGGTGAGTATCTATTTCGTGATCATTCAGCCGATCGTGATCGGAACGTGGAGTACGCCGGCGCTGATTGCTGCCCTTGCGATGCTTATCATGATCCCGTTCTCTCTCGATGAAGTCATCGCCATGGGGCAGTATCTCTACTGGTCGAAAAAGGAAGGAAAACCGCTCGTCCGAACCTTCTTCAAGGGCGGCGCGGTGGCACACGGCGAAATCGACGATACCGACTATATGACCGATGCGCGCTCGATCTGGAACAACACGGTGCGCGGCGTGACCTTCCCGTGGACCCTGATGGCCAGCACGGCTCTGGGAGCCTGGCTGATGCTGACAAGGATAACGCTTGGCAGCGAGGGGGCGATGGCCAACAGCGATCACGTGGTGGGTGCTTTGGTGATTACGGTGGCAATCATCGCGACTGCGGAAGTCGCGCGCACCCTGCGCTTCATAAACGCTGCATTCGGTGCTTGGCTTGTCGCAGCGCCATTCCTCCTAGCGGGAGCGTCGTCTGCCGGAACGGTGGCGTCGGTTGCGGTCGGCCTGCTTTTGATCGGACTGAGCCTGCCTCAAGGCAAGCGTAGCGGTGAGCATTATGCTGGCTGGGATCGGTTTGTCGTATGACCGGTTGACCCGAGCAAAGCGGATCTGGCGCTCTTCCTTTAGGAACAGGATGAAGACGAGGTCGGACCCGCATTCTTCTCAGAGCATCGCTAGAAATGTGCCCTGAGTACCCACAAAATAAGTAGGAGTATTTTACATGACCCTTTCAATTGGCTCGACAGCCCCCGATTTCACAGCCCAGACCACACAAGGAAACATTCACTTCCATGATTGGATGGGTGACAGCTGGGCAATCCTCTTTTCCCATCCCAAGGCATTTACACCGGTTTGCACGACCGAGCTTGGTTATATGGCCGGGCTTGGCGAGGAATTTGCCAAACGCAACACCAAGATTATTGGCCTTTCGGTCGACAGCAGCCAGGATAATCGCGATTGGCTTCCCGATATCGAGGAGGTGAGTGGAAATAAGGTCGACTATCCCGTGGTCGGCGACAGCGACCTTCAGGTCGCCAAGCTTTATAATATGCTGCCGGCCGACGAAGCGGGTAATGCAGATGGGCGAACCGCAGCCGATAACGCCACCGTCCGCGCTGTCTATATCATCGGGCCAGACAAGAAAATTCGCGCCATGCTGCTTTATCCGATGAGCAGCGGGCGGAATTTCGATGAAGTGCTCCGGCTGCTGGATTCGGTCCAACTCACCGAACGCAAGGGTGTAGCGACACCGGTTAATTGGCAGAAGGGTGATGATGTGATCATTCCGCCTTCCTTGTCGGACGAAGATGCGAAAGCCAAATATCCCGATGGCTGGGACGAAAAGAAACCGTATTTGCGTGTGATCCAAGAACCGATCGACTAATTGCGCGAACAGGTTGCCAGCAATTGCATGTCGGCGTGAATAGAGCATGCTCATGCTAGAATTTGAGCGCGTCGCCACACCTGCGAGTGGATCTATCTGTTCGATATATAGATTGGCAAGAAGCGTAAGCGATTAGGTGTACGGTGAAACCAAATCCGGTCCTGATCGGTTTTCTCCTCGTTAATCGAATGGCTGCCCCACCTCCCCCTGAACCCTGCGGATCGCAGGTGTCCCGGGGCCGTTCAGGAACCCCGCGCTTCACCCAAGCCTGGCGCGGGGTTCCGTCTCTCAGGTACAATAGCTGTTGAGCGCGGCTATGTTGGTCAAAGGACTGCGGCGTCCGCCGAGCTTGGACACCTCAGCTGCGTGACGGGGTTGAGGAGCTGTCAGAAAGTTTGACGCAATTGACCTCGACCTTCATTTGGTGGAGGGCTATGCCACATCCGCGAAATACAATGAACCCTCGCGTGTGAAGCCTCTGTTCGAAAGAGTACTATGGCAGACCTATTTGAAGACTTCATATGGGTAAGGGCCGTTCGTGGTTGCTAGTCGCTTGATGGCCGAACCGACTCATGCTGTCGAACCACTACCTTTGCACGACGGCAAGACGACCGTTGTTAGCATCATAAGCAGTTCGGCTGCTGTTTTGGCAGCTTGCTCTTGCTGCATTCTACCGATGGTGCTGGTTGCCGCCGGGCTGAGTGCGAGCCTGAGCAGTGTTTTGGCACCTCTGGGTTCGCTCCATTGGCCAATGACCGCATTTTCGATGATTGCGGTGGCGGCTAGTTGGCTCATTGTTCTGCGCAAGTATCGGCATAAGAGTCATTGCCACTCCCGGGCCGCAGTTAAATGGCTCAAGAACCGTCAGATAATTTCGCTCCTGGTTGCAACCGTGATGAGCTTCATCGCGGCCGCCTGGGGCTATTTCGAGCCAACTCTCATGAAAGCATTTATGTAATCCGAGGTTCTGAGAGAACGACACTCGGATTGGCTCCTTTTACTGCGATAGCGAAACTTTGCGGGGGTCTATAAAGCGCCACCGGACAATGAGGGTTCAGACGATCTTCTGCGCGCAACGTCCTACAGACAAATGCGCCTTGGCAATGTTCGAGGGGAAGCATTTTCGGAATCGAGCGAAAAAAAAGCGGTCTTAATTGCGACAGGTTCAAAAAAGCTCCCCAATCCCGAAGGACTCCAATTCGATTGTCATCCCGATGTGGTTCTGATGATAGCCTCCCGGTTCGTTCAAATGATTGGGAATGCGGATAGCGCGCAATAGCCCGCACATGGCTCCGCGGTGGCCAAGGCAATCCAACCTATCCCTGCGGTGATTTCCCGCCGAGCTCGTGCAGTCGCTCGACAGCATCTTCAGAGCAATTTCCGCATTTCAGATTGGTAGGCACGGCCACGTCGATTTTTTCAAGGTAGGGCAGGTCCAGCACGGCCCTGATCTGCTGAAATTCGAAAAAGTGAGACATCGCCATTCAAGCGGGGGTTGCGTTTGCCTGCCTGTATGATCGTCGAGACGCGCCCCCCTGCACAATCAAGCGCAGGATAGACCAGCGTGTCTTCCGGTAGGCCAAACAGCTTTCGCGCACGGCCCTGAAGGGATCGCGGGTTGGCCATTTTCGAGGTTTTCCAGCTTTTTAGCCCTGCGCGTTTGTCCATGCGCCCATGGAGCCCAGATAGACGTCGAGGTGTTTGAAGCCTTGGCTTGCGAGCCAGCCCGCTGCTACGCTCGCCCTCATGCCGCTGGCGCACATCAAAGTGTAATGACGGTCGCGATCGAGCTCTTTCCAGCGGGTGTTGAGCTCGCCGACATAGACATGTTCGGATTCATCGATGCTGCCTTGCTGCCGTTCGTCAAGGGCGCGCACGTCGAGCAAGGTCCAATCTTCGCTGTCCTCAGCGAGCCTGCGTGCGACTTCCTCGGTGTCGATCATGGCAATACTTTGCATCGCTTTGCCCTGTGCGGCGGCTGGGATCACGCCGACATAACCGCCGACAATATTATCGAGACCAATGCGCACCAAATGCGCCATAGCTTGAGCGAGCTCGTCTTCTTCGGAAGCGATTAGGGCTATCGTGTCGCCTTCGCTGATGAACCACCCGGCAAAGGCGGGTATCATTCCCACTGGAAGGCACACGGCACCCTGCATATGACCGGCGGCATAGGCGAGCGGCTCGCGTACATCGACCAGGTGATCGGCGCCGCTCTCGCCGAGGTCTTCCAGCCCCAGAAGCCTTGGCCGCATGACTCGCGGCGCGGCATTGGCGCCTTCGAGATTGAGCCGCTCCATTAGCCGAAAATAAGGTGGCTGGTAATGATGCTCTTCTACCTTCGCCTTGATGAACTCGTCGCGGTCAGCAATGCGCAGCCGCGGGTTGTTGCGCCGCTCATGGCCGATTGTCGAGAATTCCCGGTCTGCCATTTCGGACCCGCAAACTGATCCGGCACCGTGCGCCGGGTATATGATTGTCTGGTCACCCAGAGCGCAAATCTTTTGCAATGAATCGTACAGGAGGCCCGCGACCTCCCGCGCGCGCTCGGGATAGAAATCGGTTCGGCCGACGTCGCCCACGAAGAGCGCATCGCCGGTGAACACGCCGACCGGTCCTTCGGGATAATCGTCGTCGTGAAAGACGAAGGCGAGATGATCGTCGGTGTGACCGGGGGTTTCGAGCACTTCGACCCTGATCTTACCGATCTCGAAAACATCGCCCTCTCGCGCGGTGTCGGCGAACACAACCTCATCCGCAGGGTTTGGACCGTGCAGAACCCGGGCGCCGGTCATTTTGGCCAGTACCGGCGATCCCGTGATGAGATCCTCATTCCTGTGCGTTTCGAAGATATGCGTGATCTCCAGCCCTTCGGCGCGGGCTCGCTCGAGATATATCTCGCAGTCGCGGCGCGGATCGATGACCGCTGCCTTGCCCTGCGAACCGATCAGATAGGAAAGGTGCGAAAGGCCGGGGGTCTTTATCTTCTCAAGCAGCATATCTTACCTCGTTGTTGGAATGTTTCCGCAAGTCCGCATCGATCTAGTCGATCCCGAGTTCGGCCTTGAGCGCCGAGACGTTCTCGAAGCGGTCTTCTTCTGGCCGGGCGATAGCGGGTTTAGCGTTGACCCAGGTGTTCTCGCAGACGAATTCGAGCATCGCTGCCGCGAGGTCGGCGTGCCTGCAGCGAAAGCAATCTTGGGCAAGGCGCTCGTCGGTAATGACGGCTTCACCCGTATAGGGTTCGTCGAGGAGCCAGCCCGGTCGCGCAGCCGTCCATTTCAGGCCTTTCGCGCGCTCCAGAAGATCTTCCATGGCGCGCATCTGTTCGAGAATATTGTGCAAGGCTGGTCTTGCTGTGAGCTCGAACCATGCAGGAACGCTGGGCTGCGGCTCTACGAACGCCGCCGATATCACGACGATCCGGGAAATGCCGGTCGCCGACATCGCTTCCACAAGCCTGCGGGTTCCCTCCGTGTAAAGCGGAGGCGGATCGATCGCCGTGGATGGGCTAAATCCTATACCGAGTGCGGAAATAACAGCACGGCAACCTTCGAGCTCGCTGCTGAAGTCGTCATTGAGTACATCGCACTGGAGGTACTCGACGTTGTCGACCCGGTCCGATGGTTCGGGCAAGGTGTGCTCGAACGCTCGAACTTCGATGCCCTTGTGAACCGCATGGCGCAGTATTTCCGTGCCGGTCTTTCCTCCGGCACCGAAGACCGCAAGGGGGGCTGCATCGCTCACAGGCTCAGCTTCCACTGTAGCACCTCATTATAAATTCGGCCGCGCGTGCCGGGCCGAACATGATCATAGAGCGGGCACCGACGCACGCTGGCGCCCGCTCGCTCGTGTTCACGCTTCGCTGTTGCCGCAGGTCGTGTACCCCCAGAACCCGAACTCGTCCTTCATCCGGGGGCCGGCGACGATGAGCTCCTGCATCTGCAGGCCAGCGTCTCCTTCGTCATCGAGAAGGCGCGTACGGATACGAAGCTCACCATCCGCATACTCTTCCGAGCCGCTTGCCGTCACGGGGATCAGTTTGCCATTGATCTTGATCGCCCCGCGACCGCTGTTGTCGTAGACGAACGACGGAAACGCGACCTCGGTCAGGCGAAACTGGCACGTGTTCTCGGCTCCCAGCGCGGTGAGGTCCGCGTCGCTCATGGTCTCGGGCAGCATGAGGCCGGGGCTGAGATTGGCAAGAGCGCTCGCAGCACTCTCTATCGGAGCTGCCGTTGCCGGAGGATCGAGCTGTGCTTCGCGGTCATTACCGATCGCGGTGTTGGTATTGCAGGCCGCCAGAGGGAGGACCGCAAGCGTCAGAATTGCGATCTTGTTCATTGCTGCATCTCCTCGGGCAGGCGCTCTTCGGTGCGCGGACCGTTCTCCTCGATGTCCTGGATGAGATATTTCATCTCGGCGATCTCACGCCGCTGCGCGACGATGATGGCCTGCGCAAGTTCGCGAACCCGCGGATCCTTCAGGCTCGCTCTCTCGCTGGTCATGATCGCGATCGAGTGATGCGGGATCATCGCGGCCATGTATTCGGTGTCGTCGACCGTTGTCTGGCTGCGTACGAGCCATAGCGCGAGCGCGAAGACGAGGGCTCCGACACCCAGGATGATGAAGTTCTTGGTCCGGTCCTTGTACATGCCCCACATGAAGAGAAGCATGACCACCATCATCGTCGCGCCCATGACGAACATCATCCAGAAGCGCGTCTCGCTCCAGAACACGTCGTCCATGTCGAAGCTGTTGGCGTACATCAGGAAGAACATGATCACGGTCGAGGTCGATACCATGGCCATGAACCGCCAGTAGTTGCCGCCCCCTCCCTTATCCGAGTGGGATGTGCTTTCAGTCATGCGTTTTCTCCTTCCTTCATCATGGTCCAGAACAATTGTGCCGAGCAGCTGATGAGCGCGAAGCCGGTCAAGGCTTCGACGCCGGCAATGACGCGCAGGTGCTCGGTCGGGTAGATGTCGCCGAGCCCCAGCGTGGTCACGTTGATCAGCGAGAAATAGAAATAGTCCATCGCCCTCATCGCCGGCGTCTTGTCGAACCCGCCGAGGTCCAGTTCCGCGCCCAGCCAGAAACCGCCAGCGAAGAGCGTCGCGACAAGCAGGTGCGATGCCAGGACAAGAAGCGCGACCCCAAGCTTGGCGGAGAAACTTCCGGGTGCGTCGAGCACGCGATGCCCGGCGCCGAGGATCGACAGATGCATGCCGACCGAGGCCAGGAAAAGTGCAATGGCGAGAATTAGTGCGGCGATCATCGATGATCTCCATCGTGTGTGGCGGGCATTTCCCGCAGCGCAGGATTCCGACGGAGATAGAACCATTCGGCTCCGAACACTGCGGCAATACCTGCGACCGCATAGGCAACGACCGCAGGGTCGGTTT
Source organism: Pelagerythrobacter aerophilus (assembly GCF_003581645.1). Taxonomy (GTDB): domain Bacteria; phylum Pseudomonadota; class Alphaproteobacteria; order Sphingomonadales; family Sphingomonadaceae; genus Pelagerythrobacter; species Pelagerythrobacter aerophilus. The sequence goes on along the minus strand of NZ_QXFK01000009.1, from coordinate 9,538 downwards.
TGAGCTTGGCGAGGGCAAAAGCCGTCAGGACTACGCCGTCCGCCATGAGCGCCGACCAGAGGATCCAGGCACGCGCGCCTATCTCTTCCCGCAAACAGCGCAGCACGCCCCAATGCACGAGCATGTCCATTACGAGATAGAAGAACGCTCCGAGCGAGGCGATCCGCGAAAGATCGAACAGGACCGCGAGCGTGCCGGCGATCACGACGGTATAGACCAGCATGTGACTGCGGATCGGTCCCTTCATGCCAAAATGGCTATGCGGGATCATCTTCATTTCGGTCAGCATCGTCAGCATTCGCGAAACGGCGAAAACGCTGGCGATGACACCCGAGGTCGTGGCTGCGATCGCGATTGCCACTGTGAAATAGAAGCCAAGCTCTCCGAGCGCGGGGCGCGCAGCCGCCGCAAGCGAATAATCGCGCGCCTCAGCTATTTCTGACGTGCTGAGGCTGGCACCGACCGCCACCGCGACAAGCAGGTAGACGACCACGCATATTGCGATCGAGATGATTATGGTTCGACCGACATTCCGGTGCGGATTGATGATTTCACCGCCACTGTTGGTGATGGTGGTGAAACCTTTGAAAGCAAGGATCGAGAAGGCGACCGACGCGAGCAGCGCGTCGAGGCCCGAAAGCGCGACCGGCTCTGAGAAGGCACCGTCCGAAAATCCGCTGGCCCAGATCGCCGCAATCGCGAACAGGGCGATGCCGCCGATCTTGATCGCCGACATAATGAGCGAAAATCCGCTGACCGATTTGTTGCCGGCGGCATTCACGAAATAGGCGAAGACGATGAGCGCCAGTGCCGCGACGGAAACCAGAATGCCGCTGCTCTCGAGCCCAAAGGGCCGCAAGGCATAGGTCGCGAAGGTTCGAGCGACCAGGCTTTCGTTGATGACCATCGACAGCGCCATCAGGAGCGATGCCGAGGCTGCCACGACGCCTGGTCCGTAGGCTTTCTGAAGGATCATCGCGATGCCGCCCGAGGAGGGCCAGCGGTTCGACATCTTGATGTAGCTGTAGGCGGCGAGCGAAGTAACCAGCGCGCCGGCAATGAACGAAAGCGGAAATAGCGGTCCAGCCAGTTCGGCAATCTGGCCAGTCAGTGCGAAGATACCGGCGCCGATCATGACGCCGGTTCCCATCGCGACGCCGCCCAGCAATGTTATCGAGGCCGCACTCTCGTTATGTTGATCGTCGCCATCTGTCTGCAAGTCTTTCCCCTGTCGATGTCCTCCCGTCCGAGAAACATCACGCCAGACAGTACGTTGCGTAGCGCCTCACCCCTCAAAAAAGTTTCGACATGGTGCGCGCCTGCCCCAGGGGGCGGTTTGGCAAGATAGGGAGTCCGCTTTTCGCGAGGCTTCTCTCAGCACAAGGTGCGTCGATAGGAGGCGACGCGTATCGCCAGGGTGGCCCACTGTGAATTTTTCTCTAGCAGGTCTCGCGAGAGGTAACTGGCCCTGTTCGATCAATCTGACGTGCCCAGCAGCCGGATTAAGCTCGACCGGGGGATCGATTGCGCAAATGTGCCTGCGCTTCGCGCACGTCGAGCTCACGCGTGCTGTTTCCGATAGCGTTCGAGCGCTCTGTGAAGGCTTTGTCCTGTAGATCGCGCATTCCCTTTTTTCGTTTTTTCAGGCTACCGGCCTAATGGCTTCGCATGCAAAACGTCTTGTCCCGCGAAGGGCATCGGGAAATCAGACCGAATTACCAGTTCGTCTCCGGAAATACCGATAGAGCGGAACCGCGATGAGTGCGATGTACCAGCCATAGAGAAAGCTCCCCACCGCTCCGGCGAGGAACCCGCGCGGCGTTAGCCATTCGAACCATGGCAGTAAGGGAGCCCAGGCTTCGTGCATGTGAAAGCGCTCTGGTGCGAGGACTCCGAAGGCAATGCAGAGGAGATAGCTGACAAGCAGGAACACGCTGAGCGTCCAGCCCCATGCGAATATCGAGCTCTTGATTGATCCTTTTACCATCGCATTTCTCCCACTTCATGCGTGCTTAAATCATACAATTGGACGGGTCCGGGGCGGTGGGGGCAGCCAGCCCCGGACCCTGCGAGAATTCGATAGGCTTCTTACCGCCTGTCCCGGTTTTACCGGGTTCTGTGTCGCTTCCCGCAAATAATCTTCATCACCTTCATCCCTTTCACGGTGACGCATGGTGTGGTTCCACACACTCACGGAAACGACGCGAAGACGCTCCGTCCGGCTGAACCAAAGGCGATGACCTCGAAGGGCTGCACCCGGTCTCCTGCCTCCATGCCGGGAGATCCCAGCGGCATTCCCGGAACCGCGAGGCCGGCAACGCCGGCGGGCCGTTCGCGCAAAAGCTTGGCGACGGCTTCTGCAGGCACGTGACCTTCGATGATGTATCCATCGACCTCCATCGTATGGCATGACCATAACTCTTGGGGTACGCCCCGCGCGGTCTTCATCGCCGCCATGTCGTTGCTGTCGACCGATTCCACCTTCGTGTTCATCCCGTCTTCGACATGGCCTGCCCAGTTGGTACAGCACCCACATCCTGGATCCCGGAACATCGTATAGGTCGCTGCCTGAGCCACGTTCGAACAGGCTGCCAGCACGAGCAAGGCCGCGCTGCTAATCGATCGCCGGAACAGGGCAGGCTTTTTCCAGATCATTGTGCAATTCCTTTCTTGTATCCGCGCCATAGCGAGATCGTCCCGGTCACCGTCGGGAACCGGTGGAGCAGGCATGGCTCGGTGAAGATTTCGGCGAACAGTTTTTCGACCTCGCCGTCGGCGCTGGGCTGCGTGTCGCTTATCCTGCTTTCAATCCGCTCCCTCATCCGCACCATCGCCGCATCGATAGCTTTGAGTGATGAAGCGCGATCCTCGACCGGCAAGTAGGTCAGGTCGATATCCACCGATAGGCGCGGCAAGTCCCGCACGAAAAGGTTGATCGCCGTGCCGCCCTTGAGCGCGAAACACTGCTCTTGCGCCACGAAGGGGATAGTGCGGATCAGGAGGGCAACCTGCTGCCGATAGGCGTCCTGGAAGGCCATTTCCTATTGCTCTCCAAGATCGGTAGGCACCGTGATGTCGTATTGCGGATCGAGCCTGCCTCCCTTCACCAGGACCCGTTTGCCGGAACCCAAATCGATCTTGGCCAAATCGAGTTTCGGTCGCCACGCATGGCGGTGCCGGTCGGCAAAGAACAGGAACAGCCGCTTCACCTTTACGCTGGAGCAGGCTTCGAGAAGAGTTTGCAGGCGGCGAGGGCTGAGATCGCTCAAGCCTTCCATCAAGGCATCGACCTGATGAAAGCTCTCATGCTTGGGCAGTTCATCGAGCAATTCGAGAACGGCGCGTTCCTTGCCCGAATAACGAACAGGCAATTGCGCGCCAGCGGCACTATACATGGTGGGGCTTGGCAATGGCGGCGCGTCGGCATCTGCCGGAAACAGGCGCAAGCTGTTGTGCCATGCGAATGTCACTTCGAGCGGCAAATCGTCCAGCCAGGTCGGTGGTCGTGTCGGTCCGTAAAGGTGAACTGTCTGGACGTTTGTCGAAAGGTAGTGGGCATAGCCTTGCTGTTCGAGCGCGGTGCGACCACCAACGGTCAATGGAAGGTCAAGCATGGTCTGGAGCGAGATCACGACTTGCTGCCAGGTCATAGGCCCGCGTGAACGGCGATAGACCCGTCGCGCTGGGCTATCCAGCCAGCCGGAACTTACATACTGGCTGCGCAGCGCGGACGAATAGCCATTGGCCTCCAGCCAAGCGGCATCGACCAGAAGTCCTTCCGGAAGCTCCTGCTGGAGTTGGTTTAGCTTGCTGTCCAAACGCGTAGCCATGCTTAGTGTTTTGCCATTTATATAAACTTGTGTCTAGTTTGAAATAGCCTCAAAAGACTAAGCTGAACTTAGTGTTCTGGTGAAAACTCAAACCGCGCAGCCAAGTCGATTGCGAGAAAGCAGGCATGATTCGTGCGCGAAATCCGGCAAAGCTGGCGCGGAAATTCGTCGCTGCTGTCGCAAATTCGCGCGTGCCAGCCCCAAATTCGCGTCGAACGAAAAGAATCTCAAAACCAAGGGCAACGGAGCGGTTTGTCCGTAAGGGTCTCGGACCGTCCATAGACGGTTCAAATCACGCAAATCGCTAAAGATTTGGCCGAATTCCAACTGAACCTGGCTCTTGCGCCTTTCCAAAAAGTTCTCATTATGTTCCGCAGAGGGGCTGCCAATGTCAAAGTGAGAATGCCCCATGTCGAATACCGAACGCATCATCCGCTTGAAGACCGTGCTCGACCGCACCGGTCTTTCCCGCTCCACCATTTATCGCAAGATCGCCGAGGGCACATTCCCGTCACAGGTCAAGATCAGCATCCACGGCGCGGGCTGGCACGAGTCTGCCATCAATCGCTGGATCTCCAATCCCGCCCAGTATCGTGAAGAGAACCCAGCGGAATGAGTGGCCAGCAACACATCGAACCGATCTGCGTCAGAATTAATGACGCTGCCCGTATGATCGGTGTCGGGCGCACGAAACTGTACGAGCTGATCTCCAGCGGTGAACTTGAAGCGGTGAAGATCGGCAAGGCAACGCGAGTCACGACCGCGAGCCTGAATGAGCTTGTCAAGCGTAGAAGTGCGACTGACTTGGGTTGTCGCTGAGTGTTGCTCAAACGTATGCTATTTTGCGACCGATCAGCAGACCTTTCGTCCCGCCGCCTTCGAAAGTAAACGTAAAGTCAGGCCAGTCGCGCCGCCAGCGCTTCGCGACATAACGCTCGCCGGGTCGCGCCGCGTCGTCGAGCATGACAATACCGTCAGGCGCAACGCGATTGAACAGTCGATCGGCCATGCCGCGTACGAAGGGATGCACAGCCCAAGGCGGACCGTCGATCAGCAAAAGGTCGATGGTCTGCGGCAATTGCGGAAGCGAGTACCAAACTCCAGGCCAATTTGGGTCACGCTGGGTAAGCGGCGCGTGTCCGAAATGCGCGGCTATTTTGTGCTCAGCCAGCCAGGTCTGCATCTCGGCGATAAAGGGCAGGTGCTGGTCGTAGCTATGCAAGGTTCCGCCGCCGTGCATCGCCAGCGCCTTGGCCATCACTAGAGAGGTCGCGCCGGAGCCAAGCTCGACTACATTGGTGGGCCGCTTCTTCTCGATCATGTCGACGACGCGGTGGAGCAGATAGGTGTCAGCTTTCCAGCTGCCGAGATGTGGGAGCGCGTCGGGTGCCAGTCCGACGCGTTCAAGCAGAGCCTGCTTTTCAGCCTGGGTGCCGCCGTAGAGGCTCTTCAAGAGCCAAGGCCACTGGATCGCTCCGAAGGCAATCTGGAACAGACGCTCGCCGGTTGTGCAGCGCGCTGCGCCATCGGCCTCGGCGGGTTTGGCCAGCAGGCCGGTCAGCGATTTGGTTGTCATACATCTCAATTCTTTTTGTCGAATCGGCTTGTGCCGACATCTCGCGGCGCAATAGCCCAAACTGCGCTTCACCTAACATGAATAACTGTTTCGGAGATGTGGGCGGCTCCCGCTCCTTGCCGGATTTGAGCTGCCATTCTCCTTATGCATGATCGAGAAACTCCGCCCACACAGCCATCAACTCGCGCCGCTTGTCGAAGAAGTCGGTGCGGCGATAGGCGGCTTCGACCTGATTGCTCAGCTTGTGGGCCAATGCCTTGTCCGCCACTTCCTTCGGAAAGTCGGTCTTCTCCGCCGCCCAATCAGTAAAGGCGGAGCGGAAGCCGTGGACGGTCGCGCCCTTTATCCCGGCATCGCGCAACAGCTTGGTCATCGTCATGTCGCTGATGGGCTTCTCGCCATTGTTCGAGAAGACGAGGCCATCGTCGTTCGTGCGCAGTTTCCAGCGCCGACGCAGAATGGAAACCGCTGCCTTAGAGAGCGGCACCACATGCGTTTCCTTTGCCTTCATGCGCTCTGCGGGTATGGTCCAGACCGCTCTATCGAGGTCGATCTCGGTCCAGACGGCCTTGCGCGTCTCGCTCGACCGCACCGCATTTAAGATGGTGAAACGCAGGGCATCGCGGCCCGTGGTGGGTGATGCTAGCGCCAGCTCCTTCATAAACGCCGGAATCTCTGCATAGGGCATAGCCTTGAAGTGCTCGACCTTGTCTGTCTGGCGCGGCAATCCTTTCCGGACTGAGCGCAGCGCGGCCTCCTCTTCCCGCCATCCCCTGATATGCGCGAAGTCGAGCACGGCACCGATGCGCTGGAGAATTTTGCGAGCGGTGACGGGGATTTCAAGCCAGATGGGCGTGAGCACCTCAACCACGTGGGTGCTGTCCACCTGATCGACGGGCTTCCTGCCGATCAGCGGGAAGACGTGGTTTTCCATGCTGGAAATCCAGTTGCGGTAGTTCTGGTTCTTCCAGCCGTCCTTCAACGCCTCGTAGCATTCGCGCGCTGCGGTTTCGAAGCTGGGCACTACCTTGCGCGACTTCCGTCGCTCGGCAACCGGATCGATCCCGGCGCGAACCTGGCGACGCAGGGCCGCTGCTGCATCCCGCGCCTCGGTCAGCGTCACATCGAGTGCTGAACCCAATCCGTAGTCGCGCCGCCTGCCGTTGTGCTGCATCCGCAAGACCCAACTGCGCGAGCCACTTTCTTTCACGAAAAGGCACAAGCCACGGCCATCAACGTAGCGACCGGGCTTAGCGTTCTTCACCTTCAATGCTGTCAGTGCCATAGGTTATACACACCATAAAATTGTTCCAACTTTCGACCCCACATGGTGATCGAAATGCAGGCAAACGGGGGCGATCAACCGTGAACACGGTAGAAGACAAATCCCTGATTTTACAGAGTAGTTAGGGACGTCCCGACATTGCCTGCGACAGAAGTTTTAGCAATGTCGGGTGCGCCAATCCTCAATATCTCAAGTCGTAATGCATGCAGTAAATAAGTAGGGCGGGTGCCTACACCCGCCCTGACAGTTGCTGCGCTAGAATTCTCAGTGTCAAAAACTAGTGTGGTCTGCCTTGGAAAAACTGGTCCAATTCTAGAGAGAGCCGATTGTGGCGAAAGAATTGGAGAAAGTTATGGGGCGTCAACGTTTTACGCCGGAACAGATTATCGCGAAGCTGCGTGAGGCGGATGTGCTTGTGGGGCGGGGATCGACCGCGGTCGAGGCTTGCCGCCAGATCGGTATATCCGAGCAGACGCTGTATCGGTGGCGCAAGGAATATGGCGGCCTGAAGGTTGATCAGGCGCGGCGGATGAAGGATTTGGAGCGGGAGAATGCGCGGTTGAAGCGACTTGTTGCTGACCTCGCGCTGGACAAAGCGATCCTGCAAGAGGCGTCGAAGCTGACTTTTTAAGTCCCTCCCGTCGCCGCGAGGCGATCGAGCAGGTTCGTCGTGCGTTGCCGGTATCGGAGCGACGGACCTGCCGCGTGCTTGGCCAGCACCGCTCGACACAGCGGCATCCTCCGAGAGATGATGCCGAGGAGCGGCGCCTGACGGCCGACATCATCGCGCTGGCGAAGGATTATGGCCGTTACGGCTATCGCCGTATCCATGCGCTGCTCGGGCATGCCGGCTGGCAGGTCAGCCTGTCGGTGGTCGAGCGCATCTGGCGGCGGGAGGGTTTAAAGGTGCCGAAGAGACAACCGAAGCGCCGCCGGCTCTGGCTTGGCGACGGGTCGTGCATCCGGTTGCGCCCGCTGCACCGCGGGCATGTGTGGTCCTACGACTTTGTCGAGGATCAGACGCACAACGGCCGGAAGTTCCGGATGCTCAACATCATCGACGAGCATAGCCGGGAATGCCTGGCGATGGTGCCGCTGCGGCGGTTCCGGTCGAACGACGTCATCGACGTCCTCGCCGATCTGTTCATCGAACATGGCCCACCCGAGCATATCAGGTCCGACAACGTCCTAGGTCGGGAAGCAGCTGTGGGACAAGGCCAGCAGGTCTCGTTGCGCCGATCATGACCGGCGCAAATGTCTTTTTGATCCAGATGGCTTCCATCGTCAAGGAATGCGCTCTCGGCCATAGCAAACACAGGATCCAGCGGCCGCATCGGTCGTGGTCCTAACCGTCCTTAAAATGAGATGCGGATGCCAGATGGAAGGCCCGAACATTATCTACAGGGTCGCAGTTGCGCCCTCACGGCACAGCAGAGAGGGGTCCTTCCATCTGGTGTCCGCCCGTTCGAGGAACGGGCGGTACTCGGTTCCCGTCTTGATGACGGCGTGCGCGACGCGCGCCATCTTGGCGGTGAGTGCAGTCATTGCCTTGCGGCGGCGATCGGGGTCGTTGGCGTGTCCTTCCATGTATCGGCCCAGCTTATCGCGAAAGCTGTTGTCGCGTTGGCGAGCGGCGACTTGTGCGGCCATCCAGAAAGTGCGGCGCAACCGAGCATTACCATACTTGGAAAGCTTGGTCCGACCGCGGAATGTGCCGGACTGGCAGGTGGCCAGATCGAGCCCGCAGAACTTGAGGAACTGGCGATGGTGGGCAAACCGTCGAAGGTCCCCGGCCTCGGCGAGGATGGTCAGCGCGTTGATCGGGCCGATGCCAGGGATCATACGAAGCAGCTGGTAGTCACGGTTCTCGCTGAGCATGGCATGGGCGGCTCGCTCGATCTCGTCACGTTGGCGGATCAGACTGCGCGCTTGCGCGATGACCATGCGAAACATGGCAATCGCCACAGAATCCTCATCGACCGGCAGTGCGACGGATGCGCAGGCGGTCTCGTAAATATCGTTGATTAATCGAGCCTTGGAGACCTTGCGACCGACCAGTGACCACGCCTCGCGCGTGAATGCTTCCTGGCCAAGCGCTGTCATGCTCCCGGGCGTCGGAAACCGCTCGAGCAAGGCAAGAAACCAATCAGACCTGCTGTTGCCGGCGAAGCGCTCGATCTCTGGGAAGTAGAGCGGCAGGTAATGGGTCAGGATCCGGTGCCAGGTCTGGGTCTTGGCTTTGGAGATGGCCTCGTGTGTCTTCGACATCTCCTGCAGATCGTTAATCCCGGCGGCAAGCGGATCGACGTAGCGCTGGGTGGCGCCAATCCGCAGCATATGCAGGATCACCTGCGCGTCCTTGGAGTCGTTCTTGTCCCAGCCATTATGTAGAGCCTCTCGGGTCCGGGCCAAGGCTACGGACGAGATCAGGCGCAGCTCGAAACCTGCTGTGAGCAAGCGGTGCGCCAAGGTGCGGTGATAGTTACCGGTCGCCTCGAAGCCGACGACAATCGGTCTGCCAATATCAGCCAGAACGGACGCAAGGCGGTCGTAATCGGTCTTCGTCGCCATCACTGTCATACGCCGTCGCCGCCCGCCCTCCGGGCGTTCGATGAGGACCTCCTGGCGGTGCTTGGACATATCGATGGCTACCAGCACGGCATCGGCGGGTGTAGAACTGAGCTTGGTCATGGTCGGTCTGCCTCCAAAGTGTTGAGTCGACAACTTCACTTTAGAGACCTGATGACCGGTCATGACCGCCTTGATGAAGCCTGCGGGCGCTACGCGCCCTTGTCTCCATCAAGGCGAGCGCTGCCTTCGAGAGGCAGCTTCCCAATGTGCTACGGC
>NZ_QXFK01000008.1 GCF_003581645.1 Pelagerythrobacter aerophilus | reverse complement strand
GCTGATGCCGACGCAGACGCGGACGCCGATGCGGACGCCGATGCAGACGCCGATGCTGATGCAGACGCTGATGCCGACGCAGACGCTGATGCTGATGCTGATGCGGACGCCGATGCTGACGCGGACGCGGACGCTGACGCTGACGCTGACGCGTTCGACGATACGGCCAGCGTGGAGTTCCCGCTGACCGTCGAGACCACGGCGGATAGCGAGAGCACGACCTACACTCTGGCGGTCGGAACCTTCAGCGAGACCTACGACTTTGCGGTTGCCGCCGGTGCGGAAACCGATGCCTCATTCACGCTAACCGCGGATAGCGTGGCGACCGTGCTCTCGGACGTCGAGTTCACTCTGCAGAGGGAACTGCCCGACGGGACGTTCGAGGACGTCGCCAGCACCTCGGGAGGTGGTGCGCTTGACCTGCTTTCGCTCACTGTCCTTGGCGACAACCAGGTCCAGGTCACGGCCGACGACCTCCCCCCGGGGAACTATCGGGTGGTCTACGAAGGTGGCGGCCTGCTGTCGCTGGGCATCACGCTCACGCTCGATGTTGAATTCCAGACCACGACGGTCGATGGCGATCCGGTAAGCGGCAACGTGCTCGCGAACGATGTGGACGCGGGCGAGGCGGTGCTTGAGATCGATACCGGCGACGGCAACTTCGTCGCCGTGACCAACGGTCTCGTCATCGAGGGCGAATACGGCTCGCTCCTCATCAATGCGGACGGAAGCTACACCTACACGCCGAACGACGAGGCAGTGGGTGTGGGCGAGTCGGAAGTGTTTACCTACCGGCTCGTGAATCCCGACGGGACCAGCGATACGGCTACGCTGACGATCGACCTGGTGGAGGGCGACACCACATCGCCCGACACCACACCGCCCGACGCACCGACAGCGGATGTCGACGATGCGACCGGCGGTGTGGTGTCGGGCACGGGTGAGGTCGGTGCGACGATCACAGTCTATGCTCCCGACGGCACGACCGAGCTTGGCACCGGCACGGTCGAGGCCGACGGCACCTATAGCGTGACCATCCCGGCACAGACCGATGGCGAGGACCTCTTGGTCACGGCCACCGATGCGGCCGGCAACGAGTCGACGCCGACCACGGCCGAGGCACCGGATCTCACACCACCTGCGGCACCGACGGCCGATGTCGACGATGGGACCGGCACCCTGGTGACCGGTACGGGTGAAGTCGGCGCGACGATCACGGTCTATGCTCCCGATGGCACGACCGAACTCGGAACCGGCACGGTCGAGGCCGACGGCACCTATAGCGTGACCATCCCGGCGCAGACCGATGGCGAGGACCTCCTGGTCACCGCCACCGATGCGGCCGGCAACGAGTCCACGCCAACCACTGCCGAGGCACCCGACCTTACGCTGCCGGCAGCGCCTGAAGCTGCCCTCGAAACCGATACCGGCGTCGATGGCGACGGCATCACCAGCGACGGTACCGTCGGGATCAGCGGCCTCGAGGACGGAGCGTCCTGGGAGTACTCGATCGACGGCGGCACGAGCTGGGTGGCCGGTGCGGGCACCAGCTTCGAACTGGCTGCCGGCGAATATGCCGCCGGCGACGTGCAGGTCCGTCAGACCGACGCGGCCGGCAACACCGGACCGAGCGCTCAATTGGGCGCCGTGACGGTGGCGGTTCTCCTGGCGGTGGACGATACGGCCACGGCAGACCTGGGGGCCCGGGACTCGGTCACCCAGGCCCCGGTGACGGACGACAACCTGCAGGTCCTCGGGCTGCTCGATGACGGCAACGCCACCAACAGCCTCGCGATCTCCGTCGCCGAAGGAACCTCGGGCGATGTCGCCATCGAAGTCAGCCAGACGTCGCTGCTCGCAGTGGCGGACGCCTTCAACGTCGAGATCTACGACTCGGCGGGCGAGCTGATCGGGGTCCTGACCACCGGCAACGATCCGCTGCTTGGCGACGTGGCCGGACTGGGCGTGCTCGGGGTTACCAGCGACAATACGCTGGTCGCCAATGTGACCGGGCTCGAACCGGGCGACTACACGATCGTGGTCCGCAAGGGCGAAAGCACCGCGGGCAGCCTGCTCGACACCGACGGCAACGGCCTGTCGCTCGAGGAACTGGGCGAAGGCGGCGTGGTCCTCGGCACCGAGAACCAGGCGCTCGTTCTTGACTCGGTCGAGACCGCACTGAACGGCGAGATCCTACCAGGCATCGGACTTCCGCTGGGAACCGTCGTCAGGAACCTCCTGGAGCCGGTGCTCGACACCACCACCAGTCTCGGTGCGGGTGAGCTGGTGGAAGTCCTGGCGGACGGTCTCAACTCGCTGGGCCTGGGCGCATCTCTCGATGCGGTCCTCGGGGCTGTCACGGAGGCGCTGCTCAGCAACACGCTCACGGTCATCCAGGACACCTCGGTCACGGCGACCGTCACCGAGCACAGCTTCTCGGCTATCGGTACGCCGGTCACCGGGAACGTGATCGACCCCGACGCGGTCGCCAGCGGAGAGGCGGGTGAAGATACCGCTGTTCCCGGCACGACGGTAACGCAGGTCGAGAACGGTGCCGGCGAGGTCCAGACACTCGCCGGTGGCAGCGCGACGATCGAGGGTGCCTACGGCACGCTCGTCATCAACGCCGACGGTTCCTACAGCTACACGGCGAACGGCGACTCCGCCTCGATCGGACTGTCCGACGTGTTCACCTACACCATCTCGGACGGGACTAACTCAGTCGAGGCGACGCTTACGGTCGAGGTCGCGGGTGAACAAGTGGCCGACGATACGGCGCAGGCCGGGATCGAGTACGAGTACGAGGTGACCGCAGGCGATCCGATACCCGATGCGGTGGACTATGCGTGGACCGGAGTGCTGCTTGGCGCGCCGCTCGGCGCGACTGGCGATCTCGTCAGCGACAGCTTCATCGTCGCTGCCGACACCACCCAGGACGTGACGCTCGCCGTCGATGCCGGAAGTCTCCTCGGCGTAGGCGGCGGCGTCACGGTCTTCGTCGAGTTGCTGGACACGACGAGCGGCACCTGGAGCACTTACGCGAGCTACGATGGCAGCCAGTTGCTGAGCCTGCTGGGCAGCGGCGGCACCGGTGACATCCTCGTTCCGGACGTGCCCGCGGGCGAGTACCGGGTCCGGGCCGACGTCAACTTCGGCCTGGTCTCGGTGGCCGGGGGCGTCAACATCGACGTTACCTCGACGGTCACCCATCTCGACAGCTTCCTCGTCGGCCAGACTTTCCCGGCCGAAGGCGATCTGTTTGCGAACGACCTGCTCGGGGACGTGGATCCGCCGCTGGCGATCTCGGCCGATGGCACGACCTTTACGGACGTGACCAGCGGCACTCCAGTGACCGTCCAGGGCACCTATGGTGCGCTGGAGGTCAATGCCGACGGCACCTACACCTACACGCCCAACACGGCGGCGCACCTGACCGAACCGGCGCTCGATACCTTCGAGTACCAGGTCACGCTTCCGTCGGGCGAGGTAGAGGAGGGCACGCTCGAGGTGACCGTCCAGCCGTCCGGCGCCGGGGTGCCCGACGCCGATGCGGCGGCCTTCATGAGCATGTTCGCAGCCGACGCCATCCCGCTCGAGCTGGCGGATGCCGACGGCAGCGAGACCATCGCGGCCACCGGCGAGACCGGGCTCCCCGAGTTCGACCTGCTCGAAGGGCAGGGCACGCTCGAGGAAGTGCTCGATCGCTATCTCGGGGAAAGCGGCGACGATGCGCCGATGCCCCTGGCGACCGAGCCGACCGGAGAGATCGCACTCGTGCAGACCGCCTTGGATCCCGTCCAGGATCCGCTCGGCTACCTGGGTACGGACCCGCGGGACGACCTCGACGGCAGTAACGTTTCGGTTGTCTAATCGACTGTATTCTCAAGGGGCTCGCGCCGAAATCGGCGCGGGCCCTTGTTACCGCAGTACGAGTGAGAATGTGTGAAATCTAATCGGGTGAAGTGGGGGGATGCTTGGTTTGTCGCAGCCGGATGGGCCTGCGGGCTCGGCCTTTCGTCGAGCCTCGCAGCCTCGCCTCCTGAGAGCCCGGCGCCCCTCATGATCGACCGTGCTGCGCGCGAGGCGGTTGCCTGGCTTCCCTCAGTGGTAGAGGCGGGTGCGCGACTGGATTCGCGAGCCGAGGAGATCGACGTCGCCGAAGCCGGCTATCTGCCGCAGATCAACGCCGGCGTGGGCACAGGATACGACAACATCGGCCAGAGCCGCTGGCGCCCCCGCGCCAACGTCTCCGTCTCGCAGATGCTCTACGACTTCGGGAAAGTGCGCAGCTCGGTCGACTCGGCAGAGGCCGGTGTCGCGATCGGCGAGGCGCGGCTCCTGCTTGCGGTGGATTCGCTGATCCGCGACACCAGCTACTCGGTCATCGAACTCCAGCGCACCGAAGCGCTGCGGCAGATCGCGCTCGACCAGCTCGAAAGTGTCCGCGGCATCAGCGATCTCGTGCGGCACCGCTTCGAGCAAGGCGCGGCGACCAAGGCGGACATGCTGCAGGCCGACGCCCGCGTGCAGGCCGCCCAGGCGACGATCGAGGAGATCGAGGCCGAGCACCAGCGCTGGCAGACAACCCTCGCCCATCTTCTCGGACGCGGAGAAGCTCCCGCAGTGTCGTCGGAATTGCCCGACGACTTCATGCAATCCTGCGCGCAGGGGGAGCCGGACTGGGAAACGATTCCGGCGATCCGCGAGGTCCGGGCCGAGCGCGACCAGGCGCTCGCCGACCTGGAGCGCAGCCGGGCAGAGAGCCTGCCCACCGTGTCGCTCGGTGCCGGTGGCGCGACCGACATCCACGATCCGTTCGGAGGCCGCGAAGAGTACAATTTCGGGATCAACGTCTCCACCTCGCTCTACAACGGCGGAGCCAACCAGGCGCGGATCCGAGGCGCCTCCCACGCGCTCGGCGCCGCCGACGCGGCGGAAGCGCGCATCCGCAACGATGTGAGCCGCACGCTGAGCGAAGCGCAGCGGCAAGTGGCGAGCTTCGGCCGCGTACTCGACACGCTCGCCTTTCGCGAGGCGAGCATGCGCGAGACCGGCAAGCTTTACCGCCTGCAATATCTGGAGATGGGGACCAAGACGCTGGTCGACCTGCTCAACGCGGAGCAGGAGCTGCATCAGGTCCGCTTCGACAGAGTCAACACGCAGCATGATCTCCGCCGTCTGCAGGTCGATTGCCTGGTGAATTCGGGAACCGCACGCGAGGCGGTCGGACTCGCGGGCGCCACCATCGGCGGCACGGTCCTGTGACGGTCGAGGCCGCCCCGGACGCGGATTTCCGCCCGCACGCCTGGATCGAGGCCTTCCATCTCGTCGCTCGCCAATACGGGCTGCCGGTATCGGCCGAGACGGCCCGGCTGTCCGATCGCTGGCTGCATACCAAGGGGAATGAGGAGCGTATCCGCATGCTCGCGCGGCACGCGGGCTTGCAGGTCCACTTCGCCGAACCCGCCTCGCTGTCGTTGACGAGCTGGCGCCTACCGGTCGTCGCACGGATGCGGGACGGCGATCTGGCCGTGATCACGGCGGTCAGCGCGTCGGGGGAAGTCAGCCTGGCCGTCGCGGGCGAGGCCGGATTGCAGCAGCGCATGGAACTGGCCGAGCTGATCGAGGCCAGCGAGAGCTTCGTCGTCCCGCGCCCCGCCGGCGCCATCCCGGACGCGCGGGTCGATACCTATATCCGCCCCTACGAGGAGCACTGGCTGCGGCGAATTCTGCTGAAGGACCGCCGCTCCTACGCCAGCGTCGTCGTCGCATCGCTGGTGACGAACACGCTCGCGCTGGCCGGCGTGCTGTTCTCGATGCAGGTCTACGACCGCGTCGTGCCGGCGGGATCGTTCCCGACGCTCTACGTCCTGTTCATCGGCGTGCTGTTCGCGATCGGTTTCAGCTTCCTGCTGACCAAGCTGCGCACCAATATCATCGACGTGCTGGGCCGGCGGGCGGACCTGCGCATTTCCGATCGGGTGTTCGGCCATGCCTTGCGGGTGCGGAACAGCGACCGTCCCGCCTCCACCGGAACGTTCATCGCCCAGCTCCGCGATCTCGAGCAGGTGCGCGAACTGCTCACCTCGACGACGGTGTCCGCCATCGCCGACATTCCGTTCTTCCTCCTGTTCCTGGCGGCGTTCTGGTTCATCGCCGGGCCGCTCGCCCTGGTCCCGCTCGGCGCGATGCTGCTGCTGCTCGTGCCCGGCTGGCTCGCCCAGCGGAAGCTGCGTGCCTACGCGACCGAGGCAATGCGCGAGTCCTCCCTGCGCAACGCCATGCTGGTGGAAGCGATCCAGCGGATCGAGGACGTGAAGACGCTCCAGGCCGAAGACCCGCTGCAGCAGCGGTGGAACCACTTCAACGCCGTGGCGGGCGAGGCGCAGCTCAAACTCCGGGGCCTCACCAACGGGCTGACCGCCTGGGCGCAGAACGTGCAGAACGCCGTTTACGCCACGATCGTGTTCGTCGGCGCGCCATTAGTGATCGCGGGCGACATGACGACCGGCGCGCTCGTCGGCGCATCGATCCTGGGCTCGCGCATGATGGCGCCGATCTCGCAGGTGGCGCAAGTCCTGAACCGGTTGCAGCAGGCGAAAGTCGGCATTCAGGGCGTGGACCAGATCATGGCGCTGCCGGTCGACAACCCCGAGCACGGACACCGCCTCCAGATCCCGGCGATACAGGGGAATTTCGGCCTCCGCTCGGCCATCTTCACTTACGGAGACGCCAACGCGCCCCCCGCGCTGGCCGTGCCGCAGCTGGACATCGCCGCGGGCGAGAAGATCGCACTGCTCGGCCGCAACGGGGCCGGCAAGTCGACCCTGCTGCAGGCGCTTTCCGGGCTGCTCCCGCCGATCGCGGGCGAAGTGCTGGTCGACGACCTGGCGCTGCAGCAGATCGATCCGGCCGATGTGCGGCGCGACATCGGCCTGCTCAGCCAGAACAGCCGCTTGTTCCACGGGACCTTGCGCGACAACCTGACGATGGGTGCGCCCAATGCGTCCGACCAACAGATCGCGGCCATGCTGGAAATGGTCGGCGCCGACGATTTCGTGCGCCGGACCCAGTCGGGGCTCGACTACATGATCCTCGAAGGCGGTCTGGGCCTCTCGGGCGGACAGACGCAGGCCCTGCTCCTCGCGCGGCTGTTGCTGCGCGAACCCTCGGTCGTCCTGCTCGATGAGCCCACCGCCGCGATGGACGAGGCGGCCGAGCGGCACTTCATCGAACGCTTCGCGGACTGGAGCAAGAGCCGCACCGTGATCATCGCCACGCACCGCATGCGGGTGCTCGAACTCGTCGAGCGGATCGTCGTGATCCACAACGGCGCGGTCAAGCTGGACAAACCCAAGCACGCCGCGCTGGCGACGATGCAGGGCAAGGGCAAGGCCGCATGACCGCGCAGGCCGCGAGCGAGGACTGGCTGTTCGGTGAGGAGACGGATCCCCGCCTGAAGCTCTCCAGCCGCCTGGTCTGGACGCTCGGCGCACTGTTTGCCGCCGCCATCCTCTGGGCATGGTTCGCCACGCTCGACGAAGTGGCGACCGGCAGCGGCCGGGTTGTGCCGACCATGCGCGAACAGGTCATCGAATCGCTCGAAGGCGGCATCGTCGCGAAGCTGCACGTCCAGCAGGACGATCTGGTCGAGGCCGGGCAGATTCTCGCACAGCTCGACCCGACCCAGGCGAGCTCGACCTTCGAGGAAAGCGCCGCGAAGTACCGCGCGGCGCTTGCGGCGTCGGCCCGGTTGCAGGCGGAAGTCAACCAGACGGCGCTGACCTTTCCCGCCGAGCTCGAGGAGTTTCCGGACCTCAAACAAGCGGAAACCCGCCTCTACGAAACTCGCCGGCGCAGCCTGAACGAGTCGGTTCGCCTGATCGATCAGTCGATCGCACTGATCCGCCGTGAAGTCGCGATCGGGGAATCGCTGATCGAGGTCGGCGCCGCGAGCAACGTTGAGGTGATCCGGCTGCGGCGCCAGCTTTCCGAGCTCGAGCTGAAGAAGGCGGATCTGCGCTCGCAATATCTCGTCGAGGCACGGCAGCAGCTCTCCGAAGCAAACGAGCAAGTGGAGGCTCTCGCTCCGGTCGTGCGCGGGCGTTCCGACACCGTGAGCCGGCTGACGCTCCGCTCCCCGGTCAAGGGGATCGTCAAGAGCATCGAGGTTTCGACCGTGGGCGGGGTGATCCCGCCGAACGGGCGGCTGATGGAGATCATTCCGCTGGAGGACCAGCTCATGATCGAGGCGCGCATGTCGCCGCGCGACATCGCCTTCATCCATCCGGGGCAGAGGGCGACGGTGAAAGTCACCGCCTTCGACTATTCGATCTACGGCGGCCTCGAAGGCGAAGTCGCGTCAATCTCCCCCGATACCATCCGCGACGAGGTCAATCCCGAAGTCTATTACTACCGCGTCTTCGTCCGCACGACGTCGAACGCGCTGGTCAACGATGCGGGCGAACGCTTCCCGATCGTCCCGGGCATGATCACCACCGTCGACGTTCACACCGGGCAGAAGACGGTGCTGCAATACCTGATGAAGCCGATCAACCGGGCACAGGAGGCTCTTCGGGAGAGGTGACGGATCGGCTCGAAACCTGCCTGGAGCGCCTCCGCACCCGTCTGGGGCAGGTCCCATCCGTGCAGGTCGAAGGCCAGGCGCGCGCGGTCCTGTTCTTCTCTTTCACCGACGGAACCCGGCGAGCGACGACCGTAACCGCGAGCGGGGACACCGTGGAGGAGGCCTGGCAGGCCGGCGTCGAGCGGATCGCCGCCAGCGGCAGGGCGGTTCGCTGGTTGCGCCTCGACTGGGTCGACGCGGTGGAGCGCAGGACCTGGGGCGAACTCAAGGCAGCGCTGCGCACCATCAAGCGCAACTATTTCCGCCTCGGCGTCTCGCTCGATCCCGGCTTCGAGCACGCGTTCCTCGAGACCGAGATCAACGCCAACGCCATGCTCTACGGCGGAAACCGGAACCCGGCGGCCGTCCTCAACGAGAAGAACTTCCGCATCTACGCCGAAAAGCGCCACCGGCTGGCGGATCTGACGTTCGGCGACGACGATCCGGTCTGGCTGTTCACCACCAGGGGCGCATTCGTCGGCGACGATCTCGCGGTCCACGAGCTTTCCGGCGCCGGTCTCGACTCCGGGCGGCGTACGATGGGCGCGCTGCAGCCGGAGGATGCGGCACAGCTCGTCCGGTCGGGCAGCGCCTATCTCGCCACGCAGGTTCTCGACGACGGGCGCTTCCATTACGGCTGGCATCCGTGCTTCGACCGCCCCATCCGGGCCTACAACACGCTGCGCCATGCGAGCACCGTCTATGCCATGCTCGAAGCATGGGAAGTCACCCGCGACGAGGATCTGGAGCAAGCGATCAGCCGCGCCCTCGCCTATTTGACGGGGGAGCTCATTCGAATCGCGCCACTCCCTTCGGAGGAGAAGGCAGCGTTCCTCGTCGACGTCGGGGACGAGATCAAGCTGGGTGGGAACGCCGTGGCGATCCTTGCGCTGCTCAAGCACCATGCACTGACGGGAACCGCCGAAAGCCTCGCGCTCGCCGAGCAGTTGGGTGCGGGAATCCTGCACATGCAGGATCCCGATAACGGATCGTTCTCCCATGTGCTCGCCTATTCTTCGCTGAACGAGAAGGAGCGCTTCCGGATCATCTACTACGATGGCGAGGCGGCCTTCGCCCTTATGCGCCTCTACGAGGCCACCGGCGACGAGCGCTGGTTGTCCGCGGTGGAGAAGGCGTTCGCATACTTCATCGACCAGGAGCACTGGAAGGCACACGACCACTGGCTCAGCTATGCCGTCAATGAACTGACCCGCTATCGGCCCGAGGAGCGCTATTTCCGGTTCGGGCTCGACAACTTTCGCACCCATCTCGGCTTCGTCCTCGAACGGATCACGACTTTCCCGACGCTGCTGGAGCTGATGACCGCGGCGGAGAGCATGGTCGCCCGGCTGCGCGCCGATCCCGAGCGGCGGCACCTGCTCGACGGGATCGACCTGACGCGCTTCTACCAGGCGCTCGACTTTCGCGCGCACTATCTGCTCAATGGCCACTTCTGGCCCGAGCTGGCGATGTTCTTCGCCCGGCCGGAGAAGATCGCCGGCAGCTTCTTCATCCGCCACCACGCCTTCCGCATCCGCATCGACGACGTTGAGCACTACTTGTCGGGCCTGGCCGCCTATCGCCGCTATCTTCTGGCTCGCGATGGCGAAGACGCTGCCGCCCACCGTCCTCCGGTGGAGAAGAACCAGCGTCACTGGACCGCGGCGGATGTCGAGAAGGCGACAGGCGGGGAATGGCTGAGGCGTCCAGAGGCGGACTGGTCGACGAGCGGATTGTGCACCTACCTTCCGGCATTCCGCGATGGAGACATGATCGCGCTGCGCCCGCCCGATGGCCAGCGCGGTGTCTCGGAACGTCACATTCCCCGCCTGGCGAACCGTGCCGCGGCCTATATCGGCAGCGACCCCGTGCAACTCGAAGACACTGGCGCGCCGGCTCTGCTTGTGAGCGATGTCGAGGCGGCAATTCTCGACCTCGGCGAATATGCGCGCCGAAAGATGGCTGGAAAGGTCGTCGCCGTCACCGGCAGCGCCGGAAAGACGAGCACGGTCGCAATGCTGGCGCACGCGATGGAAGGCTACGGCGCAGTCGGGACGACACGCCACAATGCCAACCTGCCGCACGGGATCGCCTGGAATCTCGCCTCGATCCCGTGGGACGTGCCGCATATCGCTCTGGAGCTGGCGATCGGCCGGATGGCGCAGAATTCACGCCTGACCCGGCCGGACGTGGCAATCTTCACCAACATCCTGCCCGCGCATCTCGAATACCACCGCGATCTCGCGACGATCGCCCGGCGAAAGAGCGCGATCTTCCAAGGCATGCGCCCCGGCGGGGTGGCGGTGCTCAACCGCGAGATGGCCGAATGGGCGCGGGTCCACATGGCCGCCCGCAGCCGCGGCCTGCGCGTGATCAACTACGGCCGGGCGGCGGGATGCGAGGTCAGGCTCGCCGGCTACGATGCATCGTCCCGCGTTGCCGAGGCGTGCATCGGCGGGCGCAGCGTCGCCTTCGCGCTGGGGGCCGCCGGGGAACACATGGCGCTGAACGCGCTGGCGGTTCTCGCCGCGCTATGGGCGCTCGGCCGCGATCTCGAACCGGCGCTGTCGCGACTGGCGACCTTCGTCCCGCTGGAAGGGCGCGGCCGGGAATTCGAAGCCGATATCGAGGGGCGGCGGGTGCTCGTCCTCGACGAGGCCTACAATGCCAATCCCGGTTCGATGGAAGCGGCGCTAGCGCTGCTGGGCACGAAGACAGGGGCCGCACGCCGCATCGCCGTCCTGGGCGAAATGGCCGAGCTCGGTCCCGACGCGGGTTCATACCACACGCAGCTTGCCGCCGCCGTGGCCCGCCAGCCGATAGACCGGGTCTATGCGCTTGGCCCCCTATACGACGAGTTCTGGTCCAATCTGCCCGAAAAAATCAGGGGAGCCCGACCTTCTTCCTTAGAAAAGTTAAGAAGCTGTTTACTATCCGACCTGAAAACTGGGGACGCAATACTTTTCAAAGGTTCACACAGCACTGCTATACATCAACTTGTTTCTGATATAGAAACGACAGAAGAAAGGAACTGACTTCAAGATAAAGCTGAATTGTTAAATATTGTTTCGGAGCATTTGACAAATATCGTCATGAGAAGTTCGAAGGACAGGATCATCCCGCTTCCCGCGGATCCGTCACCCTCCTCCCGGCGGACGGTCGAATCCCTGGCGCAGGCCGGCCACGGCCGGACGATTCTCGAACGGGAGCTCGTCGATTGCGCGCGGCGGCTCATCCGCCTCCGCAAGGAAATGGACCAGCACATTCCGCCCGGTCTGGTGAAGGACTACGCCTGGGACATACTCCTGGAGTTGTTCGTCAACGGCGAGGAAGGCGGCATCGTTTACGTCAAGCAGCTGATGCTCGTTTCAAGTATAACTCCGACATCGGCGATGCGGCTGATCGACCGGCTCGAAGACGAAGCGCTGATAGAGCGGCAACCCGATCCGCTCGACCATCGGCGCGTCATCGTCGGCCTCTCCGACCGCGGGCGCAGCGCAATGGTCACCCTCCTGCGGAAAATTCTGGAGCAGCCGGCCGAGAGCGATACCGCAGCCCGGCCAAAGCCGTTCGTCCCCCGCGGCCGATAGCGGCTCGGCTCAGGCGAATCCGCTTTCGAGGAAGCGCAGTGCGCAGCCGGCGAGCATGGCGGTCCCCTGCGGCAGTGCGCTTTCGTCGACAGTCATCCGCGGGGAGTGGATGCCGCAGCACTGGCGCCAGTCCTCCCCCTCGGGCGCGACGCCAAGAAAGAACATGGCGCCCGGGACTTTCTCCAGCACGTAGGCAAAATCCTCCGCGCCCATGATCGGCGCCGGCAACTCGCGCCACGAACCTTCGCCCAGCGCCTCGTGAACGACCTCGCGGCCGAGCGCGACCGCGCGTTCGTCGCAGATGGTGACGGGAAAGCCCTCGGTCACGGTCAGCTCGGCGTCCACCCCATGCACCTGCGCCACGCCGCGCACGACCGCCTCCATCGCCTCGCGCACGGCGGTGCGGTGGCGGGGCGACAGTGTGCGGATCGTGCCGCGCAGGCTCGCATGATCGGGGATGACGTTGTGCGCGGTGCCGGCCTGGAGCTGAGTCACGGTGACGACCACCGCATCGGCCGCGTTGAAGCGCCGCGTGACCATCGCCTGCAGCGCGCCTACGATCTCGCATGCGGCGGGCACCGGATCGCGCGCGTCGTGCGGCATTGAGGCATGGCCGCCCTGCCCAGTCACCAGGACATCGAACTGATCGGCCGCGGCCATCAGCGGCCCCGCACGGCCCGCGAGCACCCCGTAGGGCGCGTTGGGCATGATGTGGAGCGCGAAGGCCGCTTCCGGCAGCGGGCCGTGCGCGCCGCCGCCGAGCAGCCCGTCCTCCAGCATGAAGCGCGCGCCGTGGAAGCCTTCCTCGCCGGGCTGGAACATGAACAGCACTTCGCCGGCCAGTTCGCCCTGCCGGGCCGCGAGCAGCTCCGCAGCGCCGGCGAGCATCGCGGTGTGCGTATCATGTCCGCAGGCGTGCATCCGCCCCTCGATGGTGGAGGCGAAGTCGAGCCCTGTCTCCTCGCGCATCGGCAGTGCGTCCATGTCGCCGCGCAGCAGGACACGCCGCCCCGGTCGTGCACCCTTGAGCACCGCGACCTGGCCGGTCGTCGACGAACCTTCACGCCATTCGAGCGGCAGATGCGCAAGCGCGGCGCGCACTTTCGCCATCGTCATCGGGGTGTGAAGCCCGAGCTCTGGTTCGGCATGGATCGCGCGGCGCAGGGTGACAATGCGGTCGGACAGCGCGCGGGCGGAGTCGAGCAGATCGGGATGGAGCATGGGCCGAGGTTACAGGACCGGACCGGGCCGGCGAAGCGAAAATGTCTAGGTCCGCACCCCACTCTCCGGCTAAGGCGCCCTCATGACTCCCGCCGACGCCAATCTGCCCGTGCCCGAGGTGCGGATCGCCACCGCAGGGCCGTCGGTGGGCGTGATCTACAACCCGCGCAGCCACCGCAACAAGGGTCAGGACCTCTATCTCGGGGTGAAGGCCAACATCTTCGTCGCCCAGCCGCCCGACACCGCCCGTCTGAAGGAGGAGCTGGCCCGCTTCGCCGCGCGCGGGATCGACTATCTGGTCATCAACGGCGGGGACGGCACTGTGCGCGACGTGCTCTCGGCCGGGCTCGACGTGTTCGGCGATGCCTGGCCCGACGTCGCCGTTCTGCCCAAGGGCAAGACGAACGCCCTCAACGTCGATCTCGGCGCACCGCCGGCATGGACGATCGGCGCGGCGATCGGGGCCTATGCCTCGGGCCGCCGCGTGGTCCGCCGGCCGGTTCGGGTCGATGCGCTCGATCGGGCGGCAGCGCCGATGCTCGGCTTCATCTTCGGTGCCGGCGCCTATACGCTCGGCATCCGTGCCGGGCAGGACGCCCACCGGCTGGGTGCGTTCGACAGCCTCGCGGTGGGAGTCACGGCGGGGTGGGGCATTCTCCAGGCCCTGCTCGGCAGCGATCGCAACCGCTGGCGCCGCGGCGTTCCGATGGAACTGACAATCGGCCCCGAAGGCCGCGCACTGCCGCACGTTCCTGCCGGCGACCCGGCACGGCGCCATTTCCTTCTCGCCTCGACGCTCGAGAGGTTCCCCGCCGGCCTCAATCCCTTTGGCGAGCCGCGCGAAGGGCTCAAGCTCGCGGTCCTCGACCATCCCGCGCGAGGCCTGCTGCTGCAAATGCCGGCGATCGTCCGCGGGCACGGATCCGAGCGTCTGCGCGAGCAAGGCTTCCACCGCGTCGCCGCTGACCCGATCGAGATCGCGGTTGACGACGAGATCATCCTCGACGGCGAGGCCTTCCCCGCCGGGCGCTACCGGCTGACGAGCGGCCCCGAGCTGCGCTTCGTGGTACCGTGAACGGCGCGCTGGCGCAGCGGATCGAGGAAGGACTCGAGGCTGCGGTTCACCCTGCGGTCACTGTTTTCGCCGCGCGACTCGCCGAGGAAGCGGGCGCGGCGGCAGCGCTGTTCTACGGTTCCAACCTGCGCACGGGCGAGCTCGAAGGCGTGCTCGACTTCTACCTCCTGCTGCCGGGCGATCAGGCAGAGCGCATCTGGCCGCGCGTGAGCTATCACGAATGGGAGCACGAGGGGCGCGTGCTGCGTGCGAAAGTCGCGCGGATGGCCTTCGCGACATTCGTTCGGGCGGCCGAGGGGGAGAGCCGCGACACGACGATCTGGGCGCGTTTCGTGCAGCCGAGCGCGCTGGTTTGGCTGTCGGCCGAGGATTGGCGTCCGCGCGTCGCTGCCGCGATCGCGAGCGCCGCGAAGACGGCGGCCCGGCTCGCCGCGGCGCTCGGGCCGGAAAGCGGTACGGCCGGGGATTACTGGCGCGCGCTGTTCCGCGCGACTTATCAGGCCGAGTTCCGGGTCGAGAAGCCGGGGCGCGAGGATTCGATCCTGTCGGTCAACGCCGCTCATTTCGAAGGGCTGTTGCCGCTCGCCTGGGAGGCACAGGGTATTCCCTTCGCGCGCGATGGAGAACGGCTCGCGCCGCGCCTTTCGGCCACCGAGCGGCGGCGTATCCTGAGCTGGTGGGGGCGCCGGCGGCGTTTCGGCAAGCCGCTCAATCTCGCGCGACTGGTCAAGGCGAGCACGACCTTCGACGGGGCCGCGCGCTACGCGGCTTGGAAGATCGAACGGCACACGGGCGTTCCCGTAGCGATCACGCCTTGGCGCGAACGGCACCCGGTGCTGGCCGCGCCGGGCGTGCTCTTCAGAGTCTGGCGCGCGCGCCGGCGCGGTTAGACCATGAAGCTTTCGCCGCAGCCGCAGGCACCCTTGGCATTAGGATTCTCGAACACGAAGCCGGCGGTGAAATCGTCCTCGCGCCAGTCCATCACGCTGCCGACGAGGTAGAGCACGCTCGCTCCATCAATGTAGAACGTGCCGCCGGGCGTTTCGATCTTCTCATCGAACGCCTGTTCCTCGGTCACATAATCGACCGAATAGGCGAGGCCCGAGCAGCCGCGCCGCGGCGTCGAGAGCTTGACCCCGATGGCGCCTTCGGGCGCCTTCGCCATGAGGTCGGCGATGCGCCGCTCGGCCGCTTCTGTCAGCGTGACGGCGGCAGGGCGTTGGCGGGTTTTGGTCTCGGTCATGATACAAATCTATCCTTCGGAGATCGCCTAGAGCATCCCCAGTTCGAGCCGCGCCTCGTCGGTCATCTTGTCCGGGCCCCATGGCGGGTCCCACACCAGGTTCACTTCGGCATCGCGCACCCCGGGTACGGAGGCCGCACGCAGCTCGACCTCGCCGGGCATGGATTCGGCGACGGGGCAGTGCGGCGTGGTCAGCGTCATGGTGATCGTCACGCCGCTTTCGCCGTCGACGTCGACGCCGTAGATCAGGCCCAGATCGTAGATATTGACCGGAATCTCGGGGTCGTAGATCTCCTTGAGCGCTGCGATCACCGCCTCGTAGAGCTCGCCGCCCGGCGCGCCGGCCGACACGGTCTCCGGTTTCTTCTGCAGAAAGCCTTCGAGATAATCGCGCTTGCGCTCCAGCTTCTCGCCCATCGTCTCCCCCGAGCTTTCCTCGGGGTCGACCGCATCCGACACGCGCGCGCGGGGCGGTTTCGCGAAACCCTCGTTCGGCGCGGGCGCGGCCACGTATTCCTTCTTCTTTTCGCTCGCTTCGGTCATCCGAAGATCCTCCTGGTGCGATCGATCCCGCGCAGCAGCGCCTCGACGTCGCTTTCGTCCGAATAGAGCCCGAAGCTCGCCCGCGCGGTGGCGGGGACGCCGAGATGGGCCATCAGCGGCTGCGCGCAGTGGTGTCCGGCGCGGATCGCGACGTGTTCCTCGTCCAATATGGTGCCGAGATCGTGCGGGTGAACCCCGCGCATCGCGAAACTTACGATTCCCGCGCTGTCGGCGGGGCCGAACAGCGTCACGTCGTTCATCCCGTAGAGCGCCTCGCGCAAGTGCCCGACCAGCGCGCACTCGTGCGCGTGGATGCGATCGATCCCGATGCTCTCGACATAGTCGCATGCGGCGGCGAAGCCGATCGCCTCGACGATCGCGGGGGTGCCCGCCTCGAACCGCTGCGGCGGGGGGGCATAGGTCGTGCGTTCGAAAGTCACCTTCTCGATCATCGAGCCGCCGCCCTGCCACGGTGGCATAGCATCGAGCAGCTCGGCCCGGCCCCAGAGCGCGCCCACCCCGGTCGGGCCGTAGAGCTTGTGCGCGCTGAAGGCGTAGAAGTCGCAGCCGATCGCCGCGACATCGACCGGCAGGCGCGGCACGGCCTGGCATCCGTCGAGCAGCAGCTTCGCCCCCACTGAATGCGCCAGCTCCGCCGCGCGCTTCGCGTCGACCACCGAGCCAAGCACGTTCGAGATATGTGCGAAGGCGACCATGGTGTGGTCCTTCGTCAGCATGCGCTCGGCCGCGTCTAGATCGATCCTGCCGTCTTCGGTCAGCGGGCAGACATCGACCTCCCACCCGGCAAGCTGCCAGGGAACGATGTTCGAATGATGCTCGAGCGTGGAGAGCAGCACGCGGCCCTTATGGGGGTAGCTGTAGGCGACGAGGTTGATCGCCTCAGTCGCGCCGCGGCTGAAGATCAGCTCCTCCTCGCGCCCGCCGACAAAGCCCGCAACCCGCCGCCGCGCCGCCTCGTAGCCGAGCGTCATCTCGGCCGAGCGCGTATAGACGCCGCGGTGGACCGTTGCGTAGTCCGCCCCGATCGCGCGGGAGACGGCGTCGATCACCGCTTGCGGCTTCTGCGCAGTGGCAGCGGTGTCGAGATAGTGCCACGGCTTGCCCTCGGCGGTGACGAGGCCGGGGAAATCCTTGCGAACATCGCGAGCCCCGGTGAAGGCCGGGGCCTCAGGCCGCTGGCGCTCGGCGAGCGGGCTAAGGTCTCCGCCTTCGCGGGAGTTCGGGGAGACACGCCCGCTCACAGGTGCAGATCCAGCTTGGCAAGAGCGATGCCCATCAGTCGCTCGCGCTCGGCTTCATCGTCCAGCGCCACGAACGCGTCGCCGATGAAGGCCTGGACCAGCAGACGCCGCGAAAGCTCGGGCGAGAGGCCGCGTGCCGCCATGTAGAAGCGCGCCGCCTCGTCGAGCTGGCCGACGCTCGCGCCGTGGGCGCATTTCACGTCGTCGGCGAAGATCTCGAGCTGCGGCACCGCGTTTACGCTCGCGCCTTTTTCGAGCAGCAGCCCCTTGAAGCTCTGCGCCGCATCGGTCTTCTGCGCGTCTCGCACGACGTCGATCTGGCCGAGGAAATTGCCGGTGCCCTTGCCCCAGTGGGCCGCGCGAACGACCTGGTTGCTGGTCGCTTCGGGCTCGGCATGGATCACATGGGTGACGAACTCGCGCACGGTGTCGCGCCCGCCGAGGGTGACGCCGCCGAGCTCGAAATGCGCGCCCTTCGCAAGCCGCACTTCAACCTCGATCCGGCCCAGCTTCCCGGCGGCGATCACCGCAAACAGCTCGCACTGCGCGCCTTCGCCGACCGAGAAGCGCAAGCGGCGCAACTCGGTATCCTCGCTGTTCTCGATCGTCAGGCACTCGCGGTAGCTTTCGCCCGCCGGCACGTCGATCGCGCGCCAGGCGTCGAGATCGGCGCCCGCGAGCGCCTCGACCGCCGAATAGCGCCAGGCCTCGTCCTTGCGGGTGGGAAGGGCGGTCAGCGCATTCATGCCGCGACCGCCTCGTAGCCTTCCTCCTCGAGCCGCAGCGCGAGATCGGGACCGCCGGTCTTCACGATGCGGCCCCTGCTGAGGATGTGGACGTAGTCCGGCTTCACGTAGTCGAGCAGCCGCTGGTAGTGCGTGATCAGCAGCACGCCCTTCTCCGGCGCACGCATGATCGCGTTGATGCCCTCGCCGACGACGCGGAGCGCATCGATGTCGAGGCCGGAGTCGGTCTCGTCGAGCACAGCGAACTGCGGATCGAGAATGCCCATCTGGACCATCTCGGCGCGCTTCTTCTCGCCGCCCGAGAAGCCGACGTTCACGTGCCGCTTGAGCATGTCCATGTCGAGCTTCAGCAGCCCGGCCTTCTCCTTCGCCAGCTTGAGGAACTCGCCGCCCGACAGCGGTTCCTCGCCGCGCACTTGCCGCTGCGCGTTGAGCGCCTCGCGCAGGAATTGCACGTTCGAAACGCCGGGGATCTCGACCGGATACTGGAAGCCGAGGAACAGGCCGGCCGCGGCGCGCTCGTGCGGCTCCATCTCGAGCAGGTCGCGGCCCATGAACTCCACCGAACCGCCGGTCACTTCGTACCCGGGCCGCCCGCCGAGCACGTAGGCGAGTGTCGACTTGCCCGCCCCGTTGGGGCCCATGATCGCGTGGACTTCGCCCGCATTCACTTCGAGCGAGAGACCGTTGAGTATCCGCGTGCCGCCAATTTCGGCCTGGAGATTATCGATTTTCAGCATTGCTGGTCCTGTAACTGCGCCCGCGCGGTGCACTCTGGCGCGGGTGGCTTGCATGATGTTCGCGGCGCGCAGCCTGCTTGTCGGCGATGCGCAAGCGCATGCCGGCGGTGATGCGCGCCAGCACGTCGTCCATGTTCTCGAGAATGTCGGCCGCCTTGATCCGCATCACGCGAATGCCGACCGCTTCGAGGCTCTTGTCGCGGCGGCGGGCGAGCGCTTCGTCCTCGCCGTCCTCGTCGATATCGATCGCCATGCCGAGGTTGTGGCAATTGAAATCGACGATCGCCGAGCCGACCACCGCGTGGCGGGTGAACTTGTAGCGCCCGAGATCCGCCTTCGCGAACCGCTCGGCCAGCGCCTTGTGCGCCTCGCTCGAATGCCGCCGCAGCTCGCGCGCCCGCTCATGCAGCGCATCGAGCCGCTTTTCCGAAATCTTCCACCCACGGCCGCGCTTCTTTAGCGCGGATGGGGCTTCGGCCTCGGACGAATCGCGGAGCTGTAGGGTCTTGCGGTCGGTCACTGAGCTTCACCGGATTGGTACCGAAGTCGGCGGGCGAAATCGCGGCTCTGGCCATGGATGAATTGCACACGATCGACGGCTGACATGTCTGCGGGCATCAAGGCTCGGCAGGCCCAATAAATTTCCTCAGCCAATGCACGCGCTTCGGCGCGGCTCAACTTTTGAGCTACAGCAGCCATTTGCTCGTCCGCCACCTTGCCGAGACACTGTTGGTGCTCGATCATCCACGGCGCCGGGGTTGTAGCATGCGCCGGAGTCACGACTAACAGCGGCATCATAATGAAAAGGATGCGTATCACCCCACGCTCCCTTCCAGCGAAATCGCCAGCAGCTTTTGCGCTTCGACCGCGAATTCCATCGGCAGCTCTTTCAGCACTTCGCGGGCGAAGCCGTTGACGATCAGGGCGACGGCCTGCTCCTGATCCAGCCCGCGCTGCATGGCGTAGAAGAGCTGGTCGTCCGAAATCTTGCTGGTGGTCGCCTCGTGCTCGATCTGCGCGCTCGGGTTCTTGACCTCGATATAGGGCACGGTGTGCGCGCCGCACTTGTCGCCCAGCAACAAACTGTCGCACTGGGTAAAGTTGCGCACGCCCTCGGCATTGGGGCCGACGCGCACGAGGCCGCGATAGGTGTTGTTGCTTTTGCCGGCGCTGATACCCTTGGAGATGATCGTCGAGCGGCTGCCGCGGCCGTTGTGGATCATCTTGGTGCCGGTGTCAGCCTGCTGGAAATTGTTGGTGACGGCGACCGAGTAGAACTCACCGACCGAATCCTCGCCGTTGAGCACGCAGCTCGGGTATTTCCAGGTCACGGCGCTGCCGGTCTCGACCTGGGTCCACGAGATCTTGCTGCGCGCGCCTTGGCACAGGCCGCGCTTGGTGACGAAGTTGTAGATCCCGCCCTTGCCCTCGGCATTGCCGGGGTACCAGTTCTGCACGGTCGAGTACTTGATCTCGGCATCCTCGAGCGCGACCAGTTCCACCACGGCGGCGTGGAGCTGGTTCTCATCGCGCATCGGCGCAGTGCAGCCTTCGAGGTACGAGACGTAGGAGCCTTTCTCGGCCACGATCAACGTGCGTTCGAACTGGCCCGTGTTCTCAGCATTGATGCGGAAATAGGTGCTTAGCTCCATCGGGCAGCGCACTCCCTCGGGCACGTAGACGAACGTGCCGTCGGAGAAGACCGCGCTGTTGAGGGTGGCGAAGTAGTTGTCGCGCTGCGGCACCACACGGCCGAGCCACTTCTTCACCAACTCGGGATGCTCGCGGATCGCCTCGCTGATGGAGAGGAAGATAACGCCGGCACGCTTGAGCTCCTCGCGGAAGGTCGTCGCCACCGAAACGCTGTCGAACACCGCGTCGACCGCGACCTTGCGCGCGCCCTTGACCCCGGCGAGCACTTCCTGCTCCGCCACGGGAATGCCGAGCTTGTCGTAGACCGATTTGATCTCGGGATCGAGCTCGTCGAGCGACTCGAGCTGTTCCTTCTTCTTGGGCGCGGCATAATAGTAGGCGTCCTGGTAATCGATCGGCGGATAGCCGACCTTGGCCCAGTTCGGCTCCTCCATCTCCTGCCACAGGCGGAAGGCCTTGAGGCGCCAGTCGAGCATCCATTCCGGCTCGCGCTTCTTGGCGCTGATGAAGCGGACCGTATCCTCGTTCAGCCCCTTGGGCGCGAACTCCTGCTCGATGTCGCTCGACCAGCCGAATTCGTACTCGGCCGCGCGGGCAGCGGCTTCGCGGGCATCGCGATCCTGGATGTCGATGTCGTCAGTCATGCGGAAATTCCAGTGAGATTCGGTTCACGCGGTGCGGCCTTCGAAAGCTGTGTCAGCGGGATGCCTGCGAGCGCGCCGCGCAGCGCGGCGTTGACCACCGGCCAGTGCGGCTTGACGCTGCAGGTGTGATCGACCGCGCATTCGTCGCCGTCGATGCAGGCGGTCAGAGCGATCGGGCCTTCGACCGCTTCGACGATGTCCGCCAGCGTGATCGCCGCGGCCGGGCGCGCGAGCTGCAGCCCGCCGCCCGCGCCGCGCACCGAGCGCAGCAGACCCGCGGCGGAGAGCTTGCTGACCACCTTCTGCACCGTCGGCACCGGCAGCCCCGTCTCCGCCGCCAGTTCGGCCGCGCTCGTGCGCCCGCCGCCGCAATGGCGCGCGGCGGCACTCATCGTCACGACCGCATAGTCGGCAAGGTTGGAGAGGCGCATCGTCAAATCAGACCATTTCGTTCCGATTTGCACCTATGCACCGCGCCGCCGGCTTTCAACCGAAAACCGTCAGTTGCGAGTCGTTAGCAACCTCTCCGCGCTAGCCCTCAGGGAGCGATGGCTATCCGGCCTTCTCCGCCGCGATCCAGGCATCGACGTTCTCCTCCATGATCGAGAGTGGCACGGGGCCGCTGCTGAGGATCGCATCGTGGAAGCCGCGAATGTCGAACTCCGCGCCCAGCGCCGCCTTCGCCCGCTCGCGCAGCTCCATGATCTTGAGCTTGCCGATCATGTAGGCGGTCGCCTGGCCGGGATAGACCACATAGCGCTCGATCGCCTTGCGAATGTCGCCTTCGGGATTGGGCGTGTTCTCGGTCAGGTACTGAATTGCCTGCTCGCGGCTCCAGCGCTTGTGGTGGATGCCGGTGTCCACGACCAGTCGACAGGCTCTCCACAGCTCCATCCCCAGCCGGCCGAAGTCCGAATAGGGGTCGGTGTAGAAGCCCATGTCCTTGCCCAGTTCCTCGGCATAGAGGCCCCAGCCTTCGGTATAGGCGGTGACTCCGCCGAAGCGGCGGAAGGGCGGTACGTCGCCGAGCTGCGTCTGGATCGAAAGCTGCAGGTGGTGGCCCGGCAGCCCCTCGTGGTAGAACAGAGCCTCGAGCTCGTTCTTCGACATGTCCTTCAGGTTGTAGAGGTTGACGTAGTAGGTGCCCGGGCGCGAACCATCCGGCGCCGGGCGCGAGTAGAAGGCCTTGCCGGCGCTCTTCTCCCGGAACGCCTCGACCGGCTTCACCGTCAGCGGATCTTCCGGAAGCGTCGAGAAATACTGCGGCAGCGCCGCTTCCATCGCCACGCGGTGCTTCTCTACGTCGGCCAGATACTCCTCGCGGGTGTCGTAATAGAAGCGCGGATCGGTGCGGACGTGCGCGAAGAACTCCTGCAGCGTACCCTCGAATCCGACCTGCTGCATGATCGCCCGCATCTCGCCATGGATGCGCGCGACGTTGTCGAGGCCGATCTGGTGAATCTGGTCGGCGGTGAGATCGGTCGTGGTGTAGTTCTTGAGCAGCGCGGAGTAGTAGGCCGCGCCTTCGGGCAGACGCCAGATGCCGTCGTCGGTCGGCGCATTCGCCTGCTGACGCTTCATCTCGGCGAGCAGCCGCTGATAGGCCGGCGCGGCCGAATCCTCCCACGCGGCCCGCGCCGCAGAGATCAGCTCCGCTTCTTTCGCCGCGTCCAGTTCCAGCGCCTTGGCCTTGCCGGCGAAGTCGACCAGGATTGCGTTCTCCTCGCCCGCATTCAGCAGGTTCTCGATATCCGAGATGACGTAGGGATAGACCCAGTCGGGGGGCATCACGCCATTCGCCGCCCGCTCGCGCGATTCGGCGATCAGCGTATCGAGCACCGGGCCGAGTCCCTCGATGCGGCTGACGTAGGCGCGCGCCTGCTCCTCGTCGGCCACCGAGTGGATGTTGATCAGGAACGCCGGCAACCCGCTCTGTGCGCCGTTCATCTGGTCGAAGATGTAGCCGTACTCGCGATAGGGAAACAGCGTCGCGCTGCGCTTCGCCATGGCGTCGAACAGGCGATAGCTGAGCGCATCCTGTTCCGGCAGCGTGGCGGGATCGAAGTTCGCGCGCAGGGTCGCGGCCGTCTTCTGGAGCAATTCCTGCTCGCGCACTTCGGCCGCGTCGGTGAAGTCGCCCCAGTCGTCGTAGTCCGAATCGCGAATACCGCGGTAGGCCTTGCCGAGCGGCGAGAGCGCCAGTTGCGCCTCGTCATAACGCTCGAACAGCGTCCCTATGTCGGACGCCGGCCGCGTCGCCGCGGTCTCGGAGCCGGCCACCTGCGTCGTGCGCGGTTCCTCTCCGGTGGCGGCGCATCCCGCCAGCGCCAGTGCCAGCAGCGAAACACCCAAAATCCTCTTCGCCATCAGCGACCTCCCTTTTCTTCGAATGACGGCCGGGCTTGTGGCGCGATTTGCGCGTCATGGCCAGACCAGCGAAAAAAGAGGGCGGCACTCCCGATGGAGCGCCGCCCTGCAAAGGCAAGGAACCCGGCGCACCATTGCACCGAGCGCCTTCGGGTCGCAGCGCCCTCTCTAGAGCGAGTCGCCGGTGCACGATTGTATGGATGCGACATGGCCCCGCGAAATTTCCTTGCGGGCACGAACCCGAAACGCACCCGCTCGGCACAGTCGACAGGGCCGGGTGCGCTTGCCATAGGCGCCCGCAATGCTGTTCCGCCTTGCCCGTCCCGCGCTCTTCGCGCTCGCCCCCGAAACCGCGCATCGCACGACGATCGCGGCGCTCAAGCTCTCGCCGGCGCGCACGCCGCCGGCGCCGGGACCGCTCGCAACCGAAGTGGCGGGGCTACGCTTCCCCAATCCGCTCGGCATGGCCGCGGGGTTCGACAAGGACGGCGAAGTGCCCGACGCGGTGCTCGGTCTCGGCTTCGGGTTCGTCGAGATCGGCTCGATCACTCCGCTGCCGCAGCCGGGCAATCCCAGGCCGCGCCTGTTCCGGCTGGCGGAGGACCGCGCGGTGATCAACCGCATGGGGTTCAACAACGGCGGCGCGGCGGAGGCAGAGGCACGGCTGCGCCGGCGCGCGGCCCGGCCCGGGATCGTCGGGGTCAATATCGGCGCGAACAAGGATTCGGCCGACCGGATTGCCGACTACGCGCTGCTTACCCGCCGATTCGCGCCGCTGGCGAGCTATCTCACGGTCAATATCTCCAGCCCCAAC
Organism: Pelagerythrobacter aerophilus; assembly: GCF_003581645.1. GTDB lineage: Bacteria > Pseudomonadota > Alphaproteobacteria > Sphingomonadales > Sphingomonadaceae > Pelagerythrobacter > Pelagerythrobacter aerophilus. Next base: position 110,682 of record NZ_QXFK01000008.1, on the reverse strand, counting down.
ACCCCGGGCCTGCGCGCCTTGCAGGACGAGGGCGCGCTGATTGCGCTGCTCGATGCCGTGCTCGATGCGCGCCCGGCGGACGGTCCGCCGGTGTTCCTCAAGGTCGCGCCGGATCTTGAGCCTGCGGACATGGATGCGATCGCCCGCATCGCGCTCGACAAGCGGCTCGGCGCACTGATCGTCTCGAACACGACCATTTCGCGCCCGCCGCTCGCGTCACCGCAGGCGGGAGAGACCGGCGGGCTTTCGGGCGCGCCCTTGCGCGATCTGGCGCAGCAGCGGCTGCGCGACTTTCGCGCCGCGACCGGCGGTGCGATCCCGCTGATCGGCGTGGGCGGGATCGGCAGTGCGGAAGACGCCTGGGCTCGCATCCGCGCGGGCGCCAGCCTGGTCCAGCTCTACAGCGCCATGGTCTATGAAGGGCCGGGGCTGGCGCGGCGGATCGTGCGCGGGATGGAAGAGCTGATGCGCCGCGACGGCTTCGCCACGCTTGCCGAGGCGGTCGGGAGCGAATAGCCACGTCGCATGCTTCGCACCGTTCTCGTCCCCATCGCCGCCCTCCTCGCCCTAGCTGGGTGCGCGACCGTTCCGCCAGCGGAGACCGACGCCGGCTTCGTCGGGACGGTCAGCGCCGCCGATCCGCGCGCGCAGGAGGCGGGCATGGCCATGTTGCGCCGGGGCGGCAGCGCCACCGACGCCGCGATTGCGACGATGCTCGCGCTGACCGTGGTCGAGCCGCAGAGCTCGGGCATCGGCGGCGGCGGCTTCATGGTCCGGGGCGCCGCGGACGGAACGGTCGAAACCTTCGACGGACGAGAGAAAGCGCCGGCCGGCGCGACGCCGGACTGGTTCCTGCGCCCGGACGGCACGGTGCCGCCGTTCGGCGAGTCGGTGAAGAGCGGTCTCAGCGTCGGCGTTCCGGGTAACATTGCGCTGGCCGCACTCGCCCACGAACAGCACGGACGGTTGCCCTGGGCCACGCTGTTCGAGCCGGCGATCGAGCTGGCGCGCGAAGGCTTCCGCATCAATCCGCGGCTCAACGGGTCGCTCACCTCGACGGCCGAGCGCGCCGGATGGACCGAGACGGGGCGGGCGCTGTTCTTCGATGAGGCGGGCCAGCCGCAGCCCGCCGGGCACCTGGTCGTCAACGAAGAGCTTGCCCGCACGTTCGAGGCGATCGCCGCCGCAGGACCCGAAGCCTTCTACGAAGGTCCGCGAGCCGAGGCGCTCGCCGCAACGGTCGCCGCCGAGACACCGCACGATGGCGCGATGACGGCGGCCGATCTCGCCACCTATGAGGCGAAGGAACGTGAGGCCGTCTGCGGCACTTACCGTGCCTACCGCATCTGCGGCATGGGTCCGCCGAGCTCGGGCGGGATCGCGGTGCTGCAGATCCTCGGCCAGCTCGAGCGCTTCGACCTCTCCGCACTCGGGGCCGAGAGCCCGGTCACTTGGCATCTGTTCCTCGAATCGCAGCGGCTCGCCTATGCCGACCGCGAACTCTACATCGCCGACAGCGACTTCGTATCGGTCCCCGTCCAGGGCCTGATCGACCGCGATTATCTCGCGCGGCGCAGCGCGCTGATCGATCCCGATTCGACGATCGAGGCGGTCGTCGCCGGCGTGCCCGCTGGTGCATCGACCGCGCTGGCCGACGGCGACGAGCCGGAGGAGCGCGGTACCTCTCACTTTGCCGTAGTCGACGCCGACGACACGATGATCAGCTATACCTCGACCATCGAGAGCGCCTTCGGCTCCGGGCTAATGACCGGCGGCTTCTTCCTCAACAACGAGTTGACCGACTTCAGCCGGTCGCCGGAAGTCGACGGTCGCCCGGTCGTCAACAGGGTCGAAGCGGGCAAGCGTCCGCGCAGCTCGATGGCACCGATGGTCGTATGGGATCCGCAGGGCCGCCCGGTGCTGGCAATCGGCGCCGCAGGCGGGAGCACGATTCCGGTGCAGACCGCCCGCAGCATCATCGGCGTGATCGACTTCGGCCTGGGCACGGAAGCGGCGCTCGGCATGCCGTTCGTCATGGCGTACGGCGACGGTGTGACCGTGGAGGAGGGCACCTGGCTCGAAGGCGCAATCCCGCAGTTGAAGGCGCTCGGCCACAGCGAGATCGCGGTGCGCGAGGCGGGTGTGAAGGGGAATGCGGTGCTGCGCCGGGGCGACCGCTGGATTCCCGCCCGCGACCCGCGGGTCGAGGCGAAGCTGATCCTGCCCTGACGGCGATCCCACGCTTGCCGCTACCGCGACGGCGGCGTAATCCGGGCCACCGGCCGCAGTGAAGCCGGACGTGGGAGCAGGAGCCCAGAGACTTGCAGCTTTCCGATATCGATTCGGCGAATAACCTCGTCGAACTCTTCCTCAAGCGTGCCGATGCGAAGGGCGACGCGCCCATGCTGGGGGTCAAGCGCGGCGGGGCGTGGCAGACGACGAGTTGGCGCGAGGCGGCCGAAACGGTCTGCATTCTGGCCGAAAACCTCCGCGCCCTCGGGCTAGAGCAGGGCGACCGGGTTATGCTGGTCTCCGAAAACCGCCCCGAATGGTGCATCGCCGATCTTGCGATCATGGCGGCGGGCTGCGTTACCGTGCCCGCCTACACCACCAATACCGAGCGCGACCACGTCCATATCCTCGACAATTCGGGCGCCCGGGCGGTCATCGTATCGACCGAGAAACTCTCGCAGCCCCTGCTCCCGGCGATCATGCGCACCGGCATCGCCGAGCATGTCATCCCGATCGACGGCATCCGCAAATACCAGCAAGGCAATCTCGCCTGCCACGCCTGGCCGAACATGGTCAAAGGCGACGCCGTCGCCGCACGCAAGGCGGTGGAAGAGCGGATCGCCGCTATCGGCCGCGACGACACCGCCTGCATCATCTACACCAGCGGCACCGGCGGCGCGCCACGCGGCGTGTTGCAGCATCACGGTGCGATCCTTTGCAACGTCGCCGGCGCGGCGGATATCCTGGCGAACGATTTCGGGCTCGATGCAGACGAGCGCTTCCTCTCGTTCCTGCCGCTGAGCCATGCCTACGAGCACACCGGCGGCCAGTGCCTGCCGATCGCGGTGGGCGCGGAGATCTACTACGCCGAGGGACTCGAGAAGCTCGCCAGCAATATCGAGGAGACGCGCCCGACGATCATGGTCGTCGTCCCGCGCCTGTTCGAAGTCCTGCGCCAGCGGATCATGAAGCAGGTCGATAAGCAGGGTGGGGCGGCCAAGGCGCTGATGGACCGCGCGCTCGCGCTCGGCGAGCGGCAGGCGGAAGGCCGCTACCGTTTCGGCGACAAAACGCTGAATTTCGTTCTCGAGCGGCTGCTGCGGCCGAAGATTCGCCAGCGCTTCGGCGGGCGGATCAAAGCGATGGTCAGCGGCGGCGCGCCGCTCAATCCCGATGTCGGGGTGTTCTTCCAGGCGATGGGGCTGACCATGCTTCAGGGCTACGGCCAGACCGAGGCGGGGCCGGTGATCAGCTGCAATCGACCGAACGCAGGGATCGCGATGCATACGGTCGGCCCGCCCTTGCGCGGAGTGGAGATTCAGATCGCGGAGGATGGCGAGATCCTCTGCCGCGGCGAGCTGGTCATGCACGGTTATTGGCGCAACGAGGCCGAGACGCGGCGTACGCTCAAGGACGGCTGGCTGCACACGGGCGACATCGGTCATCTCGACGAGAAGGGCCGGATCGTCATCACCGACCGCAAGAAGGACATGATCGTCAACGACAAGGGCGACAACGTCGCGCCGCAGAAGATCGAGGGCATGCTGACCCTGCGGCAGGAGATCGCGCAAGCGATGGTGAGCGGCGACCGGCGCCCTTACGTCGTGGGCCTGATCGTGCCCGACGCGGAATGGGCGCTCGAATGGGCCAACGCCAACGACGAGAAGTTCGACATGAAGGAACTGCAAGGCCTGCCCGCCTTCCGCAGCGCGGTGCGCGCCGCGATCGACGAAGTGAACCGGGATCTCTCGGTGATCGAGAAAGTCCGCCAGTTCGCCTTCGCCGACGAGCCGTTCACGATCGAGAACGAGGAGATGACTCCCTCGATGAAGATTCGCCGCCACAAGATCCGCGAACGCTACCAGCCGCGATTGGACGCGCTCTACCGGAGTTAGCGCCGCCTAGGGAACGATCGTGATGAACAGGAAGGTCGCGAAAATCGTCAGGTGAATCACGCCTTGGACCACAGTCGTGCGTCCACGGCCCAGCGTGATCGCGGCGACCAGGAGAGTGAGGGCGAGGATCACGATCGAGGGCATCGACAGACCCAGTTCGAGATCGAGACCCAAGATCAGCGCCACCGTCGCGACCGCGGGAATGGTCAGCCCGATGGAGGCCAATGCGGAGCCGATCGCGAGGTTGAGGCTGGTCTGCACGCGATTGGCGCGCGCGGCACGCAGCGCTGCGAATCCCTCTGGCGCGAGCACCAGCGCGGCGATGATGATTCCGACTAGCGCACGCGGCGCGCCGATCGCCGCGACCCCGACCTCGATCACCGGCGAGAGGTTCTTGGCCAGCAGCACGACCGCCGCCAGCGCGACAAGCATGGCCGCACCTGCCGCCATTGCTTTCGGACGCGGCACCGGCGCTTCGTGCGCACGGTCGTCTGCGTCGGGAATGTGGTGCAGGAAATGGTCGCGATGGCGGATCGTCTGCGCGACGACGAACGTCGCGTAGATCAGCAGCGAGATGATCGCCACGAACACGAGCTGCTGGGAATTGTAGAAGGCGCCGCTGGCGCTGGTCGTGTAGTTCGGCAGGATCAGCGTCAGCACGGACAGCGTCGCAAGCATGGCCAGGCCGGCACTCACTCCCGACTGGGTATAACTCTGCTCGTGATGTCGCCGGCCGCCGGCCAGCAGACAGAGGCCGATGATGCCGTTGATCGTGATCATGATCGCCGCAATCAGCGTATCGCGCGCCAGCGCCTGGGCCTGCGCGCCCTCGCTCAGCATGATCGAGACGATCAGCGAGCTTTCGATGATCGTGACCGCCAGGGCGAGCACGAGCGTACCGAACGGCTCCCCCAGGTGATGCGCAAGGACCTCGGCATGATAAACCGCGGCCAGGATCGCGGCGCCGAGCAACACGCCGACCACGACCGCAAGGGCCGGACCTTCGGGTTTGCCCAGCAGAACGGCAGCCAGCGCGACAAGCGGTGCAAAAACCGACCAGGAAGAAAGGCCGAAGAAGCGCACGGACGGTCTGGTAGTCTGGGCTGCAGGCGCTGTCATCCGTCCCTCGCTAGCGCGTTGGACACCGCGCGACTAGTCGCGCCACTTGTCGTTCGTCGGGTCGTCGATGCTCTCGTCGTGACCGGTCCCGCTCGAGAGGAACACCAGCCCCATCAGGGCGGCGGTCAGCATCATTGCCACCCCGACGCCGAGTCCGGTGGCGATGTAGAAGTGGATCGAAAGCGCGCTGTCGGTGACATAGATGTAGCCAAGGACCAGCGCGACCACGACCAGCGTGACGAGCACCATCACGCGCATAAGCCGCTTGTAGCGGCCCCACGCGAATGCGGCCTTGTCGGGATCGTCGAGGGGCGATCGGGATGTCATCCAGTCCCAACTGGCTGTTTCCCGCCCGATTGGCAATGGCGGGCGTTTCATGGCATTCTCCCATCCTAGCGAAGGAGGCCGGATACCATGGACATAGCCAGCCTGATCGTCGGCCGGGCACGCGCCGACATCGTGCAGTGCGAAGCAGCGACCCGGATGCGCGATGCGGTCGCCCTGCTCGCCGAGCGCCGGATCGGCGCCATGCCGGTTATGGAAGGCGGCAGGGTTGCGGGCATCTTCTCGGAGCGCGATGTGCTCTACTGCGTGGCGAAGGAAGGGGCCGCCGCGTTCGACCGCACGGTGGGCGAGGTGATGACCGCGCCCGCAATCACCGTTTCGCCGAAAACCAAAGTCGACGAGGCCATGGCGCTGATGACCCGGCGGCGCGTGCGCCACTTGCCGGTCGTCGACGGGGAGGTCATGTGCGGGTTCATCTCGATCGGCGATCTGGTCAAGTCGCGGATCGACGAAGTCGAGCGCGATGCGGCTGCGATGCGTGACTATATCCGAACCGCTTGAGCGCGGCCCGGCGCATCCCCATATCGCCCCCATGGCCGACACGCTGACTCTCACGCCCGCCGCCGCGAAGCGCATTGCATGGATTGCCGAACGTCAGGCGAAACCCGCCGTGCTGCGGCTTTCGGTGGAAGGAGGCGGCTGCTCCGGCTTCCAGTACAAGTTCGATCTCGCCGATGCGCCCGACACGGACGACAGCGTGAGCGAGACCGACGGCGTGCGCCTGGTGGTCGATCCCGTCAGCCTGGACCTCGTCGCGGGCAGTACGGTCGATTTCGTGGAATCGCTGGGCGGTGCGGCCTTCAAGGTCGAGAATCCCAACGCCGCCGCCGGTTGCGGCTGTGGCTCCAGCTTCGGAATCTAGCGCCGCTTCCCACTTGGGCGCGCGCCGCGCTTTCGAAGCCGCCCATTTTCTTCTAGCGAAGCGTTGAAGGGCGGGACCGGTAGGCTCCGCTCCAACGGTGTGCGGGAGGTTGCTCTGAGAATCGCCAGCTTCAATATCAACGGCGTCAAGGCGCGCCTGCCGCGGCTGATCGAGTGGCTCGAGGAAACCCGCCCCACGGTCGCCTGCCTGCAGGAGATCAAGAGCCAGGACGAGGGCTTCCCCGCCGACGCGTTCGAGAAGATCGGCTACAAGGCGATCTGGCATGGCCAGAAAGGGTTCAACGGCGTCGCGATCCTCGCGGACGGGGTGCAGCCGGTCGAGGCGCAGCGCACCTTGCCCGGCGATCCGGACGATCTCCATGCGCGCTACATCGAAGCCGACGTGAACGGCGTGCGGATCGCCTGCATCTACCTGCCCAACGGCAATCCGCAGCCCGGCCCCAAGTTCGATTACAAGCTCGCCTGGATGGAGCGGCTACGTGCGCGCATGGCCGAGCTGTGGGCGCTGGAGATCCCCTGCGCCGTGGTGGGCGACTTCAACGTCATTCCCGAGGACAAGGACGTCTGGTCGCCCGCGGCCATGGCCAGCGACGCGCTGATGCAGCCGGAATCGCGCGCCGCCTATCGCCGGTTGCTGGCGGCCGGCTGGACCGACGCGCTCGATACGTTGAATCCGCGCGGCGGTGTGTGGACCTTCTGGGACTATCAGGCCGGCGCCTGGCAACGCGACCACGGCTTCCGCATCGATCACCTGCTGCTCAGCCCCGAACTCGCCGACCGCATGGTCGCCGCGGGGGTCGACAAGGAATACCGGGGCCGCGAAAAAGCCAGCGATCACACGCCGGTGTGGGTCGACGTCGCCGACCGGGCATGAGGCTGCGGAGGCATCGGCCTCCGCTCACCGATCAGCGGTAGAAGACGTGTGTGTCGATCGTGGCGCGCGCCTGCTTGCTGCGGCTCCACGACGGTTTGACGTAAGTGGCGTGGAAATAGAGCGAGTCCGCGGCTTCGCTTTCCCACAGCCCTTCGTGCGCGATGTGCGCCACGGCCTTGGCACGTTCCCACGCGGCCGATCCGCGCCGAATGTGAGGCATGCCGCCGCCCCGCACGAAGGAGAACTGGGCGCGCTGGAACACCACACCGCAGTAACTCGAGGGGAAGAGGCCCGAGTTGGCACGATTGATCACCACTTGCGCCACGGCAAGCTGGCCTGCGAGCGGCTCGCCGCGCGATTCGAAGTAGATCGCACCCGCGAGGCATTCCATCTCGCGCGAAAGCCGCCCATGATCGGGGATTTGCGCAACCAGTTCGCGCAGCGAGCTCGCATCGGCGAGATCCTGCGCCGTTGCGGCGTCGGGAAGCGGCTGGACCACTTCCTTCTCGACGAAAACCGGAACGACCTCCTCGGTCAGCACCGGTTCGGAAATCTGGGGGTTCTCGCCCATCTGGGCGTTGGCGCCGGAACCTTCGGCGCTGGCAACCGTAAAACTGGTCATTGCGGCAAGCGCCGCCAACGACGCCAAGCGGGTCTTTCGACTCATCAATCCGTCATATCTAGGCGGTGAACGAGCACAGTCGCAGGCTGGGACCTGATCGCGTCAAATTGCGTTTAGGATGGGTCCGGATGAAAAAGGCCTGCCGGCCGTTCCCCGTCTGCGTGCCTGCCGCGCGGCCGAAATGCCGCCCATGCCGCCTGCGCATCGGTAGTTGCGCGGCCAGATAGATAGCGGCGTTTCGATGTCAACTTAACGCGGCAGGGATGCGACGAACCGTTCTTGGTCCGCGATATCTGCCTCGAGAATCCAGATATCGCCGTCCTGGCGCTTGCGCCGCGTCAAATACTCGGAAAATTCCAATGGGTTTTCAGCGTCTTGCTCGCGAGACAGCACGAAAGCGCGGGTTCCGTCGAGCTGCGGCATTCTTTCGTAAAGCCGCGCCGCGCGACCGCGAAATATCGTTACCAGCAGAATCGTGCCCGAGTCGCGTTCACCTTTTTCGATAACCGTGCCGAACCCGCCGAGCGATTCGGCAAGCCGCAGAATCGCCGCCGCTTCGAGATGCGCGGGCAGCCGGCGGTCCACCATCAGGCCTGGCCGGGGCGATAGCCCGCGAGGCTCGAAAGTGCGATCCGCGAGCGCATGAACGTGCCCGTGCCCCGGCCGATCTCTTCGCCTTCGGCATCGATCAACCGCGCTTCGGCGACCAGAACGCGCCGCCGTCCGCTGATCCAGCGCCCCTCGGCCGTCACTTTGCCTTCGCGCACCGGCTTGGTGAAATGGAGGTTGAACGAAGTCGTCAGGAGGAAGCGGTCGGTGATCAGCGTGTTCGCCGCGTAGAAGGCGGCATCGTCGAGCATCTTGAAATAGATCGTCCCGTGCGCCGCGCCGGCGGCGTGATAGGCGGCCGGGGTCACGACGAACTCGATCCGCGACCGCCCTTCGTCGACGATTTCCAGCGTCGATTCGAACAGTGCGTTGACCGGCGCGGACCGGTAGAGCGCCTCGAGCCCTCGGTAGTGCGGGCCGGCGCCGGACCGAGAGTCAGGCGACGTCACGATCGCTGGCGTTGGTGAGCGACGCGATCAGCGCCTCTGTGTCGGTCGCCTCGAGCAGCATCCGATTGGTCGCCTCGTCGCGCACCAGCCGCGAAATGGCCGCGAGCGCGTGAAGGTGCGCGACGCCGGCGTTCTCGGGCGAGATCAGGCCGAAGGCGAGTTCCACCGGCATGCCGTCGGCCGCATGGAAATCGACCGGTGCGGACAGCTTGAGCACGGCCGCAACCGGGCGGTTGATCCCGGTGAGGCGTGCGTGCGGGATCGCGACCCCCCGGCCGAAACCGGTGCTGCCGAGCTTTTCGCGCTCCTCGAGCGCCTCCAGCACGTCGGACACGGCGAACCCGTAGGCGCGCGCGAAGCACTGGGCGAGATCGCCCAGAACCGCGGCTTTGGTGCCGGCATCGCTCAGCACGAATGCTTCGGGAATCAGCTTGAAATGTACGTTCATCGTTCGGTTGCGAATCAGTTCAGCATGCCATGATCTGGCGAGCGGGCCGCGCGCCGCAGGCGCGATCGACCGTAGCAAGCCCTTGCGATCCGGCTGATTTCCGTGGCGGGCGCTTGTCCGCGCCGCGGTGTCAACGGGGCTCGACCCAGCCGATCGAGCCATCTCGGCGGCGATAGACCATATTATGACGGCCGGTGCCAGCGTTTTTGAAGAACAGCGCATTCGTGTCGCGCAGGTCCAGCATCATGACCGCGTCGGCCACGCTCGTCTCGGGGACGTCTGCGGTGGTCTCGGCGACGATCATCGGCGGCTCGTTGCCCTCGACTTCCTCCACATCTTCGCCGATCGGCGCGAAGATCGTATAGGCCGCCTCCTCTTCCTGCAGCGCGTGCGCTGCCTGGGAGTGGCGATCCTGCAGGCGGCGCTTGTAGCGGCGGAGCTGCTTGTCGATCTTCTCCGCCGCGCGGTCGAGCGCCTGGTGGGCGTCCTGCGCTTCGGCATGGCTTTTGACGATCATGCCCTGCATCACATGGGTCACGATGTCGCAACTGAAGGCCCCGGCGGGTGCCTTGCCGAACGTGACCTGCGAGGTGAGCGCTCGGTTGAAATACTTCTCGACGATCGCGTTCAGCCGCTCGGCGGCGTGATCCTGCAGGGCAGTGCCCGTCTCCATCTGGTGGCCAGAAATGCGGATATCCATCGGCGATCATTCTCCATTGCTTGGGCGAGACCCCCCGGCCCCGATCAGCTACCCCAGAGGGGCGAAGTCATCTTGGCGATAAACGCCTGGTGCCGTGCGAGTTCCTCCTGGCTCGCAGCATGTGGTCGTGGTTCGCGGCGCACACGCGTCGCGGGTATGTGTCGCGGCATCGCGACGATGCCGACGCTGGTGGTTTCCGCAGCAAGCGCGAGCCCGATCTGCCGGCCGCCGGTCAGTTCGACGTAGACTTGCGCCAACAGTTCGGCATCGAGCAGCGCGCCGTGCTTCACCCGGTGGCTGCGATCGATGCCGTAGCGCGTGCACAGCGCGTCGAGCGAGAGCTTTGCGCCCGGATGCCGCTTGCGCGCGAGCGCGACGGTATCGATCATCCGGGTCATGCACACCGCCTCGCGCTCGCACAGCGCAAGTTCGGCATTGAGGAAGCCGAAGTCGAACGAGGCGTTATGCGCGACGAGCGGCGAGTCGGCGATGAAGTCGAGCACCGCGCTCACCGTGTCGCGAAACAGCGGCTTGTCCGACAGGAAGGCGCTCGACAGCCCGTGCACCGCCTCGGCGCCGGCGGGCATGTCGCGCTCCGGATTGAAATAGGCGTGGAAGGTCTGCCCGGTGGGCACGCGGTTGATCAATTCGACACATCCGATTTCCACCAGACGGTCCCCGCTGCGGGGGTCGAGGCCGGTGGTTTCGGTATCGAATACGATTTCGCGCATCCCTTTATCTATCGGCCTCGGACGGCCAAGTGACAAGGGGCGCCGAGCGCTTTTTTAGCTCGGGCCAGGCGAAATTCTAGGGAGCCAGCTCGGCGGCGAGGGCGCGCACGGCGACCTCGGTTTCGGCAAGGGGACCGCCGGTATCGATCACATGGTCTGCGCGGGCCCGCTTCTCCTCGTCGGGCACCTGCAGCGCGAGGATCTGCGCGAACTTCTCCGCCGTCATTCCCGGCCGCCGAAGCACCCGCTCGCGCTGGACGTCGGCCGGCGCGGAGACGACGACGATCGCGTCGACTTGCGCATGCCCCCCCTTCTCGAACAGCAGCGGGATATCGAACACCACCAGCGGCGCACCGGCGTGCTGGGCCAGGAATTCCTTGCGCCGCGCGGCAACCGCGGGATGGACGATCCCCTCCAGTCGGGCGAGCGCCTCGGAATCGCCGAAAACCTGGGCGCCGAGCGCCTGACGCCGGACGCCCTCGGGGCCAGTCGAGCCGGGAAAGGCCGCCTCGATTGCCGGGACCAGCGTGCCGTCCGGTCCCTGCATGCGCCGCACTTCGGCATCGGCGTCGAACACCGGCACGCCCGCGCGTTCGAACATCCCGGCCACGGTCGACTTGCCCATGCCGATCGAACCGGTGAGGCCGACGATCTTTGGACGGGTCATTGCACGAGCCTTTCGCGCAGTTCGCTATCGCGCCCGCGCGGCGGGGCGACACCAAAGAAGCACTCGAAGGCCGCGGCCGCCTGCCCGATCAGCATCGAGAGACCGTCGATCGTATCGAAACCGGCCGCGCGCGCACGCTGGAGGAAGTCGGTATCCACGGGATCGGTGACGATGTCGTAGGCGACCGATCCCGGCGGTGCATGGCTGAAGTCGAACGCAAGCGGCGCATGGCCGCGCATGCCCAGCGGGGTGGTGTTGACCAGCAGGTCGCAGCAGCCCTCGCGGTCGTCGAAGGCGAAATCGGTCGCCTCCGCGAAGTGATCCAGCGCCACCGCATAATGCTCGCCGCCGGGATCGAGCTCGTCGAGCAGCGCGCGAGCCTTCTCCGGATCGCGGCCGGCGAGGACGAGTGTGAATCCGTGACCAGCGAGGGCGGTGATCACCGCGCGCGTCGCGCCGCCGGTGCCGAACACGCGTGCCATGCGGAACAGGTGCCGCTTGCCGAGCATGGCTTCGAGCGGTTCGAGGAAGCCCGCCACGTCGGTGTTGTAGCCCGCCAGCGCATCGCCTTCCCGCACTACGGTGTTGACCGCGCCGACCCGCGCCGCGAACGGGTCGATCCGGTCGAGCAGGGGAATGATCGCCTGCTTGTGCGGCATCGTCACATTGCACCCGCGCCAGGCGGGGTCTGTCCGGCGCTCGGCGAGGTAGCCGGCCAGTGCTCCCTCGGCCACGCGGTGCGCGCGGTAGTCGGCGTCGAGCCCGGCACCTTCGATCCAGAAGCGATGGATGAGCGGCGACTTCGACTGCGCGATCGGATCGCCGATCACTTCGGCATAGGCGGCGCTCATCGCGGCAGCTCCCCCATGTCGCGCAAAGCGCCGAGCACTGCGAGCAGCGGCATTCCGAGCACGGTGAACTGGTCGCCTTCGATCCGTTCGAACAGTTGCACGCCGGGTCCTTCGATCCGAAACACCCCGACGCAGTGGCTTACGGCGGGCCATTCGGCGTTTAGGTAGGTCTGGATGAAATCTTCAGTAAACTTGCGCGTGTGAAGCATGGCGAGTGAAGTTTCGCGCCAGACGACCGAGCCGCCGCGGGCGATGGCGGCGGCGGAGTGGAGGTGCATGACCCGGCCCGAGAACGCGCGCAGGTGCTCGGCCGCTTCCTCGCGGCTGGCGGGCTTGTCGAAGCGCCGCTCGCCGACCACCACCAGCGAATCGCTGCCGAGCACCGGCCGCTCGGGCTCCGCGACGGCGAGCGCCTTGGCCTCGGCCAGCGCCAGCGCGACCTGGTCGGGCGGGGCGGCGCCGAGCTGCGCCTCCAGCGCCCGCTCGTCCACCCGCGCGGGCCGGGCCTCGAACGCGACGCCCGCCGCCTCGAGCATGGCCGCGCGCGAGGCGCTCTTGGATGCGAGCACCAGCGTCATATCGGCTTCGATCCGGTGAGCATGTCGTCGCCATCGCTCGCCCGCTCGCCCAGCAGGCGGATGATCGCCGCCGCGGTCTCCTCGATCGAGCGGCGCGTGACGTCGATCACCGGCCAGCCGTTGTCGGCGAACATGCGGCGGGCGAACTGGACTTCGCCGCGCACGCGCTCGGCATCGACATAGGACGTCTCGGCCGTCTCGTTGAGCGTGAGCAGGCGGTTGCGGCGGATCTGCACCAGCCGTTCGGGCGCGGTGGTCAGGCCGACGACCAGCGGATGGCGCAGTTCGAACAGCGCGGGCGGGGGCGGACTTTCGATCACGAGCGGGATGTTGGCGACCTTGTATCCGCGGTTGGCGAGATAGATGCTGGTCGGCGTCTTCGACGAACGCGAGACGCCGGCGAGCACGATATCGGCCTGCTCCCAGTCTTCCCATCCGAGCCCGTCGTCGTGCGCGATCGTGAAGTGGATCGCGTCGACCCGCCGGAAATAGGCCTCGTCCATCGCGTGCTGGCGGCCGGGGCGGCCATGCGCCTCCTGCCCGAGCTGCGCCTCGAGCGCTTCGGTCACCGCATCGAGCGCGGGCACCGCCGGCAGGCCGAGCTGGCGGCAATGCTCCTCCAACGTCGCGCGCGTCTCGGGATTGACCAGGGTGAACAGCACGAGCCCCGGATTGTCGGCAAGATCGGGCAGTATCCGCGAAAGATGCTGGCGCGAGCGGACCATCGGCCAGAAGTGGCGCACGATCTCCGCCGCGTCGAACTGGGCAAGCGCGGCCTTGGCCACCATTTCCAGCGTTTCGCCGGTGGAATCGGATACGAGATGGAGGTGGAGGCGGCTCATCCGGCAAGGTGCGCGATCGGCTGTGGAGAATGCCGGCATAAACCACGGGAGAAAGCTGGCGACAAGTTCGGGGGCCGATTTCATTCCCGCTGTCAGCCATTCGGCACCCGCGCTTGTGGACAGGGCGCGAGGCTTTTCGACAGGCTGGGGACAGCGGGGATAAGCTTCGGTTGACGCGGCAGACCGATGAGTCGCGAAGCCTCTGGGCCTGTTCATTCCGGGAGAAATCGGGCAGGGCGCGCCTGTCCCCGATATCCACAGGGCCAACAGACTCCAGCATCCTATTTAAATACTATATTATTTGGATTGGACCTTCCCGAATGCCCGGTCTTCTTCTCGACACCCTGCGCGGAAAACGCGGCGAGCGCGTGCCGCTTTGGCTCATGCGTCAGGCAGGCCGCTACCTGCCCGAATACCGCGCGCTTCGGGCGGAGAAGGGCGGTTTCCTCGAGCTGGTCTACGACAGCGAGGCCGCGGCCGAGATCACCATGCAGCCGATCGACCGTTTCGGGTTCGACGGCGCGATCCTGTTTTCCGATATCCTCATCGTGCCCTACGCGATGGGGCAGGATCTCGCGTTCCTCGCAGGCGAAGGCCCGAAGCTCTCGCCGCCGCTGGTCGATAGCGCGCTGGCGAGCCTGGAGGCGGTTCCGGGCCGCCTTGCGCCGATCTACGAAACGGTGCGGCAGGTGCGCGCGCGCCTGTCGCCCGAGACGACGCTGCTCGGCTTCGCGGGCAGTCCGTGGACCGTCGCGACCTACATGGTGGCGGGCGAGGGCAGCCGCGACCAGCACGCGGCGCGCGCGATGGCCTACTGCGATCCCCCGGCGTTCCAGGCGCTGATCGACGCGATCGTTTCGGTCACGGTCGAATATCTCGCCGGTCAGATCGAGGCCGGGGCGGAGGCAGTGCAGCTGTTCGACAGTTGGGCGGGCAGCCTCGCGCCGCACGAGTTCGAGCGCTGGGTGATCGCGCCCAATGCCGCGATCGCCGCCGCCATGGCCGAGCGGTTTCCCGGCCTGCCGGTGATCGGCTTCCCCAAGGGCTCGGGCGAGAAGCTGCCGGCCTATGCCCGGGAAACCGGCGTCGCGGCGATCGGGGTGGACGAGACGCTCGACCCCGCATGGGTGGCGCGCGAACTGCCGGCGGGCATGCCGGTCCAGGGCAATCTCGATCCCCTGCTGCTGCTCGCGGGCGGGGAGCGGCTGGCGAGCGGAGCGCGGGCGATTCTCGAGGCCTTCGCGGGCCGGCCCCATGTCTTCAATCTCGGTCACGGGATCGGCCAGCACACGCCGATCGCGCACGTCGAGACGCTGATCGAGACCGTTCGCGCATGGAGGGGGTGACGACCGCCCCGCGAGCTACTACATCGCGCCCATGCAGGACATCCTCGGCATGACCTACTACTGGCTCAAGGCGGGCCATCTGATTTTCGTGATTTTCTGGATGGCCGGCCTGTTCATGCTGCCGCGCTTCTTCGTCTATCATCAGGAATCTGCGCCCGGATCGGTCGAGGATGCCGCGTGGATCGAGCGCGAGCGGCGCCTGCTGAAGATCATCCTCATGCCATCGATCGTGGTCGTGTGGGTGCTCGGCCTGCTGCTCGCCTTCACCGTCGATGCCTGGAGCCAGGGCTGGTTCCACGCCAAGCTGCTGCTGGTGCTCGCGCTGTCGGGCTATCACGGGTGGATGGCGGCCTATGCGAAGAAGCTGGCACGCGGCGAGCGTCCGCTCGAGGGACGCAAATTGCGGCTGCTCAACGAGGTGCCGGGCATCGCCGTCGCACTGATCGTGGTACTGGTTATCGTCCGCCCGTTCTGATTGCCGGATCGACCGGCGCCGAACCTGCGCAAAGCGAATTGACGGCGCCGCAGCGCGCGCTTATTCCCAACGTCTCTTCCGGCTGAGGCCCCGCGGTCAAGCGGTGCCGGGTCTGCTTTCTCCAAGCCCATCGACCTGCCGGCCATTTCCACCACGGAACGAACACAATGCACTTGAAAGAACTTAAGCAGAAACCCCCGGCCGACCTGGTGTCGATGGCCGAGGAACTCGGCGTCGAGGGCGCCTCCACCATGCGCCGGCAGGACCTGATGTTCTGCATCCTGCGCGAACTCGCCGAAGACGAGGAATACGACGAGAAGATCATGGGCGTCGGCACCATCGAGGTGCTGCAGGACGGCTTCGGCTTCCTCCGCAGCCCCGAGGCGAACTATCTCGCCGGGCCCGACGACATCTACGTCTCTCCCAACCAGATCCGCAAATGGGGCCTGAGGACCGGCGACACGGTCGAAGGCGAGATCCGGGCGCCGAAGGACGGCGAACGCTATTTCGCGCTCACCAGCCTCACCAAGGTCAATTTCGATGATCCCGAAGCGGTCCGCCACCGGACCAACTTCGACAACCTGACGCCGCTCTATCCGGACGAGAAGCTCAATCTCGACACGCTCGATCCGACCGTGAAGGACAAGAGCGCGCGAGTGATCGACATCATCAGTCCGCAGGGCAAGGGCCAGCGCGCGCTGATCGTCGCCCCGCCGCGCACCGGCAAGACCGTGCTGATGCAGAACATCGCCAAGGCGATTACCGACAATCATCCGGAAGTCTTCCTGCTGGTTCTGCTCGTCGACGAGCGGCCGGAGGAAGTGACCGACATGCAGCGCAGCGTGAACGGCGAGGTCATCTCCTCGACCTTCGACGAACCCGCGACGCGCCACGTCCAGGTCGCCGAAATGGTGATCGAGAAGGCCAAGCGTCTGGTCGAGCACAAGAAGGACGTCGTGATCCTGCTCGATTCGATCACCCGCCTCGGCCGCGCCTACAACACCGTCGTCCCTTCGTCGGGCAAGGTCCTGACCGGCGGCGTCGACGCCAACGCGCTCCAGCGGCCCAAGCGCTTCTTCGGTGCGGCGCGCAACATCGAGGAAGGCGGCAGCCTCTCGATCATCGCCACCGCGCTGATCGACACCGGCAGCCGCATGGACGAGGTCATTTTCGAGGAGTTCAAGGGCACCGGCAATTCGGAGATCGTGCTCGACCGCAAGGTCGCCGACAAGCGCATCTTCCCGGCGCTCGACGTCGGCAAGTCCGGCACCCGCAAGGAAGAGCTGCTGGTCGAGAAGGACAAGCTCTCCAAGATGTGGGTCCTCCGGCGCATCCTCATGCAGATGGGCACGATCGATGCGATGGAATTCCTCCTCGACAAGATGAAGGATTCCAAGACCAACGAGGACTTCTTCGCGACGATGAACCAGTAGGTCGGGCATGTCGGTTCCGGTCCGCGCGGCGATCACCGGCGGGTCCCGGCACGGGCAAGTCGACCCTGCTCGAGGCGCTCGACCGGCGCGGGATCGCGACCGAGCCCGAGGTCGCACGCGCGATCCTGCGCGAGGCCGGCGGCATGGCTCTGCGGGCGGACGATCCTGCCGGCTTCGCGCGGGCGATGTTCGAAGCGGAGCTTGCCGCCTGGCGGGCGGCCGAGGGGCGGCCGGGCCCGACGGTGTTCGACCGCGGCTTTCCCGATATCGTCGGCTTCCTGCGGCTCGAAGACCTGCCGGTGCCCGAGGACATCGACCGCGTCTGCCGCGAGCTGCGCTACGACGGCCCGGTGTTCCGCGCGCCGCCGTGGCAGGCGATCTACCGGCCCGACGAGGAGCGGATTCAGGACTGGGAGGCGGCGCTGGCAAGCGATGCGGCGGTCACGGCCGCGTGGCGCGACTACGGCTACGAGTCGGTCGATCTGCCGCTCGTCAGTGCCGAGGAGCGCGTCGATTTTGTGCTTGAATGCCTACAGGCTGCGAACCTGCGTTGGTGACGCGCTAGCAGTCGTGAATCAGTTTCGAATCAACCATTCGAAATCGCCATTTGCTTTGAGCGTAAAATCACCGACCATCAGCGCCTCCCTTCCGATGATCACGTCGAAAGCAGGATACGGACTGACTTCGATTGCAAGGTAGGGTTCATCCAAGATGAACGGCAGTGGTCCGATATCGTCGCAATAGATTCCCAGGAATGTCGTCCATGATCGGTGATAGTTCTGTCCAGCCAGTCCCGATGCCGGCATCTTGCCTCGGTAATTGAGGTTGGCGGCTTCTGCGAGCGAGCGTGTCACGCTCATGCCGTCTGCACCAGTGTCAAGCAGGGCACGGCAATCTACACCCGATTGGGTTGGTGTAGGATTCGATGACGAGGTTGAAAGTAGTTCGGGAGTGGTGGGAAGGACGCAAACACGGATGATAGGCGGTTCGTTGCGCGCGTTACCCTTGATCAACAGCACCGCTGAACATTCCCAATTCAACTGGCCTGTCGGTTATGCGCTGGATCGAGTAGCGCCCGTCGGTGAATTCGCCATCTGCGCTCCGTATCGCCTCGCTAAGTTTTGCATACAGCCCAGCAATTCGCTGGTCTCGCAAAACGGCGAACCAACCTTCGTGATCGGGCAGTAGGTCGGGCAACTGGGGCAGAAACGCGAATAGATTGCGCTGAATTTCGCGATCGAGCTCGATATCCATGCTCCGACTCCTTGCGTGCAGAATATCAGACTCGACTCGTTGATTCCATTTCAAAGTACGAATCTTTCACAACAGAATCACGAAAGCTTGTTACAATCGGCTCGTAAAGGCTGAAATGGCTTTATAGCGCCTTCGCGAAGCTGTCGGCGCGGGCGAGGCGCCAGTCGCGCGCATACTGCGTGCCTTCGGGTTCCATCAGCAGCTCTCCGGGTTCGAGGAAGTTGTAGATGTAGTCGATACTGTCCGAGCGCGCGCTGTTCTGCCGCTCGGACAAGTCGCACGGTTCGATCTGCCACGGATTGTCCAGCCCCATGGCGACGACCATTTCGCGCAGCGCGTGGAGCGTATGGCGGTGGAAGCGGGTGACGCGCTCGGACTTGTCCATCACCACCAGCCCGCGCTGGCGGGTCGCGTCCTGGGTCGCGACGCCGGTGGGGCAGGTGTCGTCATGGCAGCGCATCGACTGGACGCAGCCGAGCGCGAACATGAAGGCGCGCCCGGCGTTGCACCAGTCGGCGCCGAGCGCGAACTTCATCGCCATGCCCGCGCCCGAATGGACCTTGCCGGCGGCGGACAGGCGGATTTCGTCCCGCAGTTCGCAGCCGACCAGCGCATTGCGCAGCAGGATCAGCCCTTCGCGTAGCGGCATGCCGATCCGGTTCGACATTTCGACCGGCGCCGCGCCGGTGCCGCCCTCGGCGCCGTCGACCACGATATAGTCGAGCCGGATGCCCGTCTCGCGCATGGCTTTCATCACTGCGAACACCTCGTGCGGCTTGCCGACGCAGAGCTTGATTCCGATCGGCTTTCCGCCCGAGAGATCGCGCAGTTGCGCCGCCCATTCGAGCAGGCCGACCGGGGTCGAGAAGGTCGAGTGGGCCGCGGGCGAGATGCAGTCCTTGTGCGGCAGAACGCTGCGCGCGCCGGCGATCTCCTCGCTCACTTTCGCCGCGGGCAGGACGCCGCCGTGGCCGGGCTTGGCGCCCTGGCTGAGCTTGATCTCGACCATCTTGACCTGGTCGGCCTGCGCCGCGTCCGCAAAGCGCGCGGGATCGAAGCGGCCCTTATCGTCGCGGCAGCCGAAGTAGCCGCTGCCGATCTCCCACACCAGATCGCCGCCGTGCTCGCGGTGGTAGCGCGAGATGCCGCCTTCGCCGGTGTCGTGGTAGAATCCGCCCGCCGCTGCGCCCTTGTTGAGCGCGAGGATTGCATTGGCCGAGAGCGACCCGAAGCTCATCGCGGAGATATTGAGCAGCGAGGCGGAGTAGGGCCGCGCGCATTGCGGCCCGCCGACGTCGACTCGCCACTCCGTAGGGGCCTCCTCGTTGGGCACGATGGAATGGGCGAGCCACTCGTATTCGTCCGAATAGACGTCGAGTTCGGTGCCGAAGGGATGCGAGTCGAGCTCGCCCTTGGAGCGCGCGTAGACCAGCGCCCGCTCGTCGTGGTTGAACGGCCGCCCTTCGAGATCGCCCTCGACTACGTAGGCGCGGGCATAGGGACGCAGGTCCTCCATGATCCAGCGCACCCGGGCGAGCAGCGGATAGTTGCGGCGCAGCGTGTGCTTGCGCTGGAAGAAGTCCCATACGGCGACCGCCAGCAGGGGGAGGGTGAGCACGAGGCCCCAGCGCAGCGGCTCCCACCACGCGAACAGCGCCGTCAGGACGATCAGCAGCGCCGGCACGACGAAGCGCGAGGCGACGTGCCCTGAGAAACGCCAGGACGCGCGGTTGATCATCGCCTGCCGCCCCTCAGCCGAGGTGCCGGGCGAAGAACTCCGCGGTGCGCTCGTCCGCCAGCGTCGCACCCTGTTCGTCGCGGCGCTTGCCGAATTCGGTGGCGAAGCCGTGGTCGAGGCCCGGATAATCGTGGAGCGTGACCTTGGGATGGTCGTCCAGCCCCTCGTGCATCGCCTTCTGCGTATCCTTGTCGACGAACCCGTCGTCGCCCGCGATGTGCAGCATCAATGGATTGGCGATGCCGTGCTTCTCGCGCAGCAGGTTGTCGATCCCGACCGCGTAATAGCCGACGGAGGCGTCCACGTCGGTGCGCGCCGCGGTCATGTAGGCGAGCCGCCCGCCGAGGCAGTAGCCGACCGCGCCGACTTTCGCGACGCCTTCGCTCCTGCGGATCCAGTGGATCGTCGCCTCGATGTCGCGGATGCCCTGATCCTGGTCGAACTTGCCCATCAGATCGAGCGCGCGCTGGAATTCAGCCTCCACATCGGGGTCGAGCTCGACGCCAGGTTCGATCCGCCAGAACACGTCGGGCGCGACCGCGAGATAGCCGGCCTCCGCCAGACGGTCGCACTTGCGGCGGATGCCGGGGTTCACGCCGAAGATTTCCTGGATCACGACGATCGCCGCCCGCGCCGTTCCCTCCGGCCGCGCGACATAGGCGCTGAACGTCCGGTCGCCCGACAGTGTCTCGATGGTCGCGGTCTCGCTCATTTCGTCGTCCCTTCCTTTCCCGGTTACACCTGCGTAGGCCGGGCTTACCGCTTGCGCGCGGCGAATGCCAAACCCAGTTTGTTTCCCGATCCAACGGAGGAACCGCGATGAAGGTCCATATCGAAATCGACTGCACGCCCGAGGAGGCCCGGACCTTCATGGGTTTGCCCGACGTCGGCAAGGCCAACGACGTCTACGTCGACATGATGGCCAAGGCGATGAAGGGGGTCAGCAATCCCGACCAGTTGCAGGACTACGCGCGCCAGCTCGCCCCGATGGGGCAGGCGGGCCTGAAGCTGTTCCAGAGCTTCATGGAAGGCGCGGCGCGCAACGCGGACAAGAAGCCGACGGACGAGAAGTCCTAGGAGCTCATCGCTTCGATACACCGCAAACAAATCCGTCATCCCAGCTTTTGGTGGGATGACGAGAGGGAGAGCGTGGCCGCGGGCGACCAACCAGCCATGAAACCAACGTCGACTCCTCACGATAGCGGCAAGGCGCTGGCCGAGACGATCTTCGCGCTGTCGAGCGGTGCAGTGCCCGCCGGCATCGCGGTCGAGCGTGTCAGCGGTCCGCGCGCGGGCGAGGCCTTGCAGGCGCTGGCTGGCGCGCTTCCCCCGGCGCGGCGAGCGGCGGCGCGGACCTTGCGCGACGGCCGGGGCGAAGTGCTCGACCGGGCGCTGGTGCTGTGGCTGCCGGGGCCGGGGACCGCGACGGGCGAGGACGTCGCTGAGCTTCACCTGCACGGCGGACGGGCGGTGGTGAGCGCGGTCGAGCGCGCGTTGGCGGAGCTGCCGGGCTTGCGCGCCGCGACGCCCGGCGAGTTCACCCGCCGCGCCTTCGCCAATGGCCGGATCGACCTTGCCGAAGCCGAAGGGCTGGCCGGCCTGCTTGAGGCGGAGACCGAATTGCAGCGGCGCTCGGCGATGGCATTGGCCGGCGGGGCGCTGTCGCAGCAGGTCGGTGAGTGGCGCGACCGGGTGCTCGCGCTTTCCGCGCAAGTGGAGGCGGTGCTCGACTTTTCGGACGAAGAGGACGCGGCGGACTTGCCGTCGTCGTTCACGGACGATGGGTCGCGGCTCGCCGAGGAACTCGACCAGTGGCTCGCTCGCCCGCGTGCGACCGTCTTGCGCGAGGGGTACCGGGTCGTCCTCGCCGGCCCGCCCAATGCCGGAAAATCGACACTTTTCAATGCTTTGCTGGAGAACGAAGCGGCCATAACCTCGCCGATCGCCGGAACGACGCGCGACGTTCTCGAACGGTCGGTCGCAGTCGCCGGAATTCCCTTCACTTTCGTCGACACGGCCGGGCTGCGCGAGGACGAGAGCGGGGACGATATCGAGAAGATCGGCATTGCCCGGGCGCAGGAGCAGCTCGGGCGCGCCGATCTCGTACTCTGGCTCGGCGAGGAAGGGCAGGGGCCGACGGGCGCCTGGGAGATCGATGCCAAGGCGGACGACCAGACTCGCCGGGCCAAGGGCGAGGGTGCGCTCGCGCTTTCGGCGAGGACCGGGTTCAACCTGGATCGGTTGCGCGAGCGGCTGATGGCCCGTGCGCGGGACGCGATGCCGGCGCCGGGAGAAGTCGCGCTGACCGAGCGGCAGTCCGCCTTGCTCGAGGAGGCCCGGGGTGCGCTCGCCGAGATCGGCGCGGCCGGCGACCCCTTGATCGCGGCAGAGCATCTGCGTCTCGCCCGCAGTGCCTTCGATCGCCTGACCGGACGCGCGTCGACCGAGCACATGCTGGACGCGCTGTTCGGGCGCTTCTGCATCGGCAAGTGATGTTTCACGTGGAACATCGCATTCCCGCCAGACCTGGCATCTATCCAGCGCGAGCGCTTTGACCGTCTGAGCGAGATCGCCTATCGCGCGGGCCATGCGCTCCTACGATATCCTTGTCATTGGCGGCGGGCACGCCGGCGTCGAAGCGGCGGCCGTCGCTGCGCGTATGGGCGCGCGCGTCGGACTGGTGACGTTCGATCCCGAAACGGTCGGGGCGATGAGCTGCAATCCCGCAATCGGCGGGCTGGGGAAGGGGCACCTTGTCCGCGAGGTCGACGCTTTCGACGGCGTGATCGGCCGCGCAGCCGACGCAGCGGCGATCCACTATCGCATGCTCAACATGTCGAAAGGCAGCGCCGTCTGGGGCCCGCGCATCCAGGCCGACCGCAAGCTGTTCAAGACCGCCGTCCAGCATGCGTTGGGTGAGCAGGCGA
The DNA here is from genome assembly GCF_003581645.1 of Pelagerythrobacter aerophilus. Lineage (GTDB taxonomy): Bacteria > Pseudomonadota > Alphaproteobacteria > Sphingomonadales > Sphingomonadaceae > Pelagerythrobacter > Pelagerythrobacter aerophilus. Next base: position 87,665 of record NZ_QXFK01000008.1, on the reverse strand, counting down.
ATCTCGACCTGATCCCGGGGGAGGCGGCGGCCCTGATTCTGGACGGCGGCCGGACAAAGGGCCTCACGCTCGCCGACGGTTCGCATATCGAAGCGCAGGCGATAATCCTCTGCACCGGCACGTTCCTCGGCGGCCGCCTGTTCCGCGGCGAGGAGCGGTTCGAAGGCGGACGGATCGGCGAGAACGCCGCGCATGTCCTCGCGGCGCAGCTCCGCGAGGCGAAGCTGCCGATGGCGCGGCTCAAGACTGGCACGCCGCCACGGCTGGACGGGCGGACGATCGACTGGGCGCGGCTGGCCGAGCAACCGTCGGACGACGGGACCTGGACGATGTCCGCCGTCACGCCGCGGCGCGCGAATCCGCAGGTCTTCTGCGCCATCACCCGCACCAACGCGCGCAGCCACAACATCATTCGTGCGGGGCTGGATCGGTCGCCGCTGTTCACCGGCGCGATCGATGCACAGGGGCCGCGCTATTGCCCCTCGATCGAGGACAAGATCCACCGCTTCGGCGACCGCGAGGGACATCAGGTGTTCCTCGAACCCGAAGGGCTCGACACCCACCTCGTCTATCCCAACGGCGTCAGCACTTCGCTTCCGGTCGACGTCCAGCTCGCCATGCTCAGAAGTATGGAAGGGCTCGAGGCCGTCGACATGGTCGTCCCCGGCTATGCCGTCGAATACGATCACATCGATCCGCGCACGCTCACGCCGGCGCTGGAGCTGCGCGCGATCGGCGGGCTCTATTGCGCGGGACAGATCAACGGCACGACCGGCTACGAGGAAGCCGCGGCGCAGGGGCTCGTCGCCGGAATGCATGCGGCGGCCGCGGTGCTGGGCCGGGAGCCGGCGCCGCTCGACCGCGCCAACTCGTACATCGCGGTCATGGTCGATGACCTGACTCTGCAGGGGGTCAGCGAACCCTATCGCATGTTGACCGCGCGGGCCGAGTATCGCCTGCGGCTGCGCGCCAACAATGCTTCGACGCGCCTGACGCCGTTGGCGATCGCGGCCGGTTGCGCCGGCGACGCGCGCCGCCGTTGGTTCGAATCGCGCGAGCAGCGGCGCGCCGAGTGGGACGCGCAGCTCGCGAGGGGAGTGCCTGCCTCAGAGCTGGAGCAGGCGGGACTGCCGATCCGGCGCGACTCCGGCGTTCACCGGCTAGACGAATGGCTACGGTACAACGGCGTCGATCTCGCGGGTCTCGCACCGTGGCTCGACGAGGGTTTCGACCCGGCTGAGGAGATCGCGGTGGAGCTGGCGGAAGACGCGATCTACGCGCCCTATCTTGAGCGGCAGGAGGCCGAGCTGCGGGATTTGCGTGCTAGCGAGACAGTAAGGCTGGGGAGTGGCTTCCCCTATGGGGAAGTGCCGGGCCTCTCCAACGAGATGGTGGAGCGGCTGACCACGGCGCAGCCCGAGACGCTTTCGGCAGCGGGGCGAGTTCCGGGGATCACACCCGCGGCGCTCTCGGCGGTGCTCGTCCATGCGCGCCGGCGCGATATGCGGCCAGAAGCGGCATGATCGCAAGCGAGGATCAGGCCCGCGCATACGTCGCCGGCCTGTGCGATTCGGTCGCCATGGACCGGCTCAACCGGCTGATCGGCGCACTCGCCGAAGAGAACGAGCGGCAGAATCTCGTCGCGCGCGCGACGCTGCCATCGATATGGCAACGCCACATCGCGGATTCGGCGCAGCTCCTCGAATATGTTCCACGTGAAACAGGACCTTGGCTAGACCTCGGCTCGGGGGCAGGGCTCCCGGGCCTGGTCATTGCCGCGATGCGGCCCGAATGGCCCGTGGTTCTCGTCGAATCGCGCCGGAAGCGAATCGAATGGCTGGAGCGTATGCGGGACGAGCTTGCACTCGAACACTGCCGGATCGAAGGGGTGCGACTCGAAAATGTCGACAGTGTTCCCGTGGGCGTGATCTCGGCGCGCGCCTTCGCATCGCTCGAACGTATCCTCGCGCTATCCGCACGATTTTCCACAAGCGAAACCCTGTGGCTGTTGCCCAAGGGGCGTTCGGCGGCGCAAGAATTGCAGGAGCTGCCCAAACGGCAGCGCGCGCTGTTTCACGTGGAACAATCGCGGACGGACCCCGCATCGGGCATTATCGTCGGTAAGCTGGCCGGGAGAAAAGCATGATCACCATCGCCATCGCGAACCAGAAGGGCGGGGTCGGCAAGACGACGACCGCCATCAACATCGCGACGGCGATGGCGGCGATCGGCTGGAAGACGCTGCTGGTCGATCTCGATCCGCAGGGCAATGCCTCGACCGGACTGGGAATCGCCAGCGCCGACCGCGAGAGTTCTAGCTACGACATTCTGGTCGACGAAGCTCCGCTCGCCGAATGTGTCCATCCGACGGCTATCCCGGGTCTCGATATCGTCCCTGCCACGGTCGATTTGAGCGGAGCGGAGGTGGAGCTCGTGTCGGTCGAGGATCGCACCGCACGGCTGCGGCGGGCGCTTGCCGACCATCACGCGCACGACATCTGCTTTATCGATTGCCCCCCGTCGCTCGGGTTGCTCACGCTCAACGCGCTGGGTGCGGCCGACACCCTGCTGGTTCCGCTTCAGTGCGAGTTCTTCGCGCTTGAGGGCCTGAGCCAGCTCCTGCAGACCGTCGAGCGGGTGCAGCAGCGCTTTAATCCCGATCTCGGCATCATCGGGATCGTCCTGACCATGTTCGATCGCCGCAATCGGCTGACGGACCAGGTTGCGGACGATGTGCGCGATTGCCTGGGCAAGCTCGTGTTCGAGGCGGTCATCCCGCGCAACGTGCGCCTGTCCGAAGCACCGAGCCACGGGCTCCCCGCGCTCGTCTACGACCACGCCTGCGCCGGCAGCCGCGCCTATATCGCGCTCGCACGTGAACTGATCGGACGCATTCCCGAGAAGAGGAAAGCCGCATGAGCAACTCCCCCGAACCGACCGCCGCCTCGGCGCCCGTTCGCAACGCGACCGACCGCAAGCGGAAGCTCGGGAGAGGGCTGGGTGCACTCCTGGGCGAAACTCAGCGCGAAGAGCCGCTCGCTCGCAGCGAGGCCGGCGGGTCGGTGGAAAATGCCGGTAAATCAAGTGCTTCACCGCGTTCGGGCCTTGCCTCCATTGCAACGTCGGCGATTGAGCCGCTGCCCGGTCAGCCGCGCCGCCGTTTCGACGAGGCGGCGCTCGAGGAACTTGCTGCGTCGATCGCCCAGCGCGGCGTGATCCAGCCGGTGATCGTCCGGCCGCTCGCCCGCGGGCGCTATCAGCTCGTGGCGGGGGAGCGGCGCTGGCGTGCAGCGCAGAAGGCGCGGCTGCACGAGATTCCCGCGATCGTGCGCGAGCTCGACGAAACCGAGGTCATGGCGCTCGCGCTGATCGAGAACATCCAGCGCGAGGATCTCAATCCGGTTGAGGAAGCGCGCGCCTATCAGGCGCTGGCCGACCGGCAGGGCATGACGCAGGGCGAGATCGCGCAACTGGTCGACAAGTCGCGCAGTCACGTCGCGAATCTCCAGCGTCTGCTCAATCTGCCCGAAGACGTGCTCGATCTGGTCGAGGAGGGCGCGCTGTCGATGGGGCACGCCCGGGCGCTAATCGGAAACGACGCCGCGGTCGAGTTGGCGCAACGTGCGGTCTCCCAGAAGCTCTCCGTTCGCCAGATCGAGAAGCTTGCCGCGCAGCCCGCCGAGGGCGAACCGCGCCGCAAGGTCCGCAATTCGCGCGATCCGGCGAAAGATGCCGACATTGCCGCGGTTCAGACCCACCTGGAGGAGTTTCTCGGACTGGGCGTGCGGATCAAGACCGACGCCGATCCGCGGTCGGGGGCTGTGACGATCCGCTACCGGACGCTCGATCAGCTCGATCTGATCTGCCAGCGCCTGACCGGCGGCGATATCTAGTTTCTATCTAAGTAACTGATATGTCAAGTAAAGGCGGCGACCGGGTGGCTCCGCGGCCGCCGCCTCCCCCTACGAAGCCGCAAGAATGCGGCTTCGCCCCAAGTCATCTGGTCTTGCTGTACTTGATCCGCTTGTCCGGCGCGGGCGTGCGGATCACGCGCCGTTTGGTCGAGACGGGCCGTTCGGCGCGCGGCTCGGCCTCGACCCATTCCTCCGTCACATATTCGCGCACGACCGCGCGCTGCGGCACGGCCATCAGGACGGGCATGTAGGTTACCGCCGGGGCGCAAGCGCAGCCGTGGCCGTAATAGCCGGGGTAGCCGTACCCGTAAGGAGCAGGGGGCGGATAGGCCGGCGCCGGTGCGTGCGCATAGCCGTGCGGATAGCGCTCGAGCATAGCCTCGCAGTAATCCTCCGCCCGGTCCCGATCGACGGCGGCGCCGATCGCGGTGCCGATGGCAAGGCCGGCCAAGCCGCCGACTCCCGCGCCGATCAGGGTGCCCGCAAGCCGCTCGCCGTCGGCAACGCGATTGCCGATCAGCCCGCCCGCGGCCGCGCCGAGCAGTCCCCCGGCGACACCGCCTTCCTCGCGGCCTTCGCCGGCGCGATAGCGCGCCCGGCAGTCCGCCAGCCACGCCTCGGCGTCGAAATGCGGCGGGGGCGCGGGCGGCGCAGGATAATAGGCAGCCGGCGGCGGCGGGACTTCGTGGTAGACCGGCCCACTGCGCTCGTATTCGTAGCGGTCGGCGTAGTCGTCATACGCAGGATCGTCGGAGTATTCCGGCTCGTGATAGACTTCCTGCGGCGGCGGAGACGGTTGTGCCGGCGCCGGAAGCGGCTGAACCACGGGCGCCTGCTCGTAAACGACTTCGCCAGGCGGCAGCGGATAGGCGTACTCGTACGGCATCTCGGGCTGCGCCATCGCCGGAGATGCGGCGCCGATCGCGCCCACTGCGGCGCCGAGCAGGGTCAGGTGACGGGCGGTCATGGTCGATCCCCTTCGTTAGGCCGAGTCGATTCCCGGCGTTAACGAAAAATCTACCATTGCAACCCGCAGAGGCACACGTGCCTGCGGGCGATGTCCCGAAACGGGGCGCCGGGGGGTCAGATCCGGTCGGAGAGGATCGCCGCGAGCGCTTCCAGACCGTCCGCGTCCTCCCGGTCGAAGCGCGCCGGCTCGGGACTGTCGAGATCGATCACCGCGATTACTGCCCCGTCGCGAAATACGGGCACGACCAGTTCGGAGCGGCTGGCTGCGTCGCAGGCAATATGGCCGGGGAAGGCGTGCACGTCCTCCACGAGCTGCGTCTCGCCCGTTCGCGCCGCTGCGCCGCACACGCCCTGGCCCAGCGGAATGCGGATACAGGCCGGCCGACCGGCGAACGGCCCGAGGACGAGCTCGTCCTCCACCATCCGGTAGAAGCCCGACCAGTTGAGGCGCGGAACGAACTCCCAGATCAGGGCGGCGACGTTGGCCATGTTGGCGATGCCGTCACGCTCGCCGGCAGTCAGCGCATCGGCGGCCGCGCAAAGCTGACGGTAAAGCTCGGGCTTGGGGAGCGCGGGGTCGGCAGCGAAATCGTACATGGCACGCCCTCTAGGGTCCGTACTTAACTGGAGCAAGGTCGTGACGGAGCGGATTTTGGTGCCAGGCTAGGAGCAAGGAGGGAGCGATGATGATTCATCGTGACCGACGCGCGACGCCGCATGGCGCCAAAATCCGCCCGCCGCGCAGCGGTTGCCCATGGAGGCTCGCCGAGCAGCGTCGCTTGCTTGCGCGTAGCGCTGCTACGCGCCTGCGCTGCGCTCCTTGTCGGCGGACCTCCATGGGCAATCACGATCCTTGCTCCAGTTAAGTACGGACCCTGGACCGCTGCGCCATTGCCGCAAAGGCCCGCAGCGCGTAATCCTTCCGCTCATGAGCACCAAGCGCAAGATCCTGATCTGGGTCCTTCTCCTGATCCTCGTCCTCATCTTCGCGGCCGCCTGGCTCGTCAGGGGCGACGAGGCCGAGCTCTCGGTGGCCGAGGTCACCGGTACGGATCCGACACTGGCGGAGCCCGACTCCCAGATGATTCCGACGGTTCGGATCGCCAAGCCGGTCGGCTGGGCGCCCGACCAGGCGCCGCAAGCGGCGGAAGGGCTGACCGTCACGCGCTTCGCCGAGGGGCTCGACCATCCGCGCGTCATCTACACGCTGCCCAACGGCGATGTCCTGGTGACCCTGACCCGGGCGCCCAAGAGCGACGACGACGAAGGCGGGTTTACCGACTGGGTCGCCGGCTTGCTGATGTCGCGTGCGGGGGCGACGGGCGAATCACCCGACACGCTCGTGCTATTGCGCGATGCAGACGGCAACGGCGATGCCGAGCAGCGGTTCGTGCTGACCGACGATCTCGAATCGCCGTCCGGCATCGCCTGGGCCGACGAGACGCTCTACGTCGCCAATCACGACGCGCTGCTTGCCTTTCCCTACGAACTCGGCGCGACGCAGATCACCGCCGAGCCGCGCAAGCTGATGGACCTGCCGGCTGCCGGCAACCACTGGATGCGCAACATCGCGCTCGATCCGGAAGGCGCCCACATCTACGTCGCGGTCGGATCGGCCTCCAACATCGCCGAGAAGGGCATCGAGCTGGAAGAAGGCCGGGCCGCGATCTGGGAGTACGATCTCGAGGACGACCGGCAGCGGATCTACGCAACCGGCCTGCGCAATCCCAACGGCCTCGACTGGAGCCCGTGGAGCGGCGAACTCTGGACCACGGTCAACGAGCGCGACATGCTCGGCTCGGACCTCGTGCCCGACTACCTCACCAACGTGCCGATCGGCGCGCAGTACGGCTGGCCCTGGGTCTACTGGAAGAACAATATCGACCGCCGGGTTGAGGCGCCGATGCCGGCGTTTCTCATCGAATATGCCCGGCGGCCCGAATATGCGCTCGGCCCGCACGTCGCGGCGCTCGGCCTGGTCTTCAGTGAAGAAGGCGCGCGCGTGGGTCCGCGTTTCGGTCAGGGCGCCTTCATCGCGCGCCACGGATCATGGAACCGCAAGCCACCTGCCGGGTACGACGTCGTCTACGTAGCCTTCGATGAGCGCGGCAACCCGCTCGGCAAGCCGATCCCGGTGCTGACCGGCTTCCTGACGGGCGAGGGCACGACGCGTGGCCGCCCCACCTGGGTCGAATGGGCCGGCGACGGCGCGCTGCTGGTGAGCGACGACACCGCGGGCATCATCTGGCGTGTGATTGCCCCCGGGGCTGAACCCCTGCCGGCGATCGAGCGCATCCAGGGCGCTTCGTTGCCGCCCCAGCGCGAACTGGGCGGCAGCACAGCCACGTTCGACGACGACTACGCGCGCGAAGACGTGATCCAGTAAAGCCTCAGATCGCGCGTCCGGCGCGTCCGGCAAGCTCGTTCACATAATGCCATGCCGTGCGGCCCGAGCGTGCGCCGCGCCGCCGCGCCCATTCGAGCGCATCGGGCTCGCTCCACTCGAGGCCGTATTCGCGGGCGTAACCTGCGATAATCGCCAGGTAATCGTCCTGCGTGCAGTTGTGGAAGCCGACCGAGAGTCCGAACCGGTCGGCCAGCGCGAGCGTATCGTCGACCGCATCGCGCGGGTTCAGCGGATCGTCCTGTTCGCGCGAATGGCGCGGCACGATTGCCCGGCGGTTGGAGGTGACCGCGAGGCGTACGTTCGTGGGCCGCGCTTCGACTCCGCCTTCGAGCCAACTGCGCAAGTGGCGCGGGCCGGCCGTATCCTCCTCGCCGAACCCGAGATCGTCGATATAGACGAGGAAATTGCGTCCCGCCTCGCGGAGCTGCGCGAACAGGCGCGGGAGTGAGGGCAGGGCGTCCGCCGCGACCTGCACCAGTGCCAGTCCGCCGGGCACTGCGGCTTGGGCTGCAACGACCGAAGCCCGCACCAGCGCCGATTTGCCCATGCCGCGTGCGCCCCACAGCAGCATGTCGTGCGCTGCGTGACCCCTGGCGATGCGCACGACGTTGGCCGCGACGGTGTCGCGCTGGGCGTCGATGCCCTGGAGCAGCGCGAGCGGCGGCGCATCGATCGCGCCGACGGGACGCGCCGCGTGCCCGTCCCATACATAGGCGGGCGCCGCGTTCCAGTCGGTCGCCGGCGCAGCTTCTCCCGCGAGCTTCTCCAGCGCATCGGCAATCCGCGCGAGAGGATCGCCTTGGTCGGACGAAGTCTCGCGCGTCATCCCGCGAGCTGCTCGCTGGTGAGCGTGTAGAGCGGCTCCGCGCCGGCCATGGCCGATGCCTTGAGACCGGCGGCCTCGGGCACGATCCGGTCGAGGAAGAAGCGCACGCTCGCGCGCTTGGCGGCGGCGGTGCCCGGCGCTTCGCCGCCTCCGATCGCGCGAAGCTGCCGCAGCAACTGCCACCCGGCGACCGCGACGGCCGACATCGTGCAGAACGGCACGCTGCCGGCAAGCCGGTCGTCCAGCGACGCAGTGTCGCGCATCCATTCGCCGATCGCGGCGCAATCGTTGGCGAGCGCGGCGAGGGACGGCTCATCGCCCGCCGCATCGCGCGCGATATCCGCCATCAATGCGGCGAACACCGCGCCGTTCTCGAGCCCCAGCTTGCGCGTCACCAGGTCGGCGGCCTGAATGCCGTTGGTGCCTTCGTAGATCGGGGCGATGCGCGCGTCGCGGTAATGCTGCGCCGCACCGGTCTCCTCGATGAAGCCCATGCCGCCGTGGATCTGTACGCCAAGGCTGGCGACTTCGATGCCCACGTCGGTCCCCCAGGCCTTGATCAGCGGCACGAGCACGTCGCCGCGCCGATCGGCCGCCTCGTCGCCCAGCGTGCCGCGGTCGACCTGGCCCGCGGTGTAGTAGAGGAGAGCCCGCGCGCCTTCGGTCAGCGCCTTCATCCGCAGCAGCATGCGGCGCACGTCGGGATGCTCGATGATCGCGACCGGCGTCTTGTCGGGCGATCCGGCGCGGGCCGACTGCACGCGCTCGGCAGCATAGGCGAGCGCGGCCTGGGTCGCGCGCTCGCCGATCTGTACGCCCTGGTTGCCGACGTTGATCCGCGCGTTGTTCATCATCGTGAACATCGCCATCAGCCCGCGGTTCTCCGCGCCGACGAGTTCGCCAATGCATTCGCCGTTGTCGCCGTAGCTCATCAAGCAGGTCGGCGAGGCATTGATGCCGAGCTTGTGCTCGAGGCTCACGCACCGCACGTCGTTCCGGGGGCCGGGCGATCCGTCGTCGTTGACGTGGTACTTCGGCACGAGGAACAGCGAGATGCCGCGGCTGCCCTCGGGCGCGTCGGGCAGGCGCGCGAGAACGAGATGGACGATGTTCTCCGCCAGCTCGTGCTCGCCGAACGTGATGAAGATCTTCTGCCCGGCGATGCGGTATTTGCCGGCGTGCTCGCCGTCTTCGATCGGGGTTGCCGTGGTGCGCAGCGCGCCGAGGTCGCTGCCCGCCTGCGGCTCGGTGAGGTTCATCGTGCCGGACCACTGGCCGCTGACCAGCTTGGGCAGATAGGCCGCCTTCTGCGCCTCGCTGCCGTGATGGTCGAGCGCCTCGATCGCGCCGACCGAGAGCATCGGCAGGAGGCTGAACGCCATGTTCGCGGTGCCGAGGTTCTCGAGCACGTTGCAGGCGAGCGTGAAGGGCAGGCCCTGGCCGCCGAACTCTGCCGGGCCGGCGATCGCGTTCCAGCCCTGCGCGACATAGTCGGCATAGCCCTGCGCGAACCCGTCCGGCAGGCGGACCACGCCGTTCTCCAGCTTCGCGCCTTCCAGGTCGCCCGCGCGGTTCAGCGGTGCCCATTCCCCGGCAGCGAAAGCGCCGATGCCTTCGACGATCGCCTCGACCATATCGGGCTCCGCCGCGGCGAAGCGTTCGGTCGCGGCGAGGTCGGCAATTCCCGCGTTGACGCGGATGGCGAGCAACTGATCCTGGGTGGCGGGCGAGTAGGTCACGTCGTGCGGTTCCCCTTGGCTTTGCGCCAAAGCGCATATAGCGCGCGGGAATGAGCGGCAAGAACGCGACCGAAACAGTTTCTGCAGATGCGAAAGGAATTGCTCGCGCGGCGAGAATTCTCGCCGCCGGCGGGCTGGTCGCGGTGCCGACCGAGACGGTCTATGGCCTCGCTGCCCGGGCCGACAGCGACGAGGCTGTGGCGCGGATTTACGATGCCAAGGGGCGGCCGAGCTTCAACCCGCTGATCGTGCACGTCCGCGATGCCGCGCAGGCCGCGCGGTATGCGCGGCTGGAGGGTGACGCCTCGCTGCTCGCCGAACGCGTGTGGCCAGGGCCGCTGACGCTGGTTCTGCCCCGGCGCGAGGATGCGGGTCTGGCCGCGGCGGTCACTGCCGGTCTGCCGACGGTCGCGCTGCGCGCGCCGGCGCATCCGGCCATGCGGGCACTGCTCGCCGCCTGCGATTTTCCGCTTGCGGCGCCCTCGGCCAACCGCAGCGGCTTCATCAGCCCCACACAGGCGGAACACGTCTCCGCCTCGCTCGACGGGCGGATCGACCTCATTCTCGATGCAGGGCCGTGCGAGGAGGGGGTCGAATCGACGATCCTCGCCATTCGTGACGGCGGGCGCTGGGACGAGCTTCGTCCTGGACCCGTGGATCTCGACGCGCTCCACCGCCTGTTGCTGGGAGCGCCGCGCGAAAGCGGCAGCGCGGGCGGTGCGATCGAGGCGCCCGGCCAGCTCGCGAGCCACTACGCGCCGGGCAAGCCGGTGCGCCTCAACGCCGCGACAGCCACGCCGGACGAGTTTCTGATCGGTTTCGGTGCCGTTGCGAGCCACTGCTCGCTCTCGCCATCCGGCGATCTCGCCGAGGCCGCCGCGCGCCTCTATGCCTGCCTCCACCAAGCGGCGCGATCGGACCTGCCGCGCATCGCGGTCGCGCCCGTGCCGGAAGCGGGGATCGGCGCCGCGATCAACGACCGGCTGCGGCGCGCCGCAGCCTGAGCCGGGCTAGCGCGGTTCGGGGGCGGCCGGAACGCTGGGCAGCAGGATCTGGATCTCGCCGTAGGTCCGTCGCGCGTCGTCGCAGGCGCGGCGGTCGCCGTCGCTGCAGTCGCGCATCTCGTCCGCATAACGGCGTTCGAGCCGGCCAAGTTGCGCCTCGCGCTGGCGTAGTTCGCGCCCGCGTTTCTCGTCCGCTTCGGATTGACTGGTGGTGGCGAGATCGACCGCCCCGCTGGCGACTCTGACCGGTGCCGTCACCGCGCCAACCGCGGCCTTTGCAAGACAGCCGCCGAGCATGAGCGCGCCGGGCAGAACGATGGAAGCCAAGACTATGCCGCGCATGGGAATTCCTCCTCTGCGCAGCATAGCCTGTAAAAAGCGTCGCGGCGATGAACGGGTGCGAATTTATTCCGCTTCGGCCGTTGCAGGCGCCGCATTGTCGCCCGCAGTGGCCGCTGCCGAGGAGCACTTGAGCGTGCCCGAACCCATCGAGCTGATCGTGCAGGAGGCCGAACCGGTCACCGATACGTCGCCCGAGCCCATGATCGACGCTTCCACCGTTCCGTCCGAGGCGAACGCCGCATCGCCCGATCCGGCGATCGTGATGTCGGCCTTGTCGACCTTGAGCCGTTCCATCTCGGCTTCGCCCGATCCGGCGATGTTGAGTTCGAGCGTCGTCGCCCGACCGGCCGCGCGATAGGTGCCCGATCCGGCGATGTTCACTTCGAGCACGTCGGCATCGACCTGCGCGGTATTCGCCGATCCGCTGCCGGCGATCGTCACTTCCGCATTTCCGTCGATCATGTCCGCCTCAACCGTGCCGGAACCTGCGACGACCAGCTTCTCCAGCCGGGGCAGGGTAACGCGCACCGTCGCGCGGCCGTCGGTGCTGCTCCAGTTCTCGTTCTCGCGCATGATGCCGAGCGTCTCGTCGTCGAGGGTGAAGCGCAGCGCGTCGACCGCTTCCCGGTCGCCGCTGACGTCGATGGCGAGGGTCTCGCCGCGGGTCACGATCACGCTGTCGGGCCCGGCTGCGACCACTTCGGTCGGGGTCTTGCCCGTGAGATCGAGCTCGGACAGCGGAACCCCGTCGGAGCCGTTGATGTTGATGCTTCCGTTGCAACCAGTGGCCATCATCAGCGCGATAACCGGGGCAACCCCCTTGAGAATCTTCTGCAGCATGTGAACCTTCCTCGTGCCGAAATGGACCCAGTCCGTGTTGCCGACATAATACAGCAGCATCGTGCGTGCAACCGCGATACGAAAAAGGCCGCCCGGTGGGGCGGCCTTTCGTCGGTCCGAGATGACCCTTGGTCGAAATCAGGCCTCTTCGGCGTTCTCGTAGTACTGCGGGGCGTGTTCGCGCAGGACATTGAGGATCTTCTCGAGCGCGGCGGGCTCATCGGTCTTCTCCATGGCCGCGAGTTCGCGCGCCAGTCGGCTCGAGGCCGCTTCGAAGATCTGCCGTTCGGAATAGGACTGTTCGGGCTGGTCATCGGGGCGGAACAGGTCACGGGTCACCTCGGCGATCGAGACCAGGTCGCCCGAGTTGATCTTCGCCTCGTACTCCTGCGCCCGGCGGCTCCACATCGTACGCTTGACCTTGGGCTTGCCCTTGAGCGTCTCCATCGCTTCCTTCAGCGTCTTGTCGCTCGACAGCTTGCGCATGCCGATCGCCTCGACCTTGTTGGTGGGAACGCGAAGCGTCATCCGCTCCTTCTCGAAGCGAAGCACGTAGAGCTCGAGCTGCATCCCGGCGATTTCTTCGTTCTGCAGCTCAATGACACGGCCGACGCCGTGCTTGGGATAGACGACGTAGTCGCCGACATCGAAGGCGGGAGCCTTGCTGGCCATGCAAAAGTCCTTTCTGCGGTCGGGCCCCGGGAGGCAGAAGTCAAATCGTCTTCGCGCCGCGCCGCACGGGGCACGGTCGAAAGGTCGATTGTCCTGTCGCGAGTGGTCCGGACCTTTCTGCTGTCACGCCTGCGACCGGTCACGACCGGTGCAGTTGTTGCATTATATAGCACAACAGCAACAAAATTGCGAGTCCGCAGTGTAGCCGCCCGAATCGGGTCGCCGGATGCCCCTTTCGGGCCGGCTCGTCAGTCGCCTTCGCCGGGCTCCGGGGTGAAGTACTTCTCGAACTTGCCTTCCTCGCCCTTGTGCTCGTCGGCGTCGGCGGGCGGCTCCTTCTGGCTCGTGATATTGGGCCATTCGGCGGAGTACTTGGTGTTGAGCTCGAGCCACTTCTCGAGATCGCTCTCGGTATCGGGCAGAATCGCCTCGGCCGGGCACTCGGGCTCGCACACGCCGCAGTCGATGCATTCGCTGGGGTTGATCACCAGCATGTTCTCGCCCTCGTAGAAACAGTCGACCGGGCAGACCTCGACGCAATCGGTGTACTTGCACTTGATGCAGGCGTCGGTGACGACATAGGTCATTGGGAAGCGCTTCCTTTGCGGGCCAGGCCCTGGTTCACGGTTTAGCCGCTGCTATGGCGGTTTGCCCCTCCGGGTCAAGCGCGCGATAGCAGGCCTGCGCTTCGGACGCGGGGCCGCGGCGGGCGGGCAGTTCCAGCAATTCGATCACGCGCACGGCCTTGCCGACCGGAAAAGTGAGCACGTCGCCCGGTGCGACCGGCTGGCTTGCACGAGTGACTCGCTGGCCGTTTCGCCGCACGTGCCCGGCCTCGACCAGCGCCTGTGCCCGCGCGCGCGTCTTCACGAAGCGCAAGTGGCACAGCAGCCGGTCGATCCGCATCACCGCACGAGGTCCGCCAGCGCCGCGAAGGCCCCGTTTGCGGGCGGTTTGCGGTCGGGCGGGCGCTTCGCCGGGGGGCGGCGCGACGGGCGCCATTCCCACAGATCGGGCGCCGGCGGGCCGAAAGCGCTTTCGGCGAGCTTGCGCGCGGGGAGGCGGCGGAAGCCCGCAGCGCCGAGCAGCCGGTGCCAGTTCTCGGGCGTCAGGCCGGTGGAGACGGCCAGCGCCTGATCGAGCACGAAGCGGCGCGTCTTCACCTCGCCGCGCGTCTGGTGCGCGGCGCGCAGGATCTTCTCTGCCATGTCGACGCGCACCGCCTGCCGGCCCGCCGGACGGTAGCCTGCGGGGAGCGCCTTTCCGCCGTCGATGACCGGCTGCATCGCTTCCTGCAGCGGCCGCCGGTCGTAGCCGAGCGCATGGAGCAGCGCGCGCGGCGCCGGCTTGAGCAGGGCAGGGGCGAAGACGTCGAGCGCGCCGAACGTGACGCCGAGCCGGCGCAGGAACGGCCGCATGTCCTTCGGCAAGTGTTCGATCCCCGCTTTCTCGCGGGCGACGAACCCATGTCCGCCGATCAGACCCAGCAGCAGCGCGCGGGCCTGCGACCCTGCCTCGGGGTTCCTGGCCGCTTCTTCCAGCTTGGCGAGCGGCTCGAGCGGCGCCAGCGCGGCGGCGAGCCAAGCGGCGAGCGCCTGGACCAGCCGCTCGCGCACGGCCTCGGGCAGGGCGTGGAGTTCGCGCGCGGGTACGATGCGCGGGTGCACCGCGTCGGGGCCCGGCTCCAGCCGTGCCAGCTCCTGCCCCTGCCAGCGGATCGCGCCCCGGTCGAGCGAGGCGCCTTCCATCTGCGAGGCGATCAGCGCCTCGGCACGGTCCGACAGGATGCGCGGCAGGGCCTTTTCTCCCGCAGCCAGCAGCATCTTGCGATCGCCATGGCTGGCCGTGTGATCGACCTTGAAGCGGAAACCCTCGACATGGCCGATCGGCTCGTCCTCCACCAGCAGTGCGCCGTCCTCCGCCAGCGTGACGGGCAGCAGCGCAGGATCGGTGCCCAGGCTCTTCATCAGGATCGTGGTCCTCCGGTTGACGAAACGTTCGGTCAGCCGTGCGTGTAGCGCATCCGACAGTCTTGCTTCCACTGCTCTTGCGCGCGCGGCCATCTCGTCGCGCGCCAGGACCCAGTCGGGCCGCTGGCAGATATAGGCCCAGCTGCGGATCGCCGCGATCCGGCCCTGCAGCGTGTCGATGTCGCCCTGCACGCGGTCCAGCTCCGCGATGCGCGCCGCGACATAGTCGGCGCCGAGGTGGCCTTGCGCCAGATCCTGCCACAGCCGCGCGACGAAGCGCGCGTGGACATCGGGGCCGAGCTGGCGAAAATCGGGCAGCGAGCAGGCTTCCCAGAACCGCCGCACCAGCCCTGCGCCCTTGACGCTATCGGCGATCGGCTCGTCCGCGAGCCGCTTGAGAACCGCGAGATCGATCGCCTCGGGCGCAGGCACGAGCTCGGGCTGGGCCGGCGAGGCCTCCAGATCGGCGATGAGCGTACGAAGGCTGTCGAAGCGCGGCTCGGCCTCGCGCCAGAACAGCTTGGTCAGGGGCGCGAAGCGATGCTCCTCGATCGCATAGACCTCTTCGTCGGTGAACTCGGGAACCGGCCCTTTGCCGGCGGCGAGCGTGCCGAATGTCCCGTCCTTCTGGTGGCGCCCGGCGCGCCCGGCGATCTGCGCCATTTCCGCCGGCGCCAGCCGCCGCTGGCGCACGCCGTCGAACTTGGTGAGCGAGGCGAAGGCGACGTGGGTGACGTCAAGGTTCAGCCCCATCCCGATCGCGTCGGTCGCGACGATGTAGTCGACCTCGCCCGACTGGAACATCGAGACCTGCTTGTTGCGGGTCTCCGGGCTGAGTGCGCCCATGACCACCGCCGCCCCGCCGCGGAAGCGCCGCAGCATCTCGGCGACGGCGTAGACCTGCTCCACCGAGAAGGCGACGATCGCGCTCCGCGGCGGCAGGCGCGAGAGCTTGCGCGCGCCGGCATGGGTCAGGGTAGAGAAGCGCGGCCGCTCGATAATCTCGGCGCGCGGGATCAGCGAGCGGACGACCGGCTCCAGCGTCGCCGCGCCGAGCAGCATGGTCTCCTCACGCCCACGGGCATGGAGCAGCCGATCGGTGAATACGTGTCCGCGCTCGCGGTCGGCGGAAAGCTGCGCTTCGTCGAGCGCGACGAACGCATGACCTCCGCCGTCGCGCGGCATCGCCTCGGCGGTGCAGCAGAAATAGCGCGCGCTTGCCGGCTCGATCCGTTCCTCGCCGGTGATCAGGGCGACCTGGCTCTCCCCCTTGATCGCGACCACCCGGTCGTAGACCTCGCGTGCGAGCAGGCGCAGGGGGAAACCGATCGCACCCGAGGAATGGGCGCACATCCGCTCGATCGCCAGATGGGTCTTGCCGGTGTTGGTGGGTCCGAGGACCGCCTTGATGGTACCATCGGTCACCCGGGGAATGTGGCATCGGGGAGGGCGCGCGGCAAGCCGCGCCAGTACCGTGGGGCCGAGTTCCCGCAGGCCGCCGCGCGAACGACTCGGTCCGCCGCAGGTTAAGGCGGTCTTTACTTTAATCGGGCAGGGATTGGGGCATAGAACACGCTCGGGTCGGGTCGCGAGGCCATGCATCGCGACCTGTGGAGGAGGCGCGGTGTACAAGCAGGGTTTGGGCGACGGTCACGTCTCCGCCGATTCGGGCGGCGACCTCTGGCGCCCGGCCGCGCTTTCGCACTCCCAGATCGTTGCCGATCCGCAGCCGCAGGTGATCCAGCGCGCGCGGCACCTCTCCGAGAAATTCGACGCCTGGCGCGCGGGCGTCTCCGGAACTTTCGAAAGCATGGATCTCGCGCCGGATCTGGCCGAGACGATCGGCAGCCGCCGCTGGTTCCGCGGGCTCGGCACCCTGATCGGCCTTTCCGCGCTAGCGCTGGCGATGTGGCCCGATTTTGCGCCGGTCGAGGCCGCACCGGTGATGCGGCTGGACAATCCGGCGCGCGACGAATTCCGCAGCCAGATGATCATGCCGCTCGCGCTCGGGTCCGACAGCGGGCGGCGCATGGGCGCGACGGCGCTGGTCGTGCCGCTCAAGTCCGCGCCCGAGCGTCCCCGGGTCGAACTGCTCGCCACGCTCGCGCGGGGCGACAGTTTCGAGCGCATGCTGCGCCGCGCCGGGGTCGGCACGACCGATGCGGAAAGAGTCGCCGACCTCGTCTCCGGTTCGGTCGCACTGGACGCGATCGAGCCCGGAACGCAGGTCGACATCACGCTCGGTCGCCGGCCGCAACCCGGGGCGGCGCGTCCGCTCGATGCGCTCGAATTCCGCGCCCGGTTCGATCTCGCGCTGGCCGTCACCCGTGACGATGCCGGGCATCTGTCGCTCACCCGCAAGCCGATCCGCGTCGACGAGACGCCGCTGCGCATCCGCGGCACCGTGGGCAGCAGCCTCTACCGCTCGATGCGCGCTGCGGGCGCTCCCGCGAGCGCGGTCCAGCAGTACCTGAAGGCGCTGAGCGATCAGGTCGATCTCGACCGGGCGGTGCGCTCGACCGATACCTTCGACATGATCGTGCAGTACCGCCGTGCCGCCACCGGTGAGCGTCAGGCCGGGCAACTGCTCTACGCCGGGATCGAGCGGGGTGGGGAGGCGAAGACCCAGCTTATGCGGTGGGGCGAGGAAGGCCGTTTTTACGAGGCATCGGGCGTGGGCGAACAGCGCAGCGGCCTCGTTGCGCCGGTGCCCGGGCGGATCTCGTCCAACTTCGGCATGCGCCGCCATCCGATCCTCGGCTACAAGCGCATGCACGCCGGCATGGACTTCCGCGCCAGCTACGGCACGCCGATCGTCGCGGTGACTGACGGCCGCGTCGCCAGCGCCGGGCGCGCCGGCGGCTGCGGCAAGGCGGTCAAGCTCAGCCACGGCGGCGGGCTCGCCACGCGCTATTGCCACATGAGCCGCGTCGCCGTGCGCAGCGGGCAGAGCGTGCGCCGCGGGCAGGTGATCGGCTACGTCGGGTCGACTGGCCTCTCGACCGGACCGCACCTGCACTACGAGATGTATCGCGGAGGCCGCGCGGTGAACCCGGCCTCGGTCGAATTTGTCACCCGGGCGCAGCTTTCGGGTGCCGAGCTGCGCCGTTTCCGTGCCGCGCTGGCCAGTCTCAAGACCGTCGAGGCCGGCACTGCGCTGGAGGACCTCTCCCCTACCGCGACCGAAGCCGCCGCCGCCGAGCCGGTGCGCGAGATCGACAAGCTCGAGACGCCCAAGCGCGTCGGGTGACTGCTGCTGCCGATTGAACCCGGCGCGGCTTTGCGGCAACAGGCGGGCATGACCGCCTCCTACCCCAACCTGCGGCTGCGCCGCGCCCGCGCGAGCGCATGGAGCCGCGCGCTGTATCGTGAGAACGTGCTGACGCCGGCCGACCTGATCTGGCCCCTGTTCGTCACCGATGGCAAAGAGGTGGAGGAACCGGTCGCGAGCCTGCCCGGCGTGTCGCGCTGGTCGGTCGACGGGATCGCCGCCCGCGCGAAAGAGGCCGTCCGGCTCGGCATCCCGTGCCTGGCGCTGTTCCCCAACACCCAGCCCGGCCGCCGCTCGGACGACGGGGCCGAGGCGCTCAACCCCGACAATCTGATGTGCCGGGCGATCAAGGCGATCAAGGACGCCTGCGGCAGCGACATCGGCGTCCTGACCGACGTGGCGCTTGATCCCTATACCAGCCACGGCCAGGACGGGCTGATCGACGAGGCGGGTTATGTCGTGAACGACGACACGGTCGCCGTTCTTGTGGACCAGGCGCTCAACCAGGCCGAGGCGGGGGCCGACGTCATTGCACCGTCGGACATGATGGACGGGCGCGTGAAGGCGATCCGCATGGCGCTCGAGATGGGCGGCCACCACAACGTCCAGATCATGAGCTACGCTGCGAAATATGCGAGCGCCTTCTACGGACCGTTCCGCGATGCCGTGGGGTCGGGCGGGCTGCTCAAGGGAGACAAGAGGTCCTACCAGATGGACCCGGCCAACGGAGAGGAAGCGCTGCGCGAAGTGGCGCTCGATCTCGCCGAGGGGGCGGACAGCGTGATGGTTAAGCCGGGGCTTCCCTACCTCGACATCGTGCGCCGGGTGAAGGAGCGGTTCGAAGTGCCCGTCTTCGCCTACCAGGTGAGCGGCGAGTACGCGATGATCGAGGCCGCGGCGGCGGCCGGCGCGGGGGATCGCGACGCGCTCGTGCTCGAGACGCTCACCGCCTTCAAGCGCGCCGGATGCAGCGGCGTGCTGACCTATCACGCGGCGCACGCCGCCCGGCTGCTGGGGGCATAGACATGGCTGAATTCCGGCACGAGACCGAACGGCTCGTCCTGCGCGATTGGCGCGAGGAGGACTGGGCTGAGTTCTTCCGCCACACCAACACGCCCGCGGTCATGCGCTGGCTCGGCGGTCAGCTCGACGAGGCGGGCATGGCGGCGCAGCGCGAGCGGGTCGAAGGGAGCGCCCGGCGCAACGGGTTCTGCTTCTGGGTGGTCGAACGCAAGGCCGACGGGGCGCTGCTCGGCTTCTGCGGGCTGAAACGGGCCGATGCTCCGGGTTCGACCGTCACCGGCGCGGTCGAGATCGGCTGGCGCCTGCGCGAGGACGCCTGGGGGCAGGGCTATGCCAGGGAAGCCGCGACCGCCGCGCTCGATCTCGCCTTCGGCCACTTCGGCGCCGAGGAGGTCGTCGCGCTCACAGTCGAGGGCAACGCCGGAAGCTGGGGCCTGATGCGCCGCCTCGGCATGCGCCGGCGCGAGGAGCTCGACTACCCGGACGAGCGCTACGATCCGCCTTGGCGCGACACGATCGTCTATTCGATAGACCGCGCGGCATGGGAAAGCCGCGATGGCTGACATCGTCGCCGAGACCGAGCGGCTGGTCCTGCGCACGATCGAGGAGGGCGACGCCGCGCTCCAGCATCGCCTGCTCAATACGCCCACGGTCATGGCCCGGCTCGGCGGCGTCAAGGAACTGCACGAGATCGAAGCGAAGCATGCCAAGGGCATGGCGCTCTACGCGCAGGAAGGCTTCAGCTTCCTGTTCATGATCGAGAAGGCGACCGGCGAGATGGTCGGCCATTGCGGGATCAAGCGGGTCGACAACCCGCTGGCGAAAAATCAGGGCGATCACGAGGTGGGCTGGCTGGTACGCGAGGACCGCTGGCGGCGCGGCTATGCGGAGGAAGCGATGCATGCCGTGCTCGACTGGGCTTTCGGCCGGGTCGGCGCGCCGCATGTCGTCGCACTGACCAGCGAGGCGAACGTCGGAAGCTGGAAGCTGATGGAAAAGCTCGGCATGGTCCGCCGCGGCGACCTCGACTTCGACGATCCCGCCTATCCGCCGGAGGATCGGCGGACGATCCTCTACAGTCTCACCGCCGAGCAATGGCAGGAGCACAAGGCATGAGCGCAAACCGCCCCGGAGTCCGGATCATCCCGATCCACGGCCGCAGCCCGAAGATTCACGACAGCGCCTTCGTCGCACCCGGCTGCGTGCTGATCGGGGAGGTCGAGATCGGCGCGGACAGCTCGGTCTGGTACAACTGCGTGCTGCGTGCCGACGTCAGCCGCATCGTCATCGGGCAGCGCACCAACGTGCAGGACGGGAGCGTGCTCCACTGCGACCCCGAGCGTCCTGGCGATCCCGAAGGCTCGCCGCTGATCATCGGCGACGACGCGCTGATCGGGCACATGGCGATGGTCCACGGCTGCACGATCGAGGATCGCGGCTTCGTCGGCCTCGGCGCGATCGCGATGAACAAGGCGGTGATCGGCACCGACGCCATGCTCGCGGCGGGCGCCATGCTGACCGAGGGCAAGGTCATGGCCGCCCGCGAGCTCTGGGGCGGACGGCCGGCGCGCAAGATGCGCGACCTCGACGATGCCGCGATTGCCGGGATGCGCGCAGGCGTCGCGCACTATGTCGAGAACGGGAAGGCGCACGCGGCGGCGCTCGATGGCGCGCCCGAAGGCTGATTTCCCCGCGGCGCAGGCGATCCGCGCCCTTGCCGATAGCGAAGGCCGGCTGGCGCTGCGGGTCACGCCGGGCGCGCGGAGCGAAAGCGTGGCGATCGAGAACGGCCGCCTGCTGATGAAAGTGCGCGCGAAACCCACCGACGGCGCGGCCAACGCCGCGGTGCTGACGCTGCTCGGCAAGGCTCTGGGGATCGGCAGTTCGCGGCTGCAACTGTTGCGCGGCGCAACTTCGCGGGAAAAGCTGATCCAGCTCCCGGATGTGCAAGAACCCTAGGCCCGAGCGCGTTCGATCCGGCGGGCCGCGATGCACAGACCCGCCGCCCACACCAGCGGTATCCACGGCGCAAGGGCAGGCAAGCCGATCGTCACGTGCGCGCCCAGCACGGCCCCGGCCGCCAGGCTCGCCCAGAGCAGGAGATGCGCCAGGCCGCCAGGTGCTTGCCTACCCGTCAATCGTGCTGCCAGGCCCTGGCCGAAGCGCACGAGCGCGCCCGTCATATATGTCACGCCGACCGCGACCTCGCCTTCGCGCCGGAAGGCGTTGTTGATCGCGCCCATCGCGAGCGCCGACATGCCGACGAACAGGGCGATCGCTCCCAGCGCGTGTGCGGCCGCGCCCGTGCCGATCAGCAATGTCGAGAGCATCAGAACCGCCGATTTCGGTCTCTCGCTGCGATTCGCCACCACCGCGCCGGCCGTTACGCCGCTCACGAAGCACAGGATCAGGAGAATCGGCACGAGCGCCGCTTCGGGCCGCGTCGCCGCCTCCACTCCAAACCTGGTGGTGTTCCCCGACATAAACGACACGAAATAGCCGCCTGCTGCGAGAAAGCCCGCCGCGTCCACGAACCCGGCCAGTCCCGCTATGCCGTAGGCAAGCGAGCGGCGCGGAAGGTCGTAGCGATGCATGGTCTGCCGGCCTTGCCGCCGGATGGGCGCGATTTCAATCCCGCACCAGCGCGCGCAGAGCATCGATGCGGTCCGCCTCGTGCGCGGGCTTGTCCCAGCGGATGCGGTGGATGCGGGGGAAGCGCATGGCGAGGCCGGACTTGTGGCGTTTGCTCGCGTGGACCGAGTCGAAGGCGACTTCGAACACCAGGCTCCTGTCGGTCTCGCGCACGGGGCCGAAGCGGTTGACGGTATGTGTGCGGACGTAGCGGTCGATCTTGCGCAGCTCTTCGTCGGTGAAGCCGAAGTAGGCCTTGCCCACCGGCAGCAGATCGGCGCCCGCGTCGGGATCGCCGTCCCAGCAGCCGAAGGTATAGTCCGAATAGAAGCTGGAGCGTTTGCCGCTGCCGCGCTGGGCATACATCAGCACGCAGTCGACCAGCAGGGGATCGCGCTTCCACTTGTACCACAGCCCCGTCTTGCGACCGGCGACATAGGGGCTGTCCCGGCGTTTGAGCATCAGCCCCTCGATCGCGTCGTCGCGAGCCCCGGCACGTATCTCGGTGAGATGGTCGAAGTGCTCGGCGTCGACCACGGGGCTGAGATCGAAACGATTCTCAGGCAGCCGCGGCATCAGCGCCTCGAGGTGGGCCCGGCGCCGCGTCCACGGCAAGTCGCGCAGATCGTCGTCTTCGAGGATCATGACGTCATAAAGGCGGATGAAGGCGGAGAACTCCGCGAGCATCGCCTTGGACACGGTCTTGCGTCCGAGCCGCTGCTGCAGCGCATTGAAGCTCGCTGCGCCCCCTTTCTCGCCGCCCTGGTGGACGCCGCGTACGAGCAATTCGCCGTCGAGCACTGCGTCGATCGGAAGAGCATCGAGGAATTCGGGGAAGGTGCCGGAAATGTCGTCGCCCGAGCGCGAGTAGAGGCGCGTTTCTCCCTTCTCACCGCCGACGCGCACGAGCTGGACGCGAATACCATCCCACTTCCATTCGGCCACGTAGTCCTCGAGGTCGACAATGGTGTCGTCCAGCGGGTGGGCGAGCATGAACGGGCGGAACAGCGGCAGGCTGCCGGTATCGGGCGGCGGCGCCCCCTCGGCGGCCCAGGCGAACAGCGCAAGGTAGGGTGGGGTGAGCCCGTGCCAGTACTCCTCGACGTCCTCCACGCCGACGCCGAATGCCTGGGCGAACGCGATCTTGGCGAGCCGCGCCGAGATTCCGATGCGCATCGCCCCGGTGGCGAGCTTCAGCAGCGCGAACCGGCCCGAGGCGTCGAGGCGGTCGAGCAAGGCCGGCAGTTCGGAGAGGACGCTCCTGCGAGTCATCGCGGTGAGCGCCTCGACCGCTTCCGAGACGCTCGGCGGATCGGGCGGCGCTTCGCCGGCCGGCCACAGCAGGCTCGCGGTCTCGGCCGTATCGCCCACGAAATCACGGCTCAGGGTCCAGAGGACGGGATCGACCCGCTCGTGCATCAGGTTGCGGATCGTGCTCGCCTTGACCGCGGGAAAGTCGAGCCCGCCCGTCAGCGCAGCGAGCGCCCATCCGCGGTCGGGATCGGGCGTCGCCTGCAGGTAGTTGGCGATCAACTCCAGCTTCTCGTTGCGACTGCGCGTATAGACCAGCGCATCGATCAGGGCGGCGAACTCCTCCATTAACGCGGCCGCCCCTTAGTCATCCTCGTCCTCGTACCCGATCAACGCCAGCGCACGGGCGCGGCGTTGGTGGAGCTGATGCCAGCGCAGCAGCGCCTCTTCGCGGCCGTGGGTGATCCAGGTCTCGTGCGGATCGACCTCTTCGACCGTACGCGTCAGTTCGCCCCAGTCGGCGTGGTCAGAGATGACCAGCGGCAGCTCGACGTTGCGCTGGCGGGCGCGCTGCCGCACGCGCATCCAGCCTGACGCCATGGCGGTGATCGGATCGGGCAGGCGGCGGCTCCAGCGGTCGTTGAGCGCGGACGGCGGGCAGACGACGACCTGTCCGCGCATGTCCTCCTTCGTCGCGTCGCTCACCAGGCGCAACTCGCCCAGGTCGACGCCCCATTCCTCGTAGAGCCGGCACATCCGCTCCAGCGCGCCGTGGAGGTAGATCGGCCGATCATGCCCGGCACGGCGCAGCTCCGCGATCACCCGCTGCGCCTTGCCCAGCGCATAGGCGCCGACCAGCACGCAGCGCTCCGGATGCGCGGCGAGGCGATCGAGCAGCTTGCCGATCTCGGTCTCGATAGGGGGATGGCAGAACACCGGCAGGCCGAAGGTCGCCTCGGTGATGAAGACGTCGCACGGCGTCACTTCGAACGGCGGACAGGTCGGATCGGGGCAGCGCTTGTAGTCGCCGGTTACGATCACGCGCTCGCCCGCATGCTCGAGCAGGATCTGCGCGCTTCCGAGCACATGCCCGGCCGGAAGGAACGTCGCGCCCACGCCGCCCGGCAAGCGGATCGTCTCGCCATAGCCCACCGGCACGGCGCCATCGGAAGTCGCGTAGCGCAACTTCATGATCGCGAGCGTCTCGGGCGTGGCGACCGTCCGCCCATGCCCACCGCGCGCATGATCCGCATGCCCGTGCGTCACCAGCGCATGATCCGCCGGCTCGGAGGGATCGATCCAGCAATCGGCGGGAACGACATGGATGCCATGCGGCTCGGGCCGGATCCATGCGAAGTCGTGCGCCATGCCCGTCAGAATGACGCGTAACGCCAGGCGGTTCCAGAGGATGGTTCGGGCGAAGGCGCGGGGAGGCTCCGCCGGTCACCTTGACCCGCCACCGACGAAGCGCGGGAATCAGCGAGCGGCGAAGAGTCTTCGCTACTCGGCAGGGCTACTCTTCGCCGCTGTCCACGCCTTCGCTGGCGTCGGCTTCGGGCTCGGCTTTTTTCGCGGCCGCCTTCTTCGCCTTGCGCTTCGGCTTGGCCTTGGGCGGAGCAGGCGTGAGTTCGAAGGCGGGCTTGCCGTCCTTCACGCTCACATGGACCTCGCCGCCGTCGGCGAGCTTGCCGAACAGCAGTTCCTCGGCCAGCGGCTGCTTGATCCTTTCCTGGATCAGGCGGCCCATCGGCCGGGCGCCGTAGAGTCTGTCGTAGCCCTTGTCGGCCAGCCAGCCGCGCGCATCCTTGTCGAACTGGATGTGCACATTCTGCTCGGCGAGCTGGAGCTCGAGCTGCAGGATGAACTTGTCGACCACGCGTGCGACGGTCGCCTTGCCGAGGTAGGCAAAGGGCACGATCGCATCGAGGCGGTTGCGGAATTCCGGCGTGAACATGCGCTTCACCGCTTCTTCGCCTGCATCTTCCTTGCTGACGTTGCCGAAGCCGATCCCCTGGCTTGCCATGTCCGCCGCACCGGCGTTGGTCGTCATGATCAGGACGACGTTACGGAAGTCGACCGTCTTGCCGTGGTGGTCGGTCAGGCGGCCATTATCCATCACCTGCAGCAGGATGTTGAACAGGTCGGGGTGCGCCTTCTCGATCTCGTCCAGCAGCAGCACGCAGTGCGGGTTCTGGTCGACCGCATCGGTCAGCAGGCCGCCCTGATCGTAGCCGACATAGCCCGGAGGGGCGCCGATCAGGCGGCTGACCGAATGGCGCTCCATGTATTCGGACATGTCGAAGCGCTTGAGCTCGATGCCCATGATGCTGGCGAGCTGGCGCGCGACCTCGGTCTTGCCGACGCCGGTCGGGCCCGTGAACAGGAAGCTGCCGATCGGCTTGTCCGGGTCGCGCAGCCCTGCGCGGCTGAGCTTCATCGCGGTCGAAAGGCGCTGGATCGCCTGATCCTGCCCGAAAACGACATGCTTCAGATCGCGTTCGAGGTTCTCGAGCGCCTTCTTGTCGTCGCTCGACACGGTCTTGGGCGGGATGCGCGCCATCGTCGCGATCACCGCCTCGATCTCGCGCGCGGTGATCTTCTTCTTCCGGCGGCTCGGCGGCACGAGCATCTGCATCGCGCCGACCTCGTCGATCACGTCGATCGCCTTGTCGGGCAGCTTGCGGTCGTTGATGTACCGCGCCGAAAGCTCGACCGCAGTCTTGAGCGCGTCGGGCGTGTACTTGACGTTGTGATGATCCTCGAACGCGGTCCTGAGGCCGCGCAGGATCTTTACCGTATCCTCGATCGTCGGTTCGTTGACGTCGATCTTCTGGAACCGGCGCAGCAGTGCGCGGTCCTTCTCGAAGTGATTGCGGAATTCCTTGTAGGTGGTCGAACCAATGCAGCGGATCGCACCGCTCGACAGCGCGGGCTTCAGGAGATTCGAGGCGTCCATCGCCCCGCCGCTGGTCGCGCCGGCGCCGATCACGGTGTGGATCTCGTCGATGAACAGAACCGCGTCGGGCATGCCTTCAAGCTCGCTCACGACCTGCTTCAGCCGTTCCTCGAAGTCGCCGCGATAACGCGTGCCGGCCAGCAGCGCGCCCATGTCGAGCGAATAGATCACCGCGTCCTTGAGCACTTCGGGCACTTCGCCTTCGACGATCTTGCGCGCGAGGCCTTCGGCGATCGCCGTCTTGCCGACGCCCGGATCGCCCACGTAGAGCGGGTTGTTCTTGCTCCGACGGCAGAGGATCTGGATCGTCCGGTCGACCTCGGGCCCGCGGCCGATCAGGGGATCGACCTTGCCCGCCTCTGCCTTGGCGTTGAGGTTGACGGTGAACTGATCGAGCGCCGTTTCCTTCTTGTTGTCGGCCTTCTCTTCCGCCTTGCCGGTCTCGTCGGCGCCTTGCGGCGCGCGGCTTTCGAGCTGCTTGCCGCCCTTGCCGATGCCGTGGCTGATGAAGCTTACCGCATCGAGCCGGCTCATGTCCTGCTGCTGCAGGAAGTAGACCGCGTAGCTGTCGCGTTCGGAGAACAGGGCGACGAGCACGTTGGCGCCGGTCACGGTGTCCTTACCGCTCGACTGCACGTGCAGGATCGCGCGCTGGATGACCCGCTGGAAGCCGGCGGTCGGCTGGGGATCGCCGTCATCCTCGGTCTTGAGCGACTGGTATTCCTGATCGAGATACTGGCGCACCGCCTCGCCCAGTTCGTCGAGGTCGACGCCGCACGCGTTCATCACTTGTGCCGCGTCCTCGTCCTCGACCAGCGCGAGCAGCAAGTGCTCGAGCGTGGCGTATTCGTGCCGCCGCTCGCTCGCGCTGGCGAGCGCGGCGTGGAGGGTCTTCTCGAGGTTCTGGGCGAAACTAGGCATCTAACGGACTTTCGTGGCGAAAAGCGGGATTTCCCTACGGTGGGAATGTAACCGGGTGTTGTTAACCAGGCCTATATGGGTGCGGTGCCCTAGATTGAGAACCGCGTGGCTCACGAACCCTGCTTTCGGAACAGTGCGTCGGCCGCATGACGATGCGCCGCGGCACTGAGCCGGTGCTTCTCGACCCGCGCGATCTCGGTTTCGAGCAAGGCGATTCGTTCGGCCAGCTCGTCCTGGGAATAGGGCGAAAGGTCTTCGGCGGCGAGCTTGCTCGCGGCGTCACCCCGAGGGCGCGGACGATCGTCCTCATCCATCGCCTGCAGTGTCGCAAGGCGGCGCGCTTGCTGTCAATGGGGCAGCGCGTTAGGTGCGCATGCGTGATGGCACTGCCACAGGGGGGAAGGCGAATGACGGCGCACCTGCCACGCGAGATGACCGCGATCGGATACGACGCGCCCGGTGGGCCCGAGGTGCTGCGGCCGGAGACGGTCCCGGTGCCGGAGCCGGGAGAGGGCGAGGTGCTGATTCGCGTCGCCTATGCCGGGGTCAACCGGCCCGACGTGATCCAGCGCCAGGGCCACTATCCGCCCCCGCCCGGCGCCTCGCCGATACCGGGCCTCGAGATTTCCGGCACGATCGCCGCAGTCGGCCCGGGCGTGCCGGAAGACTACATCGGCGACACGGTCTGCGCGCTCGTTTCGGGCGGGGGCTATGCCGAGTATTGCCTCGCGCATATCGGCCATTGCCTGCCGGTGCCGGAGAGCATGCCGCTGGCCGAAGCCGCGGCGATCCCGGAGACGCTGTTCACCGTCTGGCACAACGTGTTCGAGCGGGGCTGGGCGCGCGAGGGGGAGACGCTGCTCGTCCACGGCGGCACCAGCGGGATCGGCACGATGGCGACGATGCTCGGCAAGGCATTCGGGCTGACCGTGATCGTGACCTGCGGCGACGAGGCCAAGTGTACCGCCGCGCGGGAGTTGGGAGCGGACCTCGCGATCAACTACCGCGAGCAGGACTTCGTCGAGGAAGTGAAAGCCTTCACCGGCGGCAAGGGCGTCGAACTGGTGCTCGACATGGTGTCGGGCGACTACGTGCCGCGCAATCTCAAATGCCTGGCGGAAGACGGCCGGCACGTGACCATCGCAGTGCTCGGCGGTCCCAAGGCTGAACTGAACATGGCCGTGGTTATGAGCCGCCGCCTCACGCTCACCGGCTCGACGCTGCGCCCGCGGTCGGACGTGTTCAAAACGCTGCTCGCGGGCGAGATCGAGAAGAACGCCTGGCCGCTGTTCGAGGAGGGCAAGCTGCGCCCCGTGATGGACCGCGCCTTTCCTCTCGCCGAAGCCGCCGCCGCCCACGCCCGGATGGAAGCAGGCGACCACATCGGCAAGATCGTGCTGGAAGTTGTTGACGGCTGAAGCTTGTCGCAGATCAGGGGCGGTCGGCGTCGCCGCTCACTCATGAGCAGGTGCGCGACCACCTGACTGGCGGAAGCCGCTCTATACGGTGTGGACGTTCGGACGGAGATCGATCGCTGCCGTTAGCTGGGTGCTAGCGCCTGACGGCACCGCGCCAAGGCACGCTCCATGTGATATTTCACCGTCTTGTTGCTGACGCCGAGGTGCTGCGCGATTTGCTTGTAGGTTAGATGTCGCAACCGATGGAGCAGGAATATGTGCCGGGTCCTGCGCGGCATGGCGCGTAGTGCTCGCCAATAGGCACGCCGTACATCCGCGGCCTCGATCCGCCATGCCTGTTCGGGCCGGACTGAGGCATCGCGTTCCTCATCGAACGGATGGATTATTGCCGGTCGCCGCATCTTGCGGCGCGTCCGCTCGATCAAGAGATTGCGCGCAGTTCGGGTCAGATAGGCCCCAGGAAATTCAACCCGCTCGAATGCGCCGCTGCGAAGCACCCGCGTGAAAGCCTCCTGCGCCAGATCGGGCGCAGCATCTGGGCCAGCTCTCTTTCGGAAGTAGCGAAGCATCCGCTTATGCTCGGCACGATAGAATGCGTCGAACGCGGCGCTGGAGTTGGGCGCGGTCATGGCCGTGCCCTCCGCTCGCGCACGTTGAGCGGAGCATCACGCGAAGCGTGGTAGAGGGTGATCCCGGCTTCGATCCGGTCGAGAACGAAGGTGTCGCGCTCGGCCTCGGCGATGCGGATGTCGGCTTCAGAGTAGATTGCGAGGCCGACTGCACAGCGGTTGCCCAGCTCGCGCTCGATGATGGTCTGCGCGCGCTGCCAGCAGCGCTCGTCGGTAAGCAGCGGATGGTTGACGACGATCCACAGCTCGTAGTCGGAGAAGTGGATTGTTTGCTGGTCTTCAAACCAGGATCGCCGCGCATAGGGGCCGATCAGGATGATCTGCTGGATCTCGCCTGGCTCAGGCGCCTGCACCTGCGCCGGCTCGAAGCAGGCGCGCAGGATGCGGGTGATCCGCTCGATCTCCTGCTGCTTGCGGCGGACGAGATGGGCAACGCGCGCCATCACGACCTCGCGCGCGTAGACGTCGCTTGGAGTGGGAATAAGCATGGAAAGCTCGCACACAGGCGGTCCGCGCATGGATGCGCGGATGTGCAAGCGGTGTCCGCTGTGTGCCGCGGTGCGGCCTTACAGCAACCGTCCGACCGTAGCGGCCGGACCTACTTGATGCCTGGCAAGGACTATCCTCGAGATGGCCGCCAGTGTTCCATCTCGTGGTGAGGATTATGCCAGAATCGGTGAATCCCGGCAAGCTGGCCGGTGCTTGCTGGTCCGGGCCGCGCTATTCGCGCACGGCGGTTTCGATACGGTTACGCTTAGGTCAGGGCGCTCGTACGTTGATCCAGTGGCGCCGACACTGGCAGAACAAGCCCGAAGAACTTCAGCACCAGACCGGCAGAAAGTCTAAGGCGGATTAGTCGGGATCGTCGGTGGTCGGCCGAATGCGCTGCGCCTCAACCTGGCTTTGCAAAACGCGCGCGCGCATTTCCAGCTCACGATACTCGGCATCGGAAATGCCGTCGCGACCATAGCGATCTGCAAGCACACCGATCTGTCTGTTTTCGCGGCGTAGTGCGCGTGCCTCGCGTTTGGACAAGTCCCCGCTTTCCCGTCCCCGATCGATGCGTTCGCGTGTCTCACGAAGCTCGCGCCCGATCGCCGGGTTTGTTGAAGGATCGGCTATTCCGGACAAGCGCCCGCTATCCGGCGGTGTTCGAGGGGCAATCTGGGCTTGGGCAGCGAATGGCACGATCAAAAGTGCCGCCGTAACTACGATCGCTTTCATACCATCCTCCATCGTGAAGGGATATCCGACCCCGTGCGGAAAGCTCTGCCAACCTCAATGAACGATTGCTGACGCCAGCCCCCTGAATCCCGGCAAGCTGCGAGACTGCGGCTGTGCCACCGGCACTACTTGCGCGCTGCGGCTTCCAGGGCGGCGATCCGTTCGGAGCAGACCTCGTGGACCACGCGGCCGAGTTCCTCGACCCGCTCGCCGAGCCAGGTCAGCTCTTCCTCGCTGATCTTGTAGTGCTTGGAGTAGCGAGCCTTGGTGTAGGCTTCCTTCAGCTTCTGGAACATCGCGCGCTCGCGGCGGCTTTCCTCCAGCCAAATGCCGTGGAGCCGCCGATCGAGACCTTCCGCGAGTGAGCGCAGGAAGGCGATGTTGTGGTTGTAGGGCGTGTAGAAGGTCAGGGTGAGAAGGAGCCCTTGGTAGAGGCGTTCGGTGGCTTGATGTAGTTCGAAGGCCGCCTTCTTCTGCCAACCCCGTTCGCTAGCTTCCTTTCCTTGTATCAGAAATTGAAGTGCAGAAGGCAGGTACTCGTCGAAATACTCCCGTGCCGCTTCCAGCGCCTGCTCCGGCGTCTTTGGCTTGGGCGTGGCGAGTTCGCGGTCGTCGGCTTCGTAGAGCGCGATGCCATCCTTTGCGACCTCCATGAAGAACACGCGGCCGTGTGCGAGGCCATCGTTCACCTCATGCAGGCAATGCACGATGAAGTTGACCGGCGTGCGCAGCGTCTTCTCGATCGTATAGGCCCGGATCAGCCGTTCCTCGGCCTTCGCCCAGTACGCCGCGCGGTCGGTCATCTCCTTCTGGCTGACGATGACCAGGATGTCGTAATCGCTCTTGTACTGGTTGGCCGACATCGGCGCATCGACCCAGTCGCCGCGTGCATGGCTGCCGAACAGTATGATCTTGAGAATGCGCGCGCCCTTGCGCGGGCCGGTCGCGTTCTCGGTCGCGGCACCGAACTCGTCGAAAATGATCTCGACGATGCGCTCAAGCTCGCGCTGCTTGTTTGCGGGAAGATGATCGAGATCGGTGCGCATGTCCGATGAATCTTCGAGCAATATCCGATCAATGGCAAGCGCGGCCGAAACATGCCTCTCTGTGTAAGCTAATGGCCAGAAATTCGCGCGGCGCGAATCACGAGTCTCGAAAAGCGCCAGTTGGCATCAAGAGACGCGGGCACTTGGCAACCGGAAGCCCCTCGCTTGTCGGCGAGCGGTAGTGAGACTCCGCCATTCTAACGCACCTCGGTTACTTTCCGGCGCAGTTCGCCGCAGCCCGCTGCCGAGCGCCGTCGCATCCTCTTGAGAGAACTTACCGTGGGACCGAAGCTGCGTGCGGGTCGTCACGCTTGCTGAGAAAGGAAACTCATATGTCGTCGCCTGACAAGATACTTCGCCTCAGAGAAGTCCTGGATCGCACCGGACTCTCGCGCTCGACGCTCTATCGCAAGATCGCCGAGGGGACGTTCCCGTCCCAAGTAAAAATCGGTGCGCGCAGTGCCGGATGGTACCTAGCCGATCTTGATCGCTGGTTCGCTGACCCCATGGGGTATCGCTCCGAAGAGCCCGACCCAGAGCCGAGTTGGGACGAAGAGGAGGAGATTGGCGTAGATGCGGTTATGCCGGGGGCGGCAATCCTTCTGCTCCCGGTAGTCCTGCCCATCGCGCTGCAAGTCGGGACTCATAACGATGGGCCAGCACACCCGATCTGATGCCCGAGGGCAGTCAAGTGGCTGCACGGCCGACCTTAGCGCTCGGGAGGTGTCCGAATGGATCGTTTTTTCCGGACGCGCTTCCTTGCTCCGTCGGCCGTGCGGCAGAAAGGCTCCCACGATCCCCTTGCCAGCAGGCGAGGCGCGTCGCCTGGTAAAGTTAGCGCCCGACCCAGTGCTCCAAGGGTGTAATCGCACGTACTTGATGTCCTGAAACACCGTGATCATCTGTCGTTACATTGTCACGTTGACCACGAACGGTCATCAAACCGTGAATCGCCTGTAACAATTGCCTGTCATGTGCCTGACGTGAAATGCATTCGCTAGCGGAGTGCGGGCGGTGGGCGAAGAACGGATCAATGGGCTTCGGGGCGGACTGGCCGAACTGGCGACGATAGCGAGCCTGCCGCCGGTAAGGAGCGCGATTCCGGAGCCGGTCGACGGCAAGCGGCGAAAGTTCCGCACAATCTGGATCAGCGACATCCATCTCGGTACCAAGGGCTGCAACGCCGCGATGCTGATCGACTTTCTCGACAGCACCGACAGCGAGACCATGTACCTCGTCGGCGACATCATTGACGGCTGGCGGCTGAAGAAGAAGGTCTACTGGCCGGCGGAGCACAACGATGTGGTCTGGCGCATTCTCAAGCGCGCCAAGCGCGGGACGCGGATCGTCTACATCCCCGGCAATCACGACGAGATGCTCCGCCCGTTCTCGGGCATGAACTTCGGCGGGGTCGAGATCCGGCGCGCGGCCTTTCACGATACGGCCGACGGGCGCCGGCTGATGGTGCTCCACGGCGACGAGTTCGATGCGATCATGCTTGCGCACCGCTGGCTCGCGGTGGTGGGCGATGTCCTCTACCACCTGCTCATGGGGCTCAACCGATGGGTCAACCTCGTGCGCAAGGCGTTCGGACTGCCGTACTGGTCGCTGTCGAAAGTGGCCAAGCACAAGGTCAAGAACGCGGTCGAGTTCATCAGCCGCTATGAGGAGATTGTCGCCCGTGCCGCGGCCGAGCGGGGTGTGGACGGCGTCGTGTGCGGCCATATCCATACTGCCGAAATCCGCGCCTTCGACGGCATTGAATACTACAACGACGGCGACTGGGTGGAAGGCTGCACCGCGCTGGTCGAGCATTTCGACGGGCGCATGGAGCTGCTCCACTGGCCCGAGGAAATGGCGCGGCGCGCGCAATATGACGTCGCGGCCTCACCTACGCGCAAGGCGGCTGCATGAGCCGGATGGAGGTAGTCGTGCCCGAAGCGGACGCCGTGCGGCCCTATCCGCATCGGATCGCCATCGTCACCGACGCCTGGGCGCCGCAGATGAACGGCGTGGTCCGCACCCTCGCGGCAACATGCGATGTCCTCCGCAGGCGCGGGCACGAGGTGGAGGTAATCTCGCCCGAAGGCTTCCGCTCGCTGCCATGCCCGACGTATCCCGACATTCGCCTGGCGATGCCGCTGCCCGGCGCGATCGGGCGGCGCCTTACGGCCCTGGCGCCCGACGCGATCCACGTCGCCACCGAAGGGCCGCTGGGCCTCGCCGCACGGCGGTTCTGTACGGTGCGCGGTATTCCCTTCACGACCGCCTACCACACGCAGTTTCCCGAATACGTCGCCCGGCGCACCGGCCTCTCGCCCGCGCTGTTCTGGCGCTACATTCGCTGGTTTCACGCGCCTTCGCGCCAAGTGCTGGTCGCGACAGAGAGCATTCGCGAGGAACTGCGCGCGCACGGCCTGCGCCGCCTCCATCCCTGGAGTCGCGGGGTCGATCTGACCTGCTTCAATCGGGACGCGCCGGCACCGCCCGAGTTCGACGACCTCCCGCGACCGATCCAGCTCTATGTCGGCCGCGTCGCGGTGGAGAAGAATCTCGAGGCGTTTCTGGGCGGCAGCTATCCGGGCAGCAAGGTCGTCGTTGGTGATGGCCCCGCCTTCGCCGAGCTCAGTGCAAAGTTTCCCGATGCCCATTTCCTCGGGCGCCGCAGCGGCCGTGCATTGGCGGGATGCTACGCCCATGCCGATGTCTTCGTCTTTCCCAGCCGGACCGATACCTTCGGACTGGTCATGATCGAGGCGCTCGCTTGCGGGACGCCGGTCGCTGCGTTTCCCGTGCCGGGGCCGCGCGACATCGTGACCGATCGAGTCGGTGCGCTGTCCGAAGATCTCGACCGGGCGATTGCCGGCGCCGTGTTCAGCGACCGCGCAGACTGTGCCGAGCTGGGCGCACGCTATTCGTGGGATGCGGCGACCGATCAGTTCCTCGCCGGGCTCGCGGCCCTCGACGCGGAGCCGCTCGCCGCTTGAGCTTCCCGATGGGGGAGGCCGAAAAGCTTGCCCTTGCATGACGCATCGCCTAAATCGCCTGTGCAACGGCCGCTCCGCGAGGGGCGGCCCTTATATTTTCAGGACAGTTTCGATCATGGCGCAACCCACCCCGCTGATGCCGCATGCGACCGCCACCTGGCTCGTCGACAACACTTCGCTCAGCTTCACGCAGATCGCCGACTTCTGCGGCCTGCATATCCTCGAAGTCCAGGCGATGGCCGACGACCTCGCGGGCAGCAAGTACACCGGGCGTGATCCGATCCACTCGGGCGAGCTGACGCAGGAGGAAATCGAGCGCGGTCAGGCCGATCCGAGCTATGCGCTCAAGATGCAGCGCGCGCCGGTCGAAGTGACGCGGACCAAGGGCCCGCGCTACACCCCGGTGTCCAAGCGGCAGGACAAGCCCGACGGTATCGCCTGGATCCTGCGCAACCATCCGGAGATTTCGGATGCGCAGATTTCCAAGCTGATCGGCACCACGCGCAACACGATCGCGGCGATTCGCGAGCGCAGCCACTGGAACATCCAGAACATCCAGGCGAAGGATCCGGTGACGCTCGGCCTGTGCTCGCAGCGCGAGCTCGACGCGGTTGTTGCCAAGGCGGCGAAGAAGGCCGGCGCCGACGGTGAAGCGCCAGTACCAGCGGCCGACTCGGGCACGGATCGCGAGAAGCTGATCGCCGAACTGCGTGCCGAGCGCGAGGCGAACGAGAAGGCCGCTGCCGAAGCCGCCCAGGAAGCCGAAGCCGCTGCCTGGCTCGAAGCCCGCCGCGCCGCGGAGAACGAGGGCGACGAACAGCTCTGAAGCCGCCGGCCTCGCTGACGCGGGGAGCGCTCTTCCTCTCCTCTCGCGATCCCGGCTTTCGCCGGGATGACGGCGTGCGTGTGTCCGCACCGTCCCTGCCGGCTGGACCGGTGTCAGAAAGTCCTTGCCCTCGCGCACGGTCTCGCGCATCCATGTTGACATGGATGTCAGTAAGGCGCCTTATCAGCATGCCGCCCCGTGGGACACGCCGTTCGAGCCGGTAACGCTCCCCGATCTCTTCGCGCGCGCGGCAGAGCGGCGGCCCGATGCACCGCTGGTCGACTTCCTCGGGCGGATCTATTCCTACCGGGCGCTTTATGGGGAAGCGCGGCGCTTTGCGGCTGGCCTGCAGGAATTGGGCATTGCCCGTGGCGACCGGGTAGGGCTGTTCCTGCCCAACGTGCCCATTTACGTCTCCGCCTATTACGGCGCGATGATGGCTGGGGCGGTGGTGGTGAACTTCTCGCCGCTCTACACCGTCGAAGAGCTCAACCAGCAGGTCGAGGATTCGGGCGCCCGAATCCTCGTCACGATCGACGCCGCAAGCCTGCTGCCGACGGCGCTGGAAGTGCTCGATCGCTCTCCGCTCGAAACGCTGGTCGTCGGCCGCCTGGGGGCGATGCTGACGCCGCTGAAGCGGATCGCGCTCAAGCTGCTGGGCCGCAAGAGCATCGCGGCCATCCCGGCGCGGACGGATGTCCGCGAGTGGAGCGGCATGCTGCCCAAGGGCGAGCCTGCGCCCGTCGCGCTCTCGCCCGCCGATTTGGCGCTGCTGCAGTACACCGGCGGCACGACGGGCCGGCCCAAGGGCGCCATGCTCACCCATGCTAATCTGGCGGTCAATGCGATGCAGGTCGACGCGATCGATCCGTTCGACCGCGACGAGCCGGACGTGATCATGGGCGCGCTGCCGCTGTTCCACGTCTTCGCCAACACCTGCGTGCTCAACCGCACGGTCGCGAAAGGCGCTTGCATCGCCATGGTACCGCGGTTCGATGCGAAGCAGGTGCTGCAGACGATCGAGCGCACCCGCGTCACCGCCTTTCCCGGCGTGCCGACGATGTTCCAGGCGCTGCTCGACCATCCGCGGATCGGCCGGACCGATTTCTCCTCGCTCAAGGTGTCTATCTCGGGCGGGGCGCCGCTGCCTGCGCCGGTGCGCGAAAAATTCGAGGCGGCGAGCGGCGCGCGGCTGGTGGAAGGCTACGGACTGACCGAGAGCGCGGGCGTGGTCTCGACCAATCCCTACACCGGGCTGCGCAAGCCGGGCACGATCGGGCAGGTCATCCCGCAGACCCGCGTGATGCTGCTCGACAAGGAAGATCCCACCAGGCCCGCACCGGACGGGGAACCCGGGGAGCTGGTCATCGCCGGGCCGCAGATCATGCAGGGCTACTGGAACCGCCCCGATGCCGCGACGAACGCCTTTGCCGATCTGGGCGGCACGCGCTGGCTGCGCACCGGCGACGTTGCCGAGATCGACGAGGACGGCTTCATCACCATCGTCGACCGGATCAAGGACATGATCGCCGTCGGCGGGTTCAAGGTCTTCCCAAGCCAGGTCGAAGCCGTGCTGCTCGAGCATGCGGCGGTCAAGGAAGCGCTCGTGATCGGGGTGCCCGACGCCTATCGCGGAGAGATGCCGCAGGCTTACGTGACCCTGGCCGAGGGCGCCGAAGCGACCGCGGCCGAGCTCCAGACCTGGCTCAATGCCCGCGTGGGGAAGCACGAGCGCGTCTCCGGCGTCGTCATCCGCGAGGAACTGCCCAAGACGATGATCGGCAAGCTCGACCGCAAGGCCTTGCGCGCCGAGGTGCTGGTGGACGCGTAGCGGCGCTTCGGGCTTAGCCCGAGGCTCAGGTCGCCAGCGTCAGCTTCGGTTCGCCGTCATCACTCGCTGGGACCGGCGCGGCCGGCTTGTCGGCCCCGCGCTGGTTGGGCGCACGGTGGGCGAAGCGGCCTTCGACCTGGGCGCCCTGCTCGATGGTCAGAGCGTCGTAGTTCACGTCGCCTTCGACCCGAGCCGACTTCAATACGACGAGGTGACGCGCGGTGATCGAGCCGGAGATCCGGCCGGCGAGGCGCGCCGTCTCGGCACTGATCGCGCCTTCGATCACGCTCGTTTCGCCCTGGACGAGCGAATCGCAAGCGATGTCGCCCTCGATGCGGCCGTCGACGTGAAGCTCGGTGGAGGCGGACACGTCGCCCTTGATGGTGACGTCGGCTCCGATCACGGAGAACGTCGAACTGGAAGGTGCGGGGGGCCTAGCCATTGGAATCGCTCCCGCCGACTCGGGCTCTGGCTTCTTTGAGAACATCGGGCGCTGTCTCCAGGAAGGGCCGCGGATTGACCGCGCGGCCGTTGATGCGGACTTCGAAGTGGAGGTGCGGGCCGGTCGAGCGGCCGGTGCTGCCGATCGCGCCGATCACGTGTCCAGCGTCGACCTGCTGGCCCACTTTGGCGGAAAACTTCGACATATGGGCGTAGCGGGTGGTCAGGCCGTTGCCGTGAGTGATCTCGACCACGTTGCCGTAGCCCGACTTGCGACCGACGAAGCTGACGCGGCCTTCCGCCGCGGCGAAGATCGGCGCGCCGACCGGACCGCGGAAATCGAGGCCCTTGTGCATCGCGCCGTGGCCCGTGAACGGGTCGCGGCGATAGCCGAAGCCGGACGAAATGTACTTGAGATTGGCAGGCTCGAACTGCGGAATGCCGTCGAGACCCTGCTCGAGCGCGGCCATCTGCGCGAGGCTGAGGCCGAGGCGCTCGAAACGCGGATCGACTTTGCCGTCGGCGCCGGTCGCGAGCAGTTCGAGCGGACCACCCATTGCGTCCTGCTGGGCCGAGCGCAGGATCGTGGACGGATCGAGACCAAGCGTGCGCATTGCCGTTGCCGCGCGTTCGGCGCGGTGGTCGGCAAAGCGGGTCATTTTCTCGACCAGCGCGAGCTGGCGCGCCTCGATCTCGGCCAGCGACCGCGCTTCGGGGAAGACCGCGCTGACCTTGGCGACGGTTTCCGCCGCTTCGCCGGTGGAATCGCTGACCGGTGCCTGCCCCTTGATGTCGTCGGGCAGCATCTCGGCCATTTCCTCGAGCACCGTCTGGCGTTGTTCGAGATCCTTCGCGACGGAGGTAAGATCGTCGCCATAGGCGTCGAGCCGCTCTTCCGATGTCGCGACTCGCGCTTCGCGTTCGAGCAGCGACATGCGGTCGGCTTCAGCGCGGAACTGGCTCCAGCCCATGATCGCGAGGCTGACCATCCACGCGACGAGCGCCGCCGAGGCGATCCCTGCGGCGGTCATCTGCACGCGCGATGAAATCCGAATGAAACGGACCTGTCCCTGGGATCGCATGAAGAATTCACGATCCGGGAACCAAGCCCGAAGGCGGTCCACCCATCCGCCTACGGTTGAGCTAGTCACCAAAATTACGACCCCTATGCCGTCCTTTTATTCTGGCGGGGCCGCTAGCATGGGAGGGGCCTCGGGTCGAATCGTGAAATAAAGTAAAAGGGCGAATCGAACGACTCACACGCTGAATCGTTTCCAGGTTACGAAATTAACCCAAGTTCTTCGCAAATGGCTTCACCCGGTCGTGGAGCGAATCCGCGCCTGACAGACCTGGCCACCACTGCTAGGCCGCGGCAATGGGCTTGATCACACGCGGCCGCCTGAGGCCGATCTCCCCCTGATGCGTGCACGCCGGATCGGTCTGCTTGGCGGCAGCTTCAATCCCGCGCATGGCGGGCACCGCCGGATATCGCTCTTCGCCGCCGAGACGCTCGGGCTGGACGAAGTCTGGTGGCTCGTCTCGCCGGGCAATCCGCTCAAGCCGAGGGCCGGCATGGCTCCGCTCGCTGCGCGAGTGAAGTCGGCGATCCGCCAGGCGCGCCGCGCGCCGATCCGCGTCACCGCAATCGAGCGCGAACTCGGCACCCGGTACACGGTGGATACGCTGCGGGCGCTGATCCGGCGCTATCCGGACCGCGAGTTCGTGTGGCTCATGGGGGCGGACAATCTCGCGCAGTTCCACCAGTGGAAGGATTGGCGCGGCATAGCGCGTGCGATGCCGATTGCGGTGATCGCGCGGCCCGGCTATGATGGCGCGGCCTTCGCAAGCCCCGCGATGGCATGGCTGCGCCGACATCGGGTCGAAGCTGCCGAGTTCAGGAACAGGGGCGACTGGAGTGCGCCGAGCCTGGTGACATTGCGTTTCGATCCGGATCCCCGATCGGCCACGGCCATCCGCCGTGCCGACCCCGAGTGGGCCGGGCGCTACTCGCAGGTTCCGCCGCGCGATCAGCTTACATTCCGCCGAATAGTCCCCATATCCCGGGGGGAGCGCGTGCAGGCGCCATGATGCGCATCGCCGCCCTCGCATTTTCTCTCGCAACCGTCAGGAGCGCAACAACCGCCTATGAACCAGGCGCAAACATCCATGCCCGAGCACGATTCGCAGCACCCGCCGGCGATTGAAGCCGAGCCGGGCTCGCTTCACGCGCTCGTCCTCGCGCAACTGGAGGACGACCAGGCGCAGGACGTCGTGTCGATCCCGCTCGCGGGCAAGTCGAGCATTGCCGATCACATGGTCATCGCCTCGGGCCGTTCGACCCGTCAGGTGGCCGCGATCGCGCAGAAGCTCGCCGAAAGGGTCAAGCAGGAAGGCCATGGGCCGGTGCGGCTCGAAGGCTTGCCCCAGGCCGACTG
The DNA here is from genome assembly GCF_003581645.1 of Pelagerythrobacter aerophilus. Classification (GTDB taxonomy): domain Bacteria; phylum Pseudomonadota; class Alphaproteobacteria; order Sphingomonadales; family Sphingomonadaceae; genus Pelagerythrobacter; species Pelagerythrobacter aerophilus. The sequence goes on along the minus strand of NZ_QXFK01000008.1, from coordinate 48,092 downwards.
GGTGCTGATCGACGCCGGCGACGTCGTCGTCCACCTGTTCCGCCCGGAAGTCCGCAGCTTCTACAACCTGGAACGCATGTGGGCCTTCGGCGACGCTCCACCCGTGGCCGCCGGAACCGCCTGAGGCCGACAAAACATGCTTCTGCATGTCGTTGCGCGCGGCAAGATCGGGCGCTCGCCCGAGGCCGAACTGGTCGCGCGTTACGAGAAGCGGCTGACCTGGCCATTCAAGTCCACCGAACTGCCTGAGACCGGGGGCAAAGTGCCCGATCCGCAGGCGCCGGCGCGCACCGTGCTTCTCGACGAGCGCGGCAAGCAGCTCTCCTCCGAAGATTTTGCCGCGCTGCTCGGCCGCTGGCGCGACGAGGGCGTGCGCGAGGCGCGCTTCGTGCTTGGCGCCGCCGATGGCCATTCGGCGGAGGAACGCGCGGAGGCGGACCTTCTGCTCGCGTTCGGCAATGCGACCTGGCCGCACCTGCTCGCGCGCGCCATGCTGCTGGAACAGCTCTACCGCGCCACTACGATTCTTGCCGGACACCCCTACCATCGGGCAGGGTAGCGCAATGCCGCGTCGCGCGACGATCCTCGTCCTCACCATGACTGCTACCGCCGGGGTGATCGGCGGTATTGCTGCCGCGCAGCGGGCCGACGGCGTGTTCGATCCCGGTGACGCACGTGCCGCGCTCCGCGAGGCGCGGGAGGAAGCGCGGGCCGCGCAAGCGCGCGGGGCGCGGCTCGAAGCCGAAGCGCGCGCTGCGACCGAGGCGGCGGAGAAGACCGCGCGAGAGGCAGCCGCGCTCGCCGCGCGTATCCAGCAGGCGGAAGCCGACATCGCCGCCGCGGAGGCGCGAATCGCGCTGATCGACGGCCAGCGGCAGCAGCTCGACATGCGCCTCGCCGAGCGGCGCGAGCCGCTGCTGCGCCTCACTGCGGCCTTGCAGAAGTTCGCCCGCCGGCCGCTCGCGCTGTCGGCCTTGCGCCCCGGATCGCTCCGCGAGACGGTCTATCTGCGTGCCCTGCTGGAGACGACCGTTCCCGAAGTGCGCCAGCGCACCGCCGCCCTCCGCGCGGAGATTGCGCGCGGGGCACGGCTCGAAACCGAAGCGCTGCAGGCTCTCGCGGCCTTGCGCCAGAGCGAGGCGCAGCTCGGCGCGCGGCGCCAAAGACTGGTCGGGCTGGAAAGTCGGCAGAGGCTCGCGTCGCGCCGCGCCACGGGCGTCGCTGCCCGCGAGGCCGAGCGGGCGCTCGCGCTGGCGGAGGAGGCGCGCGATCTCGACGGGCTGATCGCAAGGCTCGACGACGCCAGCGCGCTGCGCCGTGACCTCGCCGCGCTTCCCGGCCCCATGATCCGGCCGGCAAGCCCCGAATCGGCTCGGGTTTCTGCCGCCACCGGCCCGACGCCAACGCCTTCCGCGACCGCGCCGCCCGACGATTTCCAGCTTCCCGTCGTCGGGCAGACCGTGGCGGGCTTCGGCTCGGTGTCCTCCGCAGGCGTGCGCAGCAATGGTCTCTCGCTGGCCCCGCGCCCGGCCGCGCAGGTCGTCGCCCCGGGCAGCGGCCGAGTCGCTTTCGCCGGCCCCTATCGCGGCTACGACCGGATCGTCATCATCGAACACGAGGGCGGGTGGACCAGCCTCGTCACAGGCCTTTCGCGTGTCGATGTCGATGTCGGGGAGGCGCTCGTTTCCGGCGCCCCGCTCGGCGTCGCGGCGGTCGACGCGCCGGTCGTGACACTCGAACTCAGGCGCGACGGCACACCGGTGAACCCGCTCGACTATCTCGGGTAGGAGGGCTGCGGCGCGGACCGCATCCTCATCTGGCATTAAGCCTGCGCGCGCGATAAAAGCGTTCTCGTAAAGGAGGCTTTATGGCCATCAAATTCGCCGATCTCGCCCGGTCGGCCGCGCTCGTCACTGCGGTGGCGCTCATTCCGGCGACCACTGCGGGCATCGCGCAGGTCGATGGCCGCGCCGGCTCCGAATTCGCGCGCCTGTTCGCGACGTACGAGCGGATTAAGGCCAGTTACGTCGAGCCGGTCGACGACGAGAAGCTGATCCGCGGCGCGATCGACGGCATGCTCGCCAGCCTCGATCCGCATTCCGCCTATCTCGACGGGTCGGACCTGCAGCGCCTCGAAACGATGATCGACGGCAATTACACCGGTCTCGGCCTGTCCGTGCAGATGGACGACGGCGCGGTGAAGATCATCTCGCCGTTCCGCGGCAGTCCTGCGATGGAGGCCGGGCTCAAGGCCGGCGACTACATCACGCACCTCGATGGCGAGCTGATCTATGGGGGCGACCTCGACGAGGCGGTCTCCCGCATGCGCGGGGCGGCCGGCACCTCGATCCGCCTGACCATCTTCCGCCCCGGGCGCGACGAACCCTTCGATGTCACGGTCACGCGCGGGCTGATCGAACTCGAACCGGTCACGCACGAACTCCAGTCCGGCAATATCGGCGTGATCATGGTCAACGAGTTCTCGCGCGACGTGGGGGCCGACGTGTTCTCCGCGTGGGAAGCGCTCTCGAAGGAAGCCCCGGGGGGCCTCAAGGGTCTCGTGCTGGACTTGCGGGCCAACCCCGGGGGCTCGCTCGATGAAGCAGTGGCGCTGAGCGACCTGTTCCTCGAGAAAGGCCGTATCGTCTCGCAGCGCGGCCGCGCGGCGGGAGAGACCTACGTCTACAACGCCGAGACGGTCTATCGCGGCGAGATCGCCAAGGGCGTGCCGATGATCGTTCTGATCGATGCCGGTTCGGCCTCCGCCAGCGAGATCGTTGCCGGTGCGCTGCAGGATCACCGCCGCGCCGTGGTCATGGGCCAGCGCAGCTTCGGCAAGGGCAGCGTGCAGACGCTGCTGCCGCTCGGTCCCGACGCCGCGCTCAAGCTCACCACCGCGCGCTATTACACGCCGGGGGGGCATTCGGTGCAGGAAGGCGGGATCGAGCCCGACATCGCCGTGCCGCAGCTTTCCGATCCGGATCTGGCCAAGCGGGCCAAGTTCATCCTGCGCGAATCGGACCTTCGCGGGCACCTCGTCAACGAAGCTGCCCTGAAGGATGAGGAGCTCGAGCGCGATCTGCGCGAGGATCCGCGCTTCACGATGACGGCCGACGAGCTGAAGGAGCAGGGGATCAAGGATTACCAGCTCCACTACGCGCTCGAAACGCTGCGCCGGACCGCTCCGACCGCTCTCGTGCACCGGAAGTAGAGCGCGTGCGGATGATCGAAACGCCTCACGGCCGGCTGGCCCAGCGGCTGGCGCTGGGCGTGCCCGCACTGCTGCTCGCCGGCGCCTACGTCTCGCAGTACGGCTTCGGCCTCTATCCATGCGAGATGTGCTGGTGGCAGCGCTGGCCGCATTTCGCGGCGCTTGCGCTTGCGTTGCTTTCCACCGTCGCGGTGCCCCGGCGGCTGTGGATTGCGCTGGCCGCGCTCGCCATCCTCGTGTCGGGTGCAATCGGGGCGTTTCATGCCGGTGTCGAATACGGCTGGTGGGAAGGCGTGACGGCGTGCGCGGTCACGTCGCAGGCCGGCACCGGCGACCCATTGGAAGCGATCATGAACGCGCCGATGGTCCGCTGCGATCAGGCGCCCTGGACGCTGGTCGGCATTTCGCTGGCGGGGTGGAACTTCCTGTTCTCGGCAGCAGGCGGCCTGGCGATCCTCTGGTTGCTGGCGAAGGAGCGGCGTACCTCATGACGAAACAGGATATCGCGCGGATGATCCGGGTCGACCAGGCAGGCGAGTTCGGCGCTACCCGCATCTATCAGGGCCAGCTCGACGTGATCGGCGACCGCGGCCCGCACGCGGCCGAGATCGCCGAAATGGCCGAGCAGGAGAAGGGACACCGGGCGAAGTTCGACGCCCTGATGGCGCGGCGCGGCGTGCGCCCGACCGCGCTGCAGCCCTTCTGGTCGGCGGCGGGCTACGCGCTCGGCGCGGGTACGGCGTTGATCGGGCCGGAGGCGGCCATGGCCTGCACCGCGGCGGTAGAGGAAGAGATCGACCGCCACTATTCGCAGCAACTCGACCGGCTTGCCGAAAGCGGCGCCGACCCCGAACTCGCCACGATGATCGACGAATTTCGCGAGGACGAGCGCGCGCACCGCGATGCCGCTCTCGCCGCAGGGGCGGAAAGGGCGCCGGCCTATCCGCTGCTGTCGGGGGCGATACGCCTCGGCTGCCGCGTCGCGATCAAGCTCGCCGAACGGGTCTGAGGGCCACGGGCGGGAACCGCTTTCGCCCTCCGCACGCTTCATATAGAGTTCACGGCTCGCGCCCGAGAATGGCGGGCAACGCAGATTAGGATAGCCATCGCATGAAGTCGCTTCTCGCAGCATTCGCGCTTTCTGGCGCCACGCTTCTCGCCAGCCCGCTCGCGGCGCAGGCGACGGCGGAGGAGGTGCCCGACGACGTGCGCATGTCGGTGGTCTATGGCGAGGATGCCGCGCCGCCGTGCCCGGAAGGCGAGATCTGCGTCGTCGCCCGCCTGCCCGAATCCGAACGCTTCCGCATTCCGGAAACGCTGCGCTACAGCGACGACCCGGCGAACACCGCCTGGACCCGGCGCGTCGAATCGCTGGAGATGATCGGCGATTTCGGCACGCTTTCGTGTTCCACCGCGGGCGCGGGCGGCTTCACCGGCTGCACCCAGGATCTGATCCGCCGCGCCTATGGCGAACAGGCGACGAGTGCGAGCGTCCGCTTCAGCGAGCTCATCGCCGCCGCCCGCGCTGAACGTTTGTCCACGATCGACGAATCGGCCGCCGCCGAGCAGGAACGCGTCGAGCAGATCGAACGCGAGTACATGGAACGCCTCGAACGCGAGCGCGATGCCGAGCTGCCCGACGAGCAGAACCCCGAGATCCTGCCGAGCGAAGACGCCGAACCGATCATGGACGCGCCCGAAACGTCCGAGCCGCAGGAAACGCCGGAAAGCTGAGGCGGCGTTAACCCTCCTGCGGTAAGACCGGCGGCATGACCGCGCCGCGCACCATTCTCACCGTCTTCGGCACCCGGCCCGAAGCGATCAAACTGTTCCCCCTGATCCACGCGCTCGAGAGTGACGAGCGCTTCGTTTCCCGCGTCTGTGTTTCAGGGCAGCATCGCGGAATGCTGGACCAGGTGCTGGAGATCGCGGGCATTTCGCCCGATCACGATCTCGACCTGATGCAACCGGACCAGACGCTCGATGCCCTGACCGCGCGGCTGCTCATGGGTATCGGCCACGTGCTGGATATCGAACGGCCGGACGTCGTCGTGGTTCAGGGCGATACCGCGACCGCGATGGCAGGCGCGTTGGCAGCATACTACCGCAAGATTCCCGTGGCGCATGTGGAAGCGGGTCTGCGGAGCGGCAATATCCATCATCCCTGGCCGGAGGAGGTCAATCGCAAGGTCATCGGCAGCTTCGCCGCGCTTCACCTCGCGCCGACCGAAACTGCGGCCGAGGCGCTGCGGCGGGAGAACGTCGAGTCCGCGGCGGTCCACGTCACCGGCAATACGGTTATCGACGCGCTGCACTGGATAACGGGCAAGATCGCCCGTGAGCCGTTGCTTGCAGCGAACCTGATGCCGCTGGAAAGGCGTTTCGCCGGGCGCCGGATCATCGGCATGACGACGCACCGGCGCGAGAACTTCGGGCAGGGGATGGAGTCGATCGCGAATGCCGTGTCCCGCCTCGCGGCGCGCCGCGACGTGGCGGTGATCTTCCCTGTGCACCTAAACCCGAACGTCCGCGCCGTGATGAACGACCGGCTCGCGGGGCTCGACAACGTCGCGCTGATCGAACCGCTGGACTATCCGCATTTCGCCCGCCTGCTCGATGTTGCGCATCTCATGCTGACCGACAGCGGCGGCGTGCAGGAAGAAGCGCCTGCATTGGGCAAGCCGGTCCTCGTCATGCGCGAAACGACCGAACGGCCCGAGGGTGTCGCGGCCGGTACCGCCAGGCTCGTCGGAACCGACGCCGACCGTATCGTTGCGGAAACCGAGCGCCTGCTCGACGATTCCGCCGCCTACGACGCCATGGCACGGGCTCACAACCCGTTCGGCGACGGGCGGGCCACGCAGCGGATCCTCGAGCTTCTCGCGGTCTGACGCTCCATCCGCTCGCTACCGGAATCGCACGCCATCGTTACCGGTATCTTTACCCCTCGCCGTTAGGCGTCGCGCGAAGGCGAATATCAAGCGGAGCGGCCATGCGCGGCGAGGAAAAACCGGAAGTCTGTGTCATCGGCCTTGGGTATATCGGCCTGCCGACGGCGGCGATCATCGCGCGGGCCAACTGCCCGGTAACCGGTATCGACGTTTCCGAAGCGGTGGTCGAGACGATCAACCGAGGTGAGATCCATATCGAGGAAATTGATCTCGACGGTCTCGTGCGGGGGGTCGTCCAGCGCGGCCTGCTCAAGGCGTCGACGCAGGTGCAGCCAGCTGACGTGTTCGTTATCGCGGTGCCTACGCCGTTCGAGAAGGACGGGCAGCACACGCCCGATATCTCCTATGTCATGGCCGCGGCTACGGAGATCGCGGGCGTGCTCAAGAAGGGCGATACCGTGATTCTCGAATCGACCTCACCGGTCGGCACCACCGACGCGATGCGCGATCTGTTCGCCGGATTGCGCCCGGATCTCAAGCTTCCGGGGCTGACGAACGAGACGCCCGATGTGGCGATCGCCTATTGCCCCGAACGTGTCCTTCCCGGGCGCATCCTCGAAGAGCTCACCAACAACGACCGCTCGATCGGTGGCATCACCCCGCGTTGCGCACGAAAGGCGCTCGCCTTCTACAAGCGCTTCGTGCGCGGCACCTGCGTCACCACCGACGCGCGCAGCGCCGAGATGTGCAAACTGGTCGAGAACGCCTTCCGCGACGTCAACATCGCCTTTGCCAACGAGCTGTCGATGATCGCCGATCACATGGGCCTCGATGTGTGGGAAGTTATCCGCCTCGCCAACCGCCACCCCCGCGTAAATGTCCTCCAGCCCGGCCCGGGCGTCGGCGGCCACTGCATTGCGGTCGATCCATGGTTCATCGTCCATGGCGCGCCGGAACAGGCGAAGATGGTCCGTGCCGCGCGCGACACCAACGATGCGAAGATGCATCACGTCGTCGCGCAAGCGGAGAAGCTGATCGCTGACAACCCCGGCGTGCCGGTCGCCTGCCTGGGGCTCGCATTCAAGGCCAACATTGATGACTTCCGCGAAAGTCCGGCGCGCTTCGTGGCGGGCAGACTGGCGCGCAGGTTCGGTGAACGCGTTCACGTGGTCGAACCCTATGCCGCCGAACTGCCGACCGAGTTCGAAGGCACCGGCGCAGCGCTGATCGACCTCGACACAGCGCTCGAGACGTGCGGCATCCTGATCGTCCTCGTCGACCACGATATATTCCGAGTGGTCCCGAGCGAGGAACGCTCTCACGCGCTGATCTACGACACACGCGGGATCTGGCCGGACGCCGCGGCTAACGTTGAGCGACCGGGGTTACGACTGGCGAGCTAGCACGCCTCAGACGCCGTAGTAGTCACGATACCAGCCAACGAACTGCCGGATACCTTCCTTCGCGTCGGTCTGCGGGCGATAGCCGGTGAGTTCCTGCAGCAGTGTTGCATCGGCCCAGGTGGCCGGCACGTCGCCTTTCTGCATGTCCATGAAGTTCTTCACCGCTTCGCGCCCGCATTCGGCTTCGATCGCCTCGACGAAGTCCATCAGGCGGACCTTGTCGCTGTTGCCGATATTGACGACGCGGAACGGCGCCGCGGGTGAGAGGCTGTCATGCTCCGGGATGTCGTCGGCGCTCTCCGGGCGCTCCGGCACAGCGTCGATCAGCAGGCGGATACCGCGCACCAGGTCGGTCACGTAGGTGAAGTCGCGGTACATCTCGCCGTGGTTGTAGATGTCGATTGGCGTGCCATCGAGAATGCCCTTGGTAAACTTGAACAGCGCCATGTCCGGGCGGCCCCATGGGCCGTAGACCGTGAAGAAGCGGAACATGGTTGTCGGCAGATTCCACAGATGCGCGTAGCTGTGCGCCATCGACTCGTTCGCCTTCTTGGTCGCGGCGTAGAGCGTGAGCTGTGTGTCGCATTTCTCGCGCTCATCGAACGGCATCTCCTCGTTCGCGCCATAGACCGAACTGGTACTGGCCATCAGCAGATGCTCGACGCCGAGCTCACGCGCGCATTCCATCACGTTGAACGTACCGACGATATTCGCGTCGATATAGGCGCGCGGGTTCTCGAGCGAATATCGCACGCCGGCCTGCGCGGCGAGATGGACGATCACGTCCGGCCGCTCCGCCATGGCCAGCGCGTGGAGCTGGTCAAAGTTCTCCAGCATGCCGACGTGCGCGCTGAAATGCTCATGCTGCAGCAGCATCTGGTGCCGCCGCTCCTTGATCCTGACGTCGTAGTAGTCGGTCATGCCGTCGTAGCCGACGACGGCAAAACCTTCCTCGAGCAGCAGCTTGGACAAGTGGAAGCCGATGAAGCCGGCGCTGCCGGTGACGAGCACTTTGCGCATTAATTGTTCCTCTGTGTCCCTTGGAGTCCCGCAGATGGCCCGACAGGATGGGCCATAGCAGACCGACGGATGGCCATCATTCGCCGAAGGAAATAGAAAGTGTAGAGATGCTGCCGGTTATTCGTTGACCGTACGACCAGGCTCGGCCTGACAGCGAAATCTTCACGAAGCCGCAGTCGGCCGGCAGCGTGGCATCGAGCGCGATTGTCCCGCCGGTGAGATTTCCTTGGGCAATCGGGGCGTCGCCGTCGACGCATGAGACTGCGATCTCCAGCTTGTCTGCCTGCTGCTGCGGCTTCAGGTCATGTCGGCCGCTGATGCTGAGCGCTCGTGAGCGCGCCGGCAGGATGCGGCTGGCAAAAACACCACCTTTGCCGCGTGCGATCTCCAGCTGAAGTTCCTCTTCCCCGCCGAGGACTTGGGCGCGGAAACCGGCTTGATCGACCAAGGTCCAGTCGAACGGCGGGATCTCAGAACTCCAACCGTCGACCTCCTCGGGACGCTCCGCAGACAGGCGCGCATAGAGATCGTATGCGAGTTGAAACTCGCCCGCGCTGGCAAAAGCATGCACCAGCCTGCGGTCGGTCTTCGGGTCTACAATGTCGTCGGACAGCCGTTGACGAATGAGACCGAGATTCCCGAGCGCTTCTTTGTCGCGTGAGGCGGCGACGAGGAAACCATCGGCCCAGTCCGGCCCGGTTCCGAGAATATCCACGAACGTGTCCACCGAGCGCGGATCGCGCAGCGCCTGCGTCAGCGCGATGTAGGCGGCCGGCCGCTGCTCGACGCGCACTTGCAGAATCTGATTGAGAACGCGGATGGCGCCGTCGAGATTATCGGCTTGCAGGTGGGAGTTAAGAAGCATGCCCTGGAGAAGCGTGTCGCGGCGGCTGATCTTCGCCGCCGCGTTCCAGAATGGGGCGTTTCCATCGCCAGGCTGTGCGGCACCAATCACCGCGAGCGCGCCGGGCACCAGCGGTTGGCTCCGATAGGCCTCCAGCGCGAGGTCGGCCATCCAATCCGCCGGCGGTTCGGCTGTCGCAGGGTTCTGCGCGAGTTGGCCTTGATAAGCGGCTTTCGCGAAATGGGCCTGTGCCGAACCATCCCAAGGCGCGATTGTCGCTGCCTTGTCCGGCTGACTGTTCTCGCCCACGATGGCCAGCGTCTGCGCCGCGGAAAGGACCGCGAGAACGGGAAATATCAGCACCACCGACGCAAGGCGCAGACGGCTTGGCCGTGTCTCAGCTGCGTCCGGCATTCGCATCATCTATGGGTTCGCCATAGCCGTACCCATAGCCATACCCATAGCCGTAGCCGTACGCCGAGTTGCGATCGTCGAGCTTGGTCACGATTGCACCATAGACCTTCGCGTTGGCGGCACGCAAACGGCGTAGCGCGTTGTCGATGGCGCGGATCTTCACGTCATTGGATTCGATGACGTAGACCACGCCTTGGACCGCGGTGGAGATTTCCAGCGCATCGGCAAGGCCGAGCACCGGCGGGCCGTCCACGAGGATAAAGTCGTAGCTCTGCTCGAGCTTCGCGATCAACTGGGCAAGCCCGTCGGTCGCGAGAAGATCGGCGGGATTCGGCGGCATCATCCCGCTTGGGATCAGGTCAAATCCATGTTCCTCGATCGGTATGGTGACCGCCTGAGGTTCGCTTCCACCGACCAGCAAGCTGCTCAAGCCGGCGTCCTTCGATGCCTGCTTGCCGAGGAAATCGACGAGGGCCGTGTTGCGAAGGTCGGCATCGATCAGCAGCGTCCGCTTGCCCAACTGGGCGAAGCTGCGGCAGATCGCGACGGAGGTCAGCGATTTGCCTTCGTTCGGCCGGGTGCTGGTAAGCATCAGTGACTTCGGTGCACCTTGCGGTGTCAGGAACGAGATATTCGAACGCGCCGCCACGTAGGCCTCTGAAAGCTCCGAACTGCGTCGACGGAGCTCGTCGAGCAAATCGTCCTGCTCCACCCGTGGGATGAGGCCGAGTGTCGGCAGGCCGAACAGACGTTGGACGTCGTTGGGATCCCGGATCGTCCGATCCATAGTCTCACGGAGGAAGACAACGGCTGCGGCAACAGCTGTGGCGGCGAGCAATGCCAGCGCCAGGTTCAAGACCAGCGAGGGCTTGTAGGGCTCGTCCGCTGGTAGAGCAGGTTGAACTAGGGTCATGTTGTTCTTGCCAGCGCCCGCCGCCTCCAGTTCCTTGGAACGCTGCAGGAGCGCGTCGTAGAGCTGCCGATTGGTGTCCACTTCACGCTTCAGAATTCCATACTGAATCCCGCCGCCTTGCTGCGAAAGGAACCGGTCTTGGACCTCTTTTACGCGCGCCTGCAGTTCCGCCTCTTCGCTACGCGCCTGGCGATACGCCGCCTGCAGACCCGAAATATCGCGGCCCTCCGAAGAGGCGATGGATTCGCGGATGGCTTCCACCTCGGATCGAGCCGCCTGAACTTCAGGATATGCCGGGCCGAAATTTGCAGATAGGCTTGCAAGCTTGGCCTCGGCTGTTGCCAGCATGCTCCGGAGCTGACTAGATGCTGCGCGCGTTTCGGCCGTGGTAGCTTTCGCTCTTAAGGCACTTTCCGCAGCGATTCGTTCTGCAGTTGCTTGTGCCAGCGCCTGATTGAGTGTCGTAAGCGTATCCCCAATCAGCGATCGTGCGGCGCTGCTGCTGTCGTCATCGTTTACGCCCGTATCGACGATCACGATCTGATTGGCATTCGCGTAATCAACCAGTTCCTCCTCGGACTGGGCGAGCCGCTCGCGGAGTTCCGCGATCTGATCGCGCAAATACCGCCGAGCATCGATATTCGCACCGAAGCGCTTTTCGTAGTTCGCGGCCAGGAACTGCTCAGCCCAGATATTGGCAATCTCGGCGGAAAGGCTCCGGTTGGGGCTGGAGAAATGCACATTTACGAGATTCGACAATCGCACAGGTTCGATGCTGATGTGTTCCAGAAGAATCTCGACAGCGTCTCGTCGTTCTAGCGGAGCCTCTGGATCGTCAGCAAATGCGTCGCGAAACGATTCCGACGCAGTGAGATTCGCCGCATCGACTACCGCTTCGGCGAGAAAACGTGAGCCGAGCAGCTCATATTGTGTCTGAAAATACTGTTCGTCCGCCTGCAGTTCTTCGATCTCTGTTTGATCGATATTCGTTACGTTTGCTGTCGCGCGGCTGATCTCGATCACGGCCGTGCTCCGATACTGCGGCGTGGAGAGCAACGTGATGAGCAAGCCAAGCACGAGCCCGCCTGCGAGAATACCAGCGATCAGAAGCCGAGAGTTGACGGCCTGGCGCCAGTATCGCTCGAACGCCAGAATCCCCGAATTTTCGTCCGCGTTCTCGGCCATGTCCGGCTGCGCGGAATATATTACTGCGTCTGCCATTGGTTTCTTCTCGACGGATTAGTTGCCAATGCGATCGATCAGGATCGCGCTCGATGTCAGCAGGGGCACGAACTGCAGAATGGTTTCGAGGCGGCGGCGTGCTGGAGAGTCGCCCACCGTGACGATATCGTCGGCGTAGATCCGTGGATCCGGATAGTTCCCGCGCTGAATAGCCTCGATGTTGTAGACGCCGATGTATGTCGTGTCGCCGACGGTTCGCATGACCACGACATCGTCCGTCTTGGCGTAGTCCGCGAGACCACCGGCATTGTTGATCGCCCGTGCGAGCGTTCGGGAAAGGCGGGCCGGATATGCGCCAGGCTTCTCAACCTCTCCGCCGACGGACACGGTGGGCTGAGACAACTCTGCGGGGATCACGCTGACATTGGGGTCGCGAAGAAATCGGCCTTCAAGGTGCTGAGCGATTATCTTGCCCACACCCGTCGCAGATTCCCCCTCGACATTAATCGGGCCAATCAGCGGAAAATCGAGATTCCCACGGTCGTCCACAATATACGTACCGCTTAACGGTTCAGAGTTGAGGACGGTGATTTCCAGCTGGTCACCTGGCTGCACCCGAGTGACGTAGCCGCCATCGGGCGGCGGCAGGCTATCGAGATCAGTTAACTCGATACCAGGCGCCATAGCCACGGAGCGATCCTTGCCAGCGCATCCGGCGAGCAGGCTGGCCGCCGTGAGGCAGACGAGGAAATACCTGATTGTTGACATTCGCTTCGTCCAATTTCGCATTTGTATTGCGCACTTACCGGAGCGCCTTTGATAAGCAAGCCCAGGCCTTCGGAAATTAGGAGCTCTTTTTAGAGTGCCGACCCATCCGTGTACGACGTGGACCATATTCCGCTGGATCCGCGACGTATGATCCCCTGCTAGCCCAAATCGCGAGCAGAACCGCATAGCTCGCCATTGCCGGGACACGCAGAGGATAGTCGATGAGTGATGCGATGAATAGGATCGCTAATGCGATCAGCGCCGCAGCGGGCCAGATATTGCCGCGAATTTTGGCGCGGCCGGCGCGCCATATTCCCCAGCCTCGAGCAGCGAAAAGCACAATGCCAAAGATCAGGATCAGAAGTCCCGGTAGACCACCGGTCATCAGAACTTCCAGGAAATCGTTATGTGCGTGATTCACATACTCCGGCCTCAGAAGCGTGTCGGATTCGCGCATCCGATAAACATCGTCGAACGAGCCAGCCCCCGTCCCCCATGGAAATGCATCAACCGCGATCCGCCAGGTCGCGGGCAAAAGATCGGCCCGGGTGTCCGCGATCGGATCCGAGCCGATGAGCCGCTCAAAGGCTCGATCGCGCCCCAGACCAATCGTGACGAGCCCGAGCCCTCCCACAACCGCTGCGGCAACCGCTGCAGGAGCAATGCGGGCAAGCGCGGAGGATCGGTGCGTACGCCTAGCGCCCGCAGGCGCAATCACGGCGATCAGCGCGGCAGTAACACATACTGAAAGAATGAGCGTCAGCAGCCCGGCGCGTGATCCCGTAATCAGAAGCAACGGAATGAGCAGAAGCATGCCACCGGCAGCCATCGCGCTGCGCTTGCCCTTGGTGGTTCCTATGTCTTTCCACGACCCTTGCGCGAGTTGCGCCCAGCAATACATCACTGGAATCAGACTGGCGAGGAACACGGCCTGATGGTTTCGATTGGCGAACAGCCCCACTGGCGAGCCATAACTCGTCAGGCTGTAGAGGTAGAGCGGTCCCCGGGGACTGCCCATGAGTTGCAGTAGCCCCCAGATAGCCGTCAAGACACCGAGTCCTAGGATGAAGGTCAATAACTTCTCGTGCTGCCCGGTACCAAGCTGGATGCCCAAAACGAGAACGGCACAAGGCGTGGCCAGCGCCAACAGAGCATTGCGAGTTGTCTGGGGGTCCAGAGTCAGCGGCCGCCATTGATCATTGAGTCCGAGCAAGGCATCCAACTCCGCGATGGTCTCTCGTCCCGGCAAAGAGTGCCAAAGCCCGGGCGGCAGGGGGATGAGGTGAAACGCGAAAAGGACCACGGTAGCCGCTGCTATCGTAACGAGGGGCCAGTAACGTCGGATATGCTCCTGGGAGATTGTGAGTAGTCCGTACCCCAAAGCGAGCAATGAGATGGGGCGGAGCAGGACCAGCGATTGCATGTCGGCCCGCGAACTGCCGCCGGTCAGAAAAATGACGACCAGGAGCCCGCAAAGGACGCTTAGTCGCGCCCGTGACGACAGGACACTCTCCAGAATGCGCCCGCGACGCCGCGAGCGCTTCGTTCGGTTCAAAGCAACAGGCGGTGCCTCCATCATCCAACCTCATGCTGAGGCTGGGCACGCCCGTGGACGCCCAATTGGCGACGGGGCGGGCAGCGGCGCAATATCGTCGCGAACATTGCCGTTCTCTCGCAGTCGCACTTATCGAGGTCAAGACGCACCTGGGCCGTGCGCTTCCGGACTTGACGCTGTCTTCCACTGGGCGCGTGCGCGACACGCGCCATCGTTCCGGTGGGGATGGGGGTTTGCCAGAATCTCCAACTCACCTATTGCGCCTCGGTCATTGTGGAATAGCTGCCCTCCTCGAAGTTTTTGGGGGTGCAGTCTACCCCGGCAGGTGTCTAGAGACGAAAGAGGTCGGCTCCGGAATGAAACTGGACCTGTTTTCAGAGAGAACATCGATGCTGCAGCAAGTTCTCGGCAGCGCGATCGCGTCATCATTCGGATGGCTCGGAGCGCTACCACGGCGAACGCGGCAGCTCATCGTAGCCGCGATCGACGGCGTGTTATGCACGATCGCGGTTTGGACGGCCTTCTCATTGCGTCTGGGTGAATTCTACCGCGTGGAGGCAAACGTTGTACTGGTTACGGCTGCGGCGCTAGTTCTATGGTATCCTATCGCTAGCTGGCGTGGCGTTTATCGCTCAATCATCCGCTTCTCGGGCGCCCGTGCCATGTTCGGCCTGGGAACGGCTGTCGTCATCTTCACGATACCGATGATCATCCTGTTTTTGGCCAACGGGTTCGACGGGATTCCCCGTACGATCGCTTTGATTCAGCCAATTGTATTTCTAACACTGATGGCTATTAGCCGCCTGACGATCCGGTTCGTGCTGATCGATATTGTCAATGGGCGCCAAGCGGACTCCACTCGTCGGGTGGTGGCCATCTATGGCGCCGGTAGTGCCGGTCAGCAGCTCGCGCTCTCTTTGCGGCACGAGCCGCGCGTGCGGGTCGCGGCGTTCATCGATGATGACGTGCGTCTGGCCGGTCAGCAGCTTGACGGAGTAACAGTGCATCCGTCGACAAAGCTCGACGCGCTTCTGGGTAGCAACGATATTGATGAAGTTCTGCTCGCGCTTCCGAGTGCGAGTCGGTCGCGTCGCAAGGCAATTATTGAAGCATTGCAGAAGCACCCCGTGGCGGTCCGCTCGCTTCCGAGCGTCGGCAATCTCATCGATGGAAAAGTCTCGGTCAGCGATTTGCGGGACGTTTCAGTAGACGACCTCCTCGGACGTGATCCGGTCCGTCCGAACGAATTGCTCATCGGGAAGACCGTGACGGCAAAGCGGGTTATGGTGACGGGGGCCGGCGGATCGATCGGCAGCGAACTTTGCCGCCAAATATTGCGGTCTCGTCCTTCCGAGCTGATCCTGCTTGAGCGCTCGGAATACGCTCTTTACGCGATCGGGGCCGAACTGGAAGCGCTCGCGGAGTCTCTTCACGTGGGCGTTCCCATCATGCCGGTCCTTGGGGATGTCGGGGATCGCGATGCTATGCGGCGAGTTTTCGAGAAGTGTCAGCCTGAAACACTATTTCACGCGGCTGCCTACAAGCATGTGCCTTTGGTTGAAAGTAACCCTATCGCGGGCCTGCGCAACAATATATTTGGCACGTTGAATGCCTGCCTTGTTGCCGAGGAATGCGGCGTGCGGAACTTCGTCTTGATCAGCACGGACAAGGCCGTCCGACCGACGAACGTGATGGGGGCGTCCAAGCGCGTGTGCGAATTAATCCTGCAGGCGCGTGCTCAGTTGCACGGGTCGGCGCGCGATCGGACGATCTTCACGATGGTGCGGTTCGGTAACGTGCTGGGATCCAGCGGCTCCGTCGTGCCGCGCTTTCAGCGTCAGATCAAGGAGGGCGGCCCCGTCACGCTCACTGACAGGGACGTCACTCGATATTTCATGACGATACCGGAAGCTGCGCAGCTCGTCATTCAGGCGGGTGCGATGGCGAAAGGCGGAGAGGTCTTTGTCCTCGACATGGGTGAGCCGGTGCGCATCCTGGATCTTGCTCGAAGCATGATCCATCTCTCGGGCAGGACGGTTCGTGACGAGATGAATCCCGAAGGCGACATCGAGATTCGCGAGATCGGCCTTCGCCCGGGCGAAAAGCTCTACGAAGAGCTTCTTATCGGCGACAATCCCGAGCCGACCGTCCATGAGCGAATCCGAAGAGCAAACGAGGCGCTGATTCCGTGGAAATCGTTGCAGGCGACACTGGATAAGATGAGTGCGCTTCTCGGCGCAGGCGATAGCATGATGGCCACGGCGCTACTCGGTGAGCTGGTCCCTGAATATCAATCCCCTGTCGGGGAAAGCGTTAATGGCATAATGGAGAGAGCGAGCTGAAGCACTAAAATCACTGCGCATCAATGATTCGGATCATCTGTAAATTGCGTGCTCGACGTTTCATCCGCAAGTTCAAACAGATCTAACTATAATACTTCTTAATTTCCATGTAAGTGTAATCGCCGCGGATGGAAAAGATCCTTTAGCGGTAGGCAGACCTATCTTTTCATCGCGGGGGCCGCCATGGTTCGTGCAATTCGCGAATTGTACCGCTGCGGAGTTGACCTTTGGAATGGCTGCTCTCGAGTGCGCGTAAAGCGGAGTGGCTGGTTAGCTCGCTCTGTCTCAAAAGTATGAGGAATGACTCCTAGTAATGACAATCACCCCACCGCCATCCTTGGATGAACTAAAGATTGCCATAATCGGCCTCGGCTATGTCGGTCTGCCGCTTGCCGTTGAATTCGGTCGCATTCGTTCCGTGGTCGGGTTCGATATTGACCAGCAGCGGATCGCTGCACTTCGTCATGGCGTCGATGCGACGTTGGAGACGACGACAGAGGAGCTGTCGGCGGCCGCGCAGCTATGTTTCTCCTCCGATCCTGCCGATCTTGCCTCTTGCAATCTGTTTATAGTGACGGTGCCCACACCGATTGACGTGCATCGTCGTCCTGATCTCAGCCCCTTGATTCGAGCGTCAGAAGCCGTGGGGGCGGTGCTGAAGCCCGGTGACATAATAGTTTTTGAATCGACTGTCTATCCGGGGGCGACCGAAGAAATTTGCGTACCCGTGTTAGAACGCAAATCGGGCTTGGCTTACAACCACGACTTCTTTTGCGGCTATAGCCCGGAGCGGATCAATCCAGGTGACAAAAAGCATCGCTTGACCTCAATCTGCAAGGTGACGTCCGGGTCTACACCGGAGGTGGCGGCGCTTGTGGATAGTCTATATGCTTCCATTATCACCGCGGGAACCTATAGGGCAGAGTCTATTCGTGTTGCTGAGGCGGCCAAGGTGATCGAGAATACTCAGCGGGACCTCAACATTGCGCTTATCAATGAACTTGCCATAATTTTCAATCGTATGGGCATCGATACGGAAGCTGTCCTGGAGGCGGCAGGCACGAAGTGGAACTTCTTACCGTTCCGCCCTGGGTTGGTCGGCGGTCACTGCATTGGTGTTGATCCCTATTATCTAACACATAAGGCCGAGGCGATAGGTTACCGCCCGGAGGTCATCTTGGCGGGGCGTCGCCTCAACGATGGTATGGGCGCCTATGTGGCGGAGCAACTTGTTAAGGCAATGTTGAAGGGGCGTATTCAAGTTAATGGCGCTCGAGTTCTTGTAATGGGGTTGACCTTCAAAGAGAATTGCCCCGACCTCCGCAACACGCGGGTTGTCGATGTAATTGCCGAACTCGAAGCATATGGAATCGATGTCGATGTTTATGATCCTTGGGTGGACGCTCAGGATGCACGACGAGAGTATGGGTTGGAACTGATCGACGTGGTGCCTGCTCATACTTACGACGGCGTGATGGTTGCGGTTGCGCACGACATGTTTCGCGATCGAGGCATGTCGCTCTTTGATGCATGTGTTAAGCCCGTTCATGTCGTATATGACCTGAAAGGCATATTGCCGCGGGAGGCTGGCGCCCTGCGCCTGTAGACTGCGTCCCTCAGCATAAAGGCGTCCGCGGCCCCGTTGGGAACAGCTCGATCGGGCGATGTGATGAAGCTCTGGATATGTATGAGAAGGCCACGTAACGATGGGCACAGGTAAAGTTCGGAGGGTGCTGGTTACTGGAGGAACCGGCTCGTTCGGCAAAACGATGGTTCATGAGCTCCTCAGGGGCGACATTGAAGAGGTGCGCATCCTCAGCCGAGATGAGGAGAAGCAGGACGCTTTGCGTAACAGGTTGGGGGATGCGCGGGCACGCTTTTTCATTGGCGACATACGTGATCGTGAGAGCGTGTCGCGTGCCGTCAAGGGTGTTGAAGCCGTGTTTCATGCGGCTGCTCTAAAGCAAGTTCCGAGTTGCGAATTCTTTCCGATGGAGGCGGTTCGGACGAATGTCCTCGGGTCGGAAAATGTCATCCGTGCTTCGATTGAACATGGGGTCGGCAGCCTGGTCTGCCTATCCACCGACAAAGCAGTGCAGCCGATCAACGCGATGGGCATATCGAAGGCAATGATGGAGAAGATGGTACAGGCCGCGTCCCGGGAGATCGGCCCGGAAGCCGCCACGACGATCAGTTGCGTACGCTACGGCAACGTTATGTGCTCGCGCGGATCGGTGATCCCATTGTTCATTCGTCAGATCAAGAACGGACAGCCGATCACGGTGACCGAGCCCAACATGACACGCTTTTTGATGCCATTGCGCGACAGCGTCGCATTGGTGCGCTTCGCTTTCGAGCACGCGCGGCAGGGCGATTTGTTCATCAAGAAGGCTGCGGCGTCAACGATCGCCGACCTCGCCACCGCGCTCGCGGAACTGTTCGGATCGCCCAACCATCCTGTGAAGGCGATCGGCTGGCGCCATGCCGAGAAGCTTTATGAGACGCTGGCCAGCGCGCAGGAACTCGGTACCGCAGAAGATATGGGCGACTATTGGCGGCTGCGGCTCGATGACCGCGATCTTAACTATGCCGCCTATTTCAGCGAGGGGGAAACGACGACCGCAACGATGGATGATTATCACTCGCACAACACCGAGAGGCTCGACGTGGAGGGGGTGAGGCAGCTTCTGCTCAGCCTTCCCGAAGTGCAAGCGGAGCTCGAGGGCTGGACGCGCGGTTGAATTTCGATCCGGGTAGTCCGGGGCGAACGAATTGAAGGAGGCGGTTCTTGGCCGAACCAATCCGAGTGCTGGTGCTGGGCGCCAGCGGGATGCTGGGTACAGCGATGCTGCGCACCTTTGCGCAGTCTAAGGGCTATGCAGCGATCGGCGCGGTACGTTCACTCAGCCCGCGGCTGGAGAAAATCGCCGGCGACGCGAGCTTCATCACCGGTCTCGATGCCGGGAGCAGCGACAGCTTGGCGGGAGTTTTCGCCGCAGCGCGACCCGATATTGTGATCAATGCGGTCGGGTTGATCAAGCAACTCGCGGGTGGCAACGCGGTCACGTCGGCGGTGCCAGTCAACACGCTGCTGCCACACAGGCTGCAGACGCTCGCCGAGATCGCGGGCGCGCGCTTGGTCCATGTCAGCACCGACTGCGTCTTTTCAGGCGCGAGGGGTAATTATCTGGAAACGGATAAGGCCGACGCGAACGACGTGTATGGGCTCAGCAAATATCTAGGTGAGGTTACGGGGCCGAACGCGGTGACGCTGCGCACGTCCATCATCGGTCACGAACTCGCGTCGGCGAATGGGCTGGTCGAATGGTTTCTGGCGCAGAAGCATGCGATCAGGGGCTTTACCAAGGCAATCTTTTCAGGACTGCCGACGGCCGAGTTGGCTCGCGTTGTGCGTGATTTCGTGCTGCCGCGCACTGAGCTCACCGGCCTTTATCATGTTTCGGTCGATCCGATCACCAAATATGATCTGCTGCGGCTAGTGGGCGAAGCCTACGATCATAATATCGCGATCGAGCCTGACGCGTCCTTGGTCATCGATCGATCACTCAACTCAGATCGCTTCCGCATGGCCACCGGATACACTCCACCCTCATGGCCAGACCTCGTCGAGTTCATGAAAGCCAGCAGGATCGAAAGCCGATAATATGATGAAGGTGATGACTATCGTCGGCACGCGTCCTGAGATTATTAAGATGTGCCGAGTGATCGCCGAGTTTGAGGCATATGTGAATCATGTCCTGGTCCACACAGGGCAGAACTACGACTATGAGCTCAATCAGGTCTTTTTCGACAATCTGGGCATCCGCAAGCCCGACCATTTTCTGAATGCGGCGGGCGCTAACGCCGCGAAAACGATCGCAGAGGTGATCGCGAAAGTTGACGACGTGCTCGAACTCGAAAGGCCCGACGCGGTATTGCTCTATGGTGACACCAACAGCTGTCTCGCGGTGATCCCAGCGAAGCGCCGCCAGATACCGGTCTTTCACATGGAAGCGGGCAATCGTTGCTTTGACCAGCGCGTTCCCGAAGAGCTCAACCGGAAGGTGCTGGACCATCTTAGCGACATCAATTTCGTGCTGACCGAACATGGTCGGCGCTATCTGATTGCGGAGGGCATTCGACCTGAGACGATCATCAAGTCCGGTAGCCATATGCGCGAAGTGCTCGATCATTTCGCCTCAGAGATCGACGCATCGGACGTGTTGGCACGTGAAGGGGTGGAGGCCGGGAAGTATTTTATCGCTAGCGTTCACCGGGAGGAGAACGTCGACGATCCGCGCAACCTTGAGCAACTGATGCAGGGGCTCTCGGCCGCGGCGGCTGAGTTCGACATGCCGGTGATCGTATCAACGCATCCACGCACACAGAAACGCATCGCTGACTTACCCAATGCGGGGGTCGACGCGCGCGTTCGCTACCAGGCTCCCATGGGCTTCTTCGACTACGTGAAGCTGCAGAAATCGGCCTTTTGCGTGTTGTCAGACAGTGGCACTATCTCCGAGGAAGCGAGTCTGCTCAACCTACCAGCGATTACGCTGCGAAACGCGCACGAGCGGCCCGAAGGGATGGATGTGGGCACACTGATCATGACCGGGCTGAAGCGCGACGATATTCTAGCATCAATCCGAGTCGTTACCTCACAGCACGATGCTGAGAGGCGGCAGTTCGAGATTGTCGCCGATTACAATGTGCCCAACGTGTCGCGAAAGATACTGCGCGTCGTGATGAGCTACACCGGCTACGTTAATCGTACCGTGTGGAAGAAGGGCTGAGCCAGGACGCTGCGTGTGAAGACGATCATCTATGTCGGCGGCTTCGAACTGCCCGACCGGAACGCCGCGGCGCAGCGGATACGCAACAACGCGCGCGTTTTCCGCTCTCTTGGCTATCGGGTCGTGCTGGTCGGGGTCAGCCGCGCTCGCGCCTATGATCGAACGCTTCATCCGGCCGATAACGGCGGCGACGATGTCGAGGCGTGGGAGATCGGCTACCCCCACCAGCGGAGCCACTGGTTCGATCATATCCGCAGCGATTGGCTCCTTCGCGCATTAACAAAGCAGGGGATTGTGACCGCCAGCGAGGTGTCCGCGGTGATTTGCTATAACTATCCCGCGGTGGCGCAGATGCGTATCGCGCGGCTGGCGCGCCGATGGGGTGCGGCGGCGCTCGCCGACTGTACCGAATGGTATGCGCGGCGGCCGTGGACGAGTCCCGCGAACATCATTAAGAATCTTGATGTGCCGTTGCGGATGCATTGCGTCAATCGACGCATGGACGGGCTGATCACCACCGCGCCCTTCATCACCGCCTTTTACCGGCCAACCGGATTACCGATGGTAGAAATCCCGACCCTGATGGAAGGGCCCGAGGGCGAGGGCGTGACGGAGAGCCTGGGCCGCCCGATGCCGCTCTTCGCGGTCGCGTCTGGCTTTGCAGAGGGCGCGCGGGCGGAATCGATTCACGACCGCATCGATTGGATACTCGAACTGCTGGACGGTGCGGCGGCGCTGGGTGCTGACTTTCGTTTGCAGGTCGCCGGGGTCGACCGCAGCCGCTATCTGTCTGTGTTTCCTAGGCACCGCATTCTGCTCGACCGGCTGGGGGAACGCGTCGAGTTGCTCGGTCGCCTGCCGCGCAACGAGGTGCTCCGCCTGTTGCAGGAGTCCGCCTTTGCCTTTGTGTTGCGCCACGAAAGCCGAGTGACGCTCGCGGGATTTCCATCGAAGTATTCGGAAGCCATCAGCTTTGGCACACCGTGCATCATCAACGCCGTGCCTAGTGTCAGCGCCTATCACGTCGAAGGGCGCACGGGCTTCGCGCTGGACCTGAGCAGCCGGGAAGGCGCAGCGCGCCGCCTGTCGGACATCCTTGCGATGGACGCCCAGGCGGTTATGGCGATGAAGCAGTACTGTCGGGAGAGCAGAGTCTTTACCGCGGAGGCCTTTGCGCCGCTTGTCGACACCTTCCTATCGGCCGTGACAAAGGAAAGCTCATGTCGCTCTACCGCCTGAAGAACGCTTTGCGTTGGCCATTTCGAGCCCTTTACGCGCGGCTACAGCCGGTTGCCTATGCTAGGATGATCGGCGTTACGATCAAAGGCCGGGTGACGATCTATGGCAGCAGCTACAAGATGTTCAGCTCGGAACCGTATCTCGTCACCCTACACGACAATGTGTTCATCAGCGTCGATGCGCAGTTCATTTGCCACGACGGCGGTGTGCTGCCTTTCCGCAGCGAGTTTCCTCGCCTCGATCTCGCTGGGCCGATCGTAGTGAAATCCAATTGCTTCATCGGCGCCGGAGCCTCGATCATGCGAGGCGTAACCATTGGGGAGAATTGCGTCGTCGCCGCCCACGCCGTCGTGACTAAGGACGTCCCCGACGGATCAGTTGTCGGCGGCAATCCAGCCAAGGTGATCAAATCGACGCAAGCCTATCTTGAGGGGGCTCGCGAAAGATCTCTAAATATAGGGCACCTTTATGGCGAGGAAAAGGCTATCGAGTACAAACGGATTTTTAATATAGGCGCGCGATGAAGATGGTGTTGCCGCTCAATAACAGGTCGAAGCCCTTCGCGGCTTTCGCGCCCCTGAAATTTGTGATTGCCTACCTTGCTTTCACACTTTCCATAGCGGTTTGGGGGCCGATAGAATACTACATGTTCCCTCTGGGTAAGACCGTCACTTACATGTGCGCCATCATCGTTGCTATTACGATCGGCTATACTTGGGGTATAGAGGTAGGTGTTAGGCCTTGCCGGGGCGCTTCGGAGGACTCCTCATTTACCCGCCGGCTTCTCGATTTCTCATTGATCATTGCGTGGCTGGCACTGATTGTGGCAGTCATTAGTGCTAGCACTTCTGGACAACTCAATACAGATATTTCAAATATTGGCGATGTCTATCTGAGTGGATACGAAGACTATCAAAGAAATACAGGGCAATATTCACTTATATTCATTCTATATTCTATATCGCTTCCTTTTAATTTTATAGCGATCGTTTTGGGGTTCTATTATTTCAAGTCGATGCCGCCCCTGCGACGCAAGCTCGTTGCCGCGCTTGCCGTCGGGACGCTTCTTTTCTACGTTCTTGGGTCAGGAAAGCAAAAGCAACTTGGAGATATATTAATATACTTGTTCGCGGTTATAGCCCTTAAATATGGGGCCTCTCGTAAGGCGATCAAGGTAAAATGGGTGGCTATTATAGGTGTTATTTCAATAACTTCTCTGTTCATTTTTGCTGCTATTTTAGGGCAGCGTTATTCTAGCATAGGTGTGGATGCCGATAACATAAATAGAGTTGTGAATAGCAGGATATTTTTCAAATTTGATCACCCGGTATTCTCAATATTTGGGCTGGATTACGGCCTGAGCATCGCAATGTTCCTCAGCTATCTGTCCCAAGGGTATTACGGTTTAGGGCTGGCTTTGGAGGCCGATTGGCAGTGGACGTACTTTCTGGGTTCGTCCTATTCGATCTCGGTTTTAGCTAATCGTATTCTTGGAATAGAGTGGGTATGGCCTAACAATCTTGTTTCTCAGGTTTCTATTACGACGGGGTGGGATGAGTCCAAATGGCACACCGTCTTTGCGCATTTTGCGTCAGATTTCACATTCCCTGGCACGGTTGTTCTGTTTGGCTGGTTCGCCTATATTTATGCACGGACTTGGATCTCTGCAATTAGTTATGAAAATCCGTTTTCCGTTTTAATGTTCTCTCTGATGACAGTGGGGATGTTTTTCATGCCTGCGAACAATCAATTGTTCCATTCTCCGGGCGGTCTGTTCACCGTCGTGGTCGTGTCGATTCTATATCTGTGGAAGGGTAAGCGCTACGATAGGCCAGCGGCGCTTTGGCGCAGGTCGCATCGACGAGGGAAGCTGGTGCCGCAGGTGCTATGATAGTGGCCGCTCTGGTTCTGCTGACCATCGCCGGGAAACTTGCGGCGATGGTGAAGGATATTGTCTTTGCATACTTCTTCGGGGCCAGTCCTGAAACGGATGCTTACTTCATCGCGAATCAGTTGCCGGGCGTGATCTGGCTTGCCATTTATGGGACGATCGCATCGGTCTTCGCGCCAATGTATGTGCGCACGATGGCTAATCCGGCGGCGGCCGAGCGACTAGTAAACGAAGCGATCCGCTACTACGCCTATGCCGCGATCTCATTGACCGCTCTTTGCCTTATTTTGGCGGAGCCGATGGTGTCGATTTTCGCGCCGTTGATCGATGGTTTCACTCATGATCTAGCGGTCAAACTGACCAGCATCATGGTGCTAGGATTCGTGTTCACCGGCTACGTCGGCGTGCAGAGTGCACTGCAGCAGGCAAACCGTCATTTCGTGCCACCGTTGGCAGTTCCCGTCATAAACAATCTGATCGCGACGGCGGCGATCGTCGTCGCCTATCTGATGGATGACGTGACCGTCGCGGTGGTCGGCGCCGTCGCCGCATATCTGGTACAAGCGGTAATTCAGCGCACACAGACGCGTCGCTTCTATGCCACGAAATGGGGGTGGAGGATTCGCCCTGAAACGTGGCGCCGCTTGTCATTGTTGTCGGCGCCGATGATCTTTGCGGTGATTCTCGATCAGCTCAACATCTTCATTGGCACCGCCATCGCCTCCGGGTTTGGTGCGGGTGCGATTTCACACTTCAACTATGCTAGCCGCCTAGCCTTGTTTATTTCGGGTGTATTTTCGTGGCTGGTTTCCTACCTCTTTTTTCCAGCGCTCGCGACTCACGCTGCGCAAGGGGACGACGCCAGAAACGCCGACGTCCTCACCCGCGCTCTCGGACTGATCCTGGTTAGCACCGCGCCGGCCGCGGCGGGGGCCCTCGCGCTACGGACAGAAGTCGTCGCGCTGATTTATCAGCGCGGCGCCTTCCAGCCGGACGATGTCCAGACAACCGCTACGCTGTTCGGCATCCTCGGCCTCGGCGTAATGTTCGTCGCGTTGCGCGAACTGCTCAATCGCGTCTATTTTTCCTATCAGAAGACGATGGCGCCGCTGTTGATCGGGATCGTCGCGGCGGCGGTGAATCTCGCGAGTAGCCTGATCTTGTCGGATCTGTACGGGATATGGGGCGTCGCGGCGGGCGCTTCGATCTCTGCGCTGATCTTTTGCATAGGGCAGTTCGCGATCATGGCGATGTGGAAGCCCGCGCTACTGACGAGCCGCCTGGCGGTCTACTTCATGGCGGCCGTGGTGGCGGGCGCGGCCGCTTTCCTGGCGGCGGTCTCGGCTTCCGGCGCTTTCGTCGCCTTGCCATTGGTGGCGCGCTTCGTTGCCGCCGGGTTGATCGTCGGTGGGGTTTACGTCCCGCTGCTGCTCGCCCTGTTGGCGCTGTTCGGGGTCAAGCCATCGGCAGTCCACGCCGACCTGCGAGGTTTGCCAAGAATCTCGCCGGATGGGATACCGTGATGGCGCTTGCCCCCCCTCGTTTTCTGTTGATCGGAGCGCTGCCGCTGTCGCTCGTCAATTTTCGCGCGCCCTTGTTGCGCGCGCTCCGCGATGCTGGGTGCGAGGTTCATGTTGCGGCAGCTGCAATCGAAGCCGACCCCGCGACCGCCAACGCGCTGCGCGAGATGGGGGTCACGGCCCATTCGGTACCGATCGCACGGGCAGGGCTCAACCCGGCCGCTGACCTGAGGGCCCTAATCGCGCTGGTGCAGCTGATGCGCCGGATCAAACCGACGCTGATTCTTAGTTATACGATCAAACCCGTCGTATGGGGCACACTCGCCGGATGGCTCGCTGGGGTGCCGCAGCGGTATGCAATGATTACCGGCCTTGGCTATGCCTTCACCGGTGAGGCGAAGGGCAAACGCCGAATAGTGCAACGGATTTCGCGCACGTTGTACCGCATCGCACTGGCGCGCGCTCACGGTGTTTTCTTTCAAAATCCTGATGATTTGGCGATGTTCCGTGATTTCGGTCTCCTCTTACCCCTGACGCCGGTGACCATCGTCAACGGATCAGGGGTTGACCTCGTACATTATCCCCCGCGACCCATGCCCAAGGGACCGTTGCGCTTTCTGATGATCGCGCGGCTGCTAGGAGACAAAGGGGTGCGAGAATATGTGGCCGCGGCCGAGTGCGTACGCCAGACCTATCCCGACGCAAGCTTTCACCTTGTCGGCGGGATCGACCCCAATCCTAATGCGATCAGCGAAGCGGAAGTGACGCGCTGGGCGGAGGAGGGACATATCGTCTGGCATGGCGAGCAGGCCGACGTGCGGCCTTTTTTGGCCGAAGCCCACGTGTTCGTGCTACCGAGCTATCGTGAAGGCACACCCCGCACGGTGCTGGAGGCGCTGGCAACTGGTCGTCCGGTCATCACCACTGACGCGCCAGGATGCCGCGAAACGATTGAGGACGGCATCAGTGGCTTTCTGGTGGCACCGCAATCGGTCGAGCAACTGACAGATGCGATGTTTCGTATCCTCGCCGCGCCGAGGGCGATTGACGGCATGGGGGCAAAGGCGCTTGAGCGGGCGCGGGAGAAATATTCCGCAGAGAAGGTCACGGTCGTCATGTTTAGCGCGATGGGCATAACGGACCGCAGGGCATGAAGCGCTTGATTGACATCATCGCCGCGTTGGCAGCGTTGATCCTTCTGGCGCCGGTGATTGCGGTGGCGGCGCTCGCTGTGCGCCGGTGTATGGGATCGCCGGTGCTCTTCGCGCAACAGCGGCCGGGTCGCATGGGTAAGCCGTTCCGCATGATCAAGTTCCGGACAATGCGTGATGCTGTTGACGCCGATGGCGTGCTATTACCTGACGCGAGCCGGCTCACGCCGTTTGGCTGTTTTCTCCGTTCTACTAGCCTCGACGAGCTGCCAAGTCTTTGGAACGTGCTGAAGGGCGACATGAGTCTGGTCGGACCACGCCCGCTCTTGATGGAGTACCTGCCGCGCTACAGTGCCGAGCAGGCCAGGCGGCACGAGGTGCGTCCGGGCCTCACCGGCTGGGCGCAAATCAACGGACGGAACGCGCTCAGCTGGGATGAGAAGTTCGCCCTCGACGTGTGGTATGTCGACAATCGGAGTATGAAGCTCGACATGCAGATACTGTGGCTGACCGTGCTGAAGGTCCTGCAACGCGATGGCATCAGCGCGGACGGGGAGGCAACCATGCCCAAATTCCAGGGCACGCCCAAATCGTGAAGCCACTGTATGGCGTCTACGGCGCGAGCGGCTGCGGGAGGGGCATCATGCCCTTGCTTCGACAGCAGCTTGCAACAACGGATGCCCAGCTCGTGTTTATCGATGACGCTCCCACGACGGACGTTGCCAATGGCCATTCCATCTGGACCTTTGATCGCTTCGTCAGCGAGCCCGCGTCTCAGCGGCTGGCAGCATTGGCCGTTGCAAATGCCGGTGTTCGTGAGGTGCTCGACCATCGCTGCCGCACCGCGGGAATCGATGTCATCGGGGTCTTCGCCGCCAACGTCATCATCATGGACGACGTCGAGATCGGCCCCGGCGCTTTGCTCTCGCCCTTTGTCACCCTGACCTCGAACATTCGGATCGGGCGGTGCTTTCACGGAAATCTGTACTCCTATGTCGAACACGACTGCGTGATCGGAGACTACGTCACGTTCGCCCCGGGAGTGCGCTGCAACGGCAACGTGACGATCGGTAGCCATGCTTATATCGGATCGGGCGCGATCATCCGCCAAGGTATCTCGATCGGCGCCGGCGCGACCGTCGGAATGGGCGCCGTGGTGACGA
Organism: Pelagerythrobacter aerophilus; assembly: GCF_003581645.1. GTDB lineage: Bacteria > Pseudomonadota > Alphaproteobacteria > Sphingomonadales > Sphingomonadaceae > Pelagerythrobacter > Pelagerythrobacter aerophilus. The sequence continues at coordinate 19,792 of NZ_QXFK01000008.1, read as the reverse complement.
AGGATGTACCTCCCGGTGTCACCGTCGTCGGCAATCCTGCCCGGATCATGGATAAAGAGATGAAATGCTGAACACCGCTTTCGCCCCTTGGCCCAGTTTTACCGAGGAGGAAGTGAACGCGGTCTCCGCGGTCTTGCGCTCCAACCGCGTCAACTATTGGACGGGTGAGGAATGCCGTCAGTTCGAACGCGAGTTCGCCGAATGGTCGGAATGCACGCATGCCATCGCGCTGGCTAACGGGACGGTCGCGCTCGACCTCGCGCTGCACGGATTGGGCATCGGCGCAGCGAACGGCGGTTCGCCCACCGATGAGGTCATCGTTACCCCGCGGACTTTCCTCGCTTCCGTCAGTTGCGTCGTCAACGCAGGCGCCGTTCCGGTGTTTGCCGACGTCGAGCGCGACAGCGGGAATATCTCCGCGGCGACGATCGCACCTCATCTGACCGACCGCACCCGTGCGATCATCGTCGTCCATCTCGCCGGCTGGCCGGCAGATATGGATCCGATCATGGCGCTTGCCGAAACGCGGGGCATCAAGGTGATCGAGGACTGCGCGCAAGCGCACGGCGCACGTTACAAGGGGCGCAGCGTCGGATCGATTGGCCACGTCGGCGCGTGGTCCTTCTGTCAGGACAAGATCATGACGACAGGGGGCGAGGGCGGCATGGTCACGACCAATGATCGCGATCTCTGGTCCCGCATGTGGTCGTTCAAGGACCACGGGAAGAGCTGGGAAGCGGTATACGAACGTTCGCACCCGCCAGGTTTTCGCTGGGTGCACGAGAGCTTCGGCACGAACTGGCGGATGATCGAGGTTCAGGGGGCGATCGGCCGTATTCAGCTCCGGAGAATGGCCGACTGGACGGCCGCCAGAACGCGGAACGCCAATATCCTGCATCAGGCGCTTGGGCCTCATTCCGGCCCGGAGGGCATTGTCCGCACCCCGGTGATCGGCGACCGCGATACCGTCCACGCGCAATACAAGTTCTATGCCTATGTCCAGCCGGAGCGGCTCGCGCCTGGCTGGGACAGGGACCGGATCGTTGCGGAGATCGTGGCGGGCGGCGTGCCGTGCTTCCAGGGCAGCTGCTCCGAAGTCTATCTTGAGAAAGCCTTCGAAGGCACCGATCTGCGGCCACCCGAGCGGCTCCCGGTCGCTCGCGAGCTGGGAGAGACGAGCATCATGTGGCTGGTCCATCCGACCTTGACGGAAGACGAGATCCGCAAGACGGCCGAGGTCAGCGCTGCGGTCCTAGAGCGCGCCACCCGACACGCATAGCGGCCGCGCACCGCCGCCTGCGACAGCGGCGGTACATGGACGAAATACCCCGCATTGTCGTACCGCCATTGCCACCCCACCAGCTGCACCCTATGTCGCCGCCGATGGAAATCGGCTCGTTCTTCATGGCGTTGGCAGCGCAGGCCGATCCGTGGATCGTTCGCATTGCGGCCGAGTGGATCGGGTGGAAGTTCTGGCTCTCGGACTGGACCGGCATCAGCCACTCGATTCTGCATGCCTATTTCGGGCTGCTGCTGCAGGTCCTCGCGGCGGCGTTCATGCGCCGGGGGCTGGCGAGTGCCTGGCCCTGGCTGTTCGTGTTCGCCCTCGAGATCGGCAACGAGCTGCTCGATTGGTCGCGGGCGCTGACCTATGGAACGGCGCGCGAAGGATTGGTGTACGAGACGATCTCGGATATCCTGTTCACCATGGTGCTGCCGACCGTCCTGCTCATCCTCGCGCGCAGCTTTCCGCGGCTCGGCCTCGGCGAGCGGACCGTGCCGGTCGCCGAGGCTTGCGAGAGCGACTGAAGCCCTACCGGTCCAGCGCGATATCCGGCGCGTCTTCCTGTTTCATGCCGACCACGTGGTAGCCCGCGTCGACGTGGTGCGTCTCGCCGGTGACGCCTGAGGAGAGGTCGGACAGGAAATAGAGTCCCGATCCACCGACGTCCTCGATCGTGACGTTGCGGCGGAGGGGCGAATTGAGCTCGTTCCACTTCAGGATGTAGCGGAAGTCGCCGATCCCGCTTGCGGCGAGGGTCTTGATCGGGCCGGCACTGATCGCGTTCACGCGGATATTGTCGGGGCCGAGGTCGTTGGCGAGGTACTGCACGCTGGTCTCGAGCGCGGCCTTGGCGACGCCCATGACGTTGTAGTGCGGGATGACCTTCTCCGCGCCGTAATAGGTCAGCGTCAGGATGCTGCCGCCATTCGGCATCATCTGCGCGGCCCGCTTGGCCACCGCGACCAGGCTGTAGGCGGAAATGTTCATCGTCATCAGGAAGTTGTCGAGACTGGTGTCGACATATTTCCCGCGCAGTTCGTTCTTGTCGGAAAAGCCGATCGCGTGGACCACGAAGTCGATCGTTTCCCAGCGGCTCTTCAGCGTCTCGAACGCCGCGTCGAGCGCGTCCATCTCCGACACGTCGCATTCGAAGGTGAAATCCGACCCAAGCTGCTCGGCGAGCGGCTTCACGCGCTTCGCCAGCGCCTCGCCCTGATACGTGAACGCCAGTTCCGCGCCGTGTTCGCGCAGCTTCTGCGCGATGCCCCAGGCCAGCGACTTGTCGTTGGCGAGACCCATGATCAGCCCGCGCTTGCCAGCCATCAACCCGCTCATCTCGTTTCCTCTTTCTGCTCTTCTGCCAAGGCGCGTGCTTTCTCCACCGCCGCGCGGCGCGCCGCCGCCCGTCTACGATTGTCGGCCTGGCCGATCCGGTTCTCCTCTTCCTCGGGAGTCTCGGCCATGGCGGCGTTGAGTTCGGCGCCGATAACCATCCCTAGGCCGACGAGATAGAAAAAGAAAAGCGCGATCATGATGCCGGCCAGACTGCCGTAGGTCAGATCGTAGCTGAAGAAGCTGCGGATCGCCGGCGGTAGCGCCACCGTTACCGCCACCCACCAGATCGTCGTCGCGAGCGCGCCCGGCCACTTGGGATAGCGCCGATCTCGGTAGGCACTGGGAGCGAGTGTCAGGAACAGCAGATAGAGCGATCCGAACAAGCCGAAAGCGGGGATAAGGCGCGAGAGCTGCAACTGCGAGATCACGTGCGAAAGCCACGGGAGATAGGCGTCGATCACTTCCTGCGCCGCGCCGATCACCACTTGCGCGATCAGCGAGAGCATCAGCAGGACCACCGCGGCCACGATCACCCCGGCGGAGAGCAGGCGGTATTTCCAGAACGCCTCGGTCGCCGCCGTGCCGTAGGCCCGGCGCAGGATATCGCGGATCGTCTCGATCAGGCTCGATACGGTCCACAGCGCGACCAGCCCGCCGGCCCACAGCAGTAAGCCGCTGCGCGCCTCGACGACGTTGCGCGCGACCGGCTCGATCACGTTGCCGACGATCGGCGGCAGGGCATAGAGCACCGCCTCGATCGTCGCCGCGCGTTCGCTTTCCTCGCCGACGAACGAGAAGATCGCCGCGCCGAGGATGAAGAAGGGGAAGATCGCCAGCATCGCCATGTAGGCGAGGTTGCCGGCGTGGATGAAACCGTCGTTGTAGGTGCCGACGAGCACGCGCTTGGCGACCTCGAACGCTCGCGTACCGGGGCCGACGTGCTGGGCCACGCGCTCGCGCAGGCCGAGACTGGCCTCTATCGCTTCCTTGCGCCGTTCCTCGGGCGAGAGCGTGTGGACCACGCGTTCCTCAGGCTGGGGAAGGTCTTTCTCGCTCATCGGCCCGTTCGGTTGGCGGGGGCCCGGGTCAGGTTCCCAGGTCGGCGCGCGGGTTGCCGCCGTCCTGCCAGCCTTCCAGCCGTTTGGCCAGTTCCGAAACGTCCGCCGGCAGCGCGATCTCGAGCTGCACCAGCTGATCGCCCCGCTGGCCGGACTTGGCCGAAAAACCCTTGCCCTTGAGGCGCATCGTGGTCCCGCCGCTGGTGCCGGGCTTGATCGTCAGCATGACCGGGCCGTCGACCGTGGGGCAGCGGACCTTGGCGCCGTTCACCGCTTCGTCGAGCGTGATCGGCAGGTCCATGCGCACGTCGTCGCCGTCGCGGCGGAAGAACTTGTGGCGATCGATCGAAATCGTGACGATCCCATCGCCGGCGCCGCCGGGGCCCTGGTCGCCCTTGCCCTTGAGGCGCATCTGCGTGCCGTCCTCGACCCCGGCGGGCAGCTTGAGGTCGATCGTCTTGCCGTCGGCCAGGGTGATGCGCTGATCCTTGCGGACCGCGGCGTCGACGAAAGGCACGCGCAGGCGATAGGCGATGTCACCGCCCTTGCGGGGCGGGGGCGGGCGGCGCTGCTGGCCGAAACCGCCGCCCATGCCGCCGGCCGTGCGCCGCGCGCCGCCCATGCCGCCGCCGAACAGCCCTTCGAAGATGTCGCCCAGGTCGACGCCCTCGTCGGCAAACCCCTGGAAATCCTCCGCGCGGAAACCGCGCTGGCCGCGGCCCGCACCACCGGCGAATCCGCCACCGCCCATGCCGGCGAAGGGATTGGCCGGGTTGCCGTCCGCATCGATCTCGCCGCGGTCGAAACGGGCGCGCTTGTCCTTGTCGCTGAGCAGATCGTAGGCCTGCGTCACTTGCGAGAAGCGTTCGGCGGCCTTCGGATTGTCCTTGTTGCGATCCGGATGCAGCTCCTTGGCGAGCTTGCGGTAGGCGCTCTTGATGTCCTTCTCGGTCGCACTGCGCGAAACACCGAGCGTTGTGTAGGGATCGGCCATGGCGTGTTAGCTAGGTGCAACAGTCTCGCCGCGCAAGCGGCGTGGCGGTGGGCAGAGGCTTTCCTCCACGCATCCCGCGCGATAGGGCTGAGCAATATCCGGCGGGGCTGCGGTCCGGCCGCTTGGTTGTAAGGTCACGGCCATGTGCGACTTTCCCGCCGGGAGGCGGCGAAGCGTGTCGCATGTGTCAACACTTAGTCAGGAATGCCCGGTGGAAGCTGAACAAACTGCCCTCCCCGACAGCGATCCGCTGGCCCTGTTCGACGCATGGCTGGCCGAGGCGCGGGAGACGGAGCCGAACGATGCCAATGCCATGGCGCTCGCCACCGCCACGCCGGACGGCGCGCCCTCGGTCCGCATGGTCCTGCTCAAGGGGCACGGGGCGGGCGGCTTCACCTTCTTCACCAACGCCCGGAGCCGCAAGGGCCAGGAAATCCGCGCCAATGCCCAGGCTGCGCTGCTGTTCCACTGGAAGAGCCTGCGGCGCCAGATCCGCATCGAGGGTCCCCTGATGGAGGTCAGTGCGGCCGAGGCCGACGCCTATTTCCGTTCGCGTCCGTTCGTCAGCCAGCTCGGCTCGGCCGCGAGCGACCAGTCGCGCCCGCTCGACAGCCGCGCGACTTACGTAGCCCGGGTCGAGGCGCTGGAGGACGCGTGCAAGGCTTCGGGCGAAGTGCCGCGGCCGCCGCACTGGACGGGGTTCACCCTGCGGCCGCAGCGGATCGAGTTCTGGCTCGACCGCCCCAATCGCCTTCACGACCGGCGCCTCTTCACCCGCGAGGGCGAGGGCTGGTCGAGCACGCTGCTCTACCCGTGACCGCGCAGGCCGCCCCCGCCGATCGCGCCGCGCTGACCCGCAGCGCCGCCTATGCCTCGATCGCGACGGCGCTGTTCCTGGCCGTGCTCAAGGGCTGGGCGACCTGGCGCACCGGATCGAGCGCGATGCTCGGCAGCCTCGCGGACACCGCGCTCGACCTCGTCGCCAGCCTCGCCACGCTCGCCGGCGTGTGGATCGCGGCGCAGCCGGCGGACGAGGAGCACCGCTTCGGCCACGGCAAGGCCGAGGCGCTGGCGGCGGTGTTCCAGGTCATGCTGATCGCGCTCTCCGCCTCGGGCATCGCGTTCCGGGCGATCTCGCACCTGATCGAAGGCGGCGAGACCACTGCGGCGGAGGAGGGGATCGCGGTCTCGCTGCTGGCGATCCTCGCGACCTTCGCCCTGCTCGCCTGGCAGCGCCACGTGATCCGCCGCACGGGCAGCCTCGCGGTCCGGACCGACAACGTCCACTACCAGTCCGACCTGCTGCTCAACCTCGCGGTCATCGCCGCGCTCGTGCTCGACCAGTATCTCGGCTTCTCGCGCGCGGACCCGCTGTTCGGCCTCGCGATCGCGGCCTGGCTGCTGTGGGGCGCCTGGCGCGCGGCGAGCGAGGCGATCGACCAGATCATGGACCGCGAATGGCCGGAGGATAAGCGCCAGCGCTTCGTCGAACGCGCCGCCCGCCACCCGGAGCTGACCAACCTCCACGATCTTCGCACGCGCACGAGCGGCACGCGCGACTTTGTTCAATTTCACGTCGACCTCCCCGGCACCATGACCGTCGCCCAGGCGCACGAAATCATTGAACGGGTCGAAGCCGATCTCTGCAGTCATTTTCCCGAGATGGAGCTACTGATCCACATCGACCCGCAGGGCCATGTCGACGAACCGGACAACCCGCTCGCGGAGACCGACGAGTTCGAGAAGCTGGAGAAGGACGCGCCATGAAGCTGCCCTACTGGCATGTCGATGCCTTTGCCGACCGGCCTTTCGCCGGCAACCAGGCCGCGGTCATGCCGCTGGGCGAATGGCTGCCCGACGATGTGTTGCAGGCGATCGGGGAGGAGAACAACTTCGCCGAGACGGCCTTCGTCGTGCCCGATGAAACCGGCGCGGCGGATTGGGAGCTGCGCTGGTTCACCCCGGCCTGCGAAATCCGCCTCTGCGGCCATGCGACGCTCGCCAGCGGCCACGTGCTGCTCGGCCGCGACGGCGGGGAGCGAGTGACGTTCCGCACCCGGAAGGCGGGCGTGCTGGAAGTGCGGCGAAGCGAAGCGGGCTACGAGCTTGCGCTGCCCGCGATCCCCACCGAGCGCTCCGACCGGCCCGAGGCCGTCACGCTGCTCGGCGCGCAGCCGCTCGAGATCTGGCGTAATCCTGACCGTTACGGGATCTATCTGTTTGGCAGCGAGGACGAGGTTCGCGCGCTGGCGCCCGACCTCCGCGGCCTCGGCGCGCTCGGCGATGACCAGTTCATCTGCACCGCGCCGGGCCGCGACGTCGATGTGGTGAGCCGCGTCTTCGTGCCCGGCGGCGGGGTCGACGAGGACAGCGTCACCGGCTCCGCCCACGCGGCACTCACGCCGTTCTGGGCGGCCCGGCTGGGGCGGGAAAGCTTCACCGCCCACCAGGCTTCCCGCCGCGGCGGCGACCTCACTTGCCGCTTCGAAGGCGATCGCGCCTGGCTCGGCGGCCCGTGCGTGACGGTGGTGGAGGGGACGTTTTACCTGCCCGAGTGAGAGTCGCGCGGGCTCAAGTCGCCGGATAGAGCTCCACAATATCGGCGAGCTCCTGCAGCATCGCCTTGCGCTCCTCGGCATCCGAATGACCGAGGCGGACCACGGTCAGCTTCTGCTCGGGCGAAACGAGGATGTACTGGCCCATGTGGCCGATCGCCGCGAACATCGTCGCAGGCGCGCGGTCGGGGAACAGCGGGTGGCTCTTGCTCCCGCTCTCGTCGTCCAGCGGTCGGTTGAGCCAGGTCTGCATGCCGTAGTGTGGGCTGCGCGGGCTTGGCGTGGTCATCAGCTCGATCCACTTGCGCGGGACGAGCTGGATGCCGCGGTAGGAGCCCTTGTTGCGCAGGAAATCGCCGAACCGCGCCCAGTCGCGCGCATTGCCGTGGATCAGGCTGCCGCCGATCAACGTGCCGCTGGCATCGAACTCCGGCACCATCGAATCCATCGCCAGAGGGACGAACAGCCGCGTCTCGAGATAGTCCGCGACGGCGCGCCGCCGTGCCTCCGGATCGTCACTGCGGGAAAGCACGCGCGCGGCGATGTCGGCCAGGATCACGCTGGTGGCGGAGGAGTACTCGAACTCCCGCCCCGGCTCGGCTTCGAGCGGCTGACTCTCGGCCCAGTCGGCCATGTCGTCACGCCCGTCGAGGAACAGCATCCGCACTTCGGATGATTCGTATGGCGGATCGCCCCCTTCGGTATGGCGCAGCCCGCTGCGCATCTGGAGAAGCTGGCGCAGGGTGATCTCTCCGCGCGGGTCGCCCGGGCGCTGCCAGCGGGGTACCGGCGGCGAGTCGTCGAGCGCCAGCCGCCCGTCGGCCACCAGCATGCCGATCATCACCGCCGTCACCGTCTTGGCCATCGACCAGCTGACGAAGCGCGTATCCTTGTCATAGCCCGGCGCGTAACGCTCGGCCGCGATCTCGCCGCCGTGCATCACGATCAGCGCGCGGGTCTCGCCAAGCCCTTCCTTTGCGAACAGGTCGTCCACCCGGCGCGCAAGCTGCTCGGTCGGGGCGCCCGGATTCTCGCTCACCGCCGCCAACGCTTTCTCGGTCAGCGGCTCCGGCACGGGCGCAGCGTCGCTGCACGAGAGCAGGGCTGGCAGCGAAGCGAGGCAGACGATAAGGGGGGCGGGCCGCAGGCGCATGCGGCGTTCCCTCGCGCAGCATGGCAGGCTTGGCAATGGCAAAATCCTCCTCCCGCAAAGGCCAACTGCGCCGCCGGCGCTGGCCGCTGGTGCTGGGGATCGTGGTGCTGATCGCAGCGGGTTTCGCGTGGTACTTCCGCGCGCCGATCACCGGATACTCGCAGACCGCGGCAGCCTATTCCGCACGCGTCGCATGCTCGTGCCGCTACCTCGGCGGGCGCAGCCTCGAAGACTGCGGGAAGGACAAGCTCGCCGGGATGGAACTCGTCATCCTGAGCGAGGATGCCGAGACAAAGAGCGTCACCGCCCGCTTCCCCCTCCTCGCCAACGAAACCGCCACCTTGCGCGACGGCTACGGCTGTGTGTTGGAGCCGTGGGAGGGTTGAGACCGCACACCGGAAAGCATGGTGTTTGTTGCGCGAACTCGCGCGTGCGCGGCCTAGGGGCCGGTCAAGTAGAGACGGTAATCTCAGCGGGCAGGGTTTGCGGAGATCATGGCCGCCGACCCGAACTCTCGTCGTCGCACGTACAACTGCATGAAAATGCCTAAACGAGATCGTCCACTGCAACGTTAAGCGCTTCGGCAAGCCGCTTCACGGTACTGATGGATCCCTGCTTCCGGCCCACCTCGATATCAGCAATCTGCACGCGGTTTACGTTCGACGCATCGGAAAGTTGCTGCTGCGTGAGGCCGCGCAGCTCGCGGTACACACGCACTGGGCTTTCGCCAGAAAGGAGGCGCGCGGCCGCTTCGGCAGGGATCAACTCATCCTCGCCGGCCTCCAGACGCGCCATGGCCCGGTCATAAGCGCGCAGATCCTCAAGTTCGTTCACTGCCTCCGTCAGGCGGTCGTATTCGGCGCGGTCAATGGTCACGGTATCCATCATCTAGCTCCTATCCGTATACGCTTCCGCGCGGGCCAATCTCGAGAACCGCAAGAACGGTCCCATCGTCATTCATGATCACGCGCCAGCTATTAACTCGCAAACGAAGGCCCGTTCGGCCCTTAAGTTCGGTCACATTGTTCGCGAGTGACGCGGGATCGGCAGCATATTGCTCCACTTTGGATACGATCAGCCTAGCGGTGTTGGCGGGCATCTTCCGAAGGATCTTGAGGGCCGCGCGCGTGTAAGTGATCTGTCTCACTTTCATTATGTAGCTTACGGCGACATTGTAGTCAATGGCTACATCGTCAATCGGGCTGTGCGTCTCGTGTCGCGCCGGCTGCGCAGAATCTGACTTGTGACCGTCGCTGGCGAATACACGATCGAGGCGCGCGTACGATCTGCAGCATAGTCCTGCAGCGCAGCATAGTCTTGCAAGTTGCCATAAGCGTTTGTGCTAGTGGATCGAAAATTCCCGAGATTAAACAACTCGAGATTCTTGACCTCAGCCAATCAGCGCTAGGGAACAGCGCCTTCAGTGGAATCGATCCATCCGCCGCCCACGACGCGTTCGCTGGCGTAGATCACGGCGGCTTGGCCCGGGGCGACGCCGTATTCTGGGTTGGCGAAGCGGATCGTGCAGGATGCGCCGCCCCCGAGTGGTCCGTCGATCGTGATCGGGACGGGCTTGGCGAGCGAGCGGACCTTGGCCGTTAGCGGTGTCTGCGGCAGCGGGCCGATGCGGTTGGTTTCGATCAGTCGGGCGGCGGTGACTGCCAGCATGTGCCGGGGACCGACCCTGACGGTGCGGCTTTCCGCATCGATTCCAACGACGTAGAGCGGTTCTGCCTGACCGCCGATCTCGAGGCCTTTGCGCTGCCCGACGGTGTAGTGAACGATGCCCCTGTGCGTGCCAAGCGTCTCGCCGGTGGCAGTATGGACGATCGGACCGGGCTCGCCGCCTTCGGGACGCAGCGTCTTGACGATCCTGGCATAGTCGCCGTCGGGCACGAAGCAGATGTCCTGGCTGTCGGGCTTGGCCGCGTTGCGCAAGCCGGCGGCTTCGGCGAGGCGGCGCACCTCGCTTTTCGGCAGGCCGCCCAGCGGGAAGCGCAGGAAGTCGAGCTGTTCCTCGGTCGTCGCATAGAGAAAATACGACTGGTCGCGGGCCGGATCGAGCGCGCGGTGGAGTTCGGGGCTCTCGGCGCCGGCGATCCGCCGCACGTAGTGCCCGGTGGCCAGACAGTCCGCTCCGAGCTCGCGCGCCATGCGGAAGAGATCGGTGAACTTCGGCCCCATATTGCAGCGGATGCATGGAACCGGCGTGCGCCCGGCGAGGTAATCGTCGGCGAACGTCTCGACCACCTCTTCGCGGAACGCGCTCTCGTGATCGAACACGTAGTGCGCGATACCGAGCCGGTCGGCCACGGCGCGCGCGTCGGCGATGTCGTCGCCCGCGCAGCACGCGCCCTTGCGACCGGTGGCGGCACCATAATCGTAGAGCTGGAGCGTGACGCCGATGGTTTCCGCGCCGCTCGCCGATGCAAGGGCGGCGACGACCGAAGAGTCGACCCCGCCGGACATAGCCACGACGATCCGGCTTTCCTGCGCGGGGCGCGGCAAGTCGAACAGCGCGGCACGATCCATTTCACGCGCAAAGGTGGCGGGTGCGTTCATGCGCGGGCCCATACACGTCCGCGGCCAATCCATAAAGCCGCAGCCGCGCGGATGAATTCTCGGCGACAAATGATGGTCGGCTTTACCTCACGTTGACGATCTCGGGCGTAAGGCGAGTCCATGTTCGAAGGCACCATCATACCCGCTGTGGCCGGCCGGCCGGCCGAAGGCAGCGCATTGCGCGTACCCTGCTGGGAGGAAATCGTCATGCGGCTGGCCGCCGCGGACGAAGTGCGCCACGCAATGACGGCCGCAGGCGATCATCCGGTGGGCAACTTCGAGCGATTCGGCGAGCGTGCAGGAGATGCGGGGCGCCAAAAGCAACGCCTCGTTAACCTTAATAATTTAACCCATGGCAAAGATCCGGGCGGCAAGATCTTGCCGCCGCAGAGAGCGCGGTGGGCCGGCGACCGAGAGATACGATGATCGAGAACCAGAAATTCCGCCCCGCCCAGGTGATCGGCCCGCTCGGAGAGCCGCTCACGCTCGAGGATCTGCCGCCGCGCAATACGAAGCGCTGGGTCGTTCGCCGCAAGGCGGAAGTCGTTGCCGCGGTCAATGGCGGCCTGCTGACCATCGATGAAGTGCTCGATCGCTATTCCCTGACGCTGGAGGAGTTCGCATCCTGGCAGCGGGCGGTCGACCGGTCGGGCATGCAGGGCCTGCGCGTCACCCGGATTCAGCACTACCGCGACCTCTACGAGCGGCAGTTGAAGTACTGATCCGCCCGCTCCGCTCCAGCGCGAGGTATGCGCCCGGCCTAGCTCTCGACCCACATTTGTCGTATCCTCCTGCCGCGGTATGGAAAATGCCGGGAACCGCAATGCCTTGCGCTTCGTTTGAGCCGGGCACTGCATAAACAGGAGGATTTCCGAATGGGATGGATTATCGCAATCATCGTCGGCGGCGTTGCCGGCTGGCTGGCGAGCCTGGTGATGAACCGCGACGCGTCGATGGGCATCTTCTGGAACGTAGTGGTTGGCTGTATCGGCTCGCTGATCGGCAATGCGCTCGCAGGACCCCTGTTTGGTGTCGAGGGAAGCGTGCAGGAGTTTTCGCTGACCGGCCTCATCATCGCCCTCGTCGGTGCCATCGTGCTGCTAGCTATCGTGAACCTGGTTCAGCGCGGCCGCGTTCGCTAAGCGCCGCGATCTCCTGAACACATGCAAGGGCGGGTGCGGCGAAAGCCGTCCCCGCCCTTTCGCATTTCGTGGTCATTCGTCGGGCGCATACGCCCCCCGTCGAACTGCGGATTGTCGCGCTTCGCGCAGCGGTTTAATGGCGACCGGCTATTGCCAGCAGTGAGTTATAGGGGTAATACACTGCCCGGTTCCGGAAGGCTGAGAACGCGATGAACTACGAAACGACCGTCACGGCCGACAGAGCCGAAGGCTATCCCGCCGATCTCGATGGGGAAATGAACGTACGTGCCACGCGGCGGCGCCGGCTGATCATAATCGGCGTGATCGCGCTGATCGTGCTGGCCGGGATTGCGTTCTTCGTCACCCGCGGGGGCAACGGTGCGAACGTCGCCGCCGGCGAAGACCAGTCGCAGTTGCCGGTCATATCGGTGATTACGCCGGGCACGACCACGATCGAAGGCCAGATCGAGGCGAGCGGGACGCTCGCCGCGCGCAGGCCTCTGCCGGTGGGCTCCGTGGGCGAGGGTGGCCGTGTCGTCTCCGTGCCGGTCGATGCCGGCGACTGGGTCAACCAGGGCCAGGTTCTCGTGGTCATCGACAGTTCCGTGCAAACGCAGCAGATCGCATCCGCGCGCGCCAATATTGCCGTGGCCGAGGCCGACGCCGATCTCGCGCAGGCCGATCTCGACCGTGCGCTCCAACTGGTCGACCGCGGGTTCATTTCGCAGGCCGACGTCGATCGGCTGACCGCCACCCGCGACGCGGCCCGCGCCCGGGTTCAGGTCGCCCGCGCACAGCTCCGCGAGCTTCAGGAACGCACCGCGCGGCTCAACATCTATGCGCCGGCCTCCGGCCTGGTGCTGGACCGCAACGTCGAGCCTGGGCAGACCGTTGCGGGCGGCGGCGAACCGCTGTTCACCATCGCCAAGGGCGGCGAGATGGAGATGCTTGCGAAAGTAAGCGAATCCGATCTCGCCAAGCTGACGGTCGGCGTCCCGGCCACCGTCACACCGGTGGGAACCGACAAGCGCTTTACCGGCCAGGTCTGGCAGCTCTCGCCGACCATAGACGAGACGAACCGCCAGGGCACCGCGCGCATCGCCCTGCCTTACGCGCGTGAGCTGCGTCCGGGTGGCTTCGCCAGCGCGACCATTGGCGGCGGGAACGTCGTAGCGCCGTTGCTGCCCGAATCGGCAGTCCTGTCGGACGACGAGGGCAGCTATGTCTTCGTTATCGACGATGAGAACAAGGCGCAGCGGCGCGGCGTCCGCATCGGCCTGGTGACCAGCCGGGGCATTGCGATCGCCGAGGGCCTTACGGGCGCCGAGCAGGTCGTCCTGCGCGCCGGCGGGTTCCTGACCGCGGGCGAAACCGTTTCGCCTCGCAAGGTAACCGCGGACGGGAATTGAGCGCATGAATTTCCGCAACATCTCCGCCTGGTCGATCCGCAACCCGGTCATTCCGCTCGTCTTCTTCACGGCGCTGCTGCTGGCCGGGCTGATGTCGTTCGCGCGGATGGATGTGGTCAACAACCCGGAGATCGAGTTCCCGGCGGTCAACGTTTCGATATCCCAGCCCGGTGCCGCGCCGACAGAGATCGAGAACCAGATCACGCAACGCGTGGAATCGGCGGTCCGATCGATCAATGGGGTGAAGTCTATCAACTCGACTGCCAGCGAAGGCAGTTCGAGCACTTTCATCGAGTTCGAGATCGGGACCGATCCGAACGATGCAGTCGCCGAAGTCAAGAACGCGGTCGACCAGATCCGCGGCAGTCTTCCCGACGGGATCATCGAGCCGCGCATAACCAAAGAGGAGATCTCGGGCGGCTTCCTCGGCATCTTCGCCGTCGAAGCCGACGATATGACGATCGAGCAGCTGAGCTGGTTCATTGACGATACGGTGGCGAAAAGGCTGCTCTCGATCGAAGGCATGGCCGAGGTAAACCGTTTCGCGGGTGTCGACCGCGAGATAGAGGTCATCATCGATCTCGAGCGGATGCAGGCGTTCGGCGTCACCGCCAGCCAGATCAACAATGTGCTGCGGCAGACCAATCTCGACGCGGCGGGCGGCAACACCGAAGTCGGCGGTACGCGCCAGTCGGTCCGCGTCCTCGGCAGCACCGAGACCGCCTACGAACTGTCGCAGCGGCAGATTCAGCTCGGCGACGGAAGGACCGTCAAGCTGGCCGATGTCGCCACGGTGCGCGACGGCTATAGCGAGCGGACCTCGATCAGCAAGGTGCGCGACAAGGAAGTGGTGAACTTCGCGATGTCGCGCGCCAAGGGCGCATCCGACGTCACCGTCTTCGAAGCGGCGAAGGAGGAGATCGAGAAGATCGAGGCCGAGAATCCCGGCGTGCGCTTCATCCCGTTGTTCAACACCGTCCAGTATACCGAAGAGCAGTACGAAAGCTCGATGGCGGCGATGATCGAAGGCGCCATTCTTGCGGTCGTCGTCGTCTTCTTCTTCCTGCGCGACTGGCGGGCCACGGTGATCTCGGCGATCGCGATCCCGCTTTCGGCTATCCCGACGTTCTGGTTCATGGACCTGCTCGGGTTCAACCTGAACTCGCTCTCGTTGCTCGCGCTGGGACTTGTGGCAGGCGTGCTGGTCGACGACGCGATCGTCGAGATCGAGAACATCGTGCGCCACATGCGCATGGGCAAATCGGCCTATCAGGCATCGATCGACGCCGCGGATGAGATCGGCCTGCCGGTGGTCGCGACCAGCTTCTGCATTGTCGCCGTGTTCCTGCCGGTCGGGCTCATGCCCGGTATTTCCGGTCAGTTCTTCAAGAACTTCGGCATCACCGTGGTGATCGCGGTGCTGATGTCGCTGGCCGTCGCGCGCATGATCACGCCGATGCTCGCGGCCTACTTCCTCAAGGCCAAGGGGCATGCCGCACACGGCGAAGGGCCGATGATGGACCGCTACATGGGCGTCCTCGCGTGGTCGCTCAATCGCGGAAAGATGCATGCGCGCCGCGAAGGGCTCGCGGGGCCGCGCAATCGTTTCCTCTATGGACTGGGGTTCTTGGCAACGGTCCTGTTGCTCATCGTAGTGCCGTTCGCCGTCGTTTTCGGGGCGTACAACGCGCTGCAGGCGATCAGCATACCCGAAACGGTTGCAGGCGCCCTGTTCGCTAGTGGGGAAGGGATCTTCCATTTCCTCGTCCTCAAGCTGATCGAGACCCTCGAGCTCTTGCTGGTCGTGGCGATCGGGTTCGGCGCCGGGTGGGGCTTGCTCAAGCTGATAGGCCTTCCCTGGCGGATGATCGGCGGCGGCATCCACGACACCTGGCGCTGGCTGGAGGCCCGCTTCTACGACCACCGTGTGTGGATGATGATGACCGGCTATTTCGCGCTGATCCTCACTATTCTGCTGTTCATGAACGTTCCGCCCCAGTTTCAGCCGAACATCAACAGCGACAACAGTCAGGTCGAGATCGAGATGGTGCCCGGCACCACGCTAGAGACCACCGAGCGGGTTGCGGATGACGTCGCGGAAATTCTCTATCAGGAGCCCGAGGTGCTGCGCGCGCTCGAGCGCGTGCGCGTGGGCAATGCGTCGATCTACATCACACTCAAGCCCGATCGCGAGCGGACATCGGTTGAATTCGAACGCGCGCTCGCGCCCCGGCTGGCGCAGATTCCTGATGCGCGGGTGCGTTTCCAGTCGCAATCCGGCGGTTTCGGCAGCGGGCGCGATGTGACTGTGATGCTCGCAGGTTCCGATCCGGAGTTGCTGGAGGAGACCGCCGCCACGCTCGTCGAACAGATGAAAGCGCTCGACACACTCGTTGCGCCGCGCATCAGCGCCGATATCAACCGGCCGGAGATCATCATCGAGCCGCGCGCCGATCTCGCCGCCGAGCTAGGCGTGACGACCGCCGCGATGAGCCAGGCGATCCGGATCGCGACCCTCGGCGAAATCGAACAGAACGCCGCCAAGTTCTCCCTGTCGGACCGGCAGATCCCGATCCGGGTCAAGCTGCCCGAGCAATCGCGCGAGAACCTGACGACGATCGAGAACCTGCCTGTACCCACCCGCACTGGCGGAACGGTGCCGCTGTCCCGGGTCGCCGATATCAGCTTCGGCTCCGGCCCGACCACGATCCAGCGCTACAACCAGAACCGCCGCGTGCTGATCGGCGCGGACCTCGCGCAAGGGGTGGTGAAGGGCGAGGCCGACGCACAGATCAACGAACTGCCGATCCTGAAGGACCTGCCGCAGGGCGTGATCCGCGACCTCGTGGGCGAGGACGAGTGGCAGCAGGAAATGATGACGAGCCTCCTGATCGCGATCATGTCCGGCATCCTGCTGGTCTTCGCGGTGCTCGTTCTGCTCTACAAGCGGGTGATGAGCCCGCTGGTCAACATGACCTCGCTCGCACTCGCACCGCTGGGCGGCATTTTCCTAGTCTGGCTGGTCGGTCAGCCGCAGTCGATGCCGGTCTATATCGGCATTCTGCTGCTGCTCGGCATCGTCTCGAAGAACTCGATCCTGCTGATCGACTTCGCGATCGAGGAGATGGACAAGGGCGTGCGCAAGCTCGACGCCATCATGGATGCGGGGCACAAGCGTGCGCAGCCGATCGTGATGACCACGGTCGCGATGACGGCGGGAATGGTCCCGGTCTCGCTGTCGCTCTCGGGCGACGGCGCTTGGCGGGCACCGATGGGCACCGTGGTCATCGGCGGCCTCATCATGTCCACCCTCCTCACGCTGTTGATCGTGCCGGCTGGGTTCAGCCTCGCCGATGGCCTGGAAAAGCGACTTGGTCCCTGGCTGCGTGGCCGCTTGCTCACTTACCGTCCGGGCGACGAGAGCCGCGCTCCCGCTCCGCCGCCGGAGCCCGGACCGGACGGGGAGCCGGTCCCCGCAACGCGGCGCCCGCCCCCGGGGCCCTACCCCGCGGAGTGAGCGGCGAAACTCCGCCGCGACCCGCGCGTTTCCTCTCCATGAGGCGCGCTCCGCTCCCGCCCGACCGTGCGCGCCGCATGCGCATGACCGCCACGGCCATGCTCGTGGCGATGGCGGGGGTGTTCCTGTTCTCGCACCAATATCTTGGCGTGCATCCTGCCTGGGGTTACGTGCACGCGTTCGCCGAGGCCGCGATGGTCGGCGGGCTGGCGGACTGGTTCGCGGTGACGGCGCTGTTCCGCCATCCGCTCGGCCTGCCGATCCCGCACACCGCGATCATTCCCGAAAACAAGGATCGTATCGCCGATACGATGGCGCAGTTCCTGCGCGACAACTTCCTCACGCCCGCCGTTGTTGCGCGCCGGATGCAGGCGATGAACCTCGCGCGGGCGGTCGGCGACTTTCTCGTCAAGCCGGGTGGCGGCGCGCAGTCGCGGATTGGCGCAGGTGCCGCCGAACTGTTCGCCGGCGCGCTTGAGTCGCTCGATCAGGAACGGCTCGGCGGTCAGGTGCGCAGCGGCCTCAAGCGCCAGCTCGACAAGCTGGAAGCCGCCCCGCTGCTCGGACAGATGCTTAGCGCGGCAATCGCCGACAAGCGGCACTTGCCGCTGATCGACAGCATCATCCGCTGGGCGGGTCTGACGCTGGAAGACAACGAGGAAATGGTCCGCGCGATGATCCACGAGCGCGCTAATGCGCTGCTGCGCTGGACCGGCCTAGACGAACGTCTGGCGAACTCGGTTCTCGACGGACTTTACCGCCTGCTCGCCGAAGTGCTGGTCGATCCGGAGCATCCACTCCGCGGCAAGATCGAGGAGGGGCTGGAGAAAGTCGCGCACGACCTGGTCCACGATCCCGAAACTCGTGCCAAGGTCGAGCGGATGAAGCGCGAGCTGCTCGACAATCCGGCGGTCGCGAACTGGTGGCAGGGCGTGTGGGAACGGATGCGCACCGGCCTGATCGCCATGGCCCGCGATCCTGACTCGACAATGGATGGATGGCTGGGCGGTACCTTGGCGGAACTCGGTGCAGCCTTACGCGACGATCCGCGCCTGCAGCCGCAGGTCAACCGCTTCGCCCGCCGCACCGCCGTCGGCATCGCGACCCGTTACGGCGGGCAGATCGTCCAGCTCGTTTCTGAAACCGTCCGCCGCTGGGACGCGCGCACGATCACCGATCGCCTCGAAAACGCCGTCGGCCGCGACCTGCAGTTCATCCGCATCAACGGCACGTTGGTTGGCGGGCTGGTGGGCGTGACGATCCATGGGGTGAGCGCGTTGCTTTAGAGCGGGGCGCTCGACGCTGTGTCAGCGGGTTTCGCGCGCCGAACCGTAGTGCTTCGCGACCGTGCCCTGCAGTTTCGCCAGATCGTCTGCGTCATACCATTTGCCGGCTGCCATGACACCTGCCGGCTCACGCAGCGTCGCGGGATTTTCCAGCGGATTGGCGTTGGAGAGGATGAGGTCCGCTCGCTGACCGGCCAAGACGCGGCCGAACGGTGTCCCGCCCTTGGTCTTGGCGATGAAATCGCCCGCGGCTCCGGTTGCGGTCATCAGTGCCTGATAGGGCGTTAGGCCCGCGGCCAGCAGCTCATCGAGCTGGTCATGCGCCGAAACCCCGGGAAATAGGCCGGGGATGGTCGGCGCGTCGGTCCCCAGGATCAGCCGTACACCGCCATCGGCAAACGCCTTGACCAGCCGTCGCTCGAAATCGGCGCGTGGGAGCAATTTGGCGGTCTTGGCGAAATAGTCGCTCGACAGCCATTGCAATTGACGACGCTGCGGCAACAGGTCGAACTCGGGCCTGCGGAAGATGGTCGGGCCGCGTTCCGGATGGCTGGCGAGCAGGGCGATGGTGCGATATGTCAGCGGATCAGCGGTGACCGTGGCATCGTACTGTTTCGCGAGTGCAACCGCATCGGCGATCCGCGACTCGGGCGGCACATCCTCGCCTCCGCCCTGCCCGGGCGGAAACAGGTAGGAATAGAAGAATTCCTCCAGATGCGCGATCATCGCTTGGCCCTGGGCGAATTGGCTGTCGATCCGAACCGCGTACACGCCGTGACCGATAATGGGCATCTCGGCGCGCTCGGCTGCCTGGGCCAGTGCGGCATAGACGGGGGGTGTCAGGCCGACATAGACCTTTATGAAATCATAGCCTTGCGCCTTCGCCAGCGCGGGAAAGGCGCTTGCTTGCTCGGGCGTGTCTAATACCAGGCCGTTGTAGTCGGCCGTGCCATCAACCAGCCAGCTCGTGTATACGTGCGGCGCTGCGATTTTCCCGCTATTGGCGCGGGCTGCGGTCCGGCCAGCCAGATTCTGCCGCGCGCCGCCCATGTTGAGTACGGTGGTGACGCCATTGACCAGATAGATCGCCAGCTCGTCAGGCGCCTCCGAATGGACGTGCATGTCGGCGAGGCCGGGCGAGAGCCACTTGCCCCGTGCGTCGATGACGGTGGCGTCGGCCGGAACGGAGACATCCTTGCCGATTTGCGCGATCACGCCGTCGCGAACCACGATCGTCTGGTCAGCGAGCACGCGCTCGCTATCCATCGGGACCACATTGGCATGCGTGAAAGCGGTGGCTGGCGCGGGTTCGGCCGTCACGGCGCTGGCAGTCAGGGTTGCCAGTACCGCGAGTGTGAGACGCGCCAGCTTGCGCATATCTACAGTTTCTCGGTCAGCTCCGGCACCACCTTGAAGAGGTCGGCGACCAGGCCAATGTCCGCGACCTGGAAGATCGGCGCGTCCTCATCCTTGTTGATGGCGATGATGGTCTTGGA
>NZ_QXFK01000007.1 GCF_003581645.1 Pelagerythrobacter aerophilus | reverse complement strand
TGTCCGCCGTCAGCGCCCATGGCACAGATTTGAGGTTGTGATGTAAGGAGGATTTGGGCTTCGTCGTAGTGACGAAGGAACGAAGATGAAGCCCAAATCCTCCTTGAAGAAATTGCCGCCGAAGGCCCCTGCGGAGCGGGTGGTGAAGGACATTCGGCGTGCGACGCGGCGCCACTTCTCGGCCGAGGACAAGATCCGCATCGTGCTGGATGGCCTGCGCGGCGAGGACAGCATCGCCGAACTGTGCCGTAAGGAAGGCATTGCGCAGAGCCTTTATTACACCTGGTCGAAGGAGTTCATGGAAGCGGGCAAGCGCCGGCTTGCCGGCGACACGGCCCGGGCCGCGACCACCGGCGAGGTGCACGACCTGCGCCGTGAAGCCCGTGCCCTGAAGGAATGCGTGGCCGACCTGACACTCGAAAACCGCCTGCTGAAAAAAAGCATGATCGGGGATGGGGGCGACGACGAATGAGGTATCCCGCATCTGAGAAACTCGAGATCATCAGGATCGTCGAGCAGTCACATCTGCCAGCCAAACGCACGCTGGACCAACTCGGCATTGCCCGCCGGACCTTCTATCGGTGGTACGACCGCTACCTCGAAGGAGGGCCGGAGGCGCTGGAGGATCGGCCATCGGCGCCGAGCCGGGTGTGGAATCGCATCGGTGACGACATCCGGGACCAGATCGTCGAGATGGCGCTGGAGACGACCGAGCTATCCCCTCGCGAACTGGCGGTGCGGTTCACCGACGAGAGGCGCTACTTCGTGTCGGAAGCCACGGTTTACCGCCTGCTCAAGGCCCATGATCTGATCACCAGCCCGGCCTATGTCGTGATCAAGGCCGCCGATGCGTTCCACACCAAGACCACCCGACCGAACGAGATGTGGCAGACCGATTTTACCTACTTCAAGATCATCGGGTGGGGCTGGCTGTATCTGTCGACCGTGCTCGACGACTTCTCGCGCTACATCATCGCCTGGAAGCTGTGCACCAACATGCGCGCCGAAGACGTGACCGACACCCTGGACCTCGCTCTGGCGGCTTCCGGCTGCGACAGCGCCACGGTGCTGCACAAGCCCAAGCTGCTCAGCGACAATGGTCCGAGCTACATCGCGGGCGAACTGGCCGAATATATCGACGCCAACAAGATGACCCATGTCCGCGGTGCTCCGATGCACCCGCAAACCCAGGGCAAGATCGAGCGCTGGCACCAGACCCTCAAGAACCGCATCCTGCTCGAAAACTACTTCCTGCCCGGTGACCTTGAGGCCCAGATCGAGGCCTTCGTCGAGCACTATAATCACCGCCGATACCATGAAAGCCTCGACAACGTGACGCCCGCCGACGCCTACTTCGGCAGGGCGCCGGCCATCATGAAACAGCGTGAAAGGATCAAACAACAGACCATAAAATATCGGCGCTTGCAGCACCGCATGCTCGCCGCTTAACATCAACCCCCAGACGAGGCCCGCACTCCGCTAATTTACGCCGCGAGTTGTGCCAAATGTTCTGACGACGGACAGTCGGCCAACCCTGACTCTTGGCAATCATACTAAGGCTGTTGGTTTGACGAAACTTTCTCTTCTCCACGTGTCCGACCTGCACTGGGCTCCGCATTTCCAGCATGACCTTCGGGTTGTCTCGGAGGCACTTCTGCAAGATGTGGATAACTATTGTTCCAAAAACGGCATTTCGATTAACGCTGTTATCTTCAGTGGGGATCTCGCGCTCGGCGGTGACGACTGACGTGCTCCCCTGATTGTTACCACTCAGAGGTAGAGTCTCGCTCCTTCATGATTGATGTTTGATGGGATGGCAACGTGTCTGGGGGCATGCCCCCAGACACGTTCGCCTGCGATCTCGGCGGGGGTCTTCCCGCCCAGTTTCGAGTGTGGCCTGACGTTGTTGTAGTCGTGCCGCCAGGCGGCCAGCACGAAGCGGGCGTGCGCGAGCGAGGTGAACAACGTCTCGTTGAGGCATTCGTCGCGCAGACGGCCATTGAAGCTTTCCACGAAGCCGTTCTGCATCGGCTTGCCCGGCGCGATGTAGTGCCACTCGACGCGCCGCTCCTGCGACCAGCGCAGGATGGCCGACGAGGTCAGTTCGGTGCCGTAGCACATTGGGAAGCTGCCTCTCGAAGGCAGCGCTCGCCTTGATGGAGACA
>NZ_QXFK01000006.1 GCF_003581645.1 Pelagerythrobacter aerophilus | reverse complement strand
AAACCAGATGAGGTGGATGGCTCCCGCTCACGGCATCTAGGTGCCAAGGTGTGAAGACCGTCAGGTATTCACGAGCAAAATGGGAGCCACCCAGATGGATATTAGCACGATCGGTCTCGATTTGGCCAAGAACGTTTTCCAGGTTCACGGCGTAGATGCACAGGGCACGGCCGTTGTTCGCAAGGCATTGCGGCGCTCGCAGATGCTTCCCTTCTTCGAGAAGCTTCCGCCTTGCGTGGTTGGCATGGAGGCCTGCGGCACGTCGCATTACTGGGCTCGGGAGCTGATCAAGCTGGGCCATGAGGTTCGGCTGATGCCGCCGGCTTACGTCAAGCCCTACGTGAAGCGCGGCAAGACCGATGCTGCGGATGCGGAAGCAATCTGCGAGGCAGTGACGCGCCCCACGATGCGCTTTGTGCCGGTGAAGTCAGCGGAGCAGCAGGCGGCGCTGTCGATGCACCGCACGCGGGATCTGTTCGTCAAGCAGCGCACGCAGCTAATCAACATGATGCGAGGGCTTTTGGCCGAGTTCGGCATCGACATCCCCCAAGGCATCAATCGAGCTTTGGAGAAGGCACGTGCGATCGTCGACGGGGAAGCGCCTGACGTGCCGTCCGATGCTCTTCGCATCGTTGAGCGGCTGTCGCAGCAAGCCCTCGATGTCCACGCCCAGGTACGGGAGATCGAACGTGATCTGATCGGGTGGCAGCGCAAGAGCGACGTTGCCACCCGCCTCATGACGATCCCGGGCATTGGCCCGATCGGAGCGACGGCACTCGCAGCGTCGGTCAGTGATCCATCTCAGTTCCGCTCTGGCCGGCAGTTCGCGGCCTGGCTGGGGCTAACCCCGCTTCAGAAGTCCAGCGGCGGCAAAGAGCGGCTCGGCCGCATCTCGAAGATGGGCGACAGGTATCTTCGTAAGCTCCTGGTGGTCGGCATGACGGCAGTGGTGCGGAACGCGAAAAGAAAACCGGAGGCGGTCGATCCCAACGTTCTCGCCTTGCTGGCGCGCAAGCCCGCACGGGTGGTCACCGTGGCTTTGGCAAACAAAACAGCGAGAATCGTCTGGGCCATCATGACCCGCGGGGAAGTCTATCGTGAGCGCCACGTGCCTGCGTTGGCGGCGTAGAGGCAAAACGGAATAGCGGCGAAAGCCACTTCAGGAGTTGTGAGAGCAAAGCGAGATGATGGCGAACCGGTCAGACCGGGAACCGGGACAACCCAGCGAATGGCCGAGGCGATACAGCCTGTAAACCAGTTCGGGACCCAGTTCGCGGACACCATCAGGGCCAGCAGTCTACTTCATGGCTGCATCAACAGGCCGGACAGAAGTCTGCACCCGACCCAAGCGCCAGCACATCGCATTTGCCCTTGCAACGCGGGAGCCATCCACAGAAGTCCATTATTTTCGAAATGACCGCTTCGCCTGGCTGAGCTGCCACCAGCGGACTGACTGCTCTCGGCCCATCTTCGGCCGCAAGGAGTCACGCTCGCTTGGCTAGCGTATGGTTCGCGCGAAGCTGGTCGAGATAATCGCTCCACCACTGGTGCATGGCGACGCGCTCCTCCCAGTAGAAGCCCCGATTGTAGGTGCCGCGAATTACATTCGCGTCGGCATGCGCGAGCGATCGCTCGATCGCATCCGGGCTCCACTTGCCACTTTCGTTCAGCAGCGTTGACGCGGTGGTGCGAAGCCCATGAGCGGTGATCTCGCCAGTTCCATAGCCCATGCGCCGGAACGCCTGGTTGATCGTATTTTCGCTCATGGGGCGGCGCGAAGTGTGGAACGCCGGAAACATAAAGCCCGTCGGCCCGGTCAGAGAATGTAGCTCGGCAAAGTAGTGCAGCACTTGGCGTGAAAGGGGGATTGCATGTGGCCGGCGCATCTTCATGCGCTCGGGCGGGATCGTCCAAACCGCTTTCTCGGCGTTCACCTCCGACCACTCCGCCTGTCTAAGTTCGCCCGGACGGGTCATTACGTGCGGCGAAATCTGCATCGCGAGGCGCGTGATTGCATTGCCCGAATAGGCGTCGATCGATCGCAACAGTTCGCCGAACGCTTCGGGTTCAATAATCGCGCTGTGGTGGGTCACCTTCGGCGCGACCAGTGCGCCACGCAGGATTGCGGTAGGATCGTTCTCGGCGCGACCAGTCGCCGCAGCATAGCGGAAGACGCGGCTTGCGAATGAGCGGCAGCGGCGCGCGGTTTCATGCTTCCCTCTGGCCTCGATCCGCTTAAGCGCAGCTAGCACATCAACCGGCGTGAGTTCGGCGATAGAGCGCTGTGAGATTGGGCTTAGTTGCTCAAGCAACCAGTTCGCCTTCGACGTTGTGGCCACCGCGCGACCCTCAGCCACCATCTTGTCGATGTACTCTTTGGCGACCTCGCCAAAGGTGTTCGCCGCACTGAATTGAGCAACCAGCCTCTCCCGCTGGCGCTCTGCCAGCGGATCCACGCCCCCCCCTGAGCTTTTGGCGCACCTCATCTCGCTTCCGGCGAGCCTCTGCCAAACCGACCTCGGGATATGCTCCCAAAGCGATGCGCTTATCCTTACCCAGATACCGATATCGCAGCCGCCAGAGCTTTGAGCCGCTCGGATGCACCTCGATGTACAGACCGCGCTCGTCTGCACGCTTGTAGACCCGATCTCGCGGTTTGAGCGCGCGGAGTTCGACATCCTTCAACGGCATAATCACCCTCCCGAATCGTCCATCCGATCCGACGAGCCGTCCGCTGTTCAGCCAAAATCCATTGTGGGGGCCATCGGCAATGGGGCCACCGCCTAAATATGGCCCACTGTGGCCCCATTCATGGCCCCACTTGTGATCGGATCGGCTGAAATGTTCTGGGACATCTGTAGACCGGATCGATCAGAAAATGGCAGAATTCCGCCATTTTGTCGACCTTTTTGGGATGTCCTCGGAAGAACAAATGGTGCCCAGAAGAGGCATCACATTCGAACTTCTTTTCCGTTTAATTTCTGATGTTTAGATATTTCGGTCAAGCTGAAAAGCCCGCAAAAGGCCCGCAAAATCCCTCTAATGTATTGGTTCGATGCCTTTTTTAGGACTCGGAATTTCAATTTCAAACTTGACCGCGGAGTAGGTCGTTATCCGCTTTGCGCTCCAATCTCCGCTATTTTACGGGCTGCGCGCTCTGCCCGGAAGCAGTCATCCGTTCGGTTTACTTTAAATCATCGATATTCGTTCCAGCTTCTCTTCTTTTTGGCCGATAGTCTGGGAGGGGAGGATTTGATGTAATTCCCTCAACCTGAATATCTTCGATTTTTTCACTGAGAGGAGCAAGTTCGCGACTAAGTTCGCGAAGGTCCGTTTCACCTTCAACCAAAGAATCTTCGACCGCCGGAATGCCACTCCTTATCTGGGAAAGTTTGTTTTCAGCGTTCTGCACCCCCTCCCTGAATTGGCGAAGGCGTAGTTGCGCGATAGCAGAAGCGCTCCGCCCTGAGATCCGCCGATCTGCATCTCGAAGATTATTTCCCCATCCACCAACCCTTTGCCCTAAGTCTAACAATCTTCCTTTTGTTGAGGCCAATCGTTCGTCCCAACCTTCGGCGTCCGATGCGAGTGCGGCCGTCGTGACTCGAAGCCGGACAAGATCGGAGGTGATCACCCGTTGCTTTTCTGGCTCCAGTCCTTCGTTCAGAGCGCGAATGCTATTTGCCACGGTCTCTACAGTGGCGGTCGCATCCCTCCCCAATAGTCCGGTTTCGTCCGCGGCGGGAATGATCTTTTTTCCTGACTTGTCGGTGTAAATGCCCTCACGACCCCGTCGGCCCTCGAGCACGAGCGCAGCCTCTCCAGTTATCAGATCCGTGCTGATTGTCGCTTCAAGGCCGTGGACTTTCGCCGCAGAAGGATCGAGAGTCAGAACAACGACCACGTTTTCCGGTTCATTTTCCGCCAGACGGACCGATGTTACCTGTCCCACAGGGACTCCCAATAGTGTTACAGTCGATCCCGACTGAAGGCCTTCCACGGAGCGATCAAACTTGATCTGATATGTTTCCTGATTTGGTCTGGGATCGATTAGCCACATCGCGAAAGCGATGGTCGTAAGCATCAGAATGCCAACGATCCACGCCACTAGGGAGAAGTTTGCGTTAGTTTCCATCTAGCACGCCGCCAGCGGTTTGTTCGTCCGGCAGAGGGCCGGTGCAATGAAAGTTCGCGTCCCGCATGCTCCATTCGGTTGTCCGCTATAGAACATGACCGAGGTTCGTCCCCTGGCGCAATCGCCACGAGCGGGGCATCCGGGCGCGTCGAATGTGTTTTGGTTTGAGATCGGCCTAGTCCCAACACGGGCGTGATGCCGCCCCGCCCGTGGCGACCGAATATTGCTATGACTTGCGCAAGCCGCGTCCGGTCACTCAAGCGCGAAGGCGTCATGTCTTCCAGGCCGCTGCTGGAGGATGTGATTTCAAGTCTCCTGGCGATGTCCGTCTGGTTCAGGGCAGGAGCTCTGATGAGCTGCGCCAACACACGCCACTGCGTACGATTGAGGCTCAGCGGCTGTGCTCGGTCATCGAATGCCTTGCGCGCGGCGCGGCTGATCTGGTCCATCATGAAGATCGCTCGATCATCGTGGGTGATGACATTGTCGAGTGCGAGAGTGCCCTCATCTTCTGGCATGAGACATTCCTATCGATCGGAGAAAAATAGTAAAGGACTTTCGCATTTTGTTTTGGCCGCTATATCGCTCGCGCAGCGGCTCAAACGATGGCGAGGAGCGAAATAATCATGGCGGACGAGACAGCAGGGGCTAGCGATGAAGGCGCACGTCCGACGGGGTTGTCCAGTCCGCGGGTCCGGCTGGGTCTGCTGATCGCCGGCATTCTGGTCCTGCTCGCCGGGAGCTACTGGTATTACAATCATCAGACGTACGGCAGATTCCAGCAGTCCACCGACAACGCTTATATTGCCGCCGACAGCGTCATCATCTCCCCCAAAATTGCGGGCTACGTCGAGCGCGTATTAGTGACGGAGAATCAAACGGTCGCGTCGGGCGATGCACTTGTCCAGCTGGACGTGCGAGATTATCGTGCCCAAACGAACCAGGTCGAAGCCCAGATCGCCGCGTCGCTCGCCGGAGCAGATACGGTACGCGCCCAGCAACAAGAGCAGGACGCGGCAATTGCCCAGGCCCGTGCACAGCTCGCAGCAGCATCTGCACAGGCTGGTCTCGCTGCTGAGCAGGTTGTCCGGTACCGCCCCCTTGCCGCTTCGGGAGCGGAGCCGCGCGAGAGGCTCGATCAGCTGGAGGCCCAGGCCAGAGAAGCGCAGGCTCAAGTCGCGGCAGCGCGCGCCGCGCTCACGGCGGCACAGCGCCGACAGAACACGCTTAGCGAGCAGATAGACCAGGCCAATTCGCAAGCCAACGCCGCTCGTGCGCAACTCGAGGCCGCCCGTCTGAACCTGTCATCGACCACGCTCCAGGCCAGTATTTCCGGGCGGGTGGGTGACCTCACGGTCCGACCTGGACAATTTGTCCAGCCTGGCCAACGCCTTATGAGCCTCGTACCGACCGACCGCCTCTACGTGACAGCAAATTTCAAGGAAACGCAGCTCGGACTTGTCCGCCCGGGGCAACCCGTCACCTTGGAAATCGACGCGCTGCCGGACCTCGAGCTATTAGGAAGAGTGGAAAGCATCGCCCCCGGGACCGGGGCAGAATTCTCAATCCTTCCGCCACAGAACGCGACGGGTAATTTCACCAAGATCGTTCAGCGCGTCCCGGTGCGCATATCCATTCAGGCTTCGCCCGAGATCCTGCGTCTGCTGGTGCCGGGCATGTCTGTTGTCGCGAGTGTCGATACGCGCGCCGCTAGAGACCAACTCGATTCGATCCGCAACGCGGCCGGAGACTGACCGATGGCAGGCGCCGCTGCAGCGGTTTCGCCGCCGGTCGAAAAGGCCGATGCTACGGCCTGGATCGCCGTAGCCGCCGGTGCGCTGGGGGCGATGCTGGCAACGCTTGACATCTCGATCGTCAATTCGGCGCTGCCGACGATCCAGGGGGAAATCGGCGCGACCGGAACCGAAGGCACCTGGATCGCGACAGCCTTCCTTGTTGCCGAGATCATCATCATCCCTCTGAGCGCGTGGCTGGAAAGACTGCTCGGCCTTCGCACGCTGCTCATCGTCGCGGTTTCTGCCTTCACGGCCTTTTCGGTGTTGTGCGGCATTGCCACCGATCTGACGACGATGATCATCGGTCGCACCGGTCAAGGGTTCATGGGCGGCGCGCTTATTCCAACCGCCATGACCATCGTCGCAAAGCGACTGCCTCCATCGCAACAGCCGATTGGCATGGCGCTCTTCGGAATGACCGTGGTTCTTGGGCCGGTAATGGGCCCGTTGGTGGGGGGCTGGCTTACCGAGAACCTGAGCTGGCACTACGCCTTCTTCGTCAACGTGCCCGTCTGCGCGTTGCTCCTTGCTTTACTATTCATCGGGTTACCCCATGAAAAGCCCGACTGGGTTTACCTGCGCGAGGCTGATTGGGCGGGAATAGCTGGTATGATCCTTGGGTTGGGTGGGCTGACCATCGTTCTGGAAGAAGGCCACCGTGAGGAGTGGTTCGATTCCACGCTGATCGTCCAGCTCACACTGATGACGGTCGTGGGTTTTGCACTTCTGACCTACGGACAGCTTTACGCGCGCAAACCCGTGCTCAAATTGCGCCTGATGCTCAGCAGGCAGTTTGCCAGCGTCGTGGTGATGGCACTGGCGCTTGGCATGGTCATGTATGGCTCGACCTACGTGATCCCGCAATTTCTCGCGATAATTTCCGATTATAATGCCTTGCAGACCGGACTTGTGATCTTCTGGATGGGCGTTCCGGCTTTCCTGTTGATGCCCGTTCTCCCGTTCATGATCCGCAGGATTCACATCCGCATTGCGGTCGGCGCGGGCATGTTCATCATGGCGCTAAGCTGTTTCGTCAGCATAAATCTGACAGCGGAATCGGGAGGTGGAGTGTTCACCGAAAGCCAGTTCCTGCGCGGCATCGGCATGATCCTCACGATGATGTTCCTCAACCAGGCGACGGTAGCTTCGGTTGCCAAGGAGGATGCCGGCGATGCTTCGGGCATCTTCAACGCGGCGCGAAACCTAGGGGGCTCTTTCGCGCTCGCCGGGCTTGCTTCGTTCCAGGACCAGCGCCTGTGGCATCATAGTCGGCGGATGGAAGAAACTCTCAACGCCAACAGCCCCCGGCTACAGGAATACCTGGACACCATGACGGCGTCGTTGGGCAATCCACAGGCCGCGCTGGAGATGCTTTCCGGCATCATTCAGCGCGATGCGTTCGTGATGACCTACAACGATGTCTTTTTCGCCATGGGCGCGATTACCCTGGTCACGGTGCCGCTGGTACTGTTCCTCAAGCCTCTCCCGAAGAACTTATCCCTTTCGATGCACTGAGAACTCTATGCGCAAGACCCTAACCCTCCTCGCTCCCATGGCGCTCCTCGCGGGTTGCATGTCCGGTCCCGACTATGCCGGCCCCCCGCAACTTGCGACCGACGCAGGCAATGCGTTCGTACGGGCCGGCCCCGAAATCGATCCGTTGGCGCCGATTGCCGGCGACTGGTGGACGCTGCTCGGCGATCCGGTTCTCAATGAACTTGAGGCGCGTGCGCTGGCCGGCAATCCGGGCGTGGCCGCAGCGCGCGCTCGCATCGAACAGGCAAGGGCTTCTGTCCGCCAGGAGCGCGCCAACCGGCTACCCGCCGTGGCTGCGCAGGCGACTGCGGTCCAGGCGAATATCCCAGGGCTAGATATCGGCAGCGGCCCGCCCCCGGGATCGCCCGGCGCTCCTGCAGACACCGAAGAGCAGGACAGCCTCAGCGTCTACAACCTCGGGCTCAACGCAAACTGGGAGATCGATTTCGCTGGGGGGCAGGCACGGCGTGTCGAGGCCATTAACGCTCAGGCTGCGGCCTCGGTGGCGAACGCCGAGGATGCGAAAGTCCAGCTCGCCGCCGAAATCGCGCGGGCGTATGTGAGCCTGCGAGAAGCGCAAGGGCGGCTCGAGCTTGTCCAGCGAGAGCGCGACTTGCAGCAGCAAATTCTCGAATTGACCTATCAGCGCTATACACAGGGCGCTCTCGCGCTGTTCCCGGTCGGTAACGCGAACGCCGAGCTCGAACTGCTCAAGTCGCAGATCGCGGAAGCTCAAGCGGACATCGATGTATTCAAAGACACGCTCGCGGTGCTGACGGGCGAAGCGCCCGGCGCACTCGACGGGCTCCTGGCGGCTCAGGCCGAAATTCCGCTTCCCCCCGAACGGGTCGCGGTGGGCGATCCCGCAGCGCTAATAGCGCGGCGGCCGGATGTTCGAGCCGCCGAACGCATGCTGGCCGCGGCGAATGCGCGCATTGGCGTGGCAGAGGCTGCTCGCTTCCCCAAGATTTCCTTCATGGGGATTCTCGGTTTGGGCGGATCGGAGCCCGACGACATCCTGGACCCGGGCAACTTATCGGCAATCGCTTTGCCGCGGCTACAGTGGAACCTGCTTGATTTCGGCCGCACGGCAGCATCGATCGATCAGGCCGAGAGTGCGCGCGACGAGGCCGAAGCGCGTTATGTTGAAGTGGTCCTTGGCGCACTGCGCGACGCCGAACAATCGCTTGCCCGGTTCGGGCAACAAAGAGCCAACGTAGCCGCGCTGGCGCAGATCAGTCGACAGGCCGACACGGCTGCGGAGCTTAACGAGCAACGCCGCGCCGCGGGGGTAATCTCGCAAGGCGAACTCAACACTTCGATCCGCAAGCGCGAACAGGCCAGAGCAAATCTCGATCGGGCGATCGCCGCCATGACAAATGGCTGGATCGCGATCCAGAAGTCGCTTGGGTTGGGATGGGTCGAATTGTCTCGCGACAATCGCACGTCGGTTGAGCCTGCTCCGGTCGATCGAAAATCAGTTATGAAACCTGAACAGAGTTAGGATAAGTTTTCTCAGAAGTCTGCCCCGCAGCCCCTTCCAACTTTTCCTAACGCGTCAGCACCTCGTGCACTTTGACCCAATCTTGGATCATAGGGGTCAGCATGTTTCCGCCTTTCGCAGAGTGCGTTTGCCAGTATCACCATCGGATATCCCGATTGCACTATTCGGTGACTCTTCATTGTCGTATCTATGTAAGGCCTTAAGCTTTCCGCGAGCATCTCGTAGCGACATCAACGAGCGATCGTAAAAGCATTTCGAGTGCAGCTCGCATTTGGCCGGTTCGATGACCGCCTTGTCGGTAGGCTTACGAGGCGGTCATCGAGCATTACGCCGCTCTGGAAAAGCTATAAAGTCATGGGTCGAAATACGAACTAGCTGGCACTGTCCGTTCGGGTCGTTGGGAGGACCACCAATCTCCCCGCCAACACGATCTGGACCTGTTAGAAACTGAACCCCAAAGCAACACCATATCTACGAGGATCCAAAGTGTAGATATTGGTAAAATTCCCCGAGGATGCGTCGGTCAAGTACAAGCCTGTCACCGAGCTGCTGTCGAAAATGTTCTGAACAAATCCGCGCACGAACCAACGCTCATCCGCACTGTTCAACTGCACGATCGCGTTGGCTTGCACGAATGGCTCGATCCGGTTGACCCTGCCGTTAAAGATATTGCCGTATTGCTCACCAGTCAGCGCTACGTCCACGCGAGGAACCAGAGTCATGCCATTGTCGAAAGTGGCGGTGTACTGCACACCCATCGAAACCTTCATTTCGGGGGCCTGCGGCAACTTGTTCCCTTTTAAGTTGACCTCTACGCCAGGGCTTAATACCGCAAGGCCGCTGCCCGCCGGAACGGCTCCGGCCAAGACATCGCAAATGCTGAATGCGCCGCTTGACGCAAGATTGCCGTCGTTAGGAAATTCTTCGGGACCACGAAGACCCAGAGCTGCGTTCACTCCGGCGACGAATGCGTCGGCCACGCCGGGGGCTGGCCCGGTTACGGCACAATTAGCACCGTTGCTGATATCCTTGATGATGACGGCATCAGGATCGCCGCCACCCGGGTCGCGCGGATTGGAGAAGAACTGGTCGCCGGCAACTTCCGCGTTGAGATAACTGAACGTCAAGTTGACAAGCCAATCGGGATCGGGCCGGATAACGGACTCTAGTTCCACACCCCAGATATCGGCATCGATAGTATCATTAACTGAGGTACGGGCGACGATGCGGCTAAGCTGCAACCCGCTATACTTATAGTAGAATGCAGTAGCGTTTAATTGCAGTGCGCCATTCGCAAAGGTATTTTTCGATCCGATTTCAAATGCGTCGATGGTTTCTGATCCGAAGCTTTCAGCCACATCGAAAACGGGCGAAAGGGGCGGGTTGATACCCCCGGATTTATAGCCCCTGGCATAAGATGCGTAAATCGAATTGTCAGGCGTAACTTCGTAGTCGAGCACCGCACGCCCGGTTATTTCATCGAAACCTACTTCTCTAAATTGCGTCAGCTGCTCACCTGGCGTACCAGGATCGGCATCAAAAAGACCAGAGGGACCGGTTAAGGGAGTGATCGGGCTGTCGAACGGCTCCCCGTCATTCGCGTAAGGATTGAGGAAGCTAATCAAGGTCGTGCGCGCAGTCACGTCTTTCTTGTCGTCGTTATACCGCAAACCTCCGGTGAAGGTCAGACGCTCGGTCAGGTCGACGTAGATCTCCCCGAACACACCGAAGCTCTCAAGATTAGCCTCGAGAGAATTGTTGCGGTACATGGATGTTGCGAAGTAGGATGGCGGTGCACCGCCTGCCAAAGTACCAAACGATCCCAGAATGGCACTGGCGTAGTCAAGCGCGAATGAGTTTACATAGTAACTGTTGTCGGTAGTCTTGGACTTTGCATAGATCCCTCCGAGCAGGAAATTGAATGCTCCGTCGAAATCACTGGAAAGGAGGATTTCGCCGCTCCAGGATTCGCGTTGCTCTGAAGACCTGTCGAAGGATAGCGGCGTTTCGCCGCACAATACATTACCTTCGAACGCGCCCCTGTTCCCATCATCGTTATCGGAGGTGCACAATACGCCCCCTGGGCCATTGGGGATGAGAGCCTCCACAATCGGGGTAAAATACGCCGACGAACCTGGCACGAACGCCGGTGCAGGTGCGGGGAGGCCGGTAGGCAAACCGTTGGCCGCGAAGCCGGACAACACGTTCAAGGCCGTAGCAAAGGCGGTACGATCCTGAATGCCCAGAAAGTAGTCCTGCCGGGAATCGACTTCGGTGTCCTGATAAAGACCGGTTGCAGTCAGTGTCATAGCTCCGATGCGCTGCTCGAGACGGGCCTGTAGCTGCACTTCATCGGCAAAATAGAATGGAGTATACGCCGTGTTTACCGTGCGCACATCGTCGGGCTTATCGAATCCTGCAAATGCATCGGGGCCGTACAGGCTTCCCAATCCCAGTACTGAGGGAATTCCCTGAATAGCGAAGAACTCTTGCGAACTGAGCGTTGCGCCGACTGTGGAATTGGCATTGGTGATGTCAAAGTCGCGGCGATTGTTCAGACAACCCAGCACGCCGAGCGGGTCACGCTGGCAGGCCTGCTTTTGATTACGTAAACGGGTGTCATCTTCCCTGAAATAATATGCCATGAAGTCGAGAGTGGTATCGGCACCGGGTTCAAAACGAAGAGAACCACGAACAGCGTACATGTCTCGGTCGTCGACATCCGAATTGTCGAAAAGGTTTGTGGTGTAACCGTCGCGATTCAGAAAGAATCCGGCTACCCGAACGCCGATAGAATCGCCGATCGGGACATTGACCATCCCTTCGGCCTTGATGCTGTTGTAATTCCCATACTCGAACTCTCCGGCCGCGCCGAAAGAACCGAGGTCAGGCTTGGCTGTCACAAGGTTGACAACACCCGAGGTAGCGTTGCGGCCGAAGAGGGTGCCCTGCGGCCCCCGTAGGACCTCAATTCGCTCAAGGTCAAAATATTCTGTTTCGAACAGCCGGGTACCAAAAAGAGGGGAACCATTGATATGGATAGCCGTCGCTGCGTCACACGTCACACCAACACAAAGATCGCCGATACCACGGATGGTGAAGGACGACCCGGTGAAGTTGCCCTTCGAAAATGAGACGTTCGGGAGCGTCAATTGAAGGTCAGCAGCGTTTTCGATCTGCTGGCTTTCGAGAGCCGTAGCATCGAAGGCACTGACCGCGATCGGCACCTCTTGCAGACTTTGAGATTGGCGTTGGGCCGTAACGATGATTACGGATCCTTGGGGTTCCGCCTCATCAGTTGTGGGATCCTGCGCTAAAGCCATCTGCGGCCAAGCCAAGATGGCCGAAGTGGCGAGCACCATCGCTCTCAGTGTCATATAGCATCCCTTCCCATCTCTTCAGTGCGACGATAATTGGCTCCGCCGCTTACTGCAAAATGGGGCGACCTCGAGGGTCGCCCCTTAGTCTGTGGAGAGGAGAGGGAGAGAATTAGCCCAATCCCCGTCCATGGGCATATACATCCGCGTGATATTAGTAAAGCGCCTTATCTTTTGACCCCATGGGCCACGATCCAGATCGCACGCGGAGTGAACGTTTGCTAAAGATCAGCAATGGTTGGCGCGCTAAGCGAGTTGCTCCCGATAAAGCTTTTGCCCCAGCTGGCATCGAGACCAACGAAGCGTTCGTCGTGCCGACGGCGACAATGGTTCGGATATAGTACAAGATGAATATGAACGCCCTTTGCCCCCATCTCGCTGGCCTCTGACCAGGAACCAGCCTCTTAGTATGGGGGATCTCAGAGGCTCCAAAAGGCCAGTACCGCCCGAAGCGCAGCGACGAACGCGAGCGGCTGATCCAGCATGAGATGATGGCGTGCATCGGGCACTGCAACAATTGGTATCTTTCCCCCTCCCAGTTCCCGGATATAGCGGGCGGAATCGCGATCAAAGAGCTGACTTTTCTCGCCGTACACAATCGCTTTGCGCCCGGGCGCATCGACCAGCCTCTGGCCTACTGTCAGCCATTCGTCGGGCTTGTTGCTGCGCCGGAACACTTCGGGAGAAAACTTCCATGTCCACTCCTCGCCATCGCGGCGGAGAGAGTGATAGGCCATGTAATCCATCAGGAACGGCTCACCAACTGCCTGCGGCGGCGACAGGATATACCTCTCGCGCGCCGCTTCGTAGGTGGGGTAGCGTCGCACCGGTTTGTCAGGATTACCCGACCCGGGGCTCGATCTGCCCATGGTCCAGTATTTCTCCAGCTTTTCGGGCCGCATCACCATGAGATCGCAGACAATAACGCCGGCGAAGGCATCCGGCGATTGGGAAACGGCGGTCAGCGCTGCACCCGAGCCGAAGCTATGGGCGATGATCGTCGGTCTGCTTCCATCCGCAAACAAATCGAGCGCTTCGCTGATCTCGACAAATTCCTTTCCCCGCGCAGCTATATCGGCCACGCCGCGCATCTCGCTATCGCCCATACCGGCCAGATCGAACGCCACCACGTCGTAGTCTTCGGCAAGGTACGGTGCGATGAAGGCAAAGCAGCGGGCATGGGCGAGAAAACCGTGAGTCATGAGCAATTTGGGCCGGTCACGCCTGCCCCAGCGAAGATAATGCACCCGCGCGCCACCAACCTCTACGAAGCCTTCCTCACGGGGCACGCTCAGCGCCCAGGCGAACCATTCGGGTATATCCGCCCCGTCGCCGGCCCATACGGGATCAATATCTGTTGACCCGTCGTGGATTGGTTTCATTTCATTCATTTCGGCGCAGTCTCCATACCGGATAGTGTATTCCTGATAAAACCACGATAATCGTGCCGTGCGACATCGTGGCATAGATCGGCGTAACCAGATACGCTGGGGAAATTGATCAGTTGTCGGGGTTTGCCGGGAATATTGGCGCCCATGTACCACGATTCAGCCTTGGGGAAGAGCGTCATCGACCCTACTTGGGCGACCATATCGGTCCAGCTTCGCTCGGCCAGCGCATCGGCTTCGAAAAGGCCGATCCTGTTATCGCGCAGCCAGATCAGGAAATCGCAGATCCAGTCACCCTGGATTTCGGCGCTTGTCGGACCGTTGGAAAAGCCTGAAGGGCTGAGCGGGCCGTAGGCGAACAGCATGTTCGGAAATTGGGCGACGGCCATGCCCAGATAGGCTTTGATCTCACTCTTCCATGCTTCTGCCAGCGCCAGCCCACCGCGGCCGGTGATGTTCATGTCGATGAGCCCGCCACGACCGGCATCGAAGCCGGTCGCGAAGACAATGAGATCGCACGGGATCATGCCAGTGGCTGTTTCTATCCCGGCCTCGGTGACGCGAGTGATCGCGGTGTCGTTCAGATCGACCAGCGTCACATTGTCTTGTGCGAAGATCTCGTAATAATTCTGTTCGAGCGATGGTCGCTTGGTCCCGAAGGGATGTGGCGGCTCATCGGGAGCGAGCTTCTCGGCAATGGTCGGGTCGCAGATCCGCTCGCGCACCTCGTCACGCCAGAACTCGTAGGCGTGGCGATTGGCGTCCTCGTTCGTCAGTATGTCAGCGAAATTATGATACCAGAAGCGCAACCCTCCTCGCTGCCACAAATCCTCGAAATGCGTAGTCCGCTCTTCCTCGGTCACAGCCAGGGCCGAGATGTCCAGCGATTGGCATTCGAAACCGCCACTTGTCGTAAGCCTTTTCTGGAAGACAGCGGGATATTCGGATTTTTCGCGAAGCTGACGATCAGCGTCCAGTTTTTCCTGCCGCATGGGAAGGGCGAGAATCGGGGTTCGCTGAAAAAGCGTCAGCTGCTCCGCACAGCTTGCCGCCTCCTGCGCCACCTGTACGCCGCTGGCACCCGTGCCGATCAGGGCGATCCGGCGGCCGGAAAGGTCGATGCCTTCCTGCGGCCAGCGGGCGGTATGGCACCATTCGCCTTCGAAATCGCTAAGGCCCAGGATATCGGGAATGTAGGGTTTCGAGGCGAACCCCAGGGCCGGCAAGAGGAAACGCGCGCTTACTTTTCCGCCATCGTCGAGCTTCAATCGCCAGCAGGCGGTGTCTTCATCGAACGGCGCGCTTTCGACCCGTGTTTTCATTCGCATTGCCGGCCAGAGGTCGAGCGTATCGCAGACGTGGAGGAAATAGGCGCGCAGTTCTTCCCAGCCTGGAAATCGTTCGCTCCACGTCCAGCTTTTCCATACTTCCGCAATGGAAAATTCGTAAAGTGGAACCTGGGAATCGACCCGTGCTCCCGGATAGCGGTTCCAGTACCAGATTCCGCCCGGCTGCTCCGCTGCGTCTACCAGCAGAACATCGAACCCCGCCTGACGCAGCTTGTAAAGCAGGTATATTCCGCTGAACCCGGCCCCGACGATTACGACATCATAGTCAGGAGGGGGCGAATGGCTCACGAGGCCCCGGCACCCGCTTTCGCGATGTCTTTAGCCGTAGTATAATCCGCCTTGCCGTTTGACGCGCGCAAGGCGGTTTGCGTTGGGCAAATCGCCTTGGGCGTTTTGTAACCTGCCAGTTGCTGGCGCACGTGATCCTTGATCGCTTGCGCGTCGAAGTCCGCATCCTGGGTCAAATGCACCACAGCGGTCACCGCTTCGCCCCATTTTTCGTCAGGCACCCCGACGACAAGCGCGTCGGCAATGGCGGGATGGGTTTTGAGCACTTCCTCCACCTCCTCGGGGTAAACCTTTTCACCTGCGGTGTTGATGCAGACGCTGCCGCGGCCCAGCAAGGTCAGGCTTCCATCGGATTCCACCCGGCACCAGTCGCCCGGGATGGAGTAACGCACGCCATCGATCGTCCTGAAAGTCTTGGCCGACTTTTCCGGGTCCTTGTAGTATCCTGTGGGGATTGCGCCCTTGCGGGCAATAAAGCCGGGCACGCCGCTCCCCGCCTCGACCTTCCGGTCGTTCTCGTCGAATACGTCGCAAAATTCCCCGATCCCGAATTTCGCGGTGTTGGTGCCGCCCTGTGCGGTCGTCACCGACAAGCCGTAGCCCAGCCCTTCCGAAGCGCCAAAACTGTCCATGAGGATGACCTGGGGGATATGTTTGCACAGGCCCGCCTTTACCTGTTTACTCCACATGACGCCGGACGAGATGATCGAAATCAGGCTGCTCGTGTCCCAGCGCTTCGGGTGGGCGTCCAGCGCCTGCAGCATGGGTTTGGCAAAAGCGTCACCGACAATGGCGATGCTCTGCACCTTGTGCTGGTCCACCGCATCCCACAATTCTTCCGCGTCGAAGGATGGATCGGACAGCGTGACGATGGCCCCGCCCGACATGAGCGTGCCAATAGCAGTAATGAACCCGGTTCCATGCATCAGCGGGCACGCCGGCAAAGTGATGCGCGCAAGCTCGCCCTGCTTCACCAGGGCCACCATTTCCTCCATGGTCTGGGGAACCGGACCCAGCAGCTTTTGCGCGTCGAGCTGAGCCTTGCGCATATCATCGTGTCGCCACATCACGCCCTTGGGCATGCCGGTGGTACCGCCTGTATATATGAACAGCAGGTCATCGGGAGAACGCTCGATATCGAGAGGCGCGCCGTTACCTTCTACAAGTTTTTCGTAAGGAAGCGCGAAGGAAGCGATCTGCGAAGCATCGCCGATTTCTACAAATGTATGAACCTTGGTCAACCGTTCCTTCAGTTCAAGAATGCAGTCGCGGAACTCGGAACTGTAAACAATTACCTCGCTATCGGAATCGTCGAAGATGTAGAAAACCTCCTCGGGACGGTAACGATAATTGATGTTCACGTGCGTGAGGCGGCCCTTGAAGCACGCGGCCATCAATTCCCCGTATTCGGAACGGTTGCGCATGTAGAAGGCTATCTTCGCCCCGTCGCCTGCACCTTGCGCGCGCAGATTGCGCGCCAAATTGTTCGAACGCTTCGACATTTCGGGCCAGCTAATGATCCGGTCGCCGTGAATCAGCGCCGGAGCATCTTCCGGGACCGCAGGTTCGATTGCATCAAGGATGTCGCCAAGGTTCCAGTCGATCACGTATTAATTCCTCTCTCCTTGGTGGCCACGATTTTGTCGGTAGCGTGCGCCTAATTCATCGTCTCATGCGACCTGCGTCCACCCCTGCAAGGCCGCTGCTTCGGCCCGGACCGCTTCGGGACTTCCCAGAACCTGGCGGTCGAAACCGATTCGCTTGAACCAGAAATGCAGACCTAGGAGATCGGTAAAACCCATCCCCCCATGCACCTCGGTTGAGGTTCGGGCGACAAAACGGTGGACTTCGCCCGTATGTGATTTGGCATGGCATGCCACCAGCGAAGCCTCGTCGGGCGTCGCATCGAACGCATGGGCGGCATACCAGACCAGCGAACGGCATGGTTCATGGCGGGCAGCCATTTCCGCGCACATATGCTTGACCGCCTGGAAGCTGCCGATCACTCGTCCGAACTGTTCGCGCTGCCCGGCATAGTCGACCGCTTTTTCGATCATAGCCTGGCCCGCACCGAGGCTATCGGCGGCCAGGAGCACCCGGCCGGCGTCCCGCAGGCGCCTGACTGTGGCCCCACCATCGTCCGCGAGAGCCTCGCCCGCTACGCCAGAAAACCGCAGCTCCCCTACGCTCCGGGTGCGGTCGATCGTTTTGAGAGCAACCTTCTCCAGACCCGCAGCATCGCCAGCTACGAAGTGCATACGACCGGCGGTATCGGCTACCAGAAACGCGTCGGCTTCCAGGAAGTCGAGCGCGAACAAAGCCGTTCCGTCGAGCTTTGCGCCGTCGAAGTCCACGCCTGCCCGGTCCCGGATCTCCACCGTTTCCGCGATCGCGACGGCGATTTGCGCCTCGCCCTTCGCTATCCTCGGCAGCCAGTGCGCCTTCAACTCCTCGCTACCGCCCTGTGCCAGCGCAAGGGGTGCCAGTACATGGGCACCGATAAAAGGCACCGGCGCGACGGCATAGCCGAGCTGCTCGGCCACAGCGGCGGCATCGAGCATTGTCATCCCGAGCCCGTCATGTTGCTCGGGAACCATCATTCCCCAAATGCCGATTTCGCCCAGCGCCGAACGCACGTTGTCGCTGAAGGGAACCGAGCCCTCCGCGCATTCGCGCACATGATCGAGCGGACAAGTATCAGCAAGAGTGCGGCTGATCGCGTCGCAGAGCATCTCTTGGTCTTGCGAAAGTCCGAAATCCATCAGGCGGCTCCCTTATTCTGCCCGCTTGCAACGGCCGTCGCCTGTTCGACGGCGGGAGGCGTTGCGAACTTGGGTTCGCGCGGCATTTCCAGCCCGCGTTCGGCGATGATGTTCTTCTGGATCTGGGCGGTGCCTCCACCGATGATCAGACCAAGCTGGAACATGTAGTTCCACTGCCAGGCACCGTCTTCGCGCTCGCGCTCGCTTCCGTGATAGAGTATGCCCATCTCGCCCATTGCGTCGATCGCGAGCGCGGAAATCTGATGGGCGAGCTCACAGCTCTGCAGCTTCACGACAAGTTTCGCCATGCCGCCGGCATCCCCCCTAAGGCTGTTCGACAGGATGCGCATGCCGTTGAATTTCATCGCCGCGACTTCGGCTTGCAATGCAACCAGCCGGTCACGCAGAACGGCGTTGTCCATTGCGCAACCCTGGCCGATGCGTTCTTTTTGCATCAGCCTGACCAGCGCCTGGAGCCGGTTTTCCAGTGCATCGGGGTCGCCCAGCATGCCACGTTCATGGCCCAGTGTGGCATTGGCCACGTACCACCCCTGCCCGCGCTGCCCGACGATCTGGTCCAGGGGAACCCGCACGTCGGTAAAGAACGTTTCATTGAACTCGGCGTGACCGGTCATGGTCTTGAGTGGTCGGACCTCGATCCCTGGTGTGTCCATCGAGAAGATCAAGTAGGAGATGCCGCCGTGCTTGGGCGCGTCCGGTTCGGTCCGAACAAGGCAAAAGATCATGTCCGCCTGCTTGGCCGTGCTGGTCCAGATCTTCTGTCCGTTGATGACAAAGTCGCCATTTTCGACGCGGGCGCTGGTCTTGAGCGCGGCGAGGTCCGATCCCGCTCCAGGTTCCGAATATCCCTGACACCAGATTATCTCGCCATTAAGGGTCGGCTCGATCCATTGCTGTTTCTGGGCTTCGGTTCCGAGTTCCAGCAGCGTGGGAACGAGCATGGAAATGCCCTGGTTCGCAAGGCCTGCGGGGATGCCAGCGCGCGAAAATTCCTCGGCAATGATCCGCGATTTCAGGATGTCCGGCTCGGCTCCGTATCCGCCGTATTCCTTGGGAATCGTACGCGCCGTGTAACCATGCAGGATCAACAGCTTTTGCCATTCGACGGCTTCGGGGGAAGGGCGCGCGGCACGGCCTTGGCCATCGGGTGCGCGGTGACCGTGGGTTTGCAGGAACTGGCGCACTTCCTCGCGAAACGCGTCATACTGGGGTCCGTAGTCGAGATCCATCTTGGTCTATCCTTCTGCGCGCGCGATCGCGACGGGTCGGAATACTGGCAGGCGAAAATCTTCGGAGATCGGCTCGAAATCCAGCGTGACCGGCAGATCGAGCTCAAGCTCGTCGAGCGCGCAATCGACCAGCCGGGTTGCCATGCGCACTCCCTCCTCCAGTTCCACCACCGCAGCGATGAAGGGAATCTCGCCGGCGAAGGCGGGATGCAGTGCCTGATGGGTCACCGTCCAGGAAAACAGCGTGCCATTGCCGGTGCTACGCTCCCACGACCATTCAGGAGAACCGCATCGGGCGCACATATAGCGCGGCAAATGCCGAAAACTGCCGCATCCTTCGCACTGCTGGAAGTAAAGGTTGCCGTCCTGACACCGGTTCCAGAATTCCTGCTCCACCGGATCCTGCGGGCGCGGCTTTGGCTTGGCTGGTGCGGCCTGCGCCGAGGGGCGCATCTTGGGCGGCAGATCTTTCTCGTCGCTCACGCAAACCTCCTCAAAATCGCTATACTGCCGTCACCCAGATCGCCCCAGCCGGTCACCAGGCCGGTCTGGGCGCCTTCGACCTGCCGCTCCCCACAATCGTGGCGCAACTGACGCACCGCCTCGACGACATGGTTCAGTCCCCAAATATGGGCCTCGCTCAGCAGGCCGCCATGGGTGTTGACGGGATAGCGCCCGCCCAGCTCGATCTGGCCATTCGCGACGAACTCTGCCTGTCCACCTGGTTCGCAATAGCCCAGGGCCTCCAGCTGCAGGAGAACCACGTAGGTGAAGCAGTCGTAGATCTGCAGAAAATCCATGTCTTCGCGATCGACCCCCGCCATTTCGAACGCGCGCGGCGCGGCGTAGCTCAGGCCGATCTTGAAGGGGTCGGGACGCGAAGGGATATCGTCGGCGGGGTAAGGATGCCCTTCAGCCGCACCGGCGATGCTCACGGGAACATGCGGCATGTCCCTGGCGCGGTCCATTCGCGAAACCACGACTGCGCATGCCCCGTCAGTCTCCAGACAGC
Source organism: Pelagerythrobacter aerophilus (assembly GCF_003581645.1). Lineage (GTDB taxonomy): Bacteria > Pseudomonadota > Alphaproteobacteria > Sphingomonadales > Sphingomonadaceae > Pelagerythrobacter > Pelagerythrobacter aerophilus. The sequence goes on along the minus strand of NZ_QXFK01000006.1, from coordinate 13,591 downwards.
AATCGTAGAGGCGAAAGGGTTCGGATATCCAGCGCGCGGAATGGTAGGTTTCGGCATCCAGTTCCCGGCCATGAGTGAAGGCCTGCGGATTCATCTGCGCATGGCGACGGCACGCCAGTGCAACGGCCGCCATCGCTTCCGGGCCGATATCGTAAATTCGGGAGTGCCGGGTGGCGAGCCAGGCATACATCTGCACCGGCAGGAACACGCCATACGGAATGTAATAGCCTTGGATCGTATTCGTCAGGGTGTTCATGTTCATCGGCCGCGTCGGCGGTGCGCCAGGCTTGGGCCGCAAGGCGGAATAACCGTTCCACCCGAGCGTCACCAGCACATGGTCGCATAAGCCGCTGGCAATTGCCATCGCGGCGTTCTGGAGTGCCGTGGTAGGGCTCGCCCCGCCCATGTGGACCGTAGAGGCATAGCGCAGAACTTCGATACCGAGGTTAGCCGCCATCTCTTCCGAGGTGGTGTAGATCGGCGGAGGAACCATGCCGTCGATATCCGACGGCTTCAGCCCTGCATCTGCTATGGCTTTGCGCGATGCTTCCAGCATCATGTCGACCGCGGTTTTCTCGGTGCCTTTCACGAAAGCGGTTTCGCCCACTCCGGTGATGGCCGATTTGTCGCTTAAGCTCATGCCTGCCTGACCGCCTGGTAATCGCGTTCGAGCTGTTCGGAAAGAGCGCGCACCCTCTGATAGGTCTCCGGCGGACGCAGTCGCAACTCGCGGCGGGCATCCTCCAACGGACGATCGAGATTTTCTTCCCAGTAGAAGGTGGTCAGATCGGCTGCAGCCCGGCCCCGGCGCCACGCTTCAAATGCAGCGCGCGCCACTGGCAACTTGGCAGCTTCCAGTTTCATCTTGGGAATGCCGACGCCCACGATGAAAGCGATCCCGTGATTATAGAATTGCGCGTTTCCGAAGGACAGCACGCACAATTCGCCCAGTGCGTCCCTGCCGTATCCGGTGACGACGTGAAACAGGTCATGCGAATCGCGAAGGCGCCGACGATAGAGGGAAACATCGGGGTCGCCGAGGTCCTCCAGACCTCCGGCCTCGCTGGCTTCCGCCAGACCTTCTGCTGTCAGACCCTCCCCGTAAACAAAATCGAGGTAGGCTCGGCCAAGCGTGCCAGACGCACAGGTCGCAAGGCGTTTGCGATCGCACAAGGTTTCAAGTAGGTCGGCCCGGTCGGAAGCGATACGCCGCCCATCGCTCGACTTCATGAAGCGATTGAAATTCCGATAATAGGAATTGCCCGACAATGCCTTGACGATACGGAACACCTGCGCCGTATCCTCCTTGTCGGCAATCAACTGCCTCATTGCCCCAGCGCTCTGAGAGGCTCTACGGGGCGGCGCAATTCATGACCTTTGGCGTAAGCCATCTTCTTGCCTCCTGCGCTTCACTTGTAGATACCAGCGGACGCCAACGCCTTCTCGGCTCCATCGACCAGGTCGCGCATCACTTCGGCGGCAGGCCGGATCGAATCGATCAGGCCGATGCCTTGCCCCGCGAAGCCGGGGATGACATCCTTGCGCTCGGCCTTGATCCCGGAGGCCATGACCGGGCCGGAGATCATCGACTGATAGGGCATCGGCAGAGGTTCCTTTCCGGCCTGCACCCAGGCGTCGGCCCATTTGTTCCGGATCATGCGCGCCGGTTTGCCGGTAAGCGATCGACTAACGACCGTATCGGTATCGCCGCTTTCGGTGATCGCCTCTTTCTGGAAGCGCTCGATGCCCGCTTCCTCGGTCGCGAGAAATGCCGTGCCGACCCACGCGCCCTCTGCCCCCAGCATCATCGCAGCGGCAACACCCCGGCCATCCGAGATACCGCCGGCCCCAAGGACAGGAACACGATCGCCAACGGCGTCGACCACCTGGGGAATCAAGGAAATAGTCCCGATCGGCGAGTTGTGACCTCCGCCATCGTGCCCTTGCGCGACGATCATGTCGATGCCCGACCCGACGACCTGTTCGGCGTGCTTGACCTTGCCGATCACCGCCATGACCTTGGTGCCATTGGCATGGAGCCGATCCATCCAGGGTTCAGGATTGCCAAGGCCGGCAGCATAAACCGGCACCTTTTCCTCGATCACCACTTCCATCTGCGCCTCAAAGAATTCCTTCGAGAACAACTGCGGGCCGCCCTTGCCCATTTCAGGCGCGCCCGCCGCCCGCATGGCGGCGGCAGCATCGACCTCCGGAAGCTCTTCACGATCCATGAAGTCGCGCGCGAACTGCTGATATTCACCCATCAGATCCATGGGATTTTGGGGTGCAGCACCGCTTTGAGGGGCAGAGCCGCGCCTGACCGACGCGGGGAGCAGCGTATCGACACCGAAAGGTTTGTCGGTCAATTCCCGGGTCTGGCGAATCCAGTCACGCAACTGATCGGGCGAACACGCCGCGGCACCCAGGACCCCGAGCCCGCCGGCATTCGAAACCGCAGCCGCCAGCGCCGGAACGCTCGCTCCGCCCATCCCGGCAAGCAGGATCGGGTACCGGATCCCCAGCATTTCGCATATTCGGCTCTTCAACGCCATTCTTCCTCTCCAGCCACTTGCCTAAACGCACACTCAAACTATTGAAAATTCTACAGCTGCCCCCACCGCACCCGCTGCGAGACCAGCTCGGGACTGCGCTCCGAAAGATAGACGGCAGAGCCGGCCACCAACCGGCTCATTGCTTGACGGGCCGCGGCGCTGTCGCCAGTCCGCACTGCCTCGAGCACCCGCACCAGAAACTTCATCTGCACCGCCCGTTCCTGTGCCGAATATCCCAGCGAATGGGAAAACTCGCGGGTCAACAGATGCATCGCAGAGGTCAGCAAACCGAACAGCGGATTGCCGCTCGCCCAACCCAACAAGTCGTGAAATCTGCGATTAAGTTCCTCGAATTGATCAGAGGCTTCATGATGCCTCAATTCCGCCAGACACCCTGCCAACGCGCTGAGATCAGCGGTAGTTGCACGCTGGGCTGCATACCCTGCGACATCGGGAGCAATTGCTTCGCGCAATTCAAGCAAACCACGCAAATCGGCTTCCATGAAATGCAGAATCAATGACAAACTGCTTGCAAAATCGCCGGTCTGCGGACGGGCTACGACGGGACCTCCACCACGGCCGAGCTGGAGATGGATGACCCCTTGCAATTCCAGGAACCGCAAAGCCTCCCGCAAAGTTGCGCGCGCAACCTCGTAACGCGCGAGCATTTCATCCTCGCGCGGAAGCCTGTCACCCGGGTTATGGCGACCCGCCTCGATGTCCCGCACGATGCTTTGCGCAAGAGAAAGGGCACGCTTGGCCTTCTTCACCGCTGACATCCGCCACTCATCAGCACACCCGCACCTCTCGAATAAAAAGTATAAGGATATTAGCAAACCTTCGTTGGATCGGCACACTATCCGATGGGATTGGTGTCTGCAAGGGACTAAAAGAGTATACGATTTATTGACTGCACGAGATGTCTCCCTTAAGGATGACTGAAGGCCGATCAGGCCTGAGATGTAGAAGGAATAGTTCTTATGGACAGCCAGATCGCCGAGCCGGATGCCGCGGCGAGGATCGCGTCAATTCCGATCGAGGAAATCGACGTGGCCCGGCCAAGCCTGTTTCAGAACGATACCATCGGTCTATTTTTTGACAGGTTGCGCGCCGAAGAACCTGTCCACTACTGCCGCGAGAGCTATGTCGGCCCTTACTGGTCCATTACCAAGTTCGACGACATCATGGCGGTGGACACCAATCATAAGGTCTTCTCTTCGGAAGCGAAGCTAGGCGGAATTGCAATCCAGGACATGCATTCGGTGGAAGGCGCGCTCGAACTTGAAATGTTCATAGCGATGGACCCGCCCAAGCACGATCAGCAGCGCAAGGCGGTGACTCCGGCAGTGGCTCCGTCCAACCTGCAACTGCTCGAGCCGATCATCCGCAAGCGCGCGGGAGAGATTCTCGATGAACTCCCGATTGGCGAAGATTTCGACTGGGTGGATAAGGTTGCGATCGAGTTGACGACGATGACGCTGGCAACCTTGTTTGATTTCCCTTGGGAGGAGCGGCGCAAGCTGACGCGCTGGTCCGATGTAGCAACTGCGGCACCTGAAACCGGGATCGTCGAATCCTACGAGGCGCGGCGCGAAGAACTCATCGGTTGCGCGATGTATTTCAAGACTCTGTGGGACGAACGGATAAACGAGGAGCCGAAGAACGACCTCATCTCGATGATGGCTCATTCTCCCGCCACGCGCGACATGCCGTTCCTCGAGTTTCTCGGCAATCTTATGCTGCTGATCGTCGGTGGAAACGACACAACACGCAATTCCATCAGCGGCGGCGTGCTCGCCTTGAACCAAAGCCCGGACGAGTACGCGAAACTCGACGCGGATCCTTCGCTCATTAGCAAAATGGTTCCGGAAATCATCCGTTGGCAGACCCCCCTCACTCATATGCGCCGCACCGCGCTGGAAGATTGGGAGATCGGCGGCAAACAGATCAAGAAGGGCGACAAGGTGGTGATGTGGTACCTGTCAGGCAACCGCGACGAGAGTGCTATCGAGCGCGCGGACCAGTTCATCATCGACCGCAAAAATCCGCGCCATCACCTCTCATTCGGCTATGGCATTCACCGCTGCATGGGAAACCGGCTCGCGGAACTGCAGCTGCGGATCATCTGGGAAGAAATTCACAAGCGCTTTTCCCGGGTCGAGGTTACAGGTGAACCAGAGCGTCTTTTTTCAAACCTCGTCCGCGGAATCACCAGGCTGCCGGTGCGGCTCCGCGCCCGCTGACTCTCGAGATCGAAATGCGGAGTTCAAGATGATCAAAATTACGTTCGTGGCTAGCGATGGTGAGCGACGGGAGGTCGAAATAGAAGAAGGCGAGACAGCCAGGGAAGCGGCGCTATACAATGACGTGCCGGGTATCGATGGCGATTGCGGAGGGGTATGTGCTTGCGCGACCTGTCATGTGCATGTCGATCCCGAATGGATCGACAAGGTGGGTCGGCTTATGCATGATGGAATGGAGGCCGACCTCTTGCAGTTCGCCGAAGGCACCACTGAATACAGTCGCCTTGCCTGTCAGATTCCGATGAAGCCGATGCTGGATGGATTGGTTCTTCACCTACCCGAACAACAATACTGACGGAGGGATCCTCGTCCCCGTAGCCTACATTCTTATCTGTCTTTCCTTGATTCTTCGAGAAAACACCCATGGCCACACAAATCGAGCCCGCAACCCAGACCGACGAAGACGCCTTCCGCGCGGAAGTGCAGCAGTTTCTGGCGGACAATTTTCCCGCCGAACTCAAGGGCCAGTCGAACGCGCTGGCCGGCGTGGACGGCCCCACCAATGAAACGCCGGCGCAGACCAAGTGGCGCGAAGCCGTGGGCGCGCGCGGCTGGGGCACCCCCACCTGGCCGAAGGAATACGGCGGCGGCGGCCTCACCAAGGCGCAGGCCAAGATCATCGACCAGGAATTCGCCAAGGCGGGTGCCTACAACCCGATCGGCGGCATGGGCGTCATGATGTTCGGCCCGACGCTGCTCGAATACGGCAACGAGGCACAGAAGCAGGAGCATATTCCGCCGATCTGCCGCGGCGAAATCCGCTGGTGCCAGGGCTATTCGGAACCCAATGCCGGCTCTGACCTCGCGAACCTCCAGACCTTTGCCGAGGACAAGGGCGACCACTACCTTGTCAACGGCCAGAAGACCTGGACCAGCGGCGGCCAATGGGCCGACAAGTGCTTTGCAATTGTACGAACCGACAAGAGCGACAAGCACAAGGGCATCAGCTTCATGCTGATCGACATGGACACGCCCGGCGTCGAAGTCCGCCCGATCACCATGATCAGCGGGACCAGCCCGTTCTGCGAAACCTTTTTCACCGACGTGAAGGTCCCGAAGGAAAACCTCGTCGGCGAGGAAGGCCAGGGCTGGACCATCGGCAAGCGCCTTCTGCAGCACGAGCGCACCAACATCTCGGGCGGCGGCAGCCTCGCCCGACTCATGGGCCAGAGCCTTGGCGATATCGCCAAGAAGTACCAGCCGACGGGCGCCGACGGCGAACTCGCCGATGCGGTGCTGCGCGACAAGATCGCTGATTTCGAAATCCGCTGGAACAGCTTCCTGCTCACCGCGCGCCGCGCGATGGAAGAGAGCAAGGCAGCTGGCGGCGTCTCCGAAATCAGCTCTGTGCTCAAGAAGCTCGGCACCAAGCTGAGCCAGGAACGCAGCGAATTGCTGATCGAAATCCGCGGGTTGCAGGGCCTCGGCTGGGAAGGCGACGGCTTTTCGGACGGCGAGCTCGGGGCCGTGCGCGCGTGGCTCTTCGGCAAGGCGACCACCATCTATGGCGGCTCGACCGAAATCCAGAACAACATCATCGCCAAGCGCGTGCTCGGCATGCTCGACCACCAGTAAGAGAGGGGAGCAAGGACAATGGCCGTTCTCAACGAAGAACAGGAAATGCTGCGAGATATGGCGCGCGAATGGACCGTCAACGAAAGCCCGGTCACCGAATTCCGCAAGGTCCGCGCCAGCGGCGAGCCCGAAGCCTTCAACCGCGACGCCTATGCGACGATGGCGCAGATGGGCTGGGCCGGGGTCATCATCCCCGAAGAGCATGGCGGGTCGGACTTCGGCTTCCTGTCCGCGGGCCTCGTCGTCGAGGAACTCGGCAAGACGCTCACCGCCAGCCCGCTGGTGATGAACACCGTCGCCGCCTCGGCGATCGTTCTTGGCGGCAGCGACGAGCAGAAGGCCAGGTGGCTGCCCAGGCTGGCGAGCGGCGAGGCCATCGCCACCCTCGCCGTCGACGAAGGGCCGAGCCACGATCCTGCGAAGATCGAGACCAGTGTGTCCGACGGCAAGCTGAGCGGCACCAAGGCCTTCGTCCATGAAGCGCATGGTGCGGACCTGTTCGTCGTCGCGGCGAAGGACGGGCTTTACCTGGTCGAGAAAGGCGACGGCGTCGCGCTCACCACCCGCAAGCTGACCGACCAGCGCAGCCATGCCGACGTCACCTTCGACGGCGCGGCGGCGGAGAAGCTCGCCAATGGCGGCGACAACCTGCTCGATGACGTGCTCGACCGCGCGCGCGTGCTCACCGCAGCCGAAATGCTCGGCATGGCGCAGCAAGTGTTCGACGACACGCTCGACTATCTGAAGCAGCGCGTGCAGTTCAACCAGGTGCTGGCGAGCTTCCAGGCGCTGCAACACCGCATGGCGGACCTCTTCGCCGATCTCGCCCAGATGCGCAGCGCGGTCGAGGCGGGCCTGCAAGCCGTCGATGCCGGCTTCGGCGTGGCGCGCGCGGCGACCATCGCCAAGGCGGAAGCCAACCGCGTTATGCACACCATGGCAAACGAGGGCATCCAGCTGCACGGCGGGATCGGCATGACCGATGAGTACGACGTCGGCTTCTATCTCAAGCGCGCCCGCGTGCTGGAGCAGAGCTTCGGTTCGTCGAGCTGGTTAAAGGACCGATTTTCCAAGCTTTCTGGCTACTAGAAACCTGCATGTAGTGACCTGCATGGCATTTTTGCCACATGCTTGTCGACAATGTGAAATAATCCGTCAATTCATCTACCAAGTCTTGAAATGAAACGCGCTTATCGGCATCGTTTCTAACATCGACTAGTGCCTAGGATGGGGCACATTCTTAGAGGAGAGGCACATGAAAAGATTTCCATCACGCCACCATTGCGCCCTTGGTGCATTGGCAGCGGCACTTGCCTTCACACCGACAGCCGCCTTCGCCCAGGATGTTGGCGAACCCGATGCGGATCTGGTTGAAGGGGCCGATGTCGAAGACCAAAACGTAATCATTGTTACCGCGCAAGGGCGATCGCAGGTCTTGGCGGATGTTCCAGTCGCCGTGTCAGCTGTTTCCGGAGAAACCCTCCAGAATTCGGGCGCCAGCGACATACGTGAGCTGAACCAGGTTGCACCGTCCCTGCTGGTGTCTTCCACCGGCAACGAAGCTAACGGTTCCGCGCGTATTCGCGGTATCGGCACGGTCGGCGACAACCCTGGTCTGGAAAGTTCGGTCGCGGTTTTTGTCGATGGAGTCTATCGCTCTCGTTCGGGAAGCGCCCTGAGTGAGCTCGGCCCTATCGACAGGGTCGAAATCCTTCGCGGTCCCCAAGGTACTCTGGGCGGGCGGAACTCATCGGCAGGCCTGATCAATATCTACACCGCACCGCCCGAGTTCGATTTCAGCGCATACGGGGCCTTCACTTATGGCAACTATGATGCGATCCGCGTCGAAGGTGGCATAAACGCTCCGCTTGGCGACACCGTAGCTGCGCGTGTGGACGGCGTTTACTTTGAGCGCGACGGCTTCTACAACGATATTACCAACGGCGGGACGATCAACAATCGCGATCGTTATCTGGTCCGCGGTCAGCTCCTGTTCGAACCCAATGACGACCTGTCCATTCGCCTTGTCGGGGATTATTCCAAAAAGGACGAAGCGTGCTGTGCCGCGACGTTCGTCCAGCCCGAGTTTGCTCCGCTTGCACGGATCAGCGCTGGATTTGATCCCTTTACGAGGCCATCGGATGGGGCCGCCCTGACGAGTACCGCAAATCCGATCGTTCCCGTGTTGCTTGCGCTTGGGCAGGATCCGCGTGCCCTCACCCAAGACACATTCAACCGCGACCTGTACCCTACGCCAGGCAGAAGCTATGAAGGCGAAACCGAAGACTACGGTATTTCGGCTGAGATCAATTGGGATTTCGGGAACGTCACGTTGACGTCTATCACGGGCTACCGTGAATATGCCAACAGCCAGGGATCTGACACCGATTACACTACTGTCGATATTCTCTACCGCGCTCCGACCGAGAATGCTCTTGCTCGAGACTTTGAAACATTCACTCAGGAACTGCGCCTTACCGGTGAGGCCTTCGATGGCAAACTGGATTGGTTGATCGGCGCGTATTACGCCAATGAAGAACTGCAGGTGCGTGATAATCTGCGGTTCGGCACCCAGTACGGCAATTTCGTAGCGTGCCGCATCGCGATCGCGATCAATCCGGCTTTGGTCAATCCGGGGGCTTCCAATTGCCTGGGTGCCAACGTGGCGGCATTGGACGGTACGCTGACCGGAAGCCCGGCATTCGGCGCTGCAACCCCGGCGATCCTCGCAGGTATCAACAACCTTGCAAGCATCAGCGATTTGGGAACGGTCAGCGAGGTCTACAATCAGACGAGTGAGAACTTCGCGTTCTTCACGCATAATATCTTTGCGATCACGGATACGCTCGATTTGACGCTGGGGCTTCGTTATACGAACGAAACCAAGGACTTCGACGCAACTTTCCGCAACGACAACACGGTTTGTCCGACAAACCGCAATCTGCTCGGAGGCTTTCTGGGTGTTCCGACTTTGGCACCTCTGGCCGGTGGTATCATCAGCCTTTCCTGCCAAGGCAATTCGACATCGGAGCTCGATGGAGTTTCTCTCGAAGACTCGCGCGAAGAAGAGGAGTTTACCGGCACGGCTATCCTGAGCTGGAAGCCAACTCCCGATCTGCTAGTCTACGGTTCGTATTCACGCGGCTACAAGGCGGGCGGTTTCAACCTCGACAGGTCTGCACTGTCAAATCCGCTTGCGTTCGATCCGGCCAATATCTCGGCAGCCGCGCTGCAGTTCGATGAAGAAACAGTCGATGCATATGAGATCGGCCTCAAATACTCGACACGCGAGTTCGGGGTTAGCATTGCAGGCTTCCGGCAAGAGTTCAGTAACTTCCAGTTGAACACGTTCAATGGGGCGTTCTACATCGTGCAGACGGTCAATAGTTGCGATAGCGATCTCGGCGGGGCCGACAGGGACGCAAGCGCGACAACCGGAGCATGCTCTTCCGATGAAGTTGCACCAGGTGTGATCGCTCAAGGTGTCGAGATCGAAACCTATCTACGGCCCGCTCGTGATTTGGATATTACCCTTGGCGTCACCTATTCTGATACGAGCTTTGAAGACAATCTTATCGGGGACGATACCGGGGTACCGCTCGACCCCGCACTACGCTTGCTGCCAGGCGACAACCTGTCGAATGCACCAGAGATCGTGGCAACATCGTCGCTTACGTGGACGCCGCCAATCGGCGACAGTGGGCTCGAAGGCCTGGTCTTCGTGAACGCTCGTATGGCTGGTGATTACAACACCGGTTCCGACCTGATCTTCGGCAAGGAACAGGACAGCTTCGTCGTAGTGAACGGGCGTGTGGGTCTAACCAATATTGCGGATCGCTTCGCGATCGAGGGATGGGTCAATAATTTGTTTGACGTTGGGTATACGCAGGTGGCCTTCAACACGCCTTTCGTGGCTCCGCAACAAACGTTCTCCGCTTTTCTTGCGGAACCGCGGACTTACGGCATCACCGTGCGCGGCAAGTTTTGAACTTACTCGCTAATTGCAAGAGGGTTCGGCGCTTCGCTGTGTCGAGCCCTCTTTTTCGAACTTTTATTTGCTCACGACTAGGTGGCGTCCGAACAAAAGTTCCGTGTGCTCAATATCGTCGATGATGTGATAGGGAGAGGCCGGCAGCGGTGTTCGCTGCATGAATCCCTCTTTGCAGGGACTGACGTGACCCCCAGCTTTCGCCCAGCTGGGATTAGGGCCTAGTAGCGGCATTGTTGCGCATGAGCGCGGCTGAAGCAATGGGCTGGGTAGCGGTGCCCGTAGGGCGTAGCGAGGCAGGCCATTGGTTATTCAGTCGGGCGGCGAACGCCGCCGAGCTTGCGTAGCCGAGGGCTGAGTGTGGTCGCTCCCGAATGTAATCTTCAACCCCAACCCGAGATCTCGACGTGGCATGCGCGAGGCTGAGGAACAGCGTTTCGTTGAGCAGCTCGTCGCGCATGCGGCCGTTTGAGTAGCCCCTAGTTTTCTAGACGCCTTCGGCTTTCAAAATCTGCTGCCGTTCGAACTCGACGGGTGACAGCATCCCGTTCCTGACATGTTTGCGCACCGGGTTGTAGAACATCTCGATGTAATCGAACACGTCCTGCCGGGCTTCCTCGCGAGTTTTGTAGGTACGGCGCCGGATGCGCTCACGCTTGAGCGAGGAGAAGAAGCTCTCGGCCACGGCATTATCGTGGCAGTTGCCCCGTCGGCTCATCGAGTGCTCAAGATTGTGAGCCCGGATGAAGGCGGCCCAGTCTATGCTGGTGAACTGCGAGCCTTGGTCCGAGTGGATCAGCACCCGTTGCTTCGGTTTACGCCGCCATACCGCCATGTGCAGTGCCTGCAGCACCACATCGGTGGTCTGGCGGCTTTGGATCGACCAACCCACCACACGGCGGGAGTACAGGTCGATCACCACTGCCAGATAGGCAAAGCCTGCCAGGGTGCGGATGTAGGTGATGTCTGTTACCCAGACCCGGTCCGGCGCAGCCACGTCGAACTGGCGATCCAGAGTGTTGTCGACCACCAGGGACGGCTTGCCACCATGGCTGCCCGGCCTGCGCTTGTAGCCGATCTGTGCCTTGATGCCCGCCAGCCTGGTCAACCGGGCAACGCGGTTCGCGCAGCAGGTCTCGCCGTGATCAAGCAGGTCATCGTGCAGCTTGCGGTAGCCATAGACCTTGCCGCTGTCGTTCCACGCTTGCCGCAGCAGCTCCGTCTGCCGGGCATCTTCCCGGGCCCGCTGGCTCAGCGGGCTCTTCTGCCAAGCATAGTAGCCACTCGGCTGCACAGCGAGGCACCGGCACATTGCCCGCACGCCGAAACGATCGCGATGCTCGGCAATGAACGCGTACCTCACTTTGCATCTCGGGCGAAGTACGCGGTGGCTTTTTTAGGATGTCGCGCTCCTCCGTCACCCGGGCCAACTCGCGCTTCAACTGGCGGATCTCGGCATCCTTGCTCGCATCGCTAGACACTTGCCTGCCCAGCTGTCGCTTCCACGCATACAGCGAGTGCTGGCTGACACCGAGCCGCTGCGAAACCTCGGCTACCGGATATCCACGCTCGGTGATCTGGGCCACCGCATCGCGCTTGAACTCATCACTGAAGTTGGGCTTCCCCATCGTCGCCTCCTGTCCTCAAAATTAGGATAGAAGGCGTCCAGAAATCTAGGGGCTACTCATCCACCGCGGATTCGGCAGAGCCAGGACCGGTGCTGGCGCTCTGGTTCGCATAGCCCGCTTGCGGCCGCGTCGCCACCTGACTGCTAGTCTCTCTTACTGATATAGGCGCTGGGTCTTCTTCCGGTTGATCATGATCCCCTCCCGACGCAGCAGGAAATGCAGGCGGCGGCAGCCGAACCAGCGACGCTGGTTGGCCAGTTCGCGCAGCTTTTCGCGAAGCTCAGCGTCAACGTCCCGCGTGGAACGGTACCGCACACCCTTGCGATCGGTATCGATGACCCGGCACGCCCGCCGCTCGCTCATCCCATGGCAGTCCCGGAGATGAGCCACAGCTTCGCGCTTCGCGCCCGGCGGCAGAATTTTTTGCCAGGAGATCCTTCAGCGCCGCTTTGTCCAGCATTGCATCGGCCAGCAGACGCTTCAACCTCGCGTTGTCGCTTTCGAGTTCCTTCAGCCGCCGAGCCTCCGAAACCTCGAGCCCGCCATACTTCGACTTCCAGTTGTAGATCGTCGCTTCCGCTATACCATATCGACGGGCCAAATAGGCGGTCTTCGCTCCAGCTTCGGCCTCCTTAAGCAAGCCAATGATCTGCTTTTCGGTGAACCTCAGTCACTTCGTCTCGTCCGTCCTTCCAACAGGGCCGGTCTCTCGTCCAGATCGGAGGAAAATCAGGGGGCCACATCACACTCGGCCACAGCCTCACAGCTTCACTCAATGCAGGCGTTTCGTCCAACGTTTGCATTGCCTTACGATGGCACCCCTCATTTCGCGCGGACTACTGCGAAGCTTCAGATCGTTGTTTCAAACGCCAGCGAAATGGCAAGCCCTCGTAAGACATAGCCTGCCTTGACCGTATATTTCAGCTTGGAGGCGCTATCGAGATTAATGAGACGTCCATCATTCCTTGCTGCAATAGCTGAGTCGAGATGCGGCTCCTCCGCCCTCACCCGAGAGGCGATAATAGGGACGGAACTATTTTCACCTATCATAAATTTAGTGTCGCGCCCGGGGAGCTACCCTTCCGACTTCGGTCGGCGGCCACACAACTTTTCACGATCGCCGGTGACGTGCTCCCCTGATTGTTACCACTCAGAGGTAGAGTCTCGCTCCTTCATGATTGATGTTTGATGGGATGGCAACGTGTCTGGGGGCATGCCCCCAGACACGTTCGCCTGCGATCTCGGCGGGGGTCTTCCCGCCCAGTTTCGAGTGTGGCCTGACGTTGTTGTAGTCGTGCCGCCAGGCGGCCAGCACGAAGCGGGCGTGCGCGAGCGAGGTGAACAACGTCTCGTTGAGGCATTCGTCGCGCAGACGGCCATTGAAGCTTTCCACGAAGCCGTTCTGCATCGGCTTGCCCGGCGCGATGTAGTGCCACTCGACGCGCCGCTCCTGCGACCAGCGCAGGATGGCCGACGAGGTCAGTTCGGTGCCGTAGCACATTGGGAAGCTGCCTCTCGAAGGCAGCGCTCGCCTTGATGGAGACA
>NZ_QXFK01000005.1 GCF_003581645.1 Pelagerythrobacter aerophilus | reverse complement strand
GGGTCTACGATGAGCAAGACGACGAACAAGTTTGCACCGGAAGTTCGCGAGCGGGCAGTCCGCCTGGTTCTGGACCAAGAGAGCGAGCATCCATCCCGGTGGGCAGCGATCACATCCATAGCGGCGATGATTGGCTGTTCAGGGCACACGTTGCTGGAGTGGGTGAAGAAAGCCGAGGTGAACAGCGGCAAGCGTGCCGGCGTACCGGTGGAGGTTGCAGACAAGCTGAAGGCGCTGGAACGCGAGAACCGCGAGCTGCGCCAGGCCAACGAGATCCTGCGCAAGGCCTCTGCATATTTTGCCCAGGCGGAGCTCGACCGCCCGTTCAAGCGATGACCAGCTTCATTGATGAGCATCGGGGTGAGTATGGGGTCGAGCCGATCTGCCGGGTTCTGCCGATCGCCCCATCAACCTACCACGAGCGTGTCGCACAGCGCCGCGATCCGTCGCGCCTGTCACCACGCGCCCAGCGCGACGAAGCAATGAAGCCCGAGGTTCAGCGCGTGTTCGATGCCAACTTCAAGGTCTACGGGTATCGCAAGGTGTGGCGGCAGATGCAGCGCGAGGGCTTCGATATTGCCCGCTGCACGGTGGAACGGCTGATGCGTGAGCTGGGCCTGCAGGGCGTGATCCGGGGGAAGCCGGTGAAGACGACGATGAGCGACAAGGCAGCGCCATGTCCGCTCGATCAGGTCAACCGCCAGTTCCATGCACCGGCACCCAACATGCTGTGGGTCTCGGACTTCACCTACGTCGCGACGTGGTCCGGGTTCGTCTATGTCGCCTTCGTGATCGACGTTTACGCCCGCTATATCGTGGGCTGGCGGGTGAGCAGAACGGCGCATGCCAGCTTTGTACTCGATGCCCTGGAGCAGGCGATCCATGACCGACGGCCTGTTCACCGTGGCGGCCTGATCCACCACAGTGATCGTGGCAGCCAATATGTCTCGATCAAGTATACCGAGCGTCTTGCCGAAGCCGGGATCGAACCATCGGTCGGCAGTGTTGGCGACAGCTACGACAACGCCTTGGCCGAAACGATCAACGGCCTTTACAAGGCCGAGGTCATCCACCGCCGAGGTCCGTGGCGATCATTTGAAGCCGTGGAATACGCCACGCTCGAATGGGTCGACTGGTTCAACAACCGGCGCCTGCTCGCGCCCATCGGCAATATCCCGCCTGCCGAAGCTGAAGCACGATACTACGCCATGCTGGACGACACGCCCATGGCGGCATAATTTAAACCGAATGGCCTCCGGCAATCCCGGGGCGGTTCAAAAGCCGCTCCCGTTTTTTCAAGAACGCGTCAAACTCTTCAAAATCAAAGTCTGACGGCAGTCCGAAATCTGCCCGTTTAGGTTCAGCTTTTTTTTCGCTCGAACTCCTGCTCACGGCATCGGCTAATGCAGAACGAGCTGCCACTTTCTTTCTGCGAGCTATCTCTGCTTTCGTGGGTTCCAGCATCATGACGCAATTCCGATATCAGCAGACTGTCAGGGAAACGTTAAAGCGCATGCTTCAACTGCTTGCCGACCATCGAATCCAGCTTGAAGTATTCAGACAGGAAAGCAGTCGCTCCAGCTAATTCGCCTCCTTATGACGCCACGTTGCTCGCGCAGTAGGCTCCCCAAGCTTCCATGAGCTTCACCCGTATACCAGGATTCTCTTTAGTGCCGAGGTAAGTGGTGCGGCGATACGCCGCCTGAACCGCGTCTGGCGTTTTATGCGCGAGCGCTGCCTCGACAACTGCATTGGGAAAACCCTCGTTTGCCGCCCAGTCCGTGAATGCCGAGCGGAAACCGTGGACGTGAAAGGGTTCCTGCATGTCGCGCAGCACCTTGAGCAGCGTCATGTCGGACATCGCTTTGCCCGTAGCTCCGGAAAAGACGACTTCGGCCCCTCCGACTTTGAAGGCGTCCGCCTTTGCAAGCACGCCCATTGCGGCCTCGGAGAGCGGGACAACATGTGCCTTGCTGCGCTTCATGTGTTCGGCGGGGATCGTCCACAGCCGCTCTTCCAGATCGAATTCTTCCCACGTCGCGAGTCGGACCTCTTGCGAGCGCGTGCCGGTCAGGATGAGGAGATCGAGCGCGAAGCGTCCGAAGGATGGCTTGCGCCTTAGTGCGGTCAGGAACGATGGGATAGCGACATAAGGCATCGCTTTTCGATTCTGGGTTTTCTTGATCTGCCGTGGCAGACCCCTCCCGGCTTTCAGGCTACTGTTCCCAGATGGCGCTTCGGTCGACCGCCAGCCCTTTGCGTGTGCGTAGTCCAGTACCGCGCAAATCCGGTTGCGTACCTGGCGCGCGGTTTCCGGGATTTCCTGCCAGATCGGCGTGAGTACATCGATGATGTCAGCTGCAGCGATACTGCCGGTCGGCATGTCGCCAAGCTTGGGGAAGGCGTAGTTCTCCAGACTGGCCAGCCACTGGCGCGCGTATACAGCGCTCTTCCAGCCCGCCTCGTTTTCGGAGTGATACTGTGTAGCGGCTTCGCGGAAGGTCACCTTGGCGGCAGCCTCGTCCTTGCGCTCCGTAAGAACATCGCGCTTTTCGACCTTCACGGCCTTGCGCAGTTCGTTCGCTTTCTCGCGTGCCTCCGCCAGCGTGACCAGCTTTGCGCTCCCAACCCCGATGTCCCGTCGCTTTCCATCTTGCTGGAGTCGGAGCAGCCATGAAGCCGAGCCGGTTTTCCCAACTTTGAGGAAAAGACCTTCCCCATCCTGATACGTGCCCGGATTCGCTAAAGCTGCCTTTACCGCTACCGCCGTGAGCTTGCCCATTTCCTTCCCCACATTTCCGCAGGCCGTTCCAGAAAATACAAGTGTGGGGAAGCGTCCGTCTTTCCCCACACCTTCCCCACACTAGGCCTCGGATGCGGGTGGATCACGATGGCTCTGTGGGGACGGAATGGACGTAATATACCGCAGAACTTCAACAGTTTCCATGGGTTTCTGGGGATGCAGATAGATGCTGAAGGAAAGGGCGGTGGTGGACAGGGCTGGATTCGAACCAGCGTACGCTTGCGCGGGCAGATTTACAGTCTGCTGCCTTTAACCACTCGGCCACCTGTCCACATGCCTGGCGTGCGGGAATGGCGCCCCTCGAAGGAGGTGCCGTCTGCCGAGAGGCGCCCCTTTGGCGAAGCGGCGCTTGCCTGTCAATGGGGCCGCTGGCATGGGCTCTGATCGAGCGAAAGATCGAGTGAAGATAGGGAATTTCGATTGGCCAAAGGTGATCGCAAGCGAGCGCTGCGGGGGCGCGCCGGGCGTATGCAGGGCGGGCGCGGCAGTGGGCGCGCGAGCACCGGGCAGGTACGCCTGTGGGGCCGGCACGCGGTCGAGGCTGCGCTCAAGAATCCGGCGCGCGTCCACCGCAAGCTATGGGCGACACGCGAGGGGATAGATTCGCTTGATGGCGAACTGCCGCCCGATTTTCCCGTCGAGTTCGCCGATGGCCCCGATCTCGCGCGGCTCGTCGCACGCGATGCGCCGCATCAGGGACTGGTGCTCGAATGCGCGCCGCTCGAGGACATGCACCTCGATGAGGTGCTTTCCGGAGATCCGGCCCGGCCGCTTGTGGTTCTCGATCAGGTGACCGATCCGCACAACGCGGGCGCGATCCTTCGCTCTGCCGCGGCATTCAACGCTTGCGCGATCGTGACCCAGGACCGCCACGCGCCCCCCGAATCGGGAGTCGTCGCCAAGTCCGCGTCGGGTGCCCTGGAAATCGTGCCCTGGGTTCGCGTGGTGAATCTCGCGCGCGCGCTGGAGAGCGCCGCGGAGGCGGGATACTGGCGGATCGGGCTCGCCGGGGAAGCGGAGGCGACGCTGGCCGAAGCGCTCCCGGCCGGCCCCGTTGCGCTCGTGCTCGGCGCGGAAGGCGAAGGCATGCGTGCCAATATCGCCGCGCATTGCGATGCCCTCGCGCGCCTGCCGATAAGCGATGCGATGGAAAGCCTGAACGTGTCGAATGCGGCTGCAATCGCACTATACGCCATCACAACGCGCTGACGAGCGGACAGACGGGGGGAATAGCTATGACCATTTCGACAACGATCCGCCGCACGGCGATAGCCGGCTTCGCCTGTGCGGCAGCACTGCTGTTGACCGGCTGTCTGCTGTCGCCGGGCAGGTTCACCTCCCAGCTCGAACTGCGGAAGAGCGGCACCTTCGTGTACAGTTACGACGGCGAGATATACCTTCTCGCGCTGAGCAAGTTAGCCGACCTCGGCAATGCGGCGGAGGACGCGGCGGACGAGTTCGTCGAGCAATCCTGCTATGATGACGAAACGTTCGAAGATCGCGAGTGCACCGAGGAGGAACTCGCCAAGCAGAAAAGCGATTGGGAGCAGCGAGCGGAAGAACGCCAGCGCGAGCGGGAGAGAGAAGCCGAGATGACGCGCGCGATGCTCGGCGGCATCGATCCAGCCGATCCCGAAGCCGCGCAGGAATTCGCAGAACGGCTGCAGCGGCAGGCGGGTTGGGAGAGCGTCGAGTACAAGGGCGACGGTCTGTTCCAGGTGAGCTTTCGCGTCGCTGGCAGGCTCGACCATGACTTCGTGTTCCCGACGATCGAGCGCCTGCCGACATTCAATTTCTTCGTGCTTGTCGCAAGACGCGACAACGGCACAGTGCGGATCGATGCGCCCGGTTTCGCGCCGCAAAGCAGTGGAAGTCCTTTCCGGGAAATGATGGCGGGGATGGCCGGCTCCGTCGCAAGCGACGGTTCGGTGGAGCAGGATACGTTCCCCGTCCCCGAGCTGAACGGAACATTCCGCGTCGTGACCGATGGCGAGATCCTGGCGAACAACACCGACGAGGGACCCGCGGAAACAGAGGCAGGCCAAGTGCTCGAGTGGAAGATTACCAAGCGAACACAAGTTCCTCCGACGGCGCTGATCAAGCTGACCGACTGAAACCGTTCAGGCGCGCGATGCCGGGATCGAGGCGATGTCGCCTCGATCCCGGCGACAACGTATCAGCGCTTCCCGAACAGGTTGCCTGCGAAGCCGGCAATGTCATCGAACGGATTGCCGTCGTGATCCTGGTCGAGGATCTGGGTGAAGCGCGCGAGCGAGCCCTCCCCGCCGATCTGCTCCACGATCTGCTGCAGGACGCCGGCGTCGAGGCCCGTCTTCTGCGCGGCGATGCCGACGGTGTCGCCATCCTCGTGATGCGCGGCTCCCAGCGCGGCGATCGCCTGTTCCGCCTGGGCCGGGTCGATGCCGAGCTTTTCGGCCATGTTCTTTACTGTGGGATGGTTGTGCGCCGCACCGAGCAGCTGATCGAAAAGGGCCATTTATCGTCCTCCTGGTGATTGATCCGTCCGCGCCCGATTGTACGCGCGCTTCGCTGAAACGAAAGGCCCCCGCTCCGGTTTCCCGGGCGGGGGCTCTCCTCTCCAACTGGTGCGCGATTCTCTCTCCAAAGAGGGGAGCGGATCAGGCCGCTACGGGCGCGTTCGGAGCGGCGTCGCGGACGCCTTGATCCACATGATCGGCGAAAGGCGAGAAGTTGTCGATGAAAAGCTGCACCAGCTTCTGCGCCGTCCGATCGTATTCCTCCTGATCCGCCCAGGTCGAACGCGGATCGAGAATGCCCCTGTCGACGCCGGGCACACTGACCGGCACCTCGAATCCGAAGTTCGGATCCTTACGGAACTCCGCATTGTTGAGACTGCCATCGAGCGCGGCATTGAGTAGCGCGCGGGTAGCCTTGATCGGCATGCGGTGGCCGGTGCCGTACTTGCCGCCAGTCCAGCCGGTGTTGACCAGCCAGCACTGCACCCCGCCCTCGGCGATCCGCTTCTTGAGCAGGTTCCCGTACACGCTCGGATGGCGCGGCATGAACGGCGCGCCGAAGCAGGTGCTGAAGGTCGCCTCCGGCTCGGTCACACCGATTTCGGTCCCGGCGACCTTGGCGGTGTAGCCCGACAGGAAGTGATACATCGCCTGATCGGGCGTCAGCCGCGCGATCGGGGGCAGCACGCCGAAGGCATCCGCGGTGAGCATGATCACGTTGCTCGGCGGCGGCCCCATGTTCTCTTTGCTGGTATTGGGGATCGAGCTGAGCGGATAGGCGCCGCGGGTGTTCTCCGCGAGACTGTTGTCGTCGAGGTCGATCTCCCCGCCCTCGTCCATCACCACGTTTTCGAGCACGGTATCTTCCATGCGCGTGGTGGCGAAGATCTCGGGCTCGGCCTCGGGATTGAGGCGGATCATCTTGGCATAACAGCCGCCTTCGAAGTTGAAGACCGCAGTGTCCGACCAGCCGTGTTCGTCGTCACCGATCAGGGTGCGGCTGGCATCGGCCGACAGCGTCGTCTTGCCGGTGCCCGACAGACCGAAGAACACCGCGCTCTTGCCATCCGGGCCGATATTGGCGCTGCAGTGCATCGGCATCACGCCCTGCGGCGGCAGGAGGTAGTTGAGAATGCCGAATACGCTCTTCTTCATCTCGCCGGCATATTTCGTGCCACCGATCAGAATCAGCTTCTCCGACAAATTGACCGCGATGACCGTCTCGCTGCGTGTGCCGTGGCGTGCCGGGTCAGCCTGGAAGCTCGGCAGATCTATGATGGTGTATTCGGGCACGAAGTCGGCCAGCTCTGCCGCGGTCGGGCGAACCAGCAGGGTGCGGATGAACTGATTGTGCCAGGCGAGTTCGTTCACGACGCGCACGTTGACGCGGTACTCGGGCTGCGAGCCGCCGAACAAATCGGCGACGTAGAGCGCGTCCTTCTCCGCCACGGCGGCGAGGAAATCCGCCTTCAGGGCCGCGAAATGCTCCGGCGTCATGGAGGCGTTGTTGTCCCACCACACGGTGTTCTCCGTCTCGGCGTCGCGGACGATGAACTTGTCCTTCGCGCTGCGGCCCGTGTGCTTGCCGGTCTCGACCACCAGCGGCCCATGCTTGGCGCGCCGGCCCTCGCCGTTCGCCAGCGCGTGCTCGGTCAGTTCGCTTGAAGACAGATTCGCGTGGATGGTGGCGCGAGTTTCGATACCCTGGTTGGAAAGCGGATGTGACAGGGGGGTGCTCACTTTAATCTCCTGATCGCGCCGGAGGCCGCCCTGCAGGCGCCAACGGCGAGTCGTTCGCATACGAATGCACGGAATGTCCCCCGCGCATAATCGCGCTCTGCGGCGCCGTCAAACGCCGACCAGCCTGCGCGCGTTGTCTCGCCGCGCGGAAGCGTCTAACCGTCGGGTCGATACGCGGCCCCTGATGACGGAGGTGATATGGCTGAGGCGGAGCAGTCTCGATCGGACGGGGAGAAGATCATCGCGCTGGTCGACGACGATCGGAATATCCTGACGACGGTTTCGATCGCGCTGCAAGCTGAAGGCTATGCCACACGGCTCTATTCGGATGGCGAGACCGCGCTCAAGGCGCTGCTCGAAAGCCCTCCCGATCTCGCGGTGTTCGACATCAAGATGCCGCGGATGGACGGAATGGAGCTGCTCCACCGCCTGCGCCGCCACTCGACGCTGCCGGTGATCTTCCTGACCAGCAAGGACGACGAGCAGGACGAAGAGGCCGGCCTGGAACTGGGCGCGGACGACTATATCGCCAAGCCGTTCAGCCTGCGCCTTCTGCTCGCCCGCATCCGCGCCATCCTGCGCCGGGCCGAGGTGGTCGGCGAAGGCGCCGAACGCGCGTCGGACGCCGATGAGGAACCGGGGGAACCACTGGTGCGCGGGCGCCTGACAATGGATCCGGCGCGGCATCACGTCACCTGGGACGGCAGGCCCGTTTCGCTTACGGTGACCGAGTTTCTCCTGCTCGAAGCGCTGGCCGCGCGGCCCGGCGTAATCAAGTCGCGCAATTCGCTGATGGATGCGGCCTACCCGGACGACGTGTTCGTCGACGACCGAACGGTCGACAGCCACATCAAGCGCATGCGGCGCAAATTCCGCGCGGCCGACCCGCAGTTCTCGGCCATCGAGACCCTGTACGGCGCGGGCTACAGCTTCAGCGATGGCTGACAGCGGATTCCGCGAGAAGATCGACGCGCGGCTGGACCGGCTGAGCTGGTCGCGGCGGCTGTCGCTCACCACCCGCATCCTCGCGGTCAACCTGCTGCCGCTCGCGCTGCTCGGTGGCGGGATCTTCTATCTCGACACCTACCGCAAGCAGCTCCTCTCGGAACGGTACAAGCTCGCCCGGATCGAAGCACAGATCACCGCCGAGGCGCTCGCCGGTGCATCGCGCAAGCGGCAGGAAGCGCTGCTGATCCAAATCGGCAAGGAACAGAAGATGCGGCTGCGCATGTTCGATGCCGAAGGCCAATTATGGGCCGACAGCTTCGCACTCGACGAAGCCGTCTTCGAATTTGACGATGTGGGCGACGATCCGTTCTCGATCGAATTCGCCCGCGTCCTCGACCGATGGGTGGACACGATCGTCGGTGCCGATCCGATCCCCGATTATGTCGAGCCGGAGGAAACGATCGCCGACGCATGGCCCGAGCTGGCGCGCGCGCGCGAGGAAGGCCTGTCCCAGATTCAACTCCGTGATGCGCCCGACGGAACTCCGGTGATCAACGCGGCGGTGCCGGTAGGTCTCAACGGCGCCACGCTGCTGACCACGCGCAACGCGGTCGACATCACCGAGAAAGTGCGCGAGGCTCGCTCGACCTTGGGCATGGCGGTGTTCTTCGCGCTGCTCGGCTCGATCTTCCTCTCGCTCTACCTAGCGCGCACCATCGTCCGCCCCTTGCAGTCGCTCGCACGCGCGGCAGTGCGCGTGCGCCTCGGGCGCGAGCGCGAGGTCGAGGTGCCGCGCCTGCCCGATCGGCGCGACGAGATCGGCGCCCTCGCCCGCGCCGTCTCCGACATGACCAACGCTCTGCGGCAGCGGATCGACGCAGTCGAGCACTTCGCGGCCGACGTTGCGCACGAGATCAAGAACCCGCTCGCGAGCCTGCGCAGCGCGATCGAATCGCTCGGCAAAGTCGAGGACGAGGATCTGCGCCGGCAATTGACCGGCATTGCCGCCCACGACATTCGCCGCATCGACAGGCTCGTGACCGAGATTTCGGACGCCAGCCGGGTCGATGCCGAGATCTCTCGCGCGATCTTCGAGCGCCTCGATCTCGGCAACCTTGCCGCTGCGATCATTGCCGCGCGGGAAGATCGTGCGGAGAATGACGAACATCGGGTCGAGTTGAGCCGGCCGATGGGCGACGCGCAGGTCATGGGAGTCCCTCTGCGGCTCGAGCGTGTCATCGAAAACCTGCTCGATAACGCCGTGTCCTTCTCCCCAGCGGGCGGCGTCATCGAAGTGACCGTGACCCGCAGCGATGACGACTGCGTCACGCTCTCCGTCTGCGATGAAGGCCCCGGCATACCGGAGGATTCGCGCGAAAAAGTATTTCAGCGATTCCACTCCATCCGCCCGGATGCGGAGGCGTTCGGCGATCACAGCGGGCTCGGCCTCGCGATCGCCCGCACGATCGTCGAAGCGCACGACGGCACTCTGGAAGCCTGCGGCCGATCCGATGGACGTTCCGGCGCGTGCCTCGTGCTCACTCTGCCCGCAGCGGCTCGGTCGCGGCGTTGAGCGAGGTTATCCTCCGGCAGGCCACGTGTGTGGCTATCGGCGGCCGCGGAGTGTTGATCGAGGGCCCGCCGGGGGCCGGCAAGAGCGGGCTGGCGCTCGAACTGATCGATCGGGGGGCCGTGCTCGTAGGCGACGACGGTGTCAGGCTGGAGCGGCGCGGAGAGGCGCTTTGGGCGCTGCCTCCTCCCAACATCCGCGGCCTGCTGGAGGCACGCAATCTGGGGCTGCTGACCTTTCCCACCACCGAGGCGCCGGTCGCGTTGAGGCTCGTGCTCGATCCGGATGCTCCGCGCTTCATCGATGCCGCAGAAGTCGCGGAGATCGCGGGCGTGCCTGTTCCGCTGCTTGCGTTCGACCCCCGGATCGCCCCCGCTGCGGTGCGCGCCGAACTGGCCCTGCGTGCCTACGGACTGGCTTCGGGGATGCCGCCGGCCTGACCCCTTTCTTTCGTCCACACAACCGGCCACATCGTCTCCATGGCCGACGATTCGCCTGACGACCGCCAGCACATCCTGCTCGTCACCGGACTTTCGGGTGCGGGCAAGACGACGGCACTGCGCGTCCTCGAAGATCTCGGGTGGGAAGCGATCGACAACTTCCCGATCCGCCTGCTCGGCCGTCTGATCGGCGGCTCACAGCACGATGGGCCGCGCCCGCCGCTGGCGATCGGCTTCGATTCGCGCACGCGCGGCTTCGTGCCGAACGATATCATGGCCAAAGTGAAGGAACTCGCCGCACGCCGCGATCTGGTCGTCACCACGCTCTTCCTCGACTGCAATGGCGGCGAACTCGAACGCCGCTACAACGAGACGCGCCGCCGGCACCCCATGGCGGACGGGCGCCCGGTGCGCATCGGCATACAGGCGGAACGCGAACTGCTCGAACCTCTGCGCCGCTGGGCGGATGCGGTGATCGACACCTCGGACTTCTCGAGCAACGATCTGCAACAAGCCATTCGCGCGCACTTCGCGGGCAGCGCTCCGCGCGAGATGGCAGTGATCGTCTCCAGCTTCGGCTTCGCCCGCGGCACACCGCCTCTGGCCGATCTCGTGTTCGACATGCGCTTCCTCGACAATCCGCACTGGGTGCCGGGCCTACGCGAGCAAACCGGACTGGATGCCGCGGTGGGCGAGCACATCGAGCGCGACGAGAGCTACGGCCCGGTTCTGGAGCAGATCCGCGAACTCGTGCTCACACTCCTCCCGCGCTACGCCGCGCAGGGGAAGAGCTACGTCAACATCGCCTTCGGCTGCACGGGCGGGCGGCACCGGTCGGTCTATACCGCCGAGAGGTTCGCACAGGCCTTGCGCGATGCGGGATTTTCGCCCACGATCATCCATCGCAATCTGGGATCACGCGCGGCCGACGAGATCGAAGGCCCGCAATGAGACAACGCCCTCTGGCCATGGTTCGCATGCCCCACCCCCGAAAATCCGGACAAAGCACCTTCGCATGATCGGCGTCATCCTGGTCACCCACGGCCGTCTGGCCGAAGAGTTTGTCCGCGCGATGGAGCATGTCGTCGGCCCGCAGGAGGCGATCGCCACCATCTGCATCGGCCCCAACGACGACATGGAGCGGCGGCGCAAGGAAATCGCTCAGGCGATCAAGGATGTCGACGATGGTAGCGGAGTCGCGGTGCTGACCGACCTGTTCGGTGGCACTCCCTCGAACCTCGCGATCTCGCTGCTCGAGGCGGGCAAGGTGGAGGTCGTGGCCGGGATCAACCTGCCCATGCTGATCCGCCTCGCCGGTGTGCGCAAATCGCACGGTGTGGCAGAAGCGGTGCGCGCCGCGCGGGATGCCGGGCGAACCTATATCACCGTCGCTTCCGAGCTGCTTGGCCAGCACGCGAAAGCGTGCTGATGCCGCGGCGCGAAGTTAACATCGTCAATTCCCGCGGCCTCCATGCGCGGGCGAGCGCCAAATTCGTCAACCTCGTCAGTGAACTTCCAGCTGGGGTTGAGGTGCGCGTGGCGAAGGACGGTTACGAAGCGGCGGGCGGATCGATCCTCGGGCTGATGATGCTCGGCGCGGCGAAGGGCGATACGGTGGAGATCGTCGTCGAGGGTCCCGACGCCGACACAGTGCTCGACGAGCTCTATGTCCTCGTGCGCGACGGGTTCGGCGAGGATTGATGGCGGCCATTTCCCGGCAGCGGATTACCGGATTTTCCAATCCGACCGTCAAGTTCCTGCGCTCCCTGCGCGACAAGAAGCATCGGCGACGCGAGCGGCGATTCCTCGCCGAAGGATTGCGCCTGCTGACCGACGCGCGGGAATCGGGAATCCTGCCCGAGATGCTGGTAATGGCGGAGGGGCGCGACCCGCATTCCCTGACCGATGCCCTAGAGAATGCTGTCGCCGGCGCGGGCGGTACGATCATCGAGACCCCGCCCGATATCCTTGCCAAGATCACCGGCAAGGCGAACCCCCAGGCGATCGCCGGCGTGTTTGCCGAGCTCGACACACCACTGTCCACACTCGACAGGACAGCCGCGCCGATCTGGCTGGTGGCGCAGGCGCTGCGCGATCCGGGCAATCTCGGCACGATGCTGCGCACCGGCGACGCCGTCGGTGCGGGTGGCCTGATCCTGATCGACGATTGCGCGGACCCGTTCAGTGTCGAAGCCGTACGCGCGAGCATGGGCGCGGTGTTCACCCAGCGGATCGCGCAAGCGCGATGGGAAGAATTTCTGCCCTGGCTGCGCGCCGGGGACGGACAGCTCGTCGCCGCAAGCTTGCGCGATGCCGTGCCCTATCGCGGCGCACCCTATTCGCGGCCGTGCTTCATTCTGGTCGGCAACGAATCGCGCGGCCTGCCGGAGGAGTACGAGGCGGCCTGCGATCTGCGTGTGACAATGCCGATGCGCGGCCGGGCGGACAGTCTCAATGCCGCCGTTGCGGGTGCGGTGCTCGCTTACGAGGTCTTGGCGGCTTTCGACTGATATTCATTCACCGGCCACTCAGCCGGGGAGCGTTACACAGATGGCCGATGAAGAGAATCGCCCTCGCCCTCTCCCTCGCCTTTCTCTGCGCGGGCTGCGTGGCCCGGCCAGCCGCGCCGGAGCGCCTCTCCGAAAGCGAATGGGGCTTTATCAAGATCGATGATTACGAACCCGCCCGCCCCGACGGCGCCCGGCTCTCGTTCGGCGAGGAGAACATTTCCGCCAGCGTCGGCTGCAACGCGATGGCCGGCAAGTGGCGGGTGGAGAAAGGCCGGCTGATCGCAGGGCCGCTCGCCGGAACCAGGATGTTCTGCCAGGGCGACGTCTGGGAACAGGAACAGGCGATCGCGGCGCTGCTGGTCGCCGCCCCCACGCTCGAATGGAGAGACGACGACCGTTTGATCCTGCGATCGAGCGGTCATAGCGCCGAGTTGGCGCGGCTCAGTCCCCCGCCACCAGGCTCGTGATGCTCCATTTTCCGTCGCGGCTCGACGCAAGCAGCCGGTAGTCGATCAGGCTGCGCAGCTTGTCAGTGGCGATGTAGCCCTGCTGACCCTTGGTGGTCACGACATGCTGGAACGGCGCCTCGGGCTGCAAGCCGTCGATCAGTTCGACGACGTCCCAGGAAATCTCCTTCATCATTTCGCCGTTAGCCTCGGGGGCCACGCGTAGCGGCACATTCTCGCCCATAACGATCATGCCGTTCATCGGATCGACCGCATCGATCTCCTGGGCGAAGTACCACGGCAGTGTGATACCCGCCTGCCCCTCGGCTGCGCAGCCGAGCGTCAGCAGCACGTCGAGCTCGTCCCACAAAGTCGGATTGTCCTCGTCCAGACGGGCCTGCAGTTGGGCCGATCCCGCACCGCCGCCGAAGTCGAGCTTCACATCGGGCGCCGCGAGCGCGATCAGCGCCTTCGCGTCCCGCGCCTCGACCGCCTGCGCGAGCTGTTGGCGGAAGGCGTCGGCACCCGGGAGCCCGGTGCATTCGTCGCGTGGGGCGTATGGTCCCTCAGCGAGCTTGGGCGGGGTCTCGCCTGCGGCCTCCTCGACCAACCCCTCGGCCGCGTCCTTCAGCTTCTCCGACGGCGCCTTGCCCTCTCCGCATGCGGCAAGCGCGAGCGAAAGCGTTACGGCAAGGCAGATCGTCGGGCGCATCGGCAGAGTCCTCTTCGGCTATTCGTTGTCGCTGCCCACTGACGGCAGTGCGGGCTCTTTCGTAGCGTCCGAATCTTCCGCGGTATAGCGCGGCGCGCTTTCGACGAGCGGCACTTCGTCGATTTCCCGCTTGCCGATCTCGATGCCCTTGTCCTTCAGGCGCCGACCGGAGGACAGCACGTTGCGTTCGAAGCTACCGACGAACTTGTTGTAATTGTTGACCGCGGTTTCGAGCCCGCCGCCGACGCGTTTCATGTGCTCGGCGGCGATGGCGAGCCGGTCGTAGAGTTCCGCGCCCGCCTTGCCGATCTCGATCGCCTCCCGCGCGATCGTGTCCTGCCGCCAAACCTGCGCCACGGTGCGCGCGATCGCCACGAGATTGGTCGGCGTGGCCAGCAGCACACGCTTCTCGAAGGCGAAGTCCCACAGTTCGGGATCGTGCTCGAGCGCGGCGGCGACGAAGTGCTCCCCGGGCACGAACATCACGACGTAATCGGGCGCTTCGTCGAACTGGCTCTGGTAGCTCTTGGCCCCGAGAGTCTGCACGTGGCCCCGCATCGACCGGGCATGAAGGTCAAGGTGGCGCCGGCGCTCGTCGTCATCGTCGGCCTCGAACGCTGCCTGGTAGGCATTGAGCGAGACCTTCGCGTCGATCACCAGCTTCTTCTGGCCCGGCACCCTGACGATGGCGTCCGGCCGCAAGCGGCCCTCCTCGGTCTCCATCGAATGTTCGAGAATGAAGTCGGTGTGCTGGCTGAGGCCGCATTGTTCGAGTACGTTCTGCAGCGCCCGCTCGCCCCAGCGCCCGCGCGCCTTGGGCGCATTGGTCAGCGAATTGCCGAGCCGCTGCGCCTCGCGCCGCACTTCCTCCTGCCCGCGCTGCATCTCGGTGATCTGCTGGTGAAGCCGCGCGAAGGCGTCGGTCCGCTTTTCCTCCAGCGTGGCGACCTGCTCCTCGTACTTCCTCAGCCGATCGCCCACCGGCTGAAGCAGCGCCTTGATCTTCTCCTCCGACGCCTTCTCCGAATGACCAAGCCGTTCCGCCGCTCGTTCGAGAAACCGCTCCTGCGCAGCGCCGAGGACCTTGGCCCCGGTGTTCTCGAACTCCTTGAGCAGGTTGGCGCGCGATTCCTCGAGCAGCCGCTTCTGCTCCTCGAACGCCGCGCGTTCGGCTTTCAGGCCCACGAGTTCGTCCCGCGCAGCATCGAGCTTCGCGGCGAGGTCGTCGGCCCGTGCCGCGCGCTCGCCCATCGCCGCCAGTTCCGGCGCCATGCGCGAGAGCTTGCCCGCAAGCTCCTTGGCCTCGGCGTCGCGCTCTTCATGGCGGGCCCTCCAGTCGGCCGCAGGGCGCGAACCGAGGAACCAGCCCAGCGCAGCGCCGAACCCGAGCGCCAGCAGGGCGATGATCGTTGCAGTCATATCCATCACAGGAACATAGACGGAACGATGGCTGCGCGAAAGGCCCGAGCGGAACTATCCCCCGCCTTCGCTCGCTGACCCGGCGAAGGAGATGTCTCATGTCGATCAAGAAAATGATCTCGGAGCACCCACAGGTTGGGGCGGACTTCAACCAGCCACTGGCCGAAGCGGTCAAGCACGCGATGTATTGCGCGGCGATCTGCAATTCCTGCGCTGACGCCTGCAGCGCCGAAGATGTGGACATGCGCCGCTGCATCCGCCTGTGCAGCGATTGCTCGGACATCTGCGAGGCGACGTATCGCGTGGCGACCCGACGCACCTCGGGCGATGTCGCGGTGATCAAGTCGGTGCTGCAGACCTGTATCGAAGCGTGCGAAGTCTGCGCGGCCGAGTGCGAGAAGCACGATAATCCCCACTGCCGACGCTGCGCTACGATGTGCCGCGAATGCGCGGACGATTGCCGCAAGGCGCTCGATGGGATGAATGCTCATGCCTGATTGGCGCGGCACGCTCCTGAGCGCGGCGCTGGTGTTAGCGGCCTGCTCTCCGTCACCGGAGGGCGAGGCTCCGCCTGACGCGCAAGCCGCTTCCGACCTGGTGGAGGAAGCGGCCGAGCCTGCCGGCGCCACCTCAACAGATGAACCGGGCACCGCGCTTCCCCCTGCGGATGCCGCATCCCGTTATATCGGCCGCTGGGCCGAGAGTGCCGAGCAGTGCCGCAGCGAAGCCTGGACGCTGACCAGAAACCGGCTGACCGCGCCGGATGACATCGCCTGCGACTTCACCAGGATCGAGAAATCGCCCGGTGGCTATGCGATCGACGCCGTGTGCGCGATCGACGGCGCGGAAGAAGACGACAGCATCACCCTCCGCTTCGCCGAATCGGCCAAGGCAATGCTCGTCGAAGGTACCGCGACATTGCCCGAGACCGGGCTGATCTATTGCGGTGAGGCGCGCTAGACGAGGCCGGCGTGCTCCAGCGCCGCATCGACGGCTTTCTTCGCGTGCTCGGAACATTCGACCAGCGGTAGGCGCACGTCCGGCAACATCCAGTCGTGCACACGGCTGAGCGCATACTTGACCGGCGCGGGGCTCGCGTCCTCGAACATCGCATAGTGCAGCGGATAGAGCAGGTCGTTGAGCTCGCGCGCACGGACAAGGTCGTTGTCGGCGCAGGCCTGCTGGAACTCGGCGCAGAGCGCGGGCGCGACGTTGGCGGTCACCGAAATGCAGCCGACCGAACCTGCCGCGTTGGCGGGCAGCGCGAGCTCGTCGTCACCCGATAGCTGGCAGAAGTCCTTGCCGATCCCCATCCGGTGGTCGGTCACTCGGCTGAGATCGCCGCTCGCATCCTTGATGCCGACGATGCGGTCCGGATAGCGCTTGGCGAGTTCGCAGACCGTCTCGGGCTCGATATCCGTCACCGTTCGGCCCGGCACGTTGTAGAGCACGATCGGCAGGTCCGAATGCTCGGCGAGATAGCTGAAGTGCGCAAGGATCCCGGCCTGGCCCGGCCGGTTGTAGTAAGGCGCGACGCAGAGGCCCGCGGCGGCACCGGCCTTCCTCGAGAAATTCATGTGCAGCAGCGCGTTGCGCGTATCGTTGCTGCCGCACCCGGCGATCACCGGCACCCGCCCGGCCGCCTGCTCGATGCAGATTTCGATCACCCGGTGATGCTCGGCATTGGAGAGCGTCGAGGCCTCACCCGTCGTGCCGCAGGGGACCAAGGCCTTGCTGCCGTTCTCGATCTGCCAGTCGACCAGCCGGCGGAAAGCCGCCTCGTCGAACGTTCCGTCGCGAAAAGGAGTCACCAGGGCCGGAATCGAGCCGGAAAACATTGCCACTATCCTTGTGTCTGCCCAAGGCGCGAGGCAGTATCCCGCGCGATGGAAATCTTCATTCAGCGCCTGATAAGGAGCCGGGGGCCACGATGTCCAGCATGACACGGATTCCCTTGTACGGTCTCGCCCTCCTCGCCACCACTGTCCTCACCGCATCGGTCCCGCTGGTCGCCCAGCAAGATGCGGTGGAGAGCGCGCGTCATTCGCTGACCGCGACCGTGCCTTCGCAGGTCGGGCAGGCGGTCGAGCGATGGAAATTCCTGACATCGAACGATCACATGGGGTTCTCGGCCTACGCCGGTCTAGCCCTCGCCTTCCCCGAATTCCCGCGCATGGACGTCATCCGCGGCAGGGCGGAAAGTGCGCTGGAACGTGACGCCCCGACGCCCGAACAGCTCGTCGCCTATTTCGACCGCAATCCGCCGCTGAGCAACCCGGCACGCGCGCGCTACGCCATTGCGCTTGCCGGACTGCAGCGGCCGGAGGCGTTCGAGGTCGCGCGCGCGGCCTGGCGCGGCGGCGATATCAGTACGCCGGCCGAGGCCTATATGCTCGGCCTGTTCGGTTCGCGCTTTACCGTGGAGGATCACGACGCCCGCATGGCGGCGTTGCTGTGGCAGGGCAAGGCCGACGCGGCAGCGCGCCACATGAACAATATTTCGCCCGGCTATCGCCCGATGGCGATGGCCCGCCTGTCGCTCCTCCAGGGCCAGAACCCGGCCACCGCCGGACTGCCGATCCCTAGCAATGCCCGGACCGACCCGGGCTATGTCTACACGCTCGCGCGCTACTACCGCTCCACCGGCCAGCTTCCGCAGGCGATCGACCTGCTCTCCAACCGTCCAGCCTTTGCCGCGCTGCCGTTCGACGCGCAGGACTACGTGACCGAGGCGCTGCGCATCGCGAAGGGCGCGGGAGCGCGGCCCGCGGTGCAGATTGCGTCCAAGGTCGACGATCTCTTCGCACCGGGCGCCGACATCTCCGGCATGAGCTACCGTCTTCGCGACGACTACACCTCGCTCATGTGGCTCGGCGGCACCAAGGCGCTGTGGAGCCTCGGCGACGGCAACAGCGCAGCGCCGCTGTTTTATCGCTATGGCGCCGCCGCACGGACGCCCCAGACGCGCTCCAAGGGCTTCTATTGGGCCGGGCTCGCGTCGGATCGCGCGGGGAATGCCGGCGAGGCGCGGCGTTATTGGGAAATGGCTGCGCAGTATCCTGAGTATTACTATGGCCTGCTGGCTCTTGAGCGGCTCGGACGCCCGAAGCCGACGTTCGGCGCGGCGACACCGCCGCAACCCACGGCCGAGCAGCGCGCCACGTTCCGTTCGAATCCCTTGGCACTCGCAGTGCGCGAGCTCGCGCGGGGAGGCGGCGACTGGCGCACCGAGCGCTATTTCTTCACCGCACTGGCCGAATCCGCGGACGATGCCGCCGAGATGCAGCTCGTGGCGGACCTCGCGCAAGAGCTACGCCTGCCCGAACTCGCCGTGGTGATCGGCCGCACTGCGCCGGAGAAGAACATCGCTGGGTTCGAGCGGATCGGGTTCCCCACCGTCTCCCAGCCGACAGGCACCGACTTCACGATCGTCCATGCCATTGCACGGCAGGAAAGCGAATTCGATCAGGACCGCATCAGCCACGCGGGTGCACGCGGGTTGATGCAGTTGATGCCGGGAACCGCCCGCGAACAGGCCGGCAAGCTCGGCATGAGCTACAACTACGGCAATCTCACGAGCGATCCGCACTATAATGTGCGCCTCGGCAACGCGTACTTCGCACGCATGATGGACTACTACGGCGGCAGCTATCCGCTCGCCGTGGCAGCTTACAATGCGGGTCCCGGCAACGTGAACAAGTGGCTGCGTCAGAACGGCGATCCTCGCACTGGCGCGGTCGACTGGCTGCGCTGGATCGAGGAGATCCCGATTTTCGAAACCAAGAACTACGTTCAGCGCGTGCTCGAAAATGCGGTGGTCTACGAGGCGATGTATCCCGACCGGATGCCTTACGGCCAGCCCAAGGGGATCAGCCAGTTCATCGGCAAGTCGACGCCGGGCTGAACTCCACCTCCGTGATCGCGGCTTTTGCCGGGGCGAGGAATCTTGTTAAGGGCGTCCGGTGAGCAGCGCCCCGACCAATCCGATCACGCCGGCAGGCCTCGCCGCGCTCAAGGCGCGGTACGATCGCCTGCTTGGGACCGAACGGCCGGAAATCGTCGAGATCGTGAGCTGGGCAGCCGGCAACGGCGACCGGAGCGAAAACGGCGATTATCTCTACGGGCGCAAGCGCATGCGGGAAATCGACCGCGAACTCGCCCACCTCGCCCGGCGCATGAAGGCCGCCCGGGTGGTCGACCCGGCGGATCAGCCCGACCGGAGCCGCGCCTTCTTCGGAGCGACGGTGACGCTCGCGGACGAGGACGATGCGCGGAAGATCGTCACTCTCGTCGGCGATGACGAGCAGGATGCGAGTTCGGGCCGCATCGGTTGGTCCAGTCCTCTCGCACGCGCCCTTCGCGGCGCGACGGTTGGCGATCTGCGCACGGTGCGTCTGCCGGGCGGAGAGAAGGAATGGGAAGTTGTCGCGATCGCCTATCCCACGCCCGTCGTCCCTGTGGCGGCAAGGGCCTAGAGGGCGTGCGTGAAGCACCTTACCCCTTGCCGGCAGAGCTCCCGATGACGGCGCAGCGCCTGCTCTCGCAGGGGCGACGACTCTGTTTTGCGGCGATAGCGGCCCTCGCCCTTGCCGCACCGCTCTCCGCGCGCGACAGCCTTGGCGTGTTCTCGAACTGGGGCGCTTTTCGCGACCCGGGTGTGCCGCGCTGCTATGCCATCGCCCAACCCTTCGAGAGCGACAGAGAGGGCGACTACCGCGCCTTCGCCAGCGTCGGCACCTGGCCGCGCAGGAACGTGCGCGGCCAGGTCCACTTGCGCCTGTCGCGTAAGCTCGCGGAGGATGCGGCGATCACGCTCACGGTCGGCGACAGGCGCTTCGAGTTGACCGGTGGCGGCGGCGATGCCTGGGCGCGCGACAAGGCGATGGACGCGGCCATCGTGGCCGCGATGCGCGCGGCCGGGCGGATGACCGTCACCGCCCGGGATTCGCGCGGCCGGCGCTTTTCCGATCGATACGACCTCACCGGCGCCGCCACCGCAATCGACGCCGCCACCGTCGGCTGCGCGCGAGTGACCTCATGACCGATTTTCATCCCGCTTCCTCGCCCAAGCAGATCGCTGATGCGGCACATGCCTTCGCCCGGGATGGCCGCATTCGAATACCGGACTTCCTCCAACGCGAGGCGGCGGAGGCGCTGCACACCTTCCTGCAGGCCGCCCCTTGGTGGAGGACCTTCAACCAGGGCGAGCGAACCTGGGACCTCGGCCCGGAATCGATCGAAGTGCTTACGCCCGAGCAGGCGGCGCAACTCGAACAGGCGATCCATGAAGGGGCTCGAAAGGGCTTTCAGTACCTCTACGAGACCGTGCGAGTCTCGGAGCAATCGTCGGAACGCTCAGGGCGTGGATTTCCCGTCGATCGCCTTTTGGAGGCGATGAACAGCGCGCCGGCGCTGGCGATGTGGCGGGAATTGACGGGCGACCCAGATGTGGGATTGGTCGACGGTCAGGCCACGCGCTATCTGCCAGGGCATTTCCTGACGCGTCACGACGACGATGTCGAAGGCAAGAACAGGGTCGCTGCCTATGTTCTCAACCTGAGCCCGGGATGGCAGCCCGAATGGGGAGGCCTGTTGCAGTTCCACGATGCCGCGGGTGAGGTGACCGGGGCGATGGTTCCAGGTTTCAATGTCCTCAACCTCTTCCGCGTCCCCCAGTCGCACAGCGTGTCTATCGTCGCGCCCTTCGCGCCGGCGCCCCGCTACTCGGTCACCGGATGGATTCGCCGCGGCTGATATGAAAAGGGCGGAGCCGAAGCCCCGCCCTTCCCGTCTTATTGGCGTTGTGCCGCGGCTCAGAAGCGATAGCCGACCGACGCCATGACCTGGTGACGGTCGAGGTCGACGTCGAAACGCTCGCTGTCGGGCAGCGTGTCTTCCATGTCGATCTCGGCTTCCGAATAGTTCGAGTAGCGATACTCGCCCTTCAGATACACGCCGTTACCCATCGCGTATTCCACGCCCCCGCCGATGCGGTAGCCGTCGGTGTCGATGTCGTTGCTGAACTCGGTCGTGCCGTCGTTCGAAAGCACGTCGAACTTTGCATTAGTGTAACCGCCCTTCGCATAGACCAGCGTGTTGGGCGTGGCCTTCACACCGGCGCGCAGGCCGACATAGAGGTCGCGGTTCGCCTCGATATTGCCGAGTCCGAAGCCTTCGAAATCGCCGTTCTCGAATTCGGTATCGGCGGTCGAGTCCATATACTCGCCCTCGATACCGACCACCGCGCCGCCGGTGTCGAGGTCGTAACCGACTTCCACACCGTAGCCGACGCCTTCGATCGACTGGTCGTTGTTGTCCTCGTTGGCATCGTCGTCCACGCTGCTTCCGGCGCCTGTCTGGTCATATCCGACCAGAACGCCGGCACGCGGGCCATGGAACGGCGAATCCTCGTTCGATTGCGCCATCGCGGGTGTGGCTAGGGCCACAAGCGACCCGGTGGCGATGAGTGCTATCGTCTTTTTCATACCTACTCCGTGGGTTATCCGGCGCTTGGCCTTGCGGCCGCCCGCCTGGACCACCTCAACGGCGATGCCCACGAACCGGTTTCATTAACCTAACACAACGATATTTGTGTTGTTTCTCAGTCACATATTGAGCGACGAACTGCCGGATTTCGTCGACAAAGCGCCGGAACGTCGTCTCCCGCCGCGGGGTGGTGTTTACTCGCCGATCCCGCCCTTCACCCGACAGCCTTTGCCTTGGCGCGCCCGCGCCCCTATATGCGCGCGGCCATGGCCGATACCGCACTTATGCCCATCCCCGGACAAGTCGATCCGGTTCCCGTCGCGCGCGACATCACGCCGCGCGCCGACGGCCGCGCCGATCTGATCGGCCTGCCCAGAACCCGCATTGCGGAACTGTTCGTCGATGCGGGGCTCGATGCGAAACAGGCGAAGCTGCGCGCGAAGCAGGTGTATCACTGGATATATCACCGCGGCGCGACCGAGTTCGAAGCGATGACCGACATCGCGAAAACCATGCGCCCTTGGCTCGCGGAGCGCTTCGTCGTCGGCCGGCCCGACGTCGTCGAGGCACAGCACTCCAGCGACGGTACGCGCAAGTGGCTGCTGCGGACCGCCGACGGGCACGAGTTCGAGATGGTCTTCATTCCCGATGCGGACCGCGGCACGCTGTGCGTGTCGAGCCAGGTGGGGTGCACCCTCAACTGCCGCTTCTGCCACACCGGCACGATGAAACTCGTGCGCAACCTGACGCCGGGCGAGATCGTCAGCCAGGTCATGCTCGCGCGCGATGCGCTGGGCGAGTGGCCACGCGGCCGGATGGACGTCGGCGAGGACGCCGACGAAGCCGAATACACCGCAGACGGGCGCCTGCTGACCAACATCGTGATGATGGGCATGGGCGAACCGCTCTACAACTTCGACAATGTCCGCGACGCGCTCCGCCTCGTCATGGACGGCGACGGACTCGCCTTGTCGAAGCGGCGGATCACGCTCTCGACCAGCGGGGTCGTGCCGATGATGGAACGTTGCGGGGAGGAGATCGGAGTCAACCTCGCCGTGTCTCTTCACGCGGTGACCAAGGAAATCCGCGACGAGATCGTTCCGCTCAACAAGAAGTACGGCATCGAGGACCTGCTTGCGGCTTGCGCCGCCTATCCGGGCGCTTCGAACGCACGACGCATCACGTTCGAATACGTGATGCTCAAGGACAAGAACGACAGCGACGAGCACGCTCGCGAGCTGGTCCGGCTGCTCAAGCAGTACAAGCTGCCGGCCAAGGTCAACCTGATCCCGTTCAATCCCTGGCCGGGCGCGCCCTACGAATGCTCGACGCCCGAGCGGGTGAAGCGCTTTTCCGAGATCGTGTTCGAGCACGGCATCAGCGCCCCGGTCCGCACGCCGCGCGGACGCGACATCGACGCAGCCTGCGGCCAGCTCAGAACCGCGGCGCAGAAGAAGAGCCGTGCGGAACGCGACCGCGAGGCCGCTGCGGCAGCCGCATAGGCGTGAGCGACGCGGCAACCCTCGCGTTCTACGAGCGTGAGGCGCCGCGTTATACTCTTGGCGGGGCACAAGGGCCCAGCCGTCACCTTGACGCATTCCTCGATCGCCTGATTCCCGGCGCACGTATTCTTGAAGTGGGCTGCGGCGGCGGGCGTGATGCGGCACGGATGATCGCGCGCGGCTTCGATGTGGACCCGACCGACGGGTGCCTCGCTATGGCGAAGAAGGCTCAGGAGCGGCTCGACCGTCCTGTGCGTGTGATGCGGTTCGAACAACTTGGGGCCGATGCAGCTTACGATGCGGTCTGGGCCCATGCTTCGCTGCTCCATGGCCCCCTCAGCGAACTTTCCGACGTTTTGAAACGCGTCGCGCGCGCGCTCCGCCCGGGGGGCTGGCATTTCGCGAACTACAAGCTCGGCCATGGCGAGGGACGCGACTGCTTCGGGCGCTACTACAGCTTCCCGACCGAGGACGATCTATGCACGGTCTATCGCGAAGCCGCGCCATGGCAGGCGGTTGTGGTGGATCGCTACCAAGGAAGCGGCTTCGACGGCGTGGCAGCAGACTGGCTGGCGCTCGTCATGCGCGCCTGAACCTCATTCCTCGGCATCGAATCGCGCGCGTGCCGAATCAATGTGGGAACGGTTCTCCATCGCCCAGACACCGAGCGCGGCGACCGGTTCGCGCAGCGAGCGGCCGAGCATGGTGAGCGAATAGTCGACCCGCGGTGGAACGCTGGGCGTCACCTCGCGGTCGACCAGCCCGTCGCGCTCCAGGGCGCGGAGCGTGCGGGTGAGCATGCGTTGCGAAATACCGTCGATCGCGCGGCGCAATTCGTTGAAGCGCATGGGGCCGGCCGAGAGGCTCATGACCACCTGCATCGACCACTTGTCGCCCACCCGCGCGAGAATGTCGTTCACCGCCTGGCAGCGGATCGGCGAATGTTCGGCGTCGGTCACATCGGTGTGCCTATCGGACAGCAATGTGCCTTCTTGCGCTGAGATAGAGACAGTTTCCATATGGCCCCTAGTTATCATCCGTAACCAAGGAAAGCAAAGCTCATGCAGATTCTCCGTATCGACAGCGCCACCACCGGAGCGAACTCGGTCAGCCGCGTTCTCACCCAGGCGATCGCCGACCATCTGACCGCCAAGCATCCCGAGGCGACGCTGATCGAGCGCGATCTCGTCAGCGATCCGCTGCCGCATATCGATTCGATCACGACCGGCGCGATCCGCATGCCGCAGGACAGCCACGACGAGGCGATGGCCGCCGCCTTCCCCGCCGAGCGCGCGGTGCTCGACGAGTTTCTCGCGTCCGACATCGTGATCGTCGGTGCGCCAATGTACAATTTCACCATTCCCAGCCAGCTCAAGGCATGGCTCGACCGCCTGGGCGTTCCCGGCGTGACGTTCACCTACAAGGATGGCGCACCGCAAGGCCTGGCCGGCGGGCGGCGGGTGATCATCGCCTCCTCCCGCGGCGGAGCGTACGAGATCGGCGGCGCGGCCGAGCACCAGGAGACGCTGCTGCGCGACTTCTTCGCCTTCATCGGTATTCCCGATCTCGAGTTCGTCCGGGCTGAAAAGATCGGCTTCGGACCCGACATTCGCGACCAG
This sequence comes from Pelagerythrobacter aerophilus, assembly GCF_003581645.1. GTDB lineage: Bacteria > Pseudomonadota > Alphaproteobacteria > Sphingomonadales > Sphingomonadaceae > Pelagerythrobacter > Pelagerythrobacter aerophilus. Next base: position 68,798 of record NZ_QXFK01000005.1, on the reverse strand, counting down.
GCGATCGCCGATGCGAAGGAACTGATCGCGCAGCTCTGAGACAGGGGTGCAACGGTTCGCCGCACACCCGCATCGCCTTGTCTGACGTCGTTCTCGGGCACGAGTTTGTTCATCTGGGGTTGGGGATCGATGAACAAGTTGAGCCGTAATGGCTCTGGAAGCCCAATTAGGGAGTCGAAAGATGAAGAAGATGCTGTTTGCTATCGCTGCCGCCTCGATGGCGGTGACTGCCACCCCCGCGATGGCCGATCCGCCGCCGTGGGCCCCGGCGCACGGCAAGCGAGCCAAGGACGCGCAGCTCTATGATCGGTACGGGCGCTACTACGAGCCCCGCCGGATCACGCGCAGTTCGTACATGTGGCGCGGTGACGACGGCCGCTACTACTGCCGCCGCGACAACGGTACGACCGGCCTCGTGATCGGCGCGGGCGTCGGCGCGCTGGCCGGCCATGAAATCGCCGGCCGCGGCGACAGGACGCTGGGCGCTATCCTCGGCGGCGCGGTCGGCGCGATCATCGGCCGCGAGATCGACCGCGGCAGTCTGCAGTGCCGCTAGCCGCAAGTCGGGATCGGGACGGGCACGCCTGACAGGCGGCTCGTCCCCTCCCGCCAACTGCACGCTTCACCGCAGCCTGGCCGAAGGTGACATTTGTTCATCCGGTGTTGTGGATCGACCGACGAGACCGCCGGCACACGCGCAATCCCGCATCCGAAAGGAGATAGAACAACAATGATGAAGAAGACGCTTTTCGCCGCTGCCGCAGTGGCCCTTTCGGCGACCGCCGTCCCGTCCATGGCGGTCGAGCTCCCGGCGCCGACGCAGACGACCGTCGCAGCCCATACCGATGTCTCGGCATCCTACGACCGCGACCGCCGCTGGCGCGATCGCGATCGTTATGACCGCCGCGGCCGCTACCGCGAACCGCGCCGCATCACGCGCGGCTCCAGCATGTGGCGCGGGCGCGACGGCCGCTACTACTGCAAGCGCGACAACGGCACGACCGGTCTGGTGATCGGCGCCGGCGTCGGTGCGCTGGCGGGTCACGAGATCGCCGGTGACGGGGACCGCACCCTCGGTGCGATCCTCGGCGGCGCGCTCGGTGCGGTGGTCGGACGCGAGATCGACCGCGGCAGCCTCAAGTGCCGCTGATACCCGGCCGGGCCTGAACGCGAGCAGGATCCGGCAGGAAGGCGCGTCGTCCACCGGACGGCGCGCCTTTTCCTTTGCGCGGCGCGGCGCCTGTGCTTGAGTGAACGCGATGGATCAAGGTACGCAAGACCGCCCCGCAATCCTCGTTACCGGCGGAGCCAAACGCATCGGGGCGGCGATCGCACGCCGTTTCGGCGAAGCGGGTTGGCACGTCGTGATCCACTACGGCCGCTCGGCTGCTGAGGCGGAGGTGCTCGCAACGTCCCTCCCCTCGGCCGAAACGATCCAGTGTGATCTTGCCGACGGCGACGCGGCAGTGGCCATGGTCGAGCAGCTCGCCGCACGGCTGCCCGACTGGCGCGTGCTGGTGAACTCGGCCTCGACCTTCCGGCTCGACGACGTCCGCGCGCTCGACCCGGCGACCTGCGACGCCGCCATGCAGATCAACGCGGTGACGCCCGCGCGCATGACGCAGACCTTCCTCGCCCGGGCGACGGCACGGGGCGGGCGGCGCGTGATCCAGATGACCGATCAGAAACTCGCCAATCCCAATCCCGACTTCTTCAGCTACACGATGAGCAAGCACGCCGCCGCAGCCGCCGTGCGGATGCTGGCGATGGGGCCAGCGCAGCCTGCGGACCGCGTCTATGCCCTCGCCCCCGGCGCGATCCTCGCGAGCCACGACCAGAGCGAGGCGGAGACTGAAGTCTCGCACCGCCTCAACCTGCTCAAGCGCAAGACCGGTGTGGACGAGGTCGCCGATGCCTGCCTCTGGCTTGCCGAAGGATGGCTCGCCAGCGGGGAGACGCTCTACGTCGACAGCGGCCAGCACCTCCTCGCCCAGCCGCGCGACGTGATCTACCTCGCGCGTGAGGATGTGCGGCCCTAGCGGTTTGGTTGACAGCACGCGGCCGCTCGGGCGAAGCTCGACCCAGACGCAATGGGAGATGCGCCAGGCATGTGGCTGCTCGACAAGTTCCTGAAATCGGCGATCAAGCGCGGCAAGCTCATCGTCACCGACCACGACGGCAAGATCTACGACTACGGCCCGGGTCCGGCCACCGATGCGAAGGGGGCCATCCGCATCACCCTGACGCACCCCAAGGCTGCCGCGCACATCGCCCGCTATCCCCAACTTGGGGCAGGTGAGGCTTTCATGTGGGGCTGGCTGGTCGTGGAGCCCCCACACGATATCCGCGACATGATCCTGTTCGTCACCGAGAACACCAAGTCCATCGGCGACAAGGCGATCCAGTCGCAGGGCCTGCTGCGCCGCGCCGCTCAGAAGGCAATCGCGAAGCTCGACGGGGTCAACCTCAAAAGCAAGGCGCGCAAGAACGCGGAGCACACTTACAACCTCACCCGCGCGCTCTACGAGCGCTTCCTCGACGAGGACCGGCAGTACACCATGGCGTACTACCGCGACCCTTCGAACAGCCTCGAGAAGGCGCAGATGGACAAGAAGGCGCACATCGCCGCCAAGCTCCATCTGCAGCAAGGCAAGTGCGAGGGCATGCGCGTGCTCGACATCGGCTGCGGCTGGGGCGGTCTCGCGCTCTACCTGCACAAGATGTACGGGGTGGAGGTGCTCGGCGTCGCCCTCGCACCCGACCAGATCGCCTTCTGTCAGGAGCGCGCCGAGGCCGAGGGTGTGGCCGACAAGGTCAAGTTCGCGCTGATGGACTACCGCGACGTCGAGGGGCAATTCGACCGCATCACCAGCGTTGGCCTGCTCGAGCATGTCGGCACGATCCACTACCCGCAATTCTTCCGCCACACGCACGAGCTGCTCAAATCCGACGGGGTCATGTTCAGCCACTGCTGCGGCCGCGCCGGCCCGCCGGGGTTCACCGACGCCTGGACGCGCAAGTACATCTTCCCGGGCGGCTACATCCCCGCCCTCTCGGAACTCGTGACCGAGAGCGAGAAGGCCGGCTGGCAAGTGATGGACGTGGAAGCGATGCGTTTCCACTACAGCCACACGCTGGAGGAATGGTACAATCGCACAGTGATGCACCGCGAGGAAATCACCGCGATGTACGACGAGACCTTCTACCGCATGTGGCTGTTCTATCTCGCCGGCGCCGAGCAGAGCTTCCGCAACGGCACCCTGGTCAACTGGCAGATCCAGTACGTGAAGGACCGCGCGGCTATCCCGATGACACGAGACTACATGTACGAGGAAAGCGCACGCTTGCGCGAGCGGGGCGAAGTGCCGGACTGGCGCTTCGATCCGGCGCTGCGGGAGGCGGCGGAATAGCGCAGACTTGGTAATCCGGTCCAACGGGTATTGGTATGACGATGAACGCAGCTTCGCTCTTCGACAAAATCATGGGCCGCACGGTACGTTCCGGCCGGCTGACGGTCGTACATGCCGACGGCCGGCGCGCCGAATTCGGCGAGCCTGCGCCGGGCTATCCGAATGTCGCGGTTCGCCTGTCGGATGACCGGGTTGCGCGCGACATCCTGCTCGACCCCAGCCTGGGCGCGGCCGAGACGTTCATGGACGGCCGCCTCGTGATCGAGACCGGCGACGTGATGCAGCTCGTCGAACTGATCCGGAGGAACGCCCCGTGGGAAGCGGGCGCGCGCCTTCACCCGCCGAGCCCGCTACGCCGCCTGAAGAACCGGATCGGATTCACGGCGGAGTCCATCAACCAGTCCCGCTCGTCCAAGCGCAACGTCGCGCATCACTACGACATCGGAAACGACCTCTACCGCATGATGCTCGATGCGGAACACATGCAGTATAGCTGCGCCTACTGGCCGCGCGAGGACATGACCCTGGGTGAAGCGCAGGAGGCCAAGCTCGCCCACATCGCCGCCAAGCTCCTGCTCGAGGATGGCCAGAGCGTGCTCGACATCGGCTGCGGCTGGGGCGGCATGGCGATCTATCTCGCGCGCCATTTCGATCTGCGGGTCAAGGGGATCACCTTGAGCGAAGAGCAGATCGCCCTCGCCCGGCAGCGTGCCGAGGAGGCGGGCGTGGCCGACCGGGTGGAGTTCGAGCTGATCGACTACCGCGACCTCGCGGCACGCGGGGACAGGTTCGACCGGATCGTCTCGGTCGGCATGTTCGAGCACGTCGGACGGCCGCAGTTCGAGACGTTCTTCCGCGCCAGCGCCGGACTGCTGGCGGGCGACGGGGTCATGCTGCTCCACACCATCGGCCGGATGGGCGGCCCCGGCACAACCGATGCCTTCACCCGCAAGTACATCTTCCCCGGTGGGTACATCCCGGCCCTCAGCGAAACGGTCACGGCAAGCGAGAAGGTCCGGCTGATCGCCGCCGATATCGAGATGCTCCGCCTGCATTACGCCCGGACCCTGCGCGCCTGGTACGCCAACTGCGAAGTCAATCGCGCCGAGATCGAGGCGATGTTCGATCCGCGCTTCTACCGCATGTGGACCTTCTATCTCGCCGGCGCGACGGCCGCGTTCGAAAGCGGCAGCATGTGCAACTACCAGATCCAGTTCACCCGCAACCGGCACGCTCTGCCCCTCACCCGCGACTATATGGGTGAGGCGGAGGCGAACCTGAGCCATCAAACGGGCAAGTAGCGCTCCGCCGCCCCCAACCGCTTCTCCGTTGCCGCGCCGGGCGGCGCCTGATACCGGCCCCGCCGGAATTACGGCCGGAATCACGGAGCCCAACGAATGTCGGATATCAAGCGTGTCGTCCTCGCCTATTCGGGCGGTCTCGATACCAGCGTCATCGCCAAGTGGCTGGAGGTCGAGCGCGGGCTGGAGGTCGTCACCTTCACCGCCGACCTCGGCCAGGGCGAGGAGATCGAGCCCGCGCGCGCCAAGGCCCGAGCGATGGGCATTCCCGACAAGCACATCTTCATCGAGGACCTGCGCGAGGAATTCGTGCGCGACTTCGTGTTCCCGATGATGCGGGCCAATGCGCGCTACGAAGGCGACTACCTGCTCGGCACCTCGATCGCGCGGCCGCTGATTTCCAAGCGGCTGGTCGAGATAGCCCGCGAGACAGGAGCAGACGCGATCTCCCACGGCGCGACCGGCAAGGGTAACGATCAGGTCCGCTTCGAACTCTCGGCCTACGCGCTCGACCCCGACATCAAGGTGATCGCCCCGTGGCGCGAGTGGGACCTCAATTCGCGCACCGCCCTGATCGCCTGGGCCGAAGCGCACCAGATCGCGGTGCCGAAGGACAAGCGCGGCGAGAGCCCGTTCTCGACCGATGCGAACCTCCTCCACACCTCGTCCGAAGGCAAGGTGCTGGAAGATCCGTGGGAGGAGACGCCCGATTACGTCTACTCGCGCACCGACCATCCGGAGGAAGCGCCCGACACGCCGGAATACATCACGATCGACTTCGAGAAGGGCGACGGCGTCGCGCTGAATGGCGAGGCGATGAGCCCGGCAACGCTGCTCGCCGCGCTCAACGATCTCGGCCGCAAGCATGGCATCGGCCGGCTCGATCTGGTCGAGAACCGGTTCGTCGGGATGAAGAGCCGCGGGATGTACGAGACCCCCGGCGGCGAGATCTACGCCCGCGCCCACCGCGGGATCGAGCAGATTACCCTCGACCGCGGCGCGGCGCATCTCAAGGACGAGCTGATGCCGAAGTACGCCGAGCTCATCTACAACGGCTTCTGGTTCAGTCCCGAGCGCGAGATGCTGCAGGCGGCGATCGACCTCAGCCAGGCGAAAGTCAGCGGCACCGTGCGGCTCAAGCTCTACAAGGGGCTCGCCAGCGTGGTCGGGCGCAAGTCGCCGAACTCGCTCTACTCCGAGGCGCACGTCACGTTCGAGGACGATGCCGGGGCCTACGACCAGAAGGATGCGCAGGGCTTCATCCGACTCAACGCGCTGCGGCTGCGGCTGCTGGCGCAGCGGGACAAGACCGCCGGCTGACTTGGCTGGCTGACTTTGCGACAAGCGGTTGACTTATCCACTCGTGTCCACAGCGAAATCTGCGGAAAGTGGATAACTGCGGGCTTGCCAACTTGCCCGACTCGTTTTTCGGGCGCAGTTTCAAGACATCGAAAGGGCTGCGGAAAGCTTCGAGTTTGACGGTCTAGCGACCTGAAAACATGGAAACTTTCCAGACCATTTCGACGTGACGGAAACTGTCCGCGCGGTCTTCGAGGGACACCTGCAGAAGGTTTCGGCCGGATGCAAGGGCACCGCTTGAGAAGGACGCGAAAGCAATGCCGTCGCGAGGCCGGACGATCCGGTCGGAGGTCGAGGAGCTGCGAAGGTGCGAGCCTGCGCAGAACCGTTCGAGATCGCCGGCCAACACGGTTCGACCGGTCGCGGAACTGCCGAGCGGCTGAGGAAAGGTCTTCGGACCCGCACTCGCCGCCCGACGGAACCGGATGCCGGCGCGAGCGCCGGTGACAGAAGCGAGAGGTCCGGTTCGCCGGACAGCCGCTGAAACACCGGCGCCAAGCGCTTCCGCAAATGGCTCTGCCAGGACGGAAGACCACGCATCGGTGAGAGTGGGGTCGGCAGCGATGCCGGCCCCATTTGCTTTCCGGCCCTGATTTTCCTCGCTTTTCCTCGCTTTCTTTCTCTTTCCCTCCGCCCTGCCGCCCGAAACGGGCCTGCGAATCGGCTTCCGAACGGCCCGGCGAGGCGGTTTGGCGGCCCGATCGCATCGGTGGCGGCGCCCGAAAAAGTCGCCTTGCGTTCCCCGAAGCGGGACGAGTCGAACGAGATTCGGGGCGAGCGGCCTGCCGGGTGGTGCCGCGGCCGGATCGCAGCGGGTATAGCCCCACCGCTATGGACGGGACCAAAGCCCACCTCCGCCGCCAGCGGATGCGCGCACTCGCCGGGCTCGGCGCGGCGCTGATGCTGACTGCCCCTGCCGGCGGTCCGGCGCTCGCCGATACCGGCGCGCCGACCGGCAAGGACACCACCCCCCTCGCCGCGCAGTACGCCGTGCCGACCGCGACGATGATTCGCATCGCGCCGACCGTGAGCGCGGTCGAGACGATCGCGCTCGACCCGCCGGCCGCGCCGGAGGAACCCGCGATGCGCTCGCTCGGCAACGGCATCGCATCGTACTACGGCCGCCGGTTCCACGGCCGGCCGACGGCGAGCGGCGAGCGGTTCGACATGAACGGCCTGACCGCTGCGCACCGCACCTTGCCCTTCGGCAGCAAGGTCCGCGTGACCAACCCGCGCACCGGCAAGTCGGTCGTCGTGCGGATCAACGACCGCGGCCCGTTCTCCGGCAAGCGCACGATCGACCTCTCGCGCGCCGCGGCCGAGGAAATCGGCCTGGTCCGCGCCGGGCACGGGCAGGTCGAGCTCGAGCTGTTCGAAGAGTAATCGCCCGGGCGCCTGCCGCCCGTCGCCACCCCCTCCTCACCGCCGCCGCCGCAAGCAGGGACCCCGCTGGGAGCAAGGCCCCTGCCGCGCGACGGACCGGTCGTCCGGTCGACGTGCTGTCCTGAGCGGACGGGAGACGGCGCGCGAGCCCGGGGGAGGGGGAGAGGGAAGGCCGCGCGTCGCCTCTCCCCGCAGCAATCCCCCCCTGCCCCGCCGGGTCCGCCGCAATCGGCGAGCCGTGCGCTCCCTGCGACGGCAGCGGCGGGTCCACCCCGGCGCGGGACGAGCCGCACGCGCGCCGCCTCCGCCGGTCGGGCGCTGTTGACACTTGCGACACGGTGGGCGGCGGGTGTGGGAGAGGTTTCGAGCACCTCCTCCCCCTCTTCCGATCCCCCGCGCAGGCGGGGGTCTCGGGCCGCCTGGTCGTCGGGTGTGAGAACGTCCTCTGGCGAAGCGCTCGCGGCCTGAGGTCCCCGCCTGCGCGGGGACTCGGGGTCGTTCGCTTCCTCTCCGCCGGGCGCCCTTTCGCCCAGGATCGCGTCGAGCCTCGCCAGACCTTGCGCCTGCCAGGCGTCGTAGCGTGCGGCGGCTTCCGCTTCGGCGCTGGCGACGGCGGCGCAGCGGGCGGCGTGGTGTTCCTCCTCGGCGCGCAGGGCTTCCTCCGCGGCCGGATCGGGCGGGTCCTCCCCGGCGTGGTCGTCCTCCGCTCCGCCCTCGCCGGCATCGTCCCACAGGTCCCACCGGTCGTCGGGCTCGGCGAAGAGGTCGAGCGTGCGGTCGCGGACATGGGCGAGGCACTCCTCGCGCGTCGGCGGCAGGTCCGCGTGCGCCGCGAGGCCGTAGGGGTCGCGCGCGCGGGCCGCCCCGGCCAGATCCTCGGGCGGCGCGTGCCCGGCCAGCACCGCGAGCAACTCGTCGAACCGCTCGGCGCGCGCGGCGGCGGCATGGTCCTGCTCCCCCCCCCCGGTCGAGCCGGCCGAGGTGCGCGAGGAGCAGCCGCGCGTCGTGCTTGCGCGAGGTGGCGACGTGCTCGCCGCGCACGATGACCGGCACCTCGATGCCGTGGAGCGCGCGGGTGGCGAGCTCCGCCTCGGCCTGCGCGCGCGTGGACCAGCGCCGCCTCCCACAGCCGCGCGAATTCGGGATGGCGCCGCCGCGCGCGATAGGCGGTCTCGCGGCTCACCCCGACCCGCGCCGCGGCCGCGCGCACTTCGCCGCACGTCGCCAGCGCGTCGAGGAACCGCACCCGCCGCGCGGTATCGAACACGCGCGAATGGGCGAAGGGATCGGCCGCCTCCCTCGTCTCGATCGCCGCCGGCGGATCGTCCGGCAGCCATCCGCCGGGCCACGGCTTGCTGCCGGGCTCCGGCCTGAGCGCGACACCGTATTCGGCGAGCCGGGCGTTGAGCGCGGCGTCGGAGAGCGGAGCGCCTGCAACTTCGGTGGCAGGCTCAGGCTCCCACCCGCGCCCCGCCGGATGCCGGAGTCCGCGCGCGAGCCAGTCCTGCAGGGGGACGCGGTCATCCCCCTCCCCTTTACGGGAGGGGTTAGGGGTGGGCCTGTCCTCAGGCGGCCCCTCGGAACCCACCCCGCTGCGGCAAGTCTCGCTCCCCTCCCGCTCGCGGGAGGGGGCGCTGTCACACGGATCGGGAATGTCGCCGGGGAGCGTAAAGCGGTCGAGCGGCTGGTCGGTCATCGGTTCTACTCCTTATGGAACAAAGAGAGAACTGAGTCTTTATGCAGAAACGGGGCATGTAGGAAAACGGTTTTTTGCGCGGGCCCGCGGCGCGTGCGGGAGGCGCGGGCCGGCGAGATCAGAGGGTGGCGGAGGTGTCGTCCCCATCCCCCCTGCGGCGCCCGCGGCGGACGAGCCACTCGGACACCGCCAGCGCAAGCGCGAGGAAGACGGCGGCGATGGCGACAAAGGCGGTAATGAAAATCGGGGACATGGTTGTGCTCCGGTTTGTGGCGGGAGCTTATCCAAGTCTCTCGAGCGCCGGCGGCCAGGAGTGTTGCCGGCGATGGGAGGGGTGTACCGGAGATTGGGGGTGCTGGCTAATTAATTCGGGTAGGAGGCGGGACGCGAGGCGATCGGCACACGACCCGCCCGACGCCGACACGCTGTGCCCTCCCCTCCCGCTCGCGGGAGGGGCCAGGGGTGGGCCCAGTCAACCCCGATCCGCTGCGACTTGCATGATGTCGGTTTTGGTTCATTATTCGCCGGGGGGAGTCAGATGGCACGATCGGCAAGTGCAAAGGGGCTGGGATGGTTGTTGGCCATCGTATTGGGCATATCGGTCCTCGGCCAGTGCTCTGACGAAGACGCGGCTGACAGCGTGGGAGCGAACGATGCTCCCATGGGCCTGGCCGATGACTTCCCCGAACCGACGCGCGCACCGCCAGGCGGCAACAACCTAACATTCGATGGCGGCGACACAGTCTACGTGACAGCGAACTCGTTAAACGGACGGTCGGAGCCATCACGGCGAGGTAGCGTAATTGCCACCATACCCCACCGCACGTCCGTCCAGATTATTCAGCGGTCCGGGACCTGGACGCAAGTCAAAGCCCCTGGTGGAGACGTGTGGGTTTCAAGCGATTATATTTCGCGCACTCGCCCCGCACCGCGCCCGAGATACACTCCTCCGCTGCGAAGTTATGGCGGCAATTGCCCTTGCAGTGGTAGCAACGTGTGCATTGGCCCTCGCGGCGGACGCTATTGCATTACATCCGGCGGCAACAAACGATATGGCGTTTGACTGCGGGAACGCAGGACCCTCGCCTGGCTCACCACTCCCCGCCGCTCTCCTCGATCGCCCTTAGCAGTGCGCGCTTGCTGGCGGTGCGGCTTTTTCCCGCATTGCGCGGCGGGTCGGGCAAGCCGAGCGCGGCCTTGCGGGCGGCGAGCTGGCGGGCGAATTCGGGCATGTCGAGGCGGCGGCCGGTCCAGCCGTCAGCCGTGCTCGAGCGCTTCGATGCCATAGTCGCCTCCTGTCTCTTCCCGGATGCGGCGGTCAAGATAGGCGCGATCAAGCGAGGATTGAAGCGCGAACAGTGTGCGCGCCTGGGCGAGCCGGTCGGGCGCGCTGCGCGAGGCGTATTGGCCCATGCGGTCGGCGATCAGGTCTTCGACCGAGATCACGACGAAGGCCCCCGCTCCGGTGTTCTCGACCAGAACCAGCGTCGCCGGGTCCGCGGCACCGTCCAGCGGGGTATCGGCGACGACCTCGAACCCGAGTTTCAGGTCGGGATGAATCCAGCCCTTCAGCATCTGCCCGGTGCCGGAAGGCCGGACGAAGCCGAGCTTCATCATCTCCTCTTCCAGCTCCGGCTGGCGTAGGGTGCAGAGGTCGAAATCACCGGTGCTTATCGCGCTCTGCGAATAGAATTCCGCCGCCGCGCCGCCGACGAGTATTGGACGGCGCAGACCGCGGGCGACCATCGCCTCGCTGACCTGCGCCAGGAGCCGCAGCGCGGCTTCAAACTCGGGGCGGTAGAGGCTTTCGCTCATGCCGATGTCCTACACGCTTCGTGCCTTCGCGTCTTTGCGCGAGATTGGCCCTCCACCACTCCCCGTCGCGAGACGATGAAGAGGATTTATGCGGCGGGTTCCTTTGCACGGGAGAGCATCGGCTTCAAATACCGCCCCGTATAGCTCGCCGGCGTCGCCGCGACTTCCTCCGGTGTCCCCTGCGCCACGATCTCGCCGCCGCGAACGCCGCCGCCCGGGCCGAGGTCGAGGATGTGGTCGGCGGTCTTGATGACGTCGAGGTTGTGCTCGATCACCACCACCGAGTTGCCCTGGTCCACCAGGCGGTGGAGCACTTCGAGGAGCTTGCGGACGTCCTCGAAATGGAGGCCGGTGGTCGGCTCGTCGAGGATATAGAGGGTCTGGCCGGTGCTGCGGCGGCTGAGTTCCTTGGCGAGCTTCACCCGCTGCGCCTCCCCGCCCGAGAGCGTGGTCGCCTGCTGGCCGACCTTGACGTAGCTGAGGCCCACCTCGTTCAGCATGTGCATCTTGTCGCGGATCGGGGGGACGGCCTTGAAGAACTCCTCCGCATCCTCGATCGTCATGTCGAGCACGTCGGCGATGGAGAGGCCCTTGAACTTCACCTCCAGCGTCTCGCGGTTGTAGCGCTTGCCGTGGCATTCCTCGCAGGTGACGTAGACGTCGGGCAGGAAGTGCATCTCGATCTTGATCAGCCCGTCGCCCTGGCACGCCTCGCACCGGCCGCCCTTGACGTTGAAGCTGAAGCGGCCCGGCTTGTAGCCGCGCGCCTGGCTTTCGGGCAGGCCGGCGAACCAGTCGCGGATCTGGGTGAAGGCGCCGGTGTAGGTCGCCGGGTTGGAGCGCGGGGTGCGGCCGATCGGCGACTGGTCGATCTCGATCACCTTGTCGCAGAATTCGAGGCCGGTGACCTTGTCGTGCGGGCCGGCGATCACGCGCGCGCCGTTGAGCGCGCGGGCCGCGGCGGCGTAGAGCGTGTCGATGGTGAAGCTCGACTTGCCCGAGCCGGAGACGCCGGTGACGCAGGTGAAGGTGCCGAGCGGGATGCTGGCGGTCACGTCGCGCAGGTTGTTGGCGCGCGCGCCGTGGACGGTGAGCTGGTGCCCGTTGCCCTTGCGGCGCTTTTCCGGGACCGCGATCTCGCGCCGGCCGGTGAGGTAGTCCGCGGTGAGCGAGCCCTTGGCCTTGAGGATCTGCTTGAGCGTGCCCTGCGCGACCACCTCGCCCCCGTGGACGCCGGCGCCGGGGCCGAGGTCGACCACGTGGTCTGCGGCGCGGATCGCGTCCTCGTCGTGCTCGACCACGATCACCGTATTGCCGAGATCGCGCAGGCGCTTGAGGGTTTCGAGCAGCCGGTCGTTGTCGCGCTGGTGGAGGCCGATCGAGGGCTCGTCGAGCACGTAGAGCACGCCCGAGAGGCCGGAGCCGATCTGGCTGGCGAGGCGGATGCGCTGGCTCTCGCCGCCCGAAAGGGTGCCCGAGGTGCGGTCGAGGTTGAGGTAGTCGAGCCCGACGTTGTCGAGGAAGCCGAGCCGCTCGTTGATCTCTTTCAGGATCGCCCGGGCGATCTGCGCCTGGGTCTCGCTCAGGTGATCTTCCAGCGCGAGGAACCAGCCCTTGGCGTCGGCGACGCTCATCTTGGTGGGGGTGGCGATGTCGGTCGGGCCCTCGGCGCTCGGGACCTTCACCGCCAGCGCCTTCGCGTTGAGGCGCTTGCCCCCGCAGGTCTCGCACGGCTGCGCGGTCTGGAACTTGGAGAGCTCCTCGCGCATCCACGCGCTCTCGGTCTGGAGCATGCGGCGGTTGAGGTTGCCGATCACCCCCTCGAACGCCTTGCGCACCGTGTACTGCTTGCGCCCGTCCTTGAAGGTGAGCGGGACCGCGCGGCCGCGGGTGCCGTGGAGGATGATGTCGCGGTGTTCCTCGCTGAGCTCGTTCCACGGGGTGGTCAGATCGAACCCGAACTCGGCCGCGAGGCTGGCGAGGACCTGCATGTAGTAGGGGCTCGGCGGGTTGGACTTGGCCCACGGCACGACGGCGCCCTGCTTGAGCGTCAGCGCCTCGTTGGGCACGACGAGCTGCGGGTCGAACAGCTGCTTCTCCCCCAGCCCGTCGCACGTGGCGCAGGCGCCCTGCGGCGCGTTGAACGAGAATAGCCGCGGCTCGACCTCCTCGATCGTGAAGCCGGAGACCGGGCAGGCGAAGCGTTCGGAAAAGACGATGCGGTTGGGCGGGAGCCCCGCGCCTTTCATCGCGCCGCCGCTGTCCGCCTCTCCCTCACGCCCGGGAACGACGCCATCCGCTAGATCGACATAGGCGAGCCCGTCGGCCAGCTTGAGCGCCTGCTCGAAGCTGTCGGCCAGCCGCGTCTCGAGCCCCTGCTTCACCGCGAGGCGGTCGACCACGACCTCGATGTCGTGCTTGTACTTCTTGTCGAGCGCTGGCGCCTGCTCGATCTCGTACATCTCGCCGTCGATGCGGACGCGGGTGAAGCCGGCCTTCTGCCACTCGGCCAGTTCCTTGCGGTACTCCCCCTTGCGCCCGCGCACGACCGGCGCGAGCAGGTAGAGCCGCGTCCCTTCGGGCAGCGCCATCACCCGGTCGACCATGTTGGAGACCGTCTGCGCCTCGATCGGCAGCCCGGTCGCCGGCGAGTACGGCACGCCCACCCGCGCCCACAGCAGGCGCATGTAGTCGTAGATCTCGGTCACCGTCGCGACGGTCGAGCGCGGATTGCGGCTGGTCGTCTTCTGCTCGATCGAGATCGCTGGGCTGAGGCCGTCGATATGCTCGACGTCCGGCTTCTGCATCATCTCGAGGAACTGGCGCGCATAGGCGCTGAGCGATTCGACGTAGCGCCGCTGCCCCTCGGCATAGATCGTGTCGAACGCGAGGCTCGACTTGCCCGAGCCCGAAAGCCCGGTGATCACGATCAGCGCATCGCGCGGCAGATCGATGTCGATGCCCTTGAGGTTGTGCTCGCGCGCGCCGCGCACGGAGATTTTCGTGAGAGCCATGAAGTGCCGTGTTCCTGAAACGTTCGCTCGGGTCAAGAGGGTGTGACGCGCCGAGCCGGTGCACCGGGGATATGGTCAGCCGCACCCTCACTTGCAACGCCTGCGGAACCCGCGCCGCGCCGGCACATTGGCTTTCCGAAGGGGTTTTGCCGAAGGAAGAGGGCACCATGGCCACCGCGAGCGATTCCACCACGGCTGATTTCACCGACCGTCTCCCCGCCCGCAACTGGGGCTGGTTCGCGCTGCGCGGCGTGTTGCTGCTGGTGCTGGGCGTGCTGTCGCTCGCCTTTCCCGGCCCGGCGCTGTTCGCGTTCGCGCTGGTCTTTGCGATTTACTGCTTCGTCGACGGGGTCTTCGCCCTCGCCAGCGGCGTGCGCGGGGCGCGGCGGAAGGAGGAGCGCTGGTGGGCGCTGATCCTCGCCGGCGTGCTGGGGATCGCGGTGGGCGTGGCGTTCGTGCTGTTCCCGGGGCTCGGCACCCTTGCCTATGCCCTCACCGCGATCGCGCTGATCGCCGGCTGGGCGGTGGCGAGCGGCGTGCTGCAGATCGTCGCCGCCTGGCGCCTGCGCCGCGCGATCGAGGGCGAATGGCTGCTGATCGCGTCCGGCGCGCTGACCGTGCTGCTGGGCGTGGGCCTGATCGTGTTGCTGATGGTCGCACCGACCCCGACGCTGCTGTCGGTCGCCTGGATGATCGGCGTGTGGGCGCTGATCGCCGGCGTAGCGCTGCTGGTGCTGGCCTTCCGCCTGCGGCGCTATGGGCGTGAGCGCGGGGCGAACGCGGCGAATGGCGACGGGGGGTCATAGCGTAGTTTCGTCTGCGGCACCGGCACCGGGCCCACCCCGCTGCGACTAGGGCCTGCTGTGCAGACCCAGTCTCGCTCCCCTCCCGCAAGCGGGAGGGGTTGGGGCGATTGACTTCCCCCCTCCCGCTTGCGGGAGGGGTTGGGTGGGCTGGCCTGGAATGCGCCAACCACTCGGGATGCGACCCCGGTCACGACCTGCTAAGGCCGCCCCCATGCACCGCCTGTTCGCCGCCCTGCCCTTGCCGATCGAGATCACCGACACCCTCCTCGATACCATGGACGAGATCGAGGCGGCGCGGTGGCAGTCGGAGGAGCAGCTTCATCTGACCTTGCGGTTCGCGGGCGAGCTCGATCCGCGGCAGGGGGAGGATCTGGTCGCCGCGCTGTCGCGGATCGAAGGGGAGCCGTTCGATCTTCAGATTCGCGGCGTCGGGCACTTCGAGCGCAAGGGGCGGCCGCATACCTTGTGGGCCGGGATCGCGCCGAGCGAGCCGCTGGCGGTGCTCCAGCGGCGGGTCGAGCGGGCATGCCGCGCCGCGGGTCTGCCGCCGGAGACGCGCAAGTTCGTGCCACATGTCACGCTCGCCCGGCTCAACAGCGGCAGTGGGCCGATCGGGGGCTGGCTGGCGGACAATGCCCTGCTTTCGGCCGGGCCGTGGCGGGTGGAGAGCTTCGCGCTCTACGAGAGCCGGCTGACGCCCTACGGCTCCGATTACGAGCGGCTGGAGGATTTCGCGCTCGGCTGACCCCGGGCAGTCCTGCCTCGGCCAAGCCCTTGCATTCGCCCTCAATCTCCGGTTGAAGCGGGCGCAGGAAGATTCCGTCGCATGTCAGGCACGCCGTGCCGGTGCGGTTCGAAACAGAGATTGGAGAGACGATGAAGGCCCATATTCTGGCCACCACCGCCATTGCGTTCGCGCTCGCGGGTTGTTCGACCATGCAGGAGGGTAACGTGCAGTCCGCCAGCGATAGCTCGCCCGCCGCCGCCGTTCCCGAGGCGACCGGCTATTTCGCGCAGCCGAGCACGCTGCCGTTCCACGCGCCCGACTTCACCAAGATCCAGGACAGCGACTACAAGCCGGCGTTCGAGCAGGCGATGGCAATCCACAGCGCCGAGATCGAGGCGATCAAGACCAACCCCGAGGCGCCGACGTTCGAGAACACGATCGTCGCGCTCGAGACCTCGGGCCAGATGCTGAACCGCGTCGCCACGGTGTTCTTCGCGCTGACCGGGGCCAACACCAACGACACGCTCGACGCGGTCCAGGCCGAGATGGGGCCGAAGCTGTCGCAGCATTCGGACGCGATCACGCTCGACCCCGTACTGTTCGAGCGGGTCAAGGCGGTTTACGACAACCGCGCCGCGATGAGCATGACTCCGGAAGACGCCAAGCTGCTCGAGGAAACCTATGAGCAGATGGTCCACGCCGGCGCGCTGCTGACCCCGGCGCAGAAGGAACAGGTCAAGGCGATCAACTCGAGCCTGTCCGAGCTGACCACCGAGTTCTCCCAGAAGGTGCGCGAAGCGACTGTCGCCGGTGCGCTGGTGGTCGAGGATCCGGCCGAGCTCGCCGGTCTCTCGCAGTCCGAAATCGAAGCCGCGGCCAAGCTCGGTGTCGAGCGAGGTCTGCCCGGCAAGTACGTGATCGCGCTGCAGAACACGACGCAGCAGCCGCTCCTGCCCGACATGGAGAACCGCGCCACGCGCGAGAAGCTGTTCATGAACAGCGTCCACCGGGCCGATCGCGGCGGGGCGAACGACACGCGTACGCTGCTGGCCGAGATCGCCGAGCTGCGCGCGAAGAAAGCGGCGCTGTTCGGGCAGCCCGACTGGGCGAGCTACGTCATGTACGACCGCATGGCGGAGAACCCGAAGACCGCGCTCGACTTCATGCAGCAGATGGTTCCCGCCCTCGCCGCGACGCAGCGGCGCGAGGCGGGCATGCTCAACGAGCAGATCAAGGCCGAAGGCGGCGACTTCGAGGTCCAGCCGTGGGACTGGTATCGCTATGCCGAGAAAGTCCGCAAGGCGAAGTACGACATCGACGAGAATGCGGTGAAGCCGTATTTCGAGATCACCAGCGTGCTCGAGAACGGCGTGTTCTACGCCGCCAACAAACTCTACGGCCTGAGCTTCAAGAAGCGCACCGACCTGCCGGTCTATCATCCGGACGTCACGACCTACACGGTCTATGACGCCGACGGCAGCGAGCTCGGCATCTTCTACTTCGACCCCTACCAGCGCCCGAGCAAGCGCGGCGGGGCGTGGATGAGCAACTTCGTCGAGCAGAGCCATCTCTACGGCACCAAGCCGGTGATCTACAACGTGCTCAACATCCCCAAGGCGGCCGAGGGCGAGCCGCAGCTCGTCAGCTTCGACAACGTCAACACGATGTTCCACGAGTTCGGCCACGCGCTGCACGGGTTCTTCGCGGACCAGAAGTACGCCTCGCTCTCGGGCACGGCCACTGCGCGCGACTTCGTCGAATACCCGAGCCAGGTGAACGAGCTGTGGGCGACCTATCCGGAGGTGCTGCGCAACTACGCCAAGCACTACCAGACCGGCGCGACGATCCCGGCCGAGCTGATCCAGAAGATCGAGGCTGCGGCGAAGTTCAACCAGGGCTACGACTTCGGCGAAGTGGTCGAGGCCGCGCTGCTCGACATGAAGTGGCACGCGCTGACGCCGCAGCAGGCCGCGGCGATCGACACGCCGGAGGAAGTCGACGCGTTCGAGCGGCAGTCGCTGGAGGAGCTGGGGCTGGAAGTCGATCTGGTGCCGCCGCGCTACCGGTCGAGCTACTTCAACCACATCTTCTCGAGCCCCACCGGCTACAGCGCCGGGTACTACTCGTATCTGTGGACCGAGATGCTCGACCGCGACAGCCGCAAGTGGTTCCTCGACAACGGCGGCCTGACCCGCGCCAACGGCGACCACTACCGCAAGACCGTGCTCAGCCGCGGCGGGACGATGAACTACTTCGAGATGTTCCAGAACTTCGCCGGCCGCCAGCCGGACGTGACGCCGATGCTCGAAGCCCGCGGCCTGGTCGGCAACGATCCGACCGCGGAGCCCGCCACGTCTGACGGTCCGCTGCCGCCCGAGACGACGGGCGACAACGCCGACTGATCGGCCGTTTTCTCTACGGAGAAGAATTCAGCGCCCGGCCTCCTGCGAGGCCGGGCGCTTTTTTCATGGTCAGAACTGCGCGCGGGCGCCGATGTAGGCGCTGCGGCCGGGCGTGCCGTAGCCGGCGGCGGTCTGGTAGTCGGTGTCGAACAGGTTCTCGACCCGGCCGAACAGCTCGAACCGTTCGCCGAAGGGCAGCGAGGCGCGCACCGAGGCGAGCGCGTAGCCGTCGAGCGGGGTGGTGTTGGTCGCGTTCTCGAACGAATCGCTGACCATCCGCACGTCGCCGCCGATGGTGAAATCGCGGAGCGGCGTGCGCCAGTCGGCCGACAGCGTCAAAGCGTGCTGCGGACGGCGGGCGAGCACGTTGCCCTGGTTGGCCGAGCCGGCGGTGCGGTTCTCGGTGTCGACGTAGGCATAGACCGCGCGGGTGGTCACCCGGTCGGACGGGCGCGCGCCGAGTTCGACTTCGACGCCCTGCGCCCGGGCGCGGTCGGTGTTGTCGTAGAAGCCGTTCGGCCGCTCGCCGCAGAACTCGGGCCGCTCGGGACTGAAGCAGCTCACGAACTCGATCTGGTCGCGCGCGTCGCGGCGGAAGGCGGTGAGCGCGCCGTAGAAGCGGGACTTCGTCAGCGAGCGGTCGCCGTGGATCAGGCCGATGTCGTAGCTGGTGCTGCGTTCGGGCTGGAGCGCCGGGTTCCCGTAGTCGGAGAAGAGCTGATAGAGCGTCGGCGCCTTGAAGCCCTCGCCCACGCTCGCGCGCAGGCGCAGGTCGCGGGTCAGGGCATAGCTGATGTCGCCGCCGAAGCTCGTCTCGCTGCCGAAGCGCGCGTGGTCGTCCAGCCGCACGCCGGCATGCGCGGCGAGCGGGCCCATCTCGATGCCGAGCTGGGTATAGGCGCCGAAGATGCGCGTGGTCCGGCGCTCCTCGCTGGACGTGCTGAAGGCCTCCCACTCGTTCTCGGCGCCGAAGTTGACCAGCAGCGGACCGATCGGGCGCCACTCGCCGCGCATTTCGACCCGGTCCGAATGGCCGTCGCTGGAGAAAGTCGGTTCCTCCGACGCTGGATTGCGGTTCACCCGCTCGGTGTCGGCGAACGAGTAGGCCGCGCTGACGAACAGCGGGCCGGTGTCGTAGATCGCGCCCGCGGAGCCCGAATACTGCTGCGTGTGCTGCGTATCCTCGGTGTCGCCGAAGGAGAAGTCGGCCTGATAGCCGTCGAGGTCGAGGTCGCCTTCGGCCCATCGGCCACGCGCGAAGATCTCGAAGCTCGGCGAGAGATAGAGGCGGCCCTGCCCGCTGGCGGTCCACTGCTCGAACCCGTCGGCCTCGGTCCCGTTCGCGGCCTGCGAGAAACCGTCGGTGGTGTAGTAGCTGGCCGAAGCGCCGAGGAAGCCTCGATCGCCGCCGATCCCGCCCGAGACGGCGCCAGTGGCGGTGTCGCGCGCGCCGTATTCGGCGCTCACCTGCAGGCCGCTTTCCGCGCGGGTCGAGGCGACGATCACCCCGCCGATCGCGTCAGAGCCCCAGATCGTGCTGTTCGATCCGCGCAGCACCTCGATCTTGGCCAGATTGCTGGTGAGCAGGTTGCCGAAATCGAACCCGCCGCCGGGCGAGGCCGGATCGGCCACCCGCACGCCGTCGATCAGGACGAGAAGCTGCTCGCCCTCCGCGCCGCGCAGGCCGACATTGGTGACCGCACCGACGCCGCCGTCACGGCTGACGGCGAGGCCCGGCACCCTCTCGAGCACACGCGTCAGGTCGGCGCCCTGGATGCTGCGGATCTCCTCCTCGCCGATCACGGTCACGGCCTGGCCGGTGTCCTCGATCTCGATCCGCGTGCCGGTGGCGGTGACGGTGATCTCGGTCTCCTCCGGCCGGAAGTCGGCGAAGGGATCGGACGAAATCTTCGGGGCTTCGGCCGCAGCATCGTCGCTCTCCTGCGCCTGAAGCGGCGCGGCGAGCGCCACGAGACTTGCACCGATAATCAAGTAATTACGCATGTATCCTCCTGTCACGAACGAACTGCCGCTCATGACGGAGCGAGGGCGCACGCCCTCCCCGCTTGCTTCCGGTGCACCCCGCCCGGCAGCGCGAACGACCGTCATCGGCAGGTCTCCTGGCTCCCGGATCGTAGCGGCCCGCTCCGCCTTCCCGGCCGTCCGAGGGACGGGGCCAGTGGCGCGTGGGAACGGGCGCTCCCCGGTCACAGTTGCGGGGGCAGCGGGGGCATCCGACCCCCTTCCCTCTTCGGTCCGCCCTCCCTTGCGAAAGGGCGGGCGGACAACCCATGACGTGGCGGGCCCTTAGACGCGCCTCCGCACTGCGGCAAGCCACTCGCCAATGCCGTCCGTAACCTGTTCTTCAGCATCGCGATTAACCGCCGCTTGCAATGTGTTCCGCCAAGGGACGGCGGCGACGGCATGGTCGAAGCTTGCGATCGCTGCTGATACGCGCCCGAAGCGCGCCGCGCATTCGCCTCTCGAATCAAGGACAGCCGTGATCCCTGCCCCCGCCTCCGCTGCGAAGTTCCGCACGCGCCGCAAGCCGGCGACGCTGCGGGCACGCCTGGCACGGCGCCTTGGCGGGCGGCGGATACTGGCGCTTGCGGCGGCGATCGGCGTGCCCGCGATGGCCGCGCCGGCCGACTGGACCATGTTCGGCGAACCGGCCGCCGCGCTGACGCAGGCGGAGGCGGTGCAGCCGCTTGCCTACGAACGTCCGGGGCAGAACTTTCCCGGCTCCGCCTTCTACTTCCTCGAGGACACGCCGCGCCTCGCCTATGCCCTGCCCGAGAATGCCGCGACGCTCTACGACCCGACCGGCACCGGCGACGGCGTCGCCGCCGAGCTGGCGGCGGCGCGGGTTGCGGGGCCGGCGGCCGCGGCATTCCGCCTGGCGGGCACCGGAATCGACCAGGCGCGCGCCCTCCACTGCCTGGCGAGCGCGGTCTATTACGAGGCGGCGAGCGAGGCGGTCGGCGGGCAGCGCGCGGTGGCACAGGTCGTGCTCAACCGCGTGGCGCACCCGAGCTATCCCAACAGCGTGTGCGGCGTGGTGTTTCAGGGATCGGAGCGCAAGACCGGCTGCCAGTTCACCTTCACCTGCGACGGCTCGCTCACGCGCAAGCCGATGAAGGCCTCGTGGGACCGGGCGCTGACCGTGGCGCAGCAGGCACTGGCGGGCGAGGTCTATGAGCCGGTCGGGCTCGCGACGCATTACCACACGATCTGGATCAACCCGTACTGGGCATCGAGCCTCGACACCGTCGGCACGATCGGCGCGCACCGCTTCTACCGCTGGCGCGGCGCGGCCGGGCGGCCCGCGGCGTTCACGGCAGGTTATCGCGGGGCCGAGCCTGCCGCCGCACCGCACCCGCGCGCCGCCGCGCCGGAGCCTGCCGCAGAGGCCGATCCGGTGGCGCTCGCCCGGGCCTACGAGGAAGGGTGGAGCAAGGCGGCGGCGGCCAGTGCCGGCACGACTGCGCGGCCGCCGGCCCCCGATTATACGCCCCCGGTCGAGGCGCACGGCGGGGACGCGGCGTTCACTGCCGGCAACCTCCCATCGAGCGGCGCCGTCAGGCCCGAATATGCCAACAGCGGACGGTGGATCGCGCAGCCGAACTGACAGGCTCGCCGGATCGACAGGCCAAGTCTTAAGATCGCGGAAACCTTAGCGCCCAACGCTCCTTTAGGGCCTGGCGCGCTACTTCCATCGCAAGTCGCAACCGGCACGCCCCAGCGAGCCAGATGGAAGGCCCCTTTCGCATGACATTCCATTTCGCAGCGTCGCGCTCCGCGGCGAATTCGCCGCTCGCGCGGGTTTTCCAGCGCCGCAGAGCCGCCCCCGCTGCGAACGACAACTGCACGTCCGGCGGAGGCGACCATATGCTGCACGCGGCGTTGCGGCACTTCGCACAACACGGCCTGGGCGCCGCGCGCGAGGCACGCCGCCAGGCCGAGTGCGCCTTCTTCGCCGGCGATCGGGAAAGCTACGATTGGTGGCTCGGCGTCTGCCGCGCGCTCGATGCGCGGATCGCACGGTCGCTCGAGGACATGGCGCGTGACGGCACTGCGCCTGTCCTGTGCCCGGCGTCGGACGGCTAGCGCGGTGTCGACGGCGGAGCCCGCGGCAGGCGGTAAGCGGCGCGTTAACTATGCAGTGACCACTTTTCGCTAGGCCCTGCGCATGGCGAGCAGCGATCCCGGGGGGAAGGCCTTCAACGCCTTGTCCTATTTCAAGAGGGGCGACGCGTTGTCGGAACGCGTGCGCCGCACGCTCGTCCGCACGCTCTACACCCAGCCGAGCAGCCTCGCTGCCGGCGCGGCGAGCGGCATCGTCTCCTCGCTCGTCGTCGCCTACGTCAGTGATTCCCCGATCATGTACGTGCTCACGCTGGTGCTGTGCATCGTCGCGCTGGCACGTGTCATGCTCGCCTTCAGCCATTCGCCCGAGAGCGAGACGAGCACGTCCGAGTTGGAGATCGTCTACGAGGTCGGCGCGTTCACCTACTCGTTCCTGCTGGGCACCGCCGCAGCCGCGGCGCTGGTGCTGCGCGTGCATCCGGAAGCTCAGGTGCTGATCGCGGTCAACGCGGTCGGCTACGGCGTCGCCATCTGCGCCCGCAACGCCGGCCGGCCGGTGATCGCGATCGGCCAGCTCGTGCTCGTCTGCCTGCCGATGGTCGCAGCGTGCCTCTATCTCGGCACGCTCTCGTTCACCGTGTTCGCGATCACCATCCTCCTCATGATCCCGGCCATGGCCGCGATCACCATGAGCGTGTTCAAGGTCCTGCGCGACAATATCGCCGCGGCCGAGACCAGTGCCCGCCTGGCGGAAAAGATGCAGCAGCTTGCGCGGACCGACGCGGTCACCGGCCTCGCCAACCGCGCGGGGCTCAACCACGCGATGGTCGAGACGCTGATGGACCTGCCCGACGACCAGATGATGGGCATGATCTGGATCGACCTCGACCGGTTCAAGGAAGTGAACGACCTGCTCGGCCATCCGGTCGGCGACCGCCTGCTGCAGACGGTGGCCAAGCGGCTGCAGGAAGTCACGCCCGAGGGCTCGATCGTGGCACGCTTCGGCGGGGACGAGTTCATCGTCTTCTGCGCGGTGGAAGACCGTTCCGACTGCATGCGGCTGGCGAGCGAGGTCCATGCCGAGATCATGCGCCCCGTGCGGGTCGACGGAGAGCGGCTCGAAGTCGGCGCCTCGCTCGGCGTCGCAGTGCTGCCCGAGGACGGGGCCGATGCCGACAGCGTGATGCAGGCCGCCGACCTCGCGCTCTATCACGCCAAGGTCAACGGCCGCCGCCAGACCTGCTTCTTCGACGCCGCGATGAGCCGCGATCTCGCGCGCCGCCGCGAAGTCGAGGCGGAGCTGCGCGGCGCGATCCAGAAGAACGAGCTGTCGATCTTCTTCCAGCCGATCGTCGACCTTTCGACCGGGCGCATCCGCACGTTCGAGGCGCTGGTGCGCTGGTTCCACCCGAAGAAGGGCGAGATGCGGCCCGACGAGTTCATTCCGGTGGCGGAAGAGACCGGCGTGATCGTCACGCTCGGCAACTGGATCACCGCGCAGGCGGCCCGCGCCGCCGCGCAATGGCCGGCGGACGTGACGCTGGCGGTCAATCTCTCGCCGCTGCAGATCAAGGCACCGGGCGCGGCGCTGGGGATCATCAACGCGCTGCGCGAGGCGGGGCTCGATCCCGCCCGGCTCGAACTGGAAGTGACCGAGAGCCTGTTCCTCGACGACAGCGAGGCGACCGACGCGTTCATCAGGGAACTGTCGGAACGCGGCGTGCGCTTCGCGCTCGACGATTTCGGAACCGGCTACTCCTCGCTCGCCTACGTCAACAAGTACCCGTTCCGGAAGATCAAGGTCGACCGCAGCTTCGTGTCCGGCCCCGACGTATCGCGGCGGACCGAGGCGATCATCCGCGCGGTCGCCGAAATGGGCGCCCAGCTCGACATGGAGATCGTCGCCGAGGGGCTGGAGACGATCGAGCAGGTCACCGCCGTGCGCGACGCGGGCTGCACGCTCGGCCAGGGCTACTACTTCAGCCGCGCGGTGCCGGACTATCTGGCCGCCATGCTGCTGGCGCAGGAGCGCGACGAGGAGCTGATGCGCAAGACCGCATCCTGAGCGCAAGCGGTGCCGCCGGGAACCGGAACCGCAACGATCGATTGGTTCTTGGGTGGCTTTGGAACGCGCGGTCATCCTTTCATTACAGCTCTTTATTGCACATGCGAACCAATCGCAAAGATTGTTCCACGTATGGGACCTTTGACGGTTGCAATCGCTAATCGCCGGGCCTAGGTCGCATGCCGTTCAACCGAGCGCGGCTTCCTCGCGGGACACGGAGCTGTGCGCATCACGGCCAGGCATCATGTCCCGCGCATCGGAAGGACACACGCTCAGCCATGGCTCGCAAGAAGATTGCCCTCGTCGGCGCCGGTATGATCGGCGGCACCCTCGCCCACCTCGCAGCGATGAAGGAAATGGGCGACGTCGTCCTGTTCGACATCGCCGAGGGGATGCCCGCGGGCAAGGCGCTGGACCTCAGCCAGGCGGGACCGGTCGAGGGCTTCGACGCGAACCTCAAGGGCACGAGCGACTACAAGGACATCGCCGGCGCCGATGTGGTCATCGTGACCGCCGGCGTGCCGCGCAAGCCCGGCATGAGCCGCGACGACCTGCTCGGCATCAACCTCAAGGTGATGAAGGCGGTCGGCGAAGGCATCAAGGCCAACTGCCCCGACGCTTTCGTGATCTGCATCACCAACCCGCTCGACGCGATGGTCTGGGCGCTGCGTGAATTCTCCGGCCTGCCGCACAACAAGGTCGTGGGCATGGCCGGCGTGCTCGACAGCGCGCGCTTCCGCCACTTCCTCGCCGAAGAGTTCGACGTGTCGATGGAAGACGTCACCGCGTTCGTGCTCGGCGGCCACGGCGATACGATGGTGCCGGTGCTCGAGTATTCGACCGTCGCCGGCATCCCGGTGCCCGACCTGATCAAGATGGGCTGGTCGACGCAGGAAAAGATGGACGCGATCGTCCAGCGCACCCGCAGCGGCGGCGGCGAGATCGTCCAGCTCCTCGGCAACGGCTCGGCCTACTACGCGCCCGCGACGAGCGCGATCCAGATGGCCGAGAGCTACCTCAAGGACAAGAAGCGCGTCCTCCCCTGCGCCGCGCACCTGACCGGCCAGTACGGCGTCGACGGCCTCTACGTCGGCGTGCCGATCGTGATCGGCGCGAACGGCGTCGAGCGCGTGGTCGAGATCGAGCTGAACGACGAGGCCAAGGCCAACTTCCAGAAGAGCGTCGACGCGGTCAAGGAACTGCTGGTGGCGTGCAAGGGCATCGACAGCTCGCTGGCGTAATGGGCTTGCTCGCCGCCATTGGATTCGCCCTCCTTTTAGTTGGGATGGGCTGGCTCGGTTCCAAAGCCAATTGGCGGGGGGCTTGCTTTGTAAGCGCACCATTCATTGTTTCGGTCATTTGGCTAGAACTGACGACCTCTGGAGAACCCGCCGTCGGCGATCCCTATGGTCGGTTACTTCTGCTTATCATCCTCGGCCCGCTCGCTCTGAGCTGGCTTGCATTTTTTGGCGGACTTTCACTGCATCGAGCAGAAGCCTGCCGCCGTTCGCAGTTTCAAGGAGAGTAACTCCATGTCCATCCTCGTCGACAAGAACACCAAGGTCATCACCCAGGGCATGACGGGTGACACCGGCACGTTCCACACGCAGCAGGCGCTCGATTACGGGACGCAGATGGTTGCGGGCGTGACGCCGGGCAAAGGCGGCACCGAGCATATCGGGCTGCCGGTCTACAACACCGTTGCCGAGGCGAAGGCCGCAACCGGCGCGACCGCCTCGTGCATCTACGTGCCGCCGCCCTTCGCCGCGGACTCGATCCTCGAGGCGATCGACGCCGAGATCGAACTGATCGTCGCCATTACTGAGGGCATTCCGGTGCTCGACATGGTCCGCGTGAAGCGCGCGCTCGACGGCAGCAAGAGCCGCCTGATCGGCCCGAACTGCCCCGGTGTCCTGACCCCCGGCGAGTGCAAGATCGGCATCATGCCGGGCTCGATCTTCCAGAAGGGCTCGGTCGGCGTCGTCAGTCGCTCCGGCACCCTCACTTACGAAGCCGTGCATCAGACCACGCAGGTCGGCCTCGGCCAGACCACCGCGGTCGGCATCGGCGGCGACCCGGTCAACGGCACCAACTTCATCGACGTGCTCGACCTGTTCCTTTCCGACGACGCGACCAAGTCGATCATCATGATCGGCGAGATCGGCGGCTCGGCCGAGGAAGAAGCGGCCGAGTTCATCGCGCATCAGGCGAAGAAGGGCCGCAAGAAGCCAATGGTCGGCTTCATCGCCGGGCGCACGGCCCCTCCGGGCCGCCGCATGGGCCACGCCGGCGCGATCGTCTCGGGCGGCCAAGGCGGCGCCGAAGACAAGATCGCCGCGATGGAAGCCGCCGGCATCCGCGTCTCCCCGTCGCCCAGCGAACTCGGCACCACGCTCGACGCGATGCTGAAGGAACTGGCCTGAGCCTAGGCGCGGAAGGCCCTCCTCCCCGGGAGCATCCGCGCCGCTCGGACATTGGTTTTTGTTAAGCCGGCAGTTCGGCCGGCGCGAGAGGTGACCCGGATGGGTAACGAGAGCCACGATTTCCTCCCCGAACTTTCCGATCAGGGAGGGCCGCAGCCCGGGCCGAGCTGGGGCAATCCCCGCTGGCCGCTGAGCGCGATCGATTCCGAGAGCGACCTGACCCAGGCGCTCGACCCGACGACGATGAAGATCGCGGTCAAGGCCGCAGCCGAGAAGGCCGGCAAGCCGACCGATCCCAAGGCGATCGAGGAAGCGGCGGCGGATTCGATCCGCGCCATGCTGCTTATCCGGCTCTACCGCGTGCGCGGGCATCTGGCGGCGGATCTCGATCCGCTCGGCCTCAGCAACCGCGAGCTGCCGGAAGATCTCCAGATCGAGTGGCACGGCTTCGCCGGGCAGGAGGACAAGGAAGTCTACGTCGGCGGGCTGATGGGCCGCGACTGGCTGAAGGTCGGCGAGCTCGCCGATATCCTGCGCTCGAGCTACTGCGGCAAAGTCGGCCTCGAATACATGCACATCGCCGATGTCGAGGAACGGCGCTTCCTGCAGGAGAAGTTCGAAGGGCCGGAAGACGTCATCCAGTTCACGCCCGAGGGCAAGCGCGCAATCCTCGCCGCCGTGGTCCGCGGCGAGCAGTACGAGGCGTTTCTCGCCAAGAAGTACGTCGGCACCAAGCGCTTCGGGCTCGACGGCGGCGAATCGATGATCCCGGCGCTCGAAGCGGTGATCAAGTACGGCGGCCAGTCGGGCGTGCGCGAGATCATCTACGGCATGGCCCACCGCGGCCGTCTGAACGTGCTCGCGAACGTGATGGGCAAGCCCTACAAGGTGATCTTCCACGAATTCTCCGGCGGCAGCGCCAATCCGGAAGACGTCGGCGGGTCGGGCGACGTGAAGTACCACCTCGGCACCAGCACCGACCGCGAGTTCGATGGCATCGACGTGCACATGAGCCTCGTGCCCAACCCCTCGCACCTCGAGGCGGTGGACCCGGTCGTGCTCGGCAAGACCCGCGCCCAGCAGGCGATCCGCGACGACCTGAAGAAGCACGAGCAGGTCCTGCCGGTGCTGATCCACGGTGACGCGGCCTTCGCGGGCCAGGGCATCGTGTGGGAGTGCTTCGGCTTCTCGGGCGTCGCCGGGTACAACACCGGCGGCTGCATTCACTTCGTCATTAACAACCAGATCGGTTTTACGACGAGTCCCCGCTTCGCCAGATCGTCCCCCTACCCGTCCGACGTGGCCAAGGGCGTCCAGGCTCCGATCCTGCACGTCAACGGCGACGATCCGGAAGCGGTGACGTTCGCCTGCAAGCTCGCCGTCGAATACCGCCAGCGGTTCGGCCGCGACATCGTGATCGACATGTGGTGCTATCGCCGCTTCGGTCATAACGAGGGCGACGAGCCCAAGTTCACCCAGCCGCTGATGTACGACGCAATCAAGGGCCATCCGAAAGTCAGCGAGATCTACGCGGCGCGGCTGGTCGAGCAGGGCGTCATCGACGAGGGCGAGCGCGACAAACTGAGCGCCGAATTCGTCGATACCCTGGAGCAGGAATTCGAGGCGGCGAAGAGCTACAAGCCGAACGAGGCCGACTGGTTCGGCGGCCGCTGGGCCGGGCTTAACAAGCCGGCCGATCCGGAAACCGCGCGCCGCAACATCGATACCGGGATGGAGCGCAAGCTGTTCGACAGCCTCGGCCGCACGCTGACCACCGTGCCGGAGGGTCTGACGATCCACAAGACGCTGGGCCGCGTGCTCGACGCCAAGCGCAAGATGTTCGAAAGCGGCGAAGGGTTCGACTGGGCGACAGCGGAAGCGCTCGCCTTCGGCAGCCTGGTGACCGAGGGCTTCGGCGTGCGCCTGTCGGGACAGGATTCGGGCCGCGGCACCTTCAGCCAGCGCCACGCGGTGTGGATCGACCAGACCGACGAGCACAAGTACATCCCGCTCACCCAGCTCCCGCACGGCAAGTTCGAGGTCTACGACAGCCCGCTGAGCGAATATGGCGTGCTCGGCTTCGAATACGGCTTCGCGATGGCGGACCCCAAGACGCTGGTCCTGTGGGAGGCGCAGTTCGGCGATTTCGCCAACGGTGCGCAGATCATGATCGACCAGTATATCGCCGCGGGCGAGGTCAAGTGGCTGCGCGCCAACGGCCTCGTGCTGCTGCTGCCCCACGGCTACGAGGGTCAGGGGCCCGAGCACTCCTCGGCTCGCCTGGAACGGTTCCTGCAGCTCTGCGCGAACGACAATATCCAGGTGTGCAACATCACCGTGCCGGCCAACTACTTCCATGTCCTGCGCCGGCAGATGAAGCGCTCGTTCCGCAAGCCGCTGATCATCATGACGCCCAAGTCGCTCCTGCGGCACCCGATGGCCAAGAGCAGCGCCGACGAATTCCTGGGCGAAAGTCATTTCCGCCGCATCGTCAGCGACACCACCGAGATCGCCGACGAGAAAATCCGCCGCCTCGTGCTATGTTCGGGCAAGGTCGCCTACGACCTGATCGAGAAGCGTGACGAGGAAGGACTGGACGATGTTTCGATCGTGCGCATCGAGCAGCTCTATCCCTTCCCCGGAGAAGCGCTCGCGCTGCGCCTGGGCCGGATGACCAATCTGGAAGAGGTGATCTGGTGCCAGGAGGAGCCGAAGAACAACGGCGCATGGTTCTTCGTCGAGAGCAAGATCGAGGAAACGCTCGCATCGGCCGGGCATCAGGGCATGCGGCCGCGCTATGCCGGGCGCGAGGTGGCGGCTTCCCCCGCCACCGGGCTCGCCAAGCGGCATGAGGAGCAGCAGCGCTGCCTCGTCTCGATGGCGCTCGGACTGAACGATGGCGGCGAGGCCGCACGCAACGGCAAGACTGCCGGCAAGAAGAAGGCTTGAGGAACGCGAATATGGCCAGCGAAGTCAAAGTCCCCACGCTTGGTGAATCGGTCACCGAAGGCACCATCGGCGAGTGGCTGAAGAAGCCCGGCGACACGGTGAAGGTCGACGAGCCGATCGTCAGCCTCGAGACCGACAAGGTCGCCGTCGAAGTCCCCTCCCCCGTCGGCGGCGTTCTGGGCGAGCAGAAGTTCGCTGTCGGCGACACGGTCGAGGTCGGCGCGGTGATCGCGACGATCGAGGACGACGTAGCCGCGGGCGAGAGCACCAAGGTCGAACCGCGCGAGGAGAAGTCCGCCGAGGCACCCGCGCGCGAAGAGAAGAAGGACGAAAAGCCCGCGCCGGCAGCCGCCAAGGAAGCCGCGCCGGTCGATACGCAAACGCTCTCGCCCGCGGTGCGCCGCGCCGTGCTGGAGCACGGGGTCGACCCGACGACGATCAAGGGCACCGGCAAGGACGGCCGCCTGACCAAGGAAGACGTGCTCGCCGCTGCCGAGGCCAAGAAGGGCGGCGCGGACACGATCGACGAAGCCGCGCCCGCGCAGGCCAAGATCGACATTCCCGCCCCCGCGGCGGAAGGCGGCGAGCGGCGCGAGGAGCGCGTCAAGATGACGCGCATGCGCCAGACGATCGCCAAGCGGCTCAAGAGCGCGCAGGACAACGCGGCGCTGCTCACGACCTTCAACGACTGCGACATGAGCGCGGTGATCGAGGCGCGCGAGAAGTACAAGGACCTGTTCGCCAAGAAGCACGACATCAAGCTCGGCTTCATGGGCTTCTTCGCCAAGGCCGCCTGCCTCGCGCTGAAGGACGTGCCCTCGGCCAACGCCTATATCGAGGGTGACGAGATCGTCTATCACGACTTCGTCGACATCTCGGTCGCGGTCAGCGCGCCCAACGGGCTCGTGGTGCCGGTGGTGCGCGATGCGGACCGCAAGAGCTTCGCCCAGATCGAGAAGGACATCGCCGACTTCGGCAAGCGCGCTCGCGACGGCACGCTGACGATGGAGGACATGAAGGGCGGCACCTTCACGATCTCCAACGGCGGCGTGTTCGGCAGCCTGATGTCGACCCCGATCATCAACCCGCCGCAGAGCGCGGTGCTCGGCCTTCACCGGATCGAGGACCGCCCGGTGGTGGTCGACGGCGAGATCGTGGTGCGCCCGATGATGTACATCGCGCTCTCCTACGATCACCGCCTGATCGACGGCCGCGAGGCCGTGACCGCATTGAAGATCATGAAGGAAGCGATCGAGGATCCGACGCGGATGCTGATCGATCTTTAATCGCTCACGTCATCCCAGCGAAAGCCGGGATTGCGTGCGGCAATGCTGGACCTGACGGCCAGCGATCCCAGCTTCCGCTGGGATGACGGAGTTGGAAATGGCTGACCAGAACTACGACTACGACGTCCTCGTTATCGGTGCCGGACCCGGCGGTTATGTCGCCGCTATCCGCGCGGCGCAGCTCGGGCTGAAGACGGCCTGCGCGGAAAGCCGCGAGACGCTCGGCGGGACTTGCCTCAACGTCGGGTGCATCCCCTCGAAGGCGATGCTCCACGCGAGCGAGTATTTCGATGCCGCGGCGAACGGCGCGATGGCGAAGCTGGGCGTCGAAGTGACGCCCAAGCTCAACCTCGAGGCGATGCACGGCCAGCGCAAGGACGCGGTCAAGCAGCTCACCGGCGGGATCGAGTTCCTGTTCAAGAAGAACAAGGTGACCTGGCTCAAGGGCCGCGCCGCGTTCGAGGACGCACACACCGTCAAGGTCGGCGGCGAGACGGTGACGGCGAAGAACGTCGTGATCGCAACCGGCTCTTCCGTGACCGAACTCAAGGGCGTCGAGGTCGACAACGACAAGGGCGTGGTGGTCGACAGCACCGGCGCGCTCGAGCTTGCCAAGGTGCCGAAGAAGATGGTCGTCATCGGCGGCGGCGTGATTGGGCTCGAGCTCGGCTCGGTCTGGCGCCGGCTCGGGGCCGAGGTCACGGTGGTCGAATTCCTCGACCAGCTCCTCCCCGGCATGGACGGCGACGTACGCAAGGAAGCCGCCAAGATCTTCAAGAAGCAGGGCATGGAACTGCGCCTCTCGACCAAGGTCACCGGCTGCACGGTCAAGGGCAAGAAGGCCACGCTGACGCTCGAACCCGCGGACGGCGGCGAGAGCGAGACGCTGGAGGCCGATTGCGTGCTCGTCTCGATCGGGCGCCGGCCGAACACCGAAGGGCTCGGACTCGATGCGATCGGGCTGGAGCTGAACCAGCGGGGGCAGATCGAGACCGACCACGATTTCCGCACGAAAGTCGACGGCGTCTGGGCCATCGGCGACGTGATCCCCGGCCCGATGCTGGCGCACAAGGCCGAGGACGAGGGCATCGCGGTCGCGGAGAACATCGCCGGGCAGACCGGCATCGTGAACCATGCCGTGATCCCCAGCGTGGTCTACACCTGGCCCGAAATCGCCGGCGTCGGCCTGACCGAAGAGCAGGCGAAGGAGAAGGGTGCGGTCAAGGTCGGCAAGTTCCCGATGCTCGCCAACAGCCGCGCCAAGACCAACCACGAGCCCGAGGGCTTCGTGAAGGTCATCGCCGATGCGGAAACCGACCGCGTGCTCGGCGTGTGGTGCATCGCCAGCGTCGCCGGCACGATGATCGCGCAGGCCGCCCAGGCGATGGAGTTCGGCGCCACCAGCGAGGACATCGCCTACACCTGCCACGCCCACCCGACGCACAGCGAGGCGATCAAGGAAGCCGCGATGGCGGTGACCGGCAAGCCGATCCACATCTGACGATCATGTGGACCGGGGGCGAGGACGGACAACCGTGGTTGTCCGAATCCGCGCTAATCGCAGCAGTGGGCGCGAGCCTGCTGCTGTTCCACGTCGGCGGCGCGCCGTCGACCTACTCGCTCGTCAACGCAGCCGCGCTGGGGCTGGCCTTGATCGTCATGGTTGCCTCCCGCCGGCTTCATCTAGGCGCGCGCGGCGCAGCATGGGTGGTCGGCCTGGGCTTGAGCGGAATCTGCGTCACGCTCGTCAGCGGCGTCGATGTGGAAGGCGTCCGCCGGTGGATACCGCTCGGACCCGTTCGCCTACATGCCGCCATGCTGCTTTTACCGGCGGTGCTTGCCGCCCTGCCCTGTCTCCCGGACCGGTGGCGGCTGGCCTGCGTTGCCTTGGCAGCGGCGATCTTCGTCTGGCAGCCGGACCCGGCGGCGGCGCTGGCGCTCGCTTTCGGCTGTCTGCTGGCCGAATGGCGCAATCGGCGATCGGCCGTTGCCCTGATCCTAGTTGCCACGTCCGTTGCGGGCGTGATCGCCGCGGCCGCCCGCGCCGTGCCGCTGGCGCCGGTGCCGTTCGTCGAGATCGTGCTTGCACAGGGATTTATGCTGCATGCCGCTCTCGGGATGGCACTTGCAGCAGCCCTCCTGTTCGCGATCTTCGCTCCGCTGCTCGATAAGGCCAATCGCGCGAACGCAGCTGCCGTATCCGGAGGATGGCTCGGATTTTCAATTGCTTCGGTAGCCGGCCCCTATCCCACGCCGCTCGCCGGGTATGGTGCGGCGGCGATCCTCGGATACGGCCTCGCGATTGCCGTGCTGAGAGCAATGGTCCAGTTACGCGTTGGAAGCGATTGAATAACGGTATATCTGCATCCAGGGCAACAGGATGCAGCGACCTATGGCGATCGGTCGAATTGCCGCATGGGCGGCCTTCGTGGCCGCATTCGCGCTGGCGGGCTGCAAGAAGGATGCGCCCGCCGGACCTCCTCCGCGGGCGCAGGGCACGATCCAGGTTCCGCCGCAA
The DNA here is from genome assembly GCF_003581645.1 of Pelagerythrobacter aerophilus. Lineage (GTDB taxonomy): Bacteria > Pseudomonadota > Alphaproteobacteria > Sphingomonadales > Sphingomonadaceae > Pelagerythrobacter > Pelagerythrobacter aerophilus. The sequence continues at coordinate 35,558 of NZ_QXFK01000005.1, read as the reverse complement.
TCCTCCGTCATCGCCGTGCCGGTCACGGCCGATCTGTCCGCGCTCGGCACCGCGCTCGAGCGGGAAGTGCCGCGCACGCTGTGGAAGATCGACCGCAAGGGGGAGACCTGCGTTGCCTCCGAACGGGTCGAGGTCGCCTTCGTCAAGCTCAAGACACCCCGGATCAAGTGCGACATCGTCGGCCGGGTCACCCGCGGGCGGCTGACGTTCGAAGGGCGCGGGCAGCGGATCGTGGTCACCATGCCGATCCACGCGGAGGTGCGCGCCAAGGACATCGCCGGCGTGTTCAAGCAGGAGACCGCGACCGGCGACGCGCGAGTGCGCGCGGTGGTCGATATCGCGCTGAACCGGGACTGGAGCCCGCGCGGAACGGTCGACATCCAGTACGACTGGACCGATCCGCCGCACATCGACTTCCTCGGCCAGCGCATCGAATTCACCAGCAAGGCGGACGCCAAGCTCAAGAGCGTGGTGGCGCGGCTGGAGCGCACGCTGCCGCGCGAGATCGCCAAAGTGCAACTCCGCAGTGAGGTGGAGCGGCTGTGGGGCGAGACCTTCACCTCGCTCCAGCTCAACGAGTCGAACCCGCCGGTGTGGATGCGCATCACTCCGCAGGAACTGCAGTACGGCGGCTTCACGCTCTCGGGTAAACGGATCGAGCTGCAGCTCGGCATGAAGGCGCGCACCGAAACGTTCGTCGGCGACCGGCCCGCCGATCCACCTGTCACGCCCCTGCCGCCGCTGGAGGAACTCGACGAGGAGCCCGGCAAGCTGGTGTTCTTCATCCCAGCGATCGCGGACTACGCCCAGCTCGAACCGGTGATCGCCGAGGCTCTGGCGAAGCGCGCGCAGCGGTCCTTCACCCTCCCCGGTATCGGCGCGGTGGATGCGCGCTTCGGCAAGGTCGAAGCTTACGGCACGACCGGCGGCCGCCTGGCGGTGGGCGTCACGTTCACCGCGGCGCCGCGCGACCGCGCGCTCGGCGCGGCCAGCGGTACGGTCTGGCTGACAGCGAGGCCCGTCAATGCCGAGAATTCGCGCGAGGTTTCGTTCCGCGACCTCGAAGTCACCGGCGATACGAACCGCACCGGCGCGGATCTGCTGCTCGACCTCGCCAACTCGCCGGGCTTCTCGCAGACGATCGCGCTGGCGCTCGCGCAGAATTTCGAGCACGACTACGACCAGCTCCTGGCGAAGATCGGGCGCGCGATCGAGAGCAAGCGCGAAGGCGATCTGCTGATCCGCGCGCGGATCGAGGACGTGCAGACCGGACGCCTCACCGCAGCGGGGCAAGGGCTCTATCTGCCGGTGCGCGGCACGGGGACGGCGTCGATCACCCTCGCTCCGCGCTGAACCTCTGCGCTTGCAAATCAGGCCCGTTTGCCCATGCTGCGGCGGCGAACGGGAGATAAGATCGAATGATTCCGACACTGACCGACCAGCCGGGCGCGATCGCGCTCGCGGCGCAGATCCGCCAGCGGGAGTTGTCGCCGCTTGAGGCGGTCGATGCCGCGATTGCGCGGATCGAGGATCGGGATATGCAGATCGACGCGGTCGTGGTCTGCGATTTCGAGCGCGCGCGCGAAACCGCCCAGGCGCTCGACGGTCAGTCGCCGGGCGAGAATCGCCCGCTGTTCGGCGTGCCGATGACGATCAAGGAAAGTTTCGACATCGCCGGTCTGCCGACCTGCTGGGGGCACAAGCAATTCGCGGACAACATCGCCAAGCGCGACGCGCGGATCGTGCAGAAGCTCAAGGCGGCGGGCGTGATCTTCATCGGCAAGACCAACGTGCCGCCCGACCTGGCCGACTGGCAATCGCGCAACCCGGTCTATGGCCGCACCCGCAATCCGCACGATACCTCGCGCAGCCCGGGCGGCTCCTCCGGCGGCTCGGCGGCGGCGGTCGCCAGCGGCATGGTGCCGTGCGAGTACGGCACGGACATCGGCGGGTCGGTCCGCGTGCCGGCGCACTTCTGCGGGGTCTGGGGCCACAAGACGAGCTGGGGCCTGGTCTCGAAGCACGGCCACGACCATCCGATGATGGCGGGCGGCGACGCACACGACGGCGCGCTCTCGATCGCCGGGCCGATCGCGCGCAATGCCGATGATCTCGCTCTCCTGCTGCAACTGACCGCCTCGATTCCGATGCGCGCGAACGGCAAGCGACTGGCCGATTGCCGTCTGCTGCTCATCACCGACTACCCGGGAAGTCCGGTCGACGCGGCGGTGCTCGGCCCGATCGAGGCGGCGGCCGCGGCGCTCGAAGCCGCAGGCGTTCGGATTGAGCGCACGACCGACCTGCTGCCCGACCTCGCGCGGCAGCAGCAGGATTACATGAAGATGCTCAACATCGCGATGGCGCGCGGCATGCCCGCGCCCGACGGCAGCCGCGCGACCGCGACCGACTGGTTCAACCTGCTCGACGCCCAGGCGCGCAACGAAGCGGCGTGGCACGCGCTGTTCGAAACCTACGACTTCGTCCTCGCGCCGCCCGCGCCGGTGCTCGCCATGCCCCACCGCGAGGGCCGCGTGTTCGACGGGACGCTGACGATCAACGGACGCGAGGAAAGCGCGGCCGCGGGGCTCGCCTGGGCCGGGATCGCAACCTTCCCCAACCTGCCCTCCACCGTGCTGCCGGTCGGGGCAACCGACGGCCTGCCCTGCGGCATGCAGGTGATCGGCCCGCGCTGGTCCGATCTCGACTGCATCGCCGCGGCGAAGGCGATCGGGGAGATCTTGCACGGTTGATAGGCCAGCCAATGGCGCCACACCGAGCAAATCTATCGGGAGAAACGACGATGCGTCTTCTACTGTTGCTGCCGATTCTTGCAGCGCTCGCCGCTTGCGAAACTACCGATACGTCATCTGCGGCTTCCGAAACCGCGGCGGCCCGCGTGACACTCGATGGAACCGCCGCTTATCGCGAGCGCATAGCCCTGCCGCCCGATGCGCGGCTCAGGGTCGCGATCTCGGACGTAAGCCTGGCGGATGCCCCGGCTCCGATCATCGCGGAAACCGAGATCGAGACGGCAGGAAGACAAGTGCCGATTCCCTTCGCTCTCGAGTATGATCCGGCACAGATCGTACCAGGCCGCAGCTACGCCGTCTCGGCCCGGATTACCGATGCTTCGGGCACGCTGTTGTGGATCACCGACACGCGGTTCGCGCTGCCCGCACCGGGAACAACGGCAAACCTGATGCTCGTGCGGGTACAACACTAAGCGCGATCGCGACCGGATTCTTCAACCCGAGTTGAAGTTCACTCTCCAGGAGCCCACGCGCCCGTTTCCTCACGCGCGAAACGCGCCTAGGACGGGCACCATGTTTCCCGATGCGCCCGCCCTGCCCCCTCTGCTCGACCTCGCCGGTACCGCGGTCTTCGCGCTGACCGGAGCGCTGCTCGCGGCGCGGCTGCAGCAGACGTTCGTCACCATGGCGTTCTTCGCGCTGGTGACGGGCGTGGGCGGCGGATCCTTGCGCGACATGCTGATCGGCGCGCCCGCCTTCTGGCTGCGCGATCCGTGGGTGGCGCTGGTGATTTTCGTCACCGCGTTGATCGCCTGGTTCACCCCGCGCCGCTGGTGGGAGGGGAGCCTGCTCGAATGGGCCGACGCAGCCGGCCTGGCGGCTTTCGCCGTGCTCGGCGCGGCCAAGGCGCTCGCGTATGGCGTCGACCCGCTTCCCGCCGCCGTTCTCGGCATCATCACTGGCTGCGCGGGCGGCGTGGTGCGCGACGTGATCGCGGGTGTGCCGTCGATCATCATGCGGCCCGAACTCTACGTTACAGCCGCCGCGCTCTCCGCGGGACTCACAGTGATCGGCAGCGTCGCCGGCTTGCAGGATGCACTGATCTGGAGTGTGGGCTGGGCCGCCGGCTTCGCGCTGCGCGGCGCAGCGATCCGCTGGCAGATCGCCCTGCCCAGCTATCGTGAACGCGAGCGGCGGAAGAAGGAGGAGGCGGAGCTCTGACCCCTCCGCCGCTCCACCTCAATAACCTTCGTAATTCTCGCCCGGCAGTGGGCCGCCGGGATAAGCCGGCTGCAACGGTGCCGTGCCGCCGTCGACACGGCTCCAGGCAGCGGCATAAGTCTCGTCGTCCCACTGATTGCCGCGCGCTTCGGTGGTGTAGTTTACGCCGCCCTCGCCATAGTCGATGTCGGAGATGCGCCCGTCGTTGCCGATCCGGCAGGTGAAGCGCCCGCCGTCGTAGAGCGATCCGTTGACGCGCCAGCCGCCCGCGGCACGGTCGACCCCGTCGACCGAGGCCACGCGCACGTCGCGCTCGATCTCTGCGACGCACATCTCGGCCGTGCGGTCGAGCCCGTCGCTCTGGTAGCTCGGCTGGTATCGATAGTCGCCGCGCCGTTCGTCGCGATCGTTGTCGAAGGCACCCGCAAGCGCGGCGATACCGCCGATGATGACCGCGCCGGCGATCACGTCGCCCGCGTCGATCCCGTTGTCGCGGTGCCGCCAGCGACGGTGCCGCTGCCTTTCAGCAGCGACGCTTTCGGCGCTCCACACTACGGGCGCGTCGTCCACCGCGGCCGGGCCGCGCGTCGGTAGTTCGATCGCGGCAGCCGGCGTGGCGGCCATCACGAGTGCGGCGACACTCGCGAGCGTAGCGGAGATCTTAGAAATGCGGCTCATGGGCCTCGTGCCTTCCAAACGGCGGCATCGTACCGCTCGATTGCTGAATGGACTAGGCGGTCCAGGATTTCGTCACCCTGAACCGCCCGGTCCGTCGTATGCTGTCGCTGGCCTTACCTCAGGCCGCGGATGCCGTCGTAGTCGATGTCGTAGACCCGGCCACGGTCGATACGGCAGGTGAACTTGCCGGTGTCGTAGCCGCGGCGGCGATCATACCGATCGTAACGGTCGTAGCCGTAGCGGCTGTAGCGATCGTAGCGTCCATCGACCGTCATGCGGCCCTTCACGCGCAGATCGCCCCGGCGGCCGTCGACGTCGCGGATTTCGGTGACGTCGGCGTAACGGTAGCCATAGCGGCGGGCGTTGTTCTCCACGGCGGCGACACAGCGCTCGATCGCGCCGCGCGGGCCGTAGTTGTAGCCACGCCGGTAACGGTCGCGATAGCGGTCGTCGTCGCCATCGAAAGCGCCGGCAATCGCGGCGATGCCGCCGATGATCACCGCGCCGGCGATCACATCGCCGACGTCAATCCCGTCGTCGCGGTCGTAGTAGTCGCGCGCCATCGCAGGCGCAGCTGAAGTCATCGCCATCGCACCCGCGGCGACGGTTCCGACAAGGGCTTTGGAAATGGGCTTCATGGTACATTCCTCGCTCTGCCGGAAGCGGAACTGCTCCCGGCTACGAGTGCCCTTTTAGACCACCCGCACTGAGACGAGGCTGAATCGGGGCGACAGCCGTCGTTCAGACAACTGCCCTCCAACATGAACGTTGATGCTTACTCGGCCTCTTCATCTCCCGGCACGGCCAGGCCGGTCCAGTGCGCGAGGAAGCTCAGCACGTCGGCCCCTTCCTCGATCGCCTTGTCGGTCGGCTTGCCGCTGCCGTGGCCGGCGCGGGTCTCGATGCGGATCAGGTGCGGCTTGTCGCCCACCTCCGCCGCCTGCAGCGCAGCAGCATACTTGAAGCTGTGCCCGGGTACTACGCGGTCGTCGGTATCCGCCGTCGTCACGAGCATCGCGGGATAGTCCACGCCCGAGCGAATGTTGTGATACGGCGAATAGGTGCGCAGCACCTTGAAGTCGGCTTCTTTCGAGGGATGGCCGTAGTCGTCGACCCAGTAGCGGCCGGCGGTCCAGCGATCGAAGCGCAGCATGTCCATCACGCCCACCGCCGCGTTGGCGGCATCGATCAGGTCGGGCCGCTGGTTGACCACCGCGCCGACCAGCAGGCCGCCATTGGAGCCGCCCTGGATCGCAAGCCCGTTCGGCGTCGTGTAGCCGTTGGCCTTCAGGTACTCGCCGGCGGCGATGAAGTCGTCGAACACGTTCTGCTTGTTGTGCAGGCGCCCGGCGTCGTGCCAGGCCTTGCCGTATTCGCCGCCGCCGCGAATGTTGGCGAGCGCGAACACGCCGCCCGCCTCGAGCCAGGCCATGCGCGAGGCCGAGAAGCTCGGGGTAAGCGAGATGTCGAACCCACCGTAGCCGTAGAGCAGCGTCGGCGCCGGACCAGTGATGTCGTTGCGGCGGACGATGAACATCGGCACGCGCGTGCCGTCCTTCGAGGTGTAGAACTTCTGCTCGGTGACGAAGCGCGCCGGGTCGAAGGTCAGCTCGGGCTCGGCGAAAGTCGTCGTCTCGCCGGTGTCGACGTTCAGGCGGTAGATCGCGCCGGGCTGGTTGAAGCTGGTGAAGCTGTAGAAGGTCTCGGGATCGCCCGGCTTGCCCTGGAAGCCGCCCATCGTGCCGAGCTCGCCCAGCGCGGTGCCGTCGAGCGCGGCATCGTCCAGCCCGTTCCCCTCGAGGTCGTAGACCGCCACGCGCGTCGCCGCATCCTTGAGGTAGGTGACGATCAGCTTGTCCCCGACGATCGAGGCGCTTTCGATCGGCTGCTCCGTTTCCGGCACGATGGTGGTCCAGGCAGGAGTTGGCGCCGACAGATCGGTCGTGACGATCCGGTAGCGGGGCGCATCCTTGTTGGTGACGAAGAACGCCTTGGTGCCGATCGTGTCGATCGGGTTCCAGGCGTTCTCGAACCCGGTGACCAGCGGCTTCGCGTCCCACGTGCCGCTCCGGCCCTGCAGGTCGATGACGTGCACTTCGTACTTTGCATCGGTCCCGAGCGAGCTGATGACGAAGCCCCAGCGCCCGTCGTCCGACACGCCGAGGCCATGGCCGCGCTCCGGATGCTCGGGCGTCGCGAAGACCATCCGGTCTTCCGACTGCGGCGTGCCGAGCTTGTGGTAATAGACCGCCTGATTGTAGTTCAGCGCCTGAAAGTCCTGCCCTTCTTCCGGCTCCGGAAAGCGCGAATAGAAGAAGCCTTCGTTGCCGAGCCACGAAATGCCGGTGAACTTGGCCCAGCGGATCTCGTCTTCCAGCGGCTGCCCGGTCCTGGTGTCGAGCACGCGAATGATGCGCCAGTCGGTGCCGCCGTCCTGCACCGCATAGGCGAGCAGCGTGCCGTTCTGCGACGGCTCCCATCCGGCAAGCGCGGTCGCGCCGTCCTGCGCCCAGGTGTTCGGATCGATCAGCAGCCGCGGTTCGGCATCGAGGCCGTGGCGGACGTAGAGCGGGCTCTGGTTCTGGAGGCCCGTGTTGCGGGTGTAGAAATAGTACTCGCCGGCCTTCTGCGGGACGCCGAACCGCTCGTAGTCGAGCAGCGCGCCGATGCGGGCCTTGAACCAGTCGTTACCCGGCAGCGCCTTCAGGTAGGTGTCGGTGAACTCGCTCTGCTGCTCGACCCAGGCGGCGACTTCGGCGTCGTTGCGCACGTCGGCCTCGAGCCAGCGGTAAGGATCGGCGATCTTCTCGCCGAAGAGCGTCTCGGCGACGTCGCCGGTGCGGGTTTCGGGATAGGCGGGCAAGGGAACCTCTTCGGCGGTGAGCGGCGCTGCAAGGGCGAGCGAAGCGGCAGAGGCCGCGAGCGCGGCGGAACGAAGGCGCATGGTATTCTCCCGAAAGACCGATCCACAGTCGTTGCCGATGTAACCGCCTGACGCGGCTTTGCAATCGCTCAGGGATCAGTTGTCCAGCGCGGCGAGCACGTTGCGCGTGAAGGCGGCGATGTCGAAGCCGCTGCCGGGCGGATCCTCGCCCCGGCGGACGATGACGACCTCGCGGCTCGGCACGATCACGACATATTGCCCGCGGTTGCCCATGGCGGCGAACGTATCCGCCGGAACGCCGTCGCTCTTGTTGAACAGCCAGAAGCCGGCGCCATAGCCGAAGTCGCGGTCCGGCTGCGGGCCGGAGGGAGAGGAGACGTACCGAGTCCAACCTTCGGGCAAGATGCGCTCGCCGTTCCACACGCCGCCGTCGAGGTAGAGCTGCCCGAGCGTGGCAAGATCGCGCGCGGTCGACCAGACCTGGCTGGAGAGGATGTAATTCCCCTGCCAGTCGGTCTCCGCCACGGTATCGTGCATGCCGAGCCGGTCGAAGAGCTCCGCCGGCGGATGCTGGGCGAACGTGTCCTCTATCGCTTTCACCGCCATCAGCGTGTCGTTGTTGGCATAGCGATAGACGGTGCCCGGCGCATGGATCAGCGGCCAGACCGCCGCACGCTCCCCGACCGTCGCGCCGCCGAAGTAGAGCGGATCGGTGCGGTTGCCCGGCGTGTCGGAGTAGCGGCCCGAGGCCATGCGCAGGAGGTGGTCGACGGTGATCGCCCGGCGCGGATCGGTGTCGGTCAGACCGAGGCCGGCCGTAGATGCCACGTCGATGTCTCGGCGCTCTACGGCCGCGCCGATCAGGGTCGCAGCGATGCTCTTGGCGACCGACCAGGTCCGCTGCGGCGTATCCGGGCCGAAGCCCTCGACATAGCGCTCGCCGAGCGTGTCTCCGCCGCGCCGGACCAGAACGGCCGTCGTGCGCGCGCCCTCACCGTAGGAAGGGGAGAAGCCACGATCGAGCGCGGTGGCCAGGGCCGCGGCCTTGGGCAGGACAACCGGAGCGGAGGGGTGGGACTCCTGCCGGACCGCAACCTTGCCGGGCGACGGTTCGCCACCGATCGGGAGCAGCGCGCATCCCTTGCCGGTGTCGTGCACCGCGTAGCGCGGCGGCATATCCTCCGCCCAGGCGACGGAGACGTGGCGTACCTGAGCCCCGCCCTCGTCCGCCCGAACGATCTCGTAGGGCAGTTCGCCCACGATCCCGTCCAGCGGCGCCTGAATGCCGGTGAGTTCCCACTGCATCACGCTTTCGGGCGTCCGCTCCGCGCCGGCACGTTCGGCATTGGCGATCGCGCTGCACAGGAACAGCGCCTTGTAGCCGGCAGCGAGCGCGCGGTCGTAGCGGGCGTCGAGCGCCTCCTGCTGGCTTTGCGCAATGGCGGGAACGGGCGCGAGCAGCGCGGCGGCGGCGATGAGATGGCGGATCATGGGCCGCGTTGTGCCACGCGTTCGCGCGCAGTCAAACGAAAGGGCCGCGGAGTTTCCCCCGCGGCCCTTCGTACATACCTATCTTGGTGCCGATCAGGCTTCCTCGAACTCTTCCTCGTCGTTCATGACGGGGCCCGAGTCCTGGCCCTTCGCATCGACGTCGCGGTCGACGAACTCGATCACCGCCATCTGCGCGGCGTCGCTGGCGCGGTAGCCGGCCTTGATCACGCGGGTGTAGCCGCCGTCGCGGTCGGCGTAGCGCTCGGCGAGAACGTCGAACAGCTTCTTGAGCTGGGTCTCGTCGCCGAGACGGCTCATCGCCAGGCGCCGGTTGCTGAGGCCGCCGCGCTTGGCGAGCGTGATCAGCTTCTCGACGTAGGGGCGCAGTTCCTTGGCCTTGGGGGCCGTGGTCATGATCTGCTCGTGCTTGATCAGCGCGGCCGCCATGTTGCGGAACAGGGCCTTGCGGTGACCGGTCTTGCGCTGCAGCTTGCGGCCTGAAATTCCGTGACGCATTTCTCGTTACTCCGTTCGTAAGGGGGCCGTATCAGGTACCCCGGTCCTGGCCGAATTGAGGGTCGGCCGTTTGCCCTTGTCTGATCCTCCCCATTTTCGCCTGCGGCGAAAGCGGGGAGGATAAACCATCAGCCAAGCAGTTCCTGTTCGAGCTTCTTGGCCATTTCCTCGATGTTCTCCGGCGGCCAGCCAGGGATGTCCATACCGAGGCGCAGGCCCATCGAGCTCAGGACTTCCTTGATCTCGTTGAGGCTCTTGCGGCCGAAGTTCGGCGTGCGGAGCATCTCGGCCTCGGTCTTCTGGACCAGGTCGCCGATGTAGATGATGTTGTCGTTCTTGAGGCAGTTGGCCGAACGGACCGACAGCTCGAGCTCGTCCACCTTCTTGAGCAGGTAGCGGTTGAGCTGGTTGGCATCGCTCTCTTCCGGCTGCGCGGCGTGGCCGATCATGGCCGAGCTCGGCTGCGGAATGCCTTCCTCGAAGTGGACGAACAGCGTGAGCTGGTCCTGGAGGATGCGCGCGGCGTAGGCCACGGCGTCTTCCGGAGTCACGGTGCCGTCGGTCTCGACCGTCAGGCTCAGCTTGTCGTAGTCGAGCTCCTGCCCGACGCGGGCGTTCTCGACCTTGTAGCTGACCTGGCGGACCGGCGAGTAGAGCGAGTCGACCGGGATCAGGCCGATCGGCGCGTCGGCCGGGCGGTTCTGCACGGCCGGAACGTAGCCCTTGCCGGTGTCGGCAGTCAGTTCGACGTTGAAGGCGGCGCCTTCGTCGAGGTGGCAGATCACGAGATCCTTGTTCATCACCTCGATATCGCCCGACACGGCGATGTCGCCGGCGGTGACCGTGCCGGGGCCGGTCTTCGAAAGCTGCAGGCGCTTGGGGCCCTCGCCTTCCATCTTGAGCGCGATCTGCTTCACGTTGAGCACGATGTCGGTCACGTCCTCGCGCACGCCGGCGAGCGAGGAGAACTCGTGCAGCACGTTCTCGATCTTGATCGAGGTGATCGCCGCGCCCTGGAGGCTGGAGAGGAGCACCCGGCGCAGCGCGTTGCCGAGCGTGAGGCCGAAGCCGCGCTCGAGCGGTTCCGCGACGAACGTGGCCGTGCGCGACTTGCCGCCGGCGGCCTTGATTTCGAGGCTGTTGGGTTTCTTGAGTTCCTGCCAGTTCTTGGTGTTGACGGCCATGGATTTCCCCTAGGGTTCAGATACGGGCAGGACCGGCTGCGCTGGTGGGCGCGTCCGGTCCGTTAGGGTCGGCGGCACGACACCGCCGGGCAGGTACGGATCAGACGCGACGGCGCTTCGACGGCCTTACCCCGTTGTGCGGGATCGGGGTGACGTCACGGATCGAGGTGATCGTGAACCCGACGGCAGCGAGACCGCGCAGCGCGCTCTCACGGCCCGAACCGGGACCCTTCACTTCGACCTCGAGGGTGCGCACGCCGTGTTCGGCGGCTTTCTTGCCCGCGTCGTCCGCGGCGACCTGGGCGGCATAGGGAGTCGACTTGCGGCTGCCCTTGAACCCCATCATGCCGGCGCTGGACCAGCTGATCGCATTACCCTGCGCATCGGTGATGGTGATCATCGTGTTGTTGAAGCTGGCGTTGATGTGCGCGACGCCGCTCGAGATGTTCTTCTTGTCGCGCCGCCTGATCCGGCCTGGTTCGCGTGCCATGGGCTGAGTATCCTGTTCCTAAAAAGAAGTGATGAAAGCGAAGCTGCGAAAGCGTTCGCTTACTTCTTCTTGCCCGCGATGGGCTTCGCCTTGCCCTTGCGGGTGCGGGCGTTGGTGTGCGTGCGCTGACCGCGAACCGGCAACTGGTTGCGGTGACGCAGGCCGCGATAGGACCGGAGGTCCATCAGGCGCTTGATGTTCATCGCGGTGTTGCGGCGAAGGTCGCCTTCAACGGTATAGTCGCTGTCGATCGTCTCGCGGATCTGCAGGACTTCCGCATCGGTCAGATCCTGCACGCGGCGCGAATGATCGATGCCCAGCTTGTCGGCGATCTGCACGGCCGTGGTGCGGCCGATACCGTGAATGTAGGTGAGCGCGATGATCACGCGCTTGTTGGTGGGGATATTTACCCCGGCAATACGAGCCACTTACTTCTCCATGCTCCACAGGGACGCTGCCGGCCGGTCCGCTGGCGAACTGGTGGCGACCCCTATCTCAACGCTGTCGTTCATCGGCATGGCCGGAGCCGGAATGGCAAAAAGCCCGGATGGCGCGCTACGAAGGCTGCCGCCTGCCAGACTTGTCCGCCCAACTATCCCGAAATGCCGAATGAACGGCGCGCTTAGGGTGATTCGCTGCGCACGTCAACCGCAATGCGCGCGCAAACGAGCACGCCGCGCGATATGGGCGGCCTGCTCGAGAATGCAAGCCCATGCCATAGCAGCTTGCGGGTCAGGTCGAAAGCCTCCCGGTGAGTTTACCATGGCATACGCCGGCACGGCAGGGTCAAGCGCCGTCGGAGAGATCGCCGAACGCCTCCTCGACGCTCGGCTTCTTCTTCGGCGATGCGTCGGCCTCGTCTTCCGCGGGATCGGCTTCGTCGGCGGGCTCCGCATCGGCGCCCTCGTCCGGCGACTTCTCCTCGGACGGCGCGCCGACCGGGCCGAGCAACGCCGCGAGGCCGGCGAGCTGCTGGCTCATCACGCCGTCGACCGCCTGCGCGATCGGAGGGACCTCGTATCGCATATAGCCGCCGACGACGTACTCGAAAGTGATCGTGGTGCCCTGCTCCACTTCGGCGAGCGCGATGGTGAGCACGCCGGTCACCGCTTCGCTTTGCAGCGGCCCCAATGCGCCGCGCATCCGCAGGGCCTTGTCCGGGGTCGCATGGATCACGGCCATGTGCTGAACGCTGCCGGCGAGGCCGACGTCGCCCTTGGTCTCGACTTCGGGAATGCGCTCGCAGAAGCAGCCGCCCGCCTGGGGTGTGATCGAGAGGTTCGCCGGGTCGCCCGACCAGGTGTGCGCCTCGTTCCACCACTTGGCCGGAGAGATCAGCGCCATCCAGGTCTCTCGTGGCGTGGCCTCGACGGTTACCGTGTCACGCGTGACGAAACCCGCCGCGTCCTGCTTCACCACTTTCGCTGCGGCGGTGGCCGGCGCCAGTGCCGCGGCCCCGGCCGCCATCGCCAGCATGGCCATGCGAATCTTCGGCATCGTCAATCCTCCCCTGTCGCGCAGCTATTCCATAGCTTGCGGCGCGCGCAAAGGCCCGCCGGCGATTGCGAGGGGGACGGCGGTCAGCCGAGGATCGCGTCGATCGCGCGGGTCACGTCCTCGATGCCGGCCATGCCGTCGACCCGGCTGACGATCCCGCGTTTCTCGTAGATCGGCAGGATCGGCGCGGTCTTGGCGCGGTACTCGGCCATGCGGGTGCGGACGGTTTCCTCGTTGTCGTCGGGCCGGCGCTTGAACTCGGTGCTGCCGCACTTGTCGCACACGCCCGGAACTTCGGGCTGCTTGAAGGTGTCGTGGTAGCCGGCGCCGCACTGGGCGCAGGTGAAGCGGCCGGTGATCCGCTCGACCAGCGCGTCCTCGTCGACCTCCAGCTCGATGACATGGTCGAGCGAGCGGCCGTGGCTGGCGAGAATGCGGTCGAGCGATTCAGCCTGTCCGGCAGTGCGCGGATAGCCGTCGAAGATCGCGCCGACGTCCTTGCCCATAGCGGTCAGTTCGGCGTCGATCAGCTCGGAGACGATCTCGTCCGACACCAGCTCGCCGCGGTCCATCACTTCCTTGGCCTTGAGGCCGACCGGCGTGCTGTGCTTGACGGCCGCCCGCAGCATGTCGCCGGTCGAGAGCTGGCGCATGCCGTGCCGCTGCTCGAGGCGCTGTGCCTGCGTGCCCTTGCCCGCCCCCGGAGGGCCCAAGAGGATGATGTCCAAACCGCTTCCCCTATCTTCGCGCCGATCCGATCAGCGCATGCGGCCCTTGAGTTTCGCCTTCTTGATCAGGTCGCCGTACTGGTGCGCCAGCAGGTGCGACTGGATCTGCGTGATCGTGTCGACGGTGACGTTGACCACGATCAGCAGGCTGGTCCCGCCCAGGAACAGCGGAATGCCCGTCTGCGCGATCATGTATTCGGGGATCACGCAGACCAGGGTCAGGTAGATCGCGCCGATCACGGTGATGCGCGTGAGAACGTAGTCGAGATATTCGGTGGTGCGCTTGCCCGGGCGGATGCCCGGGATGAAGCCGCCGTTCTTCTTCAGGTTCTCGGCCGTTTCCTCCGGGTTGAAGACCACGGCGGTGTAGAAGAACGTGAAGAAGATGATGCCCGCGGCATAGAGCGCCATGTAGATCGGCTGCCCGTGCGCGAGGTACTGGTTGAGCCAGACGATCACGCTGCCGAAGGTGCTTTCGGTGTCGACCTGGTTGCCGGCGAACTGGCTGATCGTCAGCGGCAGCAGCAGCAGCGAGCTGGCGAAGATCGGCGGGATCACGTTGGCGGTGTTGAGCTTGAGCGGCAGGTGGCTGCGGTCGGCCTGCATCACCCCGCGCTGCGTCGCTCGCTTGGGATACTGGATCAGCAACCGCCGCTGCGCGCGCTCCATGAAGCAGATGAACAGCACCAGGATCACGATCATCCCCAGGAAGCCGACGATGAGGACCGGCGAGATCGAGCCGCTGCGGCCGCCTTCGAACAGGTTGGTGGCGAAGCTCGGGAACTGGGCGACGATACCGGCCATGATGATCAGCGAGACGCCGTTGCCGATCCCGCGGCTGGTGATCTGCTCACCCAGCCAGAGGAGGAACATCGTGCCGCCGACGAGGCTGATGACCGCGCCGACGCGGAACATTACGCCGGGCTGGACGACCGCCTGCAGGCCGCTCTGCGCGCCGTAGGCCTCGAGGCCCGAGGCGAGGAACCAGCCCTGGATCGCGCACAGGAACACCGTGCCGTAGCGCGTGTACTGGTTGAGCTTCTGCCGCCCGCTCTGGCCTTCCTTCTTGAGCGCGGCCAGCGAGGGATGCAGCGCCGCGGCAAGCTGGATGACGATCGAGGCGGTGATGTAGGGCATGACGCCGAGCGCGATGAGACTCATGCGCTCCAGGCTGCCGCCCGAGAAAGTGTTGAAGAGGTCGAGGATGCCGCCGCGCGCGGTATCGTAGAGATCCTGAAGCACCAGCGGATTGACGCCCGGGAGCGGCACGAAGCTCAGGAACCGGAACACGATCAGCGCACCGATCGTGAACCAGATACGATTCTTGAGCTCGGTCGCTTTCGAGAAGTTGGCGAGACTGAGATTGCTCGCGATATTGTCGGCGCGTGATGCCATGAGAAATGCTTGTGCCCTAACTCGGCGCCGGACCCTCCCGGCTCGGAAAGGCTAGATAGGGTGCGGGGGGCGCGATGTCGAACCCCCCGTCCCTATTTTTGCCGCTTACTCGGCCTTGGCCGCCTTGTTGGCGTCGCGCCGAGCGGTCTTCTTCTCGTGCTCGGACGGCTTCGCCTCGGGCAGTTCGACCGAACCACCGGCCTTTTCGACCGCTTCGATCGCGCCCTTGCTGGCACCGGCGACCTTGAACTTGACCTTGGTCTTCAGTTCGCCCTTGCCCAGCAGACGGATGCCGTCCTTGCCGCCGCGCGCAAGGCCCGCGGCCCGCAGCGCTTCGTCGTCGACGATCTTGCCGGCGTCGAGCTTCTTGGCGTCGATGAACTTCTGGACCATGCCGATGTTCACCTCGGCAAAGTCCTTGCCGAACGGGTTGTTGAAGCCGCGCTTCGGCAGGCGCATGTGGAGCGGCATCTGGCCGCCCTCGAAGCCCTTCACGGCGACGCCCGAACGGCTCTTCTGGCCCTTCTGACCGCGGCCGCCGGTCTTGCCCTTGCCCGAACCGATGCCGCGTCCGATGCGGATGCGGCCCTTGCGGGCGCCGGGGTTGTCACGGATGTCTGTCAGTTTCATGGTCTTGCACTCGCTTTCGCTTTGTTCGCGCTAAAAAAGAAGTCCCCACCAAAGCGGGGATCTCAGGCCACCAGCACTTGGCTCGCAGCATAAGGCCCCCGCTCTCGCGGGGGCCTATACGTTCAATCGACGATCGTCACCAGATGCGGGATCTTGGCGATCGCGCCGCGCACCTCGGGAGTGTCCTGGCGCTCGACGATCTTGTGCATCTTGTCGAGGCCCAGACCGACGAGGATCTTGCGCTGGCTTTCCGGACGGCGGATCGGTGAACCGATCTGCTTGATCTTGATGGTTTTCTTGTCAGCCATCTCGATTACTCCGCGATAGCCGCAGCGTCGGCCTCAGCCTCCGCCGCGCTGGCGCCACCGCGACCGAGAAGGTCGGCGACCTTCTTGCCGCGACGCTGGGCGACCGACTTCGGCGAAGTCTGATCGGTCAGCGCGTCGAACGTGGCGCGGATCATGTTGTAGGGATTCGAGGTGCCGACCGATTTGGTCACCACGTCGGCAACGCCCAGGCTCTCGAACACGGCGCGCATCGGACCGCCGGCGATGATGCCGGTACCCGGAGGCGCGGTGCGCACGGTGACCTTGCCGGCACCGAAACGGCCGTTGCCGTCGTGGTGCAGCGTGCGGCCTTCCTTGAGCGGAACGCGGATCATCTTCTTGCGAGCCGAAGCGGTCGCCTTCGAGATCGCCTCAGGCACCTCGCGCGCCTTGCCGTGGCCGAAGCCGACCCGGCCCGAACCGTCGCCCACGACGACCAGCGCCGCGAAGCCGAAGCGCTTGCCGCCCTTCACCGTCTTCGAAACGCGGTTGATGTGGACGAGCTTCTCGATGATGCCGTCGTCTTCTTCTTCGCGCCGGTTGCCGCGACGGTCGTCACGACCGCGGCCACGGCCGCGCCCGCCGCCATCGCGTCCACCGCGATCGCCACCACCACGGCCACCACGGCCGCGCGGCTGCGAAGGATCGCCGGCCTGGGCCGACTGGTTCTCGGCCGCCTCGGTCGGCGCGGTGGTCGAAGTCGGCGTCGAGCCGGCGTTGTCGACCTTCGGCTCTTCGGCGGTTGCAGGAGCGGCTTCGGTCTCGGCTGCGGCTTCGGCCTTCGCCTCGGTCGCTTCCGCCTGGGTCTCTTCGACCTTGGCGTCCTCGACCTTCGGAGTCTCGGTGTTCTCGGTGTTGTTTTCTTCAGCCATCATCAGAACTCCAGCCCGCCTTCGCGGGCGGCGTCGGCCAGCGCCTTGACGCGGCCATGGAACAGGAAGCCACCGCGATCGAAGACGACGGTGGTCACGCCCGCCTTCTTGGCGGCCGCGGCGATATCCTTGCCGACCTGCTTGGCAGCATCGACATTGGCGCCCGAGGCCTTCCCGCCCAGCGTCGAGGCGGCGGCAAGCGTCTTGCCCCCGGCATCGTCGATGATCTGGGCGTAGATGTGCTTGCCGGTGCGGTGCACCGACAGGCGGGGGCGATCGCCGGCGCGGCTGCGCAGAGCCGTGCGGACACGGCGACGGCGGCGTGCGAACAGGGAAAGCTTGGCCATCTTACTTCTTCTTCCCTTCCTTGCGGAAGATGTACTCGCCGCGGTACTTGATGCCCTTGCCCTTGTAGGGTTCGGGCTTGCGCCAGCGGCGGATCTCGGCGGCGAACTGGCCCACGGCCTGCTTGTCGATCCCGCTGATCTCGACCGTGGTCTGATCGGGGGTCTTCACTTCCAGGCCTTCGGGCACGTCGAGGTCGACGTCGTGGCTGTAGCCGAGCTGAAGCTTGAGCTTCTTGCCCTGCGCCTGCGCACGGTAGCCGACACCCGAGATCTCGAGGACCTTGGTGTAGCCTTCGGTCACGCCTGCGACCAGGTTGGACACGAGCGTACGCTGCATGCCCCAGAAGTCACGGCTGCGACGGGTGTCGTTCGCCGGCTGAACGCTGATCTCGTCGCCTTCGAGCTTGTACTCGACCTCGTCGACCAGCCCCAGCGAAAGGGTACCCTTGGGCCCCTTCACGGTGAGCGTGCCGTTGTCGATCGTGGCGGTGACCCCGCTCGGGATCGCCACCGGCCTTTTGCCGATGCGGCTCATCAGAACACCTCCGCCAGCACTTCGCCGCCGACGTTGTGCGTACGGGCTTCCGCATCGGAAAGCACGCCGCGCGGCGTCGAGACGATGGTGATGCCGAGGCCGTTGCGGACGGTCGGAAGTTCCTTGGAACCCGAATAGATCCGGCGGCCGGGCTTGGAGACGCGGGCGACGTGCTTGATCGCAGGTTCGCCCTCGAAATACTTCAGTTCGATCCGCAGCGCCTTGTGCTTGCCGCTGTCGTCCTCGCTGTAGCCACGAATGTAGCCTTCGCGCTGAAGAACTTCGAGCACGTTCGCGCGCAGCTTGGACGCCGGCGAAAGGACGCTGTCCTTCTTCGCCTGCTGGCCGTTGCGGATGCGGGTGAGCATATCACCCAGGGGATCGGTCATAGCCATCTGTCAGTCCTCACCAGCTCGACTTGGTCAGGCCCGGAATCAGGCCCTTGTTGCCGAGATCGCGCAGTTCGATGCGGTTGAGGCCGAACTTGCGGTAATAGCCGCGGGGGCGGCCGGTGGTGGTGCAGCGGTTGCGCACACGTGTCGGATTTCCGTTGCGCGGAATCTCCGCCATCTTCAGGCGCGCGATCAGACGTTCGCCCTCGTCGAGGGATTCGTCGTCCGCGATCGCCTTCAGGCGGGCGTACTTCGCAGCGTACTTCTTCACGAGCTTCTTGCGACGCTCGTTCTTGTTGATGGAACTCAGTTTCGCCATTGGACTTAAGCTCTCTTTGCTTTCCTAGCGTTCAGGGGGCCGCTCACGCGGCCTCCTTCTCTTCGGCGTCCTGCTCTGCAGGGAACGGGAAGCCGAACAGACGCAGCAGTTCGCGGGCTTCCTCGTCGGTCTTCGCCGTCGTGGTCACGATGATGTCCATTCCCCGGACCTTCTCGATCCTGTCGTACGAGATTTCCGGGAAGATGATCTGTTCCTTCAGGCCCATCGCGTAGTTGCCGTGCCCGTCGAAGCTCTTCGGGTTCAGTCCGCGGAAGTCGCGGATGCGCGGCATGGCTACGGTCACCAGGCGGTCGAGGAACTCGTACATGCGTTCGCGGCGCAAGGTGACCTTGCAACCGATCGGCATGCCTTCACGCAGCTTGAACTGCGCGATCGACTTCTTGGCCTTGGTGATGACCGGCTTCTGGCCGGCGATCAGGGCCATTTCCTCGGCCGCGGTCTGGACCTTCTTCTTGTCCTGGCTCGCCTCGCCCACGCCCATGTTGAGCGTGATCTTCTCGAGCCGCGGGACTTCGAGCCGGTTCTTGTAACCGAACTTCTCGGTCATCGCCTTGACGATCTGCTCGTCGTAGCGGGTCTTCAGACGCGGGATGTACTTGTCAGCCATCGATGGTCTCCCCGGACTTGACGGCAACGCGGACCTTCTTTCCGTCGCGCTCCTCGAAGCGGACGCGGGTCGGCTTGCCGTCCTTGGGATCGGCCACGGCAACCTTGGAGATCGGCATCGGCGCTTCGAAACGGTCGATGCCACCCTGCGGGTTGGCCTGGCTCGGCTTGCGGTGACGGGCAGCGACGTTCACGCCCTCGACGACGATCTTGCCATCCTTCGGCATGACCTTCTGGACAGTGCCGGTGCGGCCCTTGTCCTTGCCCGAGAGCACGACGACGCTGTCGCCCTTCTTGATCTTGGCGGCGGCCATTACAGCACCTCCGGAGCGAGCGAGATGATCTTCATGAACCCGCGCCCGCGCAGCTCGCGCACGACCGGGCCGAAGATACGCGTGCCGATCGGTTCCTCGTTCTTGTTGACGAGGACCGCGGCGTTCGAATCGAAGCGGATCACGCTGCCGTCGGGACGGCGCACGTCCTTCTTGGTGCGAACGATCACCGCGCGGTGAACGTCGCCCTTCTTCACGCGGGCACGCGGCTGCGCTTCCTTCACGGAAACGACGATCACGTCGCCGACGCTCGCGGTGCGGCGCTTCGACCCGCCCAGCACCTTGATGCACTGGACGCGCTTCGCGCCGCTGTTGTCCGCGACGTCTAGGTTAGATTGCATCTGAATCATCGATGCGGTTCCTTCTTACCTGGCTTGCCGGAACCCGTCCGGCAGTTCCAAAAACGTCTGTCCTCGCCGTAGCGGGGATCGATTGAACTCAGTTGCCGGAGGCTTCGACGTCGAGGTCGGCCTCGACCGCCTGAACCCCGCCCGCCTTGATCGTGTCGATCACGCGCCACGTCTTCGTCTTGGAGATCGGCTTGGTCTCCTCGATGCGGACGGTGTCGCCCAGCTTGTACTCGTTGCTCTCGTCGTGCGCGTGGTACTTCTTCGAACGGCGGATGATCTTCCCGTAGAGCGGGTGCTTCACCTTTCGCTCGACCAGCACGGTGACGGTCTTGTCGGTCTTGTCGGAGGTGACAGTCCCGATCAGGATACGTTTCGGCATTGTCTAGCTCCTCAAGCCTTGGCTGCCGCCGCGGCGGCGCGCTCGTTCTGCAGAGTCTTGATCTGCGCGATCGAGCGGCGAACCTGGCGGATCCGCGCCGGGGCTTCCAACTGGTTGGTCGCCGCCTGGAAGCGGAGGTTGAACTGCTCGCGCTTGAGCTCGGTGAGCTGCGCGTCGAGCTGGTCGTCGGTCTTCGTGCGGAGGTCTTCAATCTTCGTCATGATCAACCCTCCAGGTGCGAGGTGTCGCCGAGACGGGCGACGACCTTGGTCTTGATCGGCAGCTTCATCGCCGCGCGCTCGAACGCTTCGGCGGCGAGCGGGCCGGCGACGCCGTCGAGCTCGAACAGGATCCGGCCCGGCTTCACGCGAGCGGCCCAGTATTCGACCGAACCCTTGCCCTTACCCTGACGGACTTCGGCAGGCTTCTTCGACACCGGCACGTCGGGGAACACGCGGATCCACAGGCGCCCCTGGCGCTTGATGTGGCGCGTGATCGCACGGCGCGCGGCCTCGATCTGGCGGGCGGTGATCCGCTCCGGCTCCAGGGCCTTGAGGCCGTACGAGCCGAAGTTCAGCACGGTACCGCCCTTGGCGTCACCCTTGATCCGGCCCTTGAAGGCCTTGCGGAACTTGGTTTTCTTCGGTTGCAGCATTGCTCTTACCTAATCTCAGCGAGCCGGACGGACGCCGGAGGTCTGCGATTCCATCATCAGGCGGTCCTGCGCCGTCGGATCGTGGCCGAGGATCTCGCCCTTGAAGACCCATACCTTGATGCCGATGATGCCATAGGCGGTCAGCGCCTCGGCTTCGGCATAGTCGATGTTCGCGCGCAGCGTATGCAGCGGCACGCGGCCTTCGCGGTACTGTTCGACACGCGCGATTTCCGCACCGCCGAGACGGCCGCCGCAGACGATCTTGATGCCTTCGGCACCCAGACGCATGGCGGACTGCATCGCGCGCTTCATCGCCCGGCGGAACGCCACGCGGCGGATCAGCTGATCGGCGATACCCTGCGCGACGAGCTTGGCATCGACTTCCGGCTTGCGGATCTCGACGATGTTCAGCTTCACTTCGCTTTCCGTCATGGACGAAAGCTTGGCGCGCAGCTTCTCGATGTCGGCGCCCTTCTTGCCGATGATGACGCCCGGGCGCGCGGCATAGATCGAAACGCGGCACAGCTTGGCCGGACGCTCGATCACCACCTTCGAGATCGCCGCCTGCGGCAGGCTCTCGATGATGTGCTTGCGGATCTCGATGTCTTCCTTGAGCAGCCGCGCATAGTCGCGCCCTTCGGCGTACCAGCGGCTGTCCCAGGTGCGGTTGATCTGCAGGCGCAGACCGATCGGATTGCTCTTCTGGCCCATCTTACGCCTCTTCCTGCTCGCGAACCACGATGCGCAGCCGGCTGAACGGCTTGAGGATGCGGGTGCTCTTGCCCCGTCCGCGCGTGTGGAAGCGCTTCATGGTGATCGACTTGCCGACGGAAGCTTCCGCAACCACCAGCGCGTCGACGTCCAGGTCGTGGTTGTTCTCCGCATTGGCGATCGCCGAGGCGAGCACCTTCTGCGCATCGCGTGCCATCGCCTTCTTCGAGAAAGCGAGGATGCTCATCGCGTCCTCGGCCTTCTTGCCGCGGATCAGCTCGGCGACGAGATTCAGCTTCTGCGCCGAACCACGGATCGTGGTGCCGACGGCCAGAGCCTCGTTCTCCGCAACGCGGCGGGGAGCTTTCTGCTTGCCCATTAGCGCTTACCCTTCTTGTCGGCAGCGTGACCCGGGAAGTTGCGCGTGGGCGCGAACTCACCGAGCTTGTGACCGACCATGTCTTCCGAAACGGAGACCGGGATGAACTTCTGGCCATTGTAGACGTTGAACGTCAGACCGACGAACTGCGGCAGGATCGTGCTGCGACGCGACCAGGTCTTGATCGGCGCACGGCCACCGGCTTCCTGAGCGTCCTCAGCCTTCTTGAGAAGGCTGAGCTCGACGAACGGACCTTTCCAGACGGAACGAGCCATGTCCGATTACCTCTTCTTCTTGGCGTGGCGCGAACGGATGATCATCTTGTCCGTCGCCTTGTTCTTGCGGGTCCGGGCGCCCTTGGTCGGCTTGCCCCACGGGGTGACCGGGTGACGGCCGCCCGAGGTGCGGCCTTCACCACCGCCATGCGGGTGGTCGACCGGGTTCTTGGCGACACCGCGGGTGAGCGGCTTGATGCCCATCCAGCGGCGACGACCGGCCTTGCCCAGATTCTGGTTCTGGTTGTCGGGGTTCGACACCGCGCCAACCGTACCCATGCAGTCCGCCCGGACGTAGCGCTGCTCGCCCGAGTTGAGGCGCACCATGACCATGCCGCGGTCGCGACCGACGAGCTGGACGTAGGCGCCGGCCGAGCGAGCGATCTGGCCACCCTTGCCCGGCTTCATCTCGACGTTGTGGCAGATCGTGCCGACCGGCATCTGGCCGAGCAGCATCGCGTTGCCAGGCTTGGTGTCGGTCCGCTCGCCGGCGATGATCTTGTCGCCCACGGCCAGGCGCTGCGGCGCGAGGATATAGGCCAGCTCGTCATCGGCGTACTTGATCAGCGCGATGAAGGCGGTGCGGTTGGGATCGTACTCGATCCGCTCCACGGTGCCTTCGACGCCCCACTTGCGACGCTTGAAGTCGATGTAGCGGTACTTCTGCTTGTGACCGCCGCCCATGCCGCGCGAGGTGACATGGCCTTTGTTGTTGCGGCCGCCCGTCTTGCGCTTGCCTTCCGTCAACGACTTGACCGGCTTGCCCTTGTACAGGCCGGACTTGTCGACGAGGATGAGGCCGCGGCGCGCGGGGCTCGTCGGTTTGTAATTCTTGAGTGCCATCTGTCCTGCCCTCAGATTCCGCCGGTGACGTCGATCGAGTCACCTTCCGCAAGCGTAACCACTGCCTTCTTCAGGTCGCTGCGCTTGTAGGGCTTGCCCTTCCAGCGCTTCGTCTTGCCCTTCACGACAATGGTGTTCACGCCCTTCACCTTCACGTCGAACAGCGCTTCGACCGCTTCCTTGATCTGCGGTTTGGTCGCATCGTTCGCCACCTTGAAGACGACGCCATTCTGCTCCGAGAGCAGGGTCGACTTCTCGGTGATGTGGGGGCTGAGGATCACGTCGTAGTGACGCGCATCGATTTCCTGCTTCTTAGCCATTGAAGCGCGCCTCCAGCTTTTCGACCGCGTCCTTGGTGAGGACCAGCGTGTCGTGCTTCAGGATGTCGTAGACGTTGGCGCCGATCGCGGGGAGCACGTTGACCCCCTTGAGATTGCCGGCGGCCTTCTTGAAGCCTTCGTTCACGGCCTCGCCGTCGATCACCAGCACCTTGCCGTTCCAACCGTTCTTGCCGAACGCTTCGGCGACGGCCTTGGTCTTGGCATCCTTGAGATCGAGGCTGTCGATGACCACGAGGCCGTCCTTCGCCTTGCTCGAAAGCGCCATCTTGAGGCCGAGCGCACGGATCTTCTTGTTCAGCGAGACGTCGAAGTCGCGCAGCCGGGCGCCATGCGCCTTGCCGCCGCCGATGAAGATCGGAGCCGCGCGATCGCCGTGACGAGCGGTACCGCCGCCCTTCTGGCGACCGAACTTCTTGCCGGTGCGCGCGACGTCGGACCGCTCGCGAGTCGGGCGGGCGGTGCCGCGCCGGTTCTCGAGCTGCCAGGTCACGACGCGGTGCAGGATGTCGGCGCGCGGCTCGACGCCGAACACGGCGTCATTGAGCTCGATGTCGCCCGACGCCTTGCCGTCGAGTTTCTGGACCTTGACCTTCACGATCAGGACTCCTTGCTCTCGCCGTCGGCAGCGCCGTCGGCCTTGTTCTCTTCGCCGGTCGCGGGGGTGACGTCGTCACCGGCCCCGGCCTGCTGCTCTGCAGCCCGCTTCGCCTGCTGCTCGGCATCGACCTGATCGTGCACTTCGTGCTCGGCCGCGCTCTCGACGAGACCCGGATCGGCTTCCTCGTGCTGCGAAGCGGCGCTCTTCTTCTCGAGGATCGCGCCGGGGAACGGCACGCCTTCGGGAACCGGCAGCTTCACCGCGTCGCGGACGAGCAGCCATGCGTTCTTCGCGCCCGGGACCGAACCCTTGACGAACAGCAGCCCGCGGTCGGCGTCGGTGCGCACGATCTCGAGGTTCTGCTGCGTGCGCTGGCGGTCGCCCATGTGGCCGGCCATCTTCTTGTTCTTGAAGACGCGGCCCGGATCCTGGCGGTTACCGGTCGAACCGTGCGAACGGTGGCTGAGCGAAACGCCGTGCGTCGCGCGCAGACCGCCGAAGCCCCAGCGCTTCATCGCACCGGCAAAGCCCTTGCCCTGCGTGTGGCCTGTGATGTCGACCTTCTGCCCGGCAACGAAGTGCTCGGCACTGATCGTCGAACCGACCGGCATCAGGCCTTCCTCGTTCTCGACGCGGAATTCGGCCACTTTCATCTTCAGCGGAACTTCCGCCTTCGCGAAAGCTTCGCGCTGCGGTTTGTTCACGTTCTTCTGCTTGGCCTCGCCCGAACCGACCTGAAGCGCGAAATAGCCATCGCGATCGGCGGTGCGGTGCGAAACGACCTGGCAGTCTTCCAGAGCGAGAACGGTCACGGGCACGTGCCGGCCATCCTCCTGGAACAGGCGGGTCATCCCGACTTTCTTTGCGATAACGCCGGTGCGCATCGTAAGACTCCTAAAACAGAGGCACCCCCGGCCCATCCGAAGGTGCGTGACAGCCCTGATTGTGATGCGTCGCCCCGTCCGGGCTGAGTGCCTTCCGAAGAAGGCAAGACGGGGGACGCAGGCCCGGCATTGTACCGGCGGTATCCCGATGTCTTGCCGGCCTTGCGACCGGCGGGGCTATCGAGGGCCCCGAAACTTCCCCGATCGTTTAGGGTCCGACCAGGAAGACCATCGCCCCGCTTTCACGGGGCCTTCGGCAAATCGGCTTACGCCAACTTGATTTCCACGTTCACGCCCGCGGCGAGGTCGAGCTTCATCAGCGCGTCAACCGTCTGGGCGTTGGGCTGCACGATGTCGAGCAGCCGCTTGTAGGTACGCACCTCGAACTGCTCGCGCGACTTCTTGTCGATGTGCGGGCCGCGGTTCACGGTGAACTTTTCGATACGCGTCGGCATGGGAATGGGGCCACGAATAAGAGCACCCGTACGACGCGCGGTATCTGCGATTTCACCAGTCGCCTGGTCGAGAACGCGGTGGTCGAACGCCTTGAGGCGAATGCGGATGTTCTGAGCTTCCATTACCTATACCGATGCGAAAGAGCCAAGGAGCACCAGCCAATACCGGCGTTTGCTCCCAAAAAAGAAAGGCCAGCCCCGCCTCCCGGAAACCCGGTCAGGGGCGGCCCCCTTCGAAAAATTCGACCGGCGGGGGACGAATCCCCCGCCGGTCGCGCGCCTATATTACTTCGTGATCTTGCTGACAACCCCCGAACCGACGGTGCGGCCGCCTTCACGGATGGCGAAGCGAAGACCTTCGTCCATCGCGATCGGCGCGATCAGCTTGACGCCGATCGTCACGTTGTCGCCCGGCATGACCATCTCGGTGCCCTCGGGGAGGATCACTTCGCCGGTCACGTCGGTCGTGCGGAAGTAGAACTGCGGGCGGTAGTTGGCGAAGAACGGCGTGTGACGGCCACCTTCGTCCTTCGACAGCACGTAGACTTCCGCGCTGAACTCGGTGTGCGGCGTGACCGAACCGGGCTTGGCCAGAACCTGGCCGCGCTCCACGTCGTCACGCGCGGTGCCGCGCAGCAGCGCACCGATGTTGTCGCCGGCTTCGCCGCTGTCGAGCAGCTTGCGGAACATTTCGACGCCGGTGACGGTGGTCTTCTGCGTGTCGCGGATACCGATGATCTCGACTTCGTCGCCCACGTTGACCTTGCCGGTCTCGACGCGGCCGGTGACCACGGTGCCGCGGCCCGAGATCGAGAACACGTCCTCGATCGGCATCAGGAACGGCTTGTCGACCGGACGGTCGGGCTGCGGGATGTGGTTGTCGACGGCTTCCATCAGTTCCTTGATGGAGTTCTCGCCGATTTCCGGGTCGCGGCCTTCGAGCGCGGCCAGAGCCGAACCCTTGACGATCGGAATGTTGTCGCCGTCGAAGTCGTACGAGCTCAGGAGCTCACGCACTTCCAGCTCGACGAGCTCGAGGATTTCCTCGTCGTCGACCTGGTCGACCTTGTTCATGTACACGACCAGCGCCGGCACGCCGACCTGACGGGCGAGCAGGATGTGCTCGCGGGTCTGCGGCATCGGGCCGTCGGCAGCGTTCACGACCAGGATCGCGCCGTCCATCTGGGCGGCACCGGTGATCATGTTCTTCACGTAGTCGGCGTGGCCCGGGCAGTCGACGTGCGCGTAGTGGCGCGCATCGGTCTCGTACTCGACGTGCGCGGTCGAGATGGTGATGCCGCGCTCACGCTCTTCCGGAGCCTTGTCGATGTTCGCGAAATCGACCGCGGAACCCTGAACCTTGGTGATCGCCGCCGTCAGCGTGGTCTTGCCGTGGTCGACGTGACCGATGGTGCCGATGTTGCAGTGCGGCTTGTTCCGCTCGAATTTTTCCTTAGCCATGTGCGTGTAACCTCTGTCTGTCAGATTGAATTTCACCAAGTCACGGGCGGCACCGGGTGAATCAGGCGCCGCCCCTAGACGCTTGCCATGCCTTAGGCAAGCTTCTCCTTGACCTCCTGCGCGACGTTCGCCGGGACCTCGTCGTAGTGCGAGAACTGCATCGAGTACTGCGCACGTCCCTGCGTGAAGGAGCGCAGCTCGTTCACGTAGCCGAACATGTTGGCGAGCGGCACGAAGGCGTCGACCACCTGGGCATTGCCGCGGCTGTCGGTGCCCTGGATCTGGCCGCGACGGCTGTTGAGGTCGCCGATCACGTCGCCCATGTACTCTTCCGGCGTCACGACCTCGACCTTCATGATCGGTTCGAGCAGCTTGATGCCGGCCTTCTGCGCCGCTTCACGCATCGCGCCGCGGCCGGTGATCTCGAACGCCACCGTGCTCGAGTCGACGTCGTGGTACTTGCCGTCGATCAGCTCGATGGTGAAGTCGATGATCGGGAAGCCGACCAGGTAGCCGCTCTCGGCCTGCTCGCGCATGCCCTTCTCGACCGACGGGATATACTCGCGCGGAATGTTGCCGCCCTTGATCTGGTCGTCGAAGATGATGCCCTGGCCGCGTTCGCCGGGGATCACGCGGACCTTGGCTTCACCGAACTGGCCCGAACCACCCGACTGCTTCTTGTGGGTGTAGGTCACTTCGACTTCGCGGGCGAGCGACTCGCGGTACGCCACCTGCGGCGCGCCGACGTTGGCCTCGACCTTGAACTCGCGCTTCATGCGATCGACCAGGATGTCGAGGTGAAGCTCGCCCATGCCCTTGATGATCGTCTGGCCCGATTCGTGATCGGTCGAGACGCGGAACGAGGGATCCTCGGCGGCCAGGCGGTTGAGGGCGACGCCCATCTTCTCCTGGTCGGCCTTGGTCTTGGGCTCCACCGACAGCTCGATCACGGGGTCGGGGAACTCCATGCGCTCGAGGATGATCGGCTTGGCCGCATCGCACAGCGTGTCGCCGGTGGTGGTTTCCTTGAGACCCGCGATCGCGACGATGTCGCCCGCGAACGCTTCCTCGATGTCCTCGCGGTTGTTGGAATGCATCAGCAGCATGCGGCCGATCTTTTCCTTCTTCTCCTTCACCGAGTTCAGGACCTGGCCCTTGGCCAGCTTGCCCGAATAGATGCGGGTGAAGGTGAGCGAGCCGACGAACGGGTCGTTCATGATCTTGAACGCCAGCGCGCTGAACGGCGCGTCGTCGGACGAGGGACGGGTGTCCTCTTCCTCGCTGTCGGGCTTGACGCCCTTGATCGCCGGCACGTCCACCGGGCTCGGCAGATAGTCGACGACCGCGTCGAGCAGGGGCTGCACGCCCTTGTTCTTGAACGAGGAGCCGCACATCACGGGAACGAACGCGTGGTTCAGCGTGCCCTTGCGGATCAGCTTCTTCAGCGTCGCCGCGTCAGGCACATTGCCTTCGAGGTAGGCTTCCATGATCTCGTCGTCCTGCTCGACGGCGAGTTCGATCAGCTTTTCGCGGTATTCGGCGGCCTTGTCGGCCATGTCCGCGGGGATCTCGACATAGTCGAACTTCGCGCCCAGGCTCTCGTCGTGCCAGATGATCGCACGGTCGTTGACCAGGTCGACCAGGCCCTTGAAGTCGCCTTCGGCGCCGATCGGCAGATAGAGCACGGCCGGGACCGCGCCGAGACGATCGATGATCGTCTGGACGCAGTAGTAGAAGTCCGCGCCCGTGCGGTCGAGCTTGTTGACGTAGCACATGCGGGGCACGCCGTACTTCTCGGCCTGGCGCCACACGGTCTCGGACTGCGGCTCCACGCCGGCAACGCCGTCGAAGGCGGCAACCGCGCCGTCGAGCACGCGCAGCGAACGCTCGACTTCGATGGTGAAGTCCACGTGGCCCGGGGTGTCGATGATGTTCAGCCGGTGCTCTTCACCCTCGCCGTCCTCGGCCTTCCAGAAGGTCGTGGTCGCGGCCGAGGTGATGGTGATGCCGCGCTCCTGCTCCTGCTCCATCCAGTCCATCGTCGCGGCGCCGTCGTGGACTTCGCCGATCTTGTAGGACTTGCCGGTGTAGTAGAGGATGCGCTCGGTCGTGGTGGTCTTGCCGGCATCGATGTGCGCCATGATGCCGAAGTTGCGATAGCGCTCGATAGGATGGCTGCGGGCCATGGGAAATTCCTCGGGTTCGTTAGGAGCGGCGGAGAAGCGCGCCCCATATAGTTAACTCTGTGACCGATTGAAGACGTCTCGCGAGACGCGGGCCGGCCTGCGGCAGACGCCGGCCCGGCCCGCTTCTCTGCGACGAGCGATCCTCGCCGGTCCCCGCCTTACCAGCGGTAGTGCGAGAACGCGCGGTTGGCGTCGGCCATGCGGTGCGTGTCTTCCCGCTTCTTGACCGCGTTGCCCCGGTTGTTCGCCGCATCGAGCAGCTCGCCCGACAGGCGCGCCGCCATGGTCGTTTCCGCACGCCCGCGGGCGGCGCTGATCAGCCAGCGGATCGCCAGCGCCTGGGCACGCTCGGGGCGAACCTCGACCGGCACCTGATAGGTCGCACCGCCGACGCGGCGGCTGCGGACCTCGACCTGCGGCGCGACGTTGTTCAGCGCGTCGTGGAACAGCGCGATCGGATCGGCCTTGGCTTTCGTCTCGACGGTGTCGAGCGCACCATAGACGATACGCTCGGCGACGGATTTCTTTCCGTCGAGCATGAGGTTGTTCATGAACTTGGACAGTACCTGATCTCCGAACTTCGGATCAGGCAGGATCTCCCGCTTCTCGGGACGACGACGACGTGACATCGGATGTATTCCTTATCTTGGCCCCTGCCCCTCCCTCCTTCGTCACTCCCGCGAAAGGGGAGCCCAGGGAGGCAAAGCGCGGCGCCTGAAAACCAAACCGCCCTTCGAACCCGCCCTGGGTCCCCGCTTGCGCGGGGATGACGGGTGAAGAGCTGCGCGCCCCTTACTTCGGCCGCTTGGCGCCGTACTTGGAACGGCTCTGCTTGCGGTCCTTCACACCCTGCGTGTCGAGCACGCCGCGCAGCACGTGGTAGCGCACGCCGGGAAGGTCGCGCACACGGCCGCCGCGGATCAGCACCACGGAGTGCTCCTGCAGGTTGTGCCCCTCGCCGGGGATGTAGGAGATGACTTCGCGCTGGTTGGTCAGGCGGACCTTGGCCACCTTGCGCAGAGCGGAGTTCGGCTTCTTCGGCGTCGTGGTATAGACGCGGGTGCAGACACCGCGCTTCTGCGGGTTCTGCTCCATCGCAGGGACCTTCGACTTGGCCTTCTGCAGAACGCGGCCCTTGCGGACCAGCTGGTTGATCGTCGGCATAGATTCTTTCTCTTCACCGTATGGAGGTGGCACTGGGGCCAGAGTGGAGAGAAGGTTCGTGCGCTCTACCGCCATCCCCGCGAAGGCGGGGACCCAGCGAACAAGGACGCCCGCGAAGCGGACAACCAGCGCACGAGCCGAAAAACACTCCACCCGGGTCACGGACACCGGGTTACTTTGACGGCTGCCCCGAAGCGCTCCGCAAGGACCGCTTCAATAGAAAAGAGCCTCCAGCGCCCTCCAGATTTCTCTAGTGCGCCAAGGCCCCCGGGACATGACCGGCAATGTTCAGCTCTATCTGACCGACGCGGAGCGCACCCCGTTTCGGATGAGCGCGCCCTTAGGGGGATTCGGGCTGGTGGTCAAGAACCGGCGCACCGCCGCCTTTCCCGGCAGCGGGTTCGCTGCCGCCGCGAGCTGGCCGGCACAGACTTGGCGCCCGATATCTTGTAAACTGTGGCCCTTCCGAAGGAGAGACGAGATGGCAGGCGGTCTCGCAATCGTATTGAGCGGCGGCGGCGCCAAGGGCGCCTTTCAGGTCGGCGTCGTCCACGAGCTGGTCGTCAACCGCGGCGTTCACATCGATATCGTCGCCGGTGTCTCGACCGGCGCGATCCAGGCACTGGGTGTGGCGCAGGACGATGTACCTAGGCTGCTTGAGGCGTGGCTCCGCATCAAGGGCAATGGTTCGATCTACAAGGAGCGGCCGCTCGGCGTCGTTGGCGGATTCCTCGGCGAGGATGCGATCTACGATGCCGCGCCTCTGAAACGCCTGCTCAAGGGTTTTGCCGACGAGAAGAAGCTGAAAGCGAGCGGGCGCAAGCTGCTACTCGGCGTCGTCAATCTCGGTACTGGAACCTATCGCAGCATCGATGAAAGCGTGCCCGGCATTCACAACTGGGTCTATGCCAGCTGCGCGATGCCGCTCTTCTTCGATCCGTTGAAGACCCGCACCCGCGACAGAACCGAGGAACAGTGGGTCGATGGCGGTGTGCGCGACGTGACGCCGCTCAGTGCTGCACTCCAGTTGAACCCGCGCGGCGTGATAGCGGTACGCGCCTCACCCGCACCACAGCCGGGCTCCGCGCGGACTTTCGACAACCTGATCGACATCGGGCTGCGTGCGGTCGATATCCTTCAGTCCGAGGTCTCTGCCAACGATCTCGCGGGCGCGGCACTGATCAACGACCTGATCGCGGCACGCGAGGCGCAGCTCCGCGCGCTCCAGGCCGAAGGCATCGGTGGCGCACAGGCTGCGCGCATCCTCCGCCCCCTCGATGTCCAGATATCGCGCTACCGCTTCGCGCCGATCCGGATCATCGAACCCGAGGAGGCCTATTCGGAAACGCTTGAATTCGATCCTGCGAAGATCCGCACGGCGATCGATGCCGGCCGCCGCGCCGTCGAGCGCGAATGGGAAGCGCTCGAACCGCTACTGAGTTGAAGTGCAGCTCCGGCCGCGCATGGCGGGATTGCGTCGACCACCCGGGCGGTCCGCCTTCGGCGAAGCGGCTGCTTCGTCGGACGAACCGGAACGTCTTCTTTCAGAGGCGCCGATTGGAATAGCGGACGTATCAGGCGGCGAACCGGCCGGTCAGCTACGCGCCCCATTTTGGACATTCGCCTTTCTGCCGATTTTCCGAAAGCGGACATCGGATCAATCAATAGAAGTAGTGTCGGAAGTTCCCGAGAGTGCGCTTCTAGGGTCAAATTTTATGGAACGGCCGTTCGTTCAGAAGGCAGCGGTGCGAGCAGTCGAGCCCCCGCTTGGCCTCACTTCCGTTGTTCTAGTTGCCGCAGATCCCGCGCCTTCTGCATTTGCTGGATGACCTCTGATTTCTTTTCATTCGTCCAACCAAGTTTCTTCTCGATACGGTCAACAAGGTGATGGACGCGCTTCTCTTGCTCAGTGTCCAACGCTTTCGTGTAGGTGAGTGAGAGAAGGCGCTGCACGAAGCTATCGATAACGAACCCCGATTGGTCCTTCTTCTCAATCTCCTCGATCCAAAGATCCATCCAAGATTCATCGTCGATATCTTCGAGAAGGAAGAGGGTAAGAAGGTGCTCTCCAGTCGTAAATTCGCCTTCTTCAATAAGCGCATGGAGTGTATCCGCCATGGTCGGCGACGCCATGTGATGAATAAGTGCAGCGCCAATGTTTGAGAAGATGAACTTCGCAAGGAGATATTTTATCGATTCCGTCTCCTTGTCAGGGATTTTCTCGCCTTCATCATTTTCAATGACTGCCAGCATCGCACCCAACTCATCCATGATGAGGAGGAAGATCTTGGTCCAGCTATCCAGAACCCTTTTCGTTGCGGGGCCCTTGGAATCGTAATCGGTAAAATCTGAGTTCCGTATGATCCGAGCGAGAAGATCGATCGCGGCCATGTGGGTGGATGGCCTTATTGGCATACTATCTGAAAGTTGATCTTTCGAGATGCTTTCAGCCTCACGTTCTTCAGCAGCGGTTCTCACGTTACCCTTTGCCCGCTCCAAGCTTTCTCGGACTGTTCGCTCGCCACGCGCCAGGGCACGCCGATCGGCCTCGTCCAACATCTTGTCCACTTTTTCATTGGTAAGGCGCGTTCTCCGGATTTGCCCGAGATCAGCTTTGGTGAGTTGAATATCCAACTCGCTGCCAGAGATTCTATCGAATTCGCCGATGTTGCACTTGCGAAATCTGTCAGGGACCCGGCTATCCAGCACCTTTTCGATTGCAGAAATCAGGTCTGCATTCTCGGGCCGCAAACCCGCGAGAAGCTCCAACTCTCTTCTGAAATTGAGGAAGTTCAAACCTTCCAACGTGACATTCAATTCGGCGCGATTGCTTTGCAGGTGCTTTGCGTAAAAATATTCCTCGAATGCCTCATATTTGAAGGCAACCTTGCCGTTCCGACGATGCAATATGCCGCGCTCAATGAGCTTTTCTAGAACATCCGATCCGATGAAGGGCAACGCCTTCCTTTTGAAAAACGCGATCAAAAATTCATTGGCTTCGTTTTCGTCGACTACAGATCCCTTACTGCGGATAAAATATGCGAAGTTCTGAAGGGTGATCTCCTTTCCAACCGGATTAAGGACTTTTCGAACCGACTGCTTGAAATCGGCCTTCCCCAGAAGGTGATCCATCATGTTTTGAAGCAAAAGCGCTTCGTTAATCTTCACCAGTTCCTTCTTCTGCTGGATGGCCCAGATGAGAAGCGAGACCATGTAGGGGGTTCGCGGAAGACCGTCTCGGACCAGTTGATTTATGACGGTTTCATAGGTTGCATCGCCGTCTCGATCCCCATTCGACCATTGTCGGGACAGCGCGCGGATTCTTCCTCGGGTCAGAGCGCCGATGTGAATCTTCGTGAAGTTCGGCAGGTGTTCGTTAAAATGTCTATCCGGCGAAACCCCATCCATGTTGGGACTGGCAAATACGAGGCAGCGACAGTCTGGATACTCTTCGGCAAAATCAGCAATCTTCTTGAAGCTCTCCTCACCACATGAGCAATTATCGAAGAGGAATGTGAAAATACCCTCAGCCGCATATGCCTTCGCTTCTGGGTTGGAAAGCGACCTTTCATATAGCTCACCCAACTGCCCACGGATGGAATATGGATTGAAGCGAAAGTTCCGCGTGTCGATCACTACGGGGATCTGGGGGATCAGCCCCGGCCCATAGGCCAGCATGTATGCCGAATAGTAGGCGAGCGTCGTTTTTCCCGAATGTCTGCTGCCAATCACCACCGCATTGTCTGTCCGAGACAGGAAACTCTCGATCGACAAGTCTTGTGCGTCAGAGCCGCTTCCATCAATACTGTTTGCGCGCCCTTCGATCAGAGGCGGTGCCACAAAATCATCGATCCGCAGATTGGGCTTTGTCTCGTCATCACCGACCAATGTCATCTGCGACTCAAGACACTCGCGAACCCGCCCGCGAGAGCCCTGCAAGAAGCTTTCGACCTTATCGATGCGTGACCGGTCGTGGAGAACGGGGTTCTGAAATTCAACTAGACCGTTCTCAGCGACTCTGACTGCACGATCGAATTCGCGACGGTTATCGAAATATTCTCGAACATGAAATGTGTAGCGACGGTCAGGGATATCGATCTCAACAATCTGATACCCGTTGAACCATTCCCGCCCGGCGAAGACACTCCCTGTCGGGCTGGCGATGCAGCATCCACTTCCATCCATCGTTAATCGGGGCTTCGACTGATGAACATGTCCGCTGCAGGAAAGATCGAAAGATCTGCGCAGCAGCAAATCTACCGCATCAGCGTCGGTGGGGTGTAGCCAGTCCAATGGGTGATGGTGCACTGCGATTTTAAAGTCGCAACCCTCCAAGTCGGCGAGAGCCATATCGACGGCCCGCTCACCTAGAACAAGCTTTCGATGGTCAGAGTCTTCGCTCTCCCCTGTTGCCATCCAAGCGCTATTAAGACACGCCACGCCGACAGTCCGATCACCGTGCGCGAAGGTCCCTGTCCGGAAATATGGCGACGTGCCAGAGTGAGTCGGATGGCGCTCATCGTGTTCGGCATAGAAGTTTTTCATCCTGCCCAGACTCTGGGCAGTTTCAGAACCGTCTTCATGCTCTGTATCAATAACGCGATTGATAGCTTGATTTGATGTTAGCTTTTCCGCGAGGCCTCGATGGATGGATGGAATCTTTCGCACCAGTTCGCGTGAAATGTCGTGGTTGCCGGGGGCGACGAAAACTCGCTCCATCGGGACATCAAGCTGCTGGGAAATCGGCACCAAGAAATTCTCATAGGCACCTTTGAACCACGCCGGGTCGTGACGTGCTCCCCTGAAATGTGACCGGTATTTGGTAGAGTCCGACGCAAAGGAGTCGGACGACAATGAAGCGAAGCAGGTTCAGCGAACAGCAGATCATCGCGGTATTGAAGGAGCAGGAGGCTGGGATGCCGACTGCGGAGGTTTGTCGCCGTCACGGCATCAGCTCGGCCACGTTCTACAAATGGAAGTCGAAGTTCGGGGGGCTGGAAGTCTCCGATGCCCGGCGGCTGCGGACGCTTGAGCAGGAGAACAGCCGGCTGAAGAAGCTGCTCGCCGAGGCGATGCTCGACAACGTGGTGCTGAAGGATCTGGCATCAAAAAAATGGTAACGCCCGGCGCGAAGCGGGAAGCCGTCGCCCATGCCCGTGAGCAGCACGGGCTGAGCGAGCGTCGGGCGTGCAGTCTGGTCGGTGTGAGCCGCAGGGTGATCCGTTACGAGCCGACAAGGCCGGATGACGGGGCGCTGCGGCAACGGTTGCGCGAGCTGGCGGCGGAGCGTCGCCGGTTCGGCTATCGCCGCCTGGGCTACCTGCTGGCGCGGGAAGGCATGAAGCCCAACCACAAGAAGCTGCTGCGCATCTATCGCGAAGAAGGGTTGCGGGTGCGCCGTCGTGGCGGTCGCAAACGGGCACTGGGCACGCGCAGGCCAATGGTGCTGCCCGATGGACCGAACCAGCGGTGGTCGCTCGACTTCGTCTCCGATAGCCTCGTCTGCGGTCGCCGGTTCCGCATCCTATGCGTGGTCGACGACTTCTCGCGGGAGTGCCTGGCGCTGGTGGTCGACACGTCGCTGCCAGGCGCAAGGGTGGCCCGTGAACTGACCAGCCTGATCGGGATGCGCGGCAAGCCGCACACGGTTGTCAGCGACAACG
>NZ_QXFK01000004.1 GCF_003581645.1 Pelagerythrobacter aerophilus | reverse complement strand
TCTGTGGATGGCTCCCGCGTTGCAAGGGCAAATGCGATGTGCTGGCGCTTGGGTCGGGTGCAGACTTCTGTCCGGCCTGTTGATGCAGCCATGAAGTAGACTGCTGGCCCTGATGGTGTCCGCGAACTGGGTCCCGAACTGGTTTACAGGCTGTATCGCCTCGGCCATTCGCTGGGTTGTCCCGGTTCCCGGTCTGACCGGTTCGCCATCATCTCGCTTTGCTCTCACAACTCCTGAAGTGGCTTTCGCCGCTATTCCGTTTTGCCTCTACGCCGCCAACGCAGGCACGTGGCGCTCACGATAGACTTCCCCGCGGGTCATGATGGCCCAGACGATTCTCGCTGTTTTGTTTGCCAAAGCCACGGTGACCACCCGTGCGGGCTTGCGCGCCAGCAAGGCGAGAACGTTGGGATCGACCGCCTCCGGTTTTCTTTTCGCGTTCCGCACCACTGCCGTCATGCCGACCACCAGGAGCTTACGAAGATACCTGTCGCCCATCTTCGAGATGCGGCCGAGCCGCTCTTTGCCGCCGCTGGACTTCTGAAGCGGGGTTAGCCCCAGCCAGGCCGCGAACTGCCGGCCAGAGCGGAACTGAGATGGATCACTGACCGACGCTGCGAGTGCCGTCGCTCCGATCGGGCCAATGCCCGGGATCGTCATGAGGCGGGTGGCAACGTCGCTCTTGCGCTGCCACCCGATCAGATCACGTTCGATCTCCCGTACCTGGGCGTGGACATCGAGGGCTTGCTGCGACAGCCGCTCAACGATGCGAAGAGCATCGGACGGCACGTCAGGCGCTTCCCCGTCGACGATCGCACGTGCCTTCTCCAAAGCTCGATTGATGCCTTGGGGGATGTCGATGCCGAACTCGGCCAAAAGCCCTCGCATCATGTTGATTAGCTGCGTGCGCTGCTTGACGAACAGATCCCGCGTGCGGTGCATCGACAGCGCCGCCTGCTGCTCCGCTGACTTCACCGGCACAAAGCGCATCGTGGGGCGCGTCACTGCCTCGCAGATTGCTTCCGCATCCGCAGCATCGGTCTTGCCGCGCTTCACGTAGGGCTTGACGTAAGCCGGCGGCATCAGCCGAACCTCATGGCCCAGCTTGATCAGCTCCCGAGCCCAGTAATGCGACGTGCCGCAGGCCTCCATGCCAACCACGCAAGGCGGAAGCTTCTCGAAGAAGGGAAGCATCTGCGAGCGCCGCAATGCCTTGCGAACAACGGCCGTGCCCTGTGCATCTACGCCGTGAACCTGGAAAACGTTCTTGGCCAAATCGAGACCGATCGTGCTAATATCCATCTGGGTGGCTCCCATTTTGCTCGTGAATACCTGACGGTCTTCACACCTTGGCACCTAGATGCCGTGAGCGGGAGCCATCCACCTCATCTGGTTTCCGGCCCGACGACAAGATGGCTTACCACGGTGCGCGGGCGGGCTGGCCGCGTTTCCTCAAATCGCTCGATAACCTGCTGGAAAGGATGGATTGATGAGCCCCCGGATCAGACAACTGCATCGCTGGACATCAATGGTCTTCACTCTGATCGTGGTCGGCATATTTGCCTTCCAGGCCTTCGCCGTGCCGCCGGAATGGCTCTATTACACGCCGCTCCCGTTCCTGTTCTTCCTCATGTTGACAGGTATTTACATGTTCATCCGCCATTACCGGCGGCCCGCCCAGCCATGACGCGCAAGCCCAAGCTGCTGTCCGGGGGCAATCCGCAAATCCCCAAAGGCGAGGGCGACGAGCCCGTGCAGGCCTATATCGCCGCCATGCCGGGATGGAAGCACGCAGTGGGCGAAGCGCTGGATGCGGCGATCGTCCGCGCGGTCCCTGGTGTGGAGAAGGCGGTCAAGTGGAACAGCCCGTTCTACGGGACCGAACAGGGCTGCTGGTTCACCTCGTTCCATTGCTTCGACCGCTACGTGAAGGTCACGTTCTTCCGCGGCGGCTCGCTCGAACCGCCGCCGCCGGAGACTTCGAAGTATCCGGAGGTCCGCTATTACCACATTCACGAAGGCGAAATGCCGGGCAACCAGTTCACCGAGTGGGTGAAGCAGGCGGCGAAGCTGCCCGGCGAGAAGATGTAGCAGGAGACGCGGTTTGGCGCAGGACAACGAACAGGGCGACTGGCGGCGGGAGAGACTCGCGAAAGCGCGCGAGATCATCATGGGAGCCGATCCCCAGATCGTCGAGGAAGCCAAATGGCGCAAGCCCTCCAACCCTGCCGGCGTGCCGACCTGGAGCCGGGAAGGCATCATCTGCACGGGCGAAACCTACAAGGACAAGGTCAAGCTCACCTTCGCACAGGGCGCCGCGCTGGACGATCCGGCAGGCCTGTTCAATACCAGCCTCGAAGGCAATACCCGGCGAGCGATTGACCTGTTCGAAGGGGACGTGATCGACGAGCCGGCCTTGCAGGCGCTCGTGCGGGAGGCGGTGGCGTTCAATCTCGCGAAGAAGAAGCGGTAAGGGCACTCGCTTGAATTGACAGAGCAGTGCCCGACAGGCACCTAGGCGGCCTTCATCGATCGCGAACAGAGGAACGAGCCGCCCGCACGGACGGGTGACAAGACACGCCCATGATGAGCCTTCCGACCTACGAAGATTTCGGCCTCACCGGCCTCGCCCCTGCCGCGGAAGCGCTGATCGGGCTCGGGGTGCTGGTGGCGTTCGCCTGGCTGGCGAACTTCGTCGCCAAGCAGATCATTCTGCGCCTGCTGATGGCCAAGTTGCTACCGAAGGACGGGCCGAATCCCGGCAAGGTCGTCGCCTACCTCGCCAATATCGTTCCGGCGCTCATCGTATCCTATGGAATAAGGCTGGTTCCGCATCTGCCCTACGCGGTCAAGGAAGTCGTCTCCAACGTTGCGGCCGCGCTGATCATTCTCATAATCGCGATGGCGATAAGCGCGGGGCTCAGCTTCGTGAAGGATCTCTACGATCGGCGCCCGGATTCCGCGAACCGGCCGATCAAGGGCTATATCCAGGTGCTCAAGATCGTGGTGTACGCCGCCGCG
Source organism: Pelagerythrobacter aerophilus (assembly GCF_003581645.1). Classification (GTDB taxonomy): domain Bacteria; phylum Pseudomonadota; class Alphaproteobacteria; order Sphingomonadales; family Sphingomonadaceae; genus Pelagerythrobacter; species Pelagerythrobacter aerophilus. Next base: position 92,024 of record NZ_QXFK01000004.1, on the reverse strand, counting down.
GCGATCCTGATGGTCGCCGCGTTGATCGAGCAGTCGCCGCTGTTGCTGCTGTCCGGCCTGGGCGCGATGGCCGCAGTGCTGCTGCTGGTGTTCAAGGACACGATCCTCTCGCTCGTCGCCTCGGTGCAGCTTACGTCGAACGACATGCTGCGGGTCGGCGACTGGATCGAGATGCCCGAACTCAATGCCGACGGCGACGTGATCGACATCGCTCTGCACACGGTGAAGGTGCAGAATTTCGACAAGACGATCACCACGATCCCCACGCATCGGCTGATCTCTGACAGTTTCAAGAACTGGCGCGGCATGTCGGAATCGGGCGGGCGCCGGATCAAGCGGGCGATCAACATCGATCAGAACTCGATTCGCTTCCTCAGCGACGAGGAGAAGGCCGGCCTTCGCCGTTTCAAGCTGATCGAGGACTACCTCGCCGACAAGGAGCGGGAGATCGGCGAATGGAATGCGGGGCTGGGCGAGGCCGCGCGTGAGCCGGTCAATGCGCGCCGGGTTACGAACGTGGGCACCTTCCGCGCCTATGTCGTCGCCTATCTACGCTCACACGCCAGGATCACGCCGGCGATGACCTTGCTCGTGCGCCAACTGGAGCCGACTGCGCAGGGCCTGCCGCTCGAAGTCTACTGCTTCACCGACACGACCGCCTGGGGCGAGTACGAGACGATCCAGGCCGACATCTTCGATCACCTGCTCGCCATCATGCCCGAGTTCGGCCTGCGCATATTCCAGGAGCCGAGCGGACTGGATTTCCAGGGCGCGTTCTCGGAATAGGGCGCTCTCGTCGCGGCAAGCGCTCTCAGATCAGCCCCTTCGCCTTCAGGCTCGTATGTCCCTCGCGTCCGATGATCACGTGATCGTGCACGACGATGCCGAGCAATCTGCCGGCTTCCGCGATACGCTGCGTGATACGGATGTCGGCGCGGCTCGGCTCGGGATTGCCGCTCGGGTGGTTGTGGACAAGGATCATCGCGCTGGCGCCGACGTCGAGCGCCTTCTTCACCACCTCGCGCGGATGGATCGCCGCTTCGTCGATCGAGCCGTCGCCGACATGGTGGTCCACGATGAGCCGGTTGCGCGTGTCGAGGTAGAGCACGCGGACGCGCTCGACCGTGAGGTGCGCCATGTCGATCGTCAGGTAGTCGAGCAGCGCCTGCCAGCTTCCCAGCACCGGCTTTTGCGCCACCTCGCCGCGCGCCATGCGCCGCGCCGCGAGCGCGACCGCCTTGAGCGTGGCTGTGCCGGCCTCGCCCATGCCCTTGACCTGGCGAAGCGCGCCCGGCTCGGCGTTGAGCACGGCGGGCAAGGATCCGAAGCGGGCGAGCAGCGCCTTGGCGAGTGGCTTGGTGTCGCCGCGCGGATTGGCCGCGAAGAGCAGGAATTCCAGCACTTCGTAGTCTGCCAGCGCCTCCGCGCCACCTGTCAGCAGGCGTTGCCGCAGCCGCGCGCGATGGCCGGCCCCGGCGTGCGAAGCGGTAGCCTCGTTCAGATTTTCGCCCCCCTGCGGCAACTTTCCCCCCGTCGTCGCGTTCGAGGATGCATTGCCTTTGCGGGGCGATACGCGCAAGTGTGAGGGGATGGCGCTGGCCGAAGACGACAACACCGACGAGGTCGAGGCCGAAGCGCCGCGCCGGCGCACGATGAGGTGGCGCTGGCGCGCCGCTCTCGCGCTTCTGATGCTGGTCGCGGCGGCGCTTGCTGCGGCGTGGCTCTCGCGCGAGCGGATCGCAGACGACGTCATCGCCGGAATGCTCGAGGACTACGATCTCACCGCCGAGTACCAGATCGAGAGCATCGGGCCGGAACAGCAGGTGCTCCGCAACGTGGTGATCGGCGATCCGCTGTTGCCCGACCTGACGATCGAGCGCGTGACCGTGAACATGCGCTATGGCTTCGGAACCCCGACCATCGGCCGCGTCGTCTTGGAGCGGCCGCGCCTGTTCGGCCGGCTGCGCGAGGGCGAACTCAGCTTCGGAAGCCTCGATCGCGTGCTGTTCCGCGACACGGGCGAGCCGCCGGGACTGCCCGATCTCGATTTGAAGCTCGTCGACGGGCGCGCGCTGCTGGAAACGGATTTCGGGCCGGTCGGGATCAAGGCCGAGGGGGTCGGCAAACTGGAGAGCGGCTTTGCGGGCGTGGTGGCCGCGACCGCACCCCGGCTCGCCGGCGCCGGATGCGCTGCGCGCGGCGCGACTCTCTATGGCCGGGTCACGACACGCGCCGGCGAGCCGCGGTTCGCGGGCCCCGTCCGGCTGGGGGCACTCGCCTGCCCAGAGAGCGGTCTGCGGCTGGCCAACGCCTGGGTGGAGCTCGATGCCACCGCCGATGCCGATCTCGCCGGCTACGAAGGAACGGCCAAGCTCGCGAGCGGGCGGTCCGCGCTGTCCAGCCTTTCAGCGGACGGCATCAACGGCACCCTGCGCGCGACCTGGCGAGATGACCGGCTGACGACGCGCTATTCGCTGGTCGGGCGCGGCGTGGCGCATCCGCAGGCGCGGTTCGCAGTGCTCACCGCCAAGGGCCTCCTGCGCGCCCGTGGTGCTTTCGAACAGGCGGAGACGGATGCGGAGATCGAAGGCAACGGGCTGCGCATGGGCGATGGGTTCGCCGGCCAGCTCAGCGGTCTGGCGCAGGCCGGACGCGATACGCTGCTCGCGCCGCTGCTCGAACGCTTTGCCGGCGCTCTCCAGCGGGAGGCACGGAGCAGCCGGCTCGCCGGCAACCTGCGGTTGCGCAAGGATGACGAGGCGCTGTCGCTCGTCGTCCCCAATGCGACCTTGCGCGGCGGCAGCGGCGCGACGCTGCTGGCGCTTTCGCGGGTTCACTTCAGCAGTCCGGCAGAGGGCGCATCGCGCCTCACCGGGAACTTCAGCACCGGCGGCGAGGGATTGCCGCAGATCGTCGGGCGAATGGAGCGGCTTCCCGGGCGCGACGCCGTCCTGCGGCTGCAGATGGCCGAATATGCCGCGGGCGATTCGCGTCTTGCGATTCCGGAGCTCGTGCTGGCGCAGGGACCGGGTGGAGCGCTCGGCTTCTCCGGCAGCGCGATCGCCACCGGCGCGCTTCCGGGCGGGACGGCGCAAAATCTCGTCGTGCCGCTGGACGGTGCTTGGTCGAGCGCGGGTGGGCTCGCGCTGTGGCGCGATTGCACCGAGTTCCGCTTCGACCGGCTCGAGCTGGCCAATCTGGCGCTCGAACGGCGCGGGCTGACGCTGTGCCCGCGGCGTGGCGCACCGATTCTGGCCTACGGCGACCGCGGGCTCCGCCTGGCCGCCGGCGCGCCTTCGCTCGATCTCGCCGGGGAGCTGGCGGGGACGCCGATCGCGCTCCGCACCGGCGCGGTCGGCTTCGCCTATCCGGGCAACCTCTCTGTGCGCGACGTCGTGGTCGCGCTCGGGCCGGACCGGGAGGCGAACCGGTTCCGCGTGAGCGACATCCAGGCGACGCTCGGAAGCGAGATCTCCGGCACTTTCGCCGATGCCGACGTCGAGCTGTTCGCCGTCCCGCTCGACTTGCGGCAGACCGCGGGCAACTGGCGCTATGCGGGCGGTGTGTTCGCGATCGACCAGGGCAGCTTCGTTCTGGAGGACCGCAGCGAGGCCGATCGCTTTAACCCGATGATGGCCCGCGGCGCCACGCTGACGCTGCAGAACAACGTCATCCGCGCCGACGCCCTTCTGCGCGAACCGACCAGCGAGCGCGAAGTGACCGAAGTCGCGATCGTCCACGATCTGTCGAGCGGCGCCGGCCATGCGGATCTCGCGGTGAATGGCCTGGTGCTCGACGAATCGCTCCAGCCCGACATGTTGAGCCCGCTCGCGCTGGGTGTGATCGCCAATGCACGCGGAACGGTGACGGGCACCGGTCGGATCGACTGGAACGCGCAGGGCGTGACGAGTTCCGGGCAATTCTCCAGCGAAAGCCTCGACTTCGCCGCCGCATTCGGTCCGGTCCGCGGCGCGTCGGGCACGATCGTCTTCAGCGATCTCATCAATCTCACCACCGCGCCCGGGCAGACGCTGCGCGTCGGCTCGGTCAATCCCGGCATCGAAGTGACGGACGGCGAAGTCGAGTTCGCTTTGCGCGAGGGACAGTTCCTCTCGGTCGCGGGCGGCACCTGGCCCTTCATGGGCGGCACGCTGACCTTGCGCCCGGTCGACCTCAACCTCGGCGCGAGCGAGCAGCGGTCCTACATCTTCGAGATCACAGGGCTGGATGCGGCGACGTTCATCCAGCAGCTCGAGCTCGGCAATATCAGCGCCACCGGCACGTTCGACGGCGAAGTACCGATCGTGTTCGATGCGGAGGGCAACGGCAGGATCCAGGGCGGCCGCCTGATCTCGCGTCCGCCGGGCGGAAACCTGTCCTATGTCGGCGAGCTGACTTACGAGGATCTGTCGCCGATCGCCAACTATGCCTTCGACGCCCTGCGCTCGCTCGACTACCGCCGGATGACGATCGACATGAACGGCAACCTGTCGGGCGAGATCATCACCGAAGTGCGCTTCGAAGGGGTGAGCCAGGGCGAGGGCGCGAGCGAGAACTTCGTCACCCGCCAGATTGCCGGGCTGCCGCTCGAGTTCAGGATCAACATCCGCGCGGCGTTCGCGCAGCTCCTCACCAACCTGCGCTCGCTCTACGATCCCGCCTTCGTGCGCGATCCGCGCGAGCTGGGCCTGCTTTCCGACGACGGCACGCGCCTGCAACCACAAGTTCGCCCGCCGCCGGAAGCGATCAGGCCCGAAGACTTGATCCCCGACGAACCGCCCGTTCAGACCCACGAAAGCGAGACCATGCCATGACGTCAGCCGAATTGACTGCCCGCCGTGCGGCTGCGAGAACCCTGGCCATGCAGGGGAATGCGACAGCGCGAAAGCGGGCGATCCGTTCGTTGCCGCTGGTGGTGGCGAGCTTGTTGACGCTGGCAGGGTGCATTTCCGTGGAGGCGCCCGACAAGCCGATCGTCATCGAGCTCAACATCAATATTCGGCAGGAAGTGATCTACAGGCTCGCAGAAGACGCGGGCAACACGATCGAGGAAAACGCGGACATCTTCTGATGAAGAGCGTTGTGAAGGGATTTGGCATGAACAGGAAATTCGTTCGCAAGATGGCGCTCGCCGCCGCCGGCTTCGCGCTTGCCGCGGGCGGGCTCGCTGGGACTGCCTATGCGCAGCGTGATCCGGCCTACGAGGCCGCGCGCGCAAGTGGCAAGGTGGGCGAGAAGATGGACGGCTATCTCGGCATCGTCGGTGCGTCCACGCCCGAACTGCAGCGCATGGTCAACGACATCAACATCAAGCGGCGCGCGGTCTATGCCCAGAAGGCGCAGACCGCCAACGCCACGCTCGAGGAGTACGCGCTGACCGCCGGGTGCATCGCGATCGCGCGGACCGAGCCGGGTGAAAAGTATCAGGCTCCGGACGGTTCGTGGAAGACTCGCACCAGCGCGCCGCCCGAACGGGACAGCCGCTGCCCGGCCTAGTGTGCGAACCGGGGGCGGCGAAAACTTCTCCCGCAATGCAGCAACCCGCCGATTGACTCGCTCATGGGTGCCGCCTAAGGGGGCGGCGCCCTCGGCGGGCAACTCTTGCCCGTGCCTCGCCTTCCCGTCACAAGGAGCATGGCATGAGCGACGACAAGCCCGCACGAGAACCTATCGCCGAGGATGCGCGGATCGATGCGCTCGAAGAGCGGCTCAAGGCCGCACGCGAGCGAGAAGATCAGCGCAACCGGCCGCAGGCGACCGGGGCCGATGCGAACTATCGCAGCGGCAACCGGGTGCTCGCGGATTTGCTTGGCGGTATTCTCGGCGGTCTCGTGCTTGGCTGGTTGGTCGATACCTTCGCCGGCACGTCGCCCTGGGGTCTGTTGGTTGGCCTGTTCCTCGGAATAGCGGTGGCCTTCAGGAACATTTTCAGGATGGCGAACACGCGCTCCGACGACTCCTCTCCTGAGGGGTAGCCGCGAGCGCGGATGTTCATGAGGTAGGGACTTAGACAGCCGTGGCAGCCGAACCGGCCAAGGTCGACCCGATGTACCAGTTCACGATCGAGCCGCTGTTCGGCTCGGCGAACTGGGAGATTGCGGGCTTCAACATCGCCTTCACCAACAGCGCGATGTGGATGCTGATCACCACCGTGGTGCTGGGCATCTTCGTGTGGGGCGGGATGAAGCGCGAGCTCGTCCCCGGTCGCTGGCAGATGGCGGTCGAGACCTTCACCGGCTTCGTCGAGAACATGCTGGAAGCGAACATCGGCAAGGCGGGGCGCAAGTACGTGCCCTACGTGTTCTCGCTGTTCATGTTCATCCTCTTCGCCAATATCCTCGGCCTGCTGCCGCTCGGCATCTTCGGGCTTCACCCGTTCACCTTCACCAGTCACTTCACCGTGACCGGCATTCTCGCCGCGATCAGCTTCTCGATCGTTCTGATCGTCGGCTTCTGGAAGCACGGGTTCCATTTCTTCAGCCTGTTCGTGCCGCACGGCACGCCGCTGCCGATGATCCCGGCGATCTTCCTGATCGAGCTGGTCAGCTTCGCCGTCCGCCCGTTCAGCCTCGCGCTGCGACTGTTCGTCGCGATGATGGCCGGCCACGTGCTGCTTGAAGTGCTGTCGAGCTTCGTGATCGACGGGACCAACGCAGGCGCGCACTGGGGGTTGCTGGTCGGCGTACCCAGCTTCGTACTGATGGTCGGCATCTGCGCGCTGGAGATCCTGGTCGCGGGCATCCAGGCCTACGTTTTCGCTCTTCTGACGTCGCTCTACATCAACGACGCGGAAAACCTTCACTGAGCTTTACCAACCCGAATTAACGAATTCGATTCAAAGGAGTTTTGACATGGACGTAGAAGCTGCAAAGCTGGTTGGCGCTGGTCTCGCCGCGATCGGCGCGGGCATGGCCGCGATCGGCGTGGGTAACGTGTTCGGCTCGTTCCTCGAGAGCGCGCTGCGCAACCCGGGCGCTGCCGACGGCCAGCAGGGCCGCCTGTTCATCGGCTTCGCCGCTGCCGAGCTTCTCGGTCTGCTGGCGTTCGTCGTGGCGATGATCCTGATCTTCGTCGCCTGATCGACCGACTATCCGTCGCCGGCCGGGTTTCGCCCGGCCGGCACGCTTTCTTCCGCCTGAATCCGGCGCCTGACTTCCGGGACGTGCTTCGATGCCCCAGATAGCCCAGCTCGCAGAAACCTTCTCCAGCCAGATTTTCTGGCTGCTGGTGTTCTTCGGGATCGTGTTCTTCGTCATCGGCCGGGGCATGGTCCCCAAGGTGATGGGGACCGTTGCCGAGCGCGACGGCCAGATCGGCAGCGATCTCGCCGCCGCCGAGGCCGCGCGTGCGCAGGCGGACGAGGAAGAAGAAGCCTGGCGCAAGCGCGAGAACGAAAATCGCGCCGCCGCCCAGGCGCTCGTTGCCAAGGCGAAGGCCGATGCCGCCGCCAGCAGCGAGAAGAAGCTCGCGGCCGCGCAGAAGCGGCTCGACAAGAAGCTCGCCGATGCGGAAGCTGCGGTCGCCGCCGCACGCACGTCTGCGCTGGCCGAGATCGAAGGCGTGGCAGCCGAAGCCGCACAGGACATCGTCCAGCGGCTGGCGGGCGTCAGCGTCACCGCCGCGAGCGCGAAGAAGGCCGTCAAGGAGGCCATGAACCATGGCTAACGCACCCCAAGTCTTCGCCACCGATGCCGCCGAAACGGAGGCGGTGATCGAGCATGGTTCCGTGGAGCACGTCGAACCCGAGCTGTTCGGCCTGGCCCCGTTCCAGGTCGTTGCCGTGGCGATGGCGGTGCTGATCCTGATCGCGATCTGGAAGAAGGTCCCTGGCCTGATCGTCGGCGGGCTCGACAACAAGATCGCCGGGATCAAGCGCCAGCTCGACGAAGCCAAGGCGCTGCGCACCGAGGCCGAGGCGCTGCGCGACGAGTATCGCCGCAAGGTCGCCGGTGCCGAGAAGGACGCGGAAGCCATGCTCGCCAACGCCCAGCGCGAGGCCGACACGATCGTCGCCAAGGCGGAAGAGGACAGCAAGGCGATGGTCGAGCGCCGCAAGCGCATGGCCGAGGACAAGATCGCCGCCGCCGAGCGCGAAGCGGTCGAGAACGTGCGCGCCCATGCGGCGAGCGCCGCGGCCTCCGCTGCGCGCAAGCTGATCGCCGAAAAGCACGACGCCGACGCCGACCGCAAGCTGGCCGACGAACTGATCGCCGGCATCTGATCCGCGTCCGCTTTCGCGGAACGATAACGAGGGGCCATGCGCTTTCTCCTGCGAACAGGAGAATCGCATGGCCCTTTCCGCAATAGCGATAAACTGCACGCTCAAATCCTCGGGTGACGAGGCGAGCTCCACCGACGCGATGATCGGCGTTCTCGCGCAGAAGTTCGCCGAGCGCGGCGTTTCGATCTCCGAGACGCTGCGCATCGCCGACTACAACGTGCTGGCCGGCGTTACCTCCGACGAGGGCGAGGGTGATGACTGGCCCGCGCTGCGGGCAAAGATCCTCGCGCATGATATCCTCGTCTTCGGCGGCCCGATCTGGCTTGGCCAGATCAGCTCGCTCGCCAAGCGCGTGCTGGAGCGGATGGACGCCTTCCTCAGCGAAACCGACGACAAAGGGCGGATGCCGAGCTATTCGAAAGTGGCGGTCGCCGCGATCGTCGGCAACGAGGACGGCGCGCACTGGTCGACCTCGCAGCTGTTCCAGAGCCTCAACGATCTCGGCTGGACGATCCCCGCTGCGGCGGCCTGCTACTGGGTGGGCGAGGCGATGGGCTCGACCGACTTCAAGGATCTCGATCAGACGCCGGAAAAGGTGGCCGAGACCGCCAGGATGGTCGCGGCGAACGCCGTGCATCTGGCGGGGCTGCTGAAGGAGAGCCCCTATCCGGGGTGACGGACCGGCGCCGGCGCTTTGCTAGAAGCTGTCCTTCGCCGCCCGTAGCGCCGCGAACGTCTCGTGCGGCGCGCTGCCGCCCCAGCGGCCGCGCAGGGCCTCCGTGTCGGCGCGCAGGAAGGGGTTGGTCGCGAGTTCGCGGGACAGCGGCATGGGAACGGTCGGCTCGCCGCGGGCGCGGCGTTCGTCGATCTCGCGGGCGTAGAGCTGAAGCTCGGGGTTGTCCGGGTCCGCGTGGAGCGCGAACCGGGCGTTGGCCTGCGTGTACTCGTGCGCGCAGTAGAGCGTGGTGTCGCGCGGCAGGGTCTTGATCCGCTCGAGGCTGGCCCAGAACTGCTCGGGCGTCCCCTCGAACATCCGCCCGCAGCCGAGCGCGAAGACGCTGTCGCCGACGAAGGCCATCCCGGCTTCGGGCAGGTGGTAGGCGATGTGTCCCTCGGTGTGTCCGCCGACGTCGATCACCCGCGCCTCGAACCCGCCGAGCGCCACGGTGTCGCCGTCAGCGACCACGCGGTCGACGGGGGCGATCTTCTCGACTTCCTTCGGGCCGGTCACCTGGGCGCCGGTGGCCTCGACGATCGTCTTGTTGCCGCCGGCGTGATCGGGGTGCCAGTGGGTGTTCCAGATCTGCGTGATCCGCCAGCCCCTGACCTCGGCCTGGCGCAGGTACTCGGGGCCGTCGGGCGTGTCGATCGCGGCGGTTTCCCCGCTCTCCGGGTCGTGGAGCAGGTAGCCGTAGTTGTCGCCGAGGCAGGGGAACTGATGGACTTCGAGCATGGCGCTCATCCTACGCGCCGGGGCTGATATAGGAAAGGCCCGCCTGCCGGGTGGGCAAGCGGGCCTTCCTTGTCTCCTCCAGCTTCCGCTGGGTGACTGCGCCGGTGGCGTCAGTCCTTCTTCTTCAGCGCTTCGCCGAGGATGTCGCCGAGCGAGGCGCCCGAGTCGGACGAGCCGAACTGCGCCACGGCTTCCTTCTCCTCGGAGATCTGGCGGGCCTTGATCGAGAAGTTCGGCTTCTTCGAACGGTCGAAGCCGATGACCATGGCATCGATCTTCTGGCCGGTCTGGAACCGGTCCGGACGCTGCTCGTCGCGGTCGCGGCCGAGGTCGGAGCGCTTGATGAAGCCGGTCGCACCGTCTTCGCCGACCTGCACCTCGAGGCCGCCATCGCGGACTTCGAGCACGGTGACGGTGACGATCTGGTTCTTGCGCAGCGCGCCCGAAGCGCCCGCCTCGCTCGGCGCGCCCTTCTCGAGCTGCTTCATGCCGAGGCTGATGCGCTCCTTGTCGACGTCGACGTCGAGCACGATCGCCTCGACCTCTTCACCCTTGCGGTGCAGCGCCAGTGCGTCCTCGCCCGAGATGCCCCAGGCGATGTCGGACATGTGAACCATGCCGTCGACGTCGCCGTCGAGACCCACGAACAGGCCGAACTCGGTGGCGTTCTTGACTTCGCCGGTGACCTTCGAACCGATCGGGTGCTTGTCGGCGAACTCTTCCCACGGGTTGCGCTGGGCCTGCTTGAGGCCGAGCGAGATGCGGCGCTTCTCGCTGTCCACCTCGAGCACCATGACTTCGACTTCCTGCGAGGTCGAGACGATCTTGCCCGGGTGCACGTTCTTCTTGGTCCAGCTCATCTCGGAGACGTGGACCAGGCCTTCGATGCCCGGCTCCAGCTCCACGAAGGCGCCGTATTCGGTGATGTTGGTGACGGTGCCGGTCAGCTTCGCGCCGACCGGATACTTCGCACCGACGCCGTCCCACGGATCGCTCTCGAGCTGCTTCATGCCGAGGCTGATGCGCTGCGTTTCCTCGTTGATGCGGATGATCTGCACGGTGACGGTGTCGCCGATGTTGATCACCTCGCTCGGGTGGTTGACGCGCTTGTAGCTCATGTCGGTGACATGGAGCAGGCCGTCGATACCGCCGAGGTCGACGAAGGCGCCGTAGTCGGTGATGTTCTTGACGACACCCTCGATCACCTGGCCTTCGGAGAGCTTGTCGATCAGCTCGCTGCGCTGTTCGGCGCGGGTTTCCTCGAGCACCGCGCGGCGGCTGACGACGATGTTGCCGCGGCGGCGATCCATCTTCAGGATCTGGAACGGCTGCGGCATGTCCATCAGCGGGGTCACGTCGCGGACCGGGCGGATGTCGACCTGCGAACCGGGCAGGAACGCCACGGCGCCGTCGAGGTCGACGGTGAAGCCGCCCTTGACGCGGCCGAAGATGCGGCCCTCGACGCGCTTGCCTTCGCCGAACTCGCTTTCCAGCTTGTCCCACGCGGCTTCGCGGCGGGCGCGGTCGCGGCTGAGCATGGCTTCGCCGTCGGCGTTCTCGACGCGGTCGACGAACACTTCGACTTCGCTGCCGACCTGCAGGCCGTGCTCGTCATCGACGCGCATGAATTCCTTGAGGGGGACGCGGCCTTCGCTCTTGAGGCCGACGTCGATCACGGCGAGGCCGTTCTCGATCGCGGTGACGGTGCCCTTGACGACGCGGCCTTCGAAGCCTTCTTCGCCGGCGCCGCCGAGTTGTTCGTTGAGCAGCGCCTCGAAATCGGCGCGTGTGGGGTTGGCGGAAGTTGCCATTGGTGGATGTTCCTAGTTCACGTTTTTTCCGGCCAAGCGGTTGGGTCCGCTGGTCTTCTGGCCAGACTCTCCGCCGGGCCGGATGCCGTGGCGGAGGTTCTCCGAACGCGCGGGGGAGGGAGGGGGCGGGAAAAGCAGGCCGGGGCGGACGAACCGCCCAACTCGAACCGGCAATGCCAAAGGAAGCCTGCCTCCGACCGGACCCATGCGTCCGTCGAACGGGCGCGCGCCTAGGCGAAAGCGGGCGCAAAAGCAAGCAAAACCGCGCGGTGGCGTTGACGCTCCGCCGGGTTTTAGCGCGGTGTCACCTTGCGCTCCCCGCCCTCGGTGGAGAGTCCCTTCCGGACGCATCCGCATGTGGACTTTGCGAGCGCGAAAGCCACACCCTCCGGCGGGTGTCACCTTGTGCGGCGAGCGGGAAGGGAGAAGGCGAGTCGCGGTGCGCATGAGGGAGGTGGTGACACACCGCGGCGCGTGTAGGAAAATGGTTTCTCGCGGGAAGGCCGCCGGGCTGACGGGAAAGCGAAAAGGGCGTGTCCTTTGCGCACCCTATTGCCCTGAGTCTTCCTGCGGCCCGCTCTACCTTCGCCCCAGCGCTTCCTCGACCGCCCCGATCGCGGCGGCGACGGCCTGGTCGCGGCTCAGGGTGGAGGTATCGAGCACCCATGCGTCCGGCGCGGCGCGCAAGGGGGCGTCCTTGCGCTCGGTGTCGCGGGCGTCGCGGCGGCGGAGGTCTTCGGCGATGGCCTCGAGCGAGGCGGTGATGCCGCGCTCGTGCATCTCCCGCCAGCGGCGCTCGGCGCGCGCCTCGACACTGGCGGTGACGAACAGCTTCACCTGCGCCTCGGGCGCGATGACGGTGCCGATATCGCGCCCGTCGAGCACCGCGCCGCCGGGCTGGGTGGCGAACGTCCGCTGGCGTTCGAACAGGGCCTGGCGCACCGTGGGATGGATAGAGACGCGGCTGGCGAGCCCGCCGGTCTCCTCGCTGCGCAAGTGCGGATCGGCCAGCAGCGCCTCGGGAAAACTGGTCGCCGCGAGAGCGTCCACCGGGTCGTCCGGGTTGCCGCCGTCGAGAAACACCTGCCGCCCGACCGCGCGATAGAGCAGGCCGGTGTCGAGATGCGGCAAGCGGTAGTGCGCGGCCAGCGCGCGGGCGATCGTGCCCTTGCCGCTGGCGGTGGGACCGTCGACGGCGATGATCACCGCTCTCCCCTCCCGCTTGCGGGAGGGGCCGGGGGAGGGCGCGTTGCAGAGGGGGAGGGCGGCACACCCTCCCCTGACCCCTCCCGCAAGCGGGAGGGGGAGTTGCGTTCCCGCGCCGCCTTGACCAGGCCGTAGATCGCGATCGCGGCCCAGAAGCCTTCGAGAACCAGGCTCGGCCAGTTGGTGTGGACCAGCAGCGACACCGTCAGCAGCGCGGCGCCGAGCAGGTTGGTGCCGTGGAGCACGAACGGGTTGGGCGCCGAATTCCAGGTGAGATAGGCATAGGCGACGATGATGCAGGCCATGCCCGCGAAGCCGATCAGGGACGCGGAATCCAGCCCCGTCATTCTCCCTCTCCCCCTTGCGGGAGGGGGCTGGAGGGTGGGTGAGGGGCGTCGTGATCAGACAGGCCCACCCCCGACCCCTCCCGCGAGCGGGAGGGGGGATTGGCCGCGCCTTCCAGCAGGTCGATGAAGTTCGGAAAGCTCGTGCCGATCGGGCGGGTGTCGTCGATGTTCACGCCTGCGCGGCTGGCGAGGCCGGCGACGGCCATGCTCATCGCGATGCGGTGATCGAGATGGGTGACGACCGGTGCGTCCTCGCCCGTGCCGGGCAGCGGATCGCCGCCGGTTCCCTCGACGATCAGGCCGTCCTCGGTTTCCTCGACCTGCGCGCCGGCGGCGGTCAGCGCGGCGGCCATGGCGGCGATGCGGTCGCTTTCCTTGACGCGCAGTTCCTCCAGCCCGCGCGTCACCATGCGCCCCTGTGCGAGCGCAGCGGCGACGAACAGGACGGGGAACTCGTCGATCATGCTCGGCGCCACGGCCGGGTCGACTTCGATCCCGGAGAGCGGGGCATGGCGCACGCGCAGGTCCGCGACCGGCTCGCCGCCGACTTCGCGCGCGTCCAGCTCCTCGATGCTCGCGCCCATCCGGCGCAGCACCGCGACCAGTCCGGCGCGGGTGGGATTGAGGCCGACGTTCTCGATCACGAGATCGCTGCCTTCCACGAGGCTGGCCGCGACGAGGAAGAACGCGGCGGACGAGGGATCGCCCGGAACCTCGATCGTCTGCGGGCGCAGGTCGGCCTCGCCGCGGATGCGGATGATCCGCTCGCCGCCCAGTTCCTCCACCTCCAGCTCGGCGCCGAAGCCGCGCAGCATGCGCTCGGAGTGGTCGCGCGTCGGCACCGGCTCGATCACCGTGGTCACGCCGGGCGTGTTAAGCCCGGCGAGCAGCACCGCGCTTTTCACCTGCGCGCTGGCGACGGGCAGGCGGTATTCGATCGGCACCGCCGGGCAGAGCCCTTCCATCATCAGCGGCAGCGTGCCGCCGGGCGAAGGCGTGAAGCCCGCGCCCATGCGGCTCAGCGGCTCGATCACGCGGCCCATCGGGCGCTTCGACAGGCTCGCGTCGCCGGTGAAGGCGGCGGTGATCCCGTGGCTCGCGATCAGGCCCATGAGGAGGCGGGTGGAGGTGCCCGAGTTGCCCATATCGAGCGCCTGGCCGGGCTGGAGCAGGCCGCCCACGCCGACGCCGTGGATCGACCAGGTGCCGTCCGCTTCGCGCTCGATCGTTGCGCCCATCGCGCGCATCGCGGCGGCCGTGGCCAGCACGTCCTCGCCTTCAAGCAGGCCGCTCGCCCGCGTCTCGCCCACGGCCAGCGCGCCGAGCATCAGCGCGCGGTGGCTGATCGATTTGTCGCCGGGCACGCGAATCCGTCCGCGCAAGGGGCCGGACGGCAGGAAGCGGCGGGGGCGGGGCGTGTCGTTCAAGGAAAGGGGTCCTTCACCGGGAGGGGCGGATCGGCCGCGGCTTTTGACAGCGGCATTGCCCTATGGCAAGGCGCGCGCCGCCTGCGGTGCGCTCTTGATTCCGGGGGCGAGCACACCCATCACGTTCTCACAAGTTTCAACCCTGCCAGGGCGGCGGGGAATGGTAAGGATTGACAATGGCCAAGCCAGAATGGGGCACCAAGCGTTCCTGCCCCAAATGCGGTGAACGCTTCTACGACCTCGGCAAGGACGAGCCCGTCGCCTGCATCGAATGCGGCGAGGAATGGTATCCCGAGCCGGTGCTGAAGTCGAAGCAGCCGATTCCGTTCGAGGAAGAAGAGAAGAAGGACAAGGAAGCCGACAGCGACCTTGCCGACGACGATCTGGAAGACATCGACGTCGATGACGACGACGATTCGCCGGACAACGAGGTCGATCTCGGCGGCGACGACGATCTCGGCGTCTCGAAGGGCAAGGGCGACGACGAGGAAGAAGATACCTAAATCCGCTCTTGCAATGCAGGGCCGCCCTGAATAAAGGGCGGCCCTCCCGCTCACCGGCGGGTCTGGCGCATCTCCCGGGATGCGCCGCGAATGGATGGCACGGGGCCTTAGCTCAGCTGGGAGAGCGCCTGCATGGCATGCAGGAGGTCAGCGGTTCGATCCCGCTAGGCTCCACCATCCTCCGGTTTACCGCCTTTCGGCCCATGCCGGGCTGCAAATGGCGGGATCCTGCGCTTCCGGTGCTCACGGCCAGAAAGGCCGCTGCGCGCCGGTTCTCGGCTCCCACCATTTTCGCTTCCGGCCTGAACCGAAATCCGGCAAACCGGGCTACGTTCGAAATACGCCGTGCCTTTCGCGCGGTTTGGAATGCCGATTTGCCCGCTGGCTGACGAGGTTTCGTCCGCCGGCGTTTTTCGCGTTTGGTTCGTAAGAGCCGAGATTGAGTTTGGAGTAGGCGATGTTCGACAATCTGTCCGACCGGCTCGGCAATGTGTTCGACCGCCTGCGCGGGCGCGGGGCGCTGAGCGAGCAGGACGTGCGCGAGGCGATGCGCGAGGTGCGCGTCGCGCTGCTCGAGGCGGACGTCGCGCTGCCGGTCGTGCGCCGGTTCATCGATGCGGTGACCGAGAAGGCGATCGGGGCCGAGGTGCTGAAATCGGTTACGCCGGGCCAGCAGGTCGTCAAGATCGTCAACGACGAACTGGTCGCAATGCTGGGCGGCGAAGCGGTCGAGGGTCTGAACCTCGACGCCAAGCCGCCGGTCGTGATCATGATGGTCGGCCTCCAGGGCTCGGGCAAGACGACCACCACCGCCAAGCTCGGCAAGTTCCTGAAGGAGCGCCACGGCAAGAAGGCGCTGATGGCCTCGCTCGATGTCAACCGCCCGGCTGCGCAGGAGCAGCTCGCGGTTCTGGGCGAGCAGGTCAGCGTCGCGACCCTGCCGATCGTGCAGGGCCAGCAGCCGGTCGACATCGCGCGGCGGGCTATGGAAGCGGCGCGGCTCCAGTCGGCCGACGTGCTGCTGCTCGACACCGCCGGCCGCCTGCACGTCGACGAAGCGCTGATGGCGGAGATGAAGGCGGTCGCCGGCATCTCCTCGCCGAACGAAGTGCTGCTGGTGGTCGATTCGCTGACCGGTCAGGATGCGGTCAACGTCGCCAAGAGCTTCACCGAGGAAGTGCCGCTGACCGGCGTGGTCCTCACCCGGATGGACGGCGATGCGCGCGGCGGCGCGGCGCTGTCGATGCGGCACGTCACCGGCAAGCCGATCAAGTTCGCCGGCACGGGCGAGAAGCTCGATGCGCTGGAGGCGTTCGATCCCAAGCGCGTCGCCGGCCGCATCCTCGGCATGGGCGACGTCGTCAGCCTGGTCGAGAAGGCCGCGGCGACGAT
This sequence comes from Pelagerythrobacter aerophilus, assembly GCF_003581645.1. Classification (GTDB taxonomy): domain Bacteria; phylum Pseudomonadota; class Alphaproteobacteria; order Sphingomonadales; family Sphingomonadaceae; genus Pelagerythrobacter; species Pelagerythrobacter aerophilus. The sequence continues at coordinate 75,664 of NZ_QXFK01000004.1, read as the reverse complement.
CAAGGAAGAAGACGCCGAAGCGCTCGCCAAGCGCATGGCGAAGGGTCAGTTCGACCTCAACGATCTGCGCACGCAGCTCCGCCAGATGCAGAGCATGGGCGGGCTCGGCATGCTCGCCGGGATGCTGCCGGGCATGAAGAAGGCCAAGGCGGCGTTGTCGCAGTCGGGCGTGGACGACAAGGTGCTGGTCCACATGGACGCGATCATCGGCTCGATGACGCCGAAGGAACGCGCCAATCCCGCGCTGCTCAACGCCAAGCGCAAGAAGCGCGTCGCAGCGGGCTCGGGCCTGCAGGTGCAGGACGTGAACAAGCTGCTCAAGATGCACCAGGAAATGAGCCGCGCGATGAAGCAGATCAAGAAGATGGGCGGCCTCAAGGGCCTCGGCGCGCTGTTCGGCGGCGGAGGCATGGGCGCCGCGATGCCGGGTCTCGGCGGGCCCGGCGCGGGCGGCATGCCGCCGGGGCTGCCCGGTCTGCCCGGTTCGAAGAAATGATTTCAGTTCAGAAGATTAAGTTGGAAAGGTAATCTACAATGGCAATTGCACTCCGTCTCTCGCGCGGTGGCGCGAAGAAGCGCCCCTACTACCGCATCGTCGCGGCCGACAGCCGCAAGCCGCGCGACGGCAAGTATCTCGAGCAGATCGGCACCTATAACCCGCTGCTCGCCAAGGACGACGAGAAGCGCGTTCAGCTGAACGAGGATCGCGCCCGCTACTGGCTCGGCGTCGGCGCCCAGCCGAGCGACCGCGTCGCCCGCTTCCTCGATGCCGCCGGCATCCGCGAGCGTGCCGCGCGCAATAACCCGAACAAGGCCGAGCCGGGCGACAAGGCCAAGGAACGCGCCGAGGAGAAGGCCACCAAGGCCGCCGAGGCCGAGGAAGCCAAGAAGGCTGCCGAGGAAGAAGCCAGCGCGCCGGCCGAGGAAACCGCCGAAGCCGCTCCGGCCGAAGAGGCGCCCGCTGCCGAAGCTCCGGCCGAGGAAGCACCTGCGGAGGAAGCTCCGGCGGAAGAGACTCCCGCCGAGGAAGCCGCCGAAGACAAGGCCGAGGGCTGATGAAACCTCCCTCTCCCCTTCAGGGGAGAGGGTCGGGGAGAGGGGGACGTGCGCCACGGGTGCAGTCCGCCACTCCCCCTCTCCCAACCCTCTCCCCTGAAGGGGAGAGGGCTATCACGCTCGCGGCCGTCATCGGCGCGCATGGCGTGACGGGTGAAGTCCGTCTCAAGCTCTTCGGCGAGGGGCTGGAGAACCTCAAGGCGCACAAGGCCTATAACGGCGGCGCGCTGACGCTGTCGAAAGTGCGCGGCGACAACAAGGGCGGCGCGATCGCCCGCTTCGCCGAAGTGACCGACCGCGCCGCGGCCGAGAAGCTGCGCGGCACCACGCTCACTGTCCCGCGCGCCGCGCTCCCTCCGCTGGAGGAAGGCGAGTACTACCACGCCGACCTGATCGGCCTTCCCGCCGTGACCGACGCGGGCGAACCGGTCGGCACGATCGTCGCGGTCGAGAACTACGGCGCCACCGACCTGATCGAGATCGAAAAGCCCGACGGAAAACGCTTCCTGGTGCCGATGATCGAGGCCGCGGTGCCCGAGTGGAACGGCGAGCGGCTGGTCGTGAGCCGCGACTTCGCCGAATAGTCCGGGCCGAGTAAACCGGCGTCAGCCGCACCCTTTCGGTTCGGTCTTCCCGAAAAGCCAGGCTTTTGGCGCGCGGCGCGCGGACCGCTTCGTTGCGGGTGCCCGCAGGCGCTGCGTGAGGTCGTGCGAGGCGCGCTCGTGGTCGCTGTTCCAGAGGCGCATGAGGAATTCGTCCTGCATTGGTCTGCCCTTTCCTTCGATGCCCCGAAAATGGCTTGGGAGAGCGGCAAAGACCAACAAAAGGGTTGGCGCGGACCATAAGCAGGACTTATGAAGGTGGCGATGGAGAACCTGCCGCCCCTTTCCGCGATCCGGGCGTTCGAAGCGGCCGGCCGGCTCGAGCATTTCTCCCGCGCCGGCGAGGAACTGGGCATGACCCAGGCCGCGGTCAGCTACCAGATTCGCCAGCTCGAACAGCGGATCGGCCAGCAGCTTTTTGTCCGGGAGAAGGGCGGCGTGCGCCTGTCCGATGCCGGGCGGCGCCTGCTGCCCGCGGTCACCGGCGCCTTTGCAGAACTGCGCCAGGCCTTCGCCGGGCTGAGCGAGGAAACCGCCGGGGTGCTGGCGATCAGCGCTCCGGTGTCTTTCGGCGCGACCTGGCTCTCGGCGCGCATCGGCAGCTTCCAGCTGCGCTTTCCGGATCTGGCAGTGCGGCTTTCGCTCAGCAACGGCCTGGTCGACTTCGCACGCGACAATTTCGATCTCGCGATCCGTATCGGGTCCGGAAAGTGGGACGGCCTGCGGAGCGAGTTCATGTTCCGCTCGCATGTCACGCCGATGTGTTCGCCCGAGTTCCTCGACCGGCACAGCATCCGCCGACCGGAGGACCTGTTGCAGGTCGAGCGGCTGGGCCCGAACGACCCCTGGTGGGCGGGCTGGTTCGCTGCCGCCGGCGTGGGCGAGGCACCGGCGCCGCGACGGGGGATCATGTTCGACAGCCAGTCGCAGGAAGCCAACGCCGTGCAGGCCGGCTTCGGCGTCGCGCTGATGACGCCGCTGCTGTGGCGCGCCGAGCTCGAGAGCGGCCGGCTGGTCCGGCCGTTCGACACGCTTTACCAGCCGGGCGGTTCGAACTGGATCGTCCATCCCGCCGGCAGCGTCGGCGTGCGCAAGCTCGAGCGCTTCCGCGAATGGTTTCGCGAGGAACTTGATCGCGATCTGGACCTGTTGCCCGAGCCGTTGCTGACGCCGCCGGAATAGCCGCTACCGCCGGATCGGCCGCTCTTTCGCGAGGTGGTTGCGGATCGTGGTGGCGGCGACGCCGGCCTGGCCCATGGCGTGGCTGATCTGGTCGAGGCCGATCACCACGTCGCCGGCGGCGAAGAGGCCCGGAACGGTGGTTTCCAGATGCTCGTCGACGACAATGCAGTCGTCGTCGCTCGTCTCCGCGCCGGCGAGCTGCGCGAGTTCGGAGCGCACGGTCGTGCCGAGCGCCGGATAGACGCTGTCGAACGCCATGCGCACGTCGGCGGTGTCGAACGCCAGCCGCTCGCCTTCGATCGCGAAGCCGCCGCAGGGGCCGGCGACGCGGGCGATCCCTGCCTCCTCGAGCTGGGCCGAGCATTCGCGGTCGAGATCGTGGTCGCCGTGCGGGCTGACGAGCGTCAGGTCCGCGGTATAGCCGCGCAGGAACAGCGCTTCCGTGGTCCCGTGCTTGCCGGTGCCGATCACGGCGACCCGCCGATCAGTCACTTCGTATCCGTCGCAGACCGGGCAATAGCGCAGCAGCCCGCGCGCGAGTGCTTCGTCGTGAACATCATCCGCCAGGGCGTCCGGGCGGCGGTTGACGACGCCCGTGGCGAGCAGGACGGCGCGCGCGGTGAAGGCGCCGCTGTCGGTGCCGACGGTGAAGTGCTCGCCGGCTTTCGCCAGATGCTCGACCCGCTTCTCCTCGCGCACCGCGCCGTACTTGCGCGCCTGCTCGTGCATCCGGCGCAGCAGCTCCTTGCCTTCGATGCCGTCGGGAAAGCCGGCGTGATTGTGCGTGCACGGTATCCACGCCGCCCGGCTGGTGCCCGAGTCGAACAGCCGGATTGAGAGATGATAACGCGCGAGATAGATCGCGGCGGTCAGGCCGGCAGGCCCGGCGCCGATGATGATGCAGTCGTCTATCTTGTTGCTCATTGGCAGGTGAACGCGCGGGATGGCAAAGCGGTGCCCCAACAGCTACGCGGCATCGCTATGATGTTCATTATGGCCCTTCTTCTAATTTGTGTCCTCTTCGAGATTTTGGGCGCGGCGCTTGCACTTTGCGCATTGCTAGACGGTCGTATTCACTCGCCTCTGGGTCAGGTTGTCCCTGTTTCTATTGTATCCACTCTGATCGCGTGGGCTGTGCCGACCGAGAGTTGGTTGGGTCTCACGGTGCGAACGGGATGGTTCGAGCCTTGGTCGGCCAGCTGGACAGTGGCTTTTTGGGCGTTGATCGGTGTTCCATCTGCAATCATGGCGCATCGAAAGGTCTCTGCATGACCTTCGCCGCCACCATCCTGACACTCTATCCCGAGATGTTTCCCGGGCCGCTCGGCGTTTCGCTTGCCGGGCGGGCGCTGGAGCGGGGGGACTGGGCCTGCGAGACGGTGCAGATCCGCGACTTCGCGGCCGACCGGCACCGGACGGTGGACGACACGCCGGCCGGGGGCGGGGCGGGCATGGTGCTCAAGCCGGACGTGCTCGCGGCGGCGCTGGATTCCGTGACAAAGCCCTCTCCCCTTCAGGGGAGAGGGTTGGGAGAGGGGGAGGGGCGAATCGCGACCGTAGCGCGCGACCCCCTCCCCCCGACCCCCTCCCCTGAAGGGGAGGGGGAGAGGCCGATCCTCGCCATGACGCCGCGCGGCACGCCGATCACGCAGGCGCGGATTCGCGAGTTGGCGGCGGGGCCGGGCGTGGTGATCCTGTGCGGCCGGTTCGAGGGGTTCGACGAGCGCCTGTTCGAGGCGCGGCCGCAGATCGAGCAGGTCAGTCTCGGCGACGTGGTCCTCTCCGGCGGAGAGCCTGCCGCGCTGGCCATTCTCGATGCTTGCATTCGCCTGCTTCCCGGCGTAATGGGCGCGCCTTCGAGCGGGGCCGAGGAATCCTTCGAGGAAGGGCTTCTCGAATATCCGCAATATACCCGACCTCAGGAATGGGAAGGGCGCACGATCCCTGAAGTGCTGCGATCGGGGGATCATGCGAAAATCGCGGCGTGGCGCAAGCAACGCAGCGAGGAAGACACACGGTCACGCAGGCCGGACCTTTGGGAGCGCTACAGTGGCGCTCGGGACCAGTCTGCCTCTGATGCGCGGCGAAAAAGGTAAGGATACAGGTCATGAACCTGATTCAGCAGCTCGAGGCCGAAGCCATCGAGAACCTCGGGAAGGACGTTCCCGAATTCCGCGCCGGTGACACCGTGCGCGTCGGCGTGAAAGTCGTCGAAGGCACGCGCGAGCGTGTGCAGAATTTCGAAGGCGTGGTGATCGCCCGTTCGAACCGCGGCATGGGTTCGAACTTCACCGTGCGCAAGATGAGCTTCGGCGAAGGCGTGGAACGTGTGTTCCCGCTCTACTCGCCGATCGTCGACTCGATTACCGTGGTTCGCCGCGGCGTCGTGCGCCGGGCGAAGCTCTACTACCTGCGCGGCCGTACCGGTAAATCGGCCCGCATCGCCGAGCGCCGCGAGAACCGCCCGACCGAAAAGGCCTGATCGGCCGCCAGTCGGGAAAGAGACAAGCAAGGGGCGCTCCGGCACGGGTCGGGGCGCCCCTTTTGCGTTTCGGCCCGCTATCGGGGGTTCAAGGATATTTGCGGTTGCGGGCGAGACGCTGAGCGCTAAGCCCCGCGCACCAAGCGAGGAGTGATAGATGGGTTATCGGGTGGCAATCGTCGGCGCGACCGGCAACGTCGGACGCGAGATGATGCAGATCCTCGCCGAGCGCGAGTTCCCGTGCGACGAGGTCGCCGCGGTGGCGAGCTCGCGCTCGGTCGGAACCGAGGTCGAGTTCGGCGACACCGGCAAGATGCTCAAGTGCAAGAACATCGAGCACTTCGACTTCGCCGGATGGGACATCGCCCTGTTCGCCGCCGGTAGCGGCCCGGCGAAGGAATATGCGCCCAAGGCGGCGGCGGCGGGCTGCGTGGTGATCGACAACTCCTCGCTCTACCGCATGGAGCCCGACGTGCCGCTGATCGTGCCAGAGGTGAACCCGGACGCGATCGACGGCTACAGCAAGCGCAACATCATCGCCAATCCGAACTGCTCGACCGCGCAGCTCGTCGTCGCGCTCAAGCCGCTGCACGATGCGGCGACGATCAAGCGCGTGGTGGTGAGCACCTACCAGTCCGTGTCCGGCGCCGGGAAGGCGGGGATGGACGAGCTGTTCGAGCAGAGCCGCGCGATCTTCGTCGGCGATCCGGTCGAGGCGAAGAAGTTCACCAAGCAGATCGCGTTCAACGTGATCCCGCACATCGACGTCTTCCTCGACGACGGGTCGACCAAGGAAGAGTGGAAGATGGTGGTCGAGACCAAGAAGATCCTCGACCCGAAGATCAAGCTCAACGCCACTTGCGTGCGCGTGCCGGTGTTCGTCGGCCATTCCGAAGCGGTGAACATCGAATTCGAGAACGAGCTCTCGGCCGAAGCGGCGCAGGACATTCTGCGCGAGGCGCCGGGCGTGATGCTCGTCGACAAGCGCGAGGACGGCGGATACGTCACCCCGATCGAAAGCGCGGGCGACGGCGCCACCTATATCAGCCGCGTGCGCGAGGACCCGACGGTCGAGAACGGCCTGACGCTGTGGTGCGTCTCCGACAACCTGCGCAAGGGCGCGGCGCTCAATGCCGTGCAGATCGCGGAGCTGCTCGGCCGGCGGCACCTGAAGAAGGGGTGACGCGGGGGAGGGCATGCGGCACAAGGTCCGCATGACCCTCGCCGCCGATCTCTATTTCAGCTTTCGCAGTCCCTACAGCTATCTGGCGGTGGGGCGGTATCGGGCGTTGGCGGAAAGCCACGCGATCGAGATCGCGCTGCGGCCGGTCTATCCGCTGGCGATCCGGCAGCCGGATTTCTTCGAGCGCAACCATCCGAACTGGCTGCGCTACACGTTCCTCGACATGCTGCGCGTGGCGCAGTTTCACGGGATTCCGTTCGGCCCGCCGCGGCCCGATCCGATCGTGCAGGACATCGCCACGCGCACGATCGCGGCCGAGCAGCCCTATATCCGCCGGATCACCCGGCTCGGGCAGGCTGCGGCGCGGCGGGGCAAGGGCCTCGCCTTCGCGCACGAGGCGGGCAAGCTGATCTGGGGCGGGGCGGAGGACTGGCATGACGGCGAGCACCTGGCGGGTGCGGCCGAGCGGGCCGGACTGGACCTCGTGGAGCTCGACGCCGAAGTGGCGGCAGAGGCGGACGAGCTCGACGCCGAGATCGCGGCGAACCAGCAGGCGCTCGAGGATGCGGGCCACTGGGGCGTGCCGACGCTGGTGTTCGATGGCGAGCCGTTCTTCGGGCAGGACCGGATCGAAATGGCCCAGTGGCGTATGGAACAGAAGGGGCTCGCCCCGCGGAGATGAGCGCTTTCGTTCCCTACGAACCACTGAACGCGCCCAAGCCTTTCGCAGACGACGTGTGGATCGTCGACGGGCCGGAAATCCGGATGGACTACGGCCCCACCAGCCTGCCTTTCCCGACGCGGATGACGGTCGTGCGGCTCGCCTCGGGCGAACTGTGGGTTCACTCGCCGATCGCGCCCGATCCGGCCCTGTTCGAGCGGGTCGAGGCGCTGGGGCGGGTACGGTACCTCGTCGCGCCCAATTCGCTGCATTACTGGTACATGGCCGACTGGCTCGAGCGGTATCCGGAGGTGACCAGCCACGCCGTGCCGGGGCTCGAGCAAGCGAAGCGCCGCTTCCGCATCGACCGGACCCTCACGGCCGGCGAGCGCATGGCATGGGAGGACGAGATCGCCTGGGTCCTGGTGCCGGGCACGGCGGTGACCGAAGCGGTGTTCTTCGTGCGGCGCGCTGGGGTCGCGGTGCTGACCGACCTGATCGAGAACTTCGAGCCCGCGCGCGTGCGCAAGACCTGGCTGCGTTGGCTCATCAAGCTGGGCCGCGCGGATGGGACCACGCCGCTCGACATGCGCGCGACCTACCTTCCCCGGCGCAAGAAAGTGGCACGCGCCGTTGGTGAAATTCTGGAATGGCCGGTGGAGAAAGTCGTGATGGCCCACGGCCGCCCTTATGAGCGAGACGGCGCGGCGGAACTGCGGCGCGCATTGCGCTGGGCCGCGCGCGGCTGACCTAGTGCCCGACCGCGTCGGCGGCAGGGCCCGCACCGGCCTTCGCCGGTCGCATCAGGAAGGCGAACGGGACGGCGGCCAGCGCCATCCACATCATCAGCCAGAAATCGTCGACATAGCCGATCATCGCCGCCTGCCGGTTGACCTCGGCATCGATCATCGCGAGCCCCGCCTGGCCGAGCGCCTGGAAGCGGTCGAGGGCCGAGAGGTCCAGCGCGCCGAGGCTCTGCGCGGTCACACGGCCGCCGAGCTCCTCGTGGCTGATCTGGATATTGCGCGCGAGCAGGATCGTGGTGACCGAGATCCCGACCGAAGCGCCGAGCGAGCGCACGAGGTTGAGCAGGCTCGCCCCCTCTGTGCGCAGGCGCGGCTCCAGCGTGGAGAAGGCGGTGACGTTGAGCGGGATGAACACCAGCCCCATGCCGAGCCCCTGGATCAGCCCCGAGAGGATGAAGTGGTACGAATCGGCCTGCAGCGACCAGTGCGCCATCTGCCACTGCGACAAGGCGGTGATCGCGAACCCGCTCGCCACCACCATGCGCGCGTCGACCCCGCGGCGGATCAGCAAGCCCGAGAGTTGCATCGAGATCAGCACTCCGACGCCGCGCGGCATCAGCACGATCCCGGTGTCGATCACGCCGTAACCGAACAGGTGCTGCAGCATCGGCGGCAGCAGCGCCATGTTGGCGAACATGACGACGCCGATCACGAACATGAAGCAGAGCGCCAGAGTGAAGTTCCGGTCGCGGAACATCGACCCTTCGAACAGCGGATTGCGCGCGGTCGCCATATGGACGATCGCCATCCACCCGGCGCTGGCGGCGAGGAACGTGTAGAGCCAGATCTCGCCCGCATCGAACCAGTCGAGGTGTTCGCCGCGGTCGAGCAGGAGCTGGAACGAGGCGAGGGCAAGACCCAGCAGCGCGAAGCCGGTCAGGTCGAAACGGCGCGCGGCGCCGTCGCGGTGGGGCAGCTCGGCCATCAGGACCGCCAGCGCCAGAATGCCCACCGGCAGATTGACGTAGAACACCCAGCGCCAGTTCGCGCTCTCGGTCAGCCAGCCGCCGAGTATGGGGCCGAGGATCGGGCCGATCATGATCCCCATGCCCCAGATCGCCATGACCTGCGGGTGGCGGCTGGGGCGCGAGGTATCGAGCATGAAGCTCTGACTCAACGCCGGGATGAACGCGCCTGCAACGCCCTGGAGCGCGCGGAACATCACCATCTCTTCCAGATTCTGGGCCATGCCGCAGAGCATCGAGGCGCCGATGAAGCCGGCGACCGAGAGGATGAACAGGCGCCGCCCGCCGACCCGGTCGGCCAGCCAGCCGGTCACCGGCATGGCGACTGCCGAGGCGACGATGTAGCTCGTCAGCACCCAGGTGATGCTTTCCGACGTCGCACCGAGCGTGCTTTGCATGTGCGGGATCGCGACGTTGGCGATCGTCGTGTCGAGCACCTGCAGCAGCGAGGCGGCCATGATCCCCACGAGCAGCAGTGCAGGGTTGCGAACCTGAAGCTGGGCCTCGTCGGTCGGCGGCGCACCGGAGTGGGCGGGAAGGGCGGCCGAGGCCACTTGCGCGCCGGTCTTTAGCGCTCGCGGCCGTCGGTGAAGACGGTCACCTCGGTCGAGAGACCCGCGATAAGTTGACGCGGGCTGTTGCTGTCGATCCTGATGCGCACCGGCACGCGCTGGGTCACCTTGACCCAGTTGCCGGTGGCGTTCTGGGCCGGGAGGACCGAGAACTCCGATCCGGTGCCGGCGCCGATCGAGGCGACATGGCCTCGCAGCACGACATCGGGATAGGCGTCGACGCGGATCTCCGCCGGCTGGCCGATGCGCATGTCCTCAAGCTCGGTCTCCTTGAAGTTGGCCTCGACATAGGAGCTTGCCTCCCGGACGATGGTGACCACCGGGAGGCCCTGCATGACCTGCTGCCCGATCTGGAGACGGTCGGCCTGCGACACGACGCCTGCGACTGGCGCGCGGATTTCGGTCCGGCGCAAGTTGAGTTCGGCGGCCGCCCGCTGGGCCTCGCCCGCGGCCACTTGCGGGTTCTTGCCCGGCACGGCCGCGCCGCGCGCGAGCTTGGCCCGCGCCTCGGCCTGCTGAGCCAGCGCGATGCGGAGCTCCTCGCGCGCTTGCTGGACCGCATGTTCGGCCGCGTCATGCTCGGTCTTGGTCAGGAAGCCGCGGTTGTAGAGCTCGTCCTTGCGCGCGAAATTCGCTTCGGCGAAGGCGATGTCCTCGCGCGCGGCGGACACCGATGCGCCCGAAAGGTCGCTGCTGTTGCTGAGCGCGGTGACGTTGGCCTGGGCCTGCGCGATGGCGGCATTGGCCTGCGCGATCTGGACGCGATAGGGTTCGGGGTCGATGCGGAACAGCAGAGCGCCGGCGGCGACGCGCTGCCCGTCCTCCACCGCAACCTCGACGATCTGCCCGCCGACTTCGGCGGAGACGGCCACCCGGTCCTGCTGGACATAGGCGTTGTCGGTCGAAACCTGGCCCTGCAAGCTCAGCCAGTAAATGCCGCCCGCGATCAGCATGGCGAGCGGCACGGCCGCCATCAGCGCGATCCGGCCCCAGCGGCGCGGCTTGGCAGGCGCCGGTTCCGCCTGTTCGGGGGCCGATTCGGGGGCGGGGACTTCGTTCGCGGCTTCGGGCAGCGTTGCGGGATCGGCGTCAGCCATTGGCGGCAAGCTCCTTCGACGGGGCCGAGAGGTTGGTGGAAACGCGTTCGAGCATGGCCATGAAGACTGCCTCTTCCTCCGCGTCGAAACCGGCCAGCATGGTTTCGATCAACCCGTCGAGCGCGGCGCGGATGCGGGCGATCTTGCCGCGGCTGCGGACGGTCAGGTGAAGCAGCCGCGCGCGCCGGTCGTCGGGATCGGCGCGGCGTTCGACCAGGCCGGCTTCCTCCATCCGGTCGACCATGCGGCACAGCGTAATCGGCTCGATCTCCAGCCGTTCGGCGTAGAAAGCCTGGTTGCGGCCCGGATGCCGTTCGAGATTGAGCAGGAGGCGCGCCTGCGGCGCCGTCACGCCCGCTTCGCGCACCCGCTCGTCGAAGGCGCGGCGCAGCAGGCGCGAGTTGTCGGCGAGAAGATAGCCTGGGTTGGTGTCCATGGCCGGGTATATAATAAGCATGCTTATATACTCAAGCGGGTTTGCGCATGTCAGGCGCTGCGGTAGGTGGAGGACATGGAGCAAACCAAGTCAGGCGGCTGCCAGTGCGGCCGCATCCGCTATAGTGCCGAGGTCGATCCGGCCGAGGCTTACCTGTGCCACTGCCGCATGTGCCAACGGGCGACAGGCGGTGTCGCCGCGTGCTTCGTCAGCGTGCGGCGCGACGGAGTTGCATGGGAGCGGGAGCCCGACTGGTATGCAAGCTCGCCGATCGCCTCGCGCCCGTTCTGCTCGAATTGCGGTACGCCGCTCGGTTTCCGCTATGTCGAGGGCAGCGACCGAATGGATCTGACGGTCGGCAGCTTCGACGATCCGTCCGACTTCGTCCCCCAGAGCCACTTCGGCGCCGAAAGCCTGCACGAGGCCTGGCTCGACACGAGCACGCTGCCGCGCCAGCGCTCCGACGAGCAGGAAACCCTCGTCGCGAAATGGGAAGCGGCGGGCGTGGAGCCTCCACAATGAGCGAGCGGACGATGGAGAGGGTCGCATCTTTCGACGGTGCCGAACTGGCCGTGCATCGACTCGGCGCGGGCCGGCCGGTGCTGATGCTGCACGGACTGTTCTCGAGCGCGGAGATGAACTGGATCCGCTTCGGGCATGCGCAGAAGCTGGCCGACGCAGGGTTCGAGGCGGTGATGCCCGACCTGCGGGCGCACGGCGACAGCGCCAAGCCGCACGAGGCCGATGCCTATCCGCCGGGCGTGCTGGCGAAGGATGCGGCGGCGCTGGTCGAGGCACTGGGGCTGGAGGACTACGACCTGGTCGGTTTCTCGCTTGGCTCGCGAACTTCGGCGCGGGCGGTGATCGACGGGCTTCGTCCGCGCCGGCTGGTGCTGGGTGGGATGGGCCTAGAGGGGCTGGCCGGCTGGAACCGGCGCGCGGCGTTCTTCATCGACGCGATCGACCGCTTCGACGAGGTCGAACGCGGCGATCCGGCGTTCATGGCGGTCAGCTTCATGAAGACGATGAAGATCGACCGCGTGGCCGCACGGCTGTTGCTTCAGGCGGTGGACGACACCGATCCCGAGGAATTGGCGAAGATCACGATGCCGACAATGGTCCTGTGCGGCGACAAGGACGACGACAACGGCTCGGCGGCCAAGCTTGCCGAGGCGCTGCCCGATGCGCGCCATGTGGAGATACCCGGCACGCACATGAGCTCGGTGACCGAAGGCGCGCTGGGTGATGCACTGGTGGAGTTTCTCGGCGCAACCGCTTGATTCGCGTCCGGCGGAGGTTCAAAAACCGGTATCTGCCGAAACCGGTTCCGCATGAGAGGATGCCCCAGATCATGAAGTTCGCACCCGTCGCGCTTGCCGCGCTTGCCGTCTCGCTCGCCGTTCCCGCTCACGCGCAGGATACCAGCCCGCCCGCCGGCGAGCAGACCGCGCAGCAGGAATATCCGATGACGCCGCAGGGCGCGGCCGCCTGGGTCGACATGGTGGAGAAGGACCTGTTCGACTACTCGGTCGACGCGAGCCGGGTCTATTGGGTCAACGCGACCTACATCACTGACGATACCGACGCGCTCGCCGCGCAGGCAGGTGCGGAAGGGACCGAGAAGTCGGTCAAGTACGCGCTTGAGGCCGCGAAGTACGCACAAATCCAGGGGCTCGACCCCGACGTCGCGCGCAAGCTGGATATCCTGCGCAACGGCATCGTCCTGCCCGCGCCGACCACGGCGGGCGCCGCGACCGAACTCAACGAGATCGCGACCAGCCTGCAGAGCCAGTACGGCAAGGGCCGCGGCACGCTCAACGGGCAGGAGATCTCCGGCTCCGACATCGAGGCGGAGATGGGCAATCTCGAGCACACGCCCGAGGAGTTCGCCGAGATGTGGGCGAGCTGGCACGACAACGTCGGCGCGCCGATGAAGGAAGAATACGTCCGCATGGTCGAGATCGCCAACGGCGGCGCGACCGAGCTCGGGTTCGACGACGTGGGGGCGATGTGGCGCTCCGGCTACGACATGGACCCCGAGGAATTCACCGCCATGACCGAGCGGCTGTGGCAGGAGACCCGGCCGCTGTACGAGGCGCTCCACACTTACGTGCGCACGCAGCTCAACGAGAAATACGGCAACGCGGTGCAGCCGACCACCGGGCCGATCCGCGCCGACCTGCTCGGCAACATGTGGGCGCAGGAATGGGGCAATATCTACCCGATCGTCGCGCCGGAGGGTTCGGGCGATCTCGGCTATGATATCGGCGAGCTGCTGGAAGCGCAGGGCAAGGAGCCGCTCGACATGGTCAAGATCGGCGAGGGCTTCTATTCGTCGCTCGGCTTCAAGCCGCTGCCGGAAACCTTCTGGGAGCGCAGCCTGTTCACCAAGCCGGCCGACCGCGAAGTGGTGTGTCACGCCAGCGCCTGGGACGTCGACAACAAGGACGACATCCGCATCAAGATGTGCATCAAGGTGAATGCGGACGACTTCGTCACCATCCACCACGAGCTGGGGCACAACTACTACCAGCGCGCCTACAACGAGCAGCCGTACCTCTATCTCAACGGCGCGAACGACGGGTTCCACGAGGCGATCGGCGATTTCGTCGCGCTGTCGATCACGCCTGAATACCTCGTCCAGATCGGCCTGCTCGACCGCAGCCAGGTGCCGGGCGCAGAGAAGGACATCGGCCTCCTGCTGCGGCAGGCGATGGACAAGGTCGCGTTCCTGCCGTTCGGCCTGCTGGTCGACAAGTGGCGCTGGGGCGTGTTCGACGGATCGATCGCTCCGGCGGACTACAACACCGCATGGACCGAGCTGCGGCGCGAGTATCAGGGCATCACGCCGCCGGTCGAGCGGCCGGCCGACGCCTTCGATCCGGGCGCGAAGTACCACATCCCGGGCAACACGCCCTACATGCGGTACTTCCTCGCGCGCATCCTGCAGTTCCAGTTCTACAAGGCCGCCTGCGATCAGGCCGGCTGGAAGGGCCCGCTCCACCGCTGCAGCTTCTACGGCAACAAGGAAGTGGGCGCGAAGCTGGCGCAGATGCTGGAGATGGGCGCGAGCGAACCGTGGCCCGACGCGCTCGAGGCGTTCACCGGCACCCGCGAGATGAGCGCCAAGCCGATGCTCGAATACTTCGCGCCGCTGAAGGCCTGGCTCGACGAGCAGAACAAGGGCAAGCCGACGGGCTGGTAGGCCCCGTGTGAGTCCCCGCGAAGGCGGGGACCTCATGCCATTGGCGCTCCGCTGATATCCTGAGGTCTCCGCCTTCGCGGGGACTCGGAGAAGGCGGCAAGGTCGGTTATCCTCCCTCTCACTACGGAGGGCTGCTCGGAGGACGTCATGCGGGTTTTATCGCTTCTATGCCTGGCCGCGGCGGCCTGCGCGCCCGTTGCCGAGGAGCCCGGCGCGGGATCGGCGGCCGGTGGCGAGGCCGCGGTGTTCGTCGCCAACAAGTTCGGCAACTCGCTGTCGAAGATCGACCTCGCGAGCGGCAAAGAGGTCGCGCGGGTCGATAGCTGCGCCAACCCGCACGAGCTCGCCACCTCGCCCGACGGCACGCATGTCGCGCTCGCCTGCTACGGCGGCACGAGCGTCGACGTGTTCCGCGCGAGCGACCTCTCGCGGGTCAAGCGGATCGAGCTGGGGGAGAACGCGCGGCCGCACGGGATCGTCTGGCATGCGAACGGCGATCTCTACGCGAGTGCCGAGGGACGCCGCTCGATCTTCTGGATCCGCAATCCGCTCAGCGAGAATGCCGAGGCGTTCGAATTCTCGACCGGGCAGGAAGGTACGCACATGCTCGCCGTCGCGCCCGATGCGCGGCATGCCTGGACGGTCGACCTCGGCTCGAAAACGGTGACGCTGGTCGACTTGCTGACCCGCCGCGCGCCGCGCTCGGTGGAAGTCGGCATCGAGCCGGAAGGGATCGATCTCGCGCCGGACGGCGAGACTCTATGGGTTTCCGCGCGGGGGTCGGACAAGGCGTTCGCCGTCGATCCGCAGACACTGGAGGTGCGGCACGAGGTCGCGACCGGCGACTTCCCGCTGCGCCTCGCGGTCCGGCCGCAGGGCGATGTCGCGGTGACCTCCAACATGGCCGATGGTTCGCTGACGGTCATCGATCTCGCCACGGCGCGCGCGGTACGCACGATCGAGGTCTCGGGCCGCCAGGAGGCGGAAGAGCGCCAGCAGGTCACGATCGTCTGGTCCGAGGATGGGGAGCGCATCTACGTCGCCGAGACCGGCACCGACACGATCGCCGAAGTCGATTTCGCCAGCGGCAAGGTGCTGCGGCGGCTGGCCACCGGCGACGGGGGCGACGGGCTGGCGATCGTCGGTTGAGCGCGAAGAAGGAGCCATTGCCGGCGGTCGGATGGCGCGAACTGGTGGCTTTACCCGAACTGGGCCTCACCGCCGTTCCGGCCAAGATCGATACCGGCGCGCGGACCTCGTCGCTTCACGCGACCGTGCTCGACCGGTTCGAACGAGACGGGCGGAATTACGTCCGTTTCGCGGTCGATTTCGGGCGCCAGCACGTGCGTCAGGTGTGCGAGGCGGTCCAGGTAGACAAGCGCGGGATCACCAGCTCGAACGGCGAGACGCAAATGCGCTTGATCGTGAAGACGCCGATGCGTATCGGCGCCGTCGAATTTCGTGCCGAGATCAGTCTTGCCGACCGCTCGGACATGCAATTTCCCCTGCTTATCGGCCGCACGGCACTTCGCCGGCGGTTTGTCGTTGATTCGGGCAGCTCGTGGCTCCAGTCGCCCGGGCGCATGCCGAGGAAAGATCGCGTGCCATGAAGATTGCCATGCTTGCCCGGAATCCGAACCTTTACTCACACCGGCGGCTGGTGGAGGCGGCGGAGGCGCGGGGCCATGTGCTCGACGTGCTCAACACGCTGCGCTGCAACGTGCAGATCGCCTCGCACCGCCCGACGGTAACCTATAATGGCGAGACGCTGACCGGCTACGACGCGGTGATCCCGCGCATCGGCGCCTCGATCACGCATTACGGCCTCGCGATCCTGCGCCAGTTCGAGATGAGCGGTGTCTGGCCGCTCAACGAAAGCGTCGCGATCGGCCGCAGCCGCGACAAGCTGCGTTCGATGCAGATTCTCGCCAAGCACGGTCTCGGCCTACCGCTGACGGCCTTCGCGCACGACCCGAAACAGACCGAGGAGATCGTCAAGGCGGTCAAGGGGCCGCCGGTGGTGATCAAGCTGCTCGAAGGCACGCAGGGAATCGGCGTCGTCCTCGCCGAGACCGAGGCGAGCGCCAAGTCGGTGATCGAGGCCTTCCGGGGCGCCAACGTCAACATCCTGGTGCAGGAGTTCATCAAGGAAGCTGGCGGCACCGACATCCGCGCGCTGGTGATCGGTGGCAAGGTCGTCGCCGCGATGAAGCGCACTGGCGCGCCCGACGATTTCCGCAGCAACCTCCACCGCGGCGGCAGCGCGGAACTGGTCAGGATCACGCCCGAGGAACGCTCGACCGCCGTGCGCGCGGCCAAGCGCATGGGGCTGAACGTCTGCGGCGTGGACATGCTGCGCAGCAATCACGGGCCGGTCATCATGGAAGTCAATTCCTCGCCCGGCCTGGAAGGAATTGAGGCCGCGAGCGGCAAGGACATTGCGGGGATGATCATCGATTTCATCGCCGCCAATGCCAGGGCGGGCAAGACAAAGACCAAAGGGAAGGGATGAGAGCGGGCGGTGCCTGACTCGCAGCCCCGAGGATTGACGGGAACGGGAGGGCGCCCGCTCCTTTGACGTTGCCTCGACGACCGATTCCCGCCAGTCTGCAAGTCCAATTTACGGGGGGAACCGACAGAATGAAGAGACTGATTGCCGCCAGCGCGCTCGTTCTTGCTGCGGCGCCGCTGGGCGCCCAGACCGGCGAAGCGATGGTGGCCGCCAAGAACCCCCAGGGCATTCTCGCCGCTCTCGAAGGGGCCGGGTACGATGCCGAGCTGACAGAGGACGGCACGGGCGATCCGATGATCCTGACCCGGCTTTCCGGATGGTCGACTCGGATTTACTTCTACGGCTGCGACGAAACGTCCCACGATGGTTGCGACGCGCTGCAGTTCTCGGCCGGCTTCGACCGCAAGGAACCGTGGACCGCCGAGGAGGCCCTCGCACTGGCCCGGAAGTATCGGTTCAGCAGCACCTTTCTGGACGACGAGGGCGATCCCTACATCGAATGGGATGTGATCACAGGCGATGGCATCCCGGCGCCGGTGTTCCTCGCGAGCGTGCTCAGCTTCAGCGATGCGATAGACGTGGCGCGGCGCGAGGCCTTTGCCGGCGAGACCGTGGAGTAGAGGAAGTTCGATAACATGCGTCGGGACGGTGCCGCCCTCGCGGAACGCCGACCGGTTGCCATGAAACGGGGCGCTTACTCGCGGGTGCCTACGGAGGGCGCCGGGTGCTCCGGCGTGCGCGCTAGTGCGCGCCGCTTCCAATCCGCAGCACTTTGTGCAGGACAAAGGCAATCACCGCGCCGAGGACAAGGCCGAACAGGGCGGACAGTCCGGCGAAGGTGATCCAGCCTGCCACCCCGCCCACGGCGCCCGTCGCCGCTTCCACCCCATGCCGGATGTCCTCCACGAGGTGCTCCGGCTGGGAGACGCCCAGCTCTGCGAGGCCATGGAGGACGATCCCCCCGCCGACCCACAGCATCGCCACCGTGCCGATCAGCGACAGGGCGGTAAGCAGGCGAGGCATCGCGCGCAGCAGGAAACGGCCGACGCTCTGCGCGAGCGCGGAGCTCTTCTCGGACAAGTGCAGCCCCACGTCGTCCATCTTCACGATCAGCGCCACCGCGCCGTAGACCACGAACGTGATCGCCACGCCGACGAGCGCGAGCACGCCCGCGCGGACCACGAAGGTTTCGACCGCGACTTCGTTGAGCGTGATCGCCATGATCTCGGCGGACAGGATCAGGTCGGTCCGGATCGCGCCGGAGACGCGCTGCTGTTCGAACGCGGCCGGGTCCTCGATCGGATCCTCCAGCGTCTTGCCGTGCTTCTCGCCGCCCAGCTTCTCCATCACCTTCTCGGCGCCCTCGTAGCTGAGGAAGCCGCCCCCGAGCATGAGGATGAAGATGATCGCTGCGGGCAGGAACTGGCTCAGCAGCAGCGCGCCGGGGAGCAGGATCAGCAGCTTGTTCTTCAGGCTGCCCTTGGTGATCTTCCAGATGATCGGCAGCTCGCGCGCAGGCGACAGGCCGGTGACGTAGGACGGGGTCACGGCCGCATCGTCGATCACCACGCCCGCGGCTTTCGAACCGGCCCTGCTCGCCGCTATACTGACATCGTCGACGGAGCCCGCAGCGGCACGCGCAATTACGGAAACGTCGTCGAGAAGCGCAACCAATCCGCCGGGCATGGAATCTCCTGTTTCGCTGCTCTACGCTGCCCTGCCGCCTGCGTTCCTGCCGCACAAGCCCAGCTATGCCTTGCATTCCACGCCGATGCCGCTATGTGCGCGCCTTCCCTGTCTCCGGGCGGGGAAATGGAAGAAAGCCGGAGGGGCCCCGCAATCCCGCGGATCAGCCAGCGATCGGCATTACAGAGTGAAGGAAGCGAAGCATGGCTCTTTACGAGCATGTCTTTCTCGCGCGTCAGGATCTGAGCCAGAGCCAGGTCGATGCGCTGGCGGCAACCGCCACCGAAATCGTCGAAAAGAACGACGGCAAGGTCACCAAGACGGAGACCTGGGGCCTCAAGTCCCTCGCCTACAAGATCGACCGCAACCGCAAGGCGCACTTCGTGCTGCTCAACATCGAAGGCCCCGGCGCCGTGGTGGAAGAGCTCGAGCGCCAGACCCGCATCAACGAAGACGTCATCCGCTACATGACCATCCGTGTCGACGAGCACGAGAGCGGCCCGAGCGTGATGATGCGCAAGAACGAACGCGACCGGAAGCGTCGCTCTGAACGTGAGGAGCGCGACTGATGGCCCGTCCGTTTTTCCGCCGCCGCAAGTCCTGCCCGTTCGCGGGCAAGAACGCGCCGAAGATCGATTACAAGGACGTGCGCCTGCTCCAGGGCTTCATGTCCGAGCGGGGCAAGATCGTCCCCAGCCGCATCACCGCCGTCAGTGCCAAGAAGCAGCGCGAACTCGCCAAGGCGATCAAGCGCGCGCGCCACATCGGCCTGCTGCCCTACATCGTGAAGTAAGAGGAGAAGAGACATGGACATCATCCTCCTCGAACGCATCGGGAATCTGGGCAACATCGGCGACGTCGTTTCCGTGAAGGACGGCTACGCCCGCAACTTCCTGCTGCCGCAGAAGAAGGCGCTGCGCGCCAACGAGTCGAACAAGAAGGTCTTCGAAGCCAACCGCGAACGCCTGGAGAAGGAAAACGCGGAGCGCCGCACCGATGCCGAGAAGCAGGGCGAGAAGGTCGATGGCGTCGAGATCGTGCTGATCCGCGCCTCGTCGAATGCCGGCCACCTCTACGGCTCGGTGAACGTGCGTGACGTCGTTGCGGGGCTTGCCGAGCAGGGCCATGAGATCGACAAGCGCCAGGTCATCATGGGTCATCCGATCAAGACGCTCGGCATGCACGACGTCACCGTCGCGCTGCACCCGGAAGTCCACGTCACCGTGAAGGCGAACGTCGCTCGCTCGGAAGACGAGGCCGAACTGCAGCGCCAGGGTGTCGACGTGCTCGCGCAGATCTTCGCCGACGAGCAGGCCGAGATCGAGGAAATGGCCCAGGCCAATGCCATCGATCCGACGCTTGAACCGGGCGAGATTCCGGCCGATATGCTGGAAAGCCCCGCTGAAGGCGAGGCTACGGACGAAGCCAACGGCTGACCCGCACCGACAGGAAAAAAGGAGGGCGCGGCCTGCGAGGGTCGCGCCCTTTTTTGTGCGTGCGAAGGGGGACGCGCCCTTCTTCCCTCCGGACGGGACTTGGAATTGTCACGCAAGAGGCGCTAATGGCCGTCGATGGAATCACCTGAAAAGATCATCGAAGACCTCACTCGCCTCTACGATGAGGCGGTTCACCGCCTGCGGGCCGACATCATCGCTTTCGGCCGCGAAGGCACCCTGCCGAAGCCCGAGAAGCGCAGCGACGGCAGCTATGCGTATCCGGAGCTCCGCTTGCGCTTTCGCGGCGGCACCCGACCGGAAGACCGCAGCCGCGCCTATGGCCGGCTCAACGCGCCGGGCACCTACACCACCACCGTCACGCGCCCCCATCTGTTCGCCGATTACCTCAGCGAGCAGTTGCGGCTGATCACCAGCGACTACGACGTTGACGTGGACGTGGTGTCCTCGCGGCAGGAAATCCCGTTCCCCTACGTGCTCGACGGCGAGGCGGGGGCCGAGCTGGCCGGCATCAGCCCGCAGGAGCTCGCCCGCCATTTTCCCTCGACCGAGCTGGCCGATATCGGGGACGAACTGGCCGACGGGATCGAACTCGGCGCGCCGGGCGATCCGATCCCGCTCTCGCTGTTCGACGGACTCCGGACCGATTTCAGCCTGGCGCGGCTGGCGCACTACACCGGCACCGATCCGGCGCACTTCCAGCGCTTCATCCTGTTCACCAACTATCACCGCTACGTCGACGAATTCGTCGACTGGGCCGGCGAGCAGCTTGGTAATGACGAGTGCATCGCGCTTGCCGGCGCGGGCGGGCTCTATCTCGACACCCCGCGCAAAAATGCGCGCTCGGAGCTGTCGGACACCGCCTGGCGTCGCCATCAGATGCCCGCCTACCACCTGATCGGGAAGGACCGCGGCGGGATCACGCTGGTCAACATCGGCGTCGGCCCGTCGAACGCGAAGACGATCTGCGATCACCTCGCCGTCCTGCGGCCGGAGGCATGGCTGATGATCGGCCACTGCGGCGGACTCAGGCCGAGCCAGAAGATCGGCGACTATGTGCTCGCGCACGCCTACTTGCGTGACGATCACGTGCTCGATCCGGTGCTTCCGCCGGAGATCCCGCTGCCGGCCATCGCCGAGGTCCAGCAGGCGCTCGCCAAGGCGGCCGAGGAAGTCAGCGGCACCCACGGCGCGGACCTCAAGCGCCGGATGCGCACCGGCACGGTCGTCACGACCGACGATCGTAACTGGGAGCTGCGCTATACTCAGTCCGCGCGCCGCCTCTCGCTCAGCCGCGCGGTCGGGATCGACATGGAAAGCGCCACCATCGCCGCGCAGGGCTACCGCTTCCGGGTGCCTTACGGCACGCTACTGTGCGTTTCCGACAAGCCGCTCCACGGTGAGATCAAGCTGCCGGGGCAGGCGAACAAGTTCTACGAGGAAGCCATCGCCGCGCACATGCAGATCGGCGTGACCACCTGCCGTCTGCTGCGACAGGAGGGCAATCGCCTGCACTCGCGCAAGCTGCGCGCGTTCAACGAGCCGCCGTTCCGGTAATGGATGCCGCTGCGGGGCTCCCGGGCGCTATCGCCCTACGGATTTCCTAACCCAGCCGCTCCAGCAGTTCGCGCGCGAAAGTCGTCAGCGTGTCGTCGCGCGCGCCCATGACCACCACGCGGTGGTTCGGTCGGGCGAGGCAGACGATGCGGTCGCCGCAGGCCTTGCGCGTGGGGATGTATTCGGCATGGCCGCCGGCCACTTCGATCAGCCGCACGATCCGCTCGCTGCCCTCGCCGCGGTCGACCGTGCCGCCGAAATAGACCGGATCGCACAGGATCGTGCAATCCTCGGGCCCGAGTTCGCGCGCGAACGTCTCGGCCAGTTCGGCGCCCATCTGCCGCAGAGGGCCGTAGCCGTGCGGCTGGAAGAAGGCGATCACGCGCCCTTCGTGCGCCTTCAGCGTGCGCAGGGTGGCGGCGCATTTCTCGGGATTGTGGCCGAAGTCGTCGATCACCGCGATGCCCGAGGCGCTGACACCCACGAGATCGAACCGCCGCGCGAGCCCCTTGAAGTCCGCAAGCGCCGCAACCGAAGCCGCGACCGGCACGCCCGCGGCGGCCGCCGCGGCGATGGCTGCCAGCGCGTTCGAGAGGTTGTGCTTGCCCGGCATCGCCAGCGTGAGCGCATGCTCGCTGCCGTCGTGCCGGTCGACGATCATCGCTGCCTGCCGTAGCGGCCCTTCGGCGACCGAGCCGGGCACGACGCCGATCTGCGCCTTCTCCTGATCGATGCCGAAGGTGATGACTTCGTTCGCATGCGGGAGCAGCGCCAGCGCCTCGGCGTCGTCGGCGTTAATCACCGCGATGCGGCTGCGGGCGAGAAACGCGCCGAAGAGCTGCCGCAACTCGTCCATCCCCTTGTGGTCGAGGCTGACGTTGAGCAGCACGCCCACCGCCGGGCGGTAGAGCGCGATCGACCCGTCGCTCTCGTCCACTTCGCTGACGTAGATGCTGCGTCCGCCGACCAGCGCGCTGGCGTTCGGGCGCTCGGCGGTGACGAAGTTCTTCATCACCGCGCCGTTCATCACCGTCGGATCGCGGCCGGCCGCGTGCATGATCCAGCCGAGCATGCCTGTCACGGTGGACTTGCCGCTCGTGCCCGCCACTGCGAGGCCGGCGCCGCTGGTGTTGAACAGGATCGAGTTGAGCTCGGCCCGCGACATCCTGAGGCAGCCGAGTTCCTTCGCACGGACCACTTCGGGTACCGTATCCTCGATCGCGGCAGAGGCGACGAAGACCTGTTCCGCCGAAACGATCCCGCTGCCGTCCTGCGGATGGAGCGCGAAGCCCTGTGCCTCGAGCGCCGCGAACTTCTCCGGCGTGCGCCCCTGGTCACGACTGCGGTCGCTCCCTGCGACCTCGCCACCGCGCCCTTTCACGATCTGCGCGAGCGGCAGCATCCCGGATCCGCCGATCCCGCTGAAGAAGAACGGGCGGGTGAAAAGCTCGTCGGCTGTGGGGATATCGTCCATTGCCCGCTGCGTATTCAGTTGTGCAGGCGGACACAAGCTCGCTAGGTCCCGTGTATGACACGCATTGCCATTTGCGCCCCTGGAAAGCCGCTGGAGCGCGAGCATGCCGATGCTGTGCTCGCGATCGCGGCTGAGTTCGAAAGTGTGGAGCTGCGGTTTCACGAGCAATGCTTCGCCCGACACGGGCATTTCGCCGGAGACGACGAAGTGCGGCTTGCCGCACTGCTCGACTGTGCGAACGACCCCGCGGTGGACGCGGTTTGGTTCGCTCACGGCGGCTATGGCTCCAACCGGATCGCGGCGGAGGCGGTCTCGCGGATGGAGGCCGCTGCGCAAGGCAAGCCGTTCCTCGGCTACTCGGATACCGGCTATCTGCTGGCGGCGCTCTGTCGCGCCGGGATCGGGCGCCCCGCTCACGGACCGATGGTCGCCGACGTGCGGCGCGACGGCGGCGCAGCGGCCGTGCAGCGGGCGCTGGACTGGCTGACAGGCGGTGAGGAGGGGCTCGAAGGGACGCTCGATGGGCATCCCGCGGCGGCGTTTAATCTGATGACCTTGGCGATGCTCTGCGGTACCGACCTGATGCCCGATCTCGCGGGCCATGTGGTGATGGTGGAGGAGGTGTCGGAACACCTCTACGCCGTGGACCGGCTGTTCTTCCATATCAGCCAGCACCTGCGCGGGATCGCGGGCCTGCGCCTGGGGCGGGTTTCCGAGGTCCCGGAAAATGATCGGCCTTTCGGTGCGAGCGCGGAGGAGATCGCGCAATACTGGTGCGCGAAGGCGGATATCCCCTACCTCGGTCTGGCCGACATCGGGCATGATGCGGCGAACAAGATCGTGCCGTTCGGCCTTGCGGGGCGCGCCCCGCACTCATAAGCCGCGCCGCCGAAGGAGACTGACATGCGTGCATTCGTTTTTCCCGGACAGGGGAGCCAGAAAGTCGGCATGGGCGCCGAGCTCGCCGACGCCAGCGCCGCCGCGCGCGAGGTGTTCGAGGAAGTCGACGAGGCGCTGTCGCAGAGCCTGTCAAAGATCATGCGCGACGGGCCGGAAGACGCGCTGACACTGACCGAGAACGCGCAGCCCGCGATCATGGCCAACGCCATCGCCACCCTGCGCGTGCTGGAGCGCGAATTCGGCGTCGCGCTGGCGGACAAGGGCGACTGCGTCGCCGGTCACTCGCTCGGCGAATATACGGCGCTCTGTGCCGTAGGTGCATTCTCGCTTGCCGATACCGCACGGCTGCTCAAGTTGCGCGGACAGGCGATGCAAGCGGCGGTTCCGGTGGGCGAGGGCGCGATGTGCGCGCTGCTCGGCGCCGATCTGGAGAAGGCGCAGGCGCTGGCCGACGCCGCTGCCGAAGGGGAAGTGTGCCAAGTCGCCAATGACAACGATCCCGGGCAGGTAGTGCTTTCCGGCCATAAGGGCGCGATCGAGCGCGCGGTCGCTCTGGTGAAGGATCACGGAATCAAGCGCGGCGTGCTGCTGCCGGTCTCCGCGCCGTTCCACTGCGACCTGATGCAGCCCGCCGCAGACGCCATGGCCGAGGCGCTGGCGAAGACCCCGCCCGGCGCCTTCACTCTGCCGCTCTACGCCAACGTCACCGCGGAGCAGGTGACGGACCCGGCCGAGGAGCAACGCTTGCTGGTTGAGCAGGTGACCGGCCGCGTCCGCTGGCGCGAAAGCGTGCTCGCCATGCGCCGCGCCGGCATCGAGCACTTCGTCGAACTGGGCGGCAAGGTTCTTGCCCCGATGATCGGCCGCATCGACAAGGAAGCCGGCACCACCAGCGCCATCACCATGGCGGATATCGAAGCGCTCGCGAAGGATTTGTAGGGTTCGCGCAGAGCGCGCAGAGGACGCGGAGGGGAATGGATGCAGCCGATCGACGCCATCAGTTCGGACGTGGTCGGGGAAGCGATTCGCATTCATCGCGAGTTGGGGCCAGGATTGCTGGAAAGCGTGTATGAGGCGGTCCTCGCAGGGGCGCTGGTCAAGCGCGGTTATGCGGTCGCACGGCAGGTCCCGGTGGCGATCGACTATGACGACCTCCACTTCGGTTGCGCGTTCCGCATCGACTTGCTTGTCGAGAACCGATTGATTCTCGAGATCAAATCGGTCGAGAAGCTCACCAAGCTGCACGCGAAGCAATTGCTAACCTATTTGCGGTTGACCAAGCAGCCCGTAGGGTTGCTTCTCAATTTTTCGGGCCTGACGATGAAAGAGGGTATCCGCAGGCTTGTGAACGACTACCGGCCGGATCAGGAACCCTCCGCGATCTCTGCGGCCTCTGCGCGAACAAATTGAATCGGAGAAAAGGATGTTTTCGCTCGAAGGAAAGACCGCCCTCGTCACCGGCGCCAGCGGCGGGATTGGGTCGGCGATCGCCTATGCGCTGGCGCGGCAAGGCGCGCGGCTGGCGCTCAGCGGGTCGAACAGCGCGAAGCTGCGCAGTTTTCGCGAGCAGATCAACGAGGAGGTCGGGGGCGATCATGTCGAGATCACCTGCGACCTTTCCAACACGACCCAGGTCGAGGAGCTGATTCCCGCCACGATCGATACGCTGGGCAAGATCGACATACTGGTGAACAACGCCGGGGTGACGCGCGACAACCTCGCCATGCGGATGAAGGACGAGGAGTGGGACGCGGTCATGCGGATCAATCTCGAGGCCGCCTTCCGTCTGATGCGTGCCGCCACGCGGCCGATGATGAAGGCCAAGCACGGCCGCATCGTCAGCATCACCAGCGTTGTCGGCGCGACCGGCAATCCGGGGCAGATGAACTACGCGGCGGCGAAGGCGGGGCTCGTCGGCATGTCCAAGAGCCTTGCGCAGGAACTTGCGAGTCGCGGGATCACGGTCAATTGCGTCGCCCCTGGTTTCATTCGTACGGCGATGACCGACCAGCTTCCCGACGCGCAGAAGGACGCGCTCAACGCGCGCATCCCGATGGGCCGGATGGGCGAGGGCGAGGATATCGGTGCGGCGGTCGCCTACCTCGCATCGGACGAGGCGGCTTACATCACGGGGCAGACGCTGCACGTGAACGGCGGCATGGCGATGATATCCTGAACGGGGATTTATCCCCAAGGAATCGGCACTGACGCCCATTCGTTCTTGCCCCGTCACGCCTCGTCACTAAGGATACTGGCCACTTTCCGGCGCTCGCGGGCGATTCCGGCCCCGAACCTTTCGGCGGGCGCGCATGGGGGAATTGATACGCGATGAAGGCCACTATCGAACGTGCCACGCTCCTGAGGTGCCTCAGCCACGTCCAGTCCGTGGTGGAGCGCCGCAACACCATTCCGATCCTCTCGAACGTGCTGATCGAGGCAGGAGAGGGCGGAGCGCTGAAGGTCATGGCGACCGACCTCGACCTGCAGGTGGTGGAGAACATGGCCGCGGCATCGGTCGACGCGCCCGGCGCGGTCACGGTTTCGGCGCACCTGCTGTTCGACATCGCGCGCAAGCTGCCCGACGGGAGCCAAGTGAGCCTGGAGACCGCCGACAACCGCATGACGGTCAAGGCCGGACGCAGCCGCTTCCAGCTCCCCACGCTGCCGCGCGACGACTTCCCGGTGATCGTCGAGGGCGATCTGCCGACGAGCTTCGAAATTCCTGCGAAGACACTGGCCGAGCTGATCGACCGCACCCGCTTCGCGATCTCGACCGAAGAGACGCGCTACTACCTCAACGGCATCTTCCTGCACGTGTCGGACGAGGACAAGCCGGTCCTCAAGGCCGCGGCGACCGACGGCCACCGGCTCGCTCGCTTCACCATCGCGCAGCCCGAAGGCGCGGCGGGCATGCCCGACGTGATCGTGCCGCGCAAAGCCGTGGCGGAGCTGCGCAAGCTGCTCGAGGAAGCGCTCGACGGCAACGTCCAGGTCGACCTGTCGGCGAGCAAGATCCGCTTCACGCTCGGCGGTGAGGGCGGGGTGGTGCTGACCAGCAAGCTGATCGACGGCACCTTCCCCGATTACAGCCGCGTGATTCCGACCGGGAACGACAAGCTGCTCAAGCTCGATCCCAAGAGCTTCTACGAAGGCGTCGACCGCGTCGCGACGATCGCCACCGAGAAGACCCGGGCGGTGAAGATGGGGCTCGATACGGACAAGGTCACGCTCTCTGTCACCAGTCCGGACAACGGCACCGCGGCCGAGGAAGTCCCGGCCGACTACGCGGCCGAAGGGTTCGAGATCGGCTTCAACGCCAACTATCTCAAGGACATCCTGAGCCAGATCGACAGCGACACGGTGGAACTGCACTTGGCCGACGCCGGCGCGCCGACGCTGATCCGGCAGGATGCCAGCAGCCCGGCGCTCTATGTGCTGATGCCGATGCGGGTGTAGCGGCGTCCGCCACCTCGGCGAAAGCCGCGTGCGCTCGCCGAATCCGTTTTCTCTCCGTCATCCCAGCTTTCGCTGGGATGACATGAGAGCGGAAAGGCTACTCCGCTGCTTCGAGCATGGCGGCTCGTTGCGGGCCGCGGATCAGGCCTCCCGGCGTCGCGCCGGTCCATTTTCCATCGCGGAAGGTGACCACGCCGCCTTTGATCGTCGCCACGTAGCCCTCCGCCTTCTGCAGCAGGCGCTTGCCGCCCGCCGGCAGGTCGAAAGCGAGCCAGGGCTTGCCCAGCTTCAGCTGGTCGAGATCGATCACGTTGAGATCGGCGAGATAGCCGGGGGCGATCACGCCGCGGTCCTCCAGTCCGTAGAGGCGCGCGGTGTCGGCGCACTGGCGCTTGATCGCGTGTTCGAGCGCTATGCGCCCGCCCGAGCGATGATCGGCCTGCCTGCGGTCGCGCACCCAGTGCTGGAGCATGAAGGTCGGGCTCGCCGCGTCGCAGATCGTGCCGCAATGCGCCCCGCCGTCCGAGAGCGAGTTCACCGTGTCCTCGGCCTGCTGCAGCGCCTCGAGGAAATCGAGATTGCCGTCGGCGTAGTTGAGGATCGGCAGGTAGATGAAACCCGCGCCGTCGTCGCGGCAGAGCATGTCGTAGGCATATTCCTCGCAGCTCATGCCGGCCGCGGCGGCGCGCGCCTGCACGCTTGCCTCCGGGGCGGGTTCGTAGTCGAAATCCTCGTCCATCTCGAACTGCATGGTCCACCCTGCGACCACGATCATCAGCAGGCCGAGCATATCCTGCGGCGCGCCGGAGAAATCGTTTGCCTCCGACAGCAGCCGCGCCTTGAACGCCGGATCGAGCAGCTTGGCCTTCTGCTCCTCCCACGGCAGATCCATGATCGCCTGCCAGCTCGGGCGGAAGCGGAACGGGTGGACGGTGCCGCGCCAGGCCATGATGATGCCGTTGCCGCGCAAGGCGATCTGCGCGACGATGTTGGCGCCGTTGTCGTTCTCTGCGCGCATGGTCGCGATCTGCTCTTCCAGCGGAAGTTCCTTGGCGATCGACTGGAGTGCGGCGAACGTGACCGGCAGGCCGGTCTCGCGGCTCAGACGGCCCATCCAGTCGAACTCGTTCCACTCGCGATTGAGATCGCTCGCCATTTCGAACACGCCGTGGCCCGCACGGCCCATGGCACGGCCGATCGCGACCAGCTCTTCGGGCGTCGCGGTCGTGCCGGGCACCAGTTCGCCGTCGACCGACTTGTGGATCACCGTGCGGCTCGTGGAGAAGCCGAGCGCACCCGCGCGCACGCCTTCCTCGACGATGCGGCCCATCGCGGCGATGTCGTCCTCGGTCGGAACCGCGCCGGGCTTCTCCCGATCACCCAACACGTAGGCGCGCACTGCGCCGTGTGGGACGTGCGTTCCGACATCGATCGAACGCGGCAGTTTCTCGAGCGCGTCGAGGTATTCGGGGAAAGTCTCCCATTCCCAGGTGATGCCTTCGGCGAGGGCGGTGCCGGGGATGTCCTCCACCCCTTCCATCAGCCCGATCAGCCACTCGTGGCGGTCGGGCTGCGCCGGCGCGAAGCCGACCCCGCAGTTGCCCATGATCACGGTGGTGACGCCGTGCCAGCTCGAAGGTGCCATTTCCTGGTCCCACGTCGCCTGCCCGTCGTAGTGGGTATGAATGTCGACGAAGCCGGGCGTCACGATCTTGCCGGCAGCGTCGATCTCCTCCGTCGCGTCGCCATCGACCGGGCCGACCTGGACGATCAGGCCGTCCCTGATCGCAACGTCGCCGGTGAAGCGCTCCGTGCCGGTGCCGTCGACGATGGTGCCGTTGCGGATAATCAGGTCGAATGCGGGCATTGTGCGCCTCCTCTCTCCGCAGAGGAAGGTCTCATATCGCAACTGGTGAGTCCAGTGGCAGAACCTATCCCCGCGCGCGGATCATCGCCTCAATGTCCACGAACTTCTCGCGCGGGGCGCCTTCGCGGGCGGCCTTGGCTTCGGCTTCCTCGATTTTCTTCCAGTCGCGGAAGGTGACGATGTCGAGCCCGCGCTGTTCGGCGAGCGCATTGAAGCCGGTGCGGCCTTCCTTGCCGCCAGCACCGAGCGCGCCGGAAGTCAGATCCTCGGCAATCTTCTCGACCACGCCGAATCCGTCGGGACGGTTGGTGCCGATCGTGCCGGTCGGCCCGCGACGCGCCCAGCCGACGCAGTAGATACCCGGCAGAATGCGGCCTTCGTCGTTGGCGAAACGACCGGCGCGCTCGTCGAATGGAACGCCGGGGATCGGCGAACTGCGGTAGCCGATGCAACTGACCACGAGATCGGCGGGGATCACGTAGGTTTCGCCGGTGCCCACCGCACGCCCCGTTTCGACTTTCGTGCGTTCGACCTCCAGCCCGGTTACTTTGCCTTCGCCGAGGAAGCGGAGGGGAGAGGCGAACATGTCGAAGTCGATCTCGATCGCCTTGTCCGCGCGTTCGCTCTCGGGGATGGCGGCGAAGCTCCTGAGATGGGCTACCGACTTGCGCAGCCCCGGCTCCAGGATCGCGTCCTCCGCTTCTTCCGGGAGGTCGGCGGGATCGACCCGCGGCGTGGCGCGGTCGAGGTGCATGAGCTCGCCCAGCTCCTTGGGTGTCATCATGATCTGGTGCGGCCCGCGTCGCCCGACGATGGTAATCGTTTGCAGGCTCGAGACCCGCAGCGCATCGAGCGCATGCGTGACGATGTCGGCCCCTGCGAACTCGGCTTCGGTCTTGGCGAGAATGCGCGCGACGTCGAGCGCGACGTTGCCCATGCCGATGACGACCGCGTTCTTGCCCGACAGGTCGGGATCGAGCCCGGCGAATTGCGGATGGCCGTTGTACCAGCCCACGAATGCCGCGCTGCCGAAGATGTTGCCGAGATCCTCGCCCTCGATCCCGAGTGGCCGGTCGTTGGGCGCACCGGTCGCGAGAACGACCGCGTCGTAGAGCTCGCGCAACTCGTCCATGCTGACGTCGCTGCCGACGGTAACGTTGCCGACGAAGCGCACGTTCTCGTTCAGCGCGGTCGCTTCGTAGCGGCGGCTGACGCCCTTGATCGACTGGTGATCGGGCGCGACGCCGGTGCGGATCAGCCCATAAGGGACAGGCAGCGTGTCGAAGATGTCGATGCGGACGTCATCGCCCCAATGCTTCTGCGCGGCTTCCGCGGTGTAGTAGCCAGCGGGACCCGAACCGATAATCGCAATGTGGTGCATGTCAGCGTCGCACTCCGGCAAGAAAGGGGAGCTGCTGCCGTCGGACCGCGTTCCCGAGCGGCGGAGAGCCGGGACCGGGCGCGGTTCTGGATCCTGCCATCCTCTTCTCCGCGGCAGCAATGTTCGCCGGCAGACTCATGCCCGGCCCGAATTGTCTTGGCAAGGAGACTCCGCCGCGCGATCCGCCAGCCTGGGGCACGCAATTAACCGATTTTTCAAGGGATCGGCGGTATCTTCTCCGCATGGGTGGAGCGCCAGTCAGGGGGGGAACGGAACCGGTCGGGGCCGCACGGCGGCGCTCGTCCCTCGGCATACGCGGCGCGGGAAGCGACACACCCGGGATTTCATCCGATTCCGAGCGCCGCATCGAGCGTGACCGGCGCGAAACCAAACGGGCGAAAGTTTCCGCGTTGGCGGCGGCGCCTCCCGTGGTTCCACCCGCGCTGACATGGATGGCGGTCGCGATCGCTTCCGCCTTCGCGCTTGCGGGCGTGGTCACCCTGACGCTGCCCACGGTGCTCGCCGCGATCTGCGCTGTGGTGGCCATCTCTTTCGCTGCGGCCGGAACGCCGGTCAATCTGTGGGGTGATGGCGCCGACCGCTCGCCTGCGCTGAAGCGGATGCTCGGTATTGCGCTCGTCGGCCTCTCCGCCGCCGGCGTTGGGCTTGGTCTGGCGGACTGGATGTATCACGGGGGGCTCGACTGGCGGATCGGCGTCGCCGGGCTGGTAACCATCAATATCCTCTTCGCCGCGCTGATGAGCGACCGGATCGTGCTCGTCTTCGTCAGCAAGATCGGTTGCTGGGCGCCCGCGGCGATCGTCGATGGTTCGTTCCTGGCCTATGCCGGCCTCGCAATTGGGGTGATCGCCGGTGCGATCGTCGCGGTTTACCAGATCAGGTTCGAGCGGGCGAAGGCGGAGGAAAGCGAGGCGCTCGCCCGCGTCCGCGACCGTGCGCAAAGCATCCTCAAGGACTACGAGGAAACGGGGCAGGGCTGGTTCTGGGAGACCGATCGGCGAGGCAACCTGACGTACCTTTCCCCCTCGGTCGCCCTCACGCTGGGGCGGGCCGAAGAAGAACTCGTCGGCCGGCCGTTCTCGCAACTGTTCGATCTCGGCGACGAGAACCGCGAAGGCGAACGGACGCTGACGTTCCACCTGTCCGCCCGCTCGTCGTTCCAGGAACTCGCGGTGAAGGCCGCGGTTACGGGCGGTGAGCGCTGGTGGTCGATCAACGGTCGTCCGGTATACGACGGCTTCCGCAATTTCTGCGGCTTCCGCGGCTCGGGAACCGATCTGACGGAGAAGAAACGCAGCCAGGAGAACGCCACTCGGCTCGCGCGCTACGACTCTCTCACCGGCCTCGCCAACCGGTTCCAGATGTCCCAGACGCTGGAGAAGATCATCGGCAGCCCGCAGGAGCGCGAGCGGGAGTGCGCCGTCCTTCTGCTCGACCTCGACCGCTTCAAGCATGTCAACGACACCCTCGGCCACCCCGCCGGCGATGCACTGCTGAAGCAGGTCGCGCAGCGGCTCGAGCGCACCGTGGGCCAGGCGGGCCGTGTGGGGCGCCTCGGCGGCGACGAGTTCGAGGTGATCCTGCTGGGCCGCGTCGCGCGCGAGAAGCTCGCGCATCTGGCGCAGGAGATCATCCATGCCCTCTCGCAGCCCTATTCGGTCGAGGGGCAGCGGGTAGTGATCGGCTCGTCGGTCGGTATCGCGATCTGCCCCGACGACGGGCTTTCGAGCGAGTCCCTGATCCGCAACGCCGACCTCTCTCTCTACGCCGCCAAGGACGCCGGCCGCGGGCGGTATCACTTCTATTCCAACGACCTGCACACCGCCGCCGAGGAGCGTAGCGCGCTGGAGCGCGACTTGCGCGATGCGATCGCCAATGGCGGCTTGGAGCTGTTCTACCAGCCGGTCGTGCATGCGGCGACGGCGCGGATCACCGGTTTCGAGGCACTGCTGCGTTGGAACCATCCGCGGCGCGGGTGGCTCTCGCCCGCCAGGTTCGTCCCGATAGCGGAGGACACCGGCCTGATCGGAACGATCGGCGAATGGGCGATCCGCACGGTCTGCAGTGCCTTGGCGCAATGGCCGGAGGAAGTGCGCTGCGCGGTGAACGTTTCCCCGCTCCAGTTCGCCAATCCGCAGCTGCCGGCGATCATCACCCATGCCGTCGCCCAGGCCGGTATCGCACCCTCGCGGCTCGAACTGGAGATCACCGAGAGCGTGTTCCTCGACGACGATGCCGACAACGAAGCGATGTTCGCGGCGCTCAAGCGGATCGGCGTGCGGCTCGCGCTCGACGATTTCGGGACCGGCTACTCCTCGCTCGGCTATCTGAAGAAGGCCCCGTTCGACAAGATCAAGATCGACCAGAGCTTCGTGCGCGGTGCGACCCAGCCGGGCAGCCGCAATGGCGCGATCATCGCTTCGATCACCAGCCTGGCGCAAGCGCTGGGGATGGACGTCACGGCCGAGGGGGTCGAGACGCTTGACGAGCTCGATCTCGTGCGGGCGCACGGGTGCACCCATATCCAAGGCTACATCTACTCCAAGCCCCTGAGCCCGGAGGACGCCGACGAACGCCTTGCGGGCGGCCTGGCGATGGAGGCCGTCGGCCCGCGCTCCGCCCGCGCTCCGCGCCGGACCATGCTGCGCAAGATCGTGCTCGAACACGCGGGACAGCACTATGCCGGGACCATCCGCAACGTCTCCGCTCGGGGCGCGCTGATCGAGGGGCTGTGGAACGTGCCGGAGGGGACGCGCTTCCGCATCGCCATCTCCGATACGCTGACTGCGGACGCGACGGCGCGCTGGTGCCTCGACAATCGCATGGGCGTCGAGTTCGACGAGGCGCTCCCCGACGATCTCGGCAGCCCGGCCAGCACGCCTTTCACCGATCGCCCGCTGCCCGATGATACCAGCGAACGGCGCGCCGCCGCTGGTTAGCCAGCCCATTCAGATGGCTGACAGGCCGCTCCGCCACCGCTAAGGGGCGAGGCGAACGGTGCTGCATTGCACCAGGCACCCCTCAGCGGAATTATGATGACCGATCTTGCACGTATCCGGAACTTTAGCATCATTGCGCATATCGACCATGGCAAGTCGACGCTGGCCGATCGGCTGATCCAGCACTGCGGAGGCCTGACCGACCGCGAAATGAGCGAGCAAGTCCTTGATAACATGGACATTGAGCGCGAGCGCGGGATCACCATCAAGGCCCAGACCGTGCGCCTGAACTACACCGCGAAGGATGGGCAGACCTACGAGCTCAACCTGATGGACACCCCCGGCCACGTCGACTTCGCCTACGAGGTCAGCCGCTCCCTCGCCGCGTGCGAGGGCGCGCTGCTGGTGGTCGACGCCGCGCAGGGGGTCGAGGCGCAGACGCTCGCCAACGTCTACCAGTCGATCGAGCACGATCACGAGATCGTCCCCGTCATCAACAAGATCGACCTCCCCGCCGCCGAACCGGAAAAGGTCCGCGCCGAGATCGAGGACATCATCGGCATCGACGCCAGCGAGGCGGTGCTCACCAGCGCCAAGTCCGGCATCGGGATCGAGGACACGCTCGAGGCGATCGTCGCCAAGATCCCGCCCCCGAAAGGCGATCGCGACGCCCCGCTCAAGGCCATGCTGGTCGATAGCTGGTACGACCCCTACCTCGGCGTGGTCATCCTCGTGCGCGTGATGGACGGCGCGATCCGCAAGGGCCTCCAGGTCAAGTTCATGCAGGGCGGCACCCAGCACCTGATCGACCGCGTCGGCGCCTTCACCCCCAAGCGCGTCGACCTGCCGGAGATCGGCCCGGGCGAGATCGGCTTCATCACCGCGCAGATCAAGGAAGTCGAACAGGCCCGCGTCGGCGACACGATCACCACGGTGAAGGGCGGGGCGGAAAAAGCGCTGCCCGGCTACAAGGAAGCCCAGCCGGTCGTCTTCTGCGGCCTGTTCCCGGTCGACGCGGCCGACTTCGAGAAGCTGCGCGAATCGATCGGCAAGCTGCGGCTCAACGACGCGAGCTTCTCCTACGAGATGGAAAGCTCGGCCGCGCTCGGCTTCGGCTTCCGCTGCGGCTTCCTCGGCCTGCTGCACCTGGAGATCATCCAGGAACGCCTCAGCCGCGAATACGACCTCGACCTCATCACCACCGCCCCCAGCGTCGTCTACCGCATCCGCCTTGGCAAGACGAAGAGCGAGGAGGCGAAGACGATCGAGCTGCACAACCCGGCCGACTATCCCGATCCCAACCGGATCGAGTGGATCGAGGAGCCGTGGATCAAGGCGACGATCTACACGCCCGACGAATACCTCGGCAGTATCCTCAAGCTGTGCCAGGACCGGCGCGGCATCCAGACCGACCTCACCTATGTCGGCGGCCGCGCGCAGGTGACTTACGAGTTGCCGCTGAACGAGGTCGTGTTCGACTTCTACGACCGCCTGAAATCGATCAGCCGCGGCTACGCCAGCTTCGACTACGAGCAGATCGGCCTGCGCGAGGGCGACCTCGTCAAGATGAACATCCTGGTCAACAACGAGCCGGTCGACGCGCTGAGCCTGATCGTCCACCGCTCGGTCGCCGAAGAGCGCGGCCGCGGCATGTGCGAGCGCCTGAAGGACCTGATCCCGCGCCACCTGTTCAAGATCCCGATCCAGGCCGCGATCGGCGGCAAGGTGATCGCCCGCGAGACCATCGCCGCGCTGCGCAAGGACGTGACGGCGAAGTGCTACGGCGGGGATATCACGCGCAAGAAAAAGCTGCTGGAGAAGCAGAAGAAGGGCAAGGCGCGGATGCGGGAGTATGGGAATGTGAGCATTCCGCAGGAGGCGTTTATCGCGGCGTTGCGGATGGGGGAGGAGTGAGTGCGATGACGGCAAAGAAGGGCAGCGATCGATCCCTAGCGATAGAAGGACGCGAGTTGATAGAAAAGGCTATCATGCGATATTTGGCAACTCGTCCGCTTGGTGCGATAAACAATGAGATTGCCAAAGAGCTTGGGCTGGAATCTGATTTTCAAGGAAGGCAAAAGAACTACCTAACTTACTCGGTCTTGGGTGGCCTCATGAAACGAGGACTCGTTGAGCGTAAGGTCGACGGTACACGAAAGGCATTTGTCAAAGTGAGCAAACTTGACTAAAAAGGAAGGATGCCCGGAACTCCTTCGACGCCTATGACTCAGAGAGTTGCGGATGAGATACGTAGGCTCAAGCGTGAGGAAGGCCTCTACAATCATCAAATCGCGGCCAGACTGAATATCAACCAAGGTCGGGTTTCCGAGGTCCTGACCGGTAAGCGATTCCCGGAGAAGAAGCCACTACAACGCGATTTGTTTGACTAGTTCAACTCTTGCTCTTTGTGATCAAAGAAACCCACCTCTGATAATCAGCAGATTGATCGTTTTGGCGGTCTTCGAGATGGCTTACAGCTATTTGTAATTTTTCCTGTCTAGACTTCTCAGGGCTTTCGTCGAGGTTTTTTAGTATCATATCCTCGATTTGAGCGCGGGTTTTCGGAAGATCAGCTTTAATACCGGTTGCAATGGCTATTTGCTTGATTACACCAAGATTCGCACCAAGTTTTGGGTCAGATAGAACGTGTGCGAGTTGAGCTACAAGAGGGTCGCTAGCGCTGTAGCGTTTTTTTGTCGTGCCTTTTGTCGTCGACTTTCGCCGCGATGAAGCTTTATTTTTTTTCGGTACAATTTCCGCGCACTGTTCAGCTATCCGGGCGACTGCCGTGAAGTGCGCAGCAAGGAATTCCCAATCCTCTTTGCTGTGTGAAGCGACCAATTCCGCGACCGTTTTGATCAGCTTGTCTCGTTTCGTGGTCATAACCCAACTTTCTGATAAAATTCCCTAGCGGCCCTTGCTAATTCCGATTTTTTCAGATCTCGAGCATTGTTGGTCCAAAAAATGGGTTGGCCTTTACGGGCGCCTGCGGGATATGAGTCCGAATGACTGATCTCATTATCAAATATCGGAATATTAAATTCATGAGCGGTTTCCCTGACAAACCGTTTTGATTTCAGGTGTTCAACCTTGTCGGAGCTGTCGTTAAAAATAATGCCAAGGATGTCTGGGTAACGATCAGCCGGATGTTGAGCTTTGAACGCATCTACCGATTTTATGAGAAGAGGTAGTCCGATCGTGGATAAAAATTCCGGTTTTACTGGCACGACGATATAGTCAGAAGCATAATAAGCGGCCCAAGTTAGGATGCTTTCCGTCGGAGAGCAGTCAAGAATTATGACGTCATAATTGGTTATTACGTCCTCCAGCGAATCTCGGAGGATGTGTGCGCGTTCGGTAGCCAAGCGAACATTAAATGCGAGCTCAAGTCGAGCGGGTATCAAATGCAGGCATGAACCATCATCGTAATTTGTAACTTGTTGTATTAGCTCGGAAGCATGGACCGGAGGCTTGTCTCCGGTCATCGGACGGAACAGATCATCGATGGTCGGCTCATCAGAGTTGAGTAGCTCTTCGAAGCGCTGCACTCCCAATACGTACTGGCTTAGGTTAAACTGTGGATCTAGGTCGACCAATAAGACTCGATGGTCGAGTCTGGCGGCGCCGTACCATCCCAGATTTGCTGCCAAGGTGCTTTTGCCCACGCCGCCCTTCATGTTCATCATTGCAACGACGGTCGCGCGGGTCTCATTTTGCTGACTGGCTGCACTCGCTTTTGGTGGGTCAATCTCTAGACCTTCCCGCGCCGCCCACTCAACGATGGCGTCCGTACTCCAGACTGGCCCGCTTTTAAGGTTTGCTACGGGTGGAGGGAAGTCCTGACGACGGGCACGCCAATTCGCGACGTTCTGCTTGCTCACCCTGAGAACGTCGGCCACTTCAGCCAAGCCAAGCAATTCCATTCCACATAACCTTGTGTATGCTGTAATCAGAATGTTGTGTAGGGTATGGTGACACACTTGACAACTTTTATTTGGGGTCTATGCCTGAGGGTGGCGACCGAGGCCTGAATCAAGCCTCGGTCGCGATACTCAGTGACCTGCTGGCGCCTACCAAGCAAAAAACAGCAGGCCGCTCCTTTGGGAAAGGAGGTGCGTCGTGTGGCAAGCGACCCGGACAGGCTAAAGAGTCACCGCCGCGAGCCGTGCCCAATCGGCACGCTCGCCATCTACGCTTCAAACTTCTCCAAGTCAAAACGGAGGCTGAAAATGGCCAAGGTGAGTCCGTGGCACTCGATCAAACAGAGTGTCCACCACGACAATACTAACTGCAACACCGGAAACAACATCGAACGGGAAAACCGTCGCGATGGTACCGGAGGTAAGCCGCGCTGCGCCGAATGTGTCCGGCTCGCGTAGCTCACAGCTAAAACAGGGGGCTTGGCGGTCGCCGGGCCCCCTTATTCCTCCGGGCATTAAGCAATGATCGACCGCGGGGTTCATGCCTTGCGGAAGCGCTCCGCCCACCGGCTGACGGCGCAGGTAGTCGGCGGCAGTGGTGCTGGAATTACCAGGACAGAATATTTAACTCAGCAACTCCCCCACCAGCGACGGCCGATTGACGACCCTTACCAGAAGAACCCGCGCCGGTCCGGTCGGTTGCCGCCAACCGTGTTCCCAATTGAGCAACGTACCCTTGGCGACGCCGATGTTGTAGGCGAAGGCGGCTTGCACAGACCGGTGCTGGCACGGATCGCGGCGACGTTGACTTTAGGCACCTCGACCTGATGAACGCGCGCGCCAGTCGGTTTGCCTTCGGCGAAGTCGATGGCTTCGGCCAGCCCCTGCCGGATGCTTTCGAATACGCTCATGGTTGGTCTCCCGCGGACCGGACCTCCTCCTGGCTTCCAGTGCTGTGGGAGAACAGACCCACCTCCCGCGGGAGGGGAGGAGGTCACCAGCCATCATCCTTCAGCGACCTGATGCGCGGGCCGGTGGGTTCGGCGGGTGGGGGCTCGTTCGTTTCTTTCGCGGGGGCGTCGTCGTCCTCCGCCGGTTCCTTCTCCGGCGCCTCGCGGTCGTTCGCCGCCGTGGGACAGGGGCCCTCCGGCGGGGGTAGCTCGGGGAGGGCCGCTTTGGCGCGCTCGCGGTCCTGATAGGCCTGGGAGACCGGGTGTTCCGGGTCCTGGTAGGGGTCGTAGCCGTTGGCCTCGTCCTCCCGCCGGGCGGCTTCGTAGGCGTCGTGGAGGGCGCGGGTGCGGGGGCTCATGTAGAGGAGGAAGCGTTCGCGCATCTTGCCCAGCTTGCGGTCGATGCTGGCGAGCACCTCGTCCTCGTGCTCGTAGGAGGCTTCGCGCTTCTTCTCCTCCTCCCATTCCTTGCGCCACTGCTTCTTCAGGCGCTCGAGTTCCATCCTGCCGATCGCGCCGAGGCCTTTCGCCTTGCCTTCGGTGAAGCGCTCGGGCGCGCGGTTGCGGAGCATGAACATGAGCAGCCGGTCGTTGTAGGTGCGGCGGCTGCCGACGAGCTTGCCGTAGGAGTAGACGGGCACCTCGACGCCGTTGAGCGCGCGCTCCATCGCCACGTCCTCGATCCGCTGGACGCCGAGCTGGAGCGCGGCCTCCCACGCCTCGCGGAAGCTCTCCGCGCCCGGCTGGCGGCGCAGCTCGTAGGCGCCGGGCTGGCTCATGTTGACGGCGCGGCAGGCGGCCTCGACGCTGCCGGTGTCGGCCAGCGCCTCGATGAAGGCGCGCTGGCGCTGCTCGGTCCAGCCGTCGTGGCGTGGGCGGTCGCGGGGGACGGGGGTGAAGGCTGGCAGTTCGCCTGCGGGGAGGGGCAGGCGGGCCTCGCGATTGTCTGCTTTGCGGGTCATTTTCGAGTGTGGAGCAAAAAATCGCGATGTAGGAAAATGGATTTTTGAGGTTCTGGACTTCGGGCGCGGGTTTGTATGTTCGCGCGGAGTTTTTTGTTTTGGCCTCAAGCGCCGGCGGGCCCATCCGGGCCCTTGGCTTCCGCGCCAGTAGGCGCGGCGGCCGGTCGGCCTTGCGGTCCGCTGGTCGCGGACCGGACCAGCTCTCGACAGCCATGGCCGGGAAAGCCCCGGTCGGCGACCAGCCGACCGCAAGCGCGACCGCGCGCCCGCAGGGCCGTCAGGCCCGAGGATAGCCAAGGCCGCGGATGCGGCCGCCGGCGCTTGAGGCAAACAAACTAATCCCTGGTTTGCCCGTCCCCGTGCACCAGGTACTTGAAGCTGCACAGCTGCTCGAGCCCCACCGGGCCGCGGGCGTGCATCTTGCCGGTGGCGATGCCGATTTCCGCGCCCATGCCGAACTCGCCGCCGTCGGAGAACTGGGTGGAGGCGTTGTGCATCACCACCGCGCTGTCGATCGCGGTCAGGAAGCGGCGGGCGGCGTCGGCGTCCTCGGTCAGGATGGCGTCGGTGTGGTGGCTGGAGTGTTCGTCGACCCAGGCGATGCCTTCGTCGAGGCCGTCGACGATCTTCACGCTGGCGATGGGGTCGAGATACTCGGTGTCCCAGTCTTCCTCGGTCGCGGGCTTGATCCGGTCATCGAGCGCGACCGCCTCGGCGTCGCCGCGCAACTCGCAGTCGGCGGCCATCGCGTCGGCCAGCTTGGGGACGACTTCGCCCGCCACCGCGCGGTCGATGACGATGCTCTCGGTCGCCCCGCAGATGCCGGTGCGGCGAAGCTTGGCGTTGCGGATGACCTGCACCGCCTCGTCGATGTCGGCCGCCGCGTGGACGTAGCTGTGGCAGTTGCCGTCGAGGTGGAGGAGGGTGGGGACCTTGGCCTGGTCGCGCACCAGCTCGACCAGCCCGCGCCCGCCGCGGGGGATGACGAGATCGACGTAGTCGACCGCGCGCAGCAGCTCGGCGACGGCCTCGCGGTCGGTGGTCTGGACGGTCTGGACCGCGTCTTCCGGCAGGCCGGCGGCCTTGAGCCCGGCGCGCATCGCGGCGACGATCTCGCGGGTCGAGTTGCGGCTTTCCGAACCGCCGCGCAGGATGATCGCGTTGCCCGACTTGAGGCACAGTGCCGAAGCGTCGGCGCCGACGTTGGGCCGGGATTCGTAGATCATGCCGATCACCCCGATGGGGACGGCGACCCGCTCGATCTTGAGGCCGTTGGGCCGCTCGAACGTCGCGAGCTGGCGGCCGACCGGGTCGGGCAGCTCGGCGATTTCCTCGAGCGCCTTGGCCATGCCCTCGATGCGGTCCTCGGTCAGGCGCAGGCGGTCGACGAAGCTGTCGGGTTTCTTGCCCTCGACACTCGCGACGTCGGCCGCGTTCGCCTCGAGCAGCGCGGGCGTGCCGCTGCGGAGCGCCTTCGCCGCCTCGCGCAGCGCCGTGTTCTTCGCCTCGGTGCTGGCGGACAGGAGCCCGCGTGCAGCCTCGCGCGCGCGGCGGCCGAGTTCGTGGATGTGGATCTGCGGGTCGAGTGTCTGGTCGTTCATCGAAATCCTCGTGTCGTTCGGGTCATGGGCGGGAGCGCGCTGCGTATCAGCGCAACTCGACCGCCCGGTCGTAAGCTGCCTGCAATGTAGCACGCATCAGGCCGGAAAGCGTCTCGTCGCCATTGAGCGCGGACAGGCCGGCGGCGGTCGTGCCCCCCTTGCTGGTCACCGAATTGCGCAGCGTTTCGAGGTCGGGCGCGCCGTCCTCCATCGCCATCGCGAGCGCGCCGGCCATCGTGCCCAGCACCATGGCGCGCGCGTCCTCCGCGCTGAAGCCCTGCTCCTGCGCGGCGGCAATATAGGCGCGGGCGATCTCGAACACGTAGCCGGGGCCGGAACCGGCGACGGCGGTTACTCGGTCGAGCCGGTCCTCGTCGTCGACGGTCACCACGGTGCCTGCGCGCTCCATCATCGCGGCCGCATGGGCGCGCTGGTCGGCGTTCGCCTCCGGGTCGGCGTAGAGCCCGCTGACGCCCTGGCCGACCGCTGCCGGCAGGTTGGGCATGACGCGCACGACCGGCGCCCCGGCCATCGCGCGGGCGATCCGCTGCGCCGCGCTGCCGGCGGCGATCGACAGCACGTAGCCGCCATCGGCCAGCCGGCTGGCATAATCGGGGAGCACATCGTCGATCATCTGCGGCTTGATCGCGACGATCACGACATCGAACTTTTCCTGGCCGAGAGAGTTGAGATCGGAGACGAGCCGGGCGGGCGAGGGCGCGGACTCGAGTGCTGGATCGACGATGGTAAAGTTCTCGCCACCGCTCATCCAGTGATTGAGAAGTGCACCACCCATCTTGCCACAGCCGATCATGAGTATGTTATTGAAGTTCAAGTGTCGCCCCTCACTATAAAAGACTAGTTCGATGGAATGTCGCAGCGGTTCGTGACAAATTCGATCGCAAGAATCGTATGCCGCGCCGCAAGTGAACTTTTTCCGTGTTCCCGGTTGTGCATTGCACAATGGCTATCTACGTACCGACCGGAATTTTTCAAGGAATGGATTTTATCGTCGTGGCCGAGAATCGAAACATCGTCATCAAGATTGGTTCCGCTCTGCTCGCGAATTCGGACCTGCTCACCCCCCGCTTCAGCTTCATTCAACGGCTTCTGGAGGATGTGACCCGGCTTCGCAACGAAGGCTACAACGTGATCCTCTGCTCCTCCGGCGCGGTCGCGCTGGGCCTCAAGATCGTCGGCGAGACGCCCGCGACCGCCGGCGTCAGCGACAAGCAGGCGGCCGCCGCCTGCGGCATGCCTCTGCTGCTCAACGCCTACAAGCAGGTCGGCCACGAATACGGGTTCGAGATCGCGCAGGTCCTGCTGACTCTGGGCGACTTCGAGCATCACCGCCGGTTCCTCAACACCCGCAACACCGTGCACCGGCTGCTGGAAGCGGGCGTGGTGCCGATCGTCAACGAGAACGATTCCATCACCACCGAGGAGATCCGCGTCGGCGACAACGACCGGCTGGCGGCCAAAGTGGCGCAGATGGTGGGCGCAAAGGACTTCATCATCCTGACCTGCGTCGACGGCCTCTACGATCGCAACCCCGACGAACCCGGCGCCCAGCTGGTCGAGGAAGTCCACGACGTGGGCGAATACATGGCCGCCACTACCGGCAAGAGCACGCTCGGCACCGGCGGCATGACGACCAAGCTCAAGGCCGCGAACATGGCCCAGGAAGCGGGCTGCATGACCTATATCGCCAACGGCGAATACGAACGCCCGCTGTCCGCCGTGCTGAACGGCGAGCGTCGCTGCACCCGCTGCCTGCCCAATCCCAACCCGATGTCGGGCAAGGACGGCTGGATCGCGAACCGCCTGCAGATGGCGGGCAGCATCGAGGTCGCGAAGGAACTTGCCGACGAGCTGGTGCAGAACAAGCGGTCGATCCATCGCGAAGACATCCAGGCGATGGACGGCGACTTCACCCGCGGCGACGTGCTGCACCTCTACGACACCGATGGTGTGGAGCGCGCGCGCGGACTCAGCGACTTCACCTCGGAGGAGATCCGGGTGATGCTGGTCAATCCCGAGACCCCGCCCGAGCAACTGCTGGGCTACCAGACCAAGGGCGAGATCATCCGCGCCAACAATCTCGTGATGCTCGATAACCGGCACCTGCTGTGGGACGCGCCCGAGGGGATGACCGCGACGCCGTGAGGCGGGCGGGTAAGTAGCTCCCCGTCATTCCAGCGAAAGCCGGGATCGGGTGCAGCGAAGTCCCGCCTGGTGGAGAGCGATCCCGGCTTTTGCTGGGATGACGTTCATGATGACGCGACAGGGGATGGCCGATGACCCGATGGCCGCCCGCTCTCTCGCCAACTTCACTTTGCGTTCAGCGAGTGCGGCGGTATAGGCCGCTGCCATGACCACACGTCCGCGTTCGCCGCTCAAGCTCGCTCTCGCCGCCACTGCCTGCGCGGCCACTGTCTTCACCGCAGGTTGTGCCGGCGGTGGCGGCGGACCCAAGGATTCGCTCGCCTATGTCGCGCGCGACGTGGAGTCGCTCTACGCGGAAGCGAAGCGGCGGCTCGACAACGGCAATGCCAAGCTTGCCGCCGCGCTGTTCGACGAAGTCGAGCGCCAGCATCCCTATTCGCCCTGGGCCCGCCGCGCGCAGTTGATGAGCGCGTTCAGCTATTACGTGGCGAAGGATTACAACCAGGCGATCCAGAGCGCGCAGCGCTTCCTTTCGATTCACCCGGGCAACAAGGATGCGCCGTACGCCTACTACCTGATTGCGCTCAGCTACTACGAGCAGATCAGCGACGTGCACCGCGACCAGGCGATCACCGAGCAGGCGCGCACCGCGCTGAACGAAGTGGCGCGGCGTTTCCCGCAGACCGAATACGCGTCCGACGCGCGGCTGAAGCTCGACCTTGTCAACGATCACCTCGCCGGCAAGGAGATGGAGATCGGGCGCTTCTACGAGCGCAGCGGCAAGTGGCTTGCGGCGCAGATCCGGTTCCAGAACGTGGTCGACAACTTCCAGTCCACCAGCCACGCGCCCGAGGCGCTCTATCGCCTCACCGAAACCAGCCTGGCCCTGGGCATTCCACAGGAAGCGGTGAAGTACGCTGCCGTCCTCGGGGCCAACTATCCCGGCACGGAATGGTACGAGAAGGCTTACGAGCTGGTGCAGGATCACGCGGCCGGCGTCACCGCGAGCTGATCGCGCCTGTTCGCAAGCGCGCGCCGGTTGGTGACGCGCATTCTCATTCCGGCTAGAGAATCGGGCCAGTCATGCTGACCCGCCTGTCCATCCGCAACGTCGTGCTGATCGAAGCGCTCGATCTCGATTTCGGGCGCGGCCTCGGCGTGCTCACGGGCGAGACGGGGGCAGGCAAGTCGATCCTGCTCGACGCGCTGGGGCTGGTGCTCGGCAACCGGGCGGAGACCATGCTGGTGCGCGCCGGCGAGGACCGTGCGAGCGTGACCGCGAGCTTCGAGTTCGCGCGGCTGCCCGATGCGATTGCCGAAGCTCTCGGCGACGCGGAGATCGCGGTGGAGCCGGGCGAGCCGCT
Organism: Pelagerythrobacter aerophilus; assembly: GCF_003581645.1. GTDB lineage: Bacteria > Pseudomonadota > Alphaproteobacteria > Sphingomonadales > Sphingomonadaceae > Pelagerythrobacter > Pelagerythrobacter aerophilus. Next base: position 31,207 of record NZ_QXFK01000004.1, on the reverse strand, counting down.
GATGATCCGCCGCCAGGTGCGCGCCGACGGCGGGAGCAAGGCCTTCGTCAACGACCAGCCGGTCAGCGTGGCGCTGCTGCGCGCGCTCGCGCCGGCGCTGGTCGAGCTGCACGGGCAGCACGACGATCGCGGCCTCGTCAATCCGCGCGGACACCGGGCGCTGCTCGACCGCTATGCCGGGGCCGATACCGCCGGTGTCGCGAGCGCGTGGGATGTCTGGCGCGCGGCGGAAGAGCAGCTGGAGGGCGCACGCGCGGAGATCGAGCAGGCGAAGGCCGATCAGGACTTGCTGCTGGCGCATCTCGCGGAACTCACCGCGCTCGAGCCGCAAGCCGGTGAGGAGGCGCGGCTGGCCGAAGCGCGCGCGGCCATGCAGAAAGGCGAGCGGCTCTCGGGCGATCTCGAGGAGCTGCGCCATGTGTGGGACGGATCGGACTCGCCGCTCGCCTCGCTCCGGGTGGCGGCGCGGCGGCTCGACCGGATCGCGCCCGAGCACCCGCTTCTGGCCGAAGCGCTCACGGCGCTCGACCGCGCGGTGATCGAGGCGGGCGAGGCCGAGGAGAAGCTTCAGGCGGCCGCGGAGGCGCTGGTGCACGATCCGGCGGCACTGGAAGCCGCCGAGACCCGCCTGTTCGACTTGCGCGCGCTGGCTCGCAAGCATCGCTGCGAGGTCGACGAGCTGCCCGACAAGATGCGCGCGTTCCGCGCCGCGCTCGACGCGATCGAGGGCGGAGAGGCGGAACTCGACGCGCTCGAAGCGGCGGCGCGCGAGGCGGGCGAACGCTACCGCGCGCGCGCGGGCGCCCTGCACGAGGCGCGCCTCGCGGCGGCGGCGAAGCTCGACGAGGCGGTGGCGGCGGAGCTGGCGCCGCTCAAGCTCGACGCGGCGCGGTTCCGTACGGCGGTCGGCGAACTGCCCGAGGAGCGCTGGGGCCCGCACGGGCTGGACAGCGTCGAATTCCTGATCGCGACCAACCCGGGCGCGGACTTCGCCCCGCTCGCCAAGATCGCCAGCGGCGGCGAGCTGTCGCGCTTCATCCTCGCGCTCAAGGTCGCGCTGGCCGAGCAGGGCGGCGCGGCGACGGTGATCTTCGACGAGATCGATCGCGGCGTGGGCGGTGCGGTCGCGAGCGCGATCGGCGAACGCCTCGCGCGGCTGGCGGAAGGCGGGCAATTGCTCGCGGTGACGCACAGCCCGCAAGTCGCCGCGCGCGGGCGGGTGCATTACCTGATCGCGAAATCGAGCGAGGGCACTGTCACGAAGACCTCCGTCCAGCTGCTCGACGAGAGCGGCCGGCAGGAGGAAATCGCCCGCATGCTCTCGGGCGCCGAAGTGACGCCCGAGGCCCGCGCGCAGGCGGATCGGCTGCTGGAGGGGGTGTGAGGCATGCCGCGCTCGGGATCGCCTTGCTGATGGCCGCGGGCTCGTCCTCGGCCGAGACCGCCAGCGGCGACATGTTCGGCACCGATGCGCATCTCGCGCCGTTGGAGCCGGATGCGGTGCTGCGCTATGCGGATCATCCGCGCGGGTTCGCGGAGCTGCGGTTGCCGGAGGGGGATGGGCCGTTTCCGCTTGCGGTGATCTTTCATGGCGGGTGCTGGAAGACCGGCGTGGCCAACCAGGCCTATATGGCGCCGCTCGCGACGCGCTGGCAGGGGCAGGGGATCGCCACGCTCAACGTCGATTACCGCGAGGTCGGTGACGGGGGCGGCTGGCCGGGGAGCTTCGAGGACTGGCAAGCCTCGGCCGCGCTGATCGACCGGGCGGCGACAGCGCATCCGATCGACCGCGCGCGGGTGACGCTCGTCGGCCACTCGGCGGGCGCTCTGCCGGCGCAATGGCTGGCGACGGCGCAAGGGGAAGGCGGCCCTCTCGGCGCGCGCGCGCCGCTCGCGGTGCGCGCCGCGATCGTCCTCGACGGCCCCGCCGATGTCGGGGCGGAGCGCGAGGCGTTCGACGTCTTGTGCGAATTCTCCTCCGTCGATCCGTTCATGGGCGGCGACCCGGCGCGCGTGCCCGCCCGCTACGCCGCCATCGCTCCTGCCAGCTATGCCCCGCGGCTCGAGGAGCTGCTGTTCGTCCAGGCCGTCCTCCCGCCCCCGCCGACCGCCGCGCAGGCCGCGATCCGCGCGGGCGGCGCGCGGCTGGAGGTTCGCGAGAACCCCGGCGCCAGCCACTTCGCGATCCTCACACCCGGCTCCGAAACCTACACCGCCAACGAGCCCGCGATGCTGAGGGTGCTGCGCGGCGGAAGGGCCGCACGATGATGGACAGGCGGACGCATCTGGCGGCGCTGGCCGCTTTTGCGGCGGCGGTGTTGCCCACGCGGCAGACGAAGGCTTTGGGGAAGATCATGGAAGAGATATATCCGCAATACGGCCTGATCGGTCAGATCATCGCGCAGCCCGGCCAGCGCGCGGCGCTCGCCTCGATCCTGACCGAGGGCACGAATCGGATGCCGGGCAACTTCGCCTATCTGGTCGGCGAGGACGCCGCCAATCCGGATGCGCTGTGGGTGGTCGAGATCTGGGCCGATGAAGAGGCTCACGCCGCCTCGCTGGCCTTGCCCGAGGTCAAGGCGGCGATCGCGAAGGGCCGCCCGCTGATCGCTGGATTTGGCACTCGCGCGGAGTTCAAGCCGGTGGCAGACGCGGCTGCATGACGGATATTGAATCGCTTTCCGAGGCCGACGCCGCCAACGAGCTGATGCGGCTCGCCAAGGCGATCGCGCGGCACAACCGGCTCTACCATGCCGAGGACGCGCCCGAGATCACGGATCAGGAATACGACGCCCTCGTGCGCCGCAATGCCGCGCTGGAGGAGCGGTTTCCGCATCTCGTGCGGGCGGATTCGCCGTCGCAGGCGGTCGGCCACGCGGTCGCCGGGTCGCCGCTGTCGAAAGTGACGCACGAGGTTCGCATGATGAGCCTCGACAATGCCTTCGCCGACGAGGAGGTGGCCGAGTTCGTCGCGCGCGTGCGGCGCTATCTCGCGCTCGCGGACGACGAGCCGCTCGCCTTCACCGCGGAGGACAAGATCGACGGGCTGTCGTGCTCGCTTAGGTACGAGAACGGCACACTTGTCCGCGCGGCGACCCGCGGCGACGGCCAGGTGGGAGAGGACGTTACCGCCAACGTGGCGTGCATTGCGGACATTCCGCAGGCGCTGCCGGGCGGGGCGCCCGAAGTCTTCGAGATACGCGGCGAGGTCTATATGGAGCGCGAGGCCTTCCTCGCGCTCAACGGGCGGCTGATGGAGGAGGCCCGCGCGCAGGCGGAGGCGAAGGAGGAGGAGTTCGATCCCGCCAAAGTCCGCCAGTTTGCCAATCCGCGCAATGCCGCCGCCGGTTCGCTGCGGCAGAAGGACGCAAGCGTCACCGCCAGCCGGCCCCTGCGGTTCTGGGCGCATGGCTGGGGCGCGGCGTCGGAAGTGCCGGGCGAGACGCAATTCGAGGTCATGCGCCGGATCGGCGACTGGGGCCTGCCGATCAGTCCCGACCTCAAGCTCTGTACTTCGCTGGAGGAGATGCTCGCGCACTACCGCGCGATCGGTGAGGGGCGGGCAAAGCTCGGCTACGAGATCGACGGCGTGGTGTACAAGGTCGACCGTCTCGACTGGCAGGAACGGCTCGGCTTCGTCGCCAAGGCGCCGCGCTGGGCGCTGGCGCACAAGTTCCCTGCCGAGCAGGCCGAAACGACGCTGGAGGCGATCGACATCCAGGTCGGCCGCACCGGCAAGCTGACCCCGGTGGGCCGCCTCGCGCCGGTGCTCGTCGGCGGGGTCACGGTGACCAACGTCACGCTGCACAACCGCGACGAGATCGCGCGGCTCGGCGTGCGGCCGGGCGACCGGATCAAGGTCCAGCGCGCGGGCGACGTGATCCCGCAGGTGGTCGAGAACCTGACCCGCGAGGCCAAGCGGCCCGCCTATCACTTTCCCGACGAGTGCCCGGAGTGCGACAGCGAGGCCGTCGCCGAGGAGGGCGAAGTCGACGTACGCTGCACCGGCGGGCTGATCTGCCCGGCGCAGCGGACCGAACGGCTCAAGCATTTCGTCAGCCGCGGCGCGCTCGACATCGAGGGGCTGGGCGAGAAGACGATAGAACAGTTCTTCACCCTCGGCTGGCTCGAAAGCCCGGCCGACATCTTCCGCCTGAAAGGCCGGCGCGAGGAGATCCTCGCGCTCGAGGGGTGGAAGGACAAGTCTGTCGACAACCTGTTGGCGAGCATCGAGGCCAAGCGCGCGCCCGATGCCGCGCGGTTGCTGTTCGGCCTCGGCATCCGCCATGTCGGCGCGGTCACCGCGCGCGACCTGATGAAGGGTCTGAGCGACATCCGGCGGCTGCCGGGCAAGGCGGCGGAGATCCATGCCTACCGCGGGGAGAACCCGCGCGGACCGGACGAGTCCGAAGGCAAGTTCAACACCCGCATGGTCGAGGCGATCAAGGACATCCTCGAAGTGCGCGCGGACGGGATCGGCACCGCGGTCGGCTTCGCACTGGCCGACTTCTTCCACGAGGATCACAACCGCGACGTCTGGAACGACCTGATCGGCGAGAAGCCGGGCGCGGGCGTCGTCGATCCGCCGGCTTACGTGGTCGAGACGAAGGACAGCGCGGTGGCGGGCAAGACGGTCGTCTTCACCGGCAAGCTCGAAACCATGAGCCGCGACGAGGCCAAGGCCCAGGCCGAACGGCTCGGGGCCAAGGCGGCCGGAACGGTGAGTGCCAAGACCGACCTCGTCGTTGCCGGCCCTGGCGCCGGCAGCAAGCTCAAGAAGGCGGCGGAGCTCGGCATCGAGGTGATCGACGAAGCCGCCTGGGCCGAGATCGTCAAGGCGGCGGGCTAAGGGCGCCGCCGCCCGCGCTCGCGTCATCTCGGTGGATCTCGCGTCATCCCAGCGAAAGCTGGGATCGCTCTCCGCACCGTACGATCTGGCTGCACGCGACCCCAGCTTTCGCTGGGGTGATGACCCGTTGAAGGGTGAACCGGCGCGCTCCCGAGCCAAGCCGTGGCCTGTCTGCGGCGGTCGATGCAACGTTATCGCTGGCCATCCATTGGCCAGGTAGACGTGGCGTTTTCCACGTCCTGCTCCGCGCCTCCCGGCGCCCCGCGCCGGATGGTGAGGGGGCGAACCAGCCAACTAGCGGAGACGAACGATGCAAGTCAGCGAATGTATGACGAGAGACGTCCAGGTGGCGAGCCCGGACGACACGATTCAACAGGCGGCAACGATCATGGATCGCATCAATGCCGGCGTCCTTCCGGTTGGGCAGGACGACCGGCTCGTGGGCATGATCACCGACCGCGACATCGCGGTTCGCGCCGTGGCCAAGGGGCGCGAATGCGGCACGCCCGTGCGCGAGGCCATGAGCGGCGAGGTCCGGTACTGCTACGCCGACGACGATGCCAACGAAGTGCTCGAGAACATGGGCGACCAGCAGCTTCGCCGGATGCCGGTGGTCGACCGCGACAAGCGTCTGGTCGGCATTGTCTCGATCGGCGACCTCGCCAAGAAGGACGAGCGCGACAGCGGCGAGGCATTGCACCAGATCGCGCAGCCGGGCGGCCTCCACGCGACCTGACCCGCAGACAGGAGAAAACCGATGAGTGCCAACGGCCTCGAGGTATTCGACAAGACCCTGCAGACGACCAACATCTGGCTCGATCAGATCATGGAGCGGCTCGGCCCCGACCGGCAGGCAGCATGGAAAGTGCTGAGCACCGTGCTGCACAAGCTGCGCGATCGCCTGCCGGTGGAGGAAGCCGCCCATCTGGGCGCGCAGCTTCCGCTTCTCGTGCGCGGGGTCTACTACGACCAGTACCAGCCCGCACGCCAGCCGGTCCGATGCAGCCGCGAGGCGTTCGTCGCCGAAGTGACCGAATGGCTGGCCGACACCCGGCCGGTCGATCCGGAGGAGGCGATCCGGACGGTGTTCGATGTGCTGTCGCGCAACATCGACACCGGGCAGGTCGAAAAGGTCAAGGCGATCCTGCCCGAGGGCATCCGCGACCTCTGGCGGAGCGCGGAGGAAGTGGCCTGAGGGCTTCGAGCACGCCCGTCATGGGCAAGCCCTAGTCCGGCGGTGCCACGTCGTAGTGGATGATCTGCACGGCGATCAGGCCGTCCTTCACCACGAAGGCGTCGGCGCCGTGGCGCGTGCGCGCGCCGTTGGCGGCGGTGGCGGACCAGCCGAGCAGGGCGTAGTCGTCGGCCACCCGCAGCAGTTCGTAGCGATAGGTGGCGTCGGGCAGGTTTTCCTGGAGGATGCGGGCCGTCTTGCGAATCCCGTCCTTGCCGCGGAACACGCCGTCCTTCGCCATGACGAGCAGGTCGTCGGCGTAGTTCCGCTCGACATCCGCACCCAGATCATGCTCGCGCCGCAGCGCGAGGTGATCCTCGATGACTTCCCGGGTCGATCGCATCGGCTTCTCCTCGGAAGGAGAACGCCGGGGCCGAGCGAGTGTTTCACAAAGAAAGCCTCCCCCGCTGCGTTTCCTCTGGCGGGATGGCAGCGGAGGCAGGCCCACCCCGGCCCCTCCCGCAAGCGGGAGGGAGAAGGACGTCAGCGGGTGAGCTTCTTGTAGGCCAGACGCGTCGGACGGTCGGCTGCGTCGCCGAGGCGGCGACGCTTGTCTTCCTCGTAGGCTTCGAAGTTGCCTTCGAACCACTCGACGTGGCTGTTGCCCTCGAACGCGAGGATGTGCGTCGCCAAGCGGTCGAGGAAGAAACGGTCGTGCGAGATGACCACGGCGCAGCCGGCGAAGTTCTCGATCGCCTCTTCCAGCGCACCGAGCGTTTCGACGTCGAGGTCGTTGGTCGGCTCGTCTAGCAGCAGGACGTTGCCGCCCTGCTTGAGCATCTTGGCCATGTGGACGCGGTTGCGCTCACCGCCCGAGAGCTTGCCGACGTTCTTCTGCTGGTCCTGGCCCTTGAAGTTGAACGCACCGACGTAGGCGCGCGTCGACATGTCGTGGCCGTTGACCTTCATGTAGTCGAGCCCGTCGGAGATCTCCTCCCACACGTTGTGCTTGGGGTCGAGGTGGTCGCGGCTCTGATCGACATAGCCGAGGCGCACGGTGTCGCCGATCTCGACGCTGCCGCTGTCGGGTTCTTCCTTGCCGGTGAGAATCTTGAACAGCGTGGACTTGCCGGCGCCGTTCGGGCCGATCACGCCGACGATGCCGCCCGGGGGCAGCATGAACGAGAGGTTCTCGAACAGCAGCTTGTCGCCATAGGCCTTGGAGATGTTCTTGGCCTCGATCACCTTGCCGCCGAGACGCTCGGGCACCTGGATGACGATCTGCGCCTTGCCCGGCTTGCGGTCGTTCTGCGCTTCCTGAAGCTGCTCGAACTTGCGGATACGCGCCTTGGACTTGGTCTGCCGCGCGGAGGGCGTCTGCCGGATCCACTCGAGCTCGCGGCTGAGCGATTTCTGCCGCCCGCTCTCCTCGCGCGATTCCTGCTCGAGGCGCTTGGCCTTCTTCTCCAGGTAGGTCGAGTAGTTGCCCTCGTAAGGGAAGTAGTTGCCGCGATCGAGCTCGAGAATCCAGCCGACGACGTGGTCGAGGAAGTAGCGGTCGTGGGTGATCATCAGCACCGCGCCGGCATATTCCTTGAGGTGGTTTTCGAGCCATTCGACGCTTTCGGCATCGAGGTGGTTGGTCGGCTCGTCCAGCAGCAGGATGCTGGGTTTCTGGATCAGCAGGCGGGTAAGCGCCACGCGGCGCTTCTCACCACCCGAAAGATCGGTGACGGGCCAGTCGCCGGGCGGGCAGCGCAGCGCCTCCATGGCGATTTCGAGCTGGTTGTCGAGCGTCCACCCGTCGACCGCGTCGATCTTCTCCTGGAGCGTGCCCATCTCCTCCATCAGCGCGTCGAAATCGGTGTCGTCCTGGGGATCGCCCATTTCGGCGCTGATCGCGTTGAAGCGGTCGACCATGTCCGCGACGTCGCGCGCGCCGTCCTTGACGTTCTCGAGCACGGACTTCGACGGGTCGAGCTCCGGCTCCTGCGGCAGGTAGCCGACGGTGATGTTCTCGCCCGGCCAGGCTTCGCCGGTGAAGTCGGTGTCGATCCCGGCCATGATCTTCATCAGGGTCGACTTGCCCGCGCCGTTGGGGCCGACGATGCCGATCTTCGCGCCCTGGTAGAACTGCAGGTTGATGTCCTGCAGCACCGGCTTCTGCGCGCCGGGGAAAGTCTTGGTCATGTTCTTCATGACGAATGCGTATTGGGCGGCCATCAGTCGTCCTTCGGGTAAAAACGGGTGTTTCGAGAGTTGGCGCGCAGATAGGCGTTGGGGCGGGCGCGGGCAAGCTGGACTTGGCCGCAAGACGCCGATAGCAAGCGCACCCATGAGGACTCTGGCACTGGCGCTCGCCGCCGCATCGCTCCCGACGCTCGCCGCCGCGCAGACCGTCGCTTCCGAAACCCCCGCCGCCGCTGCAAGCGCCGATGCTGCGCTCGAAAGCGACACGCTCGCGTGGGACTTCGTCGAGGGAATCACGACCGAGGTCGGGCCGCGCCAGGCCGGCACCGAGGCGGAGAAGCGCGGGCGCGACTGGTCGGTCGCATGGCTCAAGGCCAACGGCTTCGCCAACGTCGCCGACGAGCCGTTCCAGATGGAGACCTGGGTCCGCGGCACCGAGACCGCCGAGATCGTCAGCCCCTATCCGCAGCCGTTCCATGTGACGGCGCTGGGCGGCAGCGCCTCGACCGGGCCGGAGGGAATCACCGCCGAAGTGGTCGAGTTCGAAAGCGTCGCGGCGCTCCAGGCCGCGCCGGCGGGGAGCCTCAAGGGCAAGATCGCCTATATCAGCCATTCGATGACGCCGACGCAGGACGGTTCGCAATACGGCTTCGCCGGCCCGGCGCGCTGGGTCGGCGCGGGGATCGCCGCGAGCAAGGGCGCGATCGGGAGCGTGATCAAGTCGGTCGGCACCGACCATCACCGTAACCCGCACGCCGGCGGCACCTCGTTCCCCGAAGGCGTGGCGCCGATCCCTGCGGGCGCGCTATCGCTCCCGGACGCCGCCAACCTGGAACGGATGTTCGACCGCGCCAAGGGGCCGGTCCGCATGAAGCTCGTGCTCACCCCGCGCGATCTCGGCACGACCACGAGCGGCAACGTCGTGGGTGAGATCGTCGGGCGCGATCCCTCGCTGCCGCCGGTGCTCGTCGCCTGCCATATCGACAGCTGGGATCTCGGCACCGGCGCGATCGACGACGGCGCGGGCTGCGGCATCGTCGCCGCGGCCGCCAAGCACGCCGCCGCCGCGGGCCAGCCGCTGCGCACGATCCGCGTGCTGTTCGCGGGAGCGGAGGAGACGGGGCTGTGGGGCTCCAAGGCCTATTCCGCCGCGCACATCGCCGAGCCGATCGCGGTCGGCCTCGAAAGCGACTTCGGCGCGGACCGCATCTGGCAGTTCGGAAGCAACTTCCGCGAGAGCAATCCCGACCTCCACGCGAAGATCGCGGCGGCCGTGGCGCGCTTCGGCGTTTCCAACGGCACCGGCGTCGCAACCGGCGGGGCGGACATCAACATCGTGCGCGACCAGAACGGCGCGATCATCGACCTGTCGCAGGACGGCACGCGCTACTTCGATCTGCACCACACACCGGACGACACGCTCGACAAGATCGACCCGGCGCAGCTCCGCCAGAACGTCGCGGTGTGGACGCAGGTGATCGGCATCCTCGCCAACGAGCCGGGACCGATCAAGGGCGAGTGACGTTGATCGGTCGGTAACGAAAGGACCGGCCGATCCTGTTCGCGAACGATACGCTCGACATAGTGGCGCGCGGCCTGCTGCTCGCGGTCGCCGCGCTCGCGTGGGTGGTATTGCTCGTCAGGGTCAACGGGCTGCGCTCGCTGTCCAAGATGACCAGCTTCGACTTCGTCATGACGATCGCGCTCGGCAGTCTCGTCGCCGGCGCGTCGCAGGCGGACAGCTGGAGCGGGTTCGCCCAGCCGCTGGTGGCGATGGCGGGCCTGTTCGTCGCGCAATGGAGCGCGGCACGGCTGCGCAGGATCTCTCCGGCGATCGAGAACGTGATCCAGAACGAACCGGTGCTGCTGATGCGCGACGGCGAGATTCTTCGTGGCGCGCTCGACCGGACCCGCGTGGCGGAGAGCGACCTGTTCGCCAAGCTGCGCGAGGCCAACGTCTCCGACATGTCGCAAGTGCGCGCGGTCGTGCTCGAAACCACCGGCGACGTCAGCGTTCTGCACGGTGAAACGACCAGCGAGCGCCTGCTCGAGGGCGTTGAGCAGCAACGCTAGCGGCCCAGTTCGCGCCGCATGAGCCGGGGAAGCATCGCCGCCTGGATCGTGGCGCGCGCGACGAGGAACAGCGTGAAGGCGAGCCACAGGCCCCAGTTGCCGTGCGGCCAGGCGAGCCACAGTACCCCGGCATAGACCACAGCGGCGCCGAGCATCGAAACGAGCAGCGCCCGCGTCCAGCTCGCGCCGACGAACACGCCGTCGAACACGAAGCCGGCGACGCCGGCGAAGGGGATCAGGATCAGCCAGAATGCCTGCTGCTGGGCCGCCTCCGCCACCGCGTCGGTCGCGGCGAAGCTGGCGAGGATCGGATCGGCCAGAACTGCGAAGGCGAGGGCAACCAGCGCCGCCGCGCCGAATCCGCGCAGCAGGATCGCCTTGATGTAGCGCGCGAAGCCTTCGCGGTCCGCTGCGCCCGCCCGCTCGCCGTTCAGCACCTGGGCGGCGTTCTCGAACCCGTCGAGCAGCAGCGCGGTGAAGACGAACATCTGGTAGAGAATGCCGTTGGCTGCGAGCACCACCGCCCCGCGCTCGGCGCTCAGCCGGGTCAGCGCGGCCAGCGCCACCATCAGCACGACGGTGCGCAGAAACAGGTCGCGGTTGAGCGAGAGGAATGGCTTGAGGCTCGCCCACCGCAGCACCGTCCGCTCGCGCGCGGCATCGATGATCGTGCGCCCCTGCTCGCCCCGCAGCACGAAGGCCGCGACCGCGGCGAGCTTGGCGTATTCCGCGGCGAAGCTCGACCAGCCGACCCCGGCGATACCCATGTCGAGCCCGAGCACGAACCACAGCCCCAGCGCGACATTGAGCAGGTTGTACGCGACCTCGAACACGAGCACCGCAGCCATCTGCCGCCGTCCCACGAGATAGCCGATCAGCGCGAGATTGAGCATCACACCCGGCGCGGTCCAGTAGCGGATCTCGGCGTATGTGCGGGCGGCCGCAAGCACATCGCCCTGCGCGCCCAGTACCCCCAGCAGCACCGGCATCAGCACCGGCTTGGCGATCAGCAACAGGGCCGCGATCGCTATCCCGATCGCCGCGCCCCGCAGCAATATCGCCGCCTGCTCGTGCGCCCCGCTGCGCGTCCCCGCCTGTGCGACGAGCCCGGTCGTCCCGGTCTTGAGAAAGTTCATCACGGTGAACAGCACCGCGAACAGCCGTGCGCCGACATCGACGGCGCCCTGTGCCGCGGCATCCTCCAGCCGGCCGACGATCCACATGTCACCGAGCCCGATCAGGGCGGTCGCGACGTTGGTGGCCATCGCGGGAAGGGCGATCGCCCAGATGACCCGGGTGTCGAGCGCAGCGGCAGGGGAGGGGGTAGAAATCGCCTGGGCTCCTCGCGGCCTCCGGCGCATGTCCCGCCGGAGCGCGCCAGCCGTAACCCCTAATCCGGCGCCGCGCTACGGGGCCGTGCGATCAGGGCAGGTCCGCCCGGCGCGGCACGAAGGCGCGCGGGCTGGCCGCTCGCGGGCGCTTCCGCGACTTCGAGCGTTTGCTGCCGAACCAGAAGCTCCAGGTCGCGAGCGTGCCGAGCACCACGAGCGCAAGGCCGGAGAAGGTCAGCACCAGCCGCCATGCCACTCCGCCGACCTTGCCCGCGTGGACCGGGTAATACTTTTCGGTGATCGCCGAAGCGGTATCGCCCGTTGCCGGGTCGTCGGTCCCGATAACCTGGCCGGTGGCCGGATCGAGATAGACGTAGGTCCGGCCGTTCGGCGTCCATTCGAAGCTCTGCTTCATCCGCAGCGTGAGCGGCGCGCCGGGTTCCTTCGGAAGCATGAGACGGCGCGACCGGGCCTCGGGGAATGCGGCTTGCGCGTTCGCCATCGCGGTCGACCAGTCGGGGGCGGATGTGCCGGGAGCAAGCCCTTCAGGCACGGGGGCGGCTGCTTTCGTGGGCTCGGCCCAGGGCGTCAGCAGCGCATCCGACACGGCGGGAAATATCATGAAGGCGCCCGTCAGCGCGCTCAGAATCAGGATCGGCGAGGCGACCGCGCCGATATCGCGGTGCTGGCGGATGATCGCTCCCTTGGTGAAGCGGGCCGGCCACAGGCGAAATGCGAAGGACCTGCGGGTGCGCCACCACAGGATCAGCCCTGTCACCGCGAAAGCCAGCAGCAGCAAGCCGAGCGCGCCGGTCACGTATTCGCCGGCCTCTCCCATGAACAGGTAGTGGTGCAGGTCGAACAGCCACAGTTCCGGCCGGCCCCACATACTGTCCCACCGGTCCACAACTGCGCCCGCCTGGGTGAGATAGGCGCCGCCGCCGTCGGCGTAGATCGCCTGGTGGAGTCCCATGTCGTCGCTGGCGAAGGTGATGCGCGAGAGCGCAGGGTCCTCCGCGATCGCCGCCGCCACCGCCTGTCCGATCAGGGCCGGGTCCGCCGTCAACGGATCGTCCGCCCCTGGCAGCCCGATCCAGCTCTCCTCCCACACCAGCACCGTGCCGCTGAGGCCGATCACCGCCAGCAGCAGGCCGACGATGCCCCCGGCCCAGCCGTGCAGGAGGGCGAGCAGGCGCATCAGAAGGCGCCGCGCCAGCTCAAGGTGAAGGTGCGCCCGCGACCGGCGTAGAAGCGGTTGTTGTCCGACGTGCGCACGGTGTCGCTGTCGTAGGTGAGGTAGTACTCGTCGGCGAGGTTCTGCACCGCGAGCGCGAATTCGCCGGCGCCGGTCTGGTAGGCCAGGTAGGCGTCGAGCAGCGTGTAGCCTTCGAAGTCCGTGTCCACGCTGGCGTCGTTGAACGTGCGCGAGAGATAGAAGCGCGACTGCAGACGGGCACTGAACGGACCGTTGCGATAGTCTGCGGAGAGATTGAGCCGGTCCGGCGAGATGTTGGCCCCGTCGAGATCGTTGTTCACCAGCTCGTCTTCATCGTTGCTGTCGGTCTGACCCTCGATATCGCTGTAAGCCGCGCTGAGCGTGAGTCCGGGCAGCGGCGTGCGCCAGGCGATATTGGCCTCCAGCCCCTCGATCTGGATCGGCTGGCGCGAGACGCTGAAGATGCCGTCCTGCCCGAGCACCAGGATCGAGCCGAGATCGCTCGACGACCAGAAGTAGCTGACGCCCGCGTCGATCGCCCAGCGCTTCCATTCGAGCCCGATCTCGCGGTTGTTGGAGATCACCGGTTCGAGCGCGAGGTAGTTATCGATGTCGACGTCGTCTTCGGTGATCCCGCGCAGGATGCGGCCGACGTCGGCGATCGTATAGCCTTCGGCATAGCTGCCATAGGCGCGCAGGCCCGCAATCGGCTCCACGATTACGCCGCCGTTCCACAGCACGTCATTGAACGAGGGGCTGCCGCCGCCGACGGCGACGGGCTCGTAAGTGGAAAGATCGTCCGGATCGTCCGCGCCGTAGGAGGCGAGCGTCCGGTAGTCGCCGACGTCGAGCTTGACGTCCTCGTACCGCAGGCCGCCCGCAAGGCGCACGGCACCGCCGAACAGGGCGAGGTTCGCCTGGGCGAACGGCGCGAAGCTGCGGAAGTCGGTCTCCGGCACCCAGGCGCGGCCGGTCTGGACCAGATACTGCTCGGTGCGGTCGAACAGCGCATCGAACCCGGCGGTGACGGTCAGATCCTCGAAGCCGGGCACGGCGCGCTCGTAGCTGATCTTGCCGCCGAGCTTGCGCGACAGGTTGGCGGACTGGTCGAACAGGTTGCCGGTCGGATCGATCGCCGGGTCCTGGAACGTGTCGGTGACCAGGCCGCCGAATACGTCGCGCGTGCGGCTGAAGAAGGCCTGCACCGCGAACGCGCCGCCGCCAAGATCGTCGTCGGTCAGGGCGGCGGAGAGCAGCTCGGCCCGGTTCGTCGGCGGATCGCCCTGAATCACGCCGCGCTCGCTGCTGGCGGGGATGCCCTCGGTACGATTGCCGGGCACGAGCACGTAGTTGCCGTTGCCCTGCAGCTCGAAACGGTTGGCGATCACCTCGAACCGCGCGCTCGGGCTGAGCTGATAGCCGAAGCGGCCGAACACCGACCAGGAGTCGCTGTCCTGGACCTCGCCCTGGGTACCGTCGACACCGATATTGTTGCCATGCCCGTCCCGATAGGCGCCGCGCTGCTCGAACGTCGCGCCGACCGTCGCATCGAACGGGCCCGCGCGGTAGCCGAGGAGCGCGCCGATCTTGCCGCCCATCGCGGCGCCGTCGAAACCGTCCGCTGCGCTGGCCTGCAGCAGCGTGCGCGCCGCAACGCCGTCTTCCGCCGGTGCACCGACGGTGACCTGGTTCACCACGCCGCCCGTGGCGCCGATGCCCTGCAGCGCGTTGGAGCCGTAGATCACCTCGACCCGGTCGATAAAGAACGGATCGATCGTGTATCCGTCGCGCGATCCGTCGCGGACCGGAGTCGACTGCGGGATGCCGTTGATCGCGTAGAGCGGCGAGCGGCCGCGCAGGCTCTCGCCCGAGCCGGAGAGCTTCTCGCGCGTGGGGGAGAACGAGGGCAGCAGGGCCGAGACCGCATCGACCGTCGAGCCCGAGATCTGCACCTGCTGCTGCAGCGCCTCGGTATCGACCACGTCGATCGTCAGCGGCAGCGCGCTCGGCGGAAGCTGGGTGCGCGTGGCGCTGACGATGATTTCCGCGTCGCTATCCGCCTCAGCACCGGCCGATTGCGCGGCGGCACCGCCGGACCAGGCGAGTGCAACGGCGAGAGCAGGCAACGAAACGCGGACAAACATGGGATCCCCCTGAACTGTGTGGCGGGTCCGCTAGCAGTGCTGCAACTGGCTCGCAATAGCATCTTTTGGCGTGAGTCGAAGAAATCCGAAGGACGCCGCGCAGGCTCCGCTCGCCAAGAATCCCGGCTCCGGGTGCGTCTAAAGTGCGAATGAGGGAGAAGTTGGTCGGGGAGACAGGATTCGAACCTGCGACATCCTGCTCCCAAAGCAGGCGCGCTACCGGACTGCGCCACTCCCCGACCTGATCTGGCCGTTGCAGGTATCCGGTGGGCCCGGCAGGACTCGAACCCGCGACCTAGCCGTTATGAGCGGCCAGCTCTAACCAACTGAGCTACAGGCCCATGGATACCGTTCAGCGTGTCGCGCCTAGCTTGCGGCCCGGCGGGTGGCAAGATGGGATGCTACGTTGCCACCGATCGCATGATCTCCGCCACGCTCGTCGGCTTGACGCCGTGCTGGCCAAGATAGGCGTAAACCGCGCGAAACCAATCGTAGAGCGCGTCGAGATCGGTGTCGGTTTCTACATAGGGCGTATATCCGGGCGCGAGCGACGGACTGTGGAACGACAGCACGATCAGCGGCAATCCGTCGTCAAGCGCCATGTCGAGCGCGCGGATTGCCTCGTCGATCGTGGTTCCCTCGGGCGTCAGGGGAATGCGCTCGAGCAGGCCAAGCTTCGCGAAGGCGCCGCTGATGTTCGGCATGCGCGAGATCATCGGGTGCAGCAGCCGCCCCTGCCGCCGCAGCATGCCCCAGTAGACCGTCGTCAGCGGCAGCTCGAGCACCGACCTCTCATCATCGAGCCAGAATGGTTCGAGCGGATAGCCGCTGTAGTCCGGGCCGTAGCGGTGGCTGTAGTCGAACAGTGGGCGGAACGAGGTGTCGACCCCGACGCCGGCATCGCGCAGCAGCTCGGTGGTCTCGGACCCGAAGCCGTAGCGGCCCGCGCGGTAGAGTTGCGGGCTTGCGCCGAAGTTCTCGGCGATCGCGTCGCGCAGGCGCAGGAACTTGGCGCGCTCGATATCGGGTGGGAGGTTGCCGGCGAAGGAGTTGCGCTCATTCACCTCCTCCTCGAACGGCGGATTGACCCACGGGTGGAGCTGGATGCCGACTTCGGCAGTGCCCCGGGCCACGGGTCCGGCGAGAATGTCCTTCGTCAGCGAAGACGTCGCCACCGGCCAGTCGATCAGATAGTTGGGTACGACGCCGAGGCCTTCGCAGAACTCCTGGAAGTTGCGCAGGCGCGGCAGGTGGTCGAGCCCGTGCCGGTCGCGGGTGAACGGCCCGTTCCAGTCGAATTCCTCTTCGGTGTCGACGGTCAGGAGGACGCGGCGCCCGAACCCGCTCGCGAAGTGCGCCCTGGCGCCGGGCGGCGGAGGCGTGGTCTTCGGCTGGTTCATGCGCTGCACTCCCGGATGCGAGGGCCGCATCGTTCAGCGCGCTTGCGGTCGGCGCCTTTCCTGGCGGTTCGCACCGGGGCTAGGATCGCCCCTTGCGGCGGTCAATAGCGGCAGCGTGAGCCGCAGGCGCTCGTCCACATGTTCGAGGTCGCCGCCAGCTGCGCGGGCTTCGGCGCGAACCAGGCGCAGCGCGAAGCCGGCGCCGAACATGCCGGCGCTCAGCGCGCCCGGTGCGGGACGTGGGGCGGCGGCGAACACGTCTTCTTCAGTCGCGAGCACGGCGGGCAGCGTGGCGGTCAGCGCCATCGCATCGCCCTCTGCCCGCATCGCGACTTCCACGGTCTCGCCCGCGCCGAGCGCGGTCGCCAGCGTGGCGAACAGGCGCCAGGCGAGCGCCTCGCCCTCGCGCAGGGCCATCGGCACGACCAGCGGCGACGGCGGAATGTCCGCCTCGAACTTCGCCATGCGCGGCGCGAGAACGCCTTCGAGCTGCTTTGCCAGTCCGCGGCACAGCAGCGCGAAATCGCAATCTCCCTCGAGCGGCTCGACCGCACCTGTTTCCAGCCGGGCGAGCCGGTCGAGCTCGTCGAAGCCGGCCAGCATCCGGGCGCTGTCGGCGGCGATGTTGGCGGCGAGAGCGCGGTATTCGTGCGGCACCGGGCCGAACACCTGCTGCTGGATCACTTCGGCGAACCCTTGGATCGCGTTCACGGGCGTACGCAGCTCGTGAAGCAACTGGCGGATCCGGTCCGCCTCGATCCCGGCATCAAGGCTGCTGCTAGCGACCGGATGCGGAGCGGGGCGGCGGAACTTGCCCGCAAGACCATAGAACCGGCCGCCGGGGACGGTGAAGCGGGGAGCCGCGTCGACGATCCACTCGCCGGCGATCTGCGGTGCGCCGCGTAGCTCGACAGGCGCGCGCTCGACCCGCTGCCAGGCCCTCAGCGCGCTGCGGATCTCGTCGGTCGTCAGACGAGTGCCCACGACCATCGGCGCCACTTGCGGTTCGGCCCAGTCGACTCGTCCCTCGCTGTCGGTAGTGAAGGCGAAGCCCATCAGCGGCGGGTGCGCCGTTTCCTCCTGCTCGCCGAGCGGAAGGCGAGGGGAGGTGTCGGCTGGGGCGCCCTTCGCGCGGGCGCGCTGGAAAGCCTCGATCCGCCGGACCAGCGCGCCGATGGCGCTTTCTTCCCCGCTCTCGGGCTCGCCGCTGTCGTTTGCCGGGTTTGCCGGAATGGTGAGTTCGAGCGGCTCGCGTGCGCGCGGGTCTTCGCGCTGGCTCTCGCTCTCGCTCACGGCCTGCACGGCGAGGTCGGGGAGGGGAAGGCCGCGATCGTGGATGCCCAGGCGGTCGAGGAGGTCCATCGCGCGCCGCGGCAGGCCGCTGCGCAGGCGCAGAAATCCGCGCGCTCGGATCGGCAGGCGCGGGATCAGCGCCTCCCAGTCCTCTTCCGCGAGATCGGCCCGCACGAGGGCAGCGGAGGCCACTTCCGGTTCGTCCTCCGCGAGATGCGCGGCCAGCTCCGGATTGCGGAAGCGCCAGCCGGTATCGCGAATCATCGCCGCACGGTCGGGTGCCGGAATCGTCTCCCCCAGCGCGCCCAGGCGCAGCCAGGCGGCGGAGAGCAGATTCCGGTCATGCGCGCCGCGCCGTGCGCCCAGCAGGTCGAGCAATTGCCGGAACTGCGTGCGCGCGGCACGCCCGTCGCTCGCGCGGTGGCGCAGCACTGTGGCAAGGCGATCGTCGAACTGCATGGATCCTACGGCAACTTATAGGCGCCCGAAGGCGTTCCGGGAATGTGCCGTTTAGCACTTTCCCCAAACAGCGGGAGCAGCTCTCAGAGCGCGTTGCAAAGCGGGACAATTGCTGGCAAGGATAATAAAATTAGCCAACTGGCGACGATGGGGCCAGTTTAGTTCATTACGTACCGCGCGTTTGCGCGTCCGTTGGGGGCACCCACAATGGCGAATCTGGACGACATTGACCGGCGTTTGCTGGCCGAACTGCAGAACGAGGGGCGCGTGACCAACGTCGAACTCGCGCACCGCGTCGGCCTGACCGCACCGCCGTGCCTGCGCCGCGTCCGCGCGCTAGAGGAAGAAGGCGTCATCAAGGGCTACCACGCGGAGCTCGACGCATCGAAGCTGGGCTTCGCGATCACCGTGTTCGCGATGGTCAGCCTCAAGAGCCAGGCCGAGAACGCGCTGCGCGAATTCGAAGAACACATGCGCGGCCTGCCCGAAGTGCGCGAATGCCACATGCTCAACGGCGAGATCGACTTCATCCTGAAGATCGTCAGCCGCGACCTCCAGAGCTTCCAGGAATTCCTGACCAGCAAACTGACCCCCGCGCCGAACGTGGCAAGCGTGAAGACCTCGCTGACGATCCGCACGGCGAAGCATGAGCCTGGGGTGCCGCTGGAGTAGCGGATAGCCGGCCTTTTTTTAGGCGCGCCGCTGTCAGATGCTCCTGCCGAGTCCATCCTCCGGCTACGTTTGGATGGTAGCTGGTCCAGCCCTTCAATCCGGGCTTTCACAAGCCGCATCACTTCAAGTTAGGATCAAGAATTGCGTATCGGTTACCTCGCCTTGCCTCTCGCCCTCGTGGCGCCCCTTAGCGTCGCGAAAGCGCAGCACCCGTTGGTTCTGGAGAGGCTCGAGACATGGAACGAGGCCGCTCCCGCGCCTAGTGCAGATGTCTTGGAGTCGGCAGTCCGTGACAAGGCGGAGACGATCTATACCGCTAGAGACACTTGCCCAGATTCAGCGGTCACGATCGATTCGGTTAAACCGGCTACGGCTGATGGATATGTGTTCGGTGCTCTCGTGCGCGGCGCCGTAAAGAATGCTTGGTTCGTAACCGCGCGGATGCCGGGATGTGACGATGCGCCAGTGCGCTACATGGTCATGCAAGACATCGACGACAGCTTGAAGACGATCAGGGTCAACCGTGGAACGTCTCATGCGTGGGACTCGCTGATAGGCGATACGCTCCCATCGGCTCGACTGGCTGCCACTGCCGCCCTGCGACGCGCGGGTATTGATTGCAGTGACGAAGATGGAGCATCCTTGGGCGTCACACGAATAGCATCCGAGGAACCCGATCTGGGTGAAGAGATCTTCGGTATTCGCTATTCCGGCCGCTGGACCGAGGTGTGGCCGATCGAGACCTGTGATCGAACCGTCGAAGTTTTGATCAGATTCACCGCTGATGGAGATGGTGGAGCGTTCACCCGTATTCCGGGAGACGAGATCCGAGTCCTGCCGTAATGATTGGACCGGGCTAGGTCGAATCTGACAGTCTCGATTGGCGGAGACATATAGCGCTCCGCCGCTGCCGCGATCGCGCCAACTTCTCCAGTCCCCAAGGAGGACGAGCGAACGGGCAGGAAGGAAGAGCTGTGAATGCATGCGAGCATTTGTCTCGCACGACGATGCCTGGCGCAGGGCGCCGCTACCCCTCCCGCTCCTTCAGCCATTCCTCGAGCCATTTGATCGAGTAGTCGCCGTTCAGCACGTCGGGCTGCTTGATCAGTTCCTGATGGAGCGGGATCGAGGTCTTGACGCCTTCCACGACCATTTCCTCCAGCGCGCGGCGGAGGCGCATGATGCAGCGTTCGCGGTTGCGGCCGTAGACGATCAGCTTGGCGATCATGCTGTCGTAGTAGGGCGGGATCGAATAGCCGGCGTAGAGCCCGCTATCGACGCGCACGTGCATGCCGCCCGCCGCGTGATAGTAGTTCACCTTGCCCGGCGAGGGGGCGAAGGTGAACGGGTCTTCCGCATTGATGCGGCACTCGATGGCGTGGCCCTTGAACTCGATGTCTTCCTGGCGGCACGACAGGTCTTTGCCGTCGGCGACGCGGATCTGCTCGCGCACGAGATCGATGCCGGTGATCATCTCGGTCACCGGATGCTCGACCTGCAGGCGGGTGTTCATCTCGATGAAGTAGAACTCGCCGTCTTCCCACAGGAATTCGATCGTGCCCGCGCCGCGATAGCCCATCTGCGCCATGGCATCGGCGCAGATCATGCCCATGCGATCCCGCTCTTCGGGGGTGAGCACGGGGGAGGGCGCTTCCTCGAGCACCTTCTGGTGGCGGCGCTGGAGCGAGCAGTCGCGCTCGCCCAGATGGATCGCGTTGCCGCGCCCGTCGCCGAATACCTGAAACTCGATGTGACGGGGATTGCCGAGGTATTTCTCGATATAGACGGTGGCGTCGCCGAACGCGGATTTCGCCTCGTTCCCGGCCTGCTTCATCAGCGTTTCGAGCTGATCCTCGGCGGCGCAGACTTTCATCCCGCGCCCGCCGCCGCCGCTCGCGGCCTTGATGATGACCGGATAGCCGATCTCGGCCGCGATCCGCCGCGCCTCGTCATAGTCGGACACCGCGCCGTCGGAACCGGGGACGAGGGGAAGGCCCAGCGCGCCGGCGGTGCGCTTCGCCTCGACCTTGTCGCCCATCGTGCGGATATGCTCGGGCTTGGGTCCGATCCAGGCGATGTCGTGCGCTTCGACGATCTCGGCGAACTTGGCGTTCTCCGACAGGAAGCCGTAGCCGGGATGAATCGCGTCGGCCTGCGAAATCTCAGCCGCCGAGATGATCGCCGCGACGTTGAGATAGCTGTCGGCGGCCGGCGGGGGGCCGATGCACACCGCATGGTCGGCAAGCCGCACGTGCATGGCATCGGCATCCGCGGTCGAGTGAACCGCGACCGTCTCGATCCCCATCTCGTGCGCCGCGCGGTGGATACGCAGCGCGATCTCGCCGCGGTTGGCGATCAGGATGCGTGAAATACCCATGGGTCAGGCGATGACGATCAGGGGCTGGTCGAACTCGACCGGCTGCGCGTTTTCGACCAGGATCGCCTTGATCGTGCCGGACTTGTCGGCGGTGATCGGGTTCATCACCTTCATCGCCTCAACGATCAGCAGGGTATCGCCCTGCTTCACGCTGTCGCCGACCTTCACGAAGGGATCGGCGCCCGGCTCGGCCGCGAGATAGGCGGTGCCGACCATCGGCGACTTGAGAGCGCCCGCAGGATCGTCCTGCGCAGCGACGGGCTCTGCCGGGGCGGCGGCGGGCGCGGGCGCTGCGGCCGGAGCGGGCGCGGAGTATGCCATCGGTGCTGCGGTCATGCCGCCGCGTGCGACGCGAACCTTGCGGTCGCCGTCCTCCACCTCGATCTCGGTCAGCCCGGTTTCGGCGAGCAGTTCGGCCAGTTCGCGGACCAGCCCGGTATCGACGTCCATGCCGGACTTGCGCCCGGCGCTGCCTTTGTTTTCGGCCATAAACAACCCTTGTTCGCTACAGGCGGACGCCTATGCGCGGCTCGGGCCGGACTGGCAAGGGGTGGGCGGCGGCGAAGTTACAATTCCGCGACGGCCTCCAGCGCCACCAGATAGGACCGTGCGCCGAGGCCCTGGACGGTCTTCGCCGCCGCAAGGCCGACATAGGAATGGTGACGGAAGGGTTCGCGGGTCGAGGGATCGGAGAGGTGCACCTCGATCACCGGCGTGCGGATGGCTTTGATTGCATCGAGCAGCGCGATCGAGGTGTGGGTATAGGCCGCCGCGTTGAGCAGCACCGCCTTCGCCCCCTCGGCCTGGGCTTCGTGCAGCCAGTCGACCAGATGTCCCTCGTGGTTCGACTGGCGCATCTCGATCTCGAGGCCCAGCTCGCGGGCGCGATCCTCCAGCATGGCGGCGATGTCGTCGAGCGTGTCCGCGCCGTAGATCTCGGGCTCGCGCATGCCGAGCAGGTTGAGGTTCGGTCCGTTGAGGACATAGACGGTGTTGGTGATCGGCACGCTCATCCCGCCCGCTTAGCGCGAGGAAACCTCAACTGTCGACGCCCTTCGCCTTCCCCCACTGGCGCGCGGCGGTATAGCCGAGGTAGCCGGTCCCGAAGAGAGTGTAGAGTTCGGTGGGGAGGGCGCGCAGATAGGCGGTCATCCCGGCGCTGATGTCCTGCGCGGCCTGCGCGTCGAACGCCGAGATCACCCCCATGGGCAGCGCGAAGAGCATGAGCGCATACATCACGTAGAGGAAGCTCGGCCGCGCCCGGCTGGTCCAGGGATCGCGCGAGTTGGCTTCGGCCAGGATCGCGGCAAGGCGCGCCTCGATCTGCTTCAGTTCGTGCGTGCCTTCGAGCGCAAGCAGCTCGAGCTTGGCCTTCGCCCGCGCTTCCTTGTCGGGAATGATCTTGTCGATGATCGAGGTGATCGGGCCGATTAGCGATTCGATGATGGACATGGCTGCGCTCCGCTGTTTGCGATTCGCCCGACCATATAACCAAAATGGTTCGTGTAGGAAAATGGTTTTATCGAATCAGGTGTCGATTCCCGCGTCCGCCAGGAGCGCCTGCGCCAGCAGGAGGTGCGGCCGGTCGAGCATCGCCCCGTCGAGCCCCACGGTCCCTGTGCCGGGGTTCGCCGCGAAGGCCGAGATCACTGCACGGGCGTGGGCGATCTCGTCCTCGCCCGGCGTAAAGGCCTCGTTGATCACCTCGACTTGCGCCGGATGGATCGCGAGCATTCCGCGATAGCCCTGGCCGCGCACCATTCCGGCACGTTCGCGCAAGCCGTCGAGATCGCGGAAGTCCGCCTGAATCGTCTCGATCGCCGCCACGCCCGCGGCCGCGGCGCCGAGCAGGCACAGGCTGCGGGCGAGCTCATAAGTCGGCATGTAGCCGCCATCGGACCGGAACTGGACCCGCGCACCGAGCGCGGAGGAAAGGTCCTCCGCCCCCCAGCTCATCGCGACGAGCCGCGGCGCGCCTTCGTAGTCGCCGGTGCGAAACATCGCGCGGGGAGTTTCGGTGACGAGCGCCGCCACCCGGGTCGAGCCCGGCGCGATCCCGTGCGCCTGCTCGAGCGGCGTCAGCATTTCGTCCAGCGCCTCGACGTCCGCGCGCCCTTCGGCCTTGGGCAGGAACAACCCGCCCGGCGCGGAGGGCATGACGGCTTCGAGATCGCGCACGGTCTCACCGCCGGAGAGAGGGTTTACGCGCACCCACAGCCGCTCGCGATCGGCGCGCCCGGCAAGGAAATCGCGCACCATCTCGCGCGCCATGGGCTTGCTCTCGGGTGCGACCGAATCCTCGAGGTCGAGCAGCACGATGTCGGCAGGCCCGTCGGCCGCCTTCGCCATCTTCTTCTCGCTGTCGCCGGGGGCGAACAGCCACGAGCGCATGCGGGGGCGGGTGCTTGACGCGTTCATCGGGCAAATCCTCCTGCGCGCCGCGCCTAGGTGCGAAGCGGCGGAGGTGCAATATCGGCGATGAAACCGGGCCACTGGTCGGGACGACTGGATTCGAACCAGCGACCCCCACACCCCCAGACCGAAAAATTGGGGGTCTGGTATGCCTCGTCGCGCAACCTAAAAAGCTTGTTTTATCAGCCTATAACAGGTAGTTAAGGAGCATATTTCATGTTCCATGCGGTCTCCCTATGTTCCGCTGCGATGCATGAAGTTGCACCACCAGTGCACCACCAGAGCGATTTTCAGCGGAAGCGGAGGGTGTGGCATGCGAGCGGTTCTGACCCAAGCGATGATCGAAAAAATGCCGCTTCCGGCCAAGCGGAAAGATTGCCGGGACACACGCCTCAAAGGGCTGATCCTGCGCGTCACTCCGAACGGGGTGAAATCGTTCTACTGCGAGTATGCGCGCGGCAAACGCGTCTGGCTGGGGAGGGCGGATGCTCTCGGTCTGGCCGAAGCGCGCGAGAGCGCCCGCGCGATCCTCGCCGATGTCTATCGCGGCATCGATCCCATCGCGGCGCGCAAGCCGAAGAAGGAAGTGCCGACTTTGCGCGGCTTTCTCGATGGCGACTATGCGACGTGGGCAAGGGCCACGCAAAGGGCGCACGCGCAAAATCTCAATCGGCTGAAGACCGCCTTCAAGGCGCTGCTCGGCAAGCGGCTCGACGAAGTGACTGGGCTCGACGTTGAGCGCTGGCGCGCGGGCGAGATCGCACGTGGCCTCAGCCTTGAGACGATCAACCGAGACATTGCGTCGATCAAGGCGGTGTTCAATCGTGCGGTCGATTGGGAGGTGATCGCGGCAAGTCCCTTGGCCAAGGTCAAGAAGTCGCGCACCGACGATTGCCGCAAGGTGCGCTTTCTCAGCGACGACGAGGAAACCTGGCTGCGCAGGGCACTCGATGCGCGCGAGGAACGCCGGCGCACCGAACGCGATTCTGCCAACTATTGGCGGCGCGAAAGGGGTTACGTTCAGCTGCCCAGCCTACGGCCCTTGGCCTTCACCGATCACCTCAAGCCTCTAGTTCTCCTCTCGATCAACACGGGCGCCAGGCGGGGTGAACTGTTCGACCTCGACTGGTCGAACGTCGATCTCGAACGGCGGGTCCTAACGGTGACCGGCGCGACCGCGAAATCGAGGCGCACCCGGCATATCCCGCTCAACCGCGAGGCGACACTTGTTCTACAAGGCTGGCGGGAGCAATCGTCGACGCAGGAGGGACGGGTTTTCGTCAACGATGACGGCGAGCGGTTCGGCCAGGTCAACACCGCGTGGCGGCGGCTGCTCAAGGATGCGGGCATTACCCAATTCCGCTGGCACGACATGCGCCATCATTTTGCCTCGCGGCTGGTGATGGGCGGAGTCGATCTCAACACCGTTCGCGAACTGCTCGGGCACAGCGACTATGCGATGACGCTGCGTTATGCGCACCTCGCGCCTGGTCACAAGCTGAAGGCGGTCGAAGTGCTCGATCGCGAAGTTCCGCTCACGGCCGTGGCTTGATCCCCTCTCTAATTGACATGTTGGCAGATTTGACTACATATGGCTAAACCGCGTTCGACGTTGCGTCCGATCTCTTGGATCAAGGCGGCGCGGAAGGGTTTCGAGGCGTTTCCGCAGCGGGCAATCGACAGGGCTTTGGATGCCCTGACGATTGTCGCCGATGGTGGGACGCCGGATATCGCCAAGCCGCTCACTGGGCTTGGTGCGGGCGTCTGGGAACTGGCGATCAAGGAGCGCGGCGATGCTTATCGCGTCGTCTATGCGCTGCAATTGGGCGATGACATCTGGGTGGTTCATGCCTTTCAGAAGAAGTCGACCAAGGGAATTTCGACGCCGCGCCACGAGATCGATCTCGTGCGTGAGCGGATAAAGCGGTTGAAGGAGATGCTCGATGACTGATCGAGATGATGATTTCGAGCTGGTTCGCGGCTCCGGCAATGTCTTTGCCGATTTTGGCGCGCCCGATGCGAGCCTGCGCCAGCTCCGCGCGATCCTCGCCGCCGAAATCGTCAAGGCGCTCGATACCGAGCGGCTGACGGTGCGCGAGGCCGAGGCGCGCACCGGCATTGCAGCGGCGGACTTTTCCCGCATTCGCCAGGTCAAGCTTGACCGGTTCACCATTGATCGGCTGATGCGTATTCTCGACCGGCTCAATCAGGATGTCCGGGTGAAGATTTCCGTCGCGCCGCGCGCGCGTCCGCCACGGCGGACGCCGCCCTCGCTGGCTGCCTAACGCGCTTGGCTAAGCAACGTCGCGGAGCTGCACGATCCGTTGGAACTCGGCGAGCAGTTCGGGATGATGGCGGGCGAGGTGATGCACCACGCGCACGTTCTGGGTCAGGCGGGCCAGGTAGCCGGTCGCTAGAACCAAATCGAGGTGGTCGGTTCCGTAGCTCTGCTCGATCATGCGGAACTCGCGGTCGATGTTCGTCGCTTCGCGTTCCATGTGCTCGACCTGCTCATCGCTCAGGCCCCGCACAATCTTGCGCTTGTCGCTGACGAGCAGGTGCTGCGGCGTGGCTGCGATCAGCGATTTGGCATAGGGCCATGAAAACTTGTTCATCGCGATCATGGTTTCGGCGACTTCAATCTGTCGCATCGGACGCAGCTTTCTCAATTCGCGAAAGGTGTTGAGCGGCACCATCCGATCTTGCAGCAGCTTGGCCACCTCCTCGCAGATGCCGTCGAGCAAGCGGCGCTTGCTGCGAATGCTCGATATGTTGACGTTGAGCGCCCGCGCGAGGCGCTCCTCCGAAACGCCCTTCTCAAGCGCTTTCAGGATCATCTTGTGCTCTTGAACGATAGCCATGCGGCTGATGCGCTTGTTGTAGGTTATCGCCTCGTCGTCGGTCGCCACCAGGCAGACCACGTCCTTGTCGCCGCGCTCTTTCAGCACGTCGATGCGGATATGTCCGTCGAGGAGCCGGTATCGCTCCTCTTTTCCGGGCAAGCGGACGACGACGGGCGGCTCGATGATGCCAACTTCGCGGATGGAAGCAGCGATCTGGCCGTATTTGACCGACCTCCTCATTGGCTCGGGCATGGCGCGCAGAAGCTTGATTTGATCAAGCGGAATTCGCAGGCTGGTCCGTTCAAAGGCCAGCTTAATTTTGCGCGGTTGTTTGCTTCGGGTCATTGCACGCCGATCCTCATGTTGTGAATCCGCTCGGCGAGGCGCGTCGGGATTGCCGCCAGACCTTCGTCTTCGAGGAGTGCGACGAATGTCTCGTCGTTCGATAGCTGGCCCAGCGCTTCGACGATGAAGATGAGGCGGTTGCGCGTTGCCTCGGTCTTTCGGATCATCATCCGCTTGCGTTCGGTGTCCTCCTGAAAGGCTTTCACCAGGCCTTCGGGCGTGGTGGCCGCGTTCTTGCCGACCAGCTTGGTGAGCTTGGCGGCCTTGCCGGAGCGCTTGCGGACTTCCACCAAACGGCGCGCGGCAATGAGCGCACGGCCGCGCAGCAGATTGTCTTCATAGGCTTTGTGAAGCGCGGCCTGCACGCCCTGGTCATCCGCCTCGCAGATTTCGAGAGCGACCGAGATGGGAAGATAACCGGCCTCGACGGCAGCGACGAGCCGCCGTTCGCCGCGTTCCAAAAGCCTTCCCACGATATAGACGTAGTTGGCGGAAAGCCCGGTCATGGCGGCGATTTCGCTGTCGGAATGTCCCCGCTCGCGCATCCCGAGGATGTCTTGCAACAGGTCCACGGCCTGGTGCTGGCGGCGGGCACAATTCTCGACCAGGCTGGCGACGAAACAGTCTTCCTGATCGGCCGTTACAATGAGCGCGGGCACCTCGGTCTGGCCAAGCTGGCGGAAGGCTTCGAGGCGCCCTTGGCCGCAAACAAGATCATAGAGCGGACCATCCTCGCCGTGGCGGCTGGTAACGGTGATCGGGCGTTTGAGGCCGATTTCGGCGATGTTCTCGACGATCCCCTTGAACACCTTCTTGTTGCGGACGCGCGGATTGACGACGGTGATCCGGTCAATCGGGATCATCTCCACGCGCTGGGCGGGGCGTGTCATGGCCTATGCCGCCCGCGGTATCGGCGCGCGCTCTGCGAGCGCGAAGAAACCGTCCAGCGTGTCGAAGCGGAAGGCGTCGAACGACAGGCCATTGTGGTCGGCGAGCCGCAGAACGCTTTCGGCAAGGGTCATGCGCGGCAGGATATAGAAGTCGTGCGCGTTCATATTGTCCTCGTCCATTCTGACGCAGATAGTGAGGTCCGGGCGCAGGCTTTCGTCGAGCCTGATCTTCCAACGGCGGCTGCCGCCGGGTGTCAGTTTGCACCGCGCAATGACGATGGAGGCGGTGATCTCCTCGTTGACGAGTAGCGTGTCGTCTTCGAGGCTCTGGATCGCGGTTCCGCCGGCAGCACGCACGCCCGCGATCACGCCTTGGACGACCGAGGGGTGCATCCGGCGCAAAGCGCGGTTGATCTCTATGTAGCGGTAGTCGTGGTCGGGCACGAAGCCGATCAGCGAATAGGCGCGCAGCAGGCTGCCGAAGCGGGACTGGTAGGCGCTGCTTGACGGGCCGTCCTCGAACTCGTCGATGATGAGGCCAGACAGGTAGCCGTTCTTCTTGAAGATGTCCGAGAGCAGCGCGAGCATTTCATCGTCGGTCAGGCGTTTTGATCGTTCCTCGACGATTAAGCGGGCCTGATCGAACTGGGCCTGAGAGACGATGGCGGGAAAGGCGTCGTCCTGCCTGATCCATTCCGATGGATCGTTGCGCACGTGGCGGGTCTTCAGCTTGAAGGATGTGCGGCCCCAGACGTTGTGTCCGGCGTACTTGTCGTTGATGAGGATTTGATGGACCGCGCCGCGTGTCCACGAACGGCCAAGGTCGGACAGGATACCTTGCTCGTTGAGCCAATGGGCGATCTCGCGTTCCGATCGTCGGTCCTCGACGAATTGGCGGTAGATCTCCTGGACGGTGGCCACTTCCTCCTCAGGCCCGCGGACGAGGACAATTCGATCGGTGGCGATGCTCTTGTGATCGCCGCGTTCCAGCACGCCCTTTTGCTGGCCGTGTTCATCGACCAGCATCCGGCGTAGGCCGAAGCCGGCTGCGCCGCCCTGGCGGTAGCCCAGTGTGATCAGGCGGCACTGTCCCTTGAAGACCTTGACCGACAGCTCGCGGCTGTATTCGCCCGCCATCGCACGTTTGACGGTCTTGATGATGGACGAACCGATGGTGCCGTCGTTTTCGAACTGCTCGGCGACGTAGTGAACGGCGATCCCCGCGCGCTTGCAACGCAGTTCATAGTGGGCGGCTTCGTCAGGGTCCTGGAACCGGCCCCAGCGGCTAACATCATAAACGAGGATTGCCTCGAAATCGACGTTGCCGTTGTCGATATCGGCGAGCAGCTGCTGGAGTGAAGATCGCCCGTCAATACGAAGGCCGCTCTTGCCTTCGTCGGCATAGGTTCGCACGATTTCGAAACCGCGCCGATCAGCATAGGCACGGATTTCCGCCGCCTGATTGTCGGTAGAGTATTTCTGATGTTCGGTGGACATGCGGACGTATTCGGCGGCTCGTTTAGGAGACCGATCCCCGGATTGGGTGTCATTGGCCGTCCTCCACTCAATGACCATCGGCTACGCCTTAATCTTGCTCGAATACTCCCTCGCCGTCCTACTCCGCGACCCTAACAGCAAAGGGCAGGCAACATGTTTCCAAAGAAAGGCAGTCCGTTTCCTGTCGGCCGGGATGCGCTGACGGACACAGAGTTTGCGCAAGTGATCGCCTCTGCTCTGAAGGTTGAGTTCGGATCGACGCGCAACGGTGCGAAGATGATCATGAAGTGGACAGGCGTAAGCGAGCGCACCGCGAAGAATTGGTTGAGCGGCACCAATTCCCCGAGCGGCGTGCATCTCATCCTGCTCGCGCGGGAATCCAATGCGGTGCTCAAGGCGATGATGCTGATGGCAGAGAGGCCGGAAATGTCGCTCGGCGCGAGCTTGCTATCGCTAAGGCGCGTGCTGGCGGAAACGATGGCCGCACTCGATCAGGTGATGTGACTTGATATTGCGCCTAAATGGTGCGGTCGGGGCTAGAGGCTTGGCGGTCGGTGCCTAGTCGGACCATGACCGGATTCCATCGGTAGCTGTCGGTCAGCGGACGACTAGTTCTGGTCATCGCGGCTGTTTGACGACGTGCCGAAAACCAGATGAGGTGGATGGCTCCCGCTCACGGCATCTAGGTGCCAAGGTGTGAAGACCGTCAGGTATTCACGAGCAAAATGGGAGCCACCCAGATGGATATTAGCACGATCGGTCTCGATTTGG
Source organism: Pelagerythrobacter aerophilus (assembly GCF_003581645.1). Classification (GTDB taxonomy): domain Bacteria; phylum Pseudomonadota; class Alphaproteobacteria; order Sphingomonadales; family Sphingomonadaceae; genus Pelagerythrobacter; species Pelagerythrobacter aerophilus. The sequence goes on along the minus strand of NZ_QXFK01000004.1, from coordinate 1,271 downwards.
CCAAGAACGTTTTCCAGGTTCACGGCGTAGATGCACAGGGCACGGCCGTTGTTCGCAAGGCATTGCGGCGCTCGCAGATGCTTCCCTTCTTCGAGAAGCTTCCGCCTTGCGTGGTTGGCATGGAGGCCTGCGGCACGTCGCATTACTGGGCTCGGGAGCTGATCAAGCTGGGCCATGAGGTTCGGCTGATGCCGCCGGCTTACGTCAAGCCCTACGTGAAGCGCGGCAAGACCGATGCTGCGGATGCGGAAGCAATCTGCGAGGCAGTGACGCGCCCCACGATGCGCTTTGTGCCGGTGAAGTCAGCGGAGCAGCAGGCGGCGCTGTCGATGCACCGCACGCGGGATCTGTTCGTCAAGCAGCGCACGCAGCTAATCAACATGATGCGAGGGCTTTTGGCCGAGTTCGGCATCGACATCCCCCAAGGCATCAATCGAGCTTTGGAGAAGGCACGTGCGATCGTCGACGGGGAAGCGCCTGACGTGCCGTCCGATGCTCTTCGCATCGTTGAGCGGCTGTCGCAGCAAGCCCTCGATGTCCACGCCCAGGTACGGGAGATCGAACGTGATCTGATCGGGTGGCAGCGCAAGAGCGACGTTGCCACCCGCCTCATGACGATCCCGGGCATTGGCCCGATCGGAGCGACGGCACTCGCAGCGTCGGTCAGTGATCCATCTCAGTTCCGCTCTGGCCGGCAGTTCGCGGCCTGGCTGGGGCTAACCCCGCTTCAGAAGTCCAGCGGCGGCAAAGAGCGGCTCGGCCGCATCTCGAAGATGGGCGACAGGTATCTTCGTAAGCTCCTGGTGGTCGGCATGACGGCAGTGGTGCGGAACGCGAAAAGAAAACCGGAGGCGGTCGATCCCAACGTTCTCGCCTTGCTGGCGCGCAAGCCCGCACGGGTGGTCACCGTGGCTTTGGCAAACAAAACAGCGAGAATCGTCTGGGCCATCATGACCCGCGGGGAAGTCTATCGTGAGCGCCACGTGCCTGCGTTGGCGGCGTAGAGGCAAAACGGAATAGCGGCGAAAGCCACTTCAGGAGTTGTGAGAGCAAAGCGAGATGATGGCGAACCGGTCAGACCGGGAACCGGGACAACCCAGCGAATGGCCGAGGCGATACAGCCTGTAAACCAGTTCGGGACCCAGTTCGCGGACACCATCAGGGCCAGCAGTCTACTTCATGGCTGCATCAACAGGCCGGACAGAAGTCTGCACCCGACCCAAGCGCCAGCACATCGCATTTGCCCTTGCAACGCGGGAGCCATCCACAGA
>NZ_QXFK01000003.1 GCF_003581645.1 Pelagerythrobacter aerophilus | reverse complement strand
TCTGTGGATGGCTCCCGCGTTGCAAGGGCAAATGCGATGTGCTGGCGCTTGGGTCGGGTGCAGACTTCTGTCCGGCCTGTTGATGCAGCCATGAAGTAGACTGCTGGCCCTGATGGTGTCCGCGAACTGGGTCCCGAACTGGTTTACAGGCTGTATCGCCTCGGCCATTCGCTGGGTTGTCCCGGTTCCCGGTCTGACCGGTTCGCCATCATCTCGCTTTGCTCTCACAACTCCTGAAGTGGCTTTCGCCGCTATTCCGTTTTGCCTCTACGCCGCCAACGCAGGCACGTGGCGCTCACGATAGACTTCCCCGCGGGTCATGATGGCCCAGACGATTCTCGCTGTTTTGTTTGCCAAAGCCACGGTGACCACCCGTGCGGGCTTGCGCGCCAGCAAGGCGAGAACGTTGGGATCGACCGCCTCCGGTTTTCTTTTCGCGTTCCGCACCACTGCCGTCATGCCGACCACCAGGAGCTTACGAAGATACCTGTCGCCCATCTTCGAGATGCGGCCGAGCCGCTCTTTGCCGCCGCTGGACTTCTGAAGCGGGGTTAGCCCCAGCCAGGCCGCGAACTGCCGGCCAGAGCGGAACTGAGATGGATCACTGACCGACGCTGCGAGTGCCGTCGCTCCGATCGGGCCAATGCCCGGGATCGTCATGAGGCGGGTGGCAACGTCGCTCTTGCGCTGCCACCCGATCAGATCACGTTCGATCTCCCGTACCTGGGCGTGGACATCGAGGGCTTGCTGCGACAGCCGCTCAACGATGCGAAGAGCATCGGACGGCACGTCAGGCGCTTCCCCGTCGACGATCGCACGTGCCTTCTCCAAAGCTCGATTGATGCCTTGGGGGATGTCGATGCCGAACTCGGCCAAAAGCCCTCGCATCATGTTGATTAGCTGCGTGCGCTGCTTGACGAACAGATCCCGCGTGCGGTGCATCGACAGCGCCGCCTGCTGCTCCGCTGACTTCACCGGCACAAAGCGCATCGTGGGGCGCGTCACTGCCTCGCAGATTGCTTCCGCATCCGCAGCATCGGTCTTGCCGCGCTTCACGTAGGGCTTGACGTAAGCCGGCGGCATCAGCCGAACCTCATGGCCCAGCTTGATCAGCTCCCGAGCCCAGTAATGCGACGTGCCGCAGGCCTCCATGCCAACCACGCAAGGCGGAAGCTTCTCGAAGAAGGGAAGCATCTGCGAGCGCCGCAATGCCTTGCGAACAACGGCCGTGCCCTGTGCATCTACGCCGTGAACCTGGAAAACGTTCTTGGCCAAATCGAGACCGATCGTGCTAATATCCATCTGGGTGGCTCCCATTTTGCTCGTGAATACCTGACGGTCTTCACACCTTGGCACCTAGATGCCGTGAGCGGGAGCCATCCACCTCATCTGGTTTGACGTGCGCCTCCGGGGTTCCGATGGGCGCGATCTCCTGCTCCACCACGCCCTGACAACCAGAAGCGGAAGCCACCACTGGTCCGAGGGAAGCGCTGACGCTCATGTCGCGAGCATCTATCCTAACATCGTCGTAGACGACGTGCGCGGTTTGACTTCTGATGGAGCGGTGCAGGTCGTTCAGTTCCAGCTCAAGGGCCTGCACAATTTCTTCTATTATGATTTCACCGAAAGTCTTCGGGGCTTTGGAGCCACGCCCGAACAGGTGGAGGCCCTTCGATCGCTTCGATATAAATCAGGAGATGACGACGGGCCGTTCGCTCCTCGAGAAATCTATGTGGTTCATGACTTCCCAGTGCTGATCGATTTTCGTGTGGAAGATCGCGCGTATCAAGTCTGGCAAGGTGGCCGGTTCACTAGCGGCTCGGTGGTGTCGGTGAATGCGATGACATACCCGGTAGCGAGCATAGCGTTTGACCATCCAGTCGATATCGAGTCTGCCTTGGATCGGGTTTGGGAGTGGAGGCGGTTCTATGCTCAGATGGCGATGAGCCCCCTACCGCTTGAGGCGATCGCAGTCCGCGGCTCCCTAGATGTAAAAGCACCGACAGCAAATCTGTATCTGCCAAATATTGATCAGCACCCAGTGGAGGCCGATGGGTTAAACAAGTTGTCCCCTCGGCACCTTGCGCTCAATTTTTGGAAGGACCGTCAGGCTTTATCGGATTGCATGACAAAGTGGCTCGAATGCGAGAATGACCGAAGGCGTTTCCGTGTCCGGGTTGATCGAGTGATCGAGCGAATGAACCGCCGCGTAGATCCTAACGATCTGGTGGAAATTGGCAGCGCGGTGGACAGCCTTTCTACACTCGCCGCCAATTTGCAGCTTCCCAACGGGGTTCTCTCTAAGATGGTGGATGCTGCCCACGCTGTGGCCGAGGAAGGGAAAGCCGGCATCGATAGAGATCGCATAAGCGGGCTTTTGGGTTCGCTCCAACGCCCAAGCCTCGCCAAGCGCTTCACAGGCTTGGGAGCTGAAATTGATCCACCGCTCGAAAAAAAGGATGTAGATTTGCTGGCGAAGACCGCAGCGCAGATCCGCAACGCTTCGGCGCACGGGGGTGCGATTAGCGATCAAATTCAACCTCGCGTAGCTCCGGCAATCCAAGCAATCACTGCGCTCTGCGTTAGGTTCGACTTGGAGACCTGCGGCTTTCCATCCCGATCTTCTGCCGACGCGCGAGTGATCAGCAAAGTCAGGTTCGATGATGGGCTGAATCATCTGAAATCTCTCGAGCGGAAGGTCGAACAGAAGCCTGTCAGCCTGCTGACCAAGTAGCCCCCGCAGCAGAGGAAGAGGGCCAGTGAAGTGAAAAGAGCGGCAGTAGCCAGATCTTCAGGTCGCGGCTGGGCAAAGCGATCATCATCGTGCCAGACGGAGCGCAAACTTGCAGCCATTGATAGGCCGGGAACAATGGTGTGGCTCCGAACCTCCGCAGCGACAAGGCGCTTAGTTTGAATATAAGGCTCACTTGCGACCGCACGGCAACGAAGTTGTGTACAGGTTCGCCAAGGGCGGCGTCCACGAGAGCTAGTCGCGCCATTCAGAAATTATCGTTATGAAATCATTTAAGGCCAATGAGGCTGTTGGCGACCGACTGAGCCTATATTTCGCGGATGCCAGACCATACTTGCATGGATTGAGACGTGTTCCGCAAGTCGACAGGCTGATTGATGCCGAAAGTTTCTCTCGCTTTCTCGAAGCGCTTCGGGTTCCGCTACGACATGCAGAGGAAAGTGCTTGCGCCAACCCTTGGACGACGTCCTGCCTTCAAAACGATGAAGTGCGAAACTGCGCAGTACTGGCCGACCTATGGGACCGTAGAAAACACGGACGCCAGGCGCAGGCTTTCCTAGCTGGGTTCTTTGCTCAGGCAGGAAGCCATCTTCCGGACGATGACGAACTTGCGAACGGATATACGGTCCAAACAGAGCACTGCCTGAATGGCGCCATCACGGATCGTGTGGACATCACCATTGAAACCCAGTCATCCGTTATCGGGGTCGAAGTGAAAATTTTCGCATCGGAACGCGATAACCAGCTGGCGGACTATCGGACCGCAATCGCGGCGCGGGCGAGGCTGATGGGACGCGAAAAACACGAAGTGGTTTTCCTTTCGCCCTACCGATCAAGAGACGAAGCTATTTTTGTACCGCACATAACTTGGCGAAAGCTTGCGGATATCGCGGAGCAAGCCAACCCATCCACTCACTCTGGCTGGCTGATAAGTCAGTTCGGCCAGCACTGCCGAACGCTGGGGATATGACAATGGAACAGGATGAACTCGATGCGCTCATCTCAGAGAATATAGCCGATCTGGAATTGGCACTTACGCGCGTTGAAGAGGTGATCGACCCTCGTCTGAATGAAGCGGCGTGGAAGGCGCTAAAGCGAGGCCTCGCGGATGAAGACTATCATTTCGAAGACGATGACGATCTTGATGGGGCCTGGTTCGCACCGCGTACTTGGCTCGACAAGGACAAGGACAGCGATCCTTGGTTCAGGCTGACAGCGGATGATTCCGATCATAGAACATGGCTAGCCAGCTACATCGCCCCGAGGACGGATCGCGAGGCGATCGGCATCCAGTGGTATCACGACAACCTTTATGTGAAGGATTACAAGCAAATTCTTGAAGCGCACGCGGACGACCTGCGCGATATTGAGAGCGCGGGATTTCGTCGTGACGGCAATCGGATTTATCTCCCCATTCAATTCGATGCCCAGAAAATAGCCCAGGGACTTCGTAATGATGATCTGGCGGAGGCAATGGAGCCTGTACTCCGCGCTGCTGAGGCCCTGCTGGCTGCGCGCGAAGCGTTTCAGCACCTCAGGGACGCGATGGTGGCAAAGGCTAGTGCTTAAGGAGCCTTAGCAGGCAAACCAGATGAGGTGGATGGCTCCCGCTCACGGCATCTAGGTGCCAAGGTGTGAAGACCGTCAGGTATTCACGAGCAAAATGGGAGCCACCCAGATGGATATTAGCACGATCGGTCTCGATTTGGCCAAGAACGTTTTCCAGGTTCACGGCGTAGATGCACAGGGCACGGCCGTTGTTCGCAAGGCATTGCGGCGCTCGCAGATGCTTCCCTTCTTCGAGAAGCTTCCGCCTTGCGTGGTTGGCATGGAGGCCTGCGGCACGTCGCATTACTGGGCTCGGGAGCTGATCAAGCTGGGCCATGAGGTTCGGCTGATGCCGCCGGCTTACGTCAAGCCCTACGTGAAGCGCGGCAAGACCGATGCTGCGGATGCGGAAGCAATCTGCGAGGCAGTGACGCGCCCCACGATGCGCTTTGTGCCGGTGAAGTCAGCGGAGCAGCAGGCGGCGCTGTCGATGCACCGCACGCGGGATCTGTTCGTCAAGCAGCGCACGCAGCTAATCAACATGATGCGAGGGCTTTTGGCCGAGTTCGGCATCGACATCCCCCAAGGCATCAATCGAGCTTTGGAGAAGGCACGTGCGATCGTCGACGGGGAAGCGCCTGACGTGCCGTCCGATGCTCTTCGCATCGTTGAGCGGCTGTCGCAGCAAGCCCTCGATGTCCACGCCCAGGTACGGGAGATCGAACGTGATCTGATCGGGTGGCAGCGCAAGAGCGACGTTGCCACCCGCCTCATGACGATCCCGGGCATTGGCCCGATCGGAGCGACGGCACTCGCAGCGTCGGTCAGTGATCCATCTCAGTTCCGCTCTGGCCGGCAGTTCGCGGCCTGGCTGGGGCTAACCCCGCTTCAGAAGTCCAGCGGCGGCAAAGAGCGGCTCGGCCGCATCTCGAAGATGGGCGACAGGTATCTTCGTAAGCTCCTGGTGGTCGGCATGACGGCAGTGGTGCGGAACGCGAAAAGAAAACCGGAGGCGGTCGATCCCAACGTTCTCGCCTTGCTGGCGCGCAAGCCCGCACGGGTGGTCACCGTGGCTTTGGCAAACAAAACAGCGAGAATCGTCTGGGCCATCATGACCCGCGGGGAAGTCTATCGTGAGCGCCACGTGCCTGCGTTGGCGGCGTAGAGGCAAAACGGAATAGCGGCGAAAGCCACTTCAGGAGTTGTGAGAGCAAAGCGAGATGATGGCGAACCGGTCAGACCGGGAACCGGGACAACCCAGCGAATGGCCGAGGCGATACAGCCTGTAAACCAGTTCGGGACCCAGTTCGCGGACACCATCAGGGCCAGCAGTCTACTTCATGGCTGCATCAACAGGCCGGACAGAAGTCTGCACCCGACCCAAGCGCCAGCACATCGCATTTGCCCTTGCAACGCGGGAGCCATCCACAGA
>NZ_QXFK01000002.1 GCF_003581645.1 Pelagerythrobacter aerophilus | reverse complement strand
ACTGACCAGCCTGATCGGGATGCGCGGCAAGCCGCACACGGTTGTCAGCGACAACGGCACCGAACTGACCTCGTCGGCCATCCTGCGCTGGTCGCAGGAGCGGCGCGTCGAGTGGCACTACATCGCGCCGGGCAAGCCGATGCAGAACGGCTTCGTGGAAAGCTTCAATGGCCGTCTGCGCGACGAATGCCTCAACGAGACGTTGTTCACCTCGCTCGCGCACGCCCGCTTCGTGCTGGCCGCCTGGCGGCACGACTACAACAACGTCAGGCCACACTCGAAACTGGGCGGGAAGACCCCCGCCGAGATCGCAGGCGAACGTGTCTGGGGGCATGCCCCCAGACACGTTGCCATCCCATCAAACATCAATCATGAAGGAGCGAGACTCTACCTCTGAGTGGTAACAATCAGGGGAGCACGTCACCGCCACCACAAAAAAGGGGAGCGGCCGGAGCCGCTCCCGCAGGCAGGGTGAAGTCAGAACGAGATTTTCGCGCCGACCCGAAATGTTCTGCCGAGAAGGTCGTAGAGCGACTGGTTCGTGGCCGGCGTCGCATAGGCGCTGCCCGCTGGCCCGGAGGCCACGACCGGAGGATCCTTGTCCAAAACGTTGGTGATCGACAGAAACAGCCGGAGGTCCGCAGCGCCCACCGCAAAATCGTGATGCGCCGACGCGTCGAGGTAGAAAGCGCCGTCGATGTGGTTGGTGTTGATCGTTCGGCCCGTGGCGCTCGATTCCGGGCACCCTTCGGTGCAGACGATATAGCTGTTGTCGTAGGTGCCCGAACTAATCCCGCGCCCGACGAGATTCAGGCGAAGCGGGCCGTTCTCCCAGGATGCCATCATCCTGTAGAGAAACTCCGGATTGCCGCCATCGGTGTTCTCGCCGACGATATCGATCGCGGGGTCGATGCCGTTATCGACGGTGTTCTCCAGATAGAGCGTTGCCATGCCGCGCAGACTGAACGTGCCCGGCCCAACGTCGGTGCTGTAGCTCGTCTCGAAGTCCAGCCCCCTCGCGCGTTGTTCCGCGAAGTTGAAAGGGCTCTCGAAGATCTGGAGGTTGGTACCGAATTCATTGGGTCCGCGTACGATAGCAGCGCAGTACTCCTCCACGCCTTCATAGCAGCGATCGAGGATGATCTGGGCGTCGAGCGAGTCGATCGCGTCATCTATCTCGATATCGTAATAGTCCACCGACACCGAGAAGCCGGGCACGAAGTGCGGTTGGAACACCACGCCGACGCCCCACTGATCAGCCTTCTCCGGATCGAGATTGGGGTTGCCGCGGCTCGTTCCACTGAAGGGCGTAGACTGATTGTCGTTGAACGGGTCGATCACCGTGTTGGTGCGGGTCGAACCAGCGGTGAAGAGCTCGCCAAGATTGGGGGCACGGATATCGCGCGAGCGCGTAGCGCGGAACCGCAGGCCCTCGATCGGTTCGAACGTCGCCCCGAGTTTCCAAGTGGTCACGTATCCTGACGTCGAGTAATCGGTAGCGCGGATCGCACCGTTGACGTCGAGGCTGTCCAGTACCGGCACGAGAAGCTCCAGGTATCCCTCGGTAACCGAATACTCGCCGAAGCTGGGCAGGAAATTGCCCACGAACCAGCCGGACTGATACTGCGGGTCGACGAATCCCCGCACTTTCTCACGCCGATGCTCGCCGCCCAGAGCAACCGCGACCGCGCCTGCCGGCAGATCGAATGCATCGAAGGAGAGATTCGCGGCAAACACGTCCTGTTGAAACCGTTGGTTGCGATATGGATTGCCAACGACCCATGCCACAGCGTCGGGATCGGCGACGCCGATGCCGAACCGGTTGAGCGGAATGCAGCCGTTGCCTGGCTCGGCGAGCGACGATCGGCAAACGATCGTGCCTTCAGCGACTCCCAGAGCGTTGTCTGCGGGCGCGAAGACCGCGTCCGTTGCCGCTGCCAGCCGTGCATTGTTGGTAATGCCGACCGCCATCTCCCGGGTCTTTGCAATCCCGAGTTGATAGTAAGCGTCCCAGCGAGCGGACTTGCCCAGCAGATCGAACTCACCGTTCGCGCCGACCACGTAGCGCTGCACACTCCGCTTCCCATCATTGGTTCGCACGGGCAGATCGGCATTGGTGGTCCCGAAGCGGAATGACGTCTCGCCAGCGTCGGCCAGCGCCTGCCTGATCGAGTCCGGGAGAAAGGCGTTGTCGGCCATAATGGTGACGTTGCCCTGGTTGCGCTGGATGCCCAATTGGCCGCGATTGCGTGAGCGCGCATAGCTCGCCTGGCCGAAGACATTCAGCCAAGGGGCAATCTGGTAGCTGATACGGCCGAAGACGCTCCTGCGATTCTCTTCCGGATCGAGCGACTGGTCGTCGTTCACCTGAGTCATTGCCCAGTCTCCGCCGATGATCCAGGGATCGCGGCGCGTTCCGTAGTCGAATTGCCCCAGTGTCCCACCCTGGCCGAAATACGTGCCAGCGAGCGAGCCGCTTGTAATGAGGCCCCCAGGTGTCGCGAGGCTCAGGCCCGCCATATTGGTCACGAGGCGTTCCGGTTCACCGTTCCCGACGGCGTAGGCCGGGTTGTTGACGAGGTACCAGCCCTTGTCATTCCAGTCGCGGGGAACGCCGTGCAAACCTTCGCGAATGGCCAGCTCTCCATTCAGCAGAATGTGCCCGCGGCCATCGGCGAACGGCGTCCCGAAGGTAGCGTCGAAACGGTGACTGGGGGCGTCGCCATAGGTGGTGATGCCGGTCTCGGCACCGACCTTGAAGCCCGTGTAGTCGTCATCGAGAATGAAGTTCACCACGCCGGACACGGCGTCGGATCCGTAAGCTGCCGAGGCGCCGCCCGTGACGACCTCGACGCCGGAGATGAGGCCTTGCGGGAAGGTGTTCACATCGACCTGGCCTCCGATCGCGGATCCGACCGACCGTTGCCCGTTCAGCAGAACAAGTGTGCGGCTGGAACCCAGCGAACGAAGATTGATGGTGTTGAGACCCGCCAAGCCGGAGCTCATGGAGAGATTGGAGTTCGCAGGCGTCGAGCTGCCAACGACGGAGGGAATTTCGTTGACGAAGTCCGCGATATTGGCCGGCGCGGTCGCCTCGATATCGTCCGTACCGATAACTGTAAGGGGAGTCGGGGCATTGTAGCCGTCCCGCTGAATGCGCGTGCCGGTAACGACGATGACCCCGGACGGCGCGCCGGACGCAACCTCCGGTGCGTTGTCTTCCAGACCCTGAGTGGCTGGGCTACTCGCATCCTGCGCGAACGCGACGCTCGTGTAGAGCAGGCTCGTGGCGAGCGCGACTGCAGAACTCAGGTTTCGTCCCATCATGCTAATGTATCCCTTCCTATCGGCGGTCGAGCTGACGGCAGCTCGATGCGATTCTTCTTTTTCACCGCCTTCGAGGCATTTCCCCATGCGCCCGACGCAGCCGTTTGCCTCGTCCGGTATTCCGTTCACTCGCGGGCGCATCCCTCCGCAGCCCGTCGCAGCGGGCGCCCGGCAGCTCGACCCGTAGGAGCGCCTTCGTCGATTGCGATCGCGCCGTTCACCAGGACCGTTTGCACGCCTTTCGAGAACAGGGTTGCCTCGGTGTAAGTGGCGGCGGGAGCGAAGCTGTCGGGATCGAAGACGACGATGTCGGCGAAGTTGCCTTCGGCCAGAGATCCGCGGCCAGTCAGGTCGAAGAGCTCCGCCGGCACGGCCGTGCTCTGATCGATAAACTCTTGGAGATCGATTACGTGCTTCTCGCGGACGTAGACGTCGTACTTGCGAGCAAAGCTTGCGTAGTACCGAGGGTGCCCTGCCGATGCGTCGGAGCTGGTCACAACCCATGGCCGCTGCATAAATGCGGCGATGTCCGTTTCGCTCTGGTTGAACGACGCGACTCCCGCCTCCGAGCGCTTGAGCAAGTCTATGGCGGCTTGCACGGGATCACCATTCCCGTCTGCGAGGTCTGCCAGCGTTTTACCGAGAGCGTCGGACGGCCCCCGCGTGATCAGAAGCGACTGCGGTCCACCACGCCGGCGGAGGTTTTCTGCCATTTCCTTCCGGATTCGAGGCAGCAGCGTGACATCGGTAAAGCGGTCCAGCATGGCCTGCCGCCCCCCGTCCTGAGCCCAACGCGGAACAAGCGCAGCGGACAGGCCCGTTCCGGATGCGCTCCACGGATACTGGTCCGCATGGACGACTTGACCTTCAGCCTGGGCCTGCTCGATCCGCGAGATGATCGCACGCGCCTGACCGTGCACGTCCACGCCCAAAGCCTTGATGTGAGCGATGTGGACGGGGATATCCGCCTCTCGCCCGATCGTCAGAGCTTCCTCGATGGCGCCGGCGAGGCCGATCGTATAACTCGATTCATCGCGAATATGCGTATCGTAGATACCCCCGTGCCGAGCAGCGGCTCGCGCCAAGCTGACGACCTCGCCCTCACTTGAATAGCTCTGAGGGGCGTAGAACAGACCGCTCGACAGCCCCAACGCGCCCTCGCACATCGCCTCTTCCGTCAGTGCAAGCATTCGCCCGAGCTCGGCCTCGGTCGGCGCGCGATCCTCTTCCCCCACGACTTCCTGCCGCAGCGCGCCGAGCCCGACGTAGGTCGCGAAGTTGATGCCATAATCGCGTCCGCTGTCCGCGCGCAGCGTTGCGGCGATATCCGGACTACCGCCCCCGTCGACGCCAATGAAGGCGGTGGTCACGCCCTGCGTCAAAAACGGCAGAACGAGGCGCGCGGCCGGAATTTCGCTCGCCAGGGCATCGCCTATATGAGTGTGCGGATCGATGAATCCGGGCGTCACGACAAGGCCGTCGGCATCGATCACACGTTCGGCCGGATGATCGGTAGCCGGGCCGACATAGACGATGCGGTCGCCCGAGACGGCAACGTCGCCGACGAATGGCTGAGCTTTGCCACGATAGACCGTGCCGCCGGCGATCAGGATATCGTAGGGCGCCTCGTCCGCGGTGCTCTCCGATTGGGCTGCGACAGCCGTTGGCGTGTACAGGCCAAACGCGAGCATCGTCGCTGCCAAGATTGCGTAGTTCCCGTTCATGCCCACTCCCGCGTGTGACGTGTTGCAGCATTATTACGAAGCCGATGGGCGCGGGGAATGGGGAGAGCAATCATATGTTGGTTACCCTCCATAACGAGCAGTTATGGAAAGCCCCAGAATCCCGGCTCCGCCGGTTTCATCGTACCTTCGGATACCTTGATTCCGCCCGGTCGATCGGCTGCGAGCCAGGTGGGTCCATCCAGATCCACGAACGCGCATCGCTGCGCGAGGACAAGCGCGGGAGCGATCGAAAGCGAGCTTGAAACCATGCAGCCCACCATCAATTGCAAGCCCGATTGTCTCGCTGCGTTGGCGACTTCGAGCGCGGCCGTCAGCCCTCCGGTTTTGTCCAACTTAATATTGATGACTTGATAGCGGCACGCGATCGATGGGAGGTCGCCCCACAGGTGGCCGGACTCGTCTGCGGCCAGCGGAATCGTCGGCTCAAATCCCTCCAATTCCGCGTCATCGCCGGCGGGCAGGGGCTGCTCCAAGAGGTCCACCTTCAGATCGGCGAGCGCAACCTGCCGATCGGCGAGGCTCGCCATCGACCAGCTCTCGTTGGGATCGACGATCATCCGCGGCGTGGGCGCGACCTCGCGGACGGCACGGATAGCGTCCAGCGGATCCTCGTCGTCCACCTTCACCTTGAGAAGCGGTACGTTACGAAGCCCCCGCGCCGCGGCCGCCATGTTGGCAGGCGTGTCGATCCCCAGGGTCATGGCAGTGGGGGTCGGCGCCGGTTCGGGCCATCCCGCCAGGGCGGCAACGCTCTTGCCGCCGAGTTTCGCTTCGAGATCCCAGAGGGCGCAATCAACTGCGTTGCGCCCCGCCCCGGCAGGCATCAGGTCGAGCAGCTCGCGGCGGTCGGCGCCGTCCTCGATAGCCGCGCGTGCGTCATCGATCTGGCGCAAGGCGCTATCGAGCGTCTCGTCGTAGCGGGCATAGGGTACGCCCTCCCCGCGGCCTGTGATGCCATCTTGCGAAATCTCGACCGCGATTACGTCGGCGGCCGTCTTGGTCCCGCGCGATATGCGGAACGGCCGATTCAGGCGGAACGAAGATTTGACTGCAGAGATTCGCCGAAGCATTCTTCCATCCGATCGATGATTTCCTCCACGCCGAACGCAACGGGGTCGGTGGCCGGCAAGCCCGTTTCCTCCGCCGTGCGGCGGCACAGAGCGAGCGCCTCCTCGCGCTCCAAGCTCGAGGTGTTGAGCGCGATTCCTACAGCGATCACGTCCGGGTTGGTTAGCCGCCCCACCCGCAGGTTCGCTTCGATCGTGTCGGCCAGCGACGGCAGCGGATAGTGCGGCAGACCTCGCATATGCGGGCGTGTGGGATCGTGACAGATGACGATCGCGTCGGGTTGCGCCCCGTGTAGCAAGCCGGTCGACACCCCTGCGAACGACGGATGGAACAACGACCCCTGGCCTTCGATCAGGTCCCATCCGCCGTCTTCACGCGCGGGTGAAAGCTGCTCGATCGCGCCCGAGATGAAGTCGGCAATAACCGCATCGAGCGGTACCCCAGATCCGGCGATCAGGATGCCGGTTTGCCCGGTCGCCCGGAAATCGGCCGCAATGCCCCGCGCTCGCATCGCGCGCTCCAGGTGAAGCGTGGTCACCATCTTTCCAACCGAGCAGTCGGTGCCGACGGTCAACATGCGCCTGCCAGCGCGGGGCAGACCATTGCCCACCCGCAAGTCGGAGCCGACGTCACGGACGTCGAACAGCCGCCGCCCGTTGCGCTTCGCGGCGGCCACGAGGCGCGGTTCGTCTCGCAGGCGACTGTGCAGACCCGAAGCGATGTCAAGATTCGCGTCGAGCGCAGCTTCGCAATCGTCGATCAGTTCATCGCTCAGCGTCCCGCCGGCGTTTGCGATGCCGAGGATGAGCGTTCGGGCGCCCGCCGCCGCAGCTTCAGCGAAACCCATCTGGGGAAGGCCGAGCGAAAGAGCCCCGCCCTCCCGCACGAATTCACCGATCGCGTCCTCCGGCCGGAACATGGCAATACCGCGAGAGGTCTTGATGGCCATCGGATCGGCGGTCGATCCCAAGTATAGCAGATAGGGTGCTTTTATCATGATCCACAACGTCGCTATGATTGCCCAGGTCCTGCCAGCCCTCCTTCCAGAATGCGTATCAAATTGATCCGGCTATCTATAACCCATGGGAATATGCCGTTCGTGTCCGAGCGGGAGCCTGAGCCCCGTTCGCAACGAGTTCGATGAAGGGAACCGGGAGGGCCGACTTGCCGAGTTGCGTCATGCGGCCAAACGTGCCGCGCCAAGGTGTAACCAAACGCGTTCGGGATACGAATAGGCCGTCGCGAGGCGAAAAGCCTTGCGTAGTCCATTGAAAGGAATGTCATGAAAACATCCGCCAAACTCGCAGCCGCTGCGGCTTCGCTCGCCACCGCTGCTCTGATGGCTTCGTCCCCCGTCAGCGCCCAAGGCCAGGACGGAGCCAAGGACGCCAAGGAAAAGTGCTATGGCGTCGCGCTGAAGGGCAAGAACGACTGCGCCGCCGGCCCGGGCACGACCTGCGCAGGTACGTCGACGGTCGACTATCAGGGCAACGCCTGGAAACATGTCGCCAAGGACACCTGCGTGAAAATGGGCGGTACGCTCAAAGCGCACGCGGGAAATGCCCCTCCGGTGCCGCAGCGCGGCTGATCGGCGAGATGGCATGATGCGGCCGGTGGCCGCGTGATGCCCGCCTGACCAGAAAGAGAGGCCGCTTTCATGACGATGTATTCCACCCGTGTCGGCACGCTTGCGGCGGCCTTGAGCAGCGCAGCGTTGCTCGCCTCGTGCGGCTCGAACGGTGCCGACGGCAACACTGCCGCAGTCGCTGAAGGCAATGCCTCGGCCGATCAAACCGCGGTCGAGACGGAGATCGCAGAGCAGGAGAAATGCTACGGCATCGCTCTCAAAGGAAAGAACGACTGCAAGGCCGGTCCCGGCACGACCTGTGCCGGGACCTCGACCGTCGACTATCAGGGCAATGCCTGGAAATACGTCGATACCGGGACCTGTGAGGCGCAGGGCGGTTCGCTTGCCGAGCGGGCCGGCAACGCATCGCCCGTACCCCGGAAGGGCTGAGCCTTCGGGACGCGGCAGATGCTGGCTGACATGTCATTCCCCTCCGAATTGCCTCCCTCGGCCGGGATTGGACTGAAGGCTGATCACTACTCCCAGGTGATCCGGTCCGTGTCAGCCAGCACCCACGATCCCGACACCGGCGATTTCTTTTCGCCCGGCTGGGTCGAGGTTCACCCGCAGAACTATTTCAGTGCGGGCGGGCCGCCGCACCGTTGGCTTGCCGCTATTTCCGAAAGACTGCCGCTCAGCTTTCACTCGGTCGGTCTTTCGCTCGGCAGCGCGCAGGGGCATGACCGCGAGGAACTCGATCAGCTAGCATCGCTATGCGACCGCTACGCGCCAGCACAGGTTTCCGACCACCTGAGCTGGAGCGGAAGCGCGAACAATCGCTACCCCGACCTGCTTCCCGTTCCTTATACCGAAGAGGCCCTGCGCCATTTCGTCGGACAGGTCTCGATTGTGCAAGATCGTCTCAAGCGACGAATTCTGATAGAGAATCCATCGCGCTATCTGGCCTTTGCAGGGGATGAGATGGACGAAACGGAGTTCCTGCACCGGCTCTGCCAGGGGGCAGGTTGCGGGATACTCTTCGACATCAACAATATCGAAGTTACCGCAACCAATCTGAAGCTCGATCCCTATGCTCTGGTCGATGCGATCGACCCGGCATTGGTGGGCGAGATCCACCTGGCCGGACATGCGCGGGAAGAACACGAACAGGGTCCACTGCTGATCGACGATCACGGCTCGCAGATCTCGGATCTCACCTGGGCCCTGTTCGCGCGGTTCATCCGGCGCGCCGGGCGGCGGCCCACCCTGATCGAATGGGACACCAACATCCCTGAATACGAAGTGCTCGTAGCCGAAGCACGCACGGCCGAGACGCTCATGCGCGAGCAGGACATTCTGTCGGACGCGAGCATGGCCGATGCCGTCGCTTGAGCATGTTCAGGCGGCGATGATGCGGGCGCTGGACCTTGGCCCCGCCCACCTTCCCGAAGGTCTGTTCGCAGCCGGACGGGAACGGGCTCTGCTGGGCATGAGAGTCCACGCCAATACCATTTCCCACGCCCGTCTCGTCGCGCTGGAGGATACATTTCCACGCACCCGCACGACGCTGGGACATGAGATGTTCAATCGAATCTCGCGCGATTTTCTCGATTGGCCGGGCGTGACGTCCCGCCCGCTTGCGCGGATCGGAGAGACCTTCCCCTCATTCATCGAAGGCCGCGGCGACGCCCGAGACGCAGCCGGGCTGGCGGCGTTCGAATGGCTTTGGCTGGAAGCTTACCTCGCAGCCGACGCCCCGGCTCTGACCCTCGCCGATCTTGCCGGCATCGGCGAGGACGCATTGCTCGGAGTGGTGCTGGCGCGCCATCCCGCCGCACGCCTGGCCAAAATCGACCCTTCGGTTCGGCAAGCAATCGGCGCGGAAGTACCCGGGCTTTGCAATGCACATGCCGTTCTGCTGACCCGCCCGGAAGCGCAAGTCCTGATCTCACCGGCAACCCCGGCCATGTCGGCCTTATTCGCACAGACCCGTGAGCCGGCCGAAATCTGTAACCTTCTGGAGTCCCGCTGCGAACCCGAGAGCAAGGATTTACTGCCAACGGACGACATCATGGCCGCGCTGACCGCGCTCATGGATACCGGGGCGCTGAAACGGGTGGGATAGACGATGAAGATTCCGGCACTTTATGATCGGATGACCGACTGGCTGGCGGGGCGGATGTCCGAAGGCTTCGTGCTGTTGTTCGTGCGTGTGGTGTTGGCGGGGATCTTCTGGCGATCGGGCCAGACCAAGATTGCCGAAGGCACCTGGTTCACGATCAGCGATAATACCTATTTCCTGTTCCAGGAAGAATATCGCGGCGTCCCTTTGCCGAGCGATCTTGCGGCGATAACGGCCACCGTTTCCGAACACCTGTTCCCGATCCTGCTCGTGCTGGGCCTGTTCACGCGCCTCTCGGCATTGGCGCTTCTGGGCATGACCCTGGTTATCCAGATCTTCGTTTATCCCGAGGCGTGGTGGCAGGTGCATTCGCTGTGGGCGGCTATGGCGCTTGTCCTGATAATCCGGGGCGGCGGATGGCTGTCGATGGATGCTCTGCTGACGCGCAGAGTCCCGATCGGCAAAC
Source organism: Pelagerythrobacter aerophilus (assembly GCF_003581645.1). Lineage (GTDB taxonomy): Bacteria > Pseudomonadota > Alphaproteobacteria > Sphingomonadales > Sphingomonadaceae > Pelagerythrobacter > Pelagerythrobacter aerophilus. The sequence continues at coordinate 20,129 of NZ_QXFK01000002.1, read as the reverse complement.
CGGCACCGCGCGCATCGTGAAATCGGACGAACCCTCGCTTGCCCGTCTCATGGCGATGGCGCAGCGGGGCGACCAGCTTGCCTATCGCACGCTGCTGATCGAATGTCGGCGCTGGCTCAAGCAATATTTCGGCACGCGAATAGCGCCCAATCATCTGGACGATCTGGTGCAGGAAACATTGCTGGCGCTGCACCACAAGCTGGCCACATATGACCCGGCCCGCCCCTTCCTGCCTTGGCTCGCCGCCATTGCCCGTTACCGCTGGGTCGATCATCTGCGCCGTGTTTATCGCGCCGAGGAAACCGAGCTCGAAGAAGAGTTGATCGGAAGGAGCGACGAGCCGGCCATTGCCGCGCGCATCAGCCTCGATCGGCTTTTCGAGCAACTGCCATCGGCGCAGGCACAAGCCATCGAGCTGGTCAAGATCGAAGGGCTCTCCGTCGCCGAGGCCTCACACGCCTGCGGCCAAAGCGAGTCTCTGATTAAAGTGAACATCCACCGCGGCCTGAAGAAGCTGACCGCGATGATCGAGAAAGCGTAAGAACCATGTATCGTGACACGAATGCCCTGATCGACGAACTGACCGCAGGGCTCGAGCCGGTCCGGCCGCTGCGCCTCTCCAGCGGACTTAGGTTTGCGCTGGCGGGGCTCGCTGTCACGCTCGCGGTCGTGGCATTGCTGTTCGGTATTCGCGGGGACGTGTTGGCCGGAAGGCTCGACCCGGTGTTCCTGCTGTCGGCCGGGTTGTTCTTCGTGCTCGGCCTGGCAGCTTCGGTGACTGTGATCGTCATGAGCCGTCCGCAGGTCGGTCGCGATCACGGCGGCTGGAGATGGGCCGCCGCCATGACCGCACTACTGCCCCTGTCCGGTATTATTACCTGGATGGTGAGAGGGCCGGACGCCGTCTCCGCCGCGACCGTTGGGCAGGGCCTCGAATGCGCCGTGATCGGCAGCATGCTCGGGCTGCTGACATTCGCCGTGCTCACATTCTGGCTACGTCGCGGCGCGCCGACCTCACCGGAGCGCGCAGGCCTGCTCACCGGCGTGGCAGCAGGCAGCTTCGGCATCTTCGCCTTGTCGCTCCACTGCCCGTTCAGCGACGTCGTGCATGTCGGCCTGTGGCACAGCCTGGCGGTTGTCGTGAGCGCCGGCCTCGGCAGGCTCGTGCTTCCGCGCCTGATCCGCTGGTAAGCGGTCAAGCGTGGTTTCGACTGGAGACAGGCGCCCTCGCTTCATGGTCACCAATTGTAGCGCAGCGAACCGATGACGGTCCGCGAGGCTCCGAAATAGCAGCTGTTGTTGAACGGGCAGGCGGAGACGTGCCGTTTGTCGAACAGGTTGGCCGCGTTGAGCGCGAGGCTCCAGCCCGCAAGGCTGCCGGCCGCATGGCCCAGATCGTAGCCGATCAGCGCATCCACCAGCAGAAAATCGTCGGTGCGAAAGCGCTGGAAGGTCGTCACGCCGTCGATCACTGCCCGGTTCGTGGTGCCGTCCGATCCGCCGACATAGCGCAATCCGCCGCCTAGCGTCAGACCGGCCAGCGGGCCGCCAACCGTTTCGGCGTCGCCGAAGTCATAGGAGAGAAAGGTCGACGCCGCCCATTCGGGCACACCGAGCTGGCGTGTCCCGGTGGTCGTCGGCGTGCCGCTGTTGGTATCGCTCGGCGGGATCGCCGGCGTGCCTTGCGTGATAATCGCATCGGTATAGCTCGCCGCGGCGACGATATCGAAGCCGGGCGTCAGCTCGCCGCGCGCTTCCAGCTCGGCTCCGCGCACCCGCACCTCGCCGATCTGGATCTGCGCGTTGCTCGGGATATCGCCCGTGCCGGCCGCCGGATCGCCGACCGGTACCTTCTGGCGACGCAGATCGTAGGCCGAAAGGGTGAAGAGCGCATTGGTCCCTCGCGGCTGGAACTTGAGCCCGCCCTCGTATTGACGGCCGGTCGTCGGGAGGAAAGGTTCGCCAAGATACGTGGACCCGGACTGGGGCTCGAAGGACTCTGAATAGCTGAAGAAGGGCGACAGGCCGAACTCGAATTCGTAGAGCGCGCCCAGACGCATGGTGAAGGCGCTCTGATCGAGCGGCGTAAACGTGCCGTTCTTCTTGTGGAGCGTGCGCTGCTGGTACCAGTCCTTGCGGCCACTCGCGATCAACCGGAGCTGCCCGATCGACATCTGATCCTGAACATAGATGCCGACCTGGTCGCGCGAGGATGACGTGTTCATGTAGTTGGGCGAAAGAACGGTCAGATCCATGCTCGGTAACGCGGTGCCATATACCGGCGCGAACAGATCGAGATTGGGCACGCTGGTAAGGGGATTGTCCGTCACACCGGTGTTGAACTGCCGGAAATCCTCGCCGGTGATCCGCGAATAGTCGATACCGACCAGGACGTTATGGCCGAGCCCACCGGTCTTGAACTGCGCATTCAAGTTGTTGTCCAGCGTCAGCGTATCGAAGTCCTCGTCGGCCCCGCCGCCGCCGCGAATGATCGTCGAATAGTCGGTATTGCGATCTGCGCCGGTGCCCGTGGTCGCAAAGCCCGCGACATAGAGCTGGCGGTAGGAGAGCGTATTGTTCTGGAACCGCACGCTTGACCGGAAGGTCAGCGCGTCGCTCAAGTCGCGGCGAAAGAAGGCTGCGATCGACTTTGCCTTGTGATCGTAGCGTTCATAGCCCGGATCGCCCGTGTTGATGTCGCGCGGCAGCTCGCCGAAAGGATTCGGCAAGACCGATCCATGCGCCGGAACGCCCGAGTAGCCCCCACCGCTCGGCGAACGCTGATAGGCCGCGACGAGCGTGAGGCTGGTCGCGTCGTCGGGCACGAAGCGCAGCATCGGACTGACGTGATAGCGCTCGCTGAACGTCCCATCGGTGAAGCCGTCCCCCTTTTGCCAACCGCCGACAATGCGGCCGAGCAACTTTCCGTCGCCTGTCAGCGGCTGGTTCACGTCGATGGCGCCGCGGCGGAAATCGTACGTGCCCAGTTGCCCCTCGATGCGCCCGAACGCCTCCGCTTCCGGCAGCTTGCTCGCGAGATTGACCAGACCCCCGGGGGTGGAGCTGCCGTAGAGGACCGATGCGGGCCCCTTGACCACGTCGATGTGGTCGATGCGGTTGAAATCGACCTGCGGACGCGAATAGGGGCCGGCGATCAGCTGCATGCCGTCGAGAAAGATGCCCGGCGCATAGCCGCGCAGAACGAGCTGGTCGTAGCGCGTGACGGTGCCGCCGCGCTGGTTCGCCGCAACGCCAGCGACATAGCCGACCGCCTCGTTGACCGATAGCACGTTGCGACGCGTCAATTCCTCGCCATCGATGACGGTGATCGTCTGAGGGGTTTCGAGCAGCGGCGTGTCGGTCTTGGTTCCGGTGCTCGCCTGCTGCTCGTCCTTGAGGCCCGTAACGATTATCGTATCGCGATCACCGGCATCGTACGCGTCAGCTCCGTCGGCCGCCTGAGCAACGCCCGGAATCAAGCCTGCCATCGCAGCGGACGCGACCAGTTTCACGAACAGCGACGGTGTCCCGCCAGGCGAGCGCTCATTCATCACGGATATACCCCTTGAGATTGCTATTGGTAATGATTCGCAATTGCGCATAGGGTTGCGCAACGGTACAGGCAAGCCGATTGCAAATTTTCGGGGACGATGTGGCAAAGCAGGGATCGGTCGGGGTCGGCAGGCGCAACGCGGGTTGGCAAATGGCGGCGCGGTGCGCGACTGCCCTTGTCGGCGGCTACGCTGCGGCAGCGGGATTCGCATCGCTGCTCGCGCGCCTGCTGCCTGTCGCTCGCGCCGAGGCGACCCTTTGGGGAATGATCGTATCGTTCCTGCTTTTCGCCTGCCTCGGTCTGTGGGCCTTCTACGAAGCGCGGCTTGCGCGGGTCGCGGCCGTCATATGGAGCGGTGCCATCGCCGCGGGCACGATTGTCGCGCTGCTGGGACCGCGTGCATGAACAGAGAACCCGGCACCGTGCAGAAAGCGCTTCGCCAGTCGATGGCATGGATCCACACGTGGCTCGGCCTGATCGCCGGCTGGATACTCTTCGCCATGTTCCTGACCGGTACGGCGAGCTACTTCCGCCCGGAAATCACGCGCTGGATGCAGCCCGAACTGCGGGCGAAGAGCGTGTCGGCGGCCCAGGCGACCGAAGCGGCCGTACGCCACTTGCAGGCAACCAGCCCTGACGATGAGCAGTGGTTCATCTATCTGCCCGATGATCGCACCGGCGTTACCCGGGTTTTCATGCGGGCGCGGCCTAATCCCGACCCCGAGGCTCCCCCTCCGCCACGCCGCCCGGAGGTAAAGCTGGACCCCGCGACCGGCGCCCCGCTCGCCGCGCGCGAAACGAAGGGCGGCGAGCATTTCTATCGCTTCCATTTTCAGCTTCAGTTGCTGCATCCCTGGGGGCGCTGGCTCGCCGGCTTCTGCGCGATCTTCATGCTGGGCGCGATCATTTCCGGGGTCATCACCCACAAGCGCATCTTCGCCGACTTTTTCACGCTGCGCTGGGGCAAGGGGCATCGCACATGGCTCGACGCGCACAATGCCTCGGCAGTGCTCGCGCTCCCGTATCACGCGATGATCACCTACACCGGGCTGATCACGCTGATGCTGATGTATATGCCCTGGCCGATCGAGGCCAACTACCGGAACTCCGACAACTTCGCCGTCGAAGCATACGGACGCGACGCGGAGGAGCCCGCCGCCGGCAGGTCCGTCCCACTCGCTCCGATCGGGCCGATGATCGGTGCCGCGATGCACGAATGGGATGGCGCCGCGCCGCGCACCGTCGTGGTCCGCAATCCGGGCGACGCCGCGGCGACCGTCACGCTGCTGCGCAGCCCGGCCGGCCAGCTCGATGCCCGCGCAGGATCGATCGTCTTTTCGGGCACGAGCGGTGAACGACTGAGTGCCTCGCAGCCGCCGGGCCCCGCCGCCCAGACCGCGGGCGTGATGCTCGGTTTGCACCTGGCACACTTCGCCGGTCCGGCGCTTCGTTGGAGCTTCTTCCTGCTGGGGCTCGTCGGCACCGCCATGGTCGGCACCGGACTGGTCATGTGGACCGCCAAGCGACGACGGCCGGCCGGCAATGCCGATTTCGGCTTCCGGCTCGTCGAGCGGCTCAACATCGGCGCAATCGCCTGTTTGCCCGCAGGCATGGCCGCCTTTCTCCTCGCCAACCGTCTGCTCCCGGCGGATATGCCGGGTCGAGCCGACCTGGAAGTCGAGGCGATGTTCTGGACCTGGTTTGGCCTTGCCGCCCTATCGGTCTTGCGGCCCGTGCGGCGGGCGTGGATCGAGACCCTGACCCTGTCGGCGCTTGCCTTTGCCTTATTGCCTCTCGTCAACGCCGTGACCACCGATCGCGGCCTGCTCCGCAGCGTTGCGGCCGGCGACTGGCTCTTCGTTTCGTTCGACGCCGCCGTGCTGGCAATGTCCGGACTGCTTGGTCTTGCGGCCTTTCGAGCTCACCGGGCCAGCGCCAGACAAGGGCGCGCATCCACGCGGAACGCGCCGGGAAGGCCGTCCCTTGCAGCCTGACGTCCTGATGCTCGCCTACGCCGCTTTTGCCGGACTCGCGATGGCGATGAAGCGGCATCGGCCGATGTCCGGCAATGGTATCGCCTTGTCGCCTCGTGCGCTGCGTCTTGGAGGGGCGGCGCTGCTTGCCTTTTCCTGCCTGGTCATGCTCCACCGGATTGGACCGGGGCAGGGGGCGGTTGCCTGGGTGGGAAGCATCAGCCTGGCAGCTATCCTGCTGGTGCTCCTGATGTCGTGGCGCCCGACAGCTGCATTCGTATTAGCCGTGCCGGCAATCACTCTTGCAGCGCTATTCTCGCCCATTTCCAGCACTCTGCCAGTGGGGTCTGGAGTGAAGACGCTCGGCGAAGACGGCATCTCCACCGGCAAGGCTGGCGAGGCGGTCGGTTTGCTTTTCGTTGTTGCACCTGACTAGTCCGCGAGAGGACCGAGCGCCTCCCTCAGAGGACCGAGCCAGTTCGCGTAAGGCTTCCACGCATCCTGCCCGCTGCGACTGATCGGACGCCGGACCTGTTCGCTGCTTGCGGTTCGCACCGCGCGCGTCGTCTTGTGAAAATCGAGGCAGGCCTGCTCGAACGGCAACCCGAGATAGTCGAGCATTCGGCGCGTCTGACCTTCGAGATCGTCGAGCACGTCTTCGTGGTCCACGCGCAATATGGCGCCGGGCAAGACGCTGTCCCAGTGATCCATCAGCTTCACGTAATCCCGATAGTAGCTGCCGATCTCCGTCAACCCGTAGGTAAATTCCTGTCCTTCGGCGAAGAGCTGCTTGAAGCCGGAGAAGCAGCAATCCATCGGCGCGCGCCGCGCATCGATGATTTTCGCATTCGGCAGGATCAGGTGGATCAAGCCGATATGGCGGAAATTGTTCGGCATCTTGTCGATGAAGAACGGTGCGCCCTGCCGGTGGATACGAGTGTTCTCGATGAATTGCCGCCCGAAGCTCGCGAGCTGTTCCGCAGTCAGGTCGTGAAGGACTTCGGGATAGCGCGAAGTCCCTGCCTTGCGCCCTCTCAGCCGGTGGGCGAGTGCGAGGATATCGGGCAGTTCGAGCGTACCGTCGATTTGCGAATGGCTGGCGAGGATCTGTTCGAGCAGTGTCGAACCCGCCCGCGGGAGTCCGACGATAAAGATCGGGTCGCGCGCCGGATGGCCCGCGCCGGTGCGATCGGCGAACAGCTCGCGTCCGCATGTTTCGCCTTGCTTGGCCAGTTCCGCACTCATCCGCGCGCGGTCGTAGCGCGTCTGGGTGCGCTTCAGGGCATTGCCCTGCTGGTAGAAGTGGAAGCTCTCTTCGTACTCCCCGCGATCCTCCAGCGCCTTGCCCAGCGCGAACGACAGGTGGACGCGGTCCATGAAGGCAAGTTCGGGACGCGCGGCCTGTTCGCGCATCCGCGCCAGCTCGGGATCGATAAACCGATAGGTCTTCAGGTTTGCCAGCGCATACCAGGCGTCACCGTGATCCGCCTTCGCAGCACAGGCCGCGCGGTAGCTCTCGACAGCCTGCGCTTGCTTGCCCGTCGTCTTGAGCGCGTGGCCGCGGCTGGTCAGCGTCGCCGGATCGCGCGGCAGCTTCTCGAGAATTGCGTCGAACAGGTCGAACGCGCGATCGTATTCGCCGGTCTGCATGCTCTCGATCGCCAGGTAGGACTGGAACAGCGGGTTGTCCGGGTCGCGCCGGTGGAGCGCTTCCGCCTCGTCGAGCGCCTTGGCGAACTTCTGCCGCCGCCGCAGGGCATCGATGTAGTCGAGGCGAACCTGGATATTGTCCGGTTCGAACACGGCCGCGCTTTCGAGCAGAAACTCGGCATCGTCGAGAATGCCCAGCTTCACGCCGATTTGCGCGAGCAGGCGCATGCCTTCGACGTTCCTGGGATGCGTTCGCAGGAAATGGCGGCACACTTCCTCGGCTCGCAGCAGCCTGCCCTCGTGCAGGTGGTGGGTGACCGCAACCAGTTCCCCAGGTAGCTCCGCGATGCGCCGTTCCTGCGCGCGCGCCGCGTTTGCCTCACCGCTCCGCCCTGCCCGTTCCAGCAACTCGGCCAGCATGCGCCAGCTCGCATCGAGCGCTGGATTGAACCGCGTGGCGCGGGCGTAGGCCGCTAATGCACGGTCGTCATCGCCTTCCGCGCGGGCGAGGTGCCCCGCTTCCTGCCAGGCGCGGCCGTATTCGGGCATGGCTTCGTGCAGGCGGTCGAGATAGCGCGCGGCGCGCTCGTACCGCTTCAGATAGCGCGCGGCGACCGCCGCCATGTAGAGCGCTTCCGCATCGGCAGGGTCGCCTTGCAGCATCGCTTCGGCGCGCTGCAACGCACCGCCGAAGTCGCCCGCCGAGAGCGCGGCCCGCACCGCCTTCGCGTCACCGTCGTTCATGCAGCACGACCTAGCCGACGGCGCGGGCGGAAGCATACCCCTGGGATCGCCTTCGCCCGTCGCCGTCGAGCCAGCGATCAGAGGTCGTAGGACACGCGCAAGCCAACCGTCAGAGGGCGATTGGTCACGATCCGGGCCCGATCGTAATAGAAGTCGCCCGAAATCTGTGCCCGTTCATCGAACAGGTTTTCGCCGAATATCTCGAACTTCCACTGGTCGGTGGTGATGCCGGCGGCGAAATTGACCACCGTGTAGCTGTCGAGCGTCAGCGCGTTGATCTGCACGATATCGGTCTTCTTCGACGCGGAGTGGGTCACCTGCGGCTGGACGTAGGCGCCGAGGGTATCGCTCAAATCCCATTCGTAGCGTACCCGCGCGTTGCCCTGGAAGGACGGCGCGTAGGCGAGGTCCGACCCGACGACCACGTCATCGGTCGGGGTCAGGACTTCGGTGATCTCGGTGTCGAGGATCGAGACGGCGCCGGCGACCGTCAATCCGGGCAGCGAATAGGGCGCGACGGTGAAGTCCGCCTCGACCCCCTTGATCTCCGCGTTGGCCGCATTGTCCGAGAAGAACAGGTTGGTGATGCTGGGATCGAAGATCGTCGTCTGCAAGTTGCTGATGTCGACGTAGAACGCGCTGCCGTTGAAGCGCACCTGCCCGTCGATGAGGTCCATCTTCCACCCGATCTCGTAGTTCTTGACCTCGTCGGTCTCGAGCTCGAACGGCACCACGAAGCCGCCCGGCCCCTGTGCGCCGCCGGGACGGTTGAGCAGCCCCGGCCGGAAGCCTTCCGAATACGTCGCGTAGAACAGCAAATCGCGCGTCGGCGTAAAGGTCGCCGTGCCCTTGAAGATGACGCCCTCCGTCCGCGCCGCATCGGGTGCCTCGAGCGCGTTGAGCACCTGCTGCGCCTGAGCCTGGCTCAAGCCGGCGGCCTGGATGTCTGCCAGCGTATCCCCCCGGTCGAACGTTTGACGCAGCGCCGGGTCGCAACTGCCGATGAAGGTATATTGCCCGTCGCCGTCGTACAGGTCAGAGATATTGGTCCCGAAGGCGTTCGCGTCCTCGGCCGCTCCGGCATTGCAGAACGACGAGTTGGCAGTGCCTTCGAAATCGACCTTGATGTCGTAGTAGCGTGCGCCGGCGGTGAGTGTCAGCAGGTCGGGGATCAGGTCGAAGCTCGCCTCGCCGAAAAGCCCGAACTGCTCGTCGGTGCGCTTCACGTCGTTGCGGAAGATCACTCCGGCCGGGAACGGCCCGGGATCGCTGTTGTAAACACCGGGGAACGGGAAGTTGGGCGCGAATCCACCGAAGGGTTCGGCGAGCTCGCTGCCGAAATAGTTGAAGTCGTTACGTTCCCTGAGCTTTAGATCCGAGTAGAACCCGCCCGCGGTGACGCGGAAGCGATCCTCCTGCGGCGTGCTTACCCGCACTTCCTGCGTGAACACGGTGGTGTCGGTGTTCGAGTTCACGAACAGGTTGGGCGCCTGACACGTGCCGCTGGGATCCGATGCTCCCGGATAGGTGACCGAACCGTCGCAGATGTAATACGGCAGGTATTGCCCGACGAAGAGGTAGTCGGAATAGTCGACCTTCTGCTCGGTCTCGCGGTCGGTGTAGGCACCGGTATAGACGATATCGAGCATCGCCAGGCGCCCTTCGACCGTCCAACTGGTGTTCGAGAAGTCGTCCTCCAGCCGGTCGTCCTCGTAACGCTGGATTTCGAGGTCATCGAGTTCGAGCTCCGGGTCGGAAAAGAACACGCCGTCCGATTCCAGGCTCTGGCGGGTGTGCGCCACGGTCAGCCGCCAGTCGGGGGAGAATTCGTAGAGCGCGGTCGCACGGAAGCCCGAATACTGCGTGTCGTTGAAGTCTTCCTCGACCAGGCCTGCATTGTCGGCCGCGATGAAATCCACATCGGAGAGGTCGGCGGTCGACTGGAAGCCGGCGCGCTGACCGCTCACCGGAACGCCATTGTCCCGCACCGTTCCCGCCGGGCGGAACCGGGCGCTCTCGGCCGCTGTGCGGGTGCCCGGCACGTTGTCGACATAGCCGCCCTGGTCGTCGAGATAGACCACTCCGCGTACCGCCAGCCGGTCGGTGACCGGGACGTTGACCATGGCTTCGGCCTTGTAGCTGGTTTCGCCGCCCTTGGTAAACGACGTGCCGGCCGAGAAGCCCGCATCGAAGCCCGCCAGATCGGGCTTGTTGGTGATCAGCCGCACCACGCCCGCCTGCGAGCTGGCGCCGAACAGCGTGCCCTGCGGTCCGGAAAGCACCTCGATCCGCTCGAGATCGGCGGCGTAGACGTCGAGATTCCGGCCCGGCTGGCCGAGTGGCTGTTCGTCCAAATAGAGCGAGACGTTCGGCGCCAGCCCGGCGACGCCTGCCGTGGTCAGGTTCGGCGTGGTCGATGCGAGGCCGCGAATGTAGATCGTGCTCTGTCCCGGCCCACCGCCGCCGGCCGAGACCGTCGGCAGTTGCTCGAGATAATCCTCGAACGTCGCGACGTTCAACTGCTCGAGCCCTTCGGAATTGAGGGCCTGCACCGAAATCGGCACGTCCTGCAGATCTTCGCTGCGTTTCTGGGCGGTGACGACGATGGTCGCGACGCCGCCCTGGCGTGGCCGTGCGGTTGGCGCCGCATCCTGCGCCGCGACGGGAGATGCGATGGCAATGGCCAGTGCGCCGGCAGAAACACCGGTGACGAAATTTCTCATTTTTCGAGTTGCCCCTCGTATACTCTGGAACTCGTGCTCCTTAACGCAGTCAGTAGCGGCGCTTGGAGCGAACAATGCACGGCGCCTGCAAAAAGAGCGTCATGCCCGGCAGCGTATACCGAGCGAACCGCCTTGCTTCCACCGGACCGGATGATTTAATTCGGACAGCAACGAGGTGTGTTGCACAGAGTCCACATTTTATATAAAACTCATATATAGTTATTATATAAGAGTTGTTCACTTAAATATTTAACAATGTTTAAGTGTAGTTTACTGTAGGATGAGTTGCGGGTGTGCGCGTAACGCTGCCCTCGCGTCTTGGGCGGAGCTAGTGACTCGCAACTTGGTCGGCGCGTCTTGAAAATGAACGCACCGGCATGCGCCGGCCGGTTACTTGACGTTTTCCGCTTCCGCACAAGCCTCGGCGGTGGTCGGAACGCCGTGGCGCTTGCGCACCAGGTCGAACGCCACGGCCTTGAGAATCGCGACTGCCATCAGCGCGACTACCAGCGAGAAGGGCAGCGCGCCGATGATCATAGTGATCCGGATGGCGTCGATACCGCCGAGAATGAGCATGCTGCCGACCACGAAGGCCAGTGCCACGCCCCAGAACACGATGTGATGGCGGTGTTCTCCTTCGGTGTCGCCCGCACCGTTGATCGTGTTGACGATCAGGATCGCGCTGTCGGCCGACGTGACGAGGTAGGTCATGAGCAGGATGACCACGAGCCCCGAGACGAGCGCCATCAATCCCGGATCGAGCATCGCGGCGAGCGTCGCATAGAGCTGGTCCGAAATCCCGGTTTCGAGGATCGATCCGCCTGCGGCGCCGCTCAACTCAAGGTCGATTGCGGTGCCCCCGGCCAGCGCCATCCATACGAAGCACATGAGCGACGGCACGAGGATCACGCCGAAGACGTATTCGCGGATCGTCCGGCCGCGTGAAATGCGCGCGATGAACATGCCGACGAAGGGTGAAAAGGCGATCCACCACGCCCAGTAGAACACCGACCAGTCCCGCTGCCACTGGACCAACGCGGCACTCATCGCGGTGCCGGTATCTTCGAACACCGTCAACGAGCTGGGCACGATGGCGCGCAGGTAGTCGACCAGGCCGATGCCGAGGATCTCGAGCGCCATCAGCCCCGAACCGACGATCGCGAACAGCGCAAGCAGCAGGAACGACAGCGCGAGATTGAGGTTCGACAGCCACTTGATGCCCCGCCCCACGCCCGACAGCGCGCTGAGGGTCGAAGCGCCGACGAGAACCAGCAGCGCCACGATCACGGCCATGCCGGAGGAGGCGCCGTCGGCATTCAGCAGCCAGTCGCCCAACCCGAGCCGCGCCAGCCCGGCGACGAACTGTTCGACCCCCAGCCCCATGGTAACGGCAACACCGAGTATCGTGGCCACGACTGCCACGATATCGACCAGATGGCCGGCGGGTCCGGTCATGATCCGCCCGAACAATGGTGCGAGTGCCGAGCGAATGGTCAGCGGCAGGTTCCGCCGGTACGCGACATAGCCGATGGCGAGCCCCACCAGGGCATAGGTGCCCCAGGCGGCGAAGCCCCAGTGGAGAAACGTGTATACGTAGGCGGAACGAACCGCCTCCGCTGATCGAGCTTCGACGGCGCCACGGATGATCTCCGGGTTGTTCGAGAAGTGCGCGAGCGGCTCGCCGGTGGAATAGGTCAGCATTCCGATCCCGATTCCCGCCCCGAACAGCATCGCGAACCACGAGAAGCGCGAGAACTCGGGCGTATCGCCCGGCGCGCCGATCCGCAGCCCGCCCGATTGCGGAATCACCGCCAGCACGAAGCAGCTCATCATCAGGAAGGCGACGAGATAGACGTACCAGCCCGAAAACGTCGCGATTATGCTCGAGTTGGCGGCACTCAGGGTCTCGTTGGCGCTGACGGGAAAGAAGATCGCCCACATGATCAGCAGCGAAACGATGATTTTCGACGGGACCGTTACCTCGCGACTGAAACCTTCGTAGAAGCCCCGGGGCGCAGTCCGGATCGGCAGTTCGACGAGCGGGGGTGCGATCGGCGTATCGGTATCGATTGATATCTCTCCTTCGAGGGCTCCAGAACCCAGGCGATCACCGTTCGAGCCCGATGTCACGCAAGATTGGCGAGCGATGAGCGACAACCATACGGCGTCAGCCCTATCGTGCAACGCGGCCAGCACCGCATGAACCCCAGACCCGCCGCGAACCAAAAGCCCGCTTCGAGGTCAGAATAACGTTTTGATCTGATCGTTATGCCTCGGCCCAGAAGCTGTCTGAAAGCTCCAAGTCCAAATTACCCGGCGGGAATCAAGCCATTGCGCTGATGGAAACGAAGCTCCCGCGGTGCCAAGGGGCGCGAGATTGTGGGGTCACGGTCGAGCTACCCGTTCATAATAAGCGATGGCGCGATCTATGCCGTCCTTATAGGCAGCTTTCTCTTCGGCAGTAGACCAGCCACCCCTCTGTTCCGTGCGTGTCCACAGGGCGCGCGCCGTATCAGCGAGGAAACGCGCGTCTTCGGCATTGATGACGGGTTCGCCGGCGATATAGATCGGGCTCGTCTGCGCGAACGCTCCGGCATCGCCCAGATGAGGGCTTTTGGGGCCAACCGCGCGCACCGCTATCCAGCTACCCTCTGACGCGTCGACTGGCGTGGAAAAGGTCCACTCCGGACCTGTGCCGCTGGGCTTCCAGCTCTTGACCACCTCGCCGTTGATGATGAGGTCCACCGACGCAGGTCAGGCAGACGGTCGTTCTCAACTTTTCCCTGCTGGATAAGATGCCAAAACGCAGCCCACTTACCTTCGGTTTCCGGCAGGCGACGGCAGGAGACCCGGTCACCTCGGAAGGTCAGGCCACCCTGCGCAATCTCCGCCAGGAAGATGGCGTAGAGCTGAGCTTCATACGCCTTCCAGTCACCCCCGAACGGGAGCAGCGCCGGCACACTCATCCGGCGGTCTCCTGAGCCGCCCAGACCAGCAGGTTAAACTTCGTGTTGGAAAATGGCGCGGTCTGCGTCAATGCCTTCAGCCCGAGCCGAGCGTGCAGCTGTGCGAGGAGAGACTGCTTTGCTGCGCTAGTCGCCAAGCCGCGGTTGGCGTAGCCGACCGCGCCGATCAGCAGATCCGTAAGCTGTAGGATTTCGCTCTCGTGCGATCTGATCTGCTCGACGCGCTCGACCGTCTTATGATTGAAGTCGAAAATGTTGTTGCAGAGCACATTATGCAGGTCGCGTGTCTTCGGACCGCCACGGGTGTCCTTCACGTCGAGATAAATGCGGTACGCATGTGACGGCGAGATCACGTATTTCAGCATCGTGAAATACATCTTGTAATACCAGTCGTCGTGGTTCTGCCCGAATTTCTCGTGATCGAGTTTATCCTTGTCCGGCACCAGTACGCCGCGGAAACGAAGCTTCGAGTCGCTCAAAAAATAGTCGATGACATCCGCATAGAAATCGACCTTCCCGGTTGAAACCTTCGTCCATTTCGTCTCGAAGTTGGGCGCAAGACCGTGTCTGCGCTTGATCGCGCGAATCTGCTCATTGACCCGATGCGTTTCGCCGATTTCGCACCAGACGCAACCAAGTACCATGACGGGGATCTTATCTCCCTCGATATGGCAGCTCTCATCGCAATAGAGGTTATAAACGAGACTATTCATGCTTTCAGCTTTAGAGGCTGCGAACGTATTCGCAACAAAGGTCAGCGCGCTCCATCCACAGACTTCCAGCGAGCGATGAAATTCTCGGCATTTGCCTACTCTTGGATACGGATTTTTGCTCTGCGTCGCTGAGGTCGAGAGCTAAATCCTACATATGTTGAACAAATGGCCGCTTTGCCTTCCGGCTCGCCCGAAACCGGCCTTTCGGCAATCGGCCCACAAGCCGCCAGCTTGTTCCAGTTCCAATTCATACACCGGGCATTCAACCGGTCCGAAGCTCCGGCGGCGCAAAAGCGCCGCGGGAGCCGTCCTTCTCAATCCGCCGGATTCCAAAGGATGGCGAACCGGTCGTCACGCTTCTCACCGGCGGCGCGCACGAGATTGGCGTAGAGCCGGCGTGGCCCGAACTCAGGGGCGGCAAAGCTGAGCGACACGTAGTCGCGGCCGCTTGCTTCGGAGCGACGGTTCCAACCGGCGCCGATCTCGACATCGCCGACATAGACCCGGTAGTCGGGCTGAACGTCGCTGGTCTTGCGCGGGTTGGCGGCGATGATGATGTCCTCGCGGATGCTGATGGTTTTCAGTTGGCCTTTGAAGGTGCCGTTGTCCTGGGCAGCGACATATCCGATGGCAGGCATGATGCTTTCTCCTTATCTGTCGACCGGGACCCGTTCCCCGTCGATGGGCCGACCGAAACGGCCGGGACAAGAAGGACGCGAACCCGAAGGGCCGCAGCGCAAGCGAAGGACCGGAGAGGGCGAGATTCTTGGTCCGCGAGGAGCCGCATTTATGCGGCGGGGAAGAATCTCGCCGGCGATGGTTTTGCAGGACTTCGACCGGTCGTAGGTCATGGGTTCAAGAGACGGGGAGCGCGGTGCGGCGAGACAGCGGGAGCAATCTGCCGCGCACGCGGATATCTCCGACGTGACAGCGGTGCTGAGAGCTAAGCTGATGCTTCCGCATTTAGCTTCGCCAGTCGCTCGCGGCACACTTCGCCGACAAGGTCTCGTAGCCGCGAGATGCGGACGGACAGCGCATCGAGATCCTCGGCGGTGATCGAGTAGCTCGCCGAGTAGCGGGCTTCGACATAGGCGCGCTTCAATCGCTCGAACCGTCGCCGATCGATCTTGCTCGCACGCGGCCATGCCTCGACCAGTCGCGGCTCCTTGTCCTCGGCGAGCGAGCGCAGGAACTTGATGTTATGCGAGCGCGGAAAGTAGAGCGTCCGCACCAGCAGAAAGCAGATATACGCCCGTTCGGCAGACTGATGCAGATCGAACGCGGCCGCTTTTCGCCACTCAGGATCGTCAGCTTTCTGCGTCGCGGTCTTGGCGCGCTCGATCCAAACGTCAACCGAATGCAGCCACTGGTCAAAGTACTCCTGCGCCATCCGGTGCGCGTCAGCCGGTGTCAGCGGCTTGGGTGTCGCCAGCGGATGGCAGGGCAGTTCGTAGACGATGCAGCCATCGCGCGCGATATCGACCCAGAAGTACTCGCCGCGTGACAGCGCCTGGTTCACCTCGTCGAGCGAGTGGACGATGATATTGACCGGTCGCTCGATCGCCGGATCGCGCGCGATCCGGTCCTCGGCGATATACCAGTAGTCGGCGATGTCGGTGAGGTCTTCATGGCTGACCACGATCAGGAGATCGAAGTCGGACTGATAGCCGTTCTCCGGCTCGTCGACCCAATCGTCGCGGGCATAGGAGCCGAACAGGATGATCTTGTAGACCTTGCCGCTGCGCTTGTGCGGCATGGTGGCGTGGGCGATCGCCTTCTCGAACTCCTCGAGCAGGATCTCGCGGATGCGGGCGAGCTCCTGCTGCTGCTGTTCAGGCAGATGGTCGAGGCTGGTCTTCATTGCTCCCTCACCCTAGCGGCAGGATTCTGCTTCGCACAGCCTCGCCGGTCGTGGCCGGCGAGGCTGCGGAAACTCACCCGCGGATATGGTCGCCGATCCAGCGAGGCCAGCGCCACCATGGTTCAGGGTGGCGCTCGCGAAGCGCGCGGCCGACCTGCCGGATGGCAGCGGCAAACTCGCGCTCGACCTGCTTGGTGGTGATCCCCAGCCGCTTGGCGATGTCGCGGTAGTCGGCATCATCGATCCGCACGGCAAGATATACCTCGCGCTGCCGATAAGGCATGCGCCGCAGCGCGCGCTTGACCCGTTCGATCCCTTCTTCTCGGCTCATTCCCTCGGGCATCATCCTGCCTCCGGGGCAAAGGCGAGCAGATAGTCGGCGGCCTTGCTCGCAGCGCTGGCTGCACGAAAGATCGCCTTCTCGTCCTCACGCAGTACGGCCAACCAGCTGCCGATGTAATCGCAGTGCCGCACCGTCGGCTCGATCGACAATGACGCGCAGGCAAAGGCGCTCGCCATCTCCGCTACAAGCTCCTCGCGGGCATAGGCACTGCTGCCGAACCGGCCGGCCTGATCGCGGTTCAGTCTGCTGGTGTGCCCGGTCCAATGCCCGAGCTCATGCAGCGCAGTGCGGTGCCAGTCGATCGGTGCATGGAACGCCTGCACCGGCGGTACCGCGACATAGTCCTGGACTGGTGAATAGTAGGCCTCGCCTCCGCCGATCCGCAGGTCCGCTCCGCTGGCGTCGATCAGCGCTTTGACCTGCGGCAGGATATCAGCCTCGGCGAAAGGAGGCTCTACGGTACGCGTCAGTTCCTCGGGCAAGTCCTCGCACTGCTCGACGTTGAACACGGTAAAGCGCTTGAGGAAGGCGATGGTCCTCGCCTCGCGCTCCTCGTCCTGCGCTTGCTGAGCTTCGGCTCGGGGCGTAAACCGGTCGGCGTAGCAGACGACCGTGCCCCGCTCCCCTTTGCGGACATGGCCGCCTGCTGCTTGTGCTTGCCGATAAGTCAGCCAGCGCTGCGAGGCATAGCCGCCCTCGATCACCGCTGCCCACAGGATCAGCACGTTGATCCCCGAATAGCGCCGTCCGCTAATCACGTTCTCCGGCATCGCGCATCCGCAAGCGGCGGCATTCCAAGGCTGCACCCATGGCAGCCGTCCCTCTTCCAGCTGTGCGATCACCCGCTCGGTCACCTCGGCATAGAGGCTTTGCCGCGAACTTTTGGTCTTGGCTTTCATCCTTCCACTCCTCTTCTCCACCGCAACCGGCCCCGGAAAAGGCGGGGTGGGCGGCTAGGAGCGGACCGGCAGTCCCGCCGAGGAAGGCGGGCTGCACCCAACGGGCCGTAACGAAGTGGAGGACCGGCGGAGCCGGTTGCGGCACGCCGCGGCGGGACTAGAGGGTAGCGAGCGCCCTCCCCGCCTGCTCGGGGCCGACAGGCCCCAGCGCCATCGCGCGAGCAAGCGCGATGTCCGCTTGGCCGGCGCGGTAAGCGCCGGCCCGACGCATCAGTCGATCACAGCCCCATGAGCGGTGACGACCCCACCGACTCGGTGGCGCGGTCGCGCAAGTAGAGCGCGGTCACGCACGAGAAGAGCGTGAGACGCCCGTCGCATGGACTTTCCGGGTACGTTTTGACGGCATGGGAGGTGCCATGTGAGGCAGCTCGGACCCACCCTCCTTGCGCCCCAGGCGTAAGCCCGATCCTGTTTGCGGAGTCCCAGCATCATAAACAGGATCATGCCATGTCCGACACTTCCCATCGGTTTCTTCGCCTCAATGCCGTTCTCGACAAAACGGGCCTCAGTCGTTCGACACTCTACCGAAAAGTCCAGGAAGGCACGTTTCCGAAGCAGATCACGATCGGCGCCCGCTGCGTCGCCTGGCTGGAATCAGAAATCGAGGAATGGATGCGTAACCCGATGTTTTATGAGACATCGGATCGCGCGGGCTGAGTTTTAGTCCGACCGCGCAGGCACGGGTAATAGGTCTGCATCGGAAGGGGTGCCTCAAGCAGATCGATGCTGGCCATCGCGCCGCCGGATCGCGGCATCGACGGAAGTTATACGGAAAACCGTATAAGCAGTACCTATACGCTTTTCCGCGTCCGGGCATGTAGCTGCGCAGCTCGCGTGATCGTTCCAAGTCACCGTGAAACGGTCGGGCAGCTTCGCGCCCTGATGTCGGTCACAGCGGATCACCGGACGCTCGCCCGAAAGCGGAGATGCTTGCCCTTGGTGTGAGGCGGGCCCTGAGAAGTCTGACGTCACGAGCTCTTGACGGTTGACTTCGGCTTTCGCCCAGAGTGGATGTTGAGATGATCGCCATGCCCACACCGTGAAGATCGGCACTCTCGCGGAATAGGACGGTAGCACGAAGAACGATGGACACTTTCGATGAGATCGAACGAAAGTTCGAGCGATACCCGGTCCGGCTGCTCGATCATGAAGGGGCTAGCGGGGTCCTGCGCTTAGAAGGGGACCGCAGCCAGCTTGATGTTACGAGCGGATCCCATCTTCATTTTGAGCGGTCAGATGACAATGGCTTCTGTGGATGGCTCCCGCGTTGCAAGGGCAAATGCGATGTGCTGGCGCTTGGGTCGGGTGCAGACTTCTGTCCGGCCTGTTGATGCAGCCATGAAGTAGACTGCTGGCCCTGATGGTGTCCGCGAACTGGGTCCCGAACTGGTTTACAGGCTGTATCGCCTCGGCCATTCGCTGGGTTGTCCCGGTTCCCGGTCTGACCGGTTCGCCATCATCTCGCTTTGCTCTCACAACTCCTGAAGTGGCTTTCGCCGCTATTCCGTTTTGCCTCTACGCCGCCAACGCAGGCACGTGGCGCTCACGATAGACTTCCCCGCGGGTCATGATGGCCCAGACGATTCTCGCTGTTTTGTTTGCCAAAGCCACGGTGACCACCCGTGCGGGCTTGCGCGCCAGCAAGGCGAGAACGTTGGGATCGACCGCCTCCGGTTTTCTTTTCGCGTTCCGCACCACTGCCGTCATGCCGACCACCAGGAGCTTACGAAGATACCTGTCGCCCATCTTCGAGATGCGGCCGAGCCGCTCTTTGCCGCCGCTGGACTTCTGAAGCGGGGTTAGCCCCAGCCAGGCCGCGAACTGCCGGCCAGAGCGGAACTGAGATGGATCACTGACCGACGCTGCGAGTGCCGTCGCTCCGATCGGGCCAATGCCCGGGATCGTCATGAGGCGGGTGGCAACGTCGCTCTTGCGCTGCCACCCGATCAGATCACGTTCGATCTCCCGTACCTGGGCGTGGACATCGAGGGCTTGCTGCGACAGCCGCTCAACGATGCGAAGAGCATCGGACGGCACGTCAGGCGCTTCCCCGTCGACGATCGCACGTGCCTTCTCCAAAGCTCGATTGATGCCTTGGGGGATGTCGATGCCGAACTCGGCCAAAAGCCCTCGCATCATGTTGATTAGCTGCGTGCGCTGCTTGACGAACAGATCCCGCGTGCGGTGCATCGACAGCGCCGCCTGCTGCTCCGCTGACTTCACCGGCACAAAGCGCATCGTGGGGCGCGTCACTGCCTCGCAGATTGCTTCCGCATCCGCAGCATCGGTCTTGCCGCGCTTCACGTAGGGCTTGACGTAAGCCGGCGGCATCAGCCGAACCTCATGGCCCAGCTTGATCAGCTCCCGAGCCCAGTAATGCGACGTGCCGCAGGCCTCCATGCCAACCACGCAAGGCGGAAGCTTCTCGAAGAAGGGAAGCATCTGCGAGCGCCGCAATGCCTTGCGAACAACGGCCGTGCCCTGTGCATCTACGCCGTGAACCTGGAAAACGTTCTTGGCCAAATCGAGACCGATCGTGCTAATATCCATCTGGGTGGCTCCCATTTTGCTCGTGAATACCTGACGGTCTTCACACCTTGGCACCTAGATGCCGTGAGCGGGAGCCATCCACCTCATCTGGTTT
>NZ_QXFK01000001.1 GCF_003581645.1 Pelagerythrobacter aerophilus | reverse complement strand
CGACAACGTCCTAGGTCGGGAAGCAGCTGTGGGACAAGGCCAGCAGGTCTCGTTGCGCCGATCATGACCGGCGCAAATGTCTTTTTGATCCAGATGGCTTCCATCGTCAAGGAATGCGCTCTCGGCCATAGCAAACACAGGATCCAGCGGCCGCATCGGTCGTGGTCCTAACCGTCCTTAAAATGAGATGCGGATGCCAGATGGAAGGCCCGAACATTATCTACAGGGTCGCAGTTGCGCCCTCACGGCACAGCAGAGAGGGGTCCTTCCATCTGGTGTCCGCCCGTTCGAGGAACGGGCGGTACTCGGTTCCCGTCTTGATGACGGCGTGCGCGACGCGCGCCATCTTGGCGGTGAGTGCAGTCATTGCCTTGCGGCGGCGATCGGGGTCGTTGGCGTGTCCTTCCATGTATCGGCCCAGCTTATCGCGAAAGCTGTTGTCGCGTTGGCGAGCGGCGACTTGTGCGGCCATCCAGAAAGTGCGGCGCAACCGAGCATTACCATACTTGGAAAGCTTGGTCCGACCGCGGAATGTGCCGGACTGGCAGGTGGCCAGATCGAGCCCGCAGAACTTGAGGAACTGGCGATGGTGGGCAAACCGTCGAAGGTCCCCGGCCTCGGCGAGGATGGTCAGCGCGTTGATCGGGCCGATGCCAGGGATCATACGAAGCAGCTGGTAGTCACGGTTCTCGCTGAGCATGGCATGGGCGGCTCGCTCGATCTCGTCACGTTGGCGGATCAGACTGCGCGCTTGCGCGATGACCATGCGAAACATGGCAATCGCCACAGAATCCTCATCGACCGGCAGTGCGACGGATGCGCAGGCGGTCTCGTAAATATCGTTGATTAATCGAGCCTTGGAGACCTTGCGACCGACCAGTGACCACGCCTCGCGCGTGAATGCTTCCTGGCCAAGCGCTGTCATGCTCCCGGGCGTCGGAAACCGCTCGAGCAAGGCAAGAAACCAATCAGACCTGCTGTTGCCGGCGAAGCGCTCGATCTCTGGGAAGTAGAGCGGCAGGTAATGGGTCAGGATCCGGTGCCAGGTCTGGGTCTTGGCTTTGGAGATGGCCTCGTGTGTCTTCGACATCTCCTGCAGATCGTTAATCCCGGCGGCAAGCGGATCGACGTAGCGCTGGGTGGCGCCAATCCGCAGCATATGCAGGATCACCTGCGCGTCCTTGGAGTCGTTCTTGTCCCAGCCATTATGTAGAGCCTCTCGGGTCCGGGCCAAGGCTACGGACGAGATCAGGCGCAGCTCGAAACCTGCTGTGAGCAAGCGGTGCGCCAAGGTGCGGTGATAGTTACCGGTCGCCTCGAAGCCGACGACAATCGGTCTGCCAATATCAGCCAGAACGGACGCAAGGCGGTCGTAATCGGTCTTCGTCGCCATCACTGTCATACGCCGTCGCCGCCCGCCCTCCGGGCGTTCGATGAGGACCTCCTGGCGGTGCTTGGACATATCGATGGCTACCAGCACGGCATCGGCGGGTGTAGAACTGAGCTTGGTCATGGTCGGTCTGCCTCCAAAGTGTTGAGTCGACAACTTCACTTTAGAGACCTGATGACCGGTCATGACCGCCTTGATGAAGCCTGCGGGCGCTACGCGCCCTTGTCTCCATCAAGGCGAGCGCTGCCTTCGAGAGGCAGCTTCCCAATGTGCTACGGCCCCGAGTTCGTTGCCCATGCTGTGCGTAAATGGCTCGGGCGGCTCGGCGTCACCACCCTCTATATCGAGCCCGGCAGCCCTTGGGAGAATGGCTATATCGAGAGCTTCAATGCTCGCCTGCGGGATGAGCTGCTCAATGGTGAAATCTTCTACAGCCTGGAGGAGGTCCGGTGCGTCACCGGCTGGTGGCGCGATCATTACAATCGCCTCCGGCCGCACAGCAGCCACGGATATCGACCACCGGCTCCGGAAACGATCAAGATGCCAGCCTGGCCGCTCGGCTCCGCTGCGCTCCGCCTCCCGCCCAGGCTGGCATCGGAGGCGGTCTTCAACTAATTATGCAACCGGACCAGTCATCGCGGGCAGTCCAGCGATGCCTTCCGGCCTCATCGTTTTCTCGGGCACCGGCATCCAGGACAATCTCGTCGACAAGGCGCGGGCGTTCGGCATCCCGGTCTGGGATTTTCGCATAGCCCCCGGAAATTGAGCCGGATTTGGGTGCAACACCGCTTGCCTTCCGGCGAGCGCGATCACAGGATGACAGCAACATGCGTAAAGTGCGCCTGATCGGCGAAACCGCCCGCCGCCGCTGCGTCGGCAAGACTCCCGCCGCCGACGAGCGCCCGAACGGCCCGCTGGAGTTGCAGCCATTGGAGCAGCTTCGCCGGCGGCGCGCCAAAATCCCGGCGGACGATTTCGCGAAGGCGCGAGGTGGAGAGGCCGACAAGGCCGGCCAGTGCACGCGGCGTCGACACATCCTCATGGGCAGCGAGCACCCCGGACAAGCGCGCGTCGAGCGGATTTGCCTCTGATCGATCGATATAATCCGACGCCCAGCGTTTCGCATCCGCTGCGCTTGCGATTGCGCGAAGGGCTGCCGCCGGGGCCGGAGCCATTAGAATGGGCGTCGATCCCGTGGACAGACGCGCATCGGAGCGAAAGAGGGGATCGAGATAGAAAGACCGCACGAGGGCGCCTTCGGGGCCCAGGCGATGCCGGACATGCGAGGCAATGGCGACTGCCCGCCCGACCGGGATCGTCATGTCGCCGTCGCCCGAAACCTGCAGATCGTTCTCGACGGCGAGGCTTATTTGATGGGCGAGATGGCTATGGCGGCGGCTGCTTCCGATGCGCGCGTCGATCAGAGCCCAGCCGGTTCCGAGCATGATCGAACCGGACCAGGAGGCGGTAGTGGCCGTCAAGCCGGACCGGTGTCGACAAATGGTTCGAGCGTGCCGAACCAGGCAACCAGCGCGAGGATGACGAGCGCCGCCATCGCTTCGATGACCAGACTCCTGCGCATCGCCGCCAGCGCCTGGCGGGGGTCGGTATCGGGGCCGTCGGTATCGGTTCCCGGCACGACCGCCGCGAGGGCCGGGGTCAGTCGCCAGCGGTTGGCGGCCGCGAGCGCCAGCATCAGCCCGAACAGCGCGAGTTTGGCGAGAAGCAATTGCCCATAGGGCGAGCCGAGCGATCGGCCGATATTTGCGGCACCGACGATCATCTGGCTGTTGATGAGGCCGGTCGCGGCGATAATGATGACGCAGATCGTCCCGACGCGCGAAAACTGATCGAGGCTTCGCGCGGCAAGGCGCAGCCCATCAGCCATTTCGAGAATATGCTTCGGCGCGATCAGCAGCAGGAAGGCGCCGAGCGCGCCGATCCAGATCGCGGCGGCGGCAAGGTGCAGGATGTCGCTGATCCGGTGGACGGTGCCAGCGGTCCCTTCGGTCGCACCCGCATGACCGGACCAGACGAGGGTCGCGACGGCCACCGAGCCGGCTGCCGTGAGCATCGTCGCCGCGGTTGTCGGCCAGCGTGTCAGCCAGATCGCCGCGACGAGCGCGAACAGGAGGGCGGCGCTCCGGTAAATCCAGGCCATCCCGACATCCGTCTCGCGCACAAGATCGAGGAATGGCCGGAATTCCAGGGAAAGAAGACCCACACCCTGCATCGAAGCCGCAAGCACGGCCATCCCCAAGGTGGAGAAGAGCAGCCCGGCGACGCACAGCCAGCGTTCCGCGCGCCAGATCGCGGCCATCGGATGCGGTCCGAGGCGCTCGCTTTGCGTCAGCGCGTAGAGCGGAAACGCCGCAAGCCCGGCGATAAGCATCAGGTCCGCATAAAGTGCGAACCTGATGCCGATCAGGACGGGGTCACCCACCGTCCTACTTCACGGTGAAGCTGAATTCGCTACCCATGCGATGGGTGTCGGCGCCCGCCGCCGACCATTTGACCTTGTAGGTTCCGGGCGTCAGCTGCCGCTTGAGCATGAGCATCGCCGACTTGCCTTCCTTGCCCATCATCGACGTAAAGGGCACCTTCATGGGGGCATGATTGGCCATCCCGGGCATCCCGGTCATGACGAGCTCGGTCTTGAGCGTCGAGGCGACGATCTTTTCGTTGAACTGGAGATTGATCGACGTGACTTTCGAGACGGTCGAATTGGCCGCCGGCGTCGAGCCGACAAGCTTGGTGTGCGCGTTGGCGGCAGCCGGCATGAGCATCAGCGCGAACGCCGCTGCCGCAGAGGGGAGAAGAGACTTGAGCATAGGGACCTCCAATTGCGTGTCTGTCCTGCTAATACGCAGGATATCGGCGTAGCCCTCAAATATTCCGGCGGAATATTCCGCGTGAGGGGTGAGGCCCTTCGGCGCGTATGTACAATGATGGAAAGGTTTGAAGAGACGGTCGATGGATAATGAGCTTCGCATTTTGAACCGAATCGATCTGCCCGCGGCGCTCGATGCGCTCGACGATCGTATCATGGGCGCATTGGCGATCCGTCGGCGCGAAGCGATGGCGACGCGCCGCCTGATGGCGCTCGCCGCCTTTGTTTCGCTCGGAGGCGGAATTGTGGCGGGGAGCGTGATTTCCCAACCGGCGGTCGCGGCGAGTCCCTTCACCCCCTTCGGCCCTTCGAGCGCGCTTGCGCCGTCGACTCTGCTGGACGTGCGGTAACGATGCCGTCGCGCCGCCTTCTTCTCCTGGGCCTCATCGCATTCGCTGCGGCCATCGCCGGTGTTTTCGTCGGGCGCACGGTGTCGGATGCCCCGGACGCCAGCGAAACCGAACTCCACGCGCTTCTCCACGGGCAGCTCGACCTCACCGCGGAGCAGGAAAGGAAGATCGAGCGGATCGAAGCCGACTTTGCAAGTCGCCGCCGGGCGCTTGAACTCGAAATGCGCGCCGCCAATGTCCGGCTCGCGCAGGCGATCGAAGCCGAACATGGCTATGGTCCGAGGGTCACCAAGGCGATCGACGAGACGCATGAAGTGATGGGCGATCTGCAGAAGGAAACGCTCCAGCATTTGTTCGCGATGCGCGGGGTTCTGAGCCCCGAACAGGCGGAGATGTTCGACAAGAGCGTGGTCAAGGCGCTGACCGCCGATGCACGGTGAGCGCCGACCTATCGCAATGTAGCGATGAGGAATTGGCAGTCTTTGCGCGCGCGCGCCGCGAGGATGCGTATCGCGAGCTGCTGCGCCGGTACAAGGCGGGGGTCTACCGGCTCATCGTCAAGCAAGTCGGCGATGCCGAAGAGGCGATGGACCTGACGCAGGAGAGCTTTGTTGCCGGCTTTTCCGCGCTCGACCGCTATGATGGCGATCGGCCGTTTCGTACCTGGATTGCCCGTATCGCACTCAACAAATGCCGGGATTGGGCGCGTCGGCGAAAAGTGCGTGCCTTTTTTTCTCGCGCGCTGCCGCTCGAGAGTGCACATCATGTCGCGAGCGATGGTCCCGCGCCCGACTCCGAGGCGACCGCCAAGCGCGAGCTTGCGCGGGTCCGCGGAGCGATCGACCAACTGCCGCAAAATTTGCGCGAGGTGCTGCTGCTGCGCGGCGTGGATGAGGTCAGCCAGGCCGAAGCCGCGGCAATTTTGCGGGTCAGCGAGAAGACGGTCGAGACGCGCCTGTACCGTGCGCGAACCAGGCTCAAGGAATTGCTCGCGGGAACATCGGCGAGAGCGCGGGGTTGACATATCGACCGCTCGATCTGGCGGCATTCCCTCATCGACGGCATTATTATTGAGGGGCGGCCGTCTCGCCTGCGTATGGCTTTAGGAACAGTCATTAAACGGTCGGAAAGAATATGCAGATGGAAAGGCGTCGGTTCGTCAGTGGAGCTTTGGGCGGAGGCGCTGCTGCGGCGATGGCCGCATGGTTCCCCGCCTGGGCGCAGCCGGTGTCCTCGGGCATCACCGCGCCTCTTCCCACCGTATCGGGCAACGACATCACGCTGCGCATCGCGCGCCAGACGATGCGGATCGACGGCAAGCTCAGCCGCGCGATCGGGATCAACGGCACCGTGCCCGCACCGCTCATCCGGCTGAAGGAAGGGCAAACGGCCAAGCTCACCGTCATTAACGACCTCGACGAGGACAGCTCGATCCACTGGCACGGGTTGATCCTGCCCTTCCAGATGGACGGCGTGCCGGGGGTGAGCTTTCCCGGCATCAAGCCGAAGTCGACCTTCGTCTACGAGTTCCCCGTCGTCCAGTCGGGCACCTACTGGTATCACAGCCATTCGGGGCTGCAGGAGCAACTCGGCCATTACGGGCCGATCGTCATCGACCCGGCGGGCGCTGACCCGATCGGCTACGACCGTGAACATGTTGTCGTGCTGTCGGACCACAGTCAGCTTTCGCCCGAAGCGATCTTCCGCAAGCTCAAGGTCAATCCCGGCCATTTCAACATGCAGCGCCAGACGCTGGCGGGTCTGCTCGCCGGCAAGGATCAACCGCTCAAGGAGCGGATCGATTGGGGCAAGATGCGGATGGACCCGACCGACGTCGCAGACGTTAATGGTTCGACATACACCTTCCTCGTCAATGGCCATGGTCCGCGCGACAACTGGACCGCGCTCTTCAGCCCGGGCGAGCGGGTGCGTCTGCGTATCGTCAATGCGTCGGCGATGACGATCTTCAACGTCCGCATCCCGGGCCTCAGGATGACCGTCGTGCAGGCCGACGGGCTCAACGTCGTGCCGACCGAAATCGACGAGTTTCAGATCGCGGTCGCCGAAACCTATGACGTCATCGTCACCCCGGCCGAGGACCGCGCCTATACGTTCGTCGCCGAGGCGAACGATCGTTCGGGCATGGGACGTGCGACGCTCGCACCGCGCGCCGGCATGGTCGCCGAGGTGCCGCCGCTTCGCGAACGCCCGCTCGCCACCATGAAGGACATGGGCATGGGCGACATGTCGGACGGCGCGATGGCGGGTATGGACCATTCGGGCAGCGGTGACATGGGCGCCATGCCCATGCCCGCTACCGATCCATCCTGCCCTCCCGAACATGCGAAAATGGGTCATTGCACGCCGGCGGGCGAAGGCGGCGCGATGGCGGGCATGGATCATGGATCGGGCGGCATGCAGCACAGCATGCGCGACTTCAGCGTCGCGCCGCAGGTCAAGCGCGACCCGAGCGTCCAGACGATCTCGCCGATGCCGATGGATCGCATGGGCGAGCCAGGGCAGGGACTTGAAAACGTGGGGCACAAGGTGCTGACCTATCACGACCTTGTCGCGCTGGAACGCAATCCCGATGTGCGCGCGGCGTCGCGCTCGCTCGACATCCACCTGACCGGCAACATGGAACGTTTCATGTGGTCGTTCGACGGCATCAAAATGTCCGACTATCACGAGCCGATCCCCTTCATCGAAGGTGAGCGGGTGCGGATCAACCTCATCAACGATTCGATGATGAGCCACCCGATCCACCTCCACGGCCATTTTTTCGAACTGGTCACGGGCAAGGGCGACCGTTCGCCGCGCAAGCATACGGTGCTCGTCCAGCCGGGCGGCACCGCGAGCTTCGACTTCACCGCCGACGCGCTCGGCGACTGGGCGTTCCATTGCCACCTTCTCTATCACATGCACGCGGGGATGATGCGCGTCGTCAGCGTCCGGCCGAAGGGAGACGGCGAATGACCCGGGTCGCGCTTCTCCTCGCTGGTATCGCGCCGCTGGCCTTTGCTGTGCCCGCCGCGGCGCAGTCGATGGATCATTCGATGCATGGTGCGGCGCCCGCGCCGACACCCGCTCCCTCGCCAACGCCAGCGCCAGCGCCGGTAGCCCAGCCCGCGCCCGAAGCGCCGGCCGAAGGACCGATGGAGCAGATGGACCATGGGAACATGCAGGGCATGGACATGGAACCCGAGGCTTCAAGCTGCCCGCCCGAACATGCGGCGATGGGTCATTGTACGCCTGAGGCGGAGGCTCCAGACAAGGGCGCTTCGGACATGGGTGCGATGGATCATGGCGCACCGCAGTCGTCCGATCCCGATTGCCCGCCCGAACATGCCAAAATGGGCCATTGCACCCCGAAGGGCGAGTCTGCGGATCCCATGGCCGGAATGGAAGCTATGGCGACGACGAGCGCCAGCGGGACCGACCTGCCGCCGGGCGACGCCGCTGCGCCGCCGCCGCCCGGCGACTGGTACGCCGACCGCATCTATCCCCAAGCCGAAATGGAGCACTCGCGCCACGACATGATGAAGGAGAATGGCGCGCAAACCATCGCTTTCATTAGCTTCAATCTGGCCGAATATCAGGCACGCAAAGGACGCGACGGCTTCCGCTGGGACGGCGAGGCTTGGTACGGCGGCGACATCAACCGCCTAACGCTCAAGAGCGAAGGCGAAGGTGTGTTCGGCGAAGGCGTTGAGGAAACCGAGATACAGGCCCTCTACAGCCGGGCGATTGGACCCTATTTCAATGCGCAGGCGGGTATCAGGCAGGACCTCGGCCCCGGACCCGACCGGACTTATGCGACGATCGGCTTCGAAGGCCTCGCGCCCTACTGGTTCGAGGTCGAAGGCGCGCTGTTTCTTTCGAACAAGGGCGATCTGCTCGGCCGCCTTGAGGGCTATTACGACCAACGCATCACCCAGAAGCTGATTCTCCAGCCGATGGCCGAATTCAATTTCGCGCTGCAGGATGTGCCCGAGACCGGAACGGGTTCGGGCCTCTCCGACCTCGAGCTCGGCCTCCGCCTTCGCTACGAGATCGTAAAGGAATTCGCTCCCTATGTCGGCGTCGAATGGACGCGCAAGGTCGGCGATACCGCGCGATTTGCGCGCGCCGCAGGCGAGGATGCGAGCGGCGTCAGCTTCGTCATGGGGGTGCGGGCCTGGTTCTAGAAGTTTCGCGGGGCGGCGACACGTCGAGGAGAAATGCCGTGAAACCAGCCTATCGCAGCCTTGCGCTGCAGACGATCGTCAGCGGTGTCATCATGTATCTGGTGATGTTCGTCATGATCGACCGCCTCTCGAGCTTCTACAATAATCTGAACATGCTCTACATGACGCTGATGATGGTCTCGCCGATGGTGGTGCTGATGATCGTCGCGATGCCGGACATGTTTCCATCGAAGCGCTTCAACCTGCTTCTCTTGCTGGGGTCGGCGGTCGCCTTTTTCGGAAGTTTCGGACTGATCCGGACCCAGACGACAATTGGCGATACGGCCTTCCTCCGTTCAATGATTCCGCATCATTCGGGGGCAATCCTCATGTGTGAGCAGGCATCGCTGAAGGATGCCGAAATACGCGAACTTTGCCGCACTATTATCGCGGGACAGGCTGCCGAAATCGAACAGATGAAATCCATTCTCGTGAGGAAATGACATGCAAAGCCCGATGACGCGCCGCTATCTTATCGGCCTGATCGCGGCCGGCTCGGGAGTCGCGCTTGCGGCGTGCAATGCCGCTCCGGCCCCGGCAGCGACAGGTGAGAAAAATGACCCGGCTCGCAAGCCTCGCGACGAAGCGGCGGATCTTGGGCGGATGCTCGTCTACCGCGATCCCGGATGCGGCTGCTGTGAGGCCTGGGCGGATATCGCGCGCAAGGCCGGCTATGAGGTGATTGTCGAGAACCGCTCGGACATGGCCGCCGTCAAGACGCAATATGGCGTGCCTGCCGATCTGGCCTCGTGCCACACGGCGATAATCGGCGGCTATGCCGTCGAAGGTCATGTGCCGATGCGCCATGTCGCGAAACTGCTCCTCGAAAAGCCGCGCGACATTCGCGGCATCGCGGTGCCGGGAATGCCGCGCGGCTCCCCGGGAATGGAAATGCCGGACGGAAGCGTCGACGCCTTCGACGTTATGGCGTTCGGCGGCGGCAAGGTGTCCGAATTCCGCGCGTGATCCGCCGTCGCGACAAAAGGAGACTGACATGATGAGACGCATTGCCTTGACCAGCGCGACCGCGCTGATCCTTGCCCTGGCCGCATGCGGCGCCGAACCCACGCAGACGAATGAAGGGCCGTCAGAACAGCGCGGAAACCCCGGCGGAATGACGCCGCCGATCGCTGAAACTCCGCCTGCCGTGGAGGGAGCACCGGCTCAGGAGGAGCCGGCAGTCGCCACCGACGGTGCGAAGCCGCCCGAGACATCGCGTCCCGCGAAAGAACCCGTGGCTAAGGCGCCCGTGCCTCCCGTCGCAAAGCCCGCCCCGGACCCTGCGAAGCCGGCCGAGCCCGACCCTCACGCCGGGCACGACATGGACAAGATGTGACGGAACATAGGACGATGCGGGATGCCGCCAGGCCGGAAGGCGGCACGCTGCGCTGTATATCTTAGCGCCGCGCCCGGCCGGTCGCGCCGCCGGATAGGCGCGACCAAGGAACGCGCGGCTGCGTTCACCATGATGCGTGTAGGACCATGTCGTTGCGTGCCGGACGCGCTGCCCGGGGGGCTGCGGCGAGTTTGCAGGCGGGCGACCCTCAGTCCAGCCTCCAAGGCCTAACATATAACGATATGGAATAGCCCTCTCGTTTGTAATGATGAGTCGTGATTATTTCTGGCCATGCCGGAGCCACGAATATAGCTCGGCGATGAAGCCGAGAGCTTTTGTAAATGGGAGGGGAGCATGCAGAAACTGCTTCGCACGAGCGGCTCGATTATCGCCGCCCTGGTCGTCACCTTGCCGGTTGCGGCCTTTGCGCAGGACGGCGCCGAAGAAGCATCGGGAGCAGCCGCGTCGCAGGGCGACATCGTCGTGACCGGCACAAGGCGGAATGATCTCAAGGCGGCCGACTCCGCCCAGCCGATCGATATTATCACCGGCTCGGAACTGCTCGAAAAGGGCACAGCCGATATGAACGATCTCCTCCGCACCGAGGTCCCGTCGCTCAATGTGCAGCGCCTCGTCAGCAATGACGGCGCCGTCTTCACCCGGCCCTTCTCGCTTCGCGGCCTGCCGCCGGATCAGACGCTGGTCCTCGTCAACGGCAAGCGCCGTCATCGCGGCGCCACCGTCCAGTTCACGAACGTTCCCTATATTCGCGGTTCGCAGGGTCCCGATCTCTCGGCGATCCCATCGATCGCAATCGGCCAGCTCGAGGTGCTGCGCGACGGGGCATCGGCACTTTACGGCTCGGACGCGATCGCCGGTGTGCTCAATTTCGGCCTGCGCCGGGACCGTGAGGGCGGGCTGCTGATTGCCCGCTACGGCCAATTCTATAAGGGCGATGGCGAGGATGTGCTCGTCCAGGGCAATGTCGGCCTCCCGTTTACCGATGCCGGTTTCGTCAACATCAGCGGCGAATATGTGAACGCCAGTTCCACATCGCGCGGCATCCAGCGTCCCGACGCACAGGCGCTGATAGACGCAGGTGTCCAGGGCGTTCCGGTCCCGGCGCAGCGATGGGGCAATCCCGAGTCCGAAGCGGCCCGCATCTTCGTCAACGCCGGCATCGATCTGTCGGACGAAATGGAATTCTACACCTTCGGCAACTATAGCTGGAGCCGCGGGACCACGGCGTTCTTCTACCGTCATCCCGATACCAGTTTCATTTCCACCTCGATTCCGCTGACCAGCACCCCGGGCGGCCAGCGGTTCAGCTTTCGCCAGCTCTATCCCGGCGGTTTTACGCCGCAGTTCGGTGCGACGGTGACCGACGCCGCGCTCGCCGCCGGTCTCAAGGGCGAGTTTGCCTCGGGCTTTACCTATGACCTCAGCGCGTCCTACGGCCAAAATCATGCGTCCTACCGGATCGACAACACGGTCAACCCTTCGCTCGGTCTGGCGTCGCCGACCTCTTTCAAGCCCGGGCAGCTCGAGCAGCGCGAACTCGCCTTCAATCTGGATCTCACCTATCCGATCGCCATCGGCACGTCCGATCCGCTGACGCTTGCCGGCGGCCTCGAGTATCGGCGCGAGACCTATGAGATCACGGCCGGAGACATCGCTTCCTGGCAGGTCGGGCCTTTCGCCTCGGTCATCGACCCCGATACGGGAAGCAGGGTGGGCCTGCCCGTCGGTTCTAACGGCTTTCCCGGCTTCAGTCCGATCCAGGCCGGCGAGTTCGCACGAAGCAACTGGGCTGCCTATACGTCGCTCGAAGGCAATCTCACCGAGGCGTTTCAGTTCGGCCTCGCCGGACGCTACGAGAATTACTCGGATTTCGGCTCGAAATTCACTTGGAAGATCAACGGGCGCTATGATTTCTCCGACATTTTCGCCGTGCGCGGATCCGTCAATACCGGCTTTCGCGCGCCGACCCCGGGTCAGTCGAACGCCTCGCAGGTGCAAACGAACATCGATTCGGTAACCGGCGCACCGCTCACGGCCGGGATTATCGCGCCTACCAATCCGGTCGCACAATTCTTCGGCGCGACCCCGCTTCGGCCGGAAAATTCATTCAACGTGGCGGGCGGCATCGTCGTGAAGCCCACCAACCGCATCACCTTCACGCTCGATTATTTCAACATCAAGGTCGAAGACCGGATCGCCGTGTCAGGCAATTTCAACCTTACGCCGGCACAGCGCGCACAGCTTGCGGCGCTCGGCATTCCGGGAGGGGATTCTTTCCAGCAGGTGAGCTTTTTCACCAACTCCTTCGACAGCCGCACCCAGGGCGTCGATGCCGTGCTGACGGTCGGCTTCGACCTCGGCGGCGGCAAGGCGACATTGGGCCTCAACGGCAACTATACCAAAACCGATGTCATCAAGGCCTCTCCGGTCATCACCGCCGATCGCGAGCGGTTGCTCGAACTGGAGGGTTTCGTCCCGAAGTGGAAGGGCAATGCGTCCTTCACCTATTCGGGCGACCGTTTCGGCCTCGTTGCACGGGCAAATTATTATGGCAAATGGACCGATTATGGCGCGACGCCGGCGGCCGACCAGACGGGCGGCGCCGAACTGCTGGTCGATCTCGAACTCTCCTATCGTGTCAGCGACATGCTCAAGCTCGCGGTCGGCGGCGAGAATATTTTCGACAATTATCCCGACGTCGAGGCGCGGCAATCGCAGATCAACAACGGAATCAAATATCTCCGCTTCGCCCCGACGGGATTCAACGGGGGATTCTGGTACGTCCGCGCGACCGCTTCCTTCTGACCCGGGGCTTCGATGGCCGTGCCGCGACGTCCCGGCTCAGCCAGCGTCGGACCCGAACATCGCGTCGCGGTGAGATTGGAGCATCGCTATGAAGGCGGCCGCGACCTGAGACATCGGCCTCAACTTCGGCGTGAAGAGCATATATTCGAAATGAACCTCCGGCGCGAAATCACGAACCGTCAGGCCCCGTTCGGCATAATCCGCCGCGGTCACGGGGTTGAGGATCGAGCATCCGACCCCTTGCATGACAAGCGCGCAGATGGTCATCGCATATTGGGTTTCGATGACCATTTCACGGTGGACACCGGCATCCTCGAAAATCCGATCGATCCGGTGGCGGACGCCATCTTCGAGCGCGAGCGAGATGAAGGGTTCGCCTTCGAGATCAGCCGGCCGGATGACCTCCCTGGCGGCGAGCCGGTGACCGGCAGGGAGAACGCAGGCTCCGGGACAGCGCAGGAAGCGTTCCATGCGTATGCCGGGCA
The DNA here is from genome assembly GCF_003581645.1 of Pelagerythrobacter aerophilus. GTDB lineage: Bacteria > Pseudomonadota > Alphaproteobacteria > Sphingomonadales > Sphingomonadaceae > Pelagerythrobacter > Pelagerythrobacter aerophilus. Next base: position 23,042 of record NZ_QXFK01000001.1, on the reverse strand, counting down.
ATTCGCGCGCCGGCGTCGCGAGCCCGATGTCGAACTGCTGGTTCGACATCCATTGCCGCACCGTGGAGGAACTGCGGGTCTGCAACTGGACGGTGACACCCGGATGCGTCTCGCGAAAGGCCGCGATGACACGGGGCAGAAAGCTGACCGCGAGCGCCGGGAGCGCGGCGATTCGCAATGTGCCGGTCGCCATGTTGCGGATATCTTCGGCCACACGCTTCAGCGCCGCTATGCCCGAAAAGCTCCGCTCGACCTCGTAGAAAAAGGCATCGGCCTCGGGCGTCACCGTGAGCGCGCTGCCGCGCGACCGCAGGAAGAGCTGAAAGCCGAGCTGATGCTCGAGGTCCGCGAGCATCTTGCTTACCGCGGGTTGCGAGAGGTTGAGCGAGTGCGCAGCCTGAGTGACCGACCCGGAGAGCATCACGGCCCTGAAGGCCTCGAGGTGACGCAGGTTCATCGGACTTCGCTCCCCATAGCTAATTCTTATGGCACTAGCATCGAAAGCCTCATTTATGAATAGGTTGCACCCGTTGCGCCGTCGGCTTCCGGCGCTGCTCGTCGCAGGTGCGCTCCTGCTCGCGGGCTGTGAAGGCGAGCCCGCGGGCACCGGGAACCATGAAATCGCCGCGGCGCAAGGTTCGACGCTCGCCCGAATCCGGGCGCGGGGGACGCTCAATTGCGCCATTCATACGGGTCAGCTCGGCATGTCCTATCTCGACAAGCGCGGACGCTGGCAGGGGTTCTTCGTCGATTATTGCCGTGCCCTCGCCGCCGCAGTCCTCGGTGATGCCCGCAAGGTTCGGTTCATGCCGGTTGCCTCGAACAAGCGTTTCACGATCGTTCAGACCGGCGAGGCCGATGTCCTGTCGCGAACGACGACATGGACGCTTACGCGTGACACGGACCTCGGCGTGAATTTCGTCGGCACGATGTATTATGACGGGCAGAGCTTCCTTGTGCCGCGGCGTTCCGGCGTGCGGTTGCCGGCGGATCTCGACGGCGCATCGATCTGCATCACCAAGGGGACGACCTCCGAGCTCAACACTGCCGAATATTTCGAGCGCAAGGGACTGCGCTTTCAGTCGGTCGTGTTCGAAAACCCCGAAGAAGCGAAGCTCGCTTTCTTCGCCGGACGATGTGACGCGATGACCACCGACGCGTTCACATTGACGGTGATTCGCCTCGCCGATGCGGCGCATCCCGACGATTATGTCGTGCTGCCCGAACGACTCACGAAGGAGCCCGTCGGTCCCGTTGTGCGCAGCGACGACGAGCAATGGTTCGAGATCAACAAATGGGTACTGAACGCACTCTTCGCAGCCGAGGAGATGGGGGTTACCAAGGACAATGCGGCGCGTATGCGAAGCGGTTCGCGCGATCCCGAGGTTCGCAAGATGCTGGGCGGGCTGCCGGGCTTCGGCAAATCCCTCGGCCTCGACGATGACTGGGCATATCGGGCGATCGAGGCGACCGGCAATTACGGTGAAATCTTCGACCGGCACATCGCGCCGCTCGGGGTCGAGCGCGGGCAGAACAGGCTCTACCGGGACGGCGGGCTGATCTACCCGTTGCCGATGCGATGATCCGGGCGCAGCGTAGCCTCCTGAACGCCGCACTGCCCTGGATGCTTTTGGCGGCAGGGCTTGCTGTCGCGTCCGGCTTGTTTGCGACATTGGCCGATAATCTCGCCGAGCGGAATATCCGGACAGGATTGGGTTTCCTCTCCGACCGGGCGGGCTTCGCCATTGGCGAAACGCTGATCGCATATGCGCCGGGCGACTCCTATGCGGCGGCGCTGGCGGTAGGGCTTCTCAACACGCTTCTCATATCGGCGCTCGGGATCATCCTTTCGACCCTCCTCGGCCTTGCGGTCTGCATGGCCCGCCTGTCATCCAACTGGCTGCTTGCGAAGCTCTCCGGCATCTACATCGAACTGGTCCGCAACATTCCGCTGCTGCTCCAGATGTTCGTCTGGTACGCCGCACTGCTGTTCGGTTTGCCCGGTCCCGGTTCGGGTGCGGTCGGAGCGATCGACCTCGACAATCGGGGGTTGCATCTCCCCGCGCTCACCCTCTCCGATCCGGCGAGGGCCGCGCTGCTGATCGTGTTCCTGGCATCTGCGATCCTGTTCGGTGTCTTCCGGCGCAGACGTGCGCGTGTCGTGCTCGCGCTGGCATTGACCGGAATGACCGGGGTCCTGCTCATTCTGTGGGGCGCGATCGATCTGCCGCGGGCCGGGCGCTTCGGAACCATCGGCGGCCTCTCGCTCTCTACCGAGTTTCTGACGCTTGTCGCCGGCCTTTCGGTATACGCTTCGGCCTATCTTGCCGAAATATTCCGCGGCGCGATCCTGGCGGTGCCCGCCGGGCAGCGCGAAGCCGCGAGGGCGCTCGGCCTGTCGCCCGCGCAGACATTGGGCCGGATCGTCCTTCCGCAGGCATTGCGGGTTGCCATGCCGCCGATGACGAGCTGGCACCTCAATACGATCAAGAACAGTTCGCTGGGCGTGGCGATCGGATATCCCGAATTTCTCTCGGTGGTCGACACCGTCATCAGCCAGACCGGGCAAGCGATCGAGGGCGTCGGCCTGCTTGTCGCGACCTTCCTCTTGCTTTCCTTGTCCTTGTCGCTCGTCACCGGCCTCTATGCTCGCCGCCTGGGCTGGAGCGTCGCCGGACAGCCCGGCCGAAACCAGCCGGCGGCACGCGAATCCTTCCCCATACGCGCCGTGGCGGCATGGCCGGCATGGGTACGGCGCAATCTGTTCGGGGGAGGTCGCCAGTCGATCCTGTCCGTGGCTATCCTCGCCCTCGCTACCATTGCGGTCGGCAAGGGGCTGACATGGCTCTTCTTCGACGCGACCTTTGCCGGAGGCGCGACCGAATGCCGGTCGGCTGGCGGCGCCTGCTGGCCCTTCCTGCGTGAAAATGCGCGGCTCATTCTGTTCGGAACCTATCCCGAGCCCGAGCAATGGCGCGCCGCTGGGGCTGCCGCGGCGTTGCTTGGATGTCTTGCGCTATCTTTCGCGCCGCGATTTTGGAGCGGCCGCCTCGGCCTTGCATGGCTTGGAGCGGTTGCAGCCGCAATCCTTCTGCTGCGCGGCGGGTTTGCAGGCCTTCCCTATGTGCCGATGGAAAAGTGGAGCGGCCTTCCGGTTACATTGCTGCTTGCGAGTGTCGCGGTGATCGGCGCCTTTCCGTTGGCAATCCTCCTCGCATTCGGACGCAGATCGCCGAAGCGCGCCGTTCGCTGGCCGAGCGTCGCCTTCATCGAAGTGGTTCGCGGCACGCCCCTGATCGGCGTGCTCTTCCTTGCCGCGGTGATGTTCCCGCTGTTCGTCCCTTCCTACCTGTCGATCGACAGTCTGCCGCGCGTCCAGATCGCACTTCTCTTCTTCACTGCCGCCTATATGGCGGAGGTCATCCGGGGCGGCCTTCTGGCGGTCCCGGCCGGGCAGGAAGAGGCCGCTCAGGCTCTCGGCCTCACCAAGTGGCAGGCGCGTCGCCACATCCTCTTGCCGCAGGCACTCAAAGTCAGCGTGCCGGGATTGGTCAACACCTCGATCAGCGAGGTGAAGAATACCACGCTCGTCCTGATCGTCGGGGTCTTCGACTTGTTGCAAACGACCCGCCTCTCCTACGTCGAGGCGCAATGGCGTCCCTATTTCGCCGAAGCCTATCTTTTCACCGGGACAATATTCTTCCTCCTCTGTTTCTCCCTGTCCCGGCTCAGCATGAAGATCGAACGGAAATTACATTATGCAGGATAAACACGACCAGAAATCGGGTCAGCGGCTGACGAGGCCGGGCGGGGGCGCCTGGCAGGATCCGACCCGCGCCGTCCATGCGGGGCCGCGGCCACAAGCTCAGCGCGGCCTCATCAATCCGCCCGTAGATCGGGCCTCGACCATTATTTACGACAGTGTCGAGGCATATATGGATCGGCACCAGGGCCTGTACGATGAGGTCATCTATGGACTTTACGGAACGCGAACGACATTCGCGCTCGCCGAGGCCGTAAGCGAACTCGAAGCGGGCCATGCAACGGTCATCACCTCGTCGGGAACGAGCGCAATCGCCCTTACCCTCACGGCTTTCGTGGGCGAGGGGGACCATCTGCTCGTTGCGGACTGCGTTTATGGGCCGACCCGCAAGTTTCTGACCGACGTGCTTGCGCGCTTCGGTGTCGAGGTCGAATATTTCCGGCCCGATATCGGCCCGGAGATTGCCGCACTCTGCCGCGGCAATACCCGGCTCATCTACATGGAAACGCCTGGTTCGCAGACCTTCGACATGATCGACGTCCCCGCGATCGTCGCGGTCGCGCGTAGCAGGAATATCCTGACTGCTGTCGACAACACCTGGGCTACGCCGCTCTTCTTCAAGCCGCTGGCCCATGGCGTCGATGTTTCGCTTGCATCGGCAACCAAATATCTCTCGGGCCACTCCGATTGCCTTCTCGGCACGATGACCGCCGGCAGCGAGGCCATCTATCGCCGTCTCAAGGATGCGGCCGCGCGCTGGGGTAATTGCGCCAGCCCCGACAATTGCTACCTCGTCCATCGGGGTATCCGAACGCTTGATGCCCGTCTCGAACGTCATCAGCGCACGGCGGCGACGCTGATCGACTGGTTTCTCGATCAGCCCGAGGTGGTCGCCGTCCGCTATCCGGCTCATCCGGCAGATCCCGGTCATGCGATCTGGAAGCGGGACTTTGCGGGCGCGTCGGGATTGTTCGGCGTCCAACTCGATCGCCTGACGTCACCGGAAACCGCCGCCTTTTTCAACGAGCTGTCGCTATTCCAGCTCGGATCGAGCTGGGGCGGCTTCGAAAGCCTCGCGGTCCCGGCATGGCCCGCGCCGATCCGCGATTTCCCCAGTGGCGAGGCCGAAGGTGCGCTGATCCGCATCCACGCCGGGCTGGAGGCGCCGCAGGACCTGATCGCCGATCTCAATGCGGCTTTCCGGCGCGTGCGAGCCATGCGTGACGGAAAGCGGACATCATGACCGGCGGTCCGATTCCGGCGGCTGTCTGCCTTCGGCAAGTCGAGAAATATTACGGAGCCTATCATGCACTCCGCTCGATCGACCTTGAGATCGCGCCGCGCGAACGAGTCGTGATCTGCGGCCCCTCGGGATCGGGCAAGTCGACGCTTATCCGGTGCATGAACATGCTCGAAGTGCCCAATTCCGGGGCCGTCCTCATCGAGGGCACCAATGTGATGGAGGCCTCGCACCATGCGGCATCGGCGCTTCATTCCGTCGGCATGGTCTTTCAGCAGTTCAATTTGTTCCCGCACAAGACGGTCCTTGAAAATTGTACCCTCGCGCCCGTGCTCGTCGGCGGCCTCGCTCCCCAGGACGCCGAGTCGCGGGCCATGTCCTATCTGGACAAGGTGCGGATCGCGGACCAGGCGAACAAATATCCGGGCCAGCTTTCGGGCGGGCAGCAGCAGCGGGCGGCCATTGCGCGGGCGCTGGCGATGGAACCGCGGATTCTTCTTTTCGACGAGCCCACATCGGCGCTCGATCCCGAAATGATCAAGGAGGTTCTCGATGCGATGACGGCCCTCGCCAGCGAGGGGCGGACGATGGTCTGCGTGACGCACGAAATGGGGTTCGCGCGCGAGGCGGCCGACCGGATTCTTTTCATGGATCAAGGCCGGATCATCGAGGATGCGAGCCCGGCCGATTTCTTTGCCGCTCCAAAAAGTGAGCGCGCGCGAACCTTCCTCGACCAGATACTTTCGCATTGAGTGGCCGCGATGCCGGCACGCCCGGACCGTGACGCCGTTGGTCCCGTCATTTCATGAGCAAGTCGAGGGGGTGAGGAGCCCTCTCCCTGCGTGAGCAGACCGCTGCCTGCAAAAAAATTTCAAAATCGATGAGGGATGATGCGTCGGGATGCGTATTTAAAGCATATCTTGCGCCCGGAATTTATGCTCTAACTATTTGATATGATTCAGTAATTTCCTGTTGACCTGTATATACATTTGATGCTCTCTGAGGGGAATCAGCCAACCATCAGGGGGTTTTGCTATGATGACCAGGACATTTTTGCTCGCCAGCGCCGCGGTGGTCGCTACCTTCGCAACGCCCGCTTTTGCGCAAAGCGACGCTCCGGCGCAGGCGCCGGCCGCCGAGGATGCCCCCAGCGGTTCCGACATCGTTGTAACGGGGTCGCGCATTCGCCGGCAGGATCTGGCGGGCGTCGGTCCGGCGACGGTGGTCTCGGCCGAGCAGATCGAGAATACAGGCGTCGTCAACATCGAGACCGTGCTGCAGCGCTTGCCTGCCAACGCAGGCTTCGCGGGCAACCAGACCTCGGCCTATTGGGCGAACAACGGATATGGCACCGCGCAGGTCAATCTGCGTGGGCTCGGGATCAAGCGCACCCTCGTGCTCCTCAACGGCCGCCGCCTCGTCGCGGGCGGCACCGGTGCCAACTCGTCGCCCGATCTCAACATGATCCCGGTTGCCGCCCTCGCGCGCACCGATGTGCTCAAGGATGGCGCGTCGGCGATCTATGGCGCCGATGCGATGGCGGGCGTCGTCAACCTCGTGACGCGCACCGACTATGAAGGGCTGGGCCTCAGCGTCCGGCAGGGGATCACCGAAAAGGGCGATGGCTCGGATTTCACCGCCGATCTTCTCTGGGGCATCCGCAACGACCGTGGCGGCTTCATGGCGGCGGTCACCTATCAGAAGACCAAGGCGGTCAACATGGCGACGCGGGCGCCCTGTTCGCTTGCCGAAACGACGCCGGGCCAACTGTCATGCGTCAACAGCGCCTCGACGATCGGCGGTCGCGCGGTGCTGCCCAACGGTCAGCAGATCAACTTCAACCAGGTGCTCGGCGGCAACGGCAATTTCTTCGAGCCGTACAGCGCGGCGAAGCACAACTTCAACTCGAACCCGTTCCTCAACGCGGTAAGCCCGGTCGAGCGCGTCAGCACGGCCTTCTTCGCCGATTATGACATCACCGACAACATCGAGGCGTTCGGCGAATTCCTCTACACCTTCCGCAAGTCGAACCAGATCGCGACCCCGGGTACGTTGCGCAATCTCGCGATCGCGGCGAGCAATCCGACCAACCCAACGGGGCAGAATATCGTGCTCGTGCAGCGCCGCCTCGCCGAGCCCGGCCCGCGGCAGTTCTTCCAGGAAACCGACACCTGGCAGGGGACTTTCGGCCTTCGCGGCAAACTGTCGAACAATTGGGCATGGGAAGTCGCCGGCGCTTTCGGGCGTAACACGGCGGTCGACGGTTCGACCAATATCGCCAATCTCGAACGCGTGGCGAACACGCTGGACACGACCAAGTGCAGCCTCGCGGCGGGCGCGTCGATCCCGTGCGCCGACTATCTCGGCTTCGGCGACCTGACGCCCGAGGTGCTCGACTATATCCTCTTCACCTCGCGTGACCGCGGCGGGAATGAACTGGCGACGGTAACTGCCGATCTCAACGGTGACCTGTTCAGGCTGCCTGCCGGCCCGGTCTCGTTCGCGGCCGGCCTCGTCTATCGCAAGGAAAAGGGCTGGCGCGACCCCGATCCGCTGACCGTGCTCGGCATCGCCAACACCAACCAGCAGGATCCGATTTCGGGGACCAGCACCGCCAAGGAAGCCTATCTCGAATTGTCGGTGCCGATCCTCGCCGACAAGCCCTTCTTCGAGGCGCTGACGCTCGATGGCGCGGTCCGCTATTCGGATTATGACCTGTTCGGGAGCGACTGGAACTATAAGGCTAGCCTCGACTGGGTGATCAACGACAGCTTCCGCCTGCGCGGCACCTATGGCACCGGTTTTCGCATCCCCAATGTCCCCGAACTGTTCGGTGGCGTGTCCGAAGGCAATCTGACGACCACCGATCCCTGTTCGCGCTACACGACGAGCGGCAATGCGACGCTGATCGCCAACTGCCAGGCGTCGGGGGTGCCGGCAAACTATGTCCAGCAGGGGACGACGATCCTCACCACGGTCGGCGGCAACGAAAATCTGAAACCCGAAAGCTCGACGACCTGGACCGTCGGGACGGTGATCTCGCCCAAGGGACTGGTCCCGGGCCTGTCGCTCACGGCCGACTGGTTCGACATCAAGATCAAGGATGCGATCCGCGCGATCCCGGGTTCGACCAAGCTGGCCATCTGCTATGCCAGCCAGAACCTGTCGCATCCTTTCTGTGACGACTTTACCCGCAGTGCGCTGACCGGCGAAGTCACCTTCCTTTCGGCGCAGCCGATCAATACGGGCCGCGAGGAAATGAACGGCCTCGACCTAGGGCTCGTCTATAATAATGACATCGGCAGCGTGAACGTCTCGCTCGACGTCAACCTGACCTACCTCAACAAATATGTCGTCCTGCCATTTCCCGGCGGCGCCCCGATCGATTTCGACGGCTTCATCGGCGGCGGCAACGGCGGCTATCCGAAATGGCGCGGTTATGGCGTGCTCACCGCCGAAAAGGACGGCATCAGCGCGACCTGGTCGACGCAGTGGATCGGCAAGGCGACCGACTTTAATGCGGCGCCCGGCGAAATCGGCTACAGCACGCCGAACGTCTTCTACCACAATCTCCAGCTTGCATATGAGATCGACGAAAAGACGCGCTTCCAGCTGGGGGTCGACAATCTCTTCGACCGCAAGGCGCCCTATATCCAGAGCTTCACCGATGCGAACACCGACACGATGACCTATGACCTGCTCGGCCGACGCTTCTATGTCGGTTTCCGCACCGCCTTCTGAGGGACCGGAAGATGGCGATACGTTGGCCGCTGCTCGTTCGGCGAACGCATAAATGGCTGGCGCTGGTCGTCGGGGTTCAGGCTTTGCTCTGGACGCTGACCGGCTTTTACATGGTGGCGGTGCATATCGACACCATCCACGGCGACAATCTGGTGCGCTCCCCGGTCGCCCAGCCCTTCGACCTCGACGGCCTGGTCGCGCCGTCGAAGGTCGTCGCGGCCATGCCGGGGGTGTCCGAAATCCGTCTTCAGCGGCTTTCGGGTCAGCCGGTCTGGCGTGCTGAGACCCCTGAAGGGGCGCGCCTGTTCGATGCGCGGTCGGGTGCGCCACTGGCTGATCTTACCGAGGCTCAGATTCGCGAGCAGGCGCGGCGCATCTACACCGGTGACGGCAAGATCGTCTCGGTGCGACTCTTGACCAAAGCGCCCCAGGAAATGCAGGCGCGCAAGCCACCCTATTGGCAGGTCGAGTTCGAGGGCTGGAATCGCCCGACGCTCTATCTGTCACCGACGACGGGCGAGCTGATTTCGCGCCGGCACGCGCTCTGGCGCGTCTTCGACTTCGCCTGGATGCTGCACATCATGGACTATGATGAGCGCACCGACGTCAACAACCCGCTGCTCCGCGTCGCGACCTGGAGCGCCTTTGCCATGGCGCTAACGGGCGCCTGGCTGCTTATCTGGTCCTTCCCGCGCCGCAAGAGGAAGAAGGCATGAAGAAAATCCGCCTGACGCCGCTTTTCTTCCGGCGTGTCCACAAATGGGTCGGCCTGATCCTCGGCCTCCAGTTCCTGCTCTGGGCGCTGAGCGGATCGGTAATGGCGCTGCTCGACAAGGACAAGGTCGGTGGCCATGGCGGCGGGATGGCGCATTCGCATCCGCTGCCGCCGGGCGAATATTTCGACATCGCCGCCTTGCCGCAAGGCGAACCTGTTACCGGGGTCGTTTTGCGAGATCTTGGCACCCGGCCGGTATACGAACTCCGCACCCCTAAAGGCATTCGGTTGGTCGACGCTACGGACGGCGCTGATATTCGCGTCGATGAGGGAATTGCCCGCGAAGTCGCATCGATGATGAATGAGGCGCCGATCCGCAAGGTAAGCGTGATCGCGAAGCCGAACCTCGAATCGCGCGATCACGAAGGTGCTATGTGGCGGGTCGATTTTGCCGATGCCGAGAACAGCAGCGCCTATGTCTCGCTGGATACCGCACGCTTCCTCGTCATGCGCGGCGACACCTGGCGGACGTGGGACTTCTTCTGGATGCTCCACAATATGGACTACATCAACCGATCCAGCTTCAACCACCCGCTTATCATCTTCGTCGCCTTTGGCGCCCTATGGCTTTCCGGCACCGGCTTCTATCTGCTGTTCAAGAGCTTCAGTCGCGCGGATTTCCGTTGGCTGCGCCGGCGCCGCAAGCCCGTTGTGGTCCGCCGAACCGCCTGACGCGTCAGTCTTCGACTGAAAAGGCTGCGGAAAGCTCGAAGCGCGTGCCGGGATGGGAGAGCCAGGCGTGCGATACCAGCCGCCCGCGGCTCCAGGTGCGCCGCGTCATGCGCAAAACCGGCTCACCTTCATTGAGGCCAAGCATGCCGCGCGTGCGCGCGTCAGGCATAGTCGCGCAAACCCGGTGCTCGACCCGCTGGAGGGGTGCGGTCCGCGTCAGATATTCGTTGGGCGTCAATTGCGTGAAATCGAGCGTGCCATAATCGGGCGCCACGGACGCAAGGACGAACCGCTCCTCGAGCTGGATCGGGAACTCGGCCTCGTGGTGGACGATAATCGAATGGAAGATTTTGGTGCCTACCGGCACCTCCAGCAGCACCGCGGTTTCGGCGCTGGCTTTTTCTTCGACATTCTGGATGACCCGCGCCCGATAGTCATGGCCACGCCCGCGAATTTCCTCGGCAATATTCCGGATCTCAATCATGTGACCGATCGGCCTGGGCTCGGCTATGAACGAGCCGCTGCCTGCCCGGCGGACGATGATACCTGCAGATTGCAGCTCGCGAAGCGCCCGGTTTGCCGTCATGCGCGAGACGTCGAATTGCTCGACGAGATCCGCTTCCGAAGGCACCCGATCGCCTGGCTTCAAGCGGCCGTCGCCGATGGCGTCGTAGATGCTTTGTTTGATTGCTGCATAACGTGGAGGCGCATCCGGGGAGGCGCCGTTGGCAGACCGCTTGGCGCCGTTTGAGCTCAGTCGAGGCATTAGATCCATCACCCGTCTATACAGGTGAAATCATTCAGATTCCAAGCGTTCCGACGGGTTTCGCGATAAAGATCGGGAACCGCTGCCGATCACTCCATCCGGGCTGCGGATTCGAAACGAGCCGAATGTCAAACCGGGCTTCATGGCATTGCTCGCAGGCAGGGCTCCGGTCTGGTCAGGAGTTTATCAGCGCGCATCTGCTACGATATTCGATCTCATGCCGCCTTTTTTCGGGGTGCTTCCTGCCGGGCGATGAAATCTGCCAATGCCGCCTTTCGCGATCCGCGGTCGAGTGAATATGCCCTTTGCTTGAAAACGGCGCCGTCAAGCAAAGCAGCGATGTATCCAGAAAGAGTGTCCGCAGCCATGATGAGGGCGGCATCCAGAACGTGAATATATTTGCTGGTGACAGTGCCCTTCGCGTGACCCATCAGCGCCGCGATGGTGACTTCGGTAAATCCGAGGTCGTTGCCGATGCTGGCGAAACTGTGACGCAGAACGTGCGGTGTGACGCCTTCGAGGGGTGAACCCAGGAATATCTAGCCCCAGTGATTTGGAAAGCCGCCAAATGCGGTGTCTTCCCCTCGCGGCCCGGAAAACACATATGTGCCGCTGTCTTCGCTTTGCTGCTGCTCGAGAAACTCTACGACCGGCAGGCCAATAGGACGGACTGACTTTCCCTCCTTGCTGTCGGAAAGCCGGAGGCAACTTCCATCGAGATCGACATCACACCATTTGAGATTGATGATCTCCCCGCGTCGGCAACCGGTGAGGGCGATTTGCCGAATGATGTCGATCGTTGGGCCGAACTTCTCGATTTGCCCGGCGCTTTTCAGCATACGGCCGAGAATTCGATACTCGCCATCGTTGAGCCGTCGAGAACGGACATTGTCTTTGGGACGTTTGATGCCATGCGCGGGGTTGCTGTCGATGATGCCGAGATCGACGGCATAGGTCAGTATGCCGCCAATCAATCCGAGGGTCCGAGCCGCCGTGCCTGGGCCGCCGCGGACATTGGCTCGACCGCGCAGCTTGCTGGTCTTGATGAAGGCTCTCGTCTTTCCCGCCATGATATCGCGCATGACCTTCGTGAGAATCGCTTTTGTGAGATCCTTAACCCGGCGTGATCCAAGGAGCGGGATGACGTGTCGCTCGATCCGCCCGAGATCGATATCGACGGTCGATTTCTTCTTTGGCCGCCCTCCTTTGCCGAGGATAAGACCATCTCTTAAGTCCTGCATGTAAAGCTCGCAGAGTTCCTTCATCGACATCGCCTTGTTGAGCTCTGCCCGATCTTCCGCAGGATCCTCACCTTGCGCAACGCGCGCGAGTTGCATCTTGGCCTCGCGCCTTGCCGCTTCGGGCGTCCAAATGCCGTGGGTGCCGATGGTGTAACGACGCGAGCGGCCGCCCGATCGATACTGAATGAGATAGCTGCGTTTCCCGGTCGGGAATATCCGGAGCCCGAAGCCCGGCAATTCCTCATCCCAGAGGACATAGTCATTCGCTTCCGCTACAACTGCATCGACGACGCGTTTGGTCAATTTGACCATCGAGCCTTCTCCTTTTGGCCCGGTTTCGCGTAAGCACCACGTAAGCACGCGGAGGAAAATCAGGGCGCATCTGAGGTTAGACCGGCGCAAATCGACAAAGCAAGAAAGTTGATATATTTGAGTATGTTAGCAAGCAAAAACTTGCTCTGGCGTTGTCCGGCGTAAACATGCTAGTACCCCCTCCGAAGGCAACGGTGCGCCATGTCTTCGACATGCGTGAAATTCTCGAACCCGAGCAGCAACGCCAGTTCGACCGCAAGGTCTCCGACGCCCTGACCCGCGACCCGCGCGACTGAAGCGCCATGTCGGGGGCGGGCGACAATCCGGATGAGGCCCTTGTCTCGCAGGCGAGGGCTGGAAACAAGCGGGCTTTCAGCCAACTCGTCGAGCATGAAACTGGTCGGCTTCTCGCGCTCGGGACACGCATGCTTTCCTCTCCTTCTCAGGCCGAGGACGTTGTTCAGGACAGCCTCGCTTCGGTGTGGCTGACGCGCCATCGGCTTGATCCGGACAAGCCGATCGGACCCTATCTGACAACCGTCGTCCTCAACCGCTGCCGGGACCGTTTGCGCAGGCGCAAGGTCGCGGGCTTTTTCGGACTGTCGGGTGATGACGAACTCCATTCCATCGCCGACGATTTGCCGGGTCCTGAAGCGTTGGCCGTTTCCAGGGAAGAGCTCAATCTCGTTCAGGCCGAGATCGGGCGAATGCCTGTAAGGCTGCGCGAAGCGCTTGTGCTCGTGACCATCGAGGGGCGTAGCCAGGCCGAGGCGGCCGATCTTCTCGGAACGACCGAAAAGGCGATCGAAACCCGCGTATATCGCGCGCGCAACAGGCTGAAGGAGCGCTTCGAAAAACTTTGAGGGGTTGGCTGGGCGCGCGCGTAAGTAACGGTAAACGCCAAGTCAGGAGCCCTTTATGATCGCCGTCAATCGACGCAAGTTTCTCGGAGCCGGAGCAGGAGGAATGGGTCTGCTCGGCCTTGCCGGGGCGATGCCTGCCTGGGCGCGCGGCGCGGACATCCTCGCAGGTAACGCCCGGAAAGGGCTGGACGAGCTATCCGGCCCCAATATCGACCTCACCGTTGCCCGATCGGCTTTCGCGACCGGCAACAGGCGCGGCGGAGCGATCGCCGTCAACGGCACTATCCCCGGTCCGCTGCTGCGTTTGCAGGAAGGCACGACCGTCCGGCTCAATGTCCATAACCAGCTCGAGGAAGATACCTCGATCCACTGGCACGGTCTGCTCGTGCCGTTTCAGCTCGACGGCGTGCCCGGCGTAAGCTTCCCCGGGGTCAAGCCGGGAGAGACCTTCACCGCCGAATTTCCGGTTCGCCAGTCGGGCACTTACTGGTGGCACTCCCATAGCGGCCTGCAGGAACAGGCCGGGCATTACGGCGCGATCGTGGTCGATCCCGCCGGACCCGATCCGGTCCAGGCCGACCGCGAATATATCGTGGTGCTGAGCGAATTCAGCGCCATGTCGCCCCACACCATTTTCGACAAGCTCAAGAAGGGCGAAGGCTACTTCAACTACAACCAGAACACCTGGACCGACGATTACCCGCTTTCGGGCGAGGACCGCCGGATGTGGGCGAAAATGCGCATGATGCCGACCGACATCCTCGATGTTTCGAGCGCGGCTTATACCTACCTTCTGAATGGCCACGGCCCGCTCGACAATCTGGAATACCTCTTCCGTCCAGGCGAACGCGTGCGGCTGCGCTTCATTAATGCCGGCGCCATGACCTTCTTCAATATTCGTATTCCCGGCCTGCCGATGACCATCGTTCAGGCGGACGGGCAGAACGTCGAGCCGGTCGAGGTCGACGAGTTCCAGATCGGTGTGGCCGAAACCTATGACGTCGTCGTGACGCCGGGCGCGCAACAGGCCTACACGCTGGTCGCTGAGTCGATGGACCGCTCGGGCATGGGTATTGCCACGCTGGCGAGCGCACCAGGCGCTCGCGCCGCCATTCCGCCGCTGCGCGATCCGCCGCTCCTAACCATGGCGGACATGGGCATGAGCGGCATGGACCACGGCTCGTCTGGCGATGCCGGCATGTCGGGCATGGACCACGGAAGTGGCGGCGACATGGCGGGGATGGATCATGGTTCGTCCGGCCAATCCGAGATGGCAGGCATGGCCGGCATGTCGGGCATGCAGATGCGCGACACCTCGCTTCTGCCGTCCGATGTGAAGGTCGGGCCCGGTCTCGACATGGTCTCGATGAATCCGGTCGACCGCATGGGCGATCCCGGCATCGGTCTCGCCGATGTGCCCCACCGCACGCTCGACTATCGCAAGCTGCGCGCTCTGACGCCACACCGCGAGGGCCGCACGCCGTCACGGCGAATGGAAATCCATCTGACCGGCAATATGGAGCGCTACATGTGGTCGTTCGACGGCAAGAAGTTCTCCGCCGTCTCCGACGAGCCGATCCGTTTCGCCTATAATGAGCGCGTGCGCGTGAAGCTCGTCAACGACACGATGATGGCGCACCCGATTCACCTGCACGGTCATTTCTTCGAGCTGGTCAATGGCGCGCCGGCGGATCGTCAGCCGCTCAAGCACACGGTAATCCTGCAACCGGGTGGCAGCGCGCAGTTCGACCTTACAGCGGACGAGCCGGGCGACTGGGCCTTTCACTGTCACCTTCTCTACCACATGCATGCCGGGATGTTTCAGATCGTCACGGTCGCCAATCCCGACGGGAGCGAAGCATGAAAATTCGTATAGCCAGCCTGCTCGCATCGGTCGCAGCCGGCTCAGTTCTCGCCTCCCCCGCGGCGGCGCAGCATGCCCGTCATTCGCCGGCGGAGCCGCAGCAAAGCGCCGAGGCGCAGGCTGACGCGAAGACAAAGTGCGAGCAAGAAGCCGATCGCCATCGCGCGATGGGGCATCCGGTAGCAGATGGAGCATGCGAACCGGCTGCTCAGTCTGAAGCCGCCATGGACCACTCCGAGATGGATCACATGGCTATGGATCACGGCTCGATGCCGCAGGGCAAGCCTGCCGAAGGCGGGATGGATCAGTCGCAGATGAATCACGGCGAGATGGGACAGGCGGAAGCCGCCAGTTCGTCGATGGACCATGGGCAGATGGATCACAGCCAGATGAACCATGGGCGGACGCCTTCGCAGGACATGCAAGGCATGGACCATTCGGCGATGCAAATGGGCTCCGATGCCGATATCCCGCTGCTGCCGCCTCCTCCAGAAGCCGGGAGCGGCCCAGCGCGCGCCGCGGTCGCCATCTGGGGCGAGGAAGCCATGAACGAAGCGCGCCGCGAGCTTGTCCGCGAGACTGACGGAGGAATGCGCTTCTGGTTTCAGGGCGATCGGCTCGAATACCGCGCCCGCGAGGGGAAGGAAGGATATCTGTGGGACATCCAAGGATATTATGGCGGCGACATCGACAAATTCTGGTTCAAGTCGGAGGGTGAGGGAAGCTTCGGCGAACCCATAGAAGACGCCGAGGTCCAGGCGCTCTGGAGCCGCGCCATTGCGCCCTTCTTCGATTTCCAGGCCGGTGTTCGCCAGGACCTCACCGGTCCGGAGCGCACGCACGCGGTGATCGGTATCCAGGGCATCGCTCCTTACCAGTTCGAGGTCGACGTCGCGGCGTTCGTATCGAACAAGGGCGATGTTACGGCGCGCTTTGAGGGCGAGCTTGATCAGCGCATCACGCAGCGGCTGATCCTTCAGCCGCGTGCCGAAATCGCACTTTCGGCGCAGGATATTCCCGAACTCGGCATTGGCGCTGGCCTCGATCGGATCGAGGCAGGTTTGCGTCTTCGCTACGAGTTCGCACGCGAATTCGCGCCCTATGTCGGCGTTTCCCAGGAATGGCGGATCGGTCAGAGCGCCGATTTTGCACGCGCTGCAGGCGAAGACCCGAGCGTGACGAATTACGTCGTCGGCTTACGATTCTGGTTTTAAGAAGGGAACTGAACAGTGAGATCAAGACTATTCCTAAACGCGGTCGCCCTCGCCCTGGCCGCGGGTGCCACTCCCGCCTTGGCACAATCTATGGACCATTCGGCGCATTCGGAACATTCTGAGGCGATGCCGATGGACCATTCGGGCCAGGACATGAAACATGCCGAACATATGGCTGCGATGAACGATGACGTTACGGGAGCCGAGGCAGTTCTGACCTCATATCGCGATGCCCTTACGGCGCGCGATGCAGAGGCCATAGCCGCGCTTTTTGCCGAGGAATCCTTCATTTACGAAAACGGCAAGGCGGAAGGCAGCTTCACGCATTACATGGAGCATCACCTGGGACCGGAACTCGATGCAATAACCAGCTTCACCTTCGGCGAACCGACGCTCGCAGTCACCCGGATGGGGCATATGGCCTATGGCCGCGAAACGTACTCCTATCGTATCGAACTGGCCGACGGCCGCGTAATAGACCGCGAAGGCGTTGCGACCTCGGTCCTGGCTCACGATGCCGATGGCTGGAAGATCGTCCAGTACCATTCCTCGTCGCGTTCGCCGCGCAACTGATCACGGCTTTCGAAGAGGTAGCACCGGTTGGCAACGCCGTCGCTGAAGCTGCGCGTGCATGTGCTCGGCAGCTAGATCCACAAATGGCTGGCGATTTTCGTCGGTGTCCAGGTTCTCTTGTGGATGGGCACCGGCGCCCTCATGTCGTTTCTCGACCTGGAAGAAGTTCGCTCCGAACATGTCGTTTCGCGTGAACAAGAGGCGCTGCCCGCCGATGGTCCGCTCCCGGCCTGGGTCGCAAATGACGGTACTCTTGCAGCGGTGACGACACGTTCGCTCGACGGCGTTGCCGTGACAGAAATTCGAAAGGTCGACGGTAGCGTGAGCCTCCACGATCCGGTGACGGGGCGTAAACTCTCCCCCATCTCGGCTGCGACGGCAAGATCCATCGCCTTGCGCGCATGGACCGGACCGCGAACGACGATCGAAGGCGCGCGGATCGTTCACGAACCGGTGGGGACCGAGTTTCGCGGGCCTTTTCCGGCTTGGCAGGTCAGCTATGCTGACGAGGCTTCCACGCGCATCTACATCGATGCTACCAGCGGCACGCTCGGAGCGGCGCGTAGTGATACATGGCGCCTGTTCGATTTCATCTGGGGCCTCCATATCATGGATTGGACCGAGCGCGATCGCATCAACAGTTGGTGGCTCCTCCTGTTTGGCATTGGCGGCACGATCATAGCCTTGTCGGGTTTCGTCCTGCTGGCGAACCGGATGCCGAGGCTGCGCCGTCGCATAAAGAAGAGCAAGCTCGCCTGAGCCCATGGGGCCTGTCCGCGTGGGCGAACGGGGCCAGGAGCCGAATGCATTCGACGATCGCGATGGTGCCGCCAGCAGACGTGATACGGCGGGCGCACTTCTATCGCGCCGATACCATCAAATTAATGTGAGGGGCACGCGGCTGCCGTGCGTATCAGGCACATAGGTCGCACTGCAACTGCCGGGCCGGGAGACATACGAGACATGAAAGCCCCCTCATTTCTGGCGCTGCTCGCCGCAAGCCTGCTCTTCGTCGGACCCGTCCAGGCTCATGGCGACGAAAAACACGGCGAAGAGGCGAGCGCCGCTCCTGCTGCCACAAATGGCGATGCGCATGACCAAGCGGCCATGGCACAGATGGGCGAGCCCGCAGGCGCGGGCGAGTCCTCCGGCGCGCACGACGAAGCGGGCGAAGCCCTTGATGATGCCGGTGGCCATGCAGATGAGGGCGAAACCGGCGTCATGGCCGTACTGAAGAAGTTGCATCCGGCAACGATTCATTTCCCGATCGCCTTGTTTCTCATGGCTGCGGCCACCGAAGTGTTCGTGATGCGCCGGAAAGAGGCGGGCCTGCAAAGTGCGGTGCGCGTGCTTGTTTACGGCGGGGCCATCGGCGCGGTCGTCGCAGTCCTGTTTGGATGGGTTCACACCGGGCTGTGGTTCGGCGGCGACACTGTCATGCAGGTGCATCGATGGAACGGTATGCTGATCGCCGTTCTCGGCATTGCGATGGCCTATCTTGCGAGCAGGCCGAGTCAGAGCCGCGCTTGGTTGCGCGCGTCGCTCTTCTCCATGGCGGCACTCGTTCTCATTCAGGGCTTTCTTGGCGGCGAGCTCGCGCATGGACCGAACCACCTCGGTATTTCCTGGCTCTGAAGGAGTTGAAGAGCATGCGTACTTCCAGATTGAATGCAGCGTTCGGGTTTCTCGCGATCGTACCATTGATGTCCGCTCTTGCTGCTTGCGACGAGGCGCAAGAGAGCACACCGATCACCGATGTTTCGCCTATGGGCGAAGCTGCGGTGGTGGCTGGCACGGCACCCG
This sequence comes from Pelagerythrobacter aerophilus, assembly GCF_003581645.1. GTDB lineage: Bacteria > Pseudomonadota > Alphaproteobacteria > Sphingomonadales > Sphingomonadaceae > Pelagerythrobacter > Pelagerythrobacter aerophilus. Next base: position 4,215 of record NZ_QXFK01000001.1, on the reverse strand, counting down.
AACGGGGTCTTGCAGACCCGGCAACCTCCCCCTCCGAAGATGAGGCAGCGACTGTGCGGCAGGACGCTCTTTCGACCAATGGCGCCGCGCCGACCGCCTCACGGCCTGCTGCCTCTCCCGCATCACGCGCAACTGCCACACCCGCAGCGCCAGCAACGCGCACGCAACCCGCGAGCGAGGCGACCCAGCCGGCCGATCCCCATGCGGGCCATGACATGTCCTCGATGGCCGCCGACGACATGGAAGGCATGTGATCGGACGCGTTTCCCGGTCACACGGCTATCCAGGAGATACCCTCGGCAAAAACACAAACGAACATCGCAAGATCAGGAAAGGACGGCCCCGCCTCCCCCCCCCCGAAGCCCTGCGGGTCGCAGGTGCCCCCAAGGGGCCGTTCAGGAACCCCGCGTGAAGACCAACCCGACGCGCGGGGTTCCGTTTGCCCGGCTTAGCTGTCGCCGTGCCAGACGCTTCCCGGCATGGCTTTGTGCTATGTGAGCAGCGCGCAGACGATCGCCTCGATGTTTATGAAAGGAACCGCATATGTCGGAAATGGGAAAAGCCGGTGCGCTGTCGCGCTGGGAAGACGAAGGCGGGGCATTGCCCTGCGGGCCGCAGGAAGCGCTCGCTGCCGATTGCGAAAAATGGGATATTCCGCCACTTTCCGATGCCGAGATCATCCAGTTGCGCATCAGGGTGATCGCCCTTGAGAACATGGTGCTCGGCCTTCTGTCGAAGGCCAGCGCCGATCAGCTTGCAGCAATCGAAGAAATCGCGAAATTCATATCCCCGCGTGCCGATGCGAAGCCGCATCCGCTTACCCTGCATGCCGCCACCCAGATGGAGCACTTCGTCGAGCGCGCCCGGCGGCTTTGCGAGCAACCCACCGCTGATTGAGCGACGCATGACCGGCTCACGAATGCTGGCCTTCCTCGCCGCGGCCCGACCGATGATCCGAAAAGAGTGCGATGGACCTTGATACGCTTCTCATCCGCTATTTTGGCACTGCCGATCCTGGAGCGACTGGCGCAGAAACCTTGGCCTCGGGGATCGAGCGATGCCAGGTCGATCTCGGTCTGGAGCAGGACCGGGGAAAACGCTTTGCCCTGTGGGCCATGCTCTACCTGCTCGGGTCTGCCCCCGACCTCGACGTGGCCTTCGAGAACGAGGAAGACCGGGAAGCAGCCCGCAACTTCATGGATCTCCTGGCGGCATCGGAAGGCAATGAGGTAAGCTGATTGCAGCAGGGTCCTGGCACCTTCAGACCCGCACCCGATACCCATCCGGCTTTCTTCGCGAACAGTCCTGAACCAGGTCAGCTGAGGAGCCGCAACCCGTTCCTTTCCGGCCGTGTTGGCGGCTTCGCCGCCTGCCCGCACCACTCGTCATGAACAGGTTTCCCTTCGGCCCTTCAGGCCTGCGGTGCAGTCCTCCCATGCCCTGCTTCTTCTGGATGTTCGCAAGCCGGAGATGGTCTCCGGTTTGAGGAACTGAAGGAATTTCATCATGACCAATATCGCAATCCTCACCGGCCGCATCGCCCGCGATCCCGACACCCGCGAGACCAAGGGCGGCACCAGCGTCACCGGGATCACTGTCGTCACCGATCGTCCTGCACGCGACAAGGACGGCAAGACCTACAAGGACGAGAACGGCTACACCGCCAAGGACAGCGAATTCCACCGGGTGACCTGCTTCAACGGCCTCGCCAAGACCGTCGGTCAGTACTGCTCGAAAGGCCAGCTGGTCTCGGTCCAGGGCCGCATCCACTACACGCAGTGGGAAGACCAGGACGGTGTGACGCGGTATGGCTCGGAGATCCTTGCCGACAAGGTCGATTTCCTCTCGCGGGCCAATGGCGGCGACAACCAGGACGCCCCTCCGATCGACTGATCCGGCGCCATCGAACCAACCAAAGGAGGCTCTGCCGGAAACGGCAGGGCCTCTTTCGCTGTTCACCCTTCCTTTCGCTCGGTCTTTTCTCCGGGGAATAGCCAGGCGCTGCCCGGAGGGCCCGACCCATTATGGCAGCGATCATCTGAAACGGTCGTTTGAGGTGGACTGGATTGGCCTGGCTTACCGCATTTCCAGCATGATGGTCCCGCGCCGCCCGCATCAAGGACGGCAGGGGCCCCACCATTTTGTCCGCCGCCGGATTGCATCCGGCACCGGACAAAACCGTTTCCCCCTGCGCCGCTTCGCGGTCGCCCTGTCAGGCGATCCTGTGACCCGGTCTGCCCGGGCCCATCGGCCAACCTCCTGTCGTCTCGCGACAGATTTCAGGAGGATTATCATGACCTATTTCACGAAATGCACACTGCCCTCGCGCAACTATTTCGAGGCTCTGGAAACAGCCGAGCAGCGGGCCTTGCACAGCTTCTTCGACCAGCATGTTATCGAGGATGACGAGATCGGATATCGCGCGGTCGACGAAGGCGACTACAACGCGCTGCCCCCGCATCTTGCAATCCGGGTCGTTCATACCGTCCATGGCGGAATGCTCGACGAGTTCTGAGTCATCCGGCAGGGCAGGGACCGGCAGCGGTTCCTGCCCTTTTTTCGTGTCTCTTATGGGCTGAGCTACAGGTTCAAGTTTCGATCCAGAAGAAACCGGCGTTTCTCCAAACATCGGCTTGGCCTACTGGCGATCGGGATGAGTGGAGCGGGGCTGGGGACGCACTCTGTCCCGCGCTGTCCGTCGTCAGAACATTTGGCACAACTCGCGGCGTAAATTAGCGGAGTGCGGGCCTCGTCTGGGGGTTGATGTTAAGCGGCGAGCATGCGGTGCTGCAAGCGCCGATATTTTATGGTCTGTTGTTTGATCCTTTCACGCTGTTTCATGATGGCCGGCGCCCTGCCGAAGTAGGCGTCGGCGGGCGTCACGTTGTCGAGGCTTTCATGGTATCGGCGGTGATTATAGTGCTCGACGAAGGCCTCGATCTGGGCCTCAAGGTCACCGGGCAGGAAGTAGTTTTCGAGCAGGATGCGGTTCTTGAGGGTCTGGTGCCAGCGCTCGATCTTGCCCTGGGTTTGCGGGTGCATCGGAGCACCGCGGACATGGGTCATCTTGTTGGCGTCGATATATTCGGCCAGTTCGCCCGCGATGTAGCTCGGACCATTGTCGCTGAGCAGCTTGGGCTTGTGCAGCACCGTGGCGCTGTCGCAGCCGGAAGCCGCCAGAGCGAGGTCCAGGGTGTCGGTCACGTCTTCGGCGCGCATGTTGGTGCACAGCTTCCAGGCGATGATGTAGCGCGAGAAGTCGTCGAGCACGGTCGACAGATACAGCCAGCCCCACCCGATGATCTTGAAGTAGGTAAAATCGGTCTGCCACATCTCGTTCGGTCGGGTGGTCTTGGTGTGGAACGCATCGGCGGCCTTGATCACGACATAGGCCGGGCTGGTGATCAGATCATGGGCCTTGAGCAGGCGGTAAACCGTGGCTTCCGACACGAAGTAGCGCCTCTCGTCGGTGAACCGCACCGCCAGTTCGCGAGGGGATAGCTCGGTCGTCTCCAGCGCCATCTCGACGATCTGGTCCCGGATGTCGTCACCGATGCGATTCCACACCCGGCTCGGCGCCGATGGCCGATCCTCCAGCGCCTCCGGCCCTCCTTCGAGGTAGCGGTCGTACCACCGATAGAAGGTCCGGCGGGCAATGCCGAGTTGGTCCAGCGTGCGTTTGGCTGGCAGATGTGACTGCTCGACGATCCTGATGATCTCGAGTTTCTCAGATGCGGGATACCTCATTCGTCGTCGCCCCCATCCCCGATCATGCTTTTTTTCAGCAGGCGGTTTTCGAGTGTCAGGTCGGCCACGCATTCCTTCAGGGCACGGGCTTCACGGCGCAGGTCGTGCACCTCGCCGGTGGTCGCGGCCCGGGCCGTGTCGCCGGCAAGCCGGCGCTTGCCCGCTTCCATGAACTCCTTCGACCAGGTGTAATAAAGGCTCTGCGCAATGCCTTCCTTACGGCACAGTTCGGCGATGCTGTCCTCGCCGCGCAGGCCATCCAGCACGATGCGGATCTTGTCCTCGGCCGAGAAGTGGCGCCGCGTCGCACGCCGAATGTCCTTCACCACCCGCTCCGCAGGGGCCTTCGGCGGCAATTTCTTCAAGGAGGATTTGGGCTTCATCTTCGTTCCTTCGTCACTACGACGAAGCCCAAATCCTCCTTACATCACAACCTCAAATCTGTGCCATGGGCGCTGACGGCGGACA
>NZ_QXFK01000019.1 GCF_003581645.1 Pelagerythrobacter aerophilus | reverse complement strand
CATGAAGATCCTCGTGCCCGTGAAACGGGTGATCGACTACAACGTGAAGCCTCGGGTGAAGGCGGACGGTACGGGTGTCGATCTTGCGAACGTCAAGATGAGCATGAACCCGTTCGACGAGATCGCGGTCGAGGAAGCGCTGCGAATCAAGGAAGCCGGCAAGGCCGAGGAAGTGGTCGCGGTTTCGATCGGTCCGGCCAAGGCCCAGGAAACGCTGCGCACCGCGCTCGCGATGGGCGCCGACCGTGCGATCCTGGTCCAGACCGATGACGAGGTCGAGCCGTTGGCGGTCGCCAAGATCCTCAAGGCGATCTACGAGGCGGAGCAGCCAGGCCTGGTGATCCTGGGCAAGCAGGCGATCGACGACGATTCGAACCAGACCGGCCAGATGCTGGCCGCGCTGACCGGCCGGCCGCAGGGCACCTTCGCCAACGACGTCGAGATCGACGGCGAGAGCGTCACCGTGAAGCGCGAGATCGACGGCGGCCTCGAGACAGTCAAGCTCACGCTTCCGGCGATCGTCACCACCGACCTGCGCCTGAACGAGCCGCGCTATGCTTCGCTGCCGAACATCATGAAGGCGAAGCAGAAGCCGCTCGATACCAAAAGCCCCGCCGATTACGGCGTCGACACTGCGCCGCGTCTCAAGACGACCAATGTCTCCGAACCGCCGGTGCGGCAGGCGGGTGTGAAGGTCGCCGACGTCGACGAGCTGGTCGCCAAGATCAAGGCGCTTGGGATCGCTTGAGCTTAGCAGGTCTGCTCCCGTTCGCCCCGGATCCTGAGCCACGCCGAAGGATCGAAGGGCCGCTCACCACCTCGAGCGCTGCGGGACAACGGAATTTAGGGAAGAGACGATGAAAACGCTGGTTCTGGTCGAACACGACAACGCTTCGGTAAAGGACGCAACGCTGTCCGCGGTCACCGCCGCCGCCAAGCTCGGCGAAGTGCACCTGCTGGTTGCCGGCAGCGGCTGCAGCGCGGCGGCCGAGGCGGCCGCGAAGATCGAAGGGGTGGGCAAGGTCCACGTCGCCGACGATCCCGCCTACGAGCACCAGCTGGCCGAGAACGTCGCGCCGCTCGCGGCCGAGCTGATGAAGGACCACGACGCCTTTCTCGCTCCTGCCACGACCACCGGCAAGAACATCGCCCCGCGCGTTGCCGCATTGCTCGACGTGATGCAGATCTCCGACATCCTGTCGATCGAGGGGGAGAAGACCTTCACTCGTCCGATCTATGCCGGCAACGCGATCGCGACGGTCGAATCGAGCGATCCCAAGCTGGTCATCACCGTGCGCGGCACGGCTTTCGACAAGGCCGGCGCCGAAGGCGGTTCGGGCACGGTCGAGGCGGTCTCCGGCGCCGGCGATGCGGGAATCTCGAGCTTCGTCGGCCAGGAGCTCGCCAAGAGCGAGCGTCCCGAGCTGACCAGCGCCAAGGTGATCGTCTCGGGCGGCCGCGCGCTCAAGGACGCAGCGACCTTCGAGGAATATATCATGCCGCTCGCCGACAAGCTCGGCGCGGGCGTGGGTGCGAGCCGCGCGGCGGTCGATGCGGGCTATGTCCCCAACGACTACCAGGTCGGCCAGACGGGCAAGATCGTCGCACCGGAAGTCTATATCGCGATCGGCATCTCCGGCGCGATCCAGCACCTCGCCGGGATGAAGGACTCCAAGACCATCATCGCCATCAACAAGGATGAGGACGCGCCGATCTTCCAGGTCGCGGACATTGGCCTGGTCGCCGACCTCTTCAAGGTGGTGCCGGAGCTGACCGAGAAACTGTAGATATGCGCAAGCTGGCGCGTCTCACACTCGCGGTACTGGCAACCCTGACTGCCAGCGCCGTGACGGCCGAACCCGCGCCAGCCACCGCTTTCACGCATGCCAATGTGGTCCCGATGGATAGCGAGCGCGTGCTCGCTGACCAGACGATCGTGGTTCGCGACGGCGTGATCGCGCAAATCGGCAAGGATGTCTCCGTTCCGGCCGACGCCACCGTCATCGACGCACGGGGCAAGTGGCTCTCGCCCGGCCTCGCCGACATGCACGTCCATTCGGAGGCGCCTGACGAGCTGGCGATCTATCTGGTCAATGGCGTCACCACCGTACTCAACATGGGCGGCGCGCGGCAGAATCTGGCTGGCCGGACCGCAGCCCGCGCCAATAGCGGGAAAATCGCAGCGCCGCACGTATACACGAGCTGGCTGGTTGATGGCACGGCCGACTACAACGGCCTGGTATTAGACACGCCCGAGCAAGCAAGCGCCTTTCCCGCGCTGGCGAAGGCGCAAGGCTATGATTTCATAAAGGTCTATGTCGGCCTGACACCCCCCGTCTATGCCGCACTGGCCCAGGCAGCCGAGCGCGCCGAGATGCCCATTATCGGTCACGGCGTGTACGCGGTTCGGATCGACAGCCAATTCGCCCAGGGCCAAGCGATGATCGCGCATCTGGAGGAATTCTTCTATTCCTACCTGTTTCCGCCCGGGCAGGGCGGAGGCGAGGATGTGCCGCCCGAGTCGCGGATCGCCGATGCGGTTGCACTCGCGAAACAGTACGATGCCACGGTCACCGCTGATCCGCTGACATATCGCACCATCGCCCTGCTCGCCAGCCATCCGGAACGCGGCCCGACCATCTTCCGCAGGCCCGAGTTCGACCTGTTGCCGCAGCGTCGTCAATTGCAATGGCTGTCGAGCGACTATTTCGCCAAGACCGCCAAATTGCTCCCACGCGCCGATTTCGAGCGACGGCTGGTCAAGGCGTTTGCCGATGGCGGTGTACGGCTGATCCTGGGGACCGACGCGCCGACCATCCCCGGCCTATTTCCCGGGGTTTCGGCGCATGACCAGCTCGATGAGCTGCTGGCCGCGGGCCTAACGCCCTATCAGGCACTGATGACCGCAACCGGAGCCGCGGGCGATTTCATCGCCAAGACCAAGGGCGGGACACCGTTCGGCCGCGTCTTGGCCGGTCAGCGAGCGGACCTCATCCTCTCCAACGCCAATCCGCTGGAAAATCCCGCGACGCTGCGTGAGCCGGCAGGTGTCATGGCAGCCGGCAAATGGTATGACGCAGACGATCTGGCGAAACTGCAGGGCACGGTCGCGAAGCACTACGGTTCGGCGCGCGAAACCCGCTGACACAGCGTCGAGCGCCCCGCTCTAAAGCAACGCGCTCACCCCATGGATCGTCACGCCCACCAGCCCGCCAACCAACGTGCCGTTGATGCGGATGAACTGCAGGTCGCGGCCGACGGCGTTTTCGAGGCGATCGGTGATCGTGCGCGCGTCCCAGCGGCGGACGGTTTCAGAAACGAGCTGGACGATCTGCCCGCCGTAACGGGTCGCGATGCCGACGGCGGTGCGGCGGGCGAAGCGGTTGACCTGCGGCTGCAGGCGCGGATCGTCGCGTAAGGCTGCACCGAGTTCCGCCAAGGTACCGCCCAGCCATCCATCCATTGTCGAGTCAGGATCGCGGGCCATGGCGATCAGGCCGGTGCGCATCCGTTCCCACACGCCCTGCCACCAGTTCGCGACCGCCGGATTGTCGAGCAGCTCGCGCTTCATCCGCTCGACCTTGGCACGAGTTTCGGGATCGTGGACCAGGTCGTGCGCGACTTTCTCCAGCCCCTCCTCGATCTTGCCGCGGAGTGGATGCTCCGGATCGACCAGCACTTCGGCGAGCAGGCGGTAAAGTCCGTCGAGAACCGAGTTCGCCAGACGTTCGTCTAGGCCGGTCCAGCGCAGCAGCGCATTAGCGCGCTCGTGGATCATCGCGCGGACCATTTCCTCGTTGTCTTCCAGCGTCAGACCCGCCCAGCGGATGATGCTGTCGATCAGCGGCAAGTGCCGCTTGTCGGCGATTGCCGCGCTAAGCATCTGTCCGAGCAGCGGGGCGGCTTCCAGCTTGTCGAGCTGGCGCTTGAGGCCGCTGCGCACCTGACCGCCGAGCCGTTCCTGATCGAGCGACTCAAGCGCGCCGGCGAACAGTTCGGCGGCACCTGCGCCAATCCGCGACTGCGCGCCGCCACCCGGCTTGACGAGAAAGTCGCCGACCGCCCGCGCGAGGTTCATCGCCTGCATCCGGCGCGCAACAACGGCGGGCGTGAGGAAGTTGTCGCGCAGGAACTGCGCCATCGTATCGGCGATACGATCCTTGTTTTCGGGAATGATCGCGGTGTGCGGGATCGGCAGGCCGAGCGGATGGCGGAACAGCGCCGTCACCGCGAACCAGTCCGCCAGCCCGCCGACCATCGCGGCCTCGGCGAACGCGTGCACGTAACCCCAGGCAGGATGCACGCCAAGATATTGGTGCGAGAACAGGAACACCCCCGCCATCGCCACGAGCATGGCCGTGGCGGTCATGCGCATGCGGCGCGCACGGTCGGGCGGGAGCGGAGCGCGCCTCATGGAGAGGAAACGCGCGGGTCGCGGCGGAGTTTCGCCGCTCACTCCGCGGGGTAGGGCCCCGGGGGCGGGCGCCGCGTTGCGGGGACCGGCTCCCCGTCCGGTCCGGGCTCCGGCGGCGGAGCGGGAGCGCGGCTCTCGTCGCCCGGACGGTAAGTGAGCAAGCGGCCACGCAGCCAGGGACCAAGTCGCTTTTCCAGGCCATCGGCGAGGCTGAACCCAGCCGGCACGATCAACAGCGTGAGGAGGGTGGACATGATGAGGCCGCCGATGACCACGGTGCCCATCGGTGCCCGCCAAGCGCCGTCGCCCGAGAGCGACAGCGAGACCGGGACCATTCCCGCCGTCATCGCGACCGTGGTCATCACGATCGGCTGCGCACGCTTGTGCCCCGCATCCATGATGGCGTCGAGCTTGCGCACGCCCTTGTCCATCTCCTCGATCGCGAAGTCGATCAGCAGGATCGAGTTCTTCGAGACGATGCCGAGCAGCAGCAGAATGCCGATATAGACCGGCATCGACTGCGGCTGACCGACCAGCCAGACTAGGAAAATGCCGCCCAGCGGTGCGAGTGCGAGCGAGGTCATGTTGACCAGCGGGCTCATCACCCGCTTGTAGAGCAGAACGAGCACCGCGAAGACCAGCAGGATGCCGGACATGATCGCGATCAGGAGGCTCGTCATCATTTCCTGCTGCCACTCGTCCTCGCCCACGAGGTCGCGGATCACGCCCTGCGGCAGGTCCTTCAGGATCGGCAGTTCGTTGATCTGTGCGTCGGCCTCGCCCTTCACCACCCCTTGCGCGAGGTCCGCGCCGATCAGCACGCGGCGGTTCTGGTTGTAGCGCTGGATCGTGGTCGGGCCGGAGCCGAAGCTGATATCGGCGACCCGGGACAGCGGCACCGTTCCGCCAGTGCGGGTGGGTACAGGCAGGTTCTCGATCGTCGTCAGGTTCTCGCGCGATTGCTCGGGCAGCTTGACCCGGATCGGGATCTGCCGGTCCGACAGGGAGAACTTGGCGGCGTTCTGTTCGATTTCGCCGAGGGTCGCGATCCGGATCGCCTGGCTCATCGCGGCGGTCGTCACGCCTAGCTCGGCGGCGAGATCGGCGCGCGGCTCGATGATGATCTCCGGCCGGTTGATATCGGCGCTGATGCGCGGCGCAACGAGTGTGTCGAGCGCTTTCATCTGTTCGACGAGCGTGGCGGCGGTCTCCTCCAGCAACTCCGGATCGGAACCTGCGAGCATCACAGTCACATCGCGCCCGCTGCCGAAACCGCCGGATTGCGACTGGAAACGCACCCGCGCATCAGGAATCTGCGCCAGCCGGGGCGCGAGCGCGCGTTCGAATTCAACCGATGTCCGCTCGCGATCGGGCTTGAGTGTGATGTAGATCGACGCATTGCCCACGCGCACGCGCTCGAGCGCGCGCAGCACCTCGGGCTCCTGATAGAGAATTTCCGCGACGTCATCCGCAACCCGCTCGGTGGTCTCTAGCGTGGTGCCGGGCACCATCTCGATCTCGACCTGACTGTTGTCGCTGTTGATGTTCGGCTGAAACTGGGGCGGAACGTTCATGAACAGCAGAATAGTGAGGATCAGCGCGAAATAGCCGGTCATCATCATCCACACACGGTGGTCGTAGAAGCGGGCCTCCAGCCAGCGCCAGGTGTCGTGGATGCCGCCGCCGATCATCCGCCAGGGAAGGCCTATCAGCTTGAGCAAGCCCCACCCGGCGCCGAACCCGATCGCCACGACCAGCAAGAGCTCGAGGGTCTCGATCAGCTTGAGGACGAGGAAATGGAAGATCCCTTCCCCACTAGCGAACAGGGCGCCTGCAACCGTTTCGGGTATGCTGATCGCCTGCAGCGCGTTGTACGCCCCGAAAACGACGGCGAACGGCACTACGATGAGCAACAGGACCGTTGCCAAGAACCCCAGTCCATAGAGGAAACGATTGCGCGGCCCCGCGAGCCCTTCGCGGCGCGCATGCATCTTTCCGCGATTGAGCGACCACGCGAGGACGCCCATGTAGCGGTCCATCATCGGCCCTTCGCCGTGTGCGGCATGCCCCTTGGCCTTGAGGAAGTAGGCCGCGAGCATCGGCGTGATCATGCGCGCGACGGCCAGCGACATCAGCACCGCGATCACCACGGTGATGCCGAAGTTCTTGAAGAACTGACCGGAAATACCGGGCATGAGCCCGACCGGCAGGAACACGGCGACAATGCAGAAGCTGGTCGCGACCACCGGCAGGCCGATCTCATCCGCGGCGTCGATCGATGCCTGATAGGCCGATTTGCCCATGCGCATGTGGCGCACGATGTTCTCGATCTCGACGATCGCGTCGTCGACCAGCACGCCTGCCACAAGTCCCAGCGCGAGCAACGAGAGCGAGTTCAGGTTGAACCCGAGCAGGTCCATGAACCAGAACGTCGGGATAGCCGAAAGCGGGATCGCGATCGCCGAGATCACCGTGGCCCGCCAGTCGCGCAGGAAGAAGAAGACGACGACGACCGCAAGAATGGCGCCTTCGATCATCGCCGCCATCGAGCTTTCGTACTGCTCTTCGGTATACTGGACGGTGTTGAACAACGGGATGAAGCGCACGCCGGGATTCTCGGCCTCGATCTTCTCGATCTCCTCCTTCGCCGCTTCGAAGACGGTGACGTCGGATGCGCCCTTGGCGCGCGACATCGCGAAGTTCACCACTTCCTTGTCGCGCACCTTGCTGATCGAGGTCCGCTCGCTATAGCCGTCGCGCACCGTGGCGACATCGGCCAGCTTGACGGTCCTTCCGTCGCCGAGCTGAATCTGCCGCTGCGACAGTTCGTAGGCGGTCTCGGTGCTGCCGAGGACGCGGACCGACTGGCGCGTACCGCCGACTTCGGTGTTGCCGCCCGCCGCGTCGAGATTGGTCTGCCGCAGCACATTGTTGATCTGGCTGGCGGTGACGCCGAACGCCTGCATCCGCTCGAGATCGATGATGACCTCTATCTCGCGGTCGACACCCGCGAAACGGTTTACCTCGGCCATGCCTTCGATCGAGAGCAGCCTTTTCGCCACCGTATCGTCAATGAACCAGCTCAGCTGCTCGATCGTCATATCGTCGGCTTCGACGGCGAAGATGCCGAGGAAGCCGCCCGAGATCTCCTCTTTGGTTATGCGCGGCTCGATGATCCCGTCGGGAAGACTGCCGCGGATCTGGTCGACCGCGTTCTTGACTTCGGCGACTGCATCGTTCGGATCGGTCCCGATCTCGAACTCGATGAAAGTGCTCGAACTGCCTTCGCTGGCAGTCGAGTTGATAGACTTCACCCCATTGATCGATCGGACCGCCGATTCCACGCGTTGCGTGATCTGGTTCTCGATCTCTGTCGGCGCGGCACCGGGCTGGGATATCGAAACGTTGACCGCCGGGAACTCGATCTCCGGGTTGTTGACCACATCCATCCGCGCGAACGACATCAGCCCGGCCAGCAGCAGCGCCGTGAAGAAGACGAGCGGAATGACCGGGTTGCGGATCGACCAGGCGGAGATGTTGCGGAAATTCATGCGCTCAATTCCCGTCCGCGGTTACCTTGCGAGGCGAAACGGTTTCGCCCGCGGTCAGGAACCCGCCGGCGCGCAGGACGACCTGCTCGGCGCCCGTAAGGCCCTCGGCGATCGCAATGCCCCGGCTGGTCACCAGGCCGATGCGGACGCCGCGCCGCTGCGCCTTGTTCTCATCGTCGATAACGAAGACATAGCTGCCCTCGTCGTCCGACAGGACTGCCGATTCGGGCAGCAACGGCGCTACGACGTTCCCGCCGCCAATGGTCGCGCTGGCGAAGCCACCCGGACGCAGCTCACGCGCGTAAGGCAGGGCGATGCGCGCGGTGCCCTGGCGGTTCGTCTCGTCTATGGTCGGCGAGAGCTGCCAGACCTGGCCGGTAAAGCGCTTGTCGGTTCCCACCGGTGTGACGGTGGCCGGGACGCCGACCGTCAGCTTGGCGAGATCGGATTCGCTTACTTTCGCAAGCATCTCCATCTCGCCGCCCTTGGCGATGGTGAACAGCGGTTCGCCGCCGCCCGCAACGGTCTGCCCAGGCTCGACGTTGCGGTCCAGCACCAGGCCGGAGGCCGGCGCATAGATGTTGAGCCGCGCGGTGCGTTCCTGAAGCTCGCGGAGCTGTGCGCGGGCGACCTGAACCCGGGCGCGGGCCGCGTCGCGGGTGGCGGTCAGCCGATCGACGTCGGCCTGCGAAATGAACCCGCGGTCGACCAGTTGGAGCGCACGGTCGAGATCGGCCTGCGCGAGATCGGCGTCGGCCTCGGCCACGGCAATATTGGCGCGCGCGGATGCGATCTGCTGCGTTTGCACGGAACTGTCGATGACCACGAGAACCTGGCCCTGGTTGACCCAGTCGCCGGCATCGACCGGCACGGAGACGACACGGCCACCCTCGCCCACGGAGCCCACCGGCAGAGGCCTGCGCGCGGCGAGCGTCCCGCTCGCCTCGATCTGGCCTTCGATCGTGGTCGTGCCCGGCGTAATCACCGATATGACCGGCAACTGCGACTGGTCTTCGCCGGCGGCGACGTTCGCACCGTTGCCCCCGCGGGTGACGAAGAACGCAATCCCGGCCAGCACGATCAGCGCGATCACGCCGATTATGATCAGCCGGCGCCGCCGCGTGGCACGTACGTTCATTTCCCCATCGAGATCGGCGGGATAGCCTTCGGCTCTGTCGGCCGTGACGGTCGTTTCGTAGTTCATCGCGTTCTCAGCCTTCCGGAACCGGGCAGTGTATTACCCCTATAACTCACTGCTGGCAATAGCCGGTCGCCATTAAACCGCTGCGCGAAGCGCGACAATCCGCAGTTCGACGGGGGGCGTATGCGCCCGACGAATGACCACGAAATGCGAAAGGGCGGGGACGGCTTTCGCCGCACCCGCCCTTGCATGTGTTCAGGAGATCGCGGCGCTTAGCGAACGCGGCCGCGCTGAACCAGGTTCACGATAGCTAGCAGCACGATGGCACCGACGAGGGCGATGATGAGGCCGGTCAGCGAAAACTCCTGCACGCTTCCCTCGACACCAAACAGGGGTCCTGCGAGCGCATTGCCGATCAGCGAGCCGATACAGCCAACCACTACGTTCCAGAAGATGCCCATCGACGCGTCGCGGTTCATCACCAGGCTCGCCAGCCAGCCGGCAACGCCGCCGACGATGATTGCGATAATCCATCCCATTCGGAAATCCTCCTGTTTATGCAGTGCCCGGCTCAAACGAAGCGCAAGGCATTGCGGTTCCCGGCATTTTCCATACCGCGGCAGGAGGATACGACAAATGTGGGTCGAGAGCTAGGCCGGGCGCATACCTCGCGCTGGAGCGGAGCGGGCGGATCAGTACTTCAACTGCCGCTCGTAGAGGTCGCGGTAGTGCTGAATCCGGGTGACGCGCAGGCCCTGCATGCCCGACCGGTCGACCGCCCGCTGCCAGGATGCGAACTCCTCCAGCGTCAGGGAATAGCGATCGAGCACTTCATCGATGGTCAGCAGGCCGCCATTGACCGCGGCAACGACTTCCGCCTTGCGGCGAACGACCCAGCGCTTCGTATTGCGCGGCGGCAGATCCTCGAGCGTGAGCGGCTCTCCGAGCGGGCCGATCACCTGGGCGGGGCGGAATTTCTGGTTCTCGATCATCGTATCTCTCGGTCGCCGGCCCACCGCGCTCTCTGCGGCGGCAAGATCTTGCCGCCCGGATCTTTGCCATGGGTTAAATTATTAAGGTTAACGAGGCGTTGCTTTTGGCGCCCCGCATCTCCTGCACGCTCGCCGAATCGCTCGAAGTTGCCCACCGGATGATCGCCTGCGGCCGTCATTGCGTGGCGCACTTCGTCCGCGGCGGCCAGCCGCATGACGATTTCCTCCCAGCAGGGTACGCGCAATGCGCTGCCTTCGGCCGGCCGGCCGGCCACAGCGGGTATGATGGTGCCTTCGAACATGGACTCGCCTTACGCCCGAGATCGTCAACGTGAGGTAAAGCCGACCATCATTTGTCGCCGAGAATTCATCCGCGCGGCTGCGGCTTTATGGATTGGCCGCGGACGTGTATGGGCCCGCGCATGAACGCACCCGCCACCTTTGCGCGTGAAATGGATCGTGCCGCGCTGTTCGACTTGCCGCGCCCCGCGCAGGAAAGCCGGATCGTCGTGGCTATGTCCGGCGGGGTCGACTCTTCGGTCGTCGCCGCCCTTGCATCGGCGAGCGGCGCGGAAACCATCGGCGTCACGCTCCAGCTCTACGATTATGGTGCCGCCACCGGTCGCAAGGGCGCGTGCTGCGCGGGCGACGACATCGCCGACGCGCGCGCCGTGGCCGACCGGCTCGGTATCGCGCACTACGTGTTCGATCACGAGAGCGCGTTCCGCGAAGAGGTGGTCGAGACGTTCGCCGACGATTACCTCGCCGGGCGCACGCCGGTTCCATGCATCCGCTGCAATATGGGGCCGAAGTTCACCGATCTCTTCCGCATGGCGCGCGAGCTCGGAGCGGACTGTCTGGCCACCGGGCACTACGTGCGGCGGATCGCCGGCGCCGAGAGCCCCGAACTCCACCGCGCGCTCGATCCGGCCCGCGACCAGTCGTATTTTCTCTATGCGACGACCGAGGAACAGCTCGACTTCCTGCGCTTCCCGCTGGGCGGCCTGCCGAAAAGCGAGGTGCGCCGCCTCGCCGAAGCCGCCGGCTTGCGCAACGCGGCCAAGCCCGACAGCCAGGACATCTGCTTCGTGCCCGACGGCGACTATGCCAGGATCGTCAAGACGCTGCGTCCCGAAGGCGGCGAGCCCGGTCCGATCGTCCATACTGCCACCGGCGAGACGCTTGGCACGCACAGGGGCATCGTTCACTACACCGTCGGGCAGCGCAAAGGCCTCGAGATCGGCGGTCAGGCAGAACCGCTCTACGTCGTTGGAATCGATGCGGAAAGCCGCACCGTCAGGGTCGGTCCCCGGCACATGCTGGCAGTCACCGCCGCCCGACTGATCGAAACCAACCGCATCGGCCCGCTGCCGCAGACACCGCTAACGGCCAAGGTCCGCTCGCTCGCCAAGCCCGTCCCGATCACGATCGACGGACCACTCGGGGGCGGCGCATCCTGCACGATCCGCTTCGCCAACCCAGAATACGGCGTCGCCCCGGGCCAAGCCGCCGTGATCTACGCCAGCGAACGCGTCGTGGGCGGCGGATGGATCGATTCCACTGAAGGCGCTGTTCCCTAGCGCTGATTGGCTGAGGTCAAGAATCTCGAGTTGTTTAATCTCGGGAATTTTCGATCCACTAGCACAAACGCTTATGGCAACTTGCAAGACTATGCTGCGCTGCAGGACTATGCTGCAGATCGTACGCGCGCCTCGATCGTGTATTCGCCAGCGACGGTCACAAGTCAGATTCTGCGCAGCCGGCGCGACACGAGACGCACAGCCCGATTGACGATGTAGCCATTGACTACAATGTCGCCGTAAGCTACATAATGAAAGTGAGACAGATCACTTACACGCGCGCGGCCCTCAAGATCCTTCGGAAGATGCCCGCCAACACCGCTAGGCTGATCGTATCCAAAGTGGAGCAATATGCTGCCGATCCCGCGTCACTCGCGAACAATGTGACCGAACTTAAGGGCCGAACGGGCCTTCGTTTGCGAGTTAATAGCTGGCGCGTGATCATGAATGACGATGGGACCGTTCTTGCGGTTCTCGAGATTGGCCCGCGCGGAAGCGTATACGGATAGGAGCTAGATGATGGATACCGTGACCATTGACCGCGCCGAATACGACCGCCTGACGGAGGCAGTGAACGAACTTGAGGATCTGCGCGCTTATGACCGGGCCATGGCGCGTCTGGAGGCCGGCGAGGATGAGTTGATCCCTGCCGAAGCGGCCGCGCGCCTCCTTTCTGGCGAAAGCCCAGTGCGTGTGTACCGCGAGCTGCGCGGCCTCACGCAGCAGCAACTTTCCGATGCGTCGAACGTAAACCGCGTGCAGATTGCTGATATCGAGGTGGGCCGGAAGCAGGGATCCATCAGTACCGTGAAGCGGCTTGCCGAAGCGCTTAACGTTGCAGTGGACGATCTCGTTTAGGCATTTTCATGCAGTTGTACGTGCGACGACGAGAGTTCGGGTCGGCGGCCATGATCTCCGCAAACCCTGCCCGCTGAGATTACCGTCTCTACTTGACCGGCCCCTAGGCCGCGCACGCGCGAGTTCGCGCAACAAACACCATGCTTTCCGGTGTGCGGTCTCAACCCTCCCACGGCTCCAACACACAGCCGTAGCCGTCGCGCAAGGTGGCGGTTTCGTTGGCGAGGAGGGGGAAGCGGGCGGTGACGCTCTTTGTCTCGGCATCCTCGCTCAGGATGACGAGTTCCATCCCGGCGAGCTTGTCCTTCCCGCAGTCTTCGAGGCTGCGCCCGCCGAGGTAGCGGCACGAGCATGCGACGCGTGCGGAATAGGCTGCCGCGGTCTGCGAGTATCCGGTGATCGGCGCGCGGAAGTACCACGCGAAACCCGCTGCGATCAGCACCACGATCCCCAGCACCAGCGGCCAGCGCCGGCGGCGCAGTTGGCCTTTGCGGGAGGAGGATTTTGCCATTGCCAAGCCTGCCATGCTGCGCGAGGGAACGCCGCATGCGCCTGCGGCCCGCCCCCCTTATCGTCTGCCTCGCTTCGCTGCCAGCCCTGCTCTCGTGCAGCGACGCTGCGCCCGTGCCGGAGCCGCTGACCGAGAAAGCGTTGGCGGCGGTGAGCGAGAATCCGGGCGCCCCGACCGAGCAGCTTGCGCGCCGGGTGGACGACCTGTTCGCAAAGGAAGGGCTTGGCGAGACCCGCGCGCTGATCGTGATGCACGGCGGCGAGATCGCGGCCGAGCGTTACGCGCCGGGCTATGACAAGGATACGCGCTTCGTCAGCTGGTCGATGGCCAAGACGGTGACGGCGGTGATGATCGGCATGCTGGTGGCCGACGGGCGGCTGGCGCTCGACGACTCGCCGCCGGTACCCCGCTGGCAGCGCCCGGGCGACCCGCGCGGAGAGATCACCCTGCGCCAGCTTCTCCAGATGCGCAGCGGGCTGCGCCATACCGAAGGGGGCGATCCGCCATACGAATCATCCGAAGTGCGGATGCTGTTCCTCGACGGGCGTGACGACATGGCCGACTGGGCCGAGAGTCAGCCGCTCGAAGCCGAGCCGGGGCGGGAGTTCGAGTACTCCTCCGCCACCAGCGTGATCCTGGCCGACATCGCCGCGCGCGTGCTTTCCCGCAGTGACGATCCGGAGGCACGGCGGCGCGCCGTCGCGGACTATCTCGAGACGCGGCTGTTCGTCCCTCTGGCGATGGATTCGATGGTGCCGGAGTTCGATGCCAGCGGCACGTTGATCGGCGGCAGCCTGATCCACGGCAATGCGCGCGACTGGGCGCGGTTCGGCGATTTCCTGCGCAACAAGGGCTCCTACCGCGGCATCCAGCTCGTCCCGCGCAAGTGGATCGAGCTGATGACCACGCCAAGCCCGCGCAGCCCACACTACGGCATGCAGACCTGGCTCAACCGACCGCTGGACGACGAGAGCGGGAGCAAGAGCCACCCGCTGTTCCCCGACCGCGCGCCTGCGACGATGTTCGCGGCGATCGGCCACATGGGCCAGTACATCCTCGTTTCGCCCGAGCAGAAGCTGACCGTGGTCCGCCTCGGTCATTCGGATGCCGAGGAGCGCAAGGCGATGCTGCAGGAGCTCGCCGATATTGTGGAGCTCTATCCGGCGACTTGAGCCCGCGCGACTCTCACTCGGGCAGGTAAAACGTCCCCTCCACCACCGTCACGCACGGGCCGCCGAGCCAGGCGCGATCGCCTTCGAAGCGGCAAGTGAGGTCGCCGCCGCGGCGGGAAGCCTGGTGGGCGGTGAAGCTTTCCCGCCCCAGCCGGGCCGCCCAGAACGGCGTGAGTGCCGCGTGGGCGGAGCCGGTGACGCTGTCCTCGTCGACCCCGCCGCCGGGCACGAAGACGCGGCTCACCACATCGACGTCGCGGCCCGGCGCGGTGCAGATGAACTGGTCATCGCCGAGCGCGCCGAGGCCGCGGAGGTCGGGCGCCAGCGCGCGAACCTCGTCCTCGCTGCCAAACAGATAGATCCCGTAACGGTCAGGATTACGCCAGATCTCGAGCGGCTGCGCGCCGAGCAGCGTGACGGCCTCGGGCCGGTCGGAGCGCTCGGTGGGGATCGCGGGCAGCGCAAGCTCGTAGCCCGCTTCGCTTCGCCGCACTTCCAGCACGCCCGCCTTCCGGGTGCGGAACGTCACTCGCTCCCCGCCGTCGCGGCCGAGCAGCACGTGGCCGCTGGCGAGCGTCGCATGGCCGCAGAGGCGGATTTCGCAGGCCGGGGTGAACCAGCGCAGCTCCCAATCCGCCGCGCCGGTTTCATCGGGCACGACGAAGGCCGTCTCGGCGAAGTTGTTCTCCTCCCCGATCGCCTGCAACACATCGTCGGGCAGCCATTCGCCCAGCGGCATGACCGCGGCCTGGTTGCCGGCGAAAGGCCGGTCGGCAAAGGCATCGACATGCCAGTAGGGCAGCTTCATGGCGCGTCCTTCTCCAGCTTCTCGAACTCGTCGGTCTCCGCGAGCGGGTTGTCCGGTTCGTCGACATGGCCCTGCGGGTCGATGTGGATCAGTAGCTCCATCTCGGGAAAATGACTGCAGAGATCGGCTTCGACCCGTTCAATGATTTCGTGCGCCTGGGCGACGGTCATGGTGCCGGGGAGGTCGACGTGAAATTGAACAAAGTCGCGCGTGCCGCTCGTGCGCGTGCGAAGATCGTGGAGGTTGGTCAGCTCCGGGTGGCGGGCGGCGCGTTCGACGAAGCGCTGGCGCTTATCCTCCGGCCATTCGCGGTCCATGATCTGGTCGATCGCCTCGCTCGCCGCGCGCCAGGCGCCCCACAGCAGCCAGGCCGCGATCGCGAGGCCGAACAGCGGGTCCGCGCGCGAGAAGCCGAGATACTGGTCGAGCACGAGCGCGGCGATGACCGCGAGGTTGAGCAGCAGGTCGGACTGGTAGTGGACGTTGTCGGTCCGGACCGCGAGGCTGCCCGTGCGGCGGATCACGTGGCGCTGCCAGGCGAGCAGGGCGAAGGTCGCGAGGATCGCCAGCAGCGAGACCGCGATCCCCTCCTCCGCCGCAGTGGTCTCGCCGCCTTCGATCAGGTGCGAGATCGCCCGGAACGCGATGCCCGAGGCGGAGAGCGCGATCAGCATGACCTGGAACACCGCCGCCAGCGCCTCGGCCTTGCCGTGGCCGAAGCGGTGCTCCTCGTCCGCCGGCTGCGCCGCGATCCACACGCCGGCGAGCGTGGCGAGGCTGGCGACGAGGTCGAGCGCGGTGTCCGCGAGGCTGCCGAGCATCGCGCTCGATCCGGTGCGCCAGGTCGCCCAGCCCTTGAGCACGGCCAGGAACAGCGCCGTCGCGATCGAGGCATAGGCGGCGCTGCGGGTCAGCGCGGCGCGATCGGCGGGGGCGGCCTGCGCGGTCACGGGTAGAGCAGCGTGCTCGACCAGCCCTCGCCCTCGCGGGTGAAGAGGCGCCGGTCGTGAAGGCGATTGGGGCGGTCGAGCCAGAACTCGATCCGCTGCGGCCGCAGGGTGAACCCCGTCCAGTGCGGCGGCCGCGGCACTTCGCCCGAAGCCTTGCACGCGTCCTCCAGCGCCTCGACCCGGGCTACGTAAGTCGCGCGGCTGTCGAGCGGGCGCGACTGGTCGCTCGCGGCCGAGCCGAGCTGGCTGACGAACGGACGCGAACGGAAATAGGCGTCGGCCTCGGCCGCACTGACCTCCATCAGGGGACCCTCGATGCGGATCTGGCGCCGCAGGCTCTTCCAGTGGAACAGCAGCGCAGCCTGGGCATTGGCGCGGATTTCCTGGCCCTTGCGGCTCCGGGCGTTGGTGAAGAAGGTGAAGCCGCCCGCCCCGTGCCCCTTGAGCAGGACCATGCGGACCGAGGGCGCGCCGTCCGGCGTGGCGGTGGCGAGCGCCATGGCATTGGCATCGTTCGGCTCCGTCTCCCGCGCCTCGGCCAGCCATGCGTCGAACAGGGCCAGCGGATCGCTGTCGGGGAGGGCAGTTTGTTCAGCTTCCACCGGGCATTCCTGACTAAGTGTTGACACATGCGACACGCTTCGCCGCCTCCCGGCGGGAAAGTCGCACATGGCCGTGACCTTACAACCAAGCGGCCGGACCGCAGCCCCGCCGGATATTGCTCAGCCCTATCGCGCGGGATGCGTGGAGGAAAGCCTCTGCCCACCGCCACGCCGCTTGCGCGGCGAGACTGTTGCACCTAGCTAACACGCCATGGCCGATCCCTACACAACGCTCGGTGTTTCGCGCAGTGCGACCGAGAAGGACATCAAGAGCGCCTACCGCAAGCTCGCCAAGGAGCTGCATCCGGATCGCAACAAGGACAATCCGAAGGCCGCCGAACGCTTCTCGCAAGTGACGCAGGCCTACGATCTGCTCAGCGACAAGGACAAGCGCGCCCGTTTCGACCGCGGCGAGATCGATGCGGACGGCAACCCGGCCAATCCCTTCGCCGGCATGGGCGGTGGCGGATTCGCCGGTGGTGCGGGCCGCGGCCAGCGCGGTTTCCGCGCGGAGGATTTCCAGGGGTTTGCCGACGAGGGCGTCGACCTGGGCGACATCTTCGAAGGGCTGTTCGGCGGCGGCATGGGCGGCGCGCGGCGCACGGCCGGCGGCATGGGCGGCGGTTTCGGCCAGCAGCGCCGCCCGCCCCCGCCCCGCAAGGGCGGTGACATCGCCTATCGCCTGCGCGTGCCTTTCGTCGACGCCGCGGTCCGCAAGGATCAGCGCATCACCCTGGCCGACGGCAAGACGATCGACCTCAAGCTGCCCGCCGGGGTCGAGGACGGCACGCAGATGCGCCTCAAGGGCAAGGGCGACCAGGGCCCCGGCGGCGCCGGCGATGGGATCGTCACGATTTCGATCGATCGCCACAAGTTCTTCCGCCGCGACGGCGACGACGTGCGCATGGACCTGCCGATCACGCTCGACGAAGCGGTGAACGGCGCCAAGGTCCGCTGCCCCACGGTCGACGGCCCGGTCATGCTGACGATCAAGCCCGGCACCAGCGGCGGGACCACGATGCGCCTCAAGGGCAAGGGTTTTTCGGCCAAGTCCGGCCAGCGGGGCGATCAGCTGGTGCAGCTCGAGATCGCGCTGCCGGCGGACGTTTCGGAACTGGCCAAACGGCTGGAAGGCTGGCAGGACGGCGGCAACCCGCGCGCCGACCTGGGAACCTGACCCGGGCCCCCGCCAACCGAACGGGCCGATGAGCGAGAAAGACCTTCCCCAGCCTGAGGAACGCGTGGTCCACACGCTCTCGCCCGAGGAACGGCGCAAGGAAGCGATAGAGGCCAGTCTCGGCCTGCGCGAGCGCGTGGCCCAGCACGTCGGCCCCGGTACGCGAGCGTTCGAGGTCGCCAAGCGCGTGCTCGTCGGCACCTACAACGACGGTTTCATCCACGCCGGCAACCTCGCCTACATGGCGATGCTGGCGATCTTCCCCTTCTTCATCCTCGGCGCGGCGATCTTCTCGTTCGTCGGCGAGGAAAGCGAACGCGCGGCGACGATCGAGGCGGTGCTCTATGCCCTGCCGCCGATCGTCGGCAACGTGATCGAGCCGGTCGCGCGCAACGTCGTCGAGGCGCGCAGCGGCTTACTGCTGTGGGCCGGCGGGCTGGTCGCGCTGTGGACCGTATCGAGCCTGATCGAGACGATCCGCGATATCCTGCGCCGGGCCTACGGCACGGCGGCGACCGAGGCGTTCTGGAAATACCGCCTGCTCTCCGCCGGGGTGATCGTGGCCGCGGTGGTCCTGCTGATGCTCTCGCTGATCGCGCAAGTGGTGATCGGCGCGGCGCAGGAAGTGATCGACGCCTATCTCCCGTGGCTTTCGCACGTGATCTCGCAGTTGCAGCTCTCGCGCCTTATCCCCGCTTTCGGCTTGTTCGGATCGCTCTATCTGCTGTTCCTGACACTCGCTCCCAGTGCCTACCGAGATCGGCGCTATCCCAAGTGGCCGGGCGCGCTCGCGACGACGATCTGGTGGGTGGCGGTAACGGTGGCGCTACCGCCGGCGATCCGCAGCTTCTTCAGCTACGATCTGACCTACGGCAGTCTGGCCGGCATCATGATCGCGCTTTTCTTTTTCTATCTCGTCGGCCTAGGGATGGTTATCGGCGCCGAACTCAACGCCGCCATGGCCGAGACTCCCGAGGAAGAGGAGAACCGGATCGGCCAGGCCGACAATCGTAGACGGGCGGCGGCGCGCCGCGCGGCGGTGGAGAAAGCACGCGCCTTGGCAGAAGAGCAGAAAGAGGAAACGAGATGAGCGGGTTGATGGCTGGCAAGCGCGGGCTGATCATGGGTCTCGCCAACGACAAGTCGCTGGCCTGGGGCATCGCGCAGAAGCTGCGCGAACACGGCGCGGAACTGGCGTTCACGTATCAGGGCGAGGCGCTGGCGAAGCGCGTGAAGCCGCTCGCCGAGCAGCTTGGGTCGGATTTCACCTTCGAATGCGACGTGTCGGAGATGGACGCGCTCGACGCGGCGTTCGAGACGCTGAAGAGCCGCTGGGAAACGATCGACTTCGTGGTCCACGCGATCGGCTTTTCCGACAAGAACGAACTGCGCGGGAAATATGTCGACACCAGTCTCGACAACTTCCTGATGACGATGAACATTTCCGCCTACAGCCTGGTCGCGGTGGCCAAGCGGGCCGCGCAGATGATGCCGAATGGCGGCAGCATCCTGACGCTGACCTATTACGGCGCGGAGAAGGTCATCCCGCACTACAACGTCATGGGCGTCGCCAAGGCCGCGCTCGAGACCAGCGTGCAGTACCTCGCCAACGACCTCGGCCCCGACAATATCCGCGTGAACGCGATCAGTGCCGGCCCGATCAAGACCCTCGCCGCAAGCGGGATCGGCGACTTCCGCTACATCCTGAAGTGGAACGAGCTCAATTCGCCCCTCCGCCGCAACGTCACGATCGAGGACGTCGGTGGATCGGGACTCTATTTCCTGTCCGACCTCTCCTCAGGCGTCACCGGCGAGACGCACCACGTCGACGCGGGCTACCACGTGGTCGGCATGAAACAGGAAGACGCGCCGGATATCGCGCTGGACCGGTAGGGCTTCAGTCGCTCTCGCAAGCCTCGGCGACCGGCACGGTCCGCTCGCCGAGGCCGAGCCGCGGAAAGCTGCGCGCGAGGATGAGCAGGACGGTCGGCAGCACCATGGTGAACAGGATATCCGAGATCGTCTCGTACACCAATCCTTCGCGCGCCGTTCCATAGGTCAGCGCCCGCGACCAATCGAGCAGCTCGTTGCCGATCTCGAGGGCGAACACGAACAGCCAGGGCCAGGCACTCGCCAGCCCCCGGCGCATGAACGCCGCCGCGAGGACCTGCAGCAGCAGCCCGAAATAGGCATGCAGAATCGAGTGGCTGATGCCGGTCCAGTCCGAGAGCCAGAACTTCCACCCGATCCACTCGGCCGCAATGCGAACGATCCACGGATCGGCCTGCGCTGCCAACGCCATGAAGAACGAGCCGATTTCCATCGGCGGCGACATAGGGTGCAGCTGGTGGGGTGGCAATGGCGGTACGACAATGCGGGGTATTTCGTCCATGTACCGCCGCTGTCGCAGGCGGCGGTGCGCGGCCGCTATGCGTGTCGGGTGGCGCGCTCTAGGACCGCAGCGCTGACCTCGGCCGTCTTGCGGATCTCGTCTTCCGTCAAGGTCGGATGGACCAGCCACATGATGCTCGTCTCTCCCAGCTCGCGAGCGACCGGGAGCCGCTCGGGTGGCCGCAGATCGGTGCCTTCGAAGGCTTTCTCAAGATAGACTTCGGAGCAGCTGCCCTGGAAGCACGGCACGCCGCCCGCCACGATCTCCGCAACGATCCGGTCCCTGTCCCAGCCAGGCGCGAGCCGCTCCGGCTGGACATAGGCATAGAACTTGTATTGCGCGTGGACGGTATCGCGGTCGCCGATCACCGGGGTGCGGACAATGCCCTCCGGGCCGGAATGAGGCCCAAGCGCCTGATGCAGGATATTGGCGTTCCGCGTTCTGGCGGCCGTCCAGTCGGCCATTCTCCGGAGCTGAATACGGCCGATCGCCCCCTGAACCTCGATCATCCGCCAGTTCGTGCCGAAGCTCTCGTGCACCCAGCGAAAACCTGGCGGGTGCGAACGTTCGTATACCGCTTCCCAGCTCTTCCCGTGGTCCTTGAACGACCACATGCGGGACCAGAGATCGCGATCATTGGTCGTGACCATGCCGCCCTCGCCCCCTGTCGTCATGATCTTGTCCTGACAGAAGGACCACGCGCCGACGTGGCCAATCGATCCGACGCTGCGCCCCTTGTAACGTGCGCCGTGCGCTTGCGCGCAGTCCTCGATCACCTTGATGCCCCGCGTTTCGGCAAGCGCCATGATCGGATCCATATCTGCCGGCCAGCCGGCGAGATGGACGACGATGATCGCACGGGTGCGGTCGGTCAGATGAGGTGCGATCGTCGCCGCGGAGATATTCCCGCTGTCGCGCTCGACGTCGGCAAACACCGGAACGGCGCCTGCGTTGACGACGCAACTGACGGAAGCGAGGAAAGTCCGCGGGGTAACGATGACCTCATCGGTGGGCGAACCGCCGTTCGCTGCGCCGATGCCCAATCCGTGCAGCGCGAGGTCGAGCGCGACCGTCCCGTTAGCCAGCGCGATGGCATGCGTGCATTCCGACCATTCGGCGAACTCGCGTTCGAACTGACGGCATTCCTCACCCGTCCAATAGTTGACGCGGTTGGAGCGCAAGACCGCGGAGACCGCGTTCACTTCCTCCTCGGTAAAACTGGGCCAAGGGGCGAAAGCGGTGTTCAGCATTTCATCTCTTTATCCATGATCCGGGCAGGATTGCCGACGACGGTGACACCGGGAGGTACATCCTTCGTCACCACGGCGCCCATTCCGACGGTCGCGCCGGCGCCGATCGAGATACCTTGGCGGATGATCGCGCCCGATCCGATATAAGCATGGCTACCGATCGTCACGTTGCCGTTGCAGCGCACTCCCGGGGCGAACGTGACGTAGTCTCCGATCACGCAGTCGTGTTCGACATAGGAGTACAGATTTCCGTGAAAGCACCGCCCGATCCGAATGTTCGAGGTCAGGGTGACAAAGGGCGAGAGCAAAGCGCCGGGGCCGATCTCGACGTCGTCCATGATGATGACGTTGGCGGCGAAGACCCCGATGACATCGATTCCCGCGGTGCGGCAGCGATGGTCGAGCACCTCACGAACACCGGCATTTGCAACGGCCAATGCTGCCAGCCGCTGAGACGCGGGCTCGCTGACGAAGCGATCAAAGGTCCAGATGGAATGGCCATTGGCAACGTCCGTCGTGGGAGCGTCATCGATAAACACGAGCTGGGCATCCGTTGTTGCAAGCTGCTGTCGAAGCAAGGGCATGATGCCCCTCCCGCAGCCGCTCGCGCCGTAGACGCCATACAGTGGCTTCACGATTTGGGCGTGCCCTGGAATTTGGGCATGGTTGCCTCCCCGTCCGCGCTGATGCCATCGCGTTGCAGGACCTTCAGCACGGTCAGCCACAGTATCTGCATGTCGAGCTTCATACTCCGATTGTCGACATACCACACGTCGAGGGCGAACTTCTCATCCCAGCTGAGCGCGTTCCGTCCGTTGATTTGCGCCCAGCCGGTGAGGCCCGGACGCACCTCGTGCCGCCTGGCCTGCTCGGCACTGTAGCGCGGCAGGTACTCCATCAAGAGCGGGCGTGGTCCGACCAGACTCATGTCGCCCTTCAGCACGTTCCAAAGACTTGGCAGCTCGTCGAGGCTAGTAGAACGGAGAAAACAGCCAAACGGCGTGAGCCGGCTCGCGTCAGGTAATAGCACGCCATCGGCGTCAACAGCATCACGCATTGTCCGGAACTTGATCATGCGGAACGGCTTACCCATGCGACCCGGCCGCTGTTGCGCGAAGAGCACCGGCGATCCCATACACCGGCGCACAGCGAGCGCCGCCACCGCAATCACCGGCGCCAGAAGGATCAACGCTGCCAACGCGGCGATGATGTCAATCAAGCGCTTCATGCCCTGCGGTCCGTTATGCCCATCGCGCTAAACATGACGACCGTGACCTTCTCTGCGGAATATTTCTCCCGCGCCCGCTCAAGCGCCTTTGCCCCCATGCCGTCAATCGCCCTCGGCGCGGCGAGGATACGAAACATCGCATCTGTCAGTTGCTCGACCGATTGCGGTGCCACCAGAAAGCCACTGATGCCGTCCTCAATCGTTTCGCGGCATCCTGGCGCGTCAGTGGTGATGACCGGACGACCAGTTGCCAGCGCCTCCAGCACCGTGCGGGGTGTGCCTTCACGATAGCTCGGTAGCACGAACACGTGGGCTTCGGCCAAAAAAGGCCGCACGTCGGCCTGCTCGCCATGCCAGACGATATGTCCCTCCTCCGCCCAGCGCGTCACTTCCGCTTCGCTGATCGCATTAGGATTGGGGTCGATCCCGCCGACAAGGTGAAAGCTTGCGTCGGGATAGGTCTGGCGTACGCACTCGGCCGCGGCCACATATTCTCGCACCCCTTTGTCTCCTAGCAGCCGCGCGATCATCAGAAAGCGCAACGGTCCCTTGGGCATGGGTCGCGGGGGATAATGTACGAGGTCAACCCCTGATCCGTTGACGATGGTCACCGGCGTCAGGGGTAAGAGGAGACCGAAATCACGGAACATCGCCAAATCATCAGGATTTTGAAAGAAAACACCGTGAGCGCGCGCCAGTGCGATGCGGTACAACGTGCGCGAAATCCGTTGCACTATTCGGCGTTTGCCCTTCGCCTCACCGGTGAAGGCATAGCCAAGGCCGGTAATCATTGCATACCGCTGCGGCACCCCAGCGAGCCATCCGGCGAGTGTGCCCCATACGACGGGTTTGATCGTATAACTAAGAATCAGCGTCGGTTTGATCCGGCGCATCAGCTGCACCAGCGCGATTAGGGCCCTCAGGTCAGCGGCCGGGTTGAGCCCTGCCCGTGCGATCGGTACCGAATGGGCCGTGACCCCCATCTCGCGCAGCGCGTTGGCGGTCGCGGGGTCGGCTTCGATTGCAGCTGCCGCAACATGAACCTCGCACCCAGCATCGCGGAGCGCGCGCAACAAGGGCGCGCGAAAATTGACGAGCGACAGCGGCAGCGCTCCGATCAACAGAAAACGAGGGGGGGCAAGCGCCATCACGGTATCCCATCCGGCGAGATTCTTGGCAAACCTCGCAGGTCGGCGTGGACTGCCGATGGCTTGACCCCGAACAGCGCCAACAGGGCGAGCAGCAGCGGGACGTAAACCCCACCGACGATCAACCCGGCGGCAACGAAGCGCGCCACCAATGGCAAGGCGACGAAAGCGCCGGAAGCCGAGACCGCCGCCAGGAAAGCGGCCGCGCCCGCCACCACGGCCGCCATGAAGTAGACCGCCAGGCGGCTCGTCAGTAGCGCGGGCTTCCACATCGCCATGATCGCGAACTGCCCTATGCAAAAGATCAGCGCAGAGATCGAAGCGCCCGCCGCGACGCCCCATATCCCGTACAGATCCGACAAGATCAGGCTACTCGCGAGATTCACCGCCGCCGCGACGATCCCGATCAACAGCGGCGCCATCGTCTTCTGATAGGAAAAATAGACGCGATTGAGCAGTTCGCGCAACGCGACGAACATTACGCCGAGGCCGAGGATGCCGAACAGCGTAGCGGTTGTCTGGACATCGTCCGGCTGGAAGGCGCCGCGCTGATAAATCAGCGCGACGACTTCTGTCCGTAGCGCGAGGGCCCCCGCCGCGGCCGGCGCGGTGCTAACCAGGATCAGTCCGAGAGCGCGGGTGAGGACGTCGGCGTTTCTGGCGTCGTCCCCTTGCGCAGCGTGAGTCGCGAGCGCTGGAAAAAAGAGGTAGGAAACCAGCCACGAAAATACACCCGAAATAAACAAGGCTAGGCGGCTAGCATAGTTGAAGTGTGAAATCGCACCCGCACCAAACCCGGAGGCGATGGCGGTGCCAATGAAGATGTTGAGCTGATCGAGAATCACCGCAAAGATCATCGGCGCCGACAACAATGACAAGCGGCGCCACGTTTCAGGGCGAATCCTCCACCCCCATTTCGTGGCATAGAAGCGACGCGTCTGTGTGCGCTGAATTACCGCTTGTACCAGATATGCGGCGACGGCGCCGACCACCGCGACGGTCACGTCATCCATCAGATAGGCGACGACGATCGCCGCCGTCGCGATCAGATTGTTTATGACGGGAACTGCCAACGGTGGCACGAAATGACGGTTTGCCTGCTGCAGTGCACTCTGCACGCCGACGTAGCCGGTGAACACGAATCCTAGCACCATGATGCTGGTCAGTTTGACCGCTAGATCATGAGTGAAACCATCGATCAACGGCGCGAAAATCGACACCATCGGCTCCGCCAAAATAAGGCAAAGAGCGGTCAATGAGATCGCGGCATAGGCGTAGTAGCGGATCGCTTCGTTTACTAGTCGCTCGGCCGCCGCCGGATTAGCCATCGTGCGCACATACATTGGCGCGAAGACCGATGCGATCGTCCCATAAATGGCAAGCCAGATCACGCCCGGCAACTGATTCGCGATGAAGTAAGCATCCGTTTCAGGACTGGCCCCGAAGAAGTATGCAAAGACAATATCCTTCACCATCGCCGCAAGTTTCCCGGCGATGGTCAGCAGAACCAGAGCGGCCACTATCATAGCACCTGCGGCACCAGCTTCCCTCGTCGATGCGACCTGCGCCAAAGCGCCGCTGGCCTATCGTAGCGCTTACCCTTCCACAGATATAGAATCGACACGACCACGACGGTGAACAGACCGCCCGGAGAATGGAACAATTGATTGTTCGCAGGCATGAAAAACATCCCCACTGTCATCAGAGAGAACATTAAAACGGAAAACGGATTTTCATAACTAATTGCAGAGATCCAAGTCCGTGCATAAATATAGGCGAACCAGCCAAACAGAACAACCGTGCCAGGGAATGTGAAATCTGACGCAAAATGCGCAAAGACGGTGTGCCATTTGGACTCATCCCACCCCGTCGTAATAGAAACCTGAGAAACAAGATTGTTAGGCCATACCCACTCTATTCCAAGAATACGATTAGCTAAAACCGAGATCGAATAGGACGAACCCAGAAAGTACGTCCACTGCCAATCGGCCTCCAAAGCCAGCCCTAAACCGTAATACCCTTGGGACAGATAGCTGAGGAACATTGCGATGCTCAGGCCGTAATCCAGCCCAAATATTGAGAATACCGGGTGATCAAATTTGAAAAATATCCTGCTATTCACAACTCTATTTATGTTATCGGCATCCACACCTATGCTAGAATAACGCTGCCCTAAAATAGCAGCAAAAATGAACAGAGAAGTTATTGAAATAACACCTATAATAGCCACCCATTTTACCTTGATCGCCTTACGAGAGGCCCCATATTTAAGGGCTATAACCGCGAACAAGTATATTAATATATCTCCAAGTTGCTTTTGCTTTCCTGACCCAAGAACGTAGAAAAGAAGCGTCCCGACGGCAAGCGCGGCAACGAGCTTGCGTCGCAGGGGCGGCATCGACTTGAAATAATAGAACCCCAAAACGATCGCTATAAAATTAAAAGGAAGCGATATAGAATATAGAATGAATATAAGTGAATATTGCCCTGTATTTCTTTGATAGTCTTCGTATCCACTCAGATAGACATCGCCAATATTTGAAATATCTGTATTGAGTTGTCCAGAAGTGCTAGCACTAATGACTGCCACAATCAGTGCCAGCCACGCAATGATCAATGAGAAATCGAGAAGCCGGCGGGTAAATGAGGAGTCCTCCGAAGCGCCCCGGCAAGGCCTAACACCTACCTCTATACCCCAAGTATAGCCGATCGTAATAGCAACGATGATGGCGCACATGTAAGTGACGGTCTTACCCAGAGGGAACATGTAGTATTCTATCGGCCCCCAAACCGCTATGGAAAGTGTGAAAGCAAGGTAGGCAATCACAAATTTCAGGGGCGCGAAAGCCGCGAAGGGCTTCGACCTGTTATTGAGCGGCAACACCATCTTCATCGCGCGCCTATATTAAAAATCCGTTTGTACTCGATAGCCTTTTCCTCGCCATAAAGGTGCCCTATATTTAGAGATCTTTCGCGAGCCCCCTCAAGATAGGCTTGCGTCGATTTGATCACCTTGGCTGGATTGCCGCCGACAACTGATCCGTCGGGGACGTCCTTAGTCACGACGGCGTGGGCGGCGACGACGCAATTCTCCCCAATGGTTACGCCTCGCATGATCGAGGCTCCGGCGCCGATGAAGCAATTGGATTTCACTACGATCGGCCCAGCGAGATCGAGGCGAGGAAACTCGCTGCGGAAAGGCAGCACACCGCCGTCGTGGCAAATGAACTGCGCATCGACGCTGATGAACACATTGTCGTGTAGGGTGACGAGATACGGTTCCGAGCTGAACATCTTGTAGCTGCTGCCATAGATCGTCACCCGGCCTTTGATCGTAACGCCGATCATCCTAGCATAGGCAACCGGCTGTAGCCGCGCGTAAAGGGCTCGAAATGGCCAACGCAAAGCGTTCTTCAGGCGGTAGAGCGACATGAGCTTTCCTTTGTCACGGCCGATAGGAAGGTGTCGACAAGCGGCGCAAAGGCCTCCGCGGTAAAGACTCTGCTCTCCCGACAGTACTGCTTCATCGCCATAACCGCCTGGGCGTCCATCGCAAGGATGTCCGACAGGCGGCGCGCTGCGCCTTCCCGGCTGCTCAGGTCCAGCGCGAAGCCCGTGCGCCCTTCGACGTGATAGGCGCTGACACTAGGCACGGCGTTGATGATGCACGGTGTGCCAAAGCTGATGGCTTCCGAATACTTCGATGGAAATCCCGCGAGCGTCACTCGGCTTTCGTGGCGCAACACAAAGGCAAAGGCGGACTCCTGCAACAGGCGGAGCACCTCGTTGCGCGGCAGGCGACCGAGCAACTCGACGCGTTCCCCCAGCCGGTCGAGCAGAATGCGGTGCCTAGGAAACACAGACAGATAGCGGCTGCGGTCGACCCCGGCGACCTGCAAACGAAAGTCAGCACCCAGCGCCGCCGCACCGTCCAGCAGTTCGAGTATCCAATCGATGCGGTCGTGAATCGATTCCGCCCGCGCGCCCTCTGCAAAGCCAGACGCGACCGCGAAGAGCGGCATCGGGCGGCCCAGGCTCTCCGTCACGCCCTCGCCCTCGGGCCCTTCCATCAGGGTCGGGATTTCTACCATCGGTAATCCGGTTGGCCGGTAAAAGGCGGTGATGAAGGGCGCGGTGGTGATCAGCCCGTCCATGCGTCGATTGACGCAATGCATCCGCAACGGCACATCAAGATTCTTAATGATGTTCGCGGGACTCGTCCACGGCCGCCGCGCATACCATTCGGTACAGTCGGCGAGCGCCGCCGCACCCCATCGGCGCGCCAGCCGCGCGATACGCATCTGCGCCACCGCGGGATAGTTATAGCAAATCACCGCGGACACCTCGCTGGCGGTCACAATCCCCTGCTTTGTTAATGCGCGAAGGAGCCAATCGCTGCGGATATGATCGAACCAGTGGCTCCGCTGGTGGGGGTAGCCGATCTCCCACGCCTCGACATCGTCGCCGCCGTTATCGGCCGGATGAAGCGTTCGATCATAGGCGCGAGCGCGGCTGACCCCGACCAGCACGACCCGATAGCCAAGAGAGCGGAAAACGCGCGCGTTGTTGCGTATCCGCTGCGCCGCGGCGTTCCGGTCGGGCAGTTCGAAGCCGCCGACATAGATGATCGTCTTCACACGCAGCGTCCTGGCTCAGCCCTTCTTCCACACGGTACGATTAACGTAGCCGGTGTAGCTCATCACGACGCGCAGTATCTTTCGCGACACGTTGGGCACATTGTAATCGGCGACAATCTCGAACTGCCGCCTCTCAGCATCGTGCTGTGAGGTAACGACTCGGATTGATGCTAGAATATCGTCGCGCTTCAGCCCGGTCATGATCAGTGTGCCCACATCCATCCCTTCGGGCCGCTCGTGCGCGTTTCGCAGCGTAATCGCTGGTAGGTTGAGCAGACTCGCTTCCTCGGAGATAGTGCCACTGTCTGACAACACGCAAAAGGCCGATTTCTGCAGCTTCACGTAGTCGAAGAAGCCCATGGGAGCCTGGTAGCGAACGCGCGCGTCGACCCCCGCATTGGGTAAGTCAGCGATGCGTTTCTGTGTGCGTGGATGCGTTGATACGATCACCGGCATGTCGAACTCAGCCGCCGCGGCCGAGAGCCCCTGCATCAGTTGCTCAAGGTTGCGCGGATCGTCGACGTTCTCCTCCCGGTGAACGCTAGCGATAAAATACTTCCCGGCCTCCACCCCTTCACGTGCCAACACGTCCGATGCGTCGATCTCTGAGGCGAAATGATCGAGCACTTCGCGCATATGGCTACCGGACTTGATGATCGTCTCAGGTCGAATGCCCTCCGCAATCAGATAGCGCCGACCATGTTCGGTCAGCACGAAATTGATGTCGCTAAGATGGTCCAGCACCTTCCGGTTGAGCTCTTCGGGAACGCGCTGGTCAAAGCAACGATTGCCCGCTTCCATGTGAAAGACCGGTATCTGGCGGCGCTTCGCTGGGATCACCGCGAGACAGCTGTTGGTGTCACCATAGAGCAATACCGCGTCGGGCCTTTCGAGTTCGAGCACGTCGTCAACTTTCGCGATCACCTCTGCGATCGTTTTCGCGGCGTTAGCGCCCGCCGCATTCAGAAAATGGTCGGGCTTGCGGATGCCCAGATTGTCGAAAAAGACCTGATTGAGCTCATAGTCGTAGTTCTGCCCTGTGTGGACCAGGACATGATTCACATATGCCTCAAACTCGGCGATCACTCGGCACATCTTAATAATCTCAGGACGCGTGCCGACGATAGTCATCACCTTCATCATATTATCGGCTTTCGATCCTGCTGGCTTTCATGAACTCGACGAGGTCTGGCCATGAGGGTGGAGTGTATCCGGTGGCCATGCGGAAGCGATCTGAGTTGAGTGATCGATCGATGACCAAGGACGCGTCAGGCTCGATCGCGATATTATGATCGTAGGCTTCGCCCACTAGCCGCAGCAGATCATATTTGGTGATCGGATCGACCGAAACATGATAAAGGCCGGTGAGCTCAGTGCGCGGCAGCACGAAATCACGCACAACGCGAGCCAACTCGGCCGTCGGCAGTCCTGAAAAGATTGCCTTGGTAAAGCCCCTGATCGCATGCTTCTGCGCCAGAAACCATTCGACCAGCCCATTCGCCGACGCGAGTTCGTGACCGATGATGGACGTGCGCAGCGTCACCGCGTTCGGCCCCGTAACCTCACCTAGATATTTGCTGAGCCCATACACGTCGTTCGCGTCGGCCTTATCCGTTTCCAGATAATTACCCCTCGCGCCTGAAAAGACGCAGTCGGTGCTGACATGGACCAAGCGCGCGCCCGCGATCTCGGCGAGCGTCTGCAGCCTGTGTGGCAGCAGCGTGTTGACTGGCACCGCCGACGTGACCGCGTTGCCACCCGCGAGTTGCTTGATCAACCCGACCGCATTGATCACAATATCGGGTCGCGCTGCGGCGAAAACTCCCGCCAAGCTGTCGCTGCTCCCGGCATCGAGACCGGTGATGAAGCTCGCGTCGCCGGCGATTTTCTCCAGCCGCGGGCTGAGTGAACGTACCGCGCCGATCGCTGCATAGCCCTTAGACTGCGCAAAGGTGCGCAGCATCGCTGTACCCAGCATCCCGCTGGCGCCCAGCACCAGCACTCGGATTGGTTCGGCCAAGAACCGCCTCCTTCAATTCGTTCGCCCCGGACTACCCGGATCGAAATTCAACCGCGCGTCCAGCCCTCGAGCTCCGCTTGCACTTCGGGAAGGCTGAGCAGAAGCTGCCTCACCCCCTCCACGTCGAGCCTCTCGGTGTTGTGCGAGTGATAATCATCCATCGTTGCGGTCGTCGTTTCCCCCTCGCTGAAATAGGCGGCATAGTTAAGATCGCGGTCATCGAGCCGCAGCCGCCAATAGTCGCCCATATCTTCTGCGGTACCGAGTTCCTGCGCGCTGGCCAGCGTCTCATAAAGCTTCTCGGCATGGCGCCAGCCGATCGCCTTCACAGGATGGTTGGGCGATCCGAACAGTTCCGCGAGCGCGGTGGCGAGGTCGGCGATCGTTGACGCCGCAGCCTTCTTGATGAACAAATCGCCCTGCCGCGCGTGCTCGAAAGCGAAGCGCACCAATGCGACGCTGTCGCGCAATGGCATCAAAAAGCGTGTCATGTTGGGCTCGGTCACCGTGATCGGCTGTCCGTTCTTGATCTGACGAATGAACAATGGGATCACCGATCCGCGCGAGCACATAACGTTGCCGTAGCGTACGCAACTGATCGTCGTGGCGGCTTCCGGGCCGATCTCCCGGGACGCGGCCTGTACCATCTTCTCCATCATTGCCTTCGATATGCCCATCGCGTTGATCGGCTGCACTGCTTTGTCGGTGGATAGGCAGACCAGGCTGCCGACCCCATGTTCAATCGAAGCACGGATGACATTTTCCGACCCGAGGACATTCGTCCGAACCGCCTCCATCGGAAAGAATTCGCAACTCGGAACTTGCTTTAGAGCAGCCGCATGAAACACGGCTTCAACACCCTTGACGGCACGCGACACGCTCTCACGATCACGTATGTCGCCAATGAAAAAGCGTGCCCGCGCATCCCCCAACCTGTTACGCAAAGCGTCCTGCTTCTCCTCATCTCGGCTGAGGATGCGCACCTCTTCAATGTCGCCCCTGAGGAGCTCATGAACCATCGTTTTGCCGAACGAGCCGGTTCCTCCAGTAACCAGCACCCTCCGAACTTTACCTGTGCCCATCGTTACGTGGCCTTCTCATACATATCCAGAGCTTCATCACATCGCCCGATCGAGCTGTTCCCAACGGGGCCGCGGACGCCTTTATGCTGAGGGACGCAGTCTACAGGCGCAGGGCGCCAGCCTCCCGCGGCAATATGCCTTTCAGGTCATATACGACATGAACGGGCTTAACACATGCATCAAAGAGCGACATGCCTCGATCGCGAAACATGTCGTGCGCAACCGCAACCATCACGCCGTCGTAAGTATGAGCAGGCACCACGTCGATCAGTTCCAACCCATACTCTCGTCGTGCATCCTGAGCGTCCACCCAAGGATCATAAACATCGACATCGATTCCATATGCTTCGAGTTCGGCAATTACATCGACAACCCGCGTGTTGCGGAGGTCGGGGCAATTCTCTTTGAAGGTCAACCCCATTACAAGAACTCGAGCGCCATTAACTTGAATACGCCCCTTCAACATTGCCTTAACAAGTTGCTCCGCCACATAGGCGCCCATACCATCGTTGAGGCGACGCCCCGCCAAGATGACCTCCGGGCGGTAACCTATCGCCTCGGCCTTATGTGTTAGATAATAGGGATCAACACCAATGCAGTGACCGCCGACCAACCCAGGGCGGAACGGTAAGAAGTTCCACTTCGTGCCTGCCGCCTCCAGGACAGCTTCCGTATCGATGCCCATACGATTGAAAATTATGGCAAGTTCATTGATAAGCGCAATGTTGAGGTCCCGCTGAGTATTCTCGATCACCTTGGCCGCCTCAGCAACACGAATAGACTCTGCCCTATAGGTTCCCGCGGTGATAATGGAAGCATATAGACTATCCACAAGCGCCGCCACCTCCGGTGTAGACCCGGACGTCACCTTGCAGATTGAGGTCAAGCGATGCTTTTTGTCACCTGGATTGATCCGCTCCGGGCTATAGCCGCAAAAGAAGTCGTGGTTGTAAGCCAAGCCCGATTTGCGTTCTAACACGGGTACGCAAATTTCTTCGGTCGCCCCCGGATAGACAGTCGATTCAAAAACTATTATGTCACCGGGCTTCAGCACCGCCCCCACGGCTTCTGACGCTCGAATCAAGGGGCTGAGATCAGGACGACGATGCACGTCAATCGGTGTGGGCACCGTCACTATAAACAGATTGCAAGAGGCAAGATCGGCAGGATCGGAGGAGAAACATAGCTGCGCGGCCGCCGACAGCTCCTCTGTCGTCGTCTCCAACGTCGCATCGACGCCATGACGAAGTGCAGCGATCCGCTGCTGGTCAATATCGAACCCGACCACGGAACGAATGCGACCGAATTCAACGGCAAGCGGCAGACCGACATAGCCGAGGCCGATTATGGCAATCTTTAGTTCATCCAAGGATGGCGGTGGGGTGATTGTCATTACTAGGAGTCATTCCTCATACTTTTGAGACAGAGCGAGCTAACCAGCCACTCCGCTTTACGCGCACTCGAGAGCAGCCATTCCAAAGGTCAACTCCGCAGCGGTACAATTCGCGAATTGCACGAACCATGGCGGCCCCCGCGATGAAAAGATAGGTCTGCCTACCGCTAAAGGATCTTTTCCATCCGCGGCGATTACACTTACATGGAAATTAAGAAGTATTATAGTTAGATCTGTTTGAACTTGCGGATGAAACGTCGAGCACGCAATTTACAGATGATCCGAATCATTGATGCGCAGTGATTTTAGTGCTTCAGCTCGCTCTCTCCATTATGCCATTAACGCTTTCCCCGACAGGGGATTGATATTCAGGGACCAGCTCACCGAGTAGCGCCGTGGCCATCATGCTATCGCCTGCGCCGAGAAGCGCACTCATCTTATCCAGTGTCGCCTGCAACGATTTCCACGGAATCAGCGCCTCGTTTGCTCTTCGGATTCGCTCATGGACGGTCGGCTCGGGATTGTCGCCGATAAGAAGCTCTTCGTAGAGCTTTTCGCCCGGGCGAAGGCCGATCTCGCGAATCTCGATGTCGCCTTCGGGATTCATCTCGTCACGAACCGTCCTGCCCGAGAGATGGATCATGCTTCGAGCAAGATCCAGGATGCGCACCGGCTCACCCATGTCGAGGACAAAGACCTCTCCGCCTTTCGCCATCGCACCCGCCTGAATGACGAGCTGCGCAGCTTCCGGTATCGTCATGAAATATCGAGTGACGTCCCTGTCAGTGAGCGTGACGGGGCCGCCCTCCTTGATCTGACGCTGAAAGCGCGGCACGACGGAGCCGCTGGATCCCAGCACGTTACCGAACCGCACCATCGTGAAGATCGTCCGATCGCGCGCCGACCCGTGCAACTGAGCACGCGCCTGCAGGATTAATTCGCACACGCGCTTGGACGCCCCCATCACGTTCGTCGGTCGGACGGCCTTGTCCGTGCTGATCAAGACGAAGTTCCGCACGCCGCATTCCTCGGCAACAAGGCAGGCATTCAACGTGCCAAATATATTGTTGCGCAGGCCCGCGATAGGGTTACTTTCAACCAAAGGCACATGCTTGTAGGCAGCCGCGTGAAATAGTGTTTCAGGCTGACACTTCTCGAAAACTCGCCGCATAGCATCGCGATCCCCGACATCCCCAAGGACCGGCATGATGGGAACGCCCACGTGAAGAGACTCCGCGAGCGCTTCCAGTTCGGCCCCGATCGCGTAAAGAGCGTATTCCGAGCGCTCAAGCAGGATCAGCTCGGAAGGACGAGACCGCAATATTTGGCGGCAAAGTTCGCTGCCGATCGATCCGCCGGCCCCCGTCACCATAACCCGCTTTGCCGTCACGGTCTTCCCGATGAGCAATTCGTTCGGACGGACCGGATCACGTCCGAGGAGGTCGTCTACTGAAACGTCCCGCAAATCGCTGACCGAGACTTTTCCATCGATGAGATTGCCGACGCTCGGAAGCGAGCGGACCGCCACGGGGTGCTTCTGCAATGCTTCAATAATTGCCTTGCGACGCGACCGACTCGCACTCGGAAGCGCGAGCAGAACTTCATCAATATCGTTGCTACCCAGAAGCGCGTCGAGCTTTGTCGACGGATGCACTGTTACTCCGTCAAGCTGCTGACCGGCCAGACGCACGTCATCATCGATGAACGCCGCGACCCGCACGCGCGGCTCGTGCCGCAAAGAGAGCGCGAGCTGCTGACCGGCACTACCGGCGCCATAGATGGCCACCACCCGACGAGTGGAGTCCGCTTGGCGCCCATTGACAATATCGATCAGCACGAACCGGATCGTCAGGCGGCTAATAGCCATCAGTGTTAGAAATACAATTGGCTGAATCAAAGCGATCGTACGGGGAATCCCGTCGAACCCGTTGGCCAAAAACAGGATGATCATCGGTATCGTGAAGATGACGACAGCCGTTCCCAGGCCGAACATGGCACGGGCGCCCGAGAAGCGGATGATTGAGCGATAAACGCCACGCCAGCTAGCGATAGGATACCATAGAACTAGCGCCGCAGCCGTAACCAGTACAACGTTTGCCTCCACGCGGTAGAATTCACCCAGACGCAATGAGAAGGCCGTCCAAACCGCGATCGTGCATAACACGCCGTCGATCGCGGCTACGATGAGCTGCCGCGTTCGCCGTGGTAGCGCTCCGAGCCATCCGAATGATGACGCGATCGCGCTGCCGAGAACTTGCTGCAGCATCGATGTTCTCTCTGAAAACAGGTCCAGTTTCATTCCGGAGCCGACCTCTTTCGTCTCTAGACACCTGCCGGGGTAGACTGCACCCCCAAAAACTTCGAGGAGGGCAGCTATTCCACAATGACCGAGGCGCAATAGGTGAGTTGGAGATTCTGGCAAACCCCCATCCCCACCGGAACGATGGCGCGTGTCGCGCACGCGCCCAGTGGAAGACAGCGTCAAGTCCGGAAGCGCACGGCCCAGGTGCGTCTTGACCTCGATAAGTGCGACTGCGAGAGAACGGCAATGTTCGCGACGATATTGCGCCGCTGCCCGCCCCGTCGCCAATTGGGCGTCCACGGGCGTGCCCAGCCTCAGCATGAGGTTGGATGATGGAGGCACCGCCTGTTGCTTTGAACCGAACGAAGCGCTCGCGGCGTCGCGGGCGCATTCTGGAGAGTGTCCTGTCGTCACGGGCGCGACTAAGCGTCCTTTGCGGGCTCCTGGTCGTCATTTTTCTGACCGGCGGCAGTTCGCGGGCCGACATGCAATCGCTGGTCCTGCTCCGCCCCATCTCATTGCTCGCTTTGGGGTACGGACTACTCACAATCTCCCAGGAGCATATCCGACGTTACTGGCCCCTCGTTACGATAGCAGCGGCTACCGTGGTCCTTTTCGCGTTTCACCTCATCCCCCTGCCGCCCGGGCTTTGGCACTCTTTGCCGGGACGAGAGACCATCGCGGAGTTGGATGCCTTGCTCGGACTCAATGATCAATGGCGGCCGCTGACTCTGGACCCCCAGACAACTCGCAATGCTCTGTTGGCGCTGGCCACGCCTTGTGCCGTTCTCGTTTTGGGCATCCAGCTTGGTACCGGGCAGCACGAGAAGTTATTGACCTTCATCCTAGGACTCGGTGTCTTGACGGCTATCTGGGGGCTACTGCAACTCATGGGCAGTCCCCGGGGACCGCTCTACCTCTACAGCCTGACGAGTTATGGCTCGCCAGTGGGGCTGTTCGCCAATCGAAACCATCAGGCCGTGTTCCTCGCCAGTCTGATTCCAGTGATGTATTGCTGGGCGCAACTCGCGCAAGGGTCGTGGAAAGACATAGGAACCACCAAGGGCAAGCGCAGCGCGATGGCTGCCGGTGGCATGCTTCTGCTCATTCCGTTGCTTCTGATTACGGGATCACGCGCCGGGCTGCTGACGCTCATTCTTTCAGTATGTGTTACTGCCGCGCTGATCGCCGTGATTGCGCCTGCGGGCGCTAGGCGTACGCACCGATCCTCCGCGCTTGCCCGCATTGCTCCTGCAGCGGTTGCCGCAGCGGTTGTGGGAGGGCTCGGGCTCGTCACGATTGGTCTGGGGCGCGATCGAGCCTTTGAGCGGCTCATCGGCTCGGATCCGATCGCGGACACCCGGGCCGATCTTTTGCCCGCGACCTGGCGGATCGCGGTTGATGCATTTCCATGGGGGACGGGGGCTGGCTCGTTCGACGATGTTTATCGGATGCGCGAATCCGACACGCTTCTGAGGCCGGAGTATGTGAATCACGCACATAACGATTTCCTGGAAGTTCTGATGACCGGTGGTCTACCGGGACTTCTGATCCTGATCTTTGGCATTGTGCTTTTCGCTGCTCGAGGCTGGGGAATATGGCGCGCCGGCCGCGCCAAAATTCGCGGCAATATCTGGCCCGCTGCGGCGCTGATCGCATTAGCGATCCTATTCATCGCATCACTCATCGACTATCCTCTGCGTGTCCCGGCAATGGCGAGCTATGCGGTTCTGCTCGCGATTTGGGCTAGCAGGGGATCATACGTCGCGGATCCAGCGGAATATGGTCCACGTCGTACACGGATGGGTCGGCACTCTAAAAAGAGCTCCTAATTTCCGAAGGCCTGGGCTTGCTTATCAAAGGCGCTCCGGTAAGTGCGCAATACAAATGCGAAATTGGACGAAGCGAATGTCAACAATCAGGTATTTCCTCGTCTGCCTCACGGCGGCCAGCCTGCTCGCCGGATGCGCTGGCAAGGATCGCTCCGTGGCTATGGCGCCTGGTATCGAGTTAACTGATCTCGATAGCCTGCCGCCGCCCGATGGCGGCTACGTCACTCGGGTGCAGCCAGGTGACCAGCTGGAAATCACCGTCCTCAACTCTGAACCGTTAAGCGGTACGTATATTGTGGACGACCGTGGGAATCTCGATTTTCCGCTGATTGGCCCGATTAATGTCGAGGGGGAATCTGCGACGGGTGTGGGCAAGATAATCGCTCAGCACCTTGAAGGCCGATTTCTTCGCGACCCCAATGTCAGCGTGATCCCCGCAGAGTTGTCTCAGCCCACCGTGTCCGTCGGCGGAGAGGTTGAGAAGCCTGGCGCATATCCGGCCCGCCTTTCCCGAACGCTCGCACGGGCGATCAACAATGCCGGTGGTCTCGCGGACTACGCCAAGACGGACGATGTCGTGGTCATGCGAACCGTCGGCGACACGACATACATCGGCGTCTACAACATCGAGGCTATTCAGCGCGGGAACTATCCGGATCCACGGATCTACGCCGACGATATCGTCACGGTGGGCGACTCTCCAGCACGCCGCCGCCTCGAAACCATTCTGCAGTTCGTGCCCCTGCTGACATCGAGCGCGATCCTGATCGATCGCATTGGCAACTAATCCGTCGAGAAGAAACCAATGGCAGACGCAGTAATATATTCCGCGCAGCCGGACATGGCCGAGAACGCGGACGAAAATTCGGGGATTCTGGCGTTCGAGCGATACTGGCGCCAGGCCGTCAACTCTCGGCTTCTGATCGCTGGTATTCTCGCAGGCGGGCTCGTGCTTGGCTTGCTCATCACGTTGCTCTCCACGCCGCAGTATCGGAGCACGGCCGTGATCGAGATCAGCCGCGCGACAGCAAACGTAACGAATATCGATCAAACAGAGATCGAAGAACTGCAGGCGGACGAACAGTATTTTCAGACACAATATGAGCTGCTCGGCTCACGTTTTCTCGCCGAAGCGGTAGTCGATGCGGCGAATCTCACTGCGTCGGAATCGTTTCGCGACGCATTTGCTGACGATCCAGAGGCTCCGCTAGAACGACGAGACGCTGTCGAGATTCTTCTGGAACACATCAGCATCGAACCTGTGCGATTGTCGAATCTCGTAAATGTGCATTTCTCCAGCCCCAACCGGAGCCTTTCCGCCGAGATTGCCAATATCTGGGCTGAGCAGTTCCTGGCCGCGAACTACGAAAAGCGCTTCGGTGCGAATATCGATGCTCGGCGGTATTTGCGCGATCAGATCGCGGAACTCCGCGAGCGGCTCGCCCAGTCCGAGGAGGAACTGGTTGATTACGCGAATGCCAATCAGATCGTGATCGTCGATACGGGCGTAAACGATGACGACAGCAGCAGCGCCGCACGATCGCTGATTGGGGATACGCTTACGACACTCAATCAGGCGCTGGCACAAGCAACTGCAGAACGAATCGCTGCGGAAAGTGCCTTAAGAGCGAAAGCTACCACGGCCGAAACGCGCGCAGCATCTAGTCAGCTCCGGAGCATGCTGGCAACAGCCGAGGCCAAGCTTGCAAGCCTATCTGCAAATTTCGGCCCGGCATATCCTGAAGTTCAGGCGGCTCGATCCGAGGTGGAAGCCATCCGCGAATCCATCGCCTCTTCGGAGGGCCGCGATATTTCGGGTCTGCAGGCGGCGTATCGCCAGGCGCGTAGCGAAGAGGCGGAACTGCAGGCGCGCGTAAAAGAGGTCCAAGACCGGTTCCTTTCGCAGCAAGGCGGCGGGATTCAGTATGGAATTCTGAAGCGTGAAGTGGACACCAATCGGCAGCTCTACGACGCGCTCCTGCAGCGTTCCAAGGAACTGGAGGCGGCGGGCGCTGGCAAGAACAACATGACCCTAGTTCAACCTGCTCTACCAGCGGACGAGCCCTACAAGCCCTCGCTGGTCTTGAACCTGGCGCTGGCATTGCTCGCCGCCACAGCTGTTGCCGCAGCCGTTGTCTTCCTCCGTGAGACTATGGATCGGACGATCCGGGATCCCAACGACGTCCAACGTCTGTTCGGCCTGCCGACACTCGGCCTCATCCCACGGGTGGAGCAGGACGATTTGCTCGACGAGCTCCGTCGACGCAGTTCGGAGCTTTCAGAGGCCTACGTGGCGGCGCGTTCGAATATCTCGTTCCTGACACCGCAAGGTGCACCGAAGTCACTGATGCTTACCAGCACCCGGCCGAACGAAGGCAAATCGCTGACCTCCGTCGCGATCTGCCGCAGCTTCGCCCAGTTGGGCAAGCGGACGCTGCTGATCGATGCCGACCTTCGCAACACGGCCCTCGTCGATTTCCTCGGCAAGCAGGCATCGAAGGACGCCGGCTTGAGCAGCTTGCTGGTCGGTGGAAGCGAACCTCAGGCGGTCACCATACCGATCGAGGAACATGGATTTGACCTGATCCCAAGCGGGATGATGCCGCCGAATCCCGCCGATCTTCTCGCGACCGACGGGCTTGCCCAGTTGATCGCGAAGCTCGAGCAGAGCTACGACTTTATCCTCGTGGACGGCCCGCCGGTGCTCGGCCTTGCCGATGCGCTGGAAATCTCCACCGCGGTCCAAGGCGTGGTCTACGTCATCGAATCCAATGACGTGAAGATCCGCGCCATCGACAACGCGCTACGCCGTTTGCGTGCCGCCAACGCGAAGGTCTATGGTGCAATCGTGACCAAGCTCGACGATCGCAACTCGGCGTACGGCTACGGCTATGGGTATGGCTATGGGTACGGCTATGGCGAACCCATAGATGATGCGAATGCCGGACGCAGCTGAGACACGGCCAAGCCGTCTGCGCCTTGCGTCGGTGGTGCTGATATTTCCCGTTCTCGCGGTCCTTTCCGCGGCGCAGACGCTGGCCATCGTGGGCGAGAACAGTCAGCCGGACAAGGCAGCGACAATCGCGCCTTGGGATGGTTCGGCACAGGCCCATTTCGCGAAAGCCGCTTATCAAGG
The DNA here is from genome assembly GCF_003581645.1 of Pelagerythrobacter aerophilus. Classification (GTDB taxonomy): domain Bacteria; phylum Pseudomonadota; class Alphaproteobacteria; order Sphingomonadales; family Sphingomonadaceae; genus Pelagerythrobacter; species Pelagerythrobacter aerophilus. The sequence goes on along the minus strand of NZ_QXFK01000019.1, from coordinate 762,570 downwards.
CCAACTCGCGCAGAACCCTGCGACAGCCGAACCGCCGGCGGATTGGATGGCCGACCTCGCGCTGGAGGCCTATCGGAGCCAACCGCTGGTGCCCGGCGCGCTCGCGGTGATTGGTGCCGCACAGCCTGGCGATGGAAACGCCCCATTCTGGAACGCGGCGGCGAAGATCAGCCGCCGCGACACGCTTCTCCAGGGCATGCTTCTTAACTCCCACCTGCAAGCCGATAATCTCGACGGCGCCATCCGCGTTCTCAATCAGATTCTGCAAGTGCGCGTCGAGCAGCGGCCGGCCGCCTACATCGCGCTGACGCAGGCGCTGCGCGATCCGCGCTCGGTGGACACGTTCGTGGATATTCTCGGAACCGGGCCGGACTGGGCCGATGGTTTCCTCGTCGCCGCCTCACGCGACAAAGAAGCGCTCGGGAATCTCGGTCTCATTCGTCAACGGCTGTCCGACGACATTGTAGACCCGAAGACCGACCGCAGGCTGGTGCATGCTTTTGCCAGCGCGGGCGAGTTTCAACTCGCATACGATCTCTATGCGCGCCTGTCTGCGGAGCGTCCCGAGGAGGTCGACGGTTGGAGTTCTGAGATCCCGCCGTTCGACTGGACCTTGGTCGATCAAGCCGGTTTCCGCGCCCAAGTCCTCGGCGGGGAAGAGGAACTTCAGCTGGAGATCGCACGCGGCAAAGGTGGTGTTTTTGCCAGCCGCATCCTGCCGGCGCGCTCACGAGCGCTCAGCATCAGCGGCCGACATGACCTGAAGCCGCAGCAGCAGGCAGACAAGCTGGAGATCGCAGTCTCATGCGTCGACGGCGACGCCCCGATTGCCCAAGGAAATCTCACCGGCGGGACAATCGCGCTCGATGCCACGCTGCCGGCCGACTGCGGCTTCGTGAAGATTTCGCTGTCAGGCCGAGCCTGGTCGTACGGTCAACGAATAACCGGCAGCATCTCTACACTTTCTATTTCCTTCGGCGAATGATGGCCATCCGTCGGTCTGCTATGGCCCATCCTGTCGGGCCATCTGCGGGACTCCAAGGGACACAGAGGAACAATTAATGCGCAAAGTGCTCGTCACCGGCAGCGCCGGCTTCATCGGCTTCCACTTGTCCAAGCTGCTGCTCGAGGAAGGTTTTGCCGTCGTCGGCTACGACGGCATGACCGACTACTACGACGTCAGGATCAAGGAGCGGCGGCACCAGATGCTGCTGCAGCATGAGCATTTCAGCGCGCACGTCGGCATGCTGGAGAACTTTGACCAGCTCCACGCGCTGGCCATGGCGGAGCGGCCGGACGTGATCGTCCATCTCGCCGCGCAGGCCGGCGTGCGATATTCGCTCGAGAACCCGCGCGCCTATATCGACGCGAATATCGTCGGTACGTTCAACGTGATGGAATGCGCGCGTGAGCTCGGCGTCGAGCATCTGCTGATGGCCAGTACCAGTTCGGTCTATGGCGCGAACGAGGAGATGCCGTTCGATGAGCGCGAGAAATGCGACACACAGCTCACGCTCTACGCCGCGACCAAGAAGGCGAACGAGTCGATGGCGCACAGCTACGCGCATCTGTGGAATCTGCCGACAACCATGTTCCGCTTCTTCACGGTCTACGGCCCATGGGGCCGCCCGGACATGGCGCTGTTCAAGTTTACCAAGGGCATTCTCGATGGCACGCCAATCGACATCTACAACCACGGCGAGATGTACCGCGACTTCACCTACGTGACCGACCTGGTGCGCGGTATCCGCCTGCTGATCGACGCTGTGCCGGAGCGCCCGGAGAGCGCCGACGACATCCCGGAGCATGACAGCCTCTCACCCGCGGCGCCGTTCCGCGTCGTCAATATCGGCAACAGCGACAAGGTCCGCCTGATGGACTTCGTCGAGGCGATCGAAGCCGAATGCGGGCGCGAAGCGGTGAAGAACTTCATGGACATGCAGAAAGGCGACGTGCCGGCCACCTGGGCCGATGCAACACTGCTGCAGGAACTCACCGGCTATCGCCCGCAGACCGACGCGAAGGAAGGTATCCGGCAGTTCGTTGGCTGGTATCGTGACTACTACGGCGTCTGAGGCGTGCTAGCTCGCCAGTCGTAACCCCGGTCGCTCAACGTTAGCCGCGGCGTCCGGCCAGATCCCGCGTGTGTCGTAGATCAGCGCGTGAGAGCGTTCCTCGCTCGGGACCACTCGGAATATATCGTGGTCGACGAGGACGATCAGGATGCCGCACGTCTCGAGCGCTGTGTCGAGGTCGATCAGCGCTGCGCCGGTGCCTTCGAACTCGGTCGGCAGTTCGGCGGCATAGGGTTCGACCACGTGAACGCGTTCACCGAACCTGCGCGCCAGTCTGCCCGCCACGAAGCGCGCCGGACTTTCGCGGAAGTCATCAATGTTGGCCTTGAATGCGAGCCCCAGGCAGGCGACCGGCACGCCGGGGTTGTCAGCGATCAGCTTCTCCGCTTGCGCGACGACGTGATGCATCTTCGCATCGTTGGTGTCGCGCGCGGCACGGACCATCTTCGCCTGTTCCGGCGCGCCATGGACGATGAACCATGGATCGACCGCAATGCAGTGGCCGCCGACGCCCGGGCCGGGCTGGAGGACATTTACGCGGGGGTGGCGGTTGGCGAGGCGGATAACTTCCCACACATCGAGGCCCATGTGATCGGCGATCATCGACAGCTCGTTGGCAAAGGCGATGTTGACGTCGCGGAAGGCGTTCTCGACCAGTTTGCACATCTCGGCGCTGCGCGCGTCGGTGGTGACGCAGGTGCCGCGCACGAAGCGCTTGTAGAAGGCGAGCGCCTTTCGTGCGCAACGCGGGGTGATGCCACCGATCGAGCGGTCGTTGTTGGTGAGCTCTTCGAGGATGCGCCCGGGAAGGACACGTTCGGGGCAATAGGCGATCGCCACATCGGGCGTCTCGTTCGTCAGCCCCGGAAGCTTGAGATCCGGGCGCAATCCGGCGAACAGATCGCGCATCGCGTCGGTGGTGCCGACCGGTGAGGTCGATTCGAGAATCACGGTATCGCCCTTCTTGAGCACGCCCGCGATCTCCGTAGCCGCGGCCATGACATAGGAGATATCGGGCGTGTGCTGCCCGTCCTTCTCGAACGGCGTAGGCACCGCGATAACGAACACGTCAGCTGGCTGCACCTGCGTCGACGCCTTGAGCAGGCCGCGCTGGACGACCCCCCGCACGAGACCGTCGAGATCAATTTCCTCGATATGGATCTCACCTCGGTTGATCGTCTCGACCACCGCTTCGGAAACGTCGATACCGGTTACCGGGCAGTTGGCCCGCGCGATGATCGCCGCCGTCGGCAGGCCGATATACCCAAGGCCGATGACACAGACTTCCGGTTTTTCCTCGCCGCGCATGGCCGCTCCGCTTGATATTCGCCTTCGCGCGACGCCTAACGGCGAGGGGTAAAGATACCGGTAACGATGGCGTGCGATTCCGGTAGCGAGCGGATGGAGCGTCAGACCGCGAGAAGCTCGAGGATCCGCTGCGTGGCCCGCCCGTCGCCGAACGGGTTGTGAGCCCGTGCCATGGCGTCGTAGGCGGCGGAATCGTCGAGCAGGCGCTCGGTTTCCGCAACGATACGGTCGGCGTCGGTTCCGACGAGCCTGGCGGTACCGGCCGCGACACCCTCGGGCCGTTCGGTCGTTTCGCGCATGACGAGGACCGGCTTGCCCAATGCAGGCGCTTCTTCCTGCACGCCGCCGCTGTCGGTCAGCATGAGATGCGCAACATCGAGCAGGCGGGCGAAATGCGGATAGTCCAGCGGTTCGATCAGCGCGACGTTGTCGAGCCCCGCGAGCCGGTCGTTCATCACGGCGCGGACGTTCGGGTTTAGGTGCACAGGGAAGATCACCGCCACGTCGCGGCGCGCCGCGAGGCGGGACACGGCATTCGCGATCGACTCCATCCCCTGCCCGAAGTTCTCGCGCCGGTGCGTCGTCATGCCGATGATCCGGCGCCCGGCGAAACGCCTTTCCAGCGGCATCAGGTTCGCTGCAAGCAACGGCTCACGGGCGATCTTGCCCGTTATCCAGTGCAGCGCGTCGATAACCGTATTGCCGGTGACGTGGACCGCCGCGGACTCGACGTTCTCCCGCCGCAGCGCCTCGGCCGCAGTTTCGGTCGGCGCGAGGTGAAGCGCGGCGAAGCTGCCGATGACCTTGCGATTGACCTCCTCCGGCCAGGGATGATGGATATTGCCGCTCCGCAGACCCGCTTCCACATGCGCCACGGGAATCTTGCGGTAGTATGCTGCCAACGCGCCTGCCATCGCGGTCGCGGTATCGCCCTGAACCACGACGACGTCCGGCCGTTCGATATCCAGCACGTGGCCGATACCCATGAGCAGCCGCGCGGTCAGGGCATCGAGCGTCTGGTCCGGTTGCATCAGGTCGAGATCGTGATCGGGCGAAATGCCCGCGATCTCCAGCACCTGGTCCAGCATTCCGCGATGCTGCCCTGAAACACAGACGCGGGAAACGAAGCGCTCGTCACTCTCGAGCGCGTGGATCAGGGGGAACAGTTTGATCGCTTCGGGCCGGGTGCCGAAGACGGTGAGAATGGTGCGCGGCGCGGTCATGCCGCCGGTCTTACCGCAGGAGGGTTAACGCCGCCTCAGCTTTCCGGCGTTTCCTGCGGCTCGGACGTTTCGGGCGCGTCCATGATCGGTTCGGCGTCTTCGCTCGGCAGGATCTCGGGGTTCTGCTCGTCGGGCAGCTCGGCATCGCGCTCGCGTTCGAGGCGTTCCATGTACTCGCGTTCGATCTGCTCGACGCGTTCCTGCTCGGCGGCGGCCGATTCGTCGATCGTGGACAAACGTTCAGCGCGGGCGGCGGCGATGAGCTCGCTGAAGCGGACGCTCGCACTCGTCGCCTGTTCGCCATAGGCGCGGCGGATCAGATCCTGGGTGCAGCCGGTGAAGCCGCCCGCGCCCGCGGTGGAACACGAAAGCGTGCCGAAATCGCCGATCATCTCCAGCGATTCGACGCGCCGGGTCCAGGCGGTGTTCGCCGGGTCGTCGCTGTAGCGCAGCGTTTCCGGAATGCGGAAGCGTTCGGATTCGGGCAGGCGGGCGACGACGCAGATCTCGCCTTCCGGGCACGGCGGCGCGGCATCCTCGCCATAGACCACCGACATGCGCACGTCGTCGGGCACCTCCTCCGCCGTCGCCTGCGCCGCGAGCGGGCTGGCGAGAAGCGTGGCGCCAGAAAGCGCGAATGCTGCGAGAAGCGACTTCATGCGATGGCTATCCTAATCTGCGTTGCCCGCCATTCTCGGGCGCGAGCCGTGAACTCTATATGAAGCGTGCGGAGGGCGAAAGCGGTTCCCGCCCGTGGCCCTCAGACCCGTTCGGCGAGCTTGATCGCGACGCGGCAGCCGAGGCGTATCGCCCCCGACAGCAGCGGATAGGCCGGCGCCCTTTCCGCCCCTGCGGCGAGAGCGGCATCGCGGTGCGCGCGCTCGTCCTCGCGAAATTCGTCGATCATCGTGGCGAGTTCGGGGTCGGCGCCGCTTTCGGCAAGCCGGTCGAGTTGCTGCGAATAGTGGCGGTCGATCTCTTCCTCTACCGCCGCGGTGCAGGCCATGGCCGCCTCCGGCCCGATCAACGCCGTACCCGCGCCGAGCGCGTAGCCCGCCGCCGACCAGAAGGGCTGCAGCGCGGTCGGGCGCACGCCGCGCCGCGCCATCAGGGCGTCGAACTTCGCCCGGTGTCCCTTCTCCTGCTCGGCCATTTCGGCGATCTCGGCCGCGTGCGGGCCGCGGTCGCCGATCACGTCGAGCTGGCCCTGATAGATGCGGGTAGCGCCGAACTCGCCTGCCTGGTCGACCCGGATCATCCGCGCGATATCCTGTTTCGTCATGAGGTACGCCGCTCCTTCGCCAGCAACCAGAGGATCGCCAGGCCGCCTGCTGCCGAGAACAGGAAGTTCCACCCCGCCAGCGAAATGCCGACCAGCGTCCAGGGCGCCTGATCGCAGCGGACCATCGGCGCGTTCATGATCGCTTCCAATGGGTCGCCGGTGCCGGCCTGCGACGTGACCGCGCACGCCGTCACGCCTTCCCACCAGCCGTATTCGACACCGGCATGAAACGCCCCGATTGCACCCGACACGAGGATGGCGAGCGCGGCCAGCGCAATCCACAGCCGCCGGGGCACCGCGACGGTGGAAAGCAACGCAAGCGCAAGCGCCGCGAAATGCGGCCAGCGCTGCCACCAGCACATCTCGCATGGATAGAGGCCGAAGCCGTACTGCGAGACGTAGGCGCCGGCGAGCAGCAGTGCGGGCACGCCCAGCGCCAGCCGCTGGGCCAGCCGGCCGTGAGGCGTTTCGATCATCCGCACGCGCTCTACTTCCGGTGCACGAGAGCGGTCGGAGCGGTCCGGCGCAGCGTTTCGAGCGCGTAGTGGAGCTGGTAATCCTTGATCCCCTGCTCCTTCAGCTCGTCGGCCGTCATCGTGAAGCGCGGATCCTCGCGCAGATCGCGCTCGAGCTCCTCATCCTTCAGGGCAGCTTCGTTGACGAGGTGCCCGCGAAGGTCCGATTCGCGCAGGATGAACTTGGCCCGCTTGGCCAGATCCGGATCGGAAAGCTGCGGCACGGCGATGTCGGGCTCGATCCCGCCTTCCTGCACCGAATGCCCCCCCGGCGTGTAATAGCGCGCGGTGGTGAGCTTGAGCGCGGCGTCGGGACCGAGCGGCAGCAGCGTCTGCACGCTGCCCTTGCCGAAGCTGCGCTGGCCCATGACCACGGCGCGGCGGTGATCCTGCAGCGCACCGGCAACGATCTCGCTGGCGGAGGCCGAACCGGCATCGATCAGAACGATCATCGGCACGCCCTTGGCGATCTCGCCGCGATAGACCGTCTCGGCGTTGTAGACGTAGGTCTCTCCCGCCGCGCGGCCGCGCTGCGAGACGATACGGCCTTTCTCGAGGAACAGGTCGCTCAGCGCCACTGCTTCATCGAGCGAGCCCCCGGGGTTGGCCCGCAAGTCCAGCACGAGACCCTTGAGGCCCCCCGGGGCTTCCTTCGAGAGCGCTTCCCACGCGGAGAACACGTCGGCCCCCACGTCGCGCGAGAACTCGTTGACCATGATCACGCCGATATTGCCGGACTGGAGTTCGTGCGTGACCGGTTCGAGTTCGATCAGCCCGCGCGTGACCGTGACATCGAAGGGTTCGTCGCGCCCGGGGCGGAAGATGGTCAGGCGGATCGAGGTGCCGGCCGCCCCGCGCATGCGGGAGACCGCCTCGTCGAGGTCGCCCCCATAGATCAGCTCGCCATCGAGGTGCGTGATGTAGTCGCCGGCCTTGAGCCCGGCCTCCATCGCAGGACTGCCGCGGAACGGCGAGATGATCTTCACCGCGCCGTCGTCCATCTGCACGGACAGGCCGAGACCGGTGTAATTGCCGTCGATCATCGTTTCGAGGCGCTGCAGGTCCGACCCGTCGAGATAGGCGGAATGCGGATCGAGGCTGGCGAGCATGCCGTCGATCGCGCCGCGGATCAGCTTCTCGTCGTCGACCGGCTCGACGTAACTGGCCTTAATCCGCTCGTACGTCGCGAACAGGCGCGCGAATTCGGAGCCGGCGCGGCCATCGACCTGCGCGATGCCCGCAGTGGTCGCCGGAATGAGCGCCACCGCAGTGACGAGCGCGGCCGACCGGGCGAGATCGGCGAATTTGATGGCCATAAAGCCTCCTTTACGAGAACGCTTTTATCGCGCGCGCAGGCTTAATGCCAGATGAGGATGCGGTCCGCGCCGCAGCCCTCCTACCCGAGATAGTCGAGCGGGTTCACCGGTGTGCCGTCGCGCCTGAGTTCGAGTGTCACGACCGGCGCGTCGACCGCCGCGACGCCGAGCGGGGCGCCGGAAACGAGCGCCTCCCCGACATCGACATCGACACGCGAAAGGCCTGTGACGAGGCTGGTCCACCCGCCCTCGTGTTCGATGATGACGATCCGGTCGTAGCCGCGATAGGGGCCGGCGAAAGCGACTCGGCCGCTGCCCGGGGCGACGACCTGCGCGGCCGGGCGCGGGGCCAGCGAGAGACCATTGCTGCGCACGCCTGCGGAGGACACCGAGCCGAAGCCCGCCACGGTCTGCCCGACGACGGGAAGCTGGAAATCGTCGGGCGGCGCGGTCGCGGAAGGCGTTGGCGTCGGGCCGGTGGCGGCAGAAACCCGAGCCGATTCGGGGCTTGCCGGCCGGATCATGGGGCCGGGAAGCGCGGCGAGGTCACGGCGCAGCGCGCTGGCGTCGTCGAGCCTTGCGATCAGCCCGTCGAGATCGCGCGCCTCCTCCGCCAGCGCGAGCGCCCGCTCGGCCTCGCGGGCAGCGACGCCCGTGGCGCGGCGCGACGCGAGCCTCTGCCGACTTTCCAGCCCGACCAGTCTTTGGCGCCGCGCGCCGAGCTGCGCCTCGCTCTGGCGCAAGGCCGCGAGAGCCTGCAGCGCTTCGGTTTCGAGCCGTGCCCCGCGCGCAATCTCCGCGCGGAGGGCGGCGGTGCGCTGGCGCACTTCGGGAACGGTCGTCTCCAGCAGGGCACGCAGATAGACCGTCTCGCGGAGCGATCCGGGGCGCAAGGCCGACAGCGCGAGCGGCCGGCGGGCGAACTTCTGCAAGGCCGCAGTGAGGCGCAGCAGCGGCTCGCGCCGCTCGGCGAGGCGCATGTCGAGCTGCTGCCGCTGGCCGTCGATCAGCGCGATTCGCGCCTCCGCGGCGGCGATGTCGGCTTCCGCCTGCTGGATACGCGCGGCGAGCGCGGCTGCCTCTCGCGCGGTCTTCTCCGCCGCCTCGGTCGCAGCGCGCGCTTCGGCTTCGAGCCGCGCCCCGCGCGCTTGCGCGGCCCGCGCTTCCTCCCGCGCCTCGCGGAGCGCGGCACGTGCGTCACCGGGATCGAACACGCCGTCGGCCCGCTGCGCGGCAGCAATACCGCCGATCACCCCGGCGGTAGCAGTCATGGTGAGGACGAGGATCGTCGCGCGACGCGGCATTGCGCTACCCTGCCCGATGGTAGGGGTGTCCGGCAAGAATCGTAGTGGCGCGGTAGAGCTGTTCCAGCAGCATGGCGCGCGCGAGCAGGTGCGGCCAGGTCGCATTGCCGAACGCGAGCAGAAGGTCCGCCTCCGCGCGTTCCTCCGCCGAATGGCCATCGGCGGCGCCAAGCACGAAGCGCGCCTCGCGCACGCCCTCGTCGCGCCAGCGGCCGAGCAGCGCGGCAAAATCTTCGGAGGAGAGCTGCTTGCCGCGCTCGTCGAGAAGCACGGTGCGCGCCGGCGCCTGCGGATCGGGCACTTTGCCCCCGGTCTCAGGCAGTTCGGTGGACTTGAATGGCCAGGTCAGCCGCTTCTCGTAACGCGCGACCAGTTCGGCCTCGGGCGAGCGCCCGATCTTGCCGCGCGCAACGACATGCAGAAGCATGTTTTGTCGGCCTCAGGCGGTTCCGGCGGCCACGGGTGGAGCGTCGCCGAAGGCCCACATGCGTTCCAGGTTGTAGAAGCTGCGGACTTCCGGGCGGAACAGGTGGACGACGACGTCGCCGGCGTCGATCAGCACCCAGTCGGCCTGGGGCAAGCCTTCGAGCCGCACCGGCCCATGGCCTTCCTGCTTGACCCTTTCGGCGAGCTTCTGCGCGATCGCGGCCACCTGACGGGTCGAACGGCCCGAGGCGATGACCATGTGATCGGCAATGCTCGACTTGCCCGCGAGCGGGATCGACACGACGTCCTGCGCCTGGTCGTCCTCCAGTTGCGCGAGGACGAGCGCGTGAAGCGAGCCCGGCTCGGCTTCAATCGCCGGCGGGTGCTGCGAATCGTGCTCGGGCATGGATGTTTGCGCCTGGTTCATAGGCGGTTGTTGCGCTCCTGACGGTTGCGAGAGAAAATGCGAGGGCGGCGATGCGCATCATGGCGCCTGCACGCGCTCCCCCCGGGATATGGGGACTATTCGGCGGAATGTAAGCTGATCGCGCGGCGGAACCTGCGAGTAGCGCCCGGCCCACTCGGGGTCGGCACGGCGGATGGCCGTGGCCGATCGGGGATCCGGATCGAAACGCAATGTCACCAGGCTCGGCGCACTCCAGTCGCCCCTGTTCCTGAACTCGGCAGCTTCGACCCGATGTCGGCGCAGCCATGCCATCGCGGGGCTTGCGAAGGCCGCGCCATCATAGCCGGGCCGCGCGATCACCGCAATCGGCATCGCACGCGCTATGCCGCGCCAATCCTTCCACTGGTGGAACTGCGCGAGATTGTCCGCCCCCATGAGCCACACGAACTCGCGGTCCGGATAGCGCCGGATCAGCGCCCGCAGCGTATCCACCGTGTACCGGGTGCCGAGTTCGCGCTCGATTGCGGTGACGCGGATCGGCGCGCGGCGCGCCTGGCGGATCGCCGACTTCACTCGCGCAGCGAGCGGAGCCATGCCGGCCCTCGGCTTGAGCGGATTGCCCGGCGAGACGAGCCACCAGACTTCGTCCAGCCCGAGCGTCTCGGCGGCGAAGAGCGATATCCGGCGGTGCCCGCCATGCGCGGGATTGAAGCTGCCGCCAAGCAGACCGATCCGGCGTGCACGCATCAGGGGGAGATCGGCCTCAGGCGGCCGCGTGTGATCAAGCCCATTGCCGCGGCCTAGCAGTGGTGGCCAGGTCTGTCAGGCGCGGATTCGCTCCACGACCGGGTGAAGCCATTTGCGAAGAACTTGGGTTAATTTCGTAACCTGGAAACGATTCAGCGTGTGAGTCGTTCGATTCGCCCTTTTACTTTATTTCACGATTCGACCCGAGGCCCCTCCCATGCTAGCGGCCCCGCCAGAATAAAAGGACGGCATAGGGGTCGTAATTTTGGTGACTAGCTCAACCGTAGGCGGATGGGTGGACCGCCTTCGGGCTTGGTTCCCGGATCGTGAATTCTTCATGCGATCCCAGGGACAGGTCCGTTTCATTCGGATTTCATCGCGCGTGCAGATGACCGCCGCAGGGATCGCCTCGGCGGCGCTCGTCGCGTGGATGGTCAGCCTCGCGATCATGGGCTGGAGCCAGTTCCGCGCTGAAGCCGACCGCATGTCGCTGCTCGAACGCGAAGCGCGAGTCGCGACATCGGAAGAGCGGCTCGACGCCTATGGCGACGATCTTACCTCCGTCGCGAAGGATCTCGAACAACGCCAGACGGTGCTCGAGGAAATGGCCGAGATGCTGCCCGACGACATCAAGGGGCAGGCACCGGTCAGCGATTCCACCGGCGAAGCGGCGGAAACCGTCGCCAAGGTCAGCGCGGTCTTCCCCGAAGCGCGGTCGCTGGCCGAGATCGAGGCGCGCCAGCTCGCGCTGGTCGAGAAAATGACCCGCTTTGCCGACCACCGCGCCGAACGCGCGGCAACGGCAATGCGCACGCTTGGTCTCGATCCGTCCACGATCCTGCGCTCGGCCCAGCAGGACGCAATGGGTGGTCCGCTCGAACTGCTCGCGACCGGCGCCGACGGCAAAGTCGATCCGCGTTTCGAGCGCCTCGGCCTCAGCCTCGCGCAGATGGCCGCGCTCGAGCAGGGTCTCGACGGCATTCCGCAGTTCGAGCCTGCCAATCTCAAGTACATTTCGTCCGGCTTCGGCTATCGCCGCGACCCGTTCACGGGCCACGGCGCGATGCACAAGGGCCTCGATTTCCGCGGTCCGGTCGGCGCGCCGATCTTCGCCGCGGCGGAAGGCCGCGTCAGCTTCGTCGGTCGCAAGTCGGGCTACGGCAACGTGGTCGAGATCACTCACGGCAACGGCCTGACCACCCGCTACGCCCATATGTCGAAGTTTTCCGCCAAAGTGGGCCAGCAGGTCGACGCTGGACACGTGATCGGCGCGATCGGCAGCACCGGCCGCTCGACCGGCCCGCACCTCCACTTCGAAGTCCGCATCAACGGCCGCGCGGTCAATCCGCGGCCCTTCCTGGAGACAGCGCCCGATGTTCTCAAAGAAGCCAGAGCCCGAGTCGGCGGGAGCGATTCCAATGGCTAGGCCCCCCGCACCTTCCAGTTCGACGTTCTCCGTGATCGGAGCCGACGTCACCATCAAGGGCGACGTGTCCGCCTCCACCGAGCTTCACGTCGACGGCCGCATCGAGGGCGACATCGCTTGCGATTCGCTCGTCCAGGGCGAAACGAGCGTGATCGAAGGCGCGATCAGTGCCGAGACGGCGCGCCTCGCCGGCCGGATCTCCGGCTCGATCACCGCGCGTCACCTCGTCGTATTGAAGTCGGCTCGGGTCGAAGGCGACGTGAACTACGACGCTCTGACCATCGAGCAGGGCGCCCAGGTCGAAGGCCGCTTCGCCCACCGTGCGCCCAACCAGCGCGGGGCCGACAAGCCGGCCGCGCCGGTCCCAGCGAGTGATGACGGCGAACCGAAGCTGACGCTGGCGACCTGAGCCTCGGGCTAAGCCCGAAGCGCCGCTACGCGTCCACCAGCACCTCGGCGCGCAAGGCCTTGCGGTCGAGCTTGCCGATCATCGTCTTGGGCAGTTCCTCGCGGATGACGACGCCGGAGACGCGCTCGTGCTTCCCCACGCGGGCATTGAGCCAGGTCTGGAGCTCGGCCGCGGTCGCTTCGGCGCCCTCGGCCAGGGTCACGTAAGCCTGCGGCATCTCTCCGCGATAGGCGTCGGGCACCCCGATCACGAGCGCTTCCTTGACCGCCGCATGCTCGAGCAGCACGGCTTCGACCTGGCTTGGGAAGACCTTGAACCCGCCGACGGCGATCATGTCCTTGATCCGGTCGACGATGGTGATGAAGCCGTCCTCGTCGATCTCGGCAACGTCGCCGGTGCGCAGCCAGCGCGTGCCGCCCAGATCGGCAAAGGCGTTCGTCGCGGCATCGGGGCGGTTCCAGTAGCCCTGCATGATCTGCGGCCCGGCGATGACCAGCTCCCCGGGTTCCCCGTCCGGTGCGGGCCTGGTGGGATCTTCCTTGTCGAGCAGCATCACGCGGGTCTGCGGGATGACCTGCCCGATCGTGCCCGGCTTGCGCAGCCCGGTGTAGGGATTGGTCGAGACCACGCCCGCGCTCTCGGTCAGTCCGTAGCCTTCCACCAGCCGCGCGCCGCTCGCCGCCTCGAATTTTTCGCGCACCGGCGCAGGCAGCGGCGCCCCGCCCGAGATAGACACCTTGAGCGAGGAGAAATCGGTCCGGCCGATCCGCGGATGGTCGAGCAGCGCCTGGAACATCGTCGGCACGCCGGGAAAGGCGGTGACGCGGGTGCGCTCGATCGTCTGCAGCACCTGCTTCGCATCGAACCGCGGTACCATGGCGATGCAAGCGCCTTTCGCGACCGTGCGGTTGAGCACGCAGGTGTTGGCGAAGACGTGGAACAGCGGCAGCGCGCCCATGATCACGTCCGGCTCGTCGCGGTCGAACGGATCGATCGCGTCGACCTGCATCGCATTGACCGCCAGATTAGCATGGGTGAGCATGGCGCCCTTGGGCCGGCCCGTCGTGCCGCCGGTGTACTGCAGCAGCGCCAAATCGGCGGGCGAGAGCGCGACGGGCGCAGGCTCGCCCTTGGGCAGCATGCCGCTCCACTCGCGGACATCCGTCCGCGCCGGGATGGCCGCGATGCTCTTGCGGCCCAGCAGCTTGAGCGCGATCCGCTTCAGCGGCGTCAGCATCGCCCCCAGGCGGCCGACGACCAGCGTTTCGAGCGGAGAGCGATCGAGCACTTCCAGCGCCGTCGGCAGCAGGCTTGCGGCGTCGATCGTGACGAGGATTCGGGCGCCCGAATCCTCGACCTGCTGGTTGAGCTCTTCGACGGTGTAGAGCGGCGAGAAGTTCACCACCACCGCCCCAGCCATCATCGCGCCGTAATAGGCGGAGACGTAAATGGGCACGTTGGGCAGGAACAGCCCTACCCGGTCGCCACGGGCAATGCCCAATTCCTGCAGGCCAGCCGCAAAGCGCCGCGCTTCCCCATAAAGCGCCCGGTAGGAATAGATCCGCCCGAGGAAGTCGACCAGCGGTGCATCGGGCCGCCGCTCTGCCGCGCGCGCGAAGAGATCGGGGAGCGTTACCGGCTCGAACGGCGTGTCCCACGGGGCGGCATGCTGATAAGGCGCCTTACTGACATCCATGTCAACATGGATGCGCGAGACCGTGCGCGAGGGCAAGGACTTTCTGACACCGGTCCAGCCGGCAGGGACGGTGCGGACACACGCACGCCGTCATCCCGGCGAAAGCCGGGATCGCGAGAGGAGAGGAAGAGCGCTCCCCGCGTCAGCGAGGCCGGCGGCTTCAGAGCTGTTCGTCGCCCTCGTTCTCCGCGGCGCGGCGGGCTTCGAGCCAGGCAGCGGCTTCGGCTTCCTGGGCGGCTTCGGCAGCGGCCTTCTCGTTCGCCTCGCGCTCGGCACGCAGTTCGGCGATCAGCTTCTCGCGATCCGTGCCCGAGTCGGCCGCTGGTACTGGCGCTTCACCGTCGGCGCCGGCCTTCTTCGCCGCCTTGGCAACAACCGCGTCGAGCTCGCGCTGCGAGCACAGGCCGAGCGTCACCGGATCCTTCGCCTGGATGTTCTGGATGTTCCAGTGGCTGCGCTCGCGAATCGCCGCGATCGTGTTGCGCGTGGTGCCGATCAGCTTGGAAATCTGCGCATCCGAAATCTCCGGATGGTTGCGCAGGATCCAGGCGATACCGTCGGGCTTGTCCTGCCGCTTGGACACCGGGGTGTAGCGCGGGCCCTTGGTCCGCGTCACTTCGACCGGCGCGCGCTGCATCTTGAGCGCATAGCTCGGATCGGCCTGACCGCGCTCGATTTCCTCCTGCGTCAGCTCGCCCGAGTGGATCGGATCACGCCCGGTGTACTTGCTGCCCGCGAGGTCGTCGGCCATCGCCTGGACTTCGAGGATATGCAGGCCGCAGAAGTCGGCGATCTGCGTGAAGCTGAGCGAAGTGTTGTCGACGAGCCAGGTGGCGGTCGCATGCGGCATCAGCGGGGTGGGTTGCGCCATGATCGAAACTGTCCTGAAAATATAAGGGCCGCCCCTCGCGGAGCGGCCGTTGCACAGGCGATTTAGGCGATGCGTCATGCAAGGGCAAGCTTTTCGGCCTCCCCCATCGGGAAGCTCAAGCGGCGAGCGGCTCCGCGTCGAGGGCCGCGAGCCCGGCGAGGAACTGATCGGTCGCCGCATCCCACGAATAGCGTGCGCCCAGCTCGGCACAGTCTGCGCGGTCGCTGAACACGGCGCCGGCAATCGCCCGGTCGAGATCTTCGGACAGCGCACCGACTCGATCGGTCACGATGTCGCGCGGCCCCGGCACGGGAAACGCAGCGACCGGCGTCCCGCAAGCGAGCGCCTCGATCATGACCAGTCCGAAGGTATCGGTCCGGCTGGGAAAGACGAAGACATCGGCATGGGCGTAGCATCCCGCCAATGCACGGCCGCTGCGGCGCCCGAGGAAATGGGCATCGGGAAACTTTGCACTGAGCTCGGCGAAGGCGGGGCCATCACCAACGACGACCTTGCTGCCCGGATAGCTGCCGCCCAGAAACGCCTCGAGATTCTTCTCCACCGCGACGCGGCCGACATAGAGCTGGATCGGTCGCGGGAGGTCGTCGAACTCGGGCGGTGCCGGCGCGTCCCGATTGAAGCAGGTCAGATCGACCCCGCGACTCCAGGGATGGAGGCGGCGCAGGCCGTGCGCGCGCAGTTCCTCGCGAATGCTCTCTGTCGCGACCAGCACTTGGCGCGAAGGCGCGTGAAACCAGCGAATGTAGCGCCAGAACAGCGCGGGCGAGAGGCCGGTGCGCCGGGCGACGTATTCGGGAAACTGCGTGTGGTAGGCGGTCGTGAAGGGAATACCGCGCACCGTACAGAACCGCCGTGCGGCGAGGCCCAGCGGCCCTTCGGTGGCGACGTGGATCGCGTCGGGCGCCAGGGCCGTAAGGCGCCGCCCGATCGCGCCGGGCAGCGGCATCGCCAGGCGAATGTCGGGATACGTCGGGCATGGCAGCGAGCGGAAGCCTTCGGGCGAGATTACCTCCACCTCGTGCCCGCGCCTGCGGAGGACATCGCATGTTGCCGCGAGGGTGCGGACCACGCCGTTCATCTGCGGCGCCCAGGCGTCGGTGACGATGGCGATCCGATGCGGATAGGGCCGCACGGCGTCCGCTTCGGGCACGACTACCTCCATCCGGCTCATGCAGCCGCCTTGCGCGTAGGTGAGGCCGCGACGTCATATTGCGCGCGCCGCGCCATTTCCTCGGGCCAGTGGAGCAGCTCCATGCGCCCGTCGAAATGCTCGACCAGCGCGGTGCAGCCTTCCACCCAGTCGCCGTCGTTGTAGTATTCAATGCCGTCGAAGGCGCGGATTTCGGCAGTATGGATATGGCCGCACACGACGCCGTCCACACCCCGCTCGGCCGCGGCACGGGCGACAATCTCCTCATAGCGGCTGATGAACTCGACCGCGTTCTTGACCTTGTGCTTGGCCACTTTCGACAGCGACCAGTACGGCAGTCCGAACGCCTTGCGCACGAGGTTGACCCATCGGTTGAGCCCCATGAGCAGGTGGTAGAGGACATCGCCCACCACCGCGAGCCAGCGGTGCGCAAGCATGATCGCATCGAACTCGTCGCCGTGGAGCACCATCAGCCGGCGCCCGTCGGCCGTATCGTGAAAGGCCGCGCGCCGGATCTCGACCCCGCCGAAGTTCATGCCCGAGAACGGGCGGAGCATCTCGTCGTGATTGCCGGGGATGTAGACGATCCGCGTCCCGCGCTTGGCGCGCTTGAGAATGCGCCAGACCACATCGTTGTGCTCCGCCGGCCAGTAGACCTTCTTCTTCAGCCGCCAGCCGTCAATGATGTCGCCGACGAGGTACATGGTCTCGCTGTCGGTGCTGTCGAGAAAGTCGATCAGCATCGCGGCGTTGCAGCCCTTGGTACCGAGATGGATGTCGCTGATCCAGATTGTGCGGAACTTTCGCCGCTTGCCGTCGACCGGCTCCGGAATCGCGCTCCTTACCGGCGGCAGGCTCGCTATCGTCGCCAGTTCGGCCAGTCCGCCCCGAAGCCCATTGATCCGTTCTTCGCCCACCGCCCGCACTCCGCTAGCGAATGCATTTCACGTCAGGCACATGACAGGCAATTGTTACAGGCGATTCACGGTTTGATGACCGTTCGTGGTCAACGTGACAATGTAACGACAGATGATCACGGTGTTTCAGGACATCAAGTACGTGCGATTACACCCTTGGAGCACTGGGTCGGGCGCTAACTTTACCAGGCGACGCGCCTCGCCTGCTGGCAAGGGGATCGTGGGAGCCTTTCTGCCGCACGGCCGACGGAGCAAGGAAGCGCGTCCGGAAAAAACGATCCATTCGGACACCTCCCGAGCGCTAAGGTCGGCCGTGCAGCCACTTGACTGCCCTCGGGCATCAGATCGGGTGTGCTGGCCCATCGTTATGAGTCCCGACTTGCAGCGCGATGGGCAGGACTACCGGGAGCAGAAGGATTGCCGCCCCCGGCATAACCGCATCTACGCCAATCTCCTCCTCTTCGTCCCAACTCGGCTCTGGGTCGGGCTCTTCGGAGCGATACCCCATGGGGTCAGCGAACCAGCGATCAAGATCGGCTAGGTACCATCCGGCACTGCGCGCACCGATTTTTACTTGGGACGGGAACGTCCCCTCGGCGATCTTGCGATAGAGCGTCGAGCGCGAGAGTCCGGTGCGATCCAGGACTTCTCTGAGGCGAAGTATCTTGTCAGGCGACGACATATGAGTTTCCTTTCTCAGCAAGCGTGACGACCCGCACGCAGCTTCGGTCCCACGGTAAGTTCTCTCAAGAGGATGCGACGGCGCTCGGCAGCGGGCTGCGGCGAACTGCGCCGGAAAGTAACCGAGGTGCGTTAGAATGGCGGAGTCTCACTACCGCTCGCCGACAAGCGAGGGGCTTCCGGTTGCCAAGTGCCCGCGTCTCTTGATGCCAACTGGCGCTTTTCGAGACTCGTGATTCGCGCCGCGCGAATTTCTGGCCATTAGCTTACACAGAGAGGCATGTTTCGGCCGCGCTTGCCATTGATCGGATATTGCTCGAAGATTCATCGGACATGCGCACCGATCTCGATCATCTTCCCGCAAACAAGCAGCGCGAGCTTGAGCGCATCGTCGAGATCATTTTCGACGAGTTCGGTGCCGCGACCGAGAACGCGACCGGCCCGCGCAAGGGCGCGCGCATTCTCAAGATCATACTGTTCGGCAGCCATGCACGCGGCGACTGGGTCGATGCGCCGATGTCGGCCAACCAGTACAAGAGCGATTACGACATCCTGGTCATCGTCAGCCAGAAGGAGATGACCGACCGCGCGGCGTACTGGGCGAAGGCCGAGGAACGGCTGATCCGGGCCTATACGATCGAGAAGACGCTGCGCACGCCGGTCAACTTCATCGTGCATTGCCTGCATGAGGTGAACGATGGCCTCGCACACGGCCGCGTGTTCTTCATGGAGGTCGCAAAGGATGGCATCGCGCTCTACGAAGCCGACGACCGCGAACTCGCCACGCCCAAGCCAAAGACGCCGGAGCAGGCGCTGGAAGCGGCACGGGAGTATTTCGACGAGTACCTGCCTTCTGCACTTCAATTTCTGATACAAGGAAAGGAAGCTAGCGAACGGGGTTGGCAGAAGAAGGCGGCCTTCGAACTACATCAAGCCACCGAACGCCTCTACCAAGGGCTCCTTCTCACCCTGACCTTCTACACGCCCTACAACCACAACATCGCCTTCCTGCGCTCACTCGCGGAAGGTCTCGATCGGCGGCTCCACGGCATTTGGCTGGAGGAAAGCCGCCGCGAGCGCGCGATGTTCCAGAAGCTGAAGGAAGCCTACACCAAGGCTCGCTACTCCAAGCACTACAAGATCAGCGAGGAAGAGCTGACCTGGCTCGGCGAGCGGGTCGAGGAACTCGGCCGCGTGGTCCACGAGGTCTGCTCCGAACGGATCGCCGCCCTGGAAGCCGCAGCGCGCAAGTAGTGCCGGTGGCACAGCCGCAGTCTCGCAGCTTGCCGGGATTCAGGGGGCTGGCGTCAGCAATCGTTCATTGAGGTTGGCAGAGCTTTCCGCACGGGGTCGGATATCCCTTCACGATGGAGGATGGTATGAAAGCGATCGTAGTTACGGCGGCACTTTTGATCGTGCCATTCGCTGCCCAAGCCCAGATTGCCCCTCGAACACCGCCGGATAGCGGGCGCTTGTCCGGAATAGCCGATCCTTCAACAAACCCGGCGATCGGGCGCGAGCTTCGTGAGACACGCGAACGCATCGATCGGGGACGGGAAAGCGGGGACTTGTCCAAACGCGAGGCACGCGCACTACGCCGCGAAAACAGACAGATCGGTGTGCTTGCAGATCGCTATGGTCGCGACGGCATTTCCGATGCCGAGTATCGTGAGCTGGAAATGCGCGCGCGCGTTTTGCAAAGCCAGGTTGAGGCGCAGCGCATTCGGCCGACCACCGACGATCCCGACTAATCCGCCTTAGACTTTCTGCCGGTCTGGTGCTGAAGTTCTTCGGGCTTGTTCTGCCAGTGTCGGCGCCACTGGATCAACGTACGAGCGCCCTGACCTAAGCGTAACCGTATCGAAACCGCCGTGCGCGAATAGCGCGGCCCGGACCAGCAAGCACCGGCCAGCTTGCCGGGATTCACCGATTCTGGCATAATCCTCACCACGAGATGGAACACTGGCGGCCATCTCGAGGATAGTCCTTGCCAGGCATCAAGTAGGTCCGGCCGCTACGGTCGGACGGTTGCTGTAAGGCCGCACCGCGGCACACAGCGGACACCGCTTGCACATCCGCGCATCCATGCGCGGACCGCCTGTGTGCGAGCTTTCCATGCTTATTCCCACTCCAAGCGACGTCTACGCGCGCGAGGTCGTGATGGCGCGCGTTGCCCATCTCGTCCGCCGCAAGCAGCAGGAGATCGAGCGGATCACCCGCATCCTGCGCGCCTGCTTCGAGCCGGCGCAGGTGCAGGCGCCTGAGCCAGGCGAGATCCAGCAGATCATCCTGATCGGCCCCTATGCGCGGCGATCCTGGTTTGAAGACCAGCAAACAATCCACTTCTCCGACTACGAGCTGTGGATCGTCGTCAACCATCCGCTGCTTACCGACGAGCGCTGCTGGCAGCGCGCGCAGACCATCATCGAGCGCGAGCTGGGCAACCGCTGTGCAGTCGGCCTCGCAATCTACTCTGAAGCCGACATCCGCATCGCCGAGGCCGAGCGCGACACCTTCGTTCTCGACCGGATCGAAGCCGGGATCACCCTCTACCACGCTTCGCGTGATGCTCCGCTCAACGTGCGCGAGCGGAGGGCACGGCCATGACCGCGCCCAACTCCAGCGCCGCGTTCGACGCATTCTATCGTGCCGAGCATAAGCGGATGCTTCGCTACTTCCGAAAGAGAGCTGGCCCAGATGCTGCGCCCGATCTGGCGCAGGAGGCTTTCACGCGGGTGCTTCGCAGCGGCGCATTCGAGCGGGTTGAATTTCCTGGGGCCTATCTGACCCGAACTGCGCGCAATCTCTTGATCGAGCGGACGCGCCGCAAGATGCGGCGACCGGCAATAATCCATCCGTTCGATGAGGAACGCGATGCCTCAGTCCGGCCCGAACAGGCATGGCGGATCGAGGCCGCGGATGTACGGCGTGCCTATTGGCGAGCACTACGCGCCATGCCGCGCAGGACCCGGCACATATTCCTGCTCCATCGGTTGCGACATCTAACCTACAAGCAAATCGCGCAGCACCTCGGCGTCAGCAACAAGACGGTGAAATATCACATGGAGCGTGCCTTGGCGCGGTGCCGTCAGGCGCTAGCACCCAGCTAACGGCAGCGATCGATCTCCGTCCGAACGTCCACACCGTATAGAGCGGCTTCCGCCAGTCAGGTGGTCGCGCACCTGCTCATGAGTGAGCGGCGACGCCGACCGCCCCTGATCTGCGACAAGCTTCAGCCGTCAACAACTTCCAGCACGATCTTGCCGATGTGGTCGCCTGCTTCCATCCGGGCGTGGGCGGCGGCGGCTTCGGCGAGAGGAAAGGCGCGGTCCATCACGGGGCGCAGCTTGCCCTCCTCGAACAGCGGCCAGGCGTTCTTCTCGATCTCGCCCGCGAGCAGCGTTTTGAACACGTCCGACCGCGGGCGCAGCGTCGAGCCGGTGAGCGTGAGGCGGCGGCTCATAACCACGGCCATGTTCAGTTCAGCCTTGGGACCGCCGAGCACTGCGATGGTCACGTGCCGGCCGTCTTCCGCCAGGCATTTGAGATTGCGCGGCACGTAGTCGCCCGACACCATGTCGAGCACCAGTTCGACGCCCTTGCCGCCGGTGAAGGCTTTCACTTCCTCGACGAAGTCCTGCTCGCGGTAGTTGATCGCGAGGTCCGCTCCCAACTCCCGCGCGGCGGTACACTTGGCCTCGTCGCCGCAGGTCACGATCACGGTCAGCCCGAATGCCTTGCCGAGCATCGTCGCCATCGTGCCGATCCCGCTGGTGCCGCCGTGGACGAGCAGCGTCTCCCCCTCGCGCGCCCAGCCCCGCTCGAACACGTTGTGCCAGACGGTGAACAGCGTCTCCGGGATCGCCGCGGCTTCGGCCAGCGGCATGCTCTCCGGCACCGGCAGGCAATGGCCGATATGCGCGAGGCAATACTCGGCATAGCCCCCGCCCGAAACGAGCGCGCAGACCGTGTCGCCGATGTAGTCTTCCGGCACGCCCGGGCCGACTGCGGCGATCGTGCCGGAAATCTCGAGGCCCGGTATCGGCGAGGCGCCGGGCGGGGGCGGATAGTGGCCCTGGCGCTGGATCACGTCGGGCCGGTTGACCCCGGCATAGGCGACGCGAATCAGCACCTCGCCCTCTCCCGGCTCCGGCACCGGGACCGTCTCCGGCCGCAGCACCTCGGGCCCACCGGGCGCGTCGTATCCGATCGCGGTCATCTCGCGTGGCAGGTGCGCCGTCATTCGCCTTCCCCCCTGTGGCAGTG
Organism: Pelagerythrobacter aerophilus; assembly: GCF_003581645.1. Taxonomy (GTDB): domain Bacteria; phylum Pseudomonadota; class Alphaproteobacteria; order Sphingomonadales; family Sphingomonadaceae; genus Pelagerythrobacter; species Pelagerythrobacter aerophilus. Next base: position 740,531 of record NZ_QXFK01000019.1, on the reverse strand, counting down.
CCATCACGCATGCGCACCTAACGCGCTGCCCCATTGACAGCAAGCGCGCCGCCTTGCGACACTGCAGGCGATGGATGAGGACGATCGTCCGCGCCCTCGGGGTGACGCCGCGAGCAAGCTCGCCGCCGAAGACCTTTCGCCCTATTCCCAGGACGAGCTGGCCGAACGAATCGCCTTGCTCGAAACCGAGATCGCGCGGGTCGAGAAGCACCGGCTCAGTGCCGCGGCGCATCGTCATGCGGCCGACGCACTGTTCCGAAAGCAGGGTTCGTGAGCCACGCGGTTCTCAATCTAGGGCACCGCACCCATATAGGCCTGGTTAACAACACCCGGTTACATTCCCACCGTAGGGAAATCCCGCTTTTCGCCACGAAAGTCCGTTAGATGCCTAGTTTCGCCCAGAACCTCGAGAAGACCCTCCACGCCGCGCTCGCCAGCGCGAGCGAGCGGCGGCACGAATACGCCACGCTCGAGCACTTGCTGCTCGCGCTGGTCGAGGACGAGGACGCGGCACAAGTGATGAACGCGTGCGGCGTCGACCTCGACGAACTGGGCGAGGCGGTGCGCCAGTATCTCGATCAGGAATACCAGTCGCTCAAGACCGAGGATGACGGCGATCCCCAGCCGACCGCCGGCTTCCAGCGGGTCATCCAGCGCGCGATCCTGCACGTGCAGTCGAGCGGTAAGGACACCGTGACCGGCGCCAACGTGCTCGTCGCCCTGTTCTCCGAACGCGACAGCTACGCGGTCTACTTCCTGCAGCAGCAGGACATGAGCCGGCTCGATGCGGTAAGCTTCATCAGCCACGGCATCGGCAAGGGCGGCAAGCAGCTCGAAAGCCGCGCGCCGCAAGGCGCCGACGAGACCGGCAAGGCGGAAGAGAAGGCCGACAACAAGAAGGAAACGGCGCTCGATCAGTTCACCGTCAACCTCAACGCCAAGGCAGAGGCGGGCAAGGTCGATCCCCTGATCGGCCGCGGGCCCGAGGTCGACCGGACGATCCAGATCCTCTGCCGTCGGAGCAAGAACAACCCGCTCTACGTGGGCGATCCGGGCGTCGGCAAGACGGCGATCGCCGAAGGCCTCGCGCGCAAGATCGTCGAAGGCGAAGTGCCCGAAGTGCTCAAGGACGCGGTGATCTATTCGCTCGACATGGGCGCGCTGCTGGCCGGCACGCGTTATCGCGGCGACTTCGAGGAACGGCTGAAGCAGGTCGTGAGCGAGCTTGAAGGCATGCCCGACGCGGTTCTGTTCATCGACGAGATCCACACCGTGATCGGCGCCGGCGCGACCAGCGGCGGGGCGATGGACGCCTCGAATCTCCTGAAGCCCGCGCTGTCGAGCGGTGCGATCCGCTGCATTGGTTCGACCACCTACAAGGAATTCCGCAATCACTTCGAGAAGGACCGCGCACTGCTGCGCCGGTTCCAGAAGATCGACGTCAACGAACCGACGATCGAGGATACGGTAAAGATCCTGCGCGGCCTCAGGACCGCGTTCGAGGATCATCACAACGTCAAGTACACGCCCGACGCGCTCAAGACTGCGGTCGAGCTTTCGGCGCGGTACATCAACGACCGCAAGCTGCCCGACAAGGCGATCGACGTGATCGACGAGGTCGGCGCGATGCAGATGCTCGTGCCGCCGAGCCGCCGGAAGAAGAAGATCACCGCGCGCGAGATCGAGGCGGTGATCGCGACGATGGCGCGCATCCCGCCCAAGACCGTGTCGAGCGACGACAAGAAGGCGCTCGAGAACCTCGAACGCGATCTGAAGCATGTCGTTTTCGGGCAGGATCAGGCGATCCAGCGCCTTTCGACCGCGATGAAGCTCAGCCGCGCAGGGCTGCGCGACCCGGACAAGCCGATCGGCAGCTTCCTGTTCACGGGCCCGACCGGCGTCGGCAAGACCGAGGTCGCGCGCCAGCTCGCCAGCATCATGGGCATCGAGCTCAAGCGCTTCGACATGTCCGAATACATGGAGCGCCATTCGGTCAGCCGCCTGATCGGCGCCCCTCCGGGCTATGTCGGCTACGATCAGGGCGGCCTGCTGACCGATGCGGTCGACCAGAACCCGCACTGCGTGCTGCTGCTGGACGAGATCGAGAAGGCGCACCCCGACCTGTTCAACATCCTGCTGCAGGTGATGGATAATGGCCGCCTGACCGACCACCACGGCAAGACGGTCGACTTCCGTAACGTCGTCCTGATCATGACGACCAACGCCGGTGCGGCGGACATGGCAAGCCAGGGGATCGGCTTCGGCAACGTCAGCAAGGAAGATGCAGGCGAAGAAGCGGTGAAGCGCATGTTCACGCCGGAATTCCGCAACCGCCTCGATGCGATCGTGCCCTTTGCCTACCTCGGCAAGGCGACCGTCGCACGCGTGGTCGACAAGTTCATCCTGCAGCTCGAGCTCCAGCTCGCCGAGCAGAATGTGCACATCCAGTTCGACAAGGATGCGCGCGGCTGGCTGGCCGACAAGGGCTACGACAGACTCTACGGCGCCCGGCCGATGGGCCGCCTGATCCAGGAAAGGATCAAGCAGCCGCTGGCCGAGGAACTGCTGTTCGGCAAGCTCGCCGACGGCGGCGAGGTCCATGTGAGCGTGAAGGACGGCAAGCCCGCCTTCGAACTCACGCCTGCTCCGCCCAAGGCCAAGCCGAAGCGCAAGGCGAAGAAGGCGGCCGCGAAAAAAGCCGAGCCCGAAGCCGACGCCAGCGAAGGCGTGGACAGCGGCGAAGAGTAGCCCTGCCGAGTAGCGAAGACTCTTCGCCGCTCGCTGATTCCCGCGCTTCGTCGGTGGCGGGTCAAGGTGACCGGCGGAGCCTCCCCGCGCCTTCGCCCGAACCATCCTCTGGAACCGCCTGGCGTTACGCGTCATTCTGACGGGCATGGCGCACGACTTCGCATGGATCCGGCCCGAGCCGCATGGCATCCATGTCGTTCCCGCCGATTGCTGGATCGATCCCTCCGAGCCGGCGGATCATGCGCTGGTGACGCACGGGCATGCGGATCATGCGCGCGGTGGGCATGGGCGGACGGTCGCCACGCCCGAGACGCTCGCGATCATGAAGTTGCGCTACGCGACTTCCGATGGCGCCGTGCCGGTGGGCTATGGCGAGACGATCCGCTTGCCGGGCGGCGTGGGCGCGACGTTCCTTCCGGCCGGGCATGTGCTCGGAAGCGCGCAGATCCTGCTCGAGCATGCGGGCGAGCGCGTGATCGTAACCGGCGACTACAAGCGCTGCCCCGATCCGACCTGTCCGCCGTTCGAAGTGACGCCGTGCGACGTCTTCATCACCGAGGCGACCTTCGGCCTGCCGGTGTTCTGCCATCCCCCTATCGAGACCGAGATCGGCAAGCTGCTCGATCGCCTCGCCGCGCATCCGGAGCGCTGCGTGCTGGTCGGCGCCTATGCGCTGGGCAAGGCGCAGCGGGTGATCGCGGAGCTGCGCCGTGCCGGGCATGATCGGCCGATCTACCTCCACGGCGCGCTGGAGCGGATGTGCCGGCTCTACGAGGAATGGGGCGTCGACCTGGGCGAGTTGCGCCTGGTGAGCGACGCGACGAAGGAGGACATGCGCGGACAGGTCGTCGTCTGCCCGCCGTCCGCGCTCAACGACCGCTGGAGCCGCCGCCTGCCCGATCCGATCACCGCCATGGCGTCAGGCTGGATGCGCGTGCGGCAGCGCGCCCGCCAGCGCAACGTCGAGCTGCCGCTGGTCATCTCTGACCACGCCGACTGGGGCGAACTGACGCGTACGGTCGAAGAGGTCGATCCGCACGAGACCTGGATCACCCACGGCCGCGAAGAGGCGCTGCTGCGCTGGCATCAGCTCCACCAACGCCGCGCCCGTGCGCTGGCGTTGATCGGGTACGAGGACGAGGATGACTAAGGGGCGGCCGCGTTAATGGAGGAGTTCGCCGCCCTGATCGATGCGCTGGTCTATACGCGCAGTCGCAACGAGAAGCTGGAGTTGATCGCCAACTACCTGCAGGCGACGCCCGATCCCGACCGCGGATGGGCGCTCGCTGCGCTGACGGGCGGGCTCGACTTTCCCGCGGTCAAGGCGAGCACGATCCGCAACCTGATGCACGAGCGGGTCGATCCCGTCCTCTGGACCCTGAGCCGTGATTTCGTGGGCGATACGGCCGAGACCGCGAGCCTGCTGTGGCCGGCCGGCGAAGCGCCGCCCGATCCGCCGAGCGTCTCGGAAGCGGTCGAGGCGCTCACCGCGATGACTCGCAGGAGCGTCCTCTCCGAACTGCCGGCCTTGCTCGACCGCCTCGACGCCTCGGGCCGGTTCGCGCTGCTGAAGCTCGCCACCGGGGCGATGCGCATCGGAATCTCGGCGCGGCTCGCCAAGATCGCGTTCGCCCAGGCATTCGGCGTCGGCGTGGAGGACGTCGAGGAGTACTGGCACGGGCTCACCCCACCCTACCTTGCGCTGTTCGCCTGGGCCGCCGAGGGGGCGCCGCCGCCCGATACCGGCAGCCTGCCGCTGTTCCGCCCGTTCATGCTCGCCCACCCGCTGGACGACACCATTGTCGACCTCGAGGACTACGTGGCCGAATGGAAGTGGGATGGTATTCGCGTCCAGCTCGTGCGCGTCGGCGGTGAGAAGGGAGAAACGCGCCTCTACTCGCGCTCGGGCGACGACATTTCCGGCACCTTCCCCGAATTCCTCGATGCTCTTCCGATCGACGCAGTGCTCGACGGCGAATTGCTCGTACGCGGCGTCCACCAGGGCGGCGAGAAAGGGGGCGCAGCGAGCTTCAATGCGCTGCAGCAGCGGCTCGGACGCAAGACCGTGTCCAAGGCGATGCTCGCGGAGTTCTCCGCCTTCATCCGCCTTTATGACGTCATGATCCTCGAAGACGACGATCTGCGCGACTTGCCGTGGACGCGGCGCCGGGCCCACCTCGAGGCGCTGATGCCGCGGCTGCCTGAGAATCGTTTCGATCTCAGCCCCGTGGTCGACGCCGAGCACTTCGACCATCTCACCGAGATACGTGCCGGGGCTCGCGACGACGCGATCGAGGGGCTGATGCTCAAACGCCGGGACAGCCCCTATGTCGCCGGTCGCAAGACGGGGCTGTGGTACAAGTGGAAGCGCGATCCCCTGCTGGTCGACTGCGTGCTGATGTATGCCCAGCGCGGCAGCGGCAAACGCTCCAGCTTCTATTCGGACTATACCTTCGGCTGCTGGGACGGCGATCCCGACGCGGGCGCCGATCTGCTGCCGGTGGGCAAGGCCTACTTCGGCTTCACCGACGAAGAGCTGCGCAAGATCGACCGCTACGTCCGCACACATACCGTCAACCGCTTCGGCCCCGTGCGCGAGACCGACAGGAGCCTGGTGTTCGAAGTCGCCTTCGACTCGGTCCACGCGAGCAAACGCCACAAGTCCGGCCTCGCCATGCGCTTCCCCCGCATCCACCGCATCCGCTGGGACAAGCCCGCGCACGAGGCGGACCGCATCGATGCTCTGCGCGCGCTGGTGCGGGATTGAAATCGCGCCCATCCGGCGGCAAGGCCGGCAGACCATGCATCGCTACGACCTTCCGCGCCGCTCGCTTGCCTACGGCATAGCGGGACTGGCCGGGTTCGTGGACGCGGCGGGCTTTCTCGCAGCAGGCGGCTATTTCGTGTCGTTTATGTCGGGGAACACCACCAGGTTTGGAGTGGAGGCGGCGACGCGGCCCGAAGCGGCGCTCGTGCCGATTCTCCTGATCCTGTGCTTCGTGAGCGGCGTAACGGCCGGCGCGGTGGTGGCGAATCGCAGCGAGAGACCGAAATCGGCGGTTCTGATGCTCTCGACATTGCTGATCGGCACGGGCGCGGCCGCACACGCGCTGGGAGCGATCGCCCTGTTCGTCGGCATGTCGGCGCTCGCGATGGGCGCGATCAACAACGCCTTCCGGCGCGAAGGCGAGGTCGCGGTCGGCGTGACATATATGACGGGCGCGCTCGTGCGCTTCGGCCAGGGCCTGGCAGCACGATTGACGGGTAGGCAAGCACCTGGCGGCCTGGCGCATCTCCTGCTCTGGGCGAGCCTGGCGGCCGGGGCCGTGCTGGGCGCGCACGTGACGATCGGCTTGCCTGCCCTTGCGCCGTGGATACCGCTGGTGTGGGCGGCGGGTCTGTGCATCGCGGCCCGCCGGATCGAACGCGCTCGGGCCTAGGGTTCTTGCACATCCGGGAGCTGGATCAGCTTTTCCCGCGAAGTTGCGCCGCGCAACAGTTGCAGCCGCGAACTGCCGATCCCCAGAGCCTTGCCGAGCAGCGTCAGCACCGCGGCGTTGGCCGCGCCGTCGGTGGGTTTCGCGCGCACTTTCATCAGCAGGCGGCCGTTCTCGATCGCCACGCTTTCGCTCCGCGCGCCCGGCGTGACCCGCAGCGCCAGCCGGCCTTCGCTATCGGCAAGGGCGCGGATCGCCTGCGCCGCGGGGAAATCAGCCTTCGGGCGCGCCATCGAGCGCCGCCGCGTGCGCCTTCCCGTTCTCGACATAGTGCGCGACGCCTGCGCGCATCCCGGCAATCGCGGCATCGTCGAGGTCGCGCATCTTGCGCGCCGGCCGTCCGCCCCAGAGCTCGCGGGCGGCCATGACCTTGCCCTCGGTCAGCATGGCGCCCGCCGCGAGCATGGCGTCGGTGCCGATCACCGCCTTGTTCATCGCGATCGCGCCGAGGCCGACGAAGCCGCGATCCTCGATCGTGCAGCCGTGGACCATCGCCATGTGCCCGATCAGCGCGTCGTCGCCGATGATCAGCGGCGAGCCTTCGGGATCGCCAGGACGCTCGGGGTCGCAGTGGAGCACGCTCCCGTCCTGCACGTTGGTGCGCTGCCCGATGACGATGCGGCTGACGTCGGCACGCAGCACGCAGTTGTACCAGACCGAGCTGTCCGCGCCGATCTCGACCTCCCCGATCAGCACGCAGCCGGGTGCGACGAAGGCGCTGTCGTGAATCTTCGGGCTGCGGCCGTGGATCGGGATGATCCGGACTCCGGGGCGGTTTGCGCTCATGCCTTGTGCTCCTGCCATTGCTCGGCGGTGAGACTGTAGAGGATCGTCCGCCGATCCTCCGGCGGATAGGCGGGATCGTCGAAGTCGAGGTCGCCGCGGCGGACCATGCCGAGCTTTTCCATCAGCTTCCAGCTTCCGACGTTCGCCTCGCTGGTCAGTGCGACGACATGCGGCGCGCCGACCCGGCCGAAAGCCCAGTCGAGCACGGCATGCATCGCTTCCTCCGCATAGCCGCGCCGCCAGCGGTCCTCGCGTACCAGCCAGCCCACCTCGTGATCGCCCTGATTTTTCGCCAGCGGGTTGTCGACCCGCTTGATCCCGCAATGGCCGACCATCTCGCCGGTCGCCTTCTCGATCATGAACAGGAAGCTGAAGCCTTCCTGCGCGTAGAGCGCCATGCCCTTGGCATGCTTCGCTTCGATCTCGTGCAGTTCCTTGACGCCGCCGAGCCGGGCCATGACCGTGGGCGTATTGAGCAGGCGATGCTGGAGCGCGGCGTCGCCCTCCTCGATCGTGCGCAGGACCAGCCGCTCGGTCTCGGCGACGATGTCAGCCATCGCGGCTTTCCCATGCCGCGCGGTCTATCGAATAGACGATCGTGTCGCGCCAAGGCGGATCGTAGCGCTCGTCCGGGTAGTCGAGCTCCTCGCGCCGGCGCATGCCGAGGCGGCGCATCAGGCCCCAGCTTCCGGCGTTGCCCTCGACTGTGAGCGCGACGACCTCCTCGGCGCCGAAGTGGCCGAAGGCGAGATCGAGCGCGGCGGTCGCGGCTTCCCTGGCATAGCCCTGCCCCCAGGCGTCCTCGCGCAGGCGCCAGCCGATCTCGACCGCGCCGGTGACGGTCGAACCCGGAGCATCGGCCCGTTTCAGCCCGCAGAAGCCGAGCAGCGCCCCGTCGGCCTTGCGTTCGACCACCCAGAAGCAGAACCCGTTGCGCCGGGCGCTCCCTTCGACCCGCTCGCGCTGCGCCGCCATGCCCGCCTCGTCGAGCTGACCGCCGAGCCAGCGCATGACCGCGGGCGTGTTGGTGTGGCGGAAGAACTCAGCCCAGTCCTCCTCGCGCCAATCGCGCAGGACGAGCCGTTCGGTCTCGTGCCGGAATTCAGCCATGTCTATGCCCCCAGCAGCCGGGCGGCGTGCGCCGCGTGATAGGTCAGCACGCCGCTGCATCCGGCGCGCTTGAAGGCGGTGAGCGTCTCGAGCACGAGCGCGTCGCGATCCCCCGCGCCGGCCGCCGCCGCGGCCTCGATCATCGCGTACTCGCCGCTCACCTGGTAGGCGAAGACGGGCACTTCGAACCGCTCCTTCACCCGGCGCACGATGTCGAGGTAGGGAAGCCCCGGCTTAACCATCACGCTGTCCGCCCCCTCGGCGAGATCGAGCGCCACTTCGCGCAGCGCTTCCTCTCCGTTGGCCGGGTCCATCTGGTAGGACCTCTTGTCTCCCTTGAGCAGCCCGCCCGACCCCACGGCATCGCGGAACGGTCCGTAGAAGGCGCTCGCATATTTCGCAGCGTAGCTCATGATCTGGACGTTGTGGTGGCCGCCCATCTCGAGCGCCATGCGGATCGCCTTCACGCGCCCGTCCATCATGTCCGACGGTGCAATGACGTCGGCCCCCGCCTCGGCCTGGTTGAGCGCCTGGTCCACAAGAACGGCGACCGTGTCGTCGTTCACGACATAACCCGCCTCGTCGATCAGCCCGTCCTGGCCGTGGCTGGTATAGGGATCAAGCGCCACGTCGGTCAGGACGCCGATGTCGCTGCCGCAGGCGTCCTTGATCGCCTTGATCGCCCGGCACATCAGATTGTCGGGGTTGAGCGCCTCGGCCCCGTCGTCCGAGCGGCGGCCGGGCTGGGTGTTGGGGAACAGCGCCAGGCACGGGATGCCGAGCCGGACGGCCTCTTTCGCGCGGGCGGCGATCCCGTCGACCGACCAGCGCGACACGCCGGGCAGGCTCGCGACCGGTTCCTCCACCTCTTTGCCATCGGTGACGAACAGGGGCCAGATCAGGTCGGCCGGCGTCAGCACGTTCTCACGATACAGCGCGCGGCTCCATGCGCTCGCGCGGGCGCGGCGCAGCCGCAGGTTGGGGTAGGAGGCGGTCATGCCCGCCTGTTGCCGCAAAGCCGCGCCGGGTTCAATCGGCAGCAGCAGTCACCCGACGCGCTTGGGCGTCTCGAGCTTGTCGATCTCGCGCACCGGCTCGGCGGCGGCGGCTTCGGTCGCGGTAGGGGAGAGGTCCTCCAGCGCAGTGCCGGCCTCGACGGTCTTGAGACTGGCCAGCGCGGCACGGAAACGGCGCAGCTCGGCACCCGAAAGCTGCGCCCGGGTGACAAATTCGACCGAGGCCGGGTTCACCGCGCGGCCTCCGCGATACATCTCGTAGTGCAGGTGCGGTCCGGTCGAGAGGCCAGTCGACCCGACGTAGCCGATCACCTGCCCGCGGCGCACGCTCTGCCCGCTGCGCACGGCGACGCGGCTCATGTGGCAATAGCGCGTGGCGAGCCCGCCGCCGTGGCTGAGCTTGACCGCCTTGCCGCAGCCGCCGGCGCGCCCGGCGCTGGCGACGCGGCCGTCAGTCACCGCGACGATCGGCGTGCCGTAGCTGGCGCGGAAGTCCATGCCGGCGTGCATGCGCTTGTAGCCGAGGATCGGATGGCGGCGCATGCCGAAGTTGGACGAGATCCGCCCGGGCACCGGCGCAACGAGGCCGCTGCGCTGTTCGCCCACGCCCGATGCCTCGTAAAAACGGCCTTCCTCGCCCCACCGCATAAGCTGGGTCTTCGCCTCCCCACCCCGCTCGATCCCGGCGTAGAGCAGTTGCCCGGCCTGACGCTCACCGGTGGCGGCACGGCGGTACTGCACGATCATGTCGAAGGTATCGGTCGAGCGCACCGCCCGGTCGAGATCGACCTGATCGCTCAGCGCCTTCAGGTACTGCTGGACCGCGCTCGCGGGAGCGCCCGCAGCGCGCATCGAGCGGTAGAGGCTGCTGCCCACGGTGCCGCGGATGCGCAGCGGCGTCTCGTCGACGCGGATCGGCTTGCGGGTGAGCGACAGATGCCCGGCATCGTCACGGGTGACGGCCAGCGCGAGATCGAACCGGGCGCGGAATTCGAGCGCATCGAGCGGACGCGCCGCCCCGGGTTGCGGCCGGCGACCGAGCGTGATGTCGACCTGCGTTCCGGGCTCGATCGCGTCCAGTGCGACCGAACCGGAGACGAGGTCGGCGACTCTTTCCGCATCGGTCGTGCCGACCCCGGCGCGGCGCAGCATGCGCTCGAAACTGTCGCCCCGCGCGAGCGTGGCGAGCAGTTCGACCCGGGGACGCTCGGGCGCGGACTTGAGCGGCACGACCAGCGCCGTCGCGCCCATGCGCCGCCCGCTGTCGGACCCGAGCGCGAGCGGCATGATCATCTGGCTGCGGAATTCGTCGCGCGCCGGATTGTCCAGCCGCATCACCGGTGCGGCCTCGACCGGCGCAAAATCGGGCCACATCGCCAGCGCTAGCGCGGAAAGGCCGATCAGGGTGCCGAGCCCGCGGAACCAGCGGCGGCTGCCGATCGTCTCGGCCAGATCCGGCGCGAGATCCATGCTTTCGAAAGTTCCGGAGACGCCCGCGCGCCAGGCGTCGAATTTCTCGGAGAGGTGCCGCGCGCGCTGGATCACCTGCGGCTGCGGATCGGCAACGATCTGGGAGTGCGAAAGCGCGGCCGGGCGCCAGAGGTCGCCGCCCGAATCGGCGGAGACGTGACCGTCGCCCAAACCCTGCTTGTACACCGCGCCTCCTCCACAGGTCGCGATGCATGGCCTCGCGACCCGACCCGAGCGTGTTCTATGCCCCAATCCCTGCCCGATTAAAGTAAAGACCGCCTTAACCTGCGGCGGACCGAGTCGTTCGCGCGGCGGCCTGCGGGAACTCGGCCCCACGGTACTGGCGCGGCTTGCCGCGCGCCCTCCCCGATGCCACATTCCCCGGGTGACCGATGGTACCATCAAGGCGGTCCTCGGACCCACCAACACCGGCAAGACCCATCTGGCGATCGAGCGGATGTGCGCCCATTCCTCGGGTGCGATCGGTTTCCCCCTGCGCCTGCTCGCACGCGAGGTCTACGACCGGGTGGTCGCGATCAAGGGGGAGAGCCAGGTCGCCCTGATCACCGGCGAGGAACGGATCGAGCCGGCAAGCGCGCGCTATTTCTGCTGCACCGCCGAGGCGATGCCGCGCGACGGCGGAGGTCATGCGTTCGTCGCGCTCGACGAAGCGCAGCTTTCCGCCGACCGCGAGCGCGGACACGTATTCACCGATCGGCTGCTCCATGCCCGTGGGCGTGAGGAGACCATGCTGCTCGGCGCGGCGACGCTGGAGCCGGTCGTCCGCTCGCTGATCCCGCGCGCCGAGATTATCGAGCGGCCGCGCTTCTCTACCCTGACCCATGCCGGCGCGCGCAAGCTCTCGCGCCTGCCGCCGCGGAGCGCGATCGTCGCCTTCTCGGTGGAGCAGGTCTACGCCGTCGCCGAGATGCTGCGGCGCTTCCGCGGCGGGGCGGCGGTGGTCATGGGCGCACTCAGCCCGGAGACCCGCAACAAGCAGGTCTCGATGTTCCAGTCGGGCGAGGTCGACTACATCGTCGCGACCGACGCGATCGGGATGGGGCTGAACCTTGACGTCACCCACGTCGCCTTCGCCTCGCTCACCAAGTTCGACGGCGTGCGCCAGCGGCGGCTGGCGCCGGCGGAAATGGCGCAGATCGCCGGGCGCGCCGGGCGCCACCAGAAGGACGGGACATTCGGCACGCTCGCCGCCGGCAAAGGGCCGGTTCCCGAGTTCACCGACGAAGAGGTCTATGCGATCGAGGAGCATCGCTTCGCGCCCCTGACCAAGCTGTTCTGGCGCGAGGCCGAGCCGCGCTTCGACAGCCTTCGTACGCTCATCGCCGATCTGGAGGCCTCGCCGGCCCAGCCCGAGCTCGTGCCTGCGCCCGAGGCGATCGATCTCGCGGTTCTCAAGCGGCTCGCGGACGAGCCGATCGCCGATAGCGTCAAGGGCGCAGGGCTGGTGCGGCGGTTCTGGGAAGCCTGCTCGCTGCCCGATTTTCGCCAGCTCGGCCCCGATGTCCACGCGCGCTTCGTCGCGCGGCTGTGGCAGGATCTGGCGCAAGGCCACCTCGGCGCCGACTATGTCGCGGCGCGCATCGCGGAGCTGGACCGCGTGCAGGGCGACATCGACACGCTGCAGGGCCGGATCGCGGCGATCCGCAGCTGGGCCTATATCTGCCAGCGGCCCGACTGGGTCCTGGCGCGCGACGAGATGGCCGCGCGCGCAAGAGCAGTGGAAGCAAGACTGTCGGATGCGCTACACGCACGGCTGACCGAACGTTTCGTCAACCGGAGGACCACGATCCTGATGAAGAGCCTGGGCACCGATCCTGCGCTGCTGCCCGTCACGCTGGCGGAGGACGGCGCACTGCTGGTGGAGGACGAGCCGATCGGCCATGTCGAGGGTTTCCGCTTCAAGGTCGATCACACGGCCAGCCATGGCGATCGCAAGATGCTGCTGGCTGCGGGAGAAAAGGCCCTGCCGCGCATCCTGTCGGACCGTGCCGAGGCGCTGATCGCCTCGCAGATGGAAGGCGCCTCGCTCGACCGGGGCGCGATCCGCTGGCAGGGGCAGGAGCTGGCACGGCTGGAGCCGGGCCCCGACGCGGTGCACCCGCGCATCGTACCCGCGCGCGAACTCCACGCCCTGCCCGAGGCCGTGCGCGAGCGGCTGGTCCAGGCGCTCGCCGCTTGGCTCGCCGCCGCGCTGGCGCCGCTCGAGCCGCTCGCCAAGCTGGAAGAAGCGGCCAGGAACCCCGAGGCAGGGTCGCAGGCCCGCGCGCTGCTGCTGGGTCTGATCGGCGGACATGGGTTCGTCGCCCGCGAGAAAGCGGGGATCGAACACTTGCCGAAGGACATGCGGCCGTTCCTGCGCCGGCTCGGCGTCACGTTCGGCGCGCTCGACGTCTTCGCCCCTGCCCTGCTCAAGCCGGCGCCGCGCGCGCTGCTCCATGCGCTCGGCTACGACCGGCGGCCGCTGCAGGAAGCGATGCAGCCGGTCATCGACGGCGGAAAGGCGCTCCCCGCAGGCTACCGTCCGGCGGGCCGGCAGGCGGTGCGCGTCGACATGGCAGAGAAGATCCTGCGCGCCGCGCACCAGACGCGCGGCGAGGTGAAGACGCGCCGCTTCGTGCTCGATCAGGCGCTGGCCGTCTCCACCGGCCTGACGCCCGAGAACTGGCACCGGCTGCTCGGCGCTGCGGGCTTCCGCCGCCTCCCCGCGCGCAAGCTCGCCGAAAGCGCTTTCGGCCCGCCGGCGCCCGATCTGTGGGAATGGCGCCCGTCGCGCCGCCCCCCGGCGAAGCGCCCGCCCGACCGCAAACCGCCCGCAAACGGGGCCTTCGCGGCGCTGGCGGACCTCGTGCGGTGATGCGGATCGACCGGCTGCTGTGCCACTTGCGCTTCGTGAAGACGCGCGCGCGGGCACAGGCGCTGGTCGAGGCCGGGCACGTGCGGCGAAACGGCCAGCGAGTCACTCGTGCAAGCCAGCCGGTCGCACCGGGCGACGTGCTCACTTTTCCGGTCGGCAAGGCCGTGCGCGTGATCGAATTGCTGGAACTGCCCGCCCGCCGCGGCCCCGCGTCCGAAGCGCAGGCCTGCTATCGCGCGCTTGACCCGGAGGGGCAAACCGCCATAGCAGCGGCTAAACCGTGAACCAGGGCCTGGCCCGCAAAGGAAGCGCTTCCCAATGACCTATGTCGTCACCGACGCCTGCATCAAGTGCAAGTACACCGATTGCGTCGAGGTCTGCCCGGTCGACTGTTTCTACGAGGGCGAGAACATGCTGGTGATCAACCCCAGCGAATGCATCGACTGCGGCGTGTGCGAGCCCGAGTGCCCGGCCGAGGCGATTCTGCCCGATACCGAGAGCGATCTCGAGAAGTGGCTCGAGCTCAACACCAAGTACTCCGCCGAATGGCCCAATATCACGAGCCAGAAGGAGCCGCCCGCCGACGCCGACGAGCACAAGGGCGAGGAAGGCAAGTTCGAGAAGTACTTCACCCCGGAGCCCGGCGAAGGCGACTGACGAGCCGGCCCGAAAGGGGCATCCGGCGACCCGATTCGGGCGGCTACACTGCGGACTCGCAATTTTGTTGCTGTTGTGCTATATAATGCAACAACTGCACCGGTCGTGACCGGTCGCAGGCGTGACAGCAGAAAGGTCCGGACCACTCGCGACAGGACAATCGACCTTTCGACCGTGCCCCGTGCGGCGCGGCGCGAAGACGATTTGACTTCTGCCTCCCGGGGCCCGACCGCAGAAAGGACTTTTGCATGGCCAGCAAGGCTCCCGCCTTCGATGTCGGCGACTACGTCGTCTATCCCAAGCACGGCGTCGGCCGTGTCATTGAGCTGCAGAACGAAGAAATCGCCGGGATGCAGCTCGAGCTCTACGTGCTTCGCTTCGAGAAGGAGCGGATGACGCTTCGCGTTCCCACCAACAAGGTCGAGGCGATCGGCATGCGCAAGCTGTCGAGCGACAAGACGCTGAAGGAAGCGATGGAGACGCTCAAGGGCAAGCCCAAGGTCAAGCGTACGATGTGGAGCCGCCGGGCGCAGGAGTACGAGGCGAAGATCAACTCGGGCGACCTGGTCTCGATCGCCGAGGTGACCCGTGACCTGTTCCGCCCCGATGACCAGCCCGAACAGTCCTATTCCGAACGGCAGATCTTCGAAGCGGCCTCGAGCCGACTGGCGCGCGAACTCGCGGCCATGGAGAAGACCGATGAGCCCGCCGCGCTCGAGAAGATCCTCAATGTCCTGCGCGAACACGCCCCGCAGTACTACGAGAACGCCGAAGAGGCCTGATTTCGACCAAGGGTCATCTCGGACCGACGAAAGGCCGCCCCACCGGGCGGCCTTTTTCGTATCGCGGTTGCACGCACGATGCTGCTGTATTATGTCGGCAACACGGACTGGGTCCATTTCGGCACGAGGAAGGTTCACATGCTGCAGAAGATTCTCAAGGGGGTTGCCCCGGTTATCGCGCTGATGATGGCCACTGGTTGCAACGGAAGCATCAACATCAACGGCTCCGACGGGGTTCCGCTGTCCGAGCTCGATCTCACGGGCAAGACCCCGACCGAAGTGGTCGCAGCCGGGCCCGACAGCGTGATCGTGACCCGCGGCGAGACCCTCGCCATCGACGTCAGCGGCGACCGGGAAGCGGTCGACGCGCTGCGCTTCACCCTCGACGACGAGACGCTCGGCATCATGCGCGAGAACGAGAACTGGAGCAGCACCGACGGCCGCGCGACGGTGCGCGTTACCCTGCCCCGGCTGGAGAAGCTGGTCGTCGCAGGTTCCGGCACGGTTGAGGCGGACATGATCGACGGAAATGCGGAAGTGACGATCGCCGGCAGCGGATCGGCGAATACCGCGCAGGTCGATGCCGACGTGCTCGAAGTGAACATCGCCGGATCGGGCACCTATCGCGCGGCCGGTCGGGCGACGACGCTCGAACTCAACATCGCCGGATCGGGCGAAGCCGAGATGGAACGGCTCAAGGTCGACAAGGCCGACATCACGATCGCCGGATCGGGCGATGCGGCGTTCGCCTCGGACGGAACGGTGGAAGCGTCGATCATGGGCTCGGGCGACGTATCGGTGACCGGTTCGGCCTCCTGCACGATCAGCTCGATGGGTTCGGGCACGCTCAAGTGCTCCTCGGCAGCGGCCACTGCGGGCGACAATGCGGCGCCTGCAACGGCCGAAGCGGAATAAATTCGCACCCGTTCATCGCCGCGACGCTTTTTACAGGCTATGCTGCGCAGAGGAGGAATTCCCATGCGCGGCATAGTCTTGGCTTCCATCGTTCTGCCCGGCGCGCTCATGCTCGGCGGCTGTCTTGCAAAGGCCGCGGTTGGCGCGGTGACGGCACCGGTCAGAGTCGCCAGCGGGGCGGTCGATCTCGCCACCACCAGTCAATCCGAAGCGGACGAGAAACGCGGGCGCGAACTACGCCAGCGCGAGGCGCAACTTGGCCGGCTCGAACGCCGTTATGCGGACGAGATGCGCGACTGCAGCGACGGCGACCGCCGCGCCTGCGACGACGCGCGACGGACCTACGGCGAGATCCAGATCCTGCTGCCCAGCGTTCCGGCCGCCCCCGAACCGCGCTAGCCCGGCTCAGGCTGCGGCGCGCCGCAGCCGGTCGTTGATCGCGGCGCCGATCCCCGCTTCCGGCACGGGCGCGACCGCGATGCGCGGCAGGTCCGATCGCGCCGCTTGGTGGAGGCAGGCATAGAGGCGCGCGGCGGCCTCGGCGAGATCGCCGGATGGCGAGAGCGAGCAGTGGCTCGCAACGGCACCGAAACCGATCAGAAACTCGTCCGGCGTGGCTGTCGCGGCGTTGAGGCGCACCGGCTTGCCCGGCGCGTAGTGGCTCGCGAGCTGGCCGGGCGCCTCGATCGCACCGCCCGCGCTGCCGCTTTCGCGCGGCGCTCCCAGCAACAGGCGGTGGAGCGCGTCGAGATCCACGGGTCCAGGACGAAGCTCGTCCCAGCGCCCGCCGTCACGAATGGCGAGGATCGTCGATTCGACCCCCTCCTCGCACGGCCCTGCATCGAGAATGAGGTCGATCCGCCCGTCGAGCGAGGCGGAGACGTGTTCCGCCTGTGTGGGGCTGATGAAGCCGCTGCGGTTGGCCGAGGGCGCCGCAAGCGGAAAATCGCAGGCGGCGAGCAGTGCCCGCATGGCCGGATGCGCCGGCGCGCGCAGCGCGACCGTCGGCAGACCGGCAGTGACCGCCGCGGCCAGACCCGCATCCTCGCGCCGGGGCAGAACCAGCGTCAGCGGCCCTGGCCACACGCGTTCGGCGAGCAGCGAGGCGTCACCCTCCAGCCGCGCATACCGCGCGGCCTGCGCGGCATCGCGGACGTGCACGATCAGCGGGTTGAAGCTCGGCCGCCCCTTGGCATCGTAAATCCGCGCCACAGCCTCGTCGCTGTCGGCCCGGGCAGCGAGGCCATAGACCGTCTCGGTCGGCACCGCGACCAGCCCGCCGGCGGCGAGAATTCTCGCCGCGCGAGCAATTCCTTTCGCATCTGCAGAAACTGTTTCGGTCGCGTTCTTGCCGCTCATTCCCGCGCGCTATATGCGCTTTGGCGCAAAGCCAAGGGGAACCGCACGACGTGACCTACTCGCCCGCCACCCAGGATCAGTTGCTCGCCATCCGCGTCAACGCGGGAATTGCCGACCTCGCCGCGACCGAACGCTTCGCCGCGGCGGAGCCCGATATGGTCGAGGCGATCGTCGAAGGCATCGGCGCTTTCGCTGCCGGGGAATGGGCACCGCTGAACCGCGCGGGCGACCTGGAAGGCGCGAAGCTGGAGAACGGCGTGGTCCGCCTGCCGGACGGGTTCGCGCAGGGCTATGCCGACTATGTCGCGCAGGGCTGGAACGCGATCGCCGGCCCGGCAGAGTTCGGCGGCCAGGGCCTGCCCTTCACGCTCGCCTGCAACGTGCTCGAGAACCTCGGCACCGCGAACATGGCGTTCAGCCTCCTGCCGATGCTCTCGGTCGGCGCGATCGAGGCGCTCGACCATCACGGCAGCGAGGCGCAGAAGGCGGCCTATCTGCCCAAGCTGGTCAGCGGCCAGTGGTCCGGCACGATGAACCTCACCGAGCCGCAGGCGGGCAGCGACCTCGGCGCGCTGCGCACCACGGCAACCCCGATCGAAGACGGCGAGCACGCCGGCAAATACCGCATCGCCGGGCAGAAGATCTTCATCACGTTCGGCGAGCACGAGCTGGCGGAGAACATCGTCCATCTCGTTCTCGCGCGCCTGCCCGACGCGCCCGAGGGCAGCCGCGGCATCTCGCTGTTCCTCGTGCCGAAGTACCACGTCAACGACGACGGATCGCCCGGCCCCCGGAACGACGTGCGGTGCGTGAGCCTCGAGCACAAGCTCGGCATCAATGCCTCGCCGACCTGCTTGATGAGCTACGGCGACAACGGCGAATGCATTGGCGAACTCGTCGGCGCGGAGAACCGCGGGCTGATGGCGATGTTCACGATGATGAACAACGCGCGGATCAACGTCGGCAACCAGGGCGTACAGATCGGCGAGCGCGCGACCCAGGCCGCGCTCGCCTATGCTGCCGAGCGCGTGCAGTCGGCCCGCGCCGGATCGCCCGACAAGACGCCGGTCGCGATCATCGAGCATCCCGACGTGCGCCGCATGCTGCTGCGGATGAAGGCGCTGACCGAAGGCGCGCGGGCTCTCCTCTACTACACCGCGGGCCAGGTCGACCGCGGCACGCTGGGCGACGAGGCGGCCGATCGGCGCGGCGACGTGCTCGTGCCGCTGATCAAGGCCTGGGGGACCGACGTGGGCATCGAAGTCGCCAGCCTTGGCGTACAGATCCACGGCGGCATGGGCTTCATCGAGGAGACCGGTGCGGCGCAGCATTACCGCGACGCGCGCATCGCCCCGATCTACGAAGGCACCAACGGCATTCAGGCCGCCGACCTGGTGACGCGCAAGCTGGGGCTCGAGAACGGCGCGGTGTTCGCCGCATTGATGGCGGATATCGCGCGCGATGCGGCGGGCGATGAGCCGTCCCTCGCCGCGCTCGCCAACGATTGCGCCGCGATCGGCGAATGGATGCGCGACACTGCGTCGCTGGACGACCGGCTTGCCGGCAGCGTGCCGTTCTGCACGATGTCGGCCGTCGCGGTCGCCGGGTGGCAGTTGCTGCGGCAGCTTCGCGCGATCGGAGGCGGCGAAGCGCCGGGCACCGCCGCCGCCAAGCGCGCGAGCGTGCGCTTCTTCCTCGACCGGATCGTGCCCGAGGCCGCCGGTCTCAAGGCATCGGCCATGGCCGGCGCGGAGCCGCTCTACACGCTCACCAGCGAGCAGCTCGCGGGATGACGCGCGAGACTTCGTCCGACCAAGGCGATCCTCTCGCGCGGATTGCCGATGCGCTGGAGAAGCTCGCGGGAGAAGCTGCGCCGGCGACCGACTGGAACGCGGCGCCCGCCTATGTATGGGACGGGCACGCGGCGCGTCCCGTCGGCGCGATCGATGCGCCGCCGCTCGCGCTGCTCCAGGGCATCGACGCCCAGCGCGACACCGTCGCGGCCAACGTCGTGCGCATCGCCAGGGGTCACGCAGCGCACGACATGCTGCTGTGGGGCGCACGCGGCATGGGCAAATCGGCGCTGGTGCGGGCTTCGGTCGTTGCAGCCCAAGCCGCAGTGCCCGGCGGACTGGCACTGGTGCAGGTCGCGGCGGACGCCCTGCCCTCACTCCCGCGCCTGTTCGCGCAGCTCCGCGAGGCGGGACGCAATTTCCTCGTCTATATCGACGATCTCGGGTTCGGCGAGGAGGATACGGCCGGCCCGCGCCACTTGCGCAGTTGGCTCGAAGGCGGAGTCGAAGCGCGGCCCACGAACGTACGCCTCGCGGTCACCTCCAACCGCCGGGCAATCGTGCCGCGCCATTCGCGCGAACAGGACGATCCGCTGAACCCGCGCGATGCGGTCGACGATACGCTCGCGCTGGCCGACCGGTTCGGACTCTCGGTCGGCTTCCACAACTGCACGCAGGACGATTACCTGGCGATTATCGCAGGTTACGCCCGCGAATACGGCCTCGAGTGGAGCGAGCCCGATGCGCTCGAATGGGCGCGGCGGCGCGGCGCACGCTCGGGCCGCACGGCATGGCATTATGTGAACGAGCTTGCCGGACGCGCCGGACGCGCGATCTGAGGCTTTACTGGATCACGTCTTCGCGCGCGTAGTCGTCGTCGAACGTGGCTGTGCTGCCGCCCAGTTCGCGCTGGGGCGGCAACGAAGCGCCCTGGATGCGCTCGATCGCCGGCAGGGGTTCAGCCCCGGGGGCAATCACACGCCAGATGATGCCCGCGGTGTCGTCGCTCACCAGCAGCGCGCCGTCGCCGGCCCATTCGACCCAGGTGGGGCGGCCACGCGTCGTGCCCTCGCCCGTCAGGAAGCCGGTCAGCACCGGGATCGGCTTGCCGAGCGGGTTGCCGCGCTCATCGAAGGCTACGTAGACGACGTCGTACCCGGCAGGTGGCTTGCGGTTCCATGATCCGTGGCGCGCGATGAAGGCGCCCTGACCGAAACGCGGACCCACGCGCGCGCCTTCTTCACTGAAGACCAGGCCGAGCGCCGCGACGTGCGGGCCGAGCGCATATTCGGGCCGCCGGGCATATTCGATGAGAAACGCCGGCATCGGCGCCTCAACCCGGCGGTCGATATTGTTCTTCCAGTAGACCCAGGGCCAGCCGTACTGCGCGCCGATCGGCACGTTGGTGAGGTAGTCGGGCACGAGGTCCGAGCCGAGCATGTCGCGCTCGTTGACCGTGGTCCAGAGTTCGCCGCTCCACGGGCTCCAGTCGAGGCCGTTGGGATTGCGCAGGCCGGTTGCGTAGATCCGCTGCCGGTCGTCCTCGAGATCGTACTCCCAGATCGCGGCCCGGCCTTCTTCCAGCTCGATGCCCTTCTCGGCGATGTTGGAGGCCGATCCGACCGCGACGTAGATGTGGGCGCCTTCCGGATCGAGCGCGATGTTGCGCATCCAGTGGTTGCCGGCAGCCGGCAGGTCCATCAGCTTGCGCGGCTCGGCGGTGATCTGCGTCGCGCCGAGTTCGTAGGGAAAGGCAAGCAGCGCGTCGTGATTGGCGACGTAGAGCGTCTCGTCGGCCCAGGCGATGCCGGACGGCGATTCGAGATCGTCGGTCAGCACGAACCGCTGCTCGGCATCGCCGTTGCCGTCTGCATCGCGCAATAGCACGAGCGTGTCGGGTGATTCGCCCGTCGCCCCCGCACGCGACATCAGCAAGCCGGCGACCCAGTCGGTAAACCCGCCTTCGTCGTCGTCGCTCTTGGGCGCCCGGGTCAGGGTCACCAGGACATCGCCGTTGGGCAGCGTGTAGATGACGCGCGGATGGTCGAGCCCCTCGGCGAAGCGCGTGACGGTCAGCCCTTCCGCCGCTTGCGGCGCCTGGTCGGGCGCCCAGCCGACCGGCTTGGCGATCCGAACCGTCGGAATCATCTGGGAGTCGGGCTCCGCCAGTGTCGGATCCGTACCGGTGACCTCGGCCACCGAGAGCTCGGCCTCGTCGCCCCTGACGAGCCAGGCGGCCGCGAAGATGAGGACGAGGATCAGGAGAAGGACCCAGATCAGGATCTTGCGCTTGGTGCTCATGAGCGGAAGGATTACGCGCTGCGGGCCTTTGCGGCAATGGCGCAGCGGTCCAGGGTCCGTACTTAACTGGAGCAAGGATCGTGATTGCCCATGGAGGTCCGCCGACAAGGAGCGCAGCGCAGGCGCGTAGCAGCGCTACGCGCAAGCAAGCGACGCTGCTCGGCGAGCCTCCATGGGCAACCGCTGCGCGGCGGGCGGATTTTGGCGCCATGCGGCGTCGCGCGTCGGTCACGATGAATCATCATCGCTCCCTCCTTGCTCCTAGCCTGGCACCAAAATCCGCTCCGTCACGACCTTGCTCCAGTTAAGTACGGACCCTAGAGGGCGTGCCATGTACGATTTCGCTGCCGACCCCGCGCTCCCCAAGCCCGAGCTTTACCGTCAGCTTTGCGCGGCCGCCGATGCGCTGACTGCCGGCGAGCGTGACGGCATCGCCAACATGGCCAACGTCGCCGCCCTGATCTGGGAGTTCGTTCCGCGCCTCAACTGGTCGGGCTTCTACCGGATGGTGGAGGACGAGCTCGTCCTCGGGCCGTTCGCCGGTCGGCCGGCCTGTATCCGCATTCCGCTGGGCCAGGGCGTGTGCGGCGCAGCGGCGCGAACGGGCGAGACGCAGCTCGTGGAGGACGTGCACGCCTTCCCCGGCCATATTGCCTGCGACGCAGCCAGCCGCTCCGAACTGGTCGTGCCCGTATTTCGCGACGGGGCAGTAATCGCGGTGATCGATCTCGACAGTCCCGAGCCGGCGCGCTTCGACCGGGAGGACGCGGACGGTCTGGAAGCGCTCGCGGCGATCCTCTCCGACCGGATCTGACCCCCCGGCGCCCCGTTTCGGGACATCGCCCGCAGGCACGTGTGCCTCTGCGGGTTGCAATGGTAGATTTTTCGTTAACGCCGGGAATCGACTCGGCCTAACGAAGGGGATCGACCATGACCGCCCGTCACCTGACCCTGCTCGGCGCCGCAGTGGGCGCGATCGGCGCCGCATCTCCGGCGATGGCGCAGCCCGAGATGCCGTACGAGTACGCCTATCCGCTGCCGCCTGGCGAAGTCGTTTACGAGCAGGCGCCCGTGGTTCAGCCGCTTCCGGCGCCGGCACAACCGTCTCCGCCGCCGCAGGAAGTCTATCACGAGCCGGAATACTCCGACGATCCTGCGTATGACGACTACGCCGACCGCTACGAATACGAGCGCAGTGGGCCGGTCTACCACGAAGTCCCGCCGCCGCCGGCTGCCTATTATCCTGCGCCGCCCGCGCCCCCGCCGCATTTCGACGCCGAGGCGTGGCTGGCGGACTGCCGGGCGCGCTATCGCGCCGGCGAAGGCCGCGAGGAAGGCGGTGTCGCCGGGGGACTGCTCGGCGCGGCCGCGGGCGGGCTGATCGGCAATCGCGTTGCCGACGGCGAGCGGCTTGCGGGCACCCTGATCGGCGCGGGAGTCGGCGGCTTGGCCGGCCTTGCCATCGGCACCGCGATCGGCGCCGCCGTCGATCGGGACCGGGCGGAGGATTACTGCGAGGCTATGCTCGAGCGCTATCCGCACGGCTATGCGCACGCACCGGCGCCGGCCTATCCGCCCCCTGCTCCTTACGGGTACGGCTACCCCGGCTATTACGGCCACGGCTGCGCTTGCGCCCCGGCGGTAACCTACATGCCCGTCCTGATGGCCGTGCCGCAGCGCGCGGTCGTGCGCGAATATGTGACGGAGGAATGGGTCGAGGCCGAGCCGCGCGCCGAACGGCCCGTCTCGACCAAACGGCGCGTGATCCGCACGCCCGCGCCGGACAAGCGGATCAAGTACAGCAAGACCAGATGACTTGGGGCGAAGCCGCATTCTTGCGGCTTCGTAGGGGGAGGCGGCGGCCGCGGAGCCACCCGGTCGCCGCCTTTACTTGACATATCAGTTACTTAGATAGAAACTAGATATCGCCGCCGGTCAGGCGCTGGCAGATCAGATCGAGCTGATCGAGCGTCCGGTAGCGGATCGTCACAGCCCCCGACCGCGGATCGGCGTCGGTCTTGATCCGCACGCCCAGTCCGAGAAACTCCTCCAGGTGGGTCTGAACCGCGGCAATGTCGGCATCTTTCGCCGGATCGCGCGAATTGCGGACCTTGCGGCGCGGTTCGCCCTCGGCGGGCTGCGCGGCAAGCTTCTCGATCTGGCGAACGGAGAGCTTCTGGGAGACCGCACGTTGCGCCAACTCGACCGCGGCGTCGTTTCCGATTAGCGCCCGGGCGTGCCCCATCGACAGCGCGCCCTCCTCGACCAGATCGAGCACGTCTTCGGGCAGATTGAGCAGACGCTGGAGATTCGCGACGTGACTGCGCGACTTGTCGACCAGTTGCGCGATCTCGCCCTGCGTCATGCCCTGCCGGTCGGCCAGCGCCTGATAGGCGCGCGCTTCCTCAACCGGATTGAGATCCTCGCGCTGGATGTTCTCGATCAGCGCGAGCGCCATGACCTCGGTTTCGTCGAGCTCGCGCACGATCGCGGGAATCTCGTGCAGCCGCGCCTTCTGCGCTGCACGCCAGCGCCGCTCCCCCGCCACGAGCTGATAGCGCCCGCGGGCGAGCGGCCGGACGATCACCGGCTGGATCACGCCGCGCTGGGCGATCGACGCAGCAAGTTCCTCGAGCGCCGCCTCGTCGAAACGGCGGCGCGGCTGACCGGGCAGCGGCTCAATCGCCGACGTTGCAATGGAGGCAAGGCCCGAACGCGGTGAAGCACTTGATTTACCGGCATTTTCCACCGACCCGCCGGCCTCGCTGCGAGCGAGCGGCTCTTCGCGCTGAGTTTCGCCCAGGAGTGCACCCAGCCCTCTCCCGAGCTTCCGCTTGCGGTCGGTCGCGTTGCGAACGGGCGCCGAGGCGGCGGTCGGTTCGGGGGAGTTGCTCATGCGGCTTTCCTCTTCTCGGGAATGCGTCCGATCAGTTCACGTGCGAGCGCGATATAGGCGCGGCTGCCGGCGCAGGCGTGGTCGTAGACGAGCGCGGGGAGCCCGTGGCTCGGTGCTTCGGACAGGCGCACGTTGCGCGGGATGACCGCCTCGAACACGAGCTTGCCCAGGCAATCGCGCACATCGTCCGCAACCTGGTCCGTCAGCCGATTGCGGCGATCGAACATGGTCAGGACGATCCCGATGATGCCGAGATCGGGATTAAAGCGCTGCTGCACCCGCTCGACGGTCTGCAGGAGCTGGCTCAGGCCCTCAAGCGCGAAGAACTCGCACTGAAGCGGAACCAGCAGGGTGTCGGCCGCACCCAGCGCGTTGAGCGTGAGCAACCCGAGCGACGGGGGGCAATCGATAAAGCAGATGTCGTGCGCGTGATGGTCGGCAAGCGCCCGCCGCAGCCGTGCGGTGCGATCCTCGACCGACACGAGCTCCACCTCCGCTCCGCTCAAATCGACCGTGGCAGGGACGATATCGAGACCCGGGATAGCCGTCGGATGGACACATTCGGCGAGCGGAGCTTCGTCGACCAGAATGTCGTAGCTAGAACTCTCGCGGTCGGCGCTGGCGATTCCCAGTCCGGTCGAGGCATTGCCCTGCGGATCGAGATCGACCAGCAGCGTCTTCCAGCCGATCGCCGCCATCGCCGTCGCGATGTTGATGGCGGTCGTCGTCTTGCCGACCCCGCCCTTCTGGTTCGCGATGGCGATGGTGATCATGCTTTTCTCCCGGCCAGCTTACCGACGATAATGCCCGATGCGGGGTCCGTCCGCGATTGTTCCACGTGAAACAGCGCGCGCTGCCGTTTGGGCAGCTCCTGCAATTCTTGCGCCGCCGAACGCCCCTTGGGCAACAGCCACAGGGTTTCGCTTGTGGAAAATCGTGCGGATAGCGCGAGGATACGTTCGAGCGATGCGAAGGCGCGCGCCGAGATCACGCCCACGGGAACACTGTCGACATTTTCGAGTCGCACCCCTTCGATCCGGCAGTGTTCGAGTGCAAGCTCGTCCCGCATACGCTCCAGCCATTCGATTCGCTTCCGGCGCGATTCGACGAGAACCACGGGCCATTCGGGCCGCATCGCGGCAATGACCAGGCCCGGGAGCCCTGCCCCCGAGCCGAGGTCTAGCCAAGGTCCTGTTTCACGTGGAACATATTCGAGGAGCTGCGCCGAATCCGCGATGTGGCGTTGCCATATCGATGGCAGCGTCGCGCGCGCGACGAGATTCTGCCGCTCGTTCTCTTCGGCGAGTGCGCCGATCAGCCGGTTGAGCCGGTCCATGGCGACCGAATCGCACAGGCCGGCGACGTATGCGCGGGCCTGATCCTCGCTTGCGATCATGCCGCTTCTGGCCGCATATCGCGCCGGCGCGCATGGACGAGCACCGCCGAGAGCGCCGCGGGTGTGATCCCCGGAACTCGCCCCGCTGCCGAAAGCGTCTCGGGCTGCGCCGTGGTCAGCCGCTCCACCATCTCGTTGGAGAGGCCCGGCACTTCCCCATAGGGGAAGCCACTCCCCAGCCTTACTGTCTCGCTAGCACGCAAATCCCGCAGCTCGGCCTCCTGCCGCTCAAGATAGGGCGCGTAGATCGCGTCTTCCGCCAGCTCCACCGCGATCTCCTCAGCCGGGTCGAAACCCTCGTCGAGCCACGGTGCGAGACCCGCGAGATCGACGCCGTTGTACCGTAGCCATTCGTCTAGCCGGTGAACGCCGGAGTCGCGCCGGATCGGCAGTCCCGCCTGCTCCAGCTCTGAGGCAGGCACTCCCCTCGCGAGCTGCGCGTCCCACTCGGCGCGCCGCTGCTCGCGCGATTCGAACCAACGGCGGCGCGCGTCGCCGGCGCAACCGGCCGCGATCGCCAACGGCGTCAGGCGCGTCGAAGCATTGTTGGCGCGCAGCCGCAGGCGATACTCGGCCCGCGCGGTCAACATGCGATAGGGTTCGCTGACCCCCTGCAGAGTCAGGTCATCGACCATGACCGCGATGTACGAGTTGGCGCGGTCGAGCGGCGCCGGCTCCCGGCCCAGCACCGCGGCCGCCGCATGCATTCCGGCGACGAGCCCCTGCGCCGCGGCTTCCTCGTAGCCGGTCGTGCCGTTGATCTGTCCCGCGCAATAGAGCCCGCCGATCGCGCGCAGCTCCAGCGCCGGCGTGAGCGTGCGCGGATCGATGTGATCGTATTCGACGGCATAGCCGGGGACGACCATGTCGACGGCCTCGAGCCCTTCCATACTTCTGAGCATGGCGAGCTGGACGTCGACCGGAAGCGAAGTGCTGACGCCGTTGGGATAGACGAGGTGGGTGTCGAGCCCTTCGGGTTCGAGGAACACCTGATGTCCCTCGCGGTCGCCGAAGCGGTGGATCTTGTCCTCGATCGAGGGGCAATAGCGCGGCCCCTGTGCATCGATCGCGCCGGTGAACAGCGGCGACCGATCCAGCCCCGCACGAATGATGTTGTGGCTGCGCGCGTTGGTGCGGGTGATGGCGCAGAAGACCTGCGGATTCGCGCGCCGCGGCGTGACGGCGGACATCGTCCAGGTCCCGTCGTCCGACGGTTGCTCGGCCAGCCGCGCCCAGTCGATCGTCCGCCCGTCCAGCCGTGGCGGCGTGCCAGTCTTGAGCCGCGCCATCGGCAGCTTCGCCTCGCGGAGCTGCGCCGCGAGGACATGCGCGGCGTTCTCGCCGATCCGTCCGCCTTCGAACCGCTCCTCGCCGCGGAACAGGCGGCCGCCGAGGAACGTGCCGGTGCAGAGGATTATCGCCTGCGCTTCGATATGCGAACCGTCGGCGAGCGTGAGGCCCTTTGTCCGGCCGCCGTCCAGAATCAGGGCCGCCGCCTCCCCCGGGATCAGGTCGAGATTCGCCTGCTCACCCAACGCATGCTGGACGGCGGTCTTGAACAGCTTGCGGTCGGCCTGGATGCGCGGGCCCCAGACGGCGCTGCCTTTCGACATGTTGAGCATGCGATAGTGGATCGCCGCTGCGTCGGCTGCGCGGCCGATCACGCCGTCGAAAGCGTCGACCTCGCGGACAAGGTGCCCCTTCCCCAGCCCGCCGATTGCGGGATTGCAGCTCATCGCCCCGACCGTTTCGGGATCGAACGTCACCAGTCCGACGCGCGCGCCCATACGCGCAGCGACGGCCGCCGCTTCGACGCCGGCGTGCCCGCCGCCAATGACAAGGATATCGTAGGAGCGCATGGCCCGCGCGATAGGCGATCTCGCTCAGACGGTCAAAGCGCTCGCGCTGGATAGATGCCAGGTCTGGCGGGAATGCGATGTTCCACGTGAAACATCACTTGCCGATGCAGAAGCGCCCGAACAGCGCGTCCAGCATGTGCTCGGTCGACGCGCGTCCGGTCAGGCGATCGAAGGCACTGCGGGCGAGACGCAGATGCTCTGCCGCGATCAAGGGGTCGCCGGCCGCGCCGATCTCGGCGAGCGCACCCCGGGCCTCCTCGAGCAAGGCGGACTGCCGCTCGGTCAGCGCGACTTCTCCCGGCGCCGGCATCGCGTCCCGCGCACGGGCCATCAGCCGCTCGCGCAACCGATCCAGGTTGAACCCGGTCCTCGCCGAAAGCGCGAGCGCACCCTCGCCCTTGGCCCGGCGAGTCTGGTCGTCCGCCTTGGCATCGATCTCCCAGGCGCCCGTCGGCCCCTGCCCTTCCTCGCCGAGCCAGAGTACGAGATCGGCGCGCCCGAGCTGCTCCTGCGCCCGGGCAATGCCGATCTTCTCGATATCGTCCCCGCTCTCGTCCTCGCGCAGCCCGGCCGTGTCGACGAAAGTGAAGGGAATTCCGGCGACTGCGACCGACCGTTCGAGAACGTCGCGCGTCGTTCCGGCGATCGGCGAGGTTATGGCCGCTTCGTTCTCCAGCAAAGCATTGAAAAGTGTCGATTTTCCGGCATTGGGCGGGCCGGCGAGGACGACCCGGTACCCCTCGCGCAAGACGGTCGCACGCGGGCGAGCGAGCCACTGGTCGAGTTCCTCGGCGAGCCGCGACCCATCGTCCGTGAACGACGACGGCAAGTCCGCCGCGTCCTCTTCGTCCGAAAAGTCGAGCACCGCCTCCACTTGCGCGGAAAGCGCGAGCACCCGGTCGCGCCACTCACCGACCTGCTGCGACAGCGCCCCGCCGGCCAATGCCATCGCCGAGCGCCGCTGCAATTCGGTCTCCGCCTCAAGCAGGCCGGCCAGCCCTTCGGCTTCGGCAAGGTCGATCCGGCCATTGGCGAAGGCGCGGCGGGTGAACTCGCCGGGCGTCGCGGCGCGCAAGCCCGGCAGCTCCGCCAACGCGCGCTCGACCGCGCTCACCACCGCCCGTCCGCCGTGCAGGTGAAGCTCAGCGACGTCCTCGCCCGTCGCGGTCCCCGGCCCCGGCAGCCACAGCACCAGCGCCCGGTCGAGCACTTCGCCCCGGCCGTCGCGCAAGGTCCGCGCCGCCGCTCGCCGCGCCGGGGGAAGCGCGCCAGCCAGCGCCTGCAAGGCCTCGCCCGCGCGCGGACCGCTGACACGCTCGACCGCGATGCCGGCGGGCACTGCACCGCTCGACAGCGCGAAGATCGTCTCGGCCAGCGCCTTGCCGCTATCGTGAGGAGTCGACGTTGGTTTCATGGCTGGTTGGTCGCCCGCGGCCACGCTCTCCCTCTCGTCATCCCACCAAAAGCTGGGATGACGGATTTGTTTGCGGTGTATCGAAGCGATGAGCTCCTAGGACTTCTCGTCCGTCGGCTTCTTGTCCGCGTTGCGCGCCGCGCCTTCCATGAAGCTCTGGAACAGCTTCAGGCCCGCCTGCCCCATCGGGGCGAGCTGGCGCGCGTAGTCCTGCAACTGGTCGGGATTGCTGACCCCCTTCATCGCCTTGGCCATCATGTCGACGTAGACGTCGTTGGCCTTGCCGACGTCGGGCAAACCCATGAAGGTCCGGGCCTCCTCGGGCGTGCAGTCGATTTCGATATGGACCTTCATCGCGGTTCCTCCGTTGGATCGGGAAACAAACTGGGTTTGGCATTCGCCGCGCGCAAGCGGTAAGCCCGGCCTACGCAGGTGTAACCGGGAAAGGAAGGGACGACGAAATGAGCGAGACCGCGACCATCGAGACACTGTCGGGCGACCGGACGTTCAGCGCCTATGTCGCGCGGCCGGAGGGAACGGCGCGGGCGGCGATCGTCGTGATCCAGGAAATCTTCGGCGTGAACCCCGGCATCCGCCGCAAGTGCGACCGTCTGGCGGAGGCCGGCTATCTCGCGGTCGCGCCCGACGTGTTCTGGCGGATCGAACCTGGCGTCGAGCTCGACCCCGATGTGGAGGCTGAATTCCAGCGCGCGCTCGATCTGATGGGCAAGTTCGACCAGGATCAGGGCATCCGCGACATCGAGGCGACGATCCACTGGATCCGCAGGAGCGAAGGCGTCGCGAAAGTCGGCGCGGTCGGCTACTGCCTCGGCGGGCGGCTCGCCTACATGACCGCGGCGCGCACCGACGTGGACGCCTCCGTCGGCTATTACGCGGTCGGGATCGACAACCTGCTGCGCGAGAAGCACGGCATCGCCAATCCATTGATGCTGCACATCGCGGGCGACGACGGGTTCGTCGACAAGGATACGCAGAAGGCGATGCACGAGGGGCTGGACGACCATCCCAAGGTCACGCTCCACGATTATCCGGGCCTCGACCACGGCTTCGCCACCGAATTCGGCAAGCGCCGCGACGAACAGGGTGCGACGCTGGCGGACGAGCGCACCGCGGAGTTCTTCGCCCGGCACCTCGGCTGAGGGGCGGCAGGCGATGATCAACCGCGCGTCCTGGCGTTTCTCAGGGCACGTCGCCTCGCGCTTCGTCGTGCCGGCGCTGCTGATCGTCCTGACGGCGCTGTTCGCGTGGTGGGAGCCGCTGCGCTGGGGCCTCGTGCTCACCCTCCCCCTGCTGGCGGTCGCCGTATGGGACTTCTTCCAGCGCAAGCACACGCTGCGCCGCAACTATCCGCTGCTCGCCCGGGTGCGCTGGATCATGGAGGACCTGCGTCCCTATGCCCGCGCCTACGTAGTCGAGGGCGATCTCGAAGGGCGGCCGTTCAACCACGACGAGCGGGCGCTGGTCTACGCGCGCTCCAAGGGCGAGCTCGACTCGCATCCCTTCGGCACCGAACTCGACGTCTATTCGGACGAATACGAGTGGCTCGCCCATTCCATCGTGCCCAACGAGGAGGCCCCTACGGAGTGGCGAGTCGACGTCGGCGGGCCGCAATGCGCGCGGCCCTACTCCGCCTCGCTGCTCAATATCTCCGCGATGAGCTTCGGGTCGCTCTCGGCCAATGCAATCCTCGCGCTCAACAAGGGCGCAGCGGCGGGCGGATTCTACCACGACACCGGCGAAGGCGGCATCTCGCGCTACCACCGCGAGCACGGCGGCGATCTGGTGTGGGAGATCGGCAGCGGCTACTTCGGCTGCCGCGACGATAAGGGCCGCTTCGATCCCGCGCGCTTTGCGGACGCGGCGCAGGCCGACCAGGTCAAGATGGTCGAGATCAAGCTCAGCCAGGGCGCCAAGCCCGGCCACGGCGGCGTCCTGCCCGCGGCGAAAGTGAGCGAGGAGATCGCCGGCGCGCGCAGCGTTCTGCCGCACAAGGACTGCATCTCGCCCGCGGCCCACTCGACCTTCTCGACCCCGGTCGGCCTGCTCGAATGGGCGGCGCAACTGCGCGATCTCTCGGGCGGAAAGCCGATCGGAATCAAGCTCTGCGTCGGCAAGCCGCACGAGGTGTTCGCAGTGATGAAAGCCATGCGCGAGACGGGCATCCGGCTCGACTATATCGTGGTCGACGGCGCCGAGGGCGGCACCGGCGCGGCGCCGGTCGAAATGTCGAACCGGATCGGCATGCCGCTACGCGAAGGGCTGATCCTGCTGCGCAATGCGCTGGTCGGCTGCGAACTGCGGGACGAAATCCGCCTGTCCGCCGCCGGCAAGGTCCATTCGGGCGCGGGCATGGCGATGAAGTTCGCGCTCGGCGCCGACTGGTGCAACGCCGGGCGCGCCTTCATGTTCGCGCTCGGCTGCGTCCAGTCGATGCGCTGCCATGACGACACCTGCCCCACCGGCGTCGCGACCCAGGACGCGACCCGCCAGCGCGGGCTGGTGGTGATGGACAAGTCCGAGCGCGTCACCCGCTTCCACCGCCATACGCTCCACGCGCTGCGCGAAATGGTCGTCGCCATGGGGCTGGACAATCCGTGGCAGATCGAACCGTGCGACTTGTCCGAGCGGCAGAACAGCGCGCGCTCGGACAGTATCGACTACATCTACAACTTCCTCGAACCCGGAGAGCTGCTGATGGAACCCGAAGGCACGCAGTATGCGCGCGACTGGCGCCTCGCCCGCGCCGACAGCTTCGCGAAGGCGCTATAAAGCCATTTCAGCCTTTACGAGCCGATTGTAACAAGCTTTCGTGATTCTGTTGTGAAAGATTCGTACTTTGAAATGGAATCAACGAGTCGAGTCTGATATTCTGCACGCAAGGAGTCGGAGCATGGATATCGAGCTCGATCGCGAAATTCAGCGCAATCTATTCGCGTTTCTGCCCCAGTTGCCCGACCTACTGCCCGATCACGAAGGTTGGTTCGCCGTTTTGCGAGACCAGCGAATTGCTGGGCTGTATGCAAAACTTAGCGAGGCGATACGGAGCGCAGATGGCGAATTCACCGACGGGCGCTACTCGATCCAGCGCATAACCGACAGGCCAGTTGAATTGGGAATGTTCAGCGGTGCTGTTGATCAAGGGTAACGCGCGCAACGAACCGCCTATCATCCGTGTTTGCGTCCTTCCCACCACTCCCGAACTACTTTCAACCTCGTCATCGAATCCTACACCAACCCAATCGGGTGTAGATTGCCGTGCCCTGCTTGACACTGGTGCAGACGGCATGAGCGTGACACGCTCGCTCGCAGAAGCCGCCAACCTCAATTACCGAGGCAAGATGCCGGCATCGGGACTGGCTGGACAGAACTATCACCGATCATGGACGACATTCCTGGGAATCTATTGCGACGATATCGGACCACTGCCGTTCATCTTGGATGAACCCTACCTTGCAATCGAAGTCAGTCCGTATCCTGCTTTCGACGTGATCATCGGAAGGGAGGCGCTGATGGTCGGTGATTTTACGCTCAAAGCAAATGGCGATTTCGAATGGTTGATTCGAAACTGATTCACGACTGCTAGCGCGTCACCAACGCAGGTTCGCAGCCTGTAGGCATTCAAGCACAAAATCGACGCGCTCCTCGGCACTGACGAGCGGCAGATCGACCGACTCGTAGCCGTAGTCGCGCCACGCGGCCGTGACCGCCGCATCGCTTGCCAGCGCCGCCTCCCAGTCCTGAATCCGCTCCTCGTCGGGCCGGTAGATCGCCTGCCACGGCGGCGCGCGGAACACCGGGCCGTCGTAGCGCAGCTCGCGGCAGACGCGGTCGATGTCCTCGGGCACCGGCAGGTCTTCGAGCCGCAGGAAGCCGAC
Organism: Pelagerythrobacter aerophilus; assembly: GCF_003581645.1. Taxonomy (GTDB): domain Bacteria; phylum Pseudomonadota; class Alphaproteobacteria; order Sphingomonadales; family Sphingomonadaceae; genus Pelagerythrobacter; species Pelagerythrobacter aerophilus. The sequence goes on along the minus strand of NZ_QXFK01000019.1, from coordinate 707,761 downwards.
GATATCGGGAAAGCCGCGGTCGAACACCGTCGGGCCCGGCCGCCCCTCGGCCGCCCGCCAGGCGGCAAGCTCCGCTTCGAACATCGCCCGCGCGAAGCCGGCAGGATCGTCCGCCCGCAGAGCCATGCCGCCGGCCTCGCGCAGGATCGCGCGTGCGACCTCGGGCTCGGTCGCGATCCCGCGCCGGTCGAGCGCCTCGAGCAGGGTCGACTTGCCCGTGCCGGGACCCGCCGGTGATCGCCGCGCGGACCGGAACCGACATGCCCGACCTACTGGTTCATCGTCGCGAAGAAGTCCTCGTTGGTCTTGGAATCCTTCATCTTGTCGAGGAGGAATTCCATCGCATCGATCGTGCCCATCTGCATGAGGATGCGCCGGAGGACCCACATCTTGGAGAGCTTGTCCTTCTCGACCAGCAGCTCTTCCTTGCGGGTGCCGGACTTGCCGACGTCGAGCGCCGGGAAGATGCGCTTGTCGGCGACCTTGCGGTCGAGCACGATCTCCGAATTGCCGGTGCCCTTGAACTCCTCGAAAATGACCTCGTCCATGCGGCTGCCGGTGTCGATCAGCGCGGTGGCGATGATCGAGAGGCTGCCGCCTTCCTCGATGTTGCGCGCCGCACCGAAGAAGCGCTTGGGCCGCTGGAGCGCGTTGGCGTCGACGCCGCCGGTCAGGACCTTGCCCGACGAAGGGACGACGGTGTTGTAGGCGCGGCCGAGGCGGGTGATCGAATCGAGCAGGATCACGACGTCCTTCTTGTGCTCGACCAGACGCTTGGCCTTCTCGATCACCATTTCGGCGACCTGGACGTGGCGCGTCGCGGGTTCGTCGAAGGTCGAGGAGATGACCTCGCCGTTCACGCTGCGCTGCATGTCGGTCACTTCCTCCGGCCGCTCGTCGACGAGCAGAACCAGCAGGAAGACTTCCGGATGATTGTCGGTAATCGCCTTGGCGATGTTCTGCATCAGCACGGTCTTGCCGGTGCGCGGCGGGGCGACGATCAGCGCGCGCTGGCCCTTGCCCTGCGGACTGATGATGTCGATCACTCGCGCGCTCTTGTCCTTCACGGTCGGATCGAGCGTGTCGAGATTGAGCTTCTCGTCCGGATAGAGCGGCGTCAGGTTGTCGAAGTTGGTCCGGTGGCGGACCGCTTCGGGATCATCGAAATTGACCTTGGTGAGGCTGGTGAGCGCGAAATAGCGTTCGCCGTCCTTCGGCGCCCGGATCTCGCCTTCGACCGTGTCGCCGGTCCTCAGGCCCCATTTGCGGATCTGGTTGGGAGAGACGTAGATGTCGTCGGGCCCGGCGAGATAGTTCGCCTCGGGGCTGCGGAGGAAGCCGAAGCCGTCCTGCAGCACCTCGATGGTGCCGACGCCCATGATCTTCTCGTCGTATTCCTCGTCTTCGGCGAGTTCGCGCAGGATGCAGAACATCAGGTCCTGCCGGCGCATGGTGGAGGCGCCCTCGACGCCGAGTTCCTCGGCCATCGACACCAGGTCGGCCGGGGGTTTCTGCTTAAGTTCTTTCAAGTGCATTGTGTTCGTTCCGTGGTGGAAATGGCCGGCAGGTCGATGGGCTTGGAGAAAGCAGACCCGGCACCGCTTGACCGCGGGGCCTCAGCCGGAAGAGACGTTGGGAATAAGCGCGCGCTGCGGCGCCGTCAATTCGCTTTGCGCAGGTTCGGCGCCGGTCGATCCGGCAATCAGAACGGGCGGACGATAACCAGTACCACGATCAGTGCGACGGCGATGCCCGGCACCTCGTTGAGCAGCCGCAATTTGCGTCCCTCGAGCGGACGCTCGCCGCGTGCCAGCTTCTTCGCATAGGCCGCCATCCACCCGTGATAGCCCGACAGCGCGAGCACCAGCAGCAGCTTGGCGTGGAACCAGCCCTGGCTCCAGGCATCGACGGTGAAGGCGAGCAGCAGGCCGAGCACCCACACGACCACGATCGATGGCATGAGGATGATCTTCAGCAGGCGCCGCTCGCGCTCGATCCACGCGGCATCCTCGACCGATCCGGGCGCAGATTCCTGATGATAGACGAAGAAGCGCGGCAGCATGAACAGGCCGGCCATCCAGAAAATCACGAAAATCAGATGGCCCGCCTTGAGCCAGTAGTAGGTCATGCCGAGGATGTCCTGCATGGGCGCGATGTAGTAGCTCGCGGGGCGGTCGTCACCCCCTCCATGCGCGAACGGTCTCGATCAGCGTCTCGACGTGCGCGATCGGCGTGTGCTGGCCGATCCCGTGACCGAGATTGAAGACATGGGGCCGGCCCGCGAAGGCCTCGAGAATCGCCCGCGCTCCGCTCGCCAGCCGCTCCCCGCCCGCGAGCAGCAGCAGGGGATCGAGATTGCCCTGGACCGGCATGCCCGCCGGCAGTTCGCGCGCCACCCATGCGGGGTCGAGCGTCTCGTCCACCCCGATCGCCGCGACGCCGGTTTCCCGGGCATAGGCCGGCAGCTTCTCGCCCGAGCCCTTGGGGAAGCCGATCACCGGCAGGCCGGGAAACCGCTCGGCCATGGCGGCGGCGATCGCGGCATTGGGCGCGATCACCCAGCGCTCGAACTCGTGCGGCGCGAGGCTGCCCGCCCAACTGTCGAACAGCTGCACTGCCTCCGCCCCGGCCTCGATCTGACCGGCGAGATATTCGACCGTGACCGAAACGATCGCGTCGATCAGCGCCTGGAACGCCGGGGGATCGCAGTAGGCCATCGCGCGCGCCGCGTGCTGGTCGCGGCTGCCCTCGCCCGCCACCATGTAGGTCGCGACGGTCCACGGACTGCCCGCGAAGCCGAGCAGCGTCGTCTCGGGCGACAGGCGCGCGCGCACCTGCCGCACCGTTTCGTAGATCGGCGCAAGGCGGCCCGGAACCGCCTCCAGGCTCGCCAGCGCGCTATCGACCAGCGGCGGCGAGAGCTTCGGGCCTTCGCCTGCGAGGAACGCGAGATCCTGCCCCATCGCGTAGGGCACGATGAGGATATCGGAAAACAGGATCGCGCCGTCGAACCCGAAACGGTCGATCGGCTGCATGGTGATCTCGGCCGCGGCCTCGCTGTCGTAGACCAGCTCGAGGAAACCGCCCTTCTCCGCCCGAAGCGCGCGGTATTCGGGCAGGTAGCGGCCTGCCTGACGCATGAGCCAAAGCGGCACGCGCTCGCCGCGTTTTCCGCGCAGGGTGTCGAGAAGAAGACCGGGCATTCGGGAAGGTCCAATCCAAATAATATAGTATTTAAATAGGATGCTGGAGTCTGTTGGCCCTGTGGATATCGGGGACAGGCGCGCCCTGCCCGATTTCTCCCGGAATGAACAGGCCCAGAGGCTTCGCGACTCATCGGTCTGCCGCGTCAACCGAAGCTTATCCCCGCTGTCCCCAGCCTGTCGAAAAGCCTCGCGCCCTGTCCACAAGCGCGGGTGCCGAATGGCTGACAGCGGGAATGAAATCGGCCCCCGAACTTGTCGCCAGCTTTCTCCCGTGGTTTATGCCGGCATTCTCCACAGCCGATCGCGCACCTTGCCGGATGAGCCGCCTCCACCTCCATCTCGTATCCGATTCCACCGGCGAAACGCTGGAAATGGTGGCCAAGGCCGCGCTTGCCCAGTTCGACGCGGCGGAGATCGTGCGCCACTTCTGGCCGATGGTCCGCTCGCGCCAGCATCTTTCGCGGATACTGCCCGATCTTGCCGACAATCCGGGGCTCGTGCTGTTCACCCTGGTCAATCCCGAGACGCGCGCGACGTTGGAGGAGCATTGCCGCCAGCTCGGCCTGCCGGCGGTGCCCGCGCTCGATGCGGTGACCGAAGCGCTCGAGGCGCAGCTCGGGCAGGAGGCGCATGGCCGCCCCGGCCGCCAGCACGCGATGGACGAGGCCTATTTCCGGCGGGTCGACGCGATCCACTTCACGATCGCGCACGACGACGGGCTCGGATGGGAAGACTGGGAGCAGGCCGATATCGTGCTCGCCGGCGTCTCGCGTTCGTCGAAGACGCCGACCAGCATCTATCTCGCCAACCGCGGATACAAGGTCGCCAACATCCCGCTCGTGATCGAAAGTCCGCCCCCGCCCGCGCTGTTCGAACTGCGCCATCCGCTGGTCGTCGGCCTGACCACCGCGCCCGAACGGCTGGTGCAGATCCGCCGCAACCGCCTGCTCACGCTCAACGAGACGGCCGAGACGTCCTATGTCGATGCCGAGCGCGTGCGCGGCGAAGTCCAGTTCGCCCGCCGCATGTTCGCCGACAACGGCTGGCCGGTGATCGACGTCACGCGCCGCTCGATCGAGGAGACCGCGGCGGCGATCATCCGCCTGCTGGGCGAGCGGGCGAGCGATGGCGACGACATGCTCACCGGATCGAAGCCGATATGACGCTGGTGCTCGCATCCAAGAGCGCCTCGCGCGCGGCCATGCTCGAGGCGGCGGGCGTCGCGTTCGAGGCCCGGCCCGCGCGGGTGGACGAGCGGGCGCTGGAGGCGCAGCTCGGCGCCGCCCCGCCCGACCAGGTCGCGCTGGCGCTGGCCGAGGCCAAGGCGCTCGCCGTCGCGGAGCCCGAGCGGCCGGTGCTCGGCAGCGATTCGCTGGTGGTGGTCGGCGAGCGGCGCTTCGACAAGCCCGCCAGCCGCGAGGAAGCGGCCGAGCACCTGCGCGCGTTCTCGGGCCGGGTCATGCACCTCCACTCCGCCGCCGCCATCGCCCGCGGCGGCTCGGTCGTCTGGCGCGAAACTTCACTCGCCATGCTTCACACGCGCAAGTTTACTGAAGATTTCATCCAGACCTACCTAAACGCCGAATGGCCCGCCGTAAGCCACTGCGTCGGGGTGTTTCGGATCGAAGGACCCGGCGTGCAACTGTTCGAACGGATCGAAGGCGACCAGTTCACCGTGCTCGGAATGCCGCTGCTCGCAGTGCTCGGCGCTTTGCGCGACATGGGGGAGCTGCCGCGATGAGCGCCGCCTATGCCGAAGTGATCGGCGATCCGATCGCGCAGTCGAAGTCGCCGCTCATCCATCGCTTCTGGATCGAAGGTGCCGGGCTCGACGCCGACTACCGCGCGCACCGCGTGGCCGAGGGAGCACTGGCCGGCTACCTCGCCGAGCGCCGGACAGACCCCGCCTGGCGCGGGTGCAATGTGACGATGCCGCACAAGCAGGCGATCATTCCCCTGCTCGACCGGATCGACCCGTTCGCGGCGCGGGTCGGCGCGGTCAACACCGTAGTGCGGGAAGGCGATGCGCTGGCGGGCTACAACACCGACGTGGCGGGCTTCCTCGAACCGCTCGAAGCCATGCTCGGCAAGCGGCACCTGTTCCGCATGGCACGCGTGTTCGGCACCGGCGGCGCGACGCGCGCGGTGATCACCGCCCTCGCTGGTCACGGATTCACACTCGTCCTCGCCGGCCGCGATCCGGAGAAGGCTCGCGCGCTGCTCGACGAGCTCGATCCCGGCGGCGAGCATTATGCGGTGGCGCTGGATCACTTCGCGGAGGCGACCGATTTCGCCTTCGACGACCGCGAGGGCTGCTGCGACCTGCTGGTCAACACCACCCCGCTGGGCATGCGCGGCCATGCGCCGCTTGCGTTCGACTTCAGCCATGCACCGCCGGGATCGGTCGCCTACGACATCGTCACCGATCCCGTGGATACCGACTTCCTCCAGCGTGCGCGCGCGGCCGGTTTCGATACGATCGACGGTCTCTCGATGCTGATCGGGCAGGCGGCCGCGGCCTTCGAGTGCTTCTTTGGTGTCGCCCCGCCGCGCGGGCGCGATAGCGAACTGCGCGAAAGGCTCGTGCAATGACCCGTCCAAAGATCGTCGGCCTCACCGGTTCGATCGGCATGGGCAAGTCGACCGTGGCCGGGATGTTCGAACGCGCGGGCGTGCCGGTGTTCGACGCCGATGCCGAAGTGCGGCGCATGCAGGGACCGGACGGCACGCTGGTCCCGGCAATCGAGGCGGCCTTTCCCGGCTCGACTGGCCCCGAGGGCGTCCGGCGTCAGGCGCTCGGCGCCCAGGTTTTCGGCGATTCCGAGGCGCTCGCCCGACTGGAGGGGATCGTCCATCCCGCGGTTGCCGCGCGGCGCAAGGAATTCCTGGCCCAGCACGCCGGTGCGCCGCTGGTGGTGTTCGATATCCCGCTGCTGTTCGAGAAGGGGGGGCATGCGCAAGTCGACGCGATCGTCGTCGTCTCCGCGCCGGCCGACGTCCAGCGCGAGCGGGTGCTTCGGCGGCCGGGAATGACGGCGGAGAAGTTCGCGCAGATCCTCGCGCTGCAGGTGCCCGACGAGGAGAAGCGGGCCCGCGCAGACCATGTGATCGATACCGGCGGTCCCCTTGCCGAAACCGAGGTCGCCGTGCGCGCCCTCGCCGCCGAGCTGGCTCCCTAGAATTTCGCCTGGCCCGAGCTAAAAAAGCGCTCGGCGCCCCTTGTCACTTGGCCGTCCGAGGCCGATAGATAAAGGGATGCGCGAAATCGTATTCGATACCGAAACCACCGGCCTCGACCCCCGCAGCGGGGACCGTCTGGTGGAAATCGGATGTGTCGAATTGATCAACCGCGTGCCCACCGGGCAGACCTTCCACGCCTATTTCAATCCGGAGCGCGACATGCCCGCCGGCGCCGAGGCGGTGCACGGGCTGTCGAGCGCCTTCCTGTCGGACAAGCCGCTGTTTCGCGACACGGTGAGCGCGGTGCTCGACTTCATCGCCGACTCGCCGCTCGTCGCGCATAACGCCTCGTTCGACTTCGGCTTCCTCAATGCCGAACTTGCGCTGTGCGAGCGCGAGGCGGTGTGCATGACCCGGATGATCGATACCGTCGCGCTCGCGCGCAAGCGGCATCCGGGCGCAAAGCTCTCGCTCGACGCGCTGTGCACGCGCTACGGCATCGATCGCAGCCACCGGGTGAAGCACGGCGCGCTGCTCGATGCCGAACTGTTGGCGCAAGTCTACGTCGAACTGACCGGCGGCCGGCAGATCGGGCTCGCGCTTGCTGCGGAAACCACCAGCGTCGGCATCGTCGCGATGCCGCGACACATACCCGCGACGCGTGTGCGCCGCGAACCACGACCACATGCTGCGAGCCAGGAGGAACTCGCACGGCACCAGGCGTTTATCGCCAAGATGACTTCGCCCCTCTGGGGTAGCTGATCGGGGCCGGGGGGTCTCGCCCAAGCAATGGAGAATGATCGCCGATGGATATCCGCATTTCTGGCCACCAGATGGAGACGGGCACTGCCCTGCAGGATCACGCCGCCGAGCGGCTGAACGCGATCGTCGAGAAGTATTTCAACCGAGCGCTCACCTCGCAGGTCACGTTCGGCAAGGCACCCGCCGGGGCCTTCAGTTGCGACATCGTGACCCATGTGATGCAGGGCATGATCGTCAAAAGCCATGCCGAAGCGCAGGACGCCCACCAGGCGCTCGACCGCGCGGCGGAGAAGATCGACAAGCAGCTCCGCCGCTACAAGCGCCGCCTGCAGGATCGCCACTCCCAGGCAGCGCACGCGCTGCAGGAAGAGGAGGCGGCCTATACGATCTTCGCGCCGATCGGCGAAGATGTGGAGGAAGTCGAGGGCAACGAGCCGCCGATGATCGTCGCCGAGACCACCGCAGACGTCCCCGAGACGAGCGTGGCCGACGCGGTCATGATGCTGGACCTGCGCGACACGAATGCGCTGTTCTTCAAAAACGCTGGCACCGGCCGTCATAATATGGTCTATCGCCGCCGAGATGGCTCGATCGGCTGGGTCGAGCCCCGTTGACACCGCGGCGCGGACAAGCGCCCGCCACGGAAATCAGCCGGATCGCAAGGGCTTGCTACGGTCGATCGCGCCTGCGGCGCGCGGCCCGCTCGCCAGATCATGGCATGCTGAACTGATTCGCAACCGAACGATGAACGTACATTTCAAGCTGATTCCCGAAGCATTCGTGCTGAGCGATGCCGGCACCAAAGCCGCGGTTCTGGGCGATCTCGCCCAGTGCTTCGCGCGCGCCTACGGGTTCGCCGTGTCCGACGTGCTGGAGGCGCTCGAGGAGCGCGAAAAGCTCGGCAGCACCGGTTTCGGCCGGGGGGTCGCGATCCCGCACGCACGCCTCACCGGGATCAACCGCCCGGTTGCGGCCGTGCTCAAGCTGTCCGCACCGGTCGATTTCCATGCGGCCGACGGCATGCCGGTGGAACTCGCCTTCGGCCTGATCTCGCCCGAGAACGCCGGCGTCGCGCACCTTCACGCGCTCGCGGCCATTTCGCGGCTGGTGCGCGACGAGGCGACCAATCGGATGCTGCTCGAGGCGACCGACACAGAGGCGCTGATCGCGTCGCTCACCAACGCCAGCGATCGTGACGTCGCCTGACTCTCGGTCCGGCGCCGGCCCGCACTACCGAGGGCTCGAGGCGCTCTACCGGTCCGCGCCGGTCAACGCACTGTTCGAATCGACGCTGGAAATCGTCGACGAAGGGCGGTCGCGGATCGAGTTCGTCGTGACCCCGGCCGCCTATCACGCCGCCGGCGCGGCGCACGGGACGATCTATTTCAAGATGCTCGACGATGCCGCCTTCTACGCGGCGAACACGCTGATCACCGACCGCTTCCTCCTGACGACTTCGTTCAACCTCCATTTCACCAAGCCGGTGCGCGAAGGCAAAGTGACGGCCGAGGGGCGCTGGATCAGCGGACGGCGGCGCGTTCTGGTCGCCGAAGCGCGGTTGATCGATGCCGAAGGCGAAGAGATCGGCCGGGGCACGGGCACGTTCATGCGCTCGCGGATCGCACTTTCGAGCCTCGCGGGCTATCGCCCCGGCCAGGCCTGATGGTGGACCGCCGGCTGCCCGCGCATCTCGAAGCGGCGGCGATTCTGCGGCTTGCCGAATCGCTCGGCGGGTTCGGCACGGTTATCGAAAAAGGTGAACGCGACTCGGGCACGATTCTGCTGGTAACGATATTTCGCGGTCGCGCGGCGCGGCTTTACGAAAGAATGCCGCAGCTCGACGGAACCCGCGCTTTCGTGCTGTCTCGCGAGCAAGACGCTGAAAACCCATTGGAATTTTCCGAGTATTTGACGCGGCGCAAGCGCCAGGACGGCGATATCTGGATTCTCGAGGCAGATATCGCGGACCAAGAACGGTTCGTCGCATCCCTGCCGCGTTAAGTTGACATCGAAACGCCGCTATCTATCTGGCCGCGCAACTACCGATGCGCAGGCGGCATGGGCGGCATTTCGGCCGCGCGGCAGGCACGCAGACGGGGAACGGCCGGCAGGCCTTTTTCATCCGGACCCATCCTAAACGCAATTTGACGCGATCAGGTCCCAGCCTGCGACTGTGCTCGTTCACCGCCTAGATATGACGGATTGATGAGTCGAAAGACCCGCTTGGCGTCGTTGGCGGCGCTTGCCGCAATGACCAGTTTTACGGTTGCCAGCGCCGAAGGTTCCGGCGCCAACGCCCAGATGGGCGAGAACCCCCAGATTTCCGAACCGGTGCTGACCGAGGAGGTCGTTCCGGTTTTCGTCGAGAAGGAAGTGGTCCAGCCGCTTCCCGACGCCGCAACGGCGCAGGATCTCGCCGATGCGAGCTCGCTGCGCGAACTGGTTGCGCAAATCCCCGATCATGGGCGGCTTTCGCGCGAGATGGAATGCCTCGCGGGTGCGATCTACTTCGAATCGCGCGGCGAGCCGCTCGCAGGCCAGCTTGCCGTGGCGCAAGTGGTGATCAATCGTGCCAACTCGGGCCTCTTCCCCTCGAGTTACTGCGGTGTGGTGTTCCAGCGCGCCCAGTTCTCCTTCGTGCGGGGCGGCGGCATGCCTCACATTCGGCGCGGATCGGCCGCGTGGGAACGTGCCAAGGCCGTGGCGCACATCGCGCACGAAGGGCTGTGGGAAAGCGAAGCCGCGGACTCGCTCTATTTCCACGCCACTTACGTCAAACCGTCGTGGAGCCGCAGCAAGCAGGCGCGCGCCACGATCGACACACACGTCTTCTACCGCTGATCGGTGAGCGGAGGCCGATGCCTCCGCAGCCTCATGCCCGGTCGGCGACGTCGACCCACACCGGCGTGTGATCGCTGGCTTTTTCGCGGCCCCGGTATTCCTTGTCGACCCCCGCGGCGACCATGCGGTCGGCGAGTTCGGGGCTGAGCAGCAGGTGATCGATGCGGAAGCCGTGGTCGCGTTGCCAGGCGCCGGCCTGATAGTCCCAGAAGGTCCACACACCGCCGCGCGGATTCAACGTATCGAGCGCGTCGGTCCAGCCGGCCGCCAGCAACCGGCGATAGGCGGCGCGCGATTCCGGCTGCATCAGCGCGTCGCTGGCCATGGCCGCGGGCGACCAGACGTCCTTGTCCTCGGGAATGACGTTGAAGTCGCCCACCACGGCGCAGGGGATCTCCAGCGCCCACAGCTCGGCCATGCGCGCACGTAGCCGCTCCATCCAGGCGAGCTTGTAATCGAACTTGGGGCCGGGCTGCGGATTGCCGTTGGGCAGGTAGATGCAGGCGATCCGCACGCCGTTCACGTCGGCTTCGATGTAGCGCGCATGGAGATCGTCCGGATCGCCGGGCAAGGTGCGCTGCGCCTCGACCGGCTGCACCCCGTCCGCGAGGATCGCGACGCCGTTGAACCCTTTCTGGCCATGCCAGATCGCCTTGTAGCCGATCTTCTCGAACGCGTCGGCGGGGAAGCCCTCGTCCTGGCTCTTGATCTCCTGCAGGCAGGCGACCGTGGGGCGGGTTTCCTCGAGCCACTCGATCAGCCGCGGCAGGCGCGCCTTGACGCCGTTGATATTGAAGCTGGCGATTCTCAGAGCAACCTCCCGCACACCGTTGGAGCGGAGCCTACCGGTCCCGCCCTTCAACGCTTCGCTAGAAGAAAATGGGCGGCTTCGAAAGCGCGGCGCGCGCCCAAGTGGGAAGCGGCGCTAGATTCCGAAGCTGGAGCCACAGCCGCAACCGGCGGCGGCGTTGGGATTCTCGACCTTGAAGGCCGCACCGCCCAGCGATTCCACGAAATCGACCGTACTGCCCGCGACGAGGTCCAGGCTGACGGGATCGACCACCAGGCGCACGCCGTCGGTCTCGCTCACGCTGTCGTCCGTGTCGGGCGCATCGGCGAGATCGAACTTGTACTGGAAGCCGGAGCAGCCGCCTCCTTCCACCGAAAGCCGCAGCACGGCGGGTTTCGCCTGACGTTCGGCAATCCATGCAATGCGCTTCGCGGCGGCGGGCGTGAGAGTCAGCGTGTCGGCCATGGGGGCGATATGGGGATGCGCCGGGCCGCGCTCAAGCGGTTCGGATATAGTCACGCATCGCAGCCGCATCGCGCTCGACTTCGTCGATCCGCGACTTGACCAGATCGCCGATCGAGATGAACCCGCACATGACCTCCCCGTCGACGACCGGCAAGTGGCGCACGCGCCGCCGGGTCATCAGCGCCATGGCCTCGTCGACTTTGGTTTTCGGCGAAACGGTGATTGCGGGCGCGGTCATCACCTCGCCCACCGTGCGGTCGAACGCGGCGGCCCCTTCCTTCGCCACGCAGTAGAGCACATCGCGCTCCGAGAAGATGCCCGCAACCCTGCCGCCTTCCATAACCGGCATGGCGCCGATCCGGCGCTCGGCGAGCAGGGCGACCGCATCGCGCATCCGGGTCGCTGCTTCGCACTGCACGATGTCGGCGCGTGCCCGGCCGACGATCAGGCTGGCTATGTCCATGGTATCCGGCCTCCTTCGCTAGGATGGGAGAATGCCATGAAACGCCCGCCATTGCCAATCGGGCGGGAAACAGCCAGTTGGGACTGGATGACATCCCGATCGCCCCTCGACGATCCCGACAAGGCCGCATTCGCGTGGGGCCGCTACAAGCGGCTTATGCGCGTGATGGTGCTCGTCACGCTGGTCGTGGTCGCGCTGGTCCTTGGCTACATCTATGTCACCGACAGCGCGCTTTCGATCCACTTCTACATCGCCACCGGACTCGGCGTCGGGGTGGCAATGATGCTGACCGCCGCCCTGATGGGGCTGGTGTTCCTCTCGAGCGGGACCGGTCACGACGAGAGCATCGACGACCCGACGAACGACAAGTGGCGCGACTAGTCGCGCGGTGTCCAACGCGCTAGCGAGGGACGGATGACAGCGCCTGCAGCCCAGACTACCAGACCGTCCGTGCGCTTCTTCGGCCTTTCTTCCTGGTCGGTTTTTGCACCGCTTGTCGCGCTGGCTGCCGTTCTGCTGGGCAAACCCGAAGGTCCGGCCCTTGCGGTCGTGGTCGGCGTGTTGCTCGGCGCCGCGATCCTGGCCGCGGTTTATCATGCCGAGGTCCTTGCGCATCACCTGGGGGAGCCGTTCGGTACGCTCGTGCTCGCCCTGGCGGTCACGATCATCGAAAGCTCGCTGATCGTCTCGATCATGCTGAGCGAGGGCGCGCAGGCCCAGGCGCTGGCGCGCGATACGCTGATTGCGGCGATCATGATCACGATCAACGGCATCATCGGCCTCTGTCTGCTGGCCGGCGGCCGGCGACATCACGAGCAGAGTTATACCCAGTCGGGAGTGAGTGCCGGCCTGGCCATGCTTGCGACGCTGTCCGTGCTGACGCTGATCCTGCCGAACTACACGACCAGCGCCAGCGGCGCCTTCTACAATTCCCAGCAGCTCGTGTTCGTGGCGATCATCTCGCTGCTGATCTACGCGACGTTCGTCGTCGCGCAGACGATCCGCCATCGCGACCATTTCCTGCACCACATTCCCGACGCAGACGACCGTGCGCACGAAGCGCCGGTGCCGCGTCCGAAAGCAATGGCGGCAGGTGCGGCCATGCTTGTCGCGCTGGCGGCGGTCGTGCTGCTGGCCAAGAACCTCTCGCCGGTGATCGAGGTCGGGGTCGCGGCGATCGGCGCGCCGCGTGCGCTAGTCGGAATCATCATCGCCGCGCTGGTGCTCGCGCCAGAGGGATTCGCAGCGCTGCGTGCCGCGCGCGCCAATCGCGTGCAGACCAGCCTCAACCTCGCGATCGGCTCCGCATTGGCCTCCATCGGGCTGACCATTCCCGCGGTCGCGACGGTGGCGCTGATCTTGGGTCTCGATCTCGAACTGGGTCTGTCGATGCCCTCGATCGTGATCCTCGCCCTCACTCTCCTGGTCGCCGCGATCACGCTGGGCCGTGGACGCACGACTGTGGTCCAAGGCGTGATTCACCTGACGATTTTCGCGACCTTCCTGTTCATCACGATCGTTCCCTAGGCGGCGCTAACTCCGGTAGAGCGCGTCCAATCGCGGCTGGTAGCGTTCGCGGATCTTGTGGCGGCGAATCTTCATCGAGGGAGTCATCTCCTCGTTCTCGATCGTGAACGGCTCGTCGGCGAAGGCGAACTGGCGGACTTTCTCGATCACCGAGAGATCCCGGTTCACTTCGTCGATCGCGGCGCGCACCGCGCTGCGGAAGGCGGGCAGGCCTTGCAGTTCCTTCATGTCGAACTTCTCGTCGTTGGCGTTGGCCCATTCGAGCGCCCATTCCGCGTCGGGCACGATCAGGCCCACGACGTAAGGGCGCCGGTCGCCGCTCACCATCGCTTGCGCGATCTCCTGCCGCAGGGTCAGCATGCCCTCGATCTTCTGCGGCGCGACGTTGTCGCCCTTGTCGTTGACGATCATGTCCTTCTTGCGGTCGGTGATGACGATCCGGCCCTTCTCGTCGAGATGACCGATGTCGCCCGTGTGCAGCCAGCCGTCCTTGAGCGTACGCCGCGTCTCGGCCTCGTTGCGCCAATAACCGTGCATGACCAGCTCGCCGCGGCAGAGGATCTCGCCATCCTCCGCGATCTGAATCTCCACTCCGCGCAAGGGCGGGCCGACCGTATGCATCGCGATCCCTGCGTTCGGTCGATTGCAGCTGATCACCGGCCCCGCCTCGGTCTGGCCGTAGCCCTGAAGCATGGTCAGCCCCATCGCCTGGAAGAACACCCCGACATCGGGATTGAGCGGCGCGCCGCCGCTGACCATCGCTTTGATCCGCCCGCCGAAGCGCTGGCGAATCTTCGGCCGCAGCAGCCGCTCGAGAACGAAATTCAGCGTTTTGTCGCCGAAACGGTAGCGGCCTTCCGCCTGCCGCTCGCCGAGCGCGAGCGCGCGGTCCATCAGCGCCTTGGCCGCCCCACCCTGCTTATCGACCTGCTTCATGATCCGCTGGCGCAGGACTTCGAACAGGCGCGGGACGACGACCATGATCGTCGGGCGCGTCTCCTCGATATTGCTGGCGAGCTTCTCGAGTCCCTCGGCGTAGTAGATCTCCGCGCCCACCGCGATCGGCAGGCACTGGCCGCCGGTGTGCTCGTAGGCATGGCTCAGCGGCAGGAACGAGAGGAAGCGCTCGTCTGCATCGAGCCCGAAATCGTTCGCCAGGATATCCGCCGCGCCGGCGACGTTGCAAAGGATCGCACCGTGATGCTGCAACACGCCGCGTGGCGCGCCGCCGGTGCCGCTGGTGTAGATGATGCAGGCGGTGTCGTCGCGGCCGATAGCGGCGATCCGCTCTTCCACCGCCTTGCGTGCGGCGACGGCGTCGCCTTTGACCATGTTCGGCCAGGCGTGGCAGGCGAGATTGCCTTGCTGGTATTTGCGGATGCCGTCGATCGGGATGACATGCTCGGCGATGCCGGTGCGCATGATCGCCGGGAGCAGGGGCTGCGAGAGTTTCTCGGTCGATACGATGACCGCCCGGGCGCCCGAATTGTCGAGGATATGGACGTGGTCGCGCTCGGTATTGGTGGTGTAGGCGGGCACGGTAACGCAGCCCGCCGCCATGATCGCAAGATCGGCGATGCACCATTCGGGGCGGTTTTCGGAGACCAGCATAACCCGGTCGCCCTGCTCTAGCCCGAGGGCGCGGAGGTTTTCGGCCAGAATGCAGACCGTTTCGGCCGCCTCGCGCCAACTCGTCGTCTGCCACGCCCCGCCGCGCTTGACCCCCAGCATGGGCGCGTCGCCCTTCGCATCGGCACGCTTGAGGAAGAGTTCGACGAGGTTATTCGCCGAATCGATATCGGAAAGCTGCAAGTCTCTGGGCTCCTGCTCCCACGTCCGGCTTCACTGCGGCCGGTGGCCCGGATTACGCCGCCGTCGCGGTAGCGGCAAGCGTGGGATCGCCGTCAGGGCAGGATCAGCTTCGCCTCGACCCGCGGGTCGCGGGCGGGAATCCAGCGGTCGCCCCGGCGCAGCACCGCATTCCCCTTCACACCCGCCTCGCGCACCGCGATCTCGCTGTGGCCGAGCGCCTTCAACTGCGGGATTGCGCCTTCGAGCCAGGTGCCCTCCTCCACGGTCACACCGTCGCCGTACGCCATGACGAACGGCATGCCGAGCGCCGCTTCCGTGCCCAGGCCGAAGTCGATCACGCCGATGATGCTGCGGGCGGTCTGCACCGGAATCGTGCTCCCGCCTGCGGCGCCGATTGCCAGCACCGGGCGGCCCTGCGGATCCCATACGACCATCGGTGCCATCGAGCTGCGCGGACGCTTGCCCGCTTCGACCCTGTTGACGACCGGGCGACCGTCGACTTCCGGCGACCGGCTGAAGTCGGTCAACTCGTTGTTGAGGAAGAAGCCGCCGGTCATTAGCCCGGAGCCGAAGGCGCTCTCGATGGTCGAGGTATAGCTGATCATCGTGTCGTCGGCGTCGACTACGGCAAAGTGAGAGGTACCGCGCTCCTCCGGCTCGTCGCCGTCGGCCAGCGCGGTCGATGCACCAGCGGGCACGCCGGCGACGACCGCCTCGATCGTCGAATCGGGATCGATCAGCGCGCTGCGCCGCGCGAGATAATCGCGGTCGATCAGGCCCTGGACGGGGACCGATACGAAGTCGCTGTCGGCGATGTAGAGTTCGCGGTCGGCATAGGCGAGCCGCTGCGATTCGAGGAACAGATGCCAAGTGACCGGGCTCTCGGCCCCGAGTGCGGAGAGGTCGAAGCGCTCGAGCTGGCCGAGGATCTGCAGCACCGCGATCCCGCCCGAGCTCGGCGGACCCATGCCGCAGATGCGGTAGGCACGGTAAGTGCCGCAGACGGCCTCACGTTCCTTCGCCTCATAGGTGGCGAGATCGGCCGCCGTCATCGCGCCATCGTGCGGTGTCTCGGCGGCGACCGTTGCGGCGAGCGCCTCGGCTCGCGGACCTTCGTAGAAGGCTTCGGGTCCTGCGGCGGCGATCGCCTCGAACGTGCGGGCAAGCTCTTCGTTGACGACCAGGTGCCCGGCGGGCTGCGGCTGGCCCGCCTCATCGAAGAACAGCGCCCGCCCCGTCTCGGTCCATCCGGCGCGCTCGGCCGTCGAGGTGAGCGACCCGTTGAGCCGCGGATTGATGCGGAAGCCTTCGCGCGCCAGCTCGATCGCCGGCTCGAACAGCGTGGCCCAGGGCAACCGTCCGTGCTGTTCGTGGGCGAGTGCGGCCAGCGCAATGTTACCCGGAACGCCGACGCTGAGACCGCTCTTCACCGACTCGCCGAACGGCGGCACCGTGCCGTCCGGGCGCAGGAACCAGTCCGGCGTCGCGCCGGCCGGCGCTTTCTCTCGTCCGTCGAAGGTTTCGACCGTTCCGTCCGCGGCGCCCCGGACCATGAAGCCGCCGCCGCCGATGCCCGAGCTCTGCGGCTCGACCACGGTCAGCGCGAGCATCGTCGCAATCGCGGCGTCGGTGGCGCTGCCGCCCCGGCGCAACATGGCCATGCCCGCCTCCTGCGCGCGCGGATCGGCGGCGCTGACCGTCCCGACGAAGCCGGCGTCGGTCTCCGCTGGCGGAACGGTCGCGCACCCAGCTAGGGCGAGGAGGGCGGCGATGGGGACGAGAACGGTGCGAAGCATGCGACGTGGCTATTCGCTCCCGACCGCCTCGGCAAGCGTGGCGAAGCCGTCGCGGCGCATCAGCTCTTCCATCCCGCGCACGATCCGCCGCGCCAGCCCCGGCCCTTCATAGACCATGGCGCTGTAGAGCTGGACCAGGCTGGCGCCCGCGCGGATGCGAGCCCAGGCGTCTTCCGCACTGCCGATCCCGCCCACGCCGATCAGCGGGATCGCACCGCCGGTCGCGGCGCGAAAGTCGCGCAGCCGCTGCTGCGCCAGATCGCGCAAGGGCGCGCCCGAAAGCCCGCCGGTCTCTCCCGCCTGCGGTGACGCGAGCGGCGGGCGCGAAATGGTCGTGTTCGAGACGATCAGTGCGCCGAGCCGCTTGTCGAGCGCGATGCGGGCGATCGCATCCATGTCCGCAGGCTCAAGATCCGGCGCGACCTTGAGGAACACCGGCGGACCGTCCGCCGGGCGCGCATCGAGCACGGCATCGAGCAGCGCAATCAGCGCGCCCTCGTCCTGCAAGGCGCGCAGGCCCGGGGTGTTGGGGCTGGAGATATTGACCGTGAGATAGCTCGCCAGCGGCGCGAATCGGCGGGTAAGCAGCGCGTAGTCGGCAATCCGGTCGGCCGAATCCTTGTTCGCGCCGATATTGACCCCGACGATCCCGGGCCGGGCCGCGCGCCGGCGCAGCCGTGCCTCTGCCTCCGCCGCGCCGCCGTTGTTGAACCCCATGCGGTTGATCACCGCGCGGTCCTCCGCCAGCCGGAACAGGCGCGGCCTGGGATTGCCCGGCTGCGGCAGCGGAGTGATCGAGCCGATCTCGACGAACCCGAAGCCGAGACCGAGCACCGCGTCGGGCACTTCGCCGTCCTTGTCGAACCCCGCGGCCATGCCGAGCGGATTGGGGAAGCGTAGCCCCGCCACTTCGGTTGCGAGCGGTCCCGGCGCCGGCGGCGTGCGCGCCGGCGAGAGCTTGAGCGCCGCGATCGTCGTGCGATGCGCGGTTTCGGGGGCGAGCGCGAAGAGCGCGGGACGGGCAAGGCGGAACAGCATTGCGGGCGCCTATGGCAAGCGCACCCGGCCCTGTCGACTGTGCCGAGCGGGTGCGTTTCGGGTTCGTGCCCGCAAGGAAATTTCGCGGGGCCATGTCGCATCCATACAATCGTGCACCGGCGACTCGCTCTAGAGAGGGCGCTGCGACCCGAAGGCGCTCGGTGCAATGGTGCGCCGGGTTCCTTGCCTTTGCAGGGCGGCGCTCCATCGGGAGTGCCGCCCTCTTTTTTCGCTGGTCTGGCCATGACGCGCAAATCGCGCCACAAGCCCGGCCGTCATTCGAAGAAAAGGGAGGTCGCTGATGGCGAAGAGGATTTTGGGTGTTTCGCTGCTGGCACTGGCGCTGGCGGGATGCGCCGCCACCGGAGAGGAACCGCGCACGACGCAGGTGGCCGGCTCCGAGACCGCGGCGACGCGGCCGGCGTCCGACATAGGGACGCTGTTCGAGCGTTATGACGAGGCGCAACTGGCGCTCTCGCCGCTCGGCAAGGCCTACCGCGGTATTCGCGATTCGGACTACGACGACTGGGGCGACTTCACCGACGCGGCCGAAGTGCGCGAGCAGGAATTGCTCCAGAAGACGGCCGCGACCCTGCGCGCGAACTTCGATCCCGCCACGCTGCCGGAACAGGATGCGCTCAGCTATCGCCTGTTCGACGCCATGGCGAAGCGCAGCGCGACGCTGTTTCCCTATCGCGAGTACGGCTACATCTTCGACCAGATGAACGGCGCACAGAGCGGGTTGCCGGCGTTCCTGATCAACATCCACTCGGTGGCCGACGAGGAGCAGGCGCGCGCCTACGTCAGCCGCATCGAGGGACTCGGCCCGGTGCTCGATACGCTGATCGCCGAATCGCGCGAGCGGGCGGCGAATGGCGTGATGCCCCCCGACTGGGTCTATCCCTACGTCATCTCGGATATCGAGAACCTGCTGAATGCGGGCGAGGAGAACGCAATCCTGGTCGACTTCGCCGGCAAGGCCAAGGCGCTGGAACTGGACGCGGCGAAAGAAGCGGAGCTGATCTCTGCGGCGCGGGCCGCGTGGGAGGATTCGGCCGCGCCGGCCTATCAGCGGCTGCTCGCCGAGATGAAGCGTCAGCAGGCGAATGCGCCGACCGACGACGGCATCTGGCGTCTGCCCGAAGGCGCGGCCTACTACTCCGCGCTGCTCAAGAACTACACCACGACCGATCTCACCGCCGACCAGATTCACCAGATCGGCCTCGACAACGTCGCGCGCATCCATGGCGAGATGCGGGCGATCATGCAGCAGGTCGGATTCGAGGGTACGCTGCAGGAGTTCTTCGCGCACGTCCGCACCGATCCGCGCTTCTATTACGACACCCGCGAGGAGTATCTGGCCGACGTAGAGAAGCACCGCGTGGCGATGGAAGCGGCGCTGCCGCAGTATTTCTCGACGCTTCCGGAAGATCCGCTGACGGTGAAGCCGGTCGAGGCGTTCCGGGAGAAGAGCGCCGGCAAGGCCTTCTACTCGCGCCCGGCGCCGGATGGTTCGCGCCCGGGCACCTACTACGTCAACCTCTACAACCTGAAGGACATGTCGAAGAACGAGCTCGAGGCTCTGTTCTACCACGAGGGGCTGCCGGGCCACCACCTGCAGCTTTCGATCCAGACGCAGCTCGGCGACGTACCGCCCTTCCGCCGCTTCGGCGGAGTCACCGCCTATACCGAAGGCTGGGGCCTCTATGCCGAGGAACTGGGCAAGGACATGGGCTTCTACACCGACCCCTATTCGGACTTCGGCCGGCTGGGGATGGAGCTGTGGAGAGCCTGTCGACTGGTCGTGGACACCGGCATCCACCACAAGCGCTGGAGCCGCGAGCAGGCAATTCAGTACCTGACCGAGAACACGCCCAATCCCGAAGGCGACATTCGCAAGGCGATCGAGCGCTATGTGGTCTATCCCGGCCAGGCGACCGCCTACATGATCGGCAAGCTCAAGATCATGGAGCTGCGCGAGCGGGCGAAGGCGGCGCTGGGCGCGGAGTTCGACATTCGCGGCTTCCACGATGCGATCCTCAGCAGCGGCCCCGTGCCACTCTCGATCATGGAGGAGAACGTCGATGCCTGGATCGCGGCGGAGAAGGCCGGATAGCCATCGCTCCCTGAGGGCTAGCGCGGAGAGGTTGCTAACGACTCGCAACTGACGGTTTTCGGTTGAAAGCCGGCGGCGCGGTGCATAGGTGCAAATCGGAACGAAATGGTCTGATTTGACGATGCGCCTCTCCAACCTTGCCGACTATGCGGTCGTGACGATGAGTGCCGCCGCGCGCCATTGCGGCGGCGGGCGCACGAGCGCGGCCGAACTGGCGGCGGAGACGGGGCTGCCGGTGCCGACGGTGCAGAAGGTGGTCAGCAAGCTCTCCGCCGCGGGTCTGCTGCGCTCGGTGCGCGGCGCGGGCGGCGGGCTGCAGCTCGCGCGCCCGGCCGCGGCGATCACGCTGGCGGACATCGTCGAAGCGGTCGAAGGCCCGATCGCTCTGACCGCCTGCATCGACGGCGACGAATGCGCGGTCGATCACACCTGCAGCGTCAAGCCGCACTGGCCGGTGGTCAACGCCGCGCTGCGCGGCGCGCTCGCAGGCATCCCGCTGACACAGCTTTCGAAGGCCGCACCGCGTGAACCGAATCTCACTGGAATTTCCGCATGACTGACGACATCGACATCCAGGATCGCGATGCCCGCGAAGCCGCTGCCCGCGCGGCCGAGTACGAATTCGGCTGGTCGAGCGACATCGAGCAGGAGTTCGCGCCCAAGGGGCTGAACGAGGATACGGTCCGCTTCATCAGCGCCAAGAAGCGCGAGCCGGAATGGATGCTCGACTGGCGCCTCAAGGCCTTCCGCCTGTGGCAGGAGATGGAGGAGCCGAACTGGGCCAAGGTCGGCTATCCGCCGATCGATTACCAGGACGCCTACTATTATGCCGCGCCCAAGAAGAAGGAACAGCTCGAGTCGCTCGACGAGCTCGATCCCGAGATCAAATCGGTCTACGACAAGCTCGGCATTCCCGTGGCGGAGCAGGAAGTGCTCGCCGGGGTCAAGGGCGCGCGCAAGGTCGCGGTCGACGCGGTGTTCGACAGCGTTTCGGTGGCGACGACCTTCCGCGAGGAGCTCAAGCGTGCCGGCGTTATCTTCCTCTCCATCAGCGAGGCGATCCGCGAGCATCCCGAGTTGGTGAAGAAGTGGCTCGGCCGTGTGGTGCCGCAGCGCGACAACTACTTCGCCACCCTCAACAGCGCGGTCTTCTCCGACGGCACGTTCGTCTACGTGCCCGAGGGAGTGCGCTGCCCGATGGAGCTAAGCACCTATTTCCGCATCAATGCTGAGAACACGGGCCAGTTCGAACGCACGTTGATCGTGGCCGAGAAAGGCTCCTACGTCTCGTACCTCGAAGGCTGCACTGCGCCGATGCGCGATGAGAACCAGCTCCACGCCGCCGTGGTGGAACTGGTCGCGCTCGAGGATGCCGAGATCAAGTACTCGACCGTGCAGAACTGGTACCCCGGCAATGCCGAGGGCAAGGGCGGGATCTACAACTTCGTCACCAAGCGCGGCCTGTGCCAAGGCGCGCGCAGCAAGATCTCGTGGACCCAGGTCGAGACCGGCAGCGCCGTGACCTGGAAATACCCGAGCTGCGTGCTCAACGGCGAGGATTCGGTCGGTGAGTTCTACTCGGTCGCCGTCACCAACAATTTCCAGCAGGCTGACACCGGCACCAAGATGATCCACAACGGCCGCGGCAGCCGCTCGACGATCATCTCCAAGGGTATCAGCGCCGGCAAAAGCAACAACACCTATCGCGGCCTCGTGCGCGTCGGCCCCAATGCCGAGGGCGTGCGCAACTTTACCCAGTGCGACAGTTTGTTGCTGGGCGACAAGTGCGGCGCGCACACCGTGCCCTATATCGAGGTCAAGAACCCGAGCGCGCAGATCGAGCACGAGGCGACCACCAGCAAGATTTCGGACGACCAGCTCTTCTACGCCATGCAGCGCGGGCTGGATCAGGAGCAGGCCGTCGCCCTGATCGTCAACGGCTTCGCCCGCGAAGTGCTGAAAGAGCTGCCGATGGAATTCGCGGTCGAAGCGCAAAAGCTGCTGGCGATTTCGCTGGAAGGGAGCGTGGGGTGATACGCATCCTTTTCATTATGATGCCGCTGTTAGTCGTGACTCCGGCGCATGCTACAACCCCGGCGCCGTGGATGATCGAGCACCAACAGTGTCTCGGCAAGGTGGCGGACGAGCAAATGGCTGCTGTAGCTCAAAAGTTGAGCCGCGCCGAAGCGCGTGCATTGGCTGAGGAAATTTATTGGGCCTGCCGAGCCTTGATGCCCGCAGACATGTCAGCCGTCGATCGTGTGCAATTCATCCATGGCCAGAGCCGCGATTTCGCCCGCCGACTTCGGTACCAATCCGGTGAAGCTCAGTGACCGACCGCAAGACCCTACAGCTCCGCGATTCGTCCGAGGCCGAAGCCCCATCCGCGCTAAAGAAGCGCGGCCGTGGGTGGAAGATTTCGGAAAAGCGGCTCGATGCGCTGCATGAGCGGGCGCGCGAGCTGCGGCGGCATTCGAGCGAGGCGCACAAGGCGCTGGCCGAGCGGTTCGCGAAGGCGGATCTCGGGCGCTACAAGTTCACCCGCCACGCGGTGGTCGGCTCGGCGATCGTCGATTTCAATTGCCACAACCTCGGCATGGCGATCGATATCGACGAGGACGGCGAGGACGAAGCGCTCGCCCGCCGCCGCGACAAGAGCCTCGAAGCGGTCGGCATTCGCGTGATGCGGATCAAGGCGGCCGACATTCTCGAGAACATGGACGACGTGCTGGCGCGCATCACCGCCGGCATGCGCTTGCGCATCGCCGACAAGCAGGCTGCGCGCCGCGAACATCATGCAAGCCACCCGCGCCAGAGTGCACCGCGCGGGCGCAGTTACAGGACCAGCAATGCTGAAAATCGATAATCTCCAGGCCGAAATTGGCGGCACGCGGATACTCAACGGTCTCTCGCTCGAAGTGAATGCGGGCGAAGTCCACGCGATCATGGGCCCCAACGGGGCGGGCAAGTCGACACTCGCCTACGTGCTCGGCGGGCGGCCCGGGTACGAAGTGACCGGCGGTTCGGTGGAGTTCATGGGCCGCGACCTGCTCGAGATGGAGCCGCACGAGCGCGCCGCGGCCGGCCTGTTCCTCGGCTTCCAGTATCCGGTCGAGATCCCCGGCGTTTCGAACGTGCAATTCCTGCGCGAGGCGCTCAACGCGCAGCGGCAAGTGCGCGGCGAGGAACCGCTGTCGGGCGGCGAGTTCCTCAAGCTGGCGAAGGAGAAGGCCGGGCTGCTGAAGCTCGACATGGACATGCTCAAGCGGCACGTGAACGTCGGCTTCTCGGGCGGCGAGAAGAAGCGCGCCGAGATGGTCCAGATGGGCATTCTCGATCCGCAGTTCGCTGTGCTCGACGAGACCGACTCCGGCCTCGACATCGATGCGCTCCGCGTCGTCGGCGAGGGCATCAACGCGATCATGCGTGCGCCGGAGAAGGGCGTGCTGCTGATCACGCACTACCAGCGGCTGCTCGACTACGTGAAGCCGGACTACGTCCACATCCTCAGCAGGGGCCGCATCGTGAAGACCGGCGGTCCCGATCTCGCGCTGCGGCTCGAGGAGGAAGGCTACGAGGCGGTCGCGGCATGAATGCGCTGACCGCCCTTCCCACCCGCAAGGACGAGGCCTGGCGCTATTCGGCGGTCGAGGCGCTCGCGGGCGCCGATCTCGACGCCTGGCGCGCGATCGACGTGCCGGCGGGCGAAAGCTACCGCGAGTGCCTGACGATCGAGAACAGCGAGGATACCGAGTTGCGCCGCTTGCGCTTCTCGGTCGGCGAAGGCGCGCAGTGCGAGCTGTTTGCGGTGATCGCCGCCGGGAAGCTGGGCCGGATCGAGGTTGAAGTGCGGCTTGCGAAGGGCGCGCATTTCGAGCTCGGCGGCGTCACCCTCGGCGGGCGCGACACCGTGCGCGAGTTCGTCACCCATGTGATCCATGCCGAGCCCGAAGCGACCAGCAACCAGGTCGTTCGCGCGGCCCACTGGGGCAAGGGCACCGGCAATTTCCTCGGCCAGATCGACGTCGTGCGAGACGCGCAGAAGACCGATGCGGCGCAGAGCTTCAAGGGGCTGCTGCTCGAAAAAGGCGCGAGCGTAAACGCGGTGCCGCAGCTCGAGATCTTCGCCGACGACGTGAAATGCGCCCACGGCGCGAGCGTCGGCCAGCTCGACGAGGCGGCGCGCTTCTACATGGCGGCACGCGGCCTCTCGCCCGAGCTTTCGCGGCGTCTGCTGGTCCAGGCCTTCATCGGCGACGCGTTCGTGGCGCTGGACGATGAAGCCGAGCGCGAGCGACTGATGGGCATCGCTCTTGCCAAGCTGGATCTGCACCTGTGAGCGGGCGTGTCTCCCCGAACTCCCGCGAAGGCGGAGACCTTAGCCCGCTCGCCGAGCGCCAGCGGCCTGAGGCCCCGGCCTTCACCGGGGCTCGCGATGTTCGCAAGGATTTCCCCGGCCTCGTCACCGCCGAGGGCAAGCCGTGGCACTATCTCGACACCGCTGCCACTGCGCAGAAGCCGCAAGCGGTGATCGACGCCGTCTCCCGCGCGATCGGGGCGGACTACGCAACGGTCCACCGCGGCGTCTATACGCGCTCGGCCGAGATGACGCTCGGCTACGAGGCGGCGCGGCGGCGGGTTGCGGGCTTTGTCGGCGGGCGCGAGGAGGAGCTGATCTTCAGCCGCGGCGCGACTGAGGCGATCAACCTCGTCGCCTACAGCTACCCCCATAAGGGCCGCGTGCTGCTCTCCACGCTCGAGCATCATTCGAACATCGTTCCCTGGCAGCTTGCCGGGTGGGAGGTCGATGTCTGCCCGCTGACCGAAGACGGCAGGATCGATCTAGACGCGGCCGAGCGCATGCTGACGAAGGACCACACCATGGTCGCCTTCGCACATATCTCGAACGTGCTTGGCTCGGTGGTCGACGCGAAGCGCGCGGCGGAGCTGGCGCATTCAGTGGGGGCGAAGCTGCTGCTCGACGGATGCCAGGCCGTGCCGCGCCTGCCGGTCGATGTCGCGGCGATCGGCTGCGACTTCTACGCCTTCAGCGCGCACAAGCTCTACGGCCCGACCGGGGTGGGCGCGCTCTGGGGCCGGGCCGAGCTGCTCGATGCTATGCCACCGTGGCAGGGCGGCGGCTCGATGATCGAGAAGGTGACTTTCGAACGCACGACCTATGCCCCCCCGCCGCAGCGGTTCGAGGCGGGCACCCCCGCGATCGTCGAGGCGATCGGCTTCGCCGCCGCATGCGACTATGTCGAGAGCATCGGGATCGATCGCATCCACGCGCACGAGTGCGCGCTGGTCGGGCACTTGCGCGAGGCGCTCTACGGGATGAACGACGTGACGCTGTTCGGCCCCGCCGACAGCGCGGGAATCGTAAGTTTCGCGATGCGCGGGGTTCACCCGCACGATCTCGGCACCATATTGGACGAGGAACACGTCGCGATCCGCGCCGGACACCACTGCGCGCAGCCGCTGATGGCCCATCTCGGCGTCCCCGCCACCGCGCGGGCGAGCTTCGGGCTCTATTCGGACGAAAGCGACGTCGAGGCGCTGCTGCGCGGGATCGATCGCACCAGGAGGATCTTCGGATGACCGAAGCGAGCGAAAAGAAGAAGGAATACGTGGCCGCGCCCGCGCCGAACGAGGGTTTCGCGAAACCGCCCCGCGCGCGCGTGTCGGATGCGGTCGACCCCGAGGAAAGCTCGGGGGAGACGATGGGCGAGAAGCTGGAGCGCAAGCGCGATTATCTCGAAGGCTTTCTGCAGAAGAAACCGGAGACCGTGTCGGCCGGCGCGCCGGGCGGCGAGCTCTACGAGGCGGTGATCGCAGCGCTCAAGGAGATCTACGACCCCGAGATTCCGGTCAATATCTACGATCTGGGCCTGATCTACGGCGTCGACGTCGACGGCGAAAGCGGCGTGACGATCACCATGACGCTGACCACGCCGCACTGCCCCGTCGCCGAATCCATGCCCGGCGAGGTCGAGCTGCGTGCGGCCTCCGTACCCGGGGTGCGCGATGCCGAAGTGAACCTGGTGTGGGACCCGCCATGGGGCCCGGACAAGATGACCGACGAGGCGCGGCTCGAACTGGGGATGCTCTAGGCGATCTCCGAAGGATAGATTTGTATCATGACCGAGACCAAAACCCGCCAACGCCCTGCCGCCGTCACGCTGACAGAAGCGGCCGAGCGGCGCATCGCCGACCTCATGGCGAAGGCGCCCGAAGGCGCCATCGGGGTCAAGCTCTCGACGCCGCGGCGCGGCTGCTCGGGCCTCGCCTATTCGGTCGATTATGTGACCGAGGAACAGGCGTTCGATGAGAAGATCGAAACGCCCGGCGGCACGTTCTACATTGATGGAGCGAGCGTGCTCTACCTCGTCGGCAGCGTGATGGACTGGCGCGAGGACGATTTCACCGCCGGCTTCGTGTTCGAGAATCCTAATGCCAAGGGTGCCTGCGGCTGCGGCGAAAGCTTCATGGTCTAACCGCGCCGGCGCGCGCGCCAGACTCTGAAGAGCACGCCCGGCGCGGCCAGCACCGGGTGCCGTTCGCGCCAAGGCGTGATCGCTACGGGAACGCCCGTGTGCCGTTCGATCTTCCAAGCCGCGTAGCGCGCGGCCCCGTCGAAGGTCGTGCTCGCCTTGACCAGTCGCGCGAGATTGAGCGGCTTGCCGAAACGCCGCCGGCGCCCCCACCAGCTCAGGATACGCCGCCGCTCGGTGGCCGAAAGGCGCGGCGCGAGCCGTTCTCCATCGCGCGCGAAGGGAATACCCTGTGCCTCCCAGGCGAGCGGCAACAGCCCTTCGAAATGAGCGGCGTTGACCGACAGGATCGAATCCTCGCGCCCCGGCTTCTCGACCCGGAACTCGGCCTGATAAGTCGCGCGGAACAGCGCGCGCCAGTAATCCCCGGCCGTACCGCTTTCCGGCCCGAGCGCCGCGGCGAGCCGGGCCGCCGTCTTCGCGGCGCTCGCGATCGCGGCAGCGACGCGCGGACGCCAATCCTCGGCCGACAGCCAAACCAGCGCGCTCGGCTGCACGAAACGCGCCCAGATCGTCGTGTCGCGGCTCTCCCCCTCGGCCGCCCGAACGAATGTCGCGAAGGCCATCCGCGCGACTTTCGCACGCAGCACGCGCCCCTCGTGCTCCCATTCGTGATAGCTCACGCGCGGCCAGATGCGCTCTGCCTGATCGCCCGGCAGCAGGAGGTAGAAGTCGAGCACGCCTTCGAGCTCGCCCGTGCGCAGGTTGGAACCGTAGAACAGCGCTGCCGCCGCGCCCGCTTCCTCGGCGAGTCGCGCGGCGAAAACAGTGACCGCAGGGTGAACCGCAGCCTCGAGTCCTTCCTCGATCCGCTGCGCCAGCGCGCCGTTCACGGTACCACGAAGCGCAGCTCGGGGCCGCTCGTCAGCCGGTAGCGCCCGGCGGGGAAGGCCTCGCCGTCGAGGATGATCTCGTCGTCAACCGCGATCTCGATCGGGTCAGCGGCGACGCGGTGGAAGCCTTGCTCGCGCAGACGCTCGGATCCGTGCCCGCGGACGATCGCCGGCATTTGCAGCAGCAGGCCTCGCGCGGGATGGTCGAGGACCGCGAGCTTGAGCCCTTCGCGCGGCTCGCCAAAGGGATTGAGGCCGGCGGGGAACCTCTCGAGCGTCGAGGCGAGAAGGAAATGGCGCCGTGCCGGGTCGCCGGCAGGAACGTGCGGCAGTGCGCGGCCTTCGGGGCCGATTGTCAGTTCCATCGGAACGCCGCGGCGCCAGCGGTTGCGATCGCTGCCGAGCAGGGCCTGGAGAATGCCCCACCCCGCCGTGACTCCCACCGCGAGGCTGTCGAACGCACCCAGCCGGTGGGCGTCCTGCCCGGCACGGATGCCGAGCGTATAGGCGCCGGCACCGAAGATGAAGCCGAGCATCGGCGCTGCCGCCCGATCGAGCGCATCGACCCGAACCGGCCGGCGGACCACGCGGCGGCCCGAGGCATAGGCCCCGATCGCCGCGCCGATCGTCCATGCCGGCGGTGCGCCGAGATCGACGTTGAGGGCGTTCGTCTTGCCCTTGGGCAGAACGGCGACGTCGGGCCAGGCATCGCCGAACACGTCGAGCCCGGCCGAGAGCACGTCGCGCACAGTGCCGTCCCCGCCGTTGATGACCAGATAGTCGATCCCGCGCGCGGCGAAGCGGGCCAGCTCCTCCTTCAGACGGGCGGTGTCGGGCGGCTGGGCGACGAAGATGTTGGCCTTCACCCCGAGATAGAGGTCCTGACCCTTGTTGCGGTGGCTGCGCGGGTTGTAGATCACGCCCACCGACGGCCCTGCGGTGGCGATCCGCACCTCGGGCACGGGCAGATTGGCGTCGGCGGGAGTCATGAGGGCGCCTTAGCCGGAGAGTGGGGTGCGGACCTAGACATTTTCGCTTCGCCGGCCCGGTCCGGTCCTGTAACCTCGGCCCATGCTCCATCCCGATCTGCTCGACTCCGCCCGCGCGCTGTCCGACCGCATTGTCACCCTGCGCCGCGCGATCCATGCCGAACCAGAGCTCGGGCTTCACACCCCGATGACGATGGCGAAAGTGCGCGCCGCGCTTGCGCATCTGCCGCTCGAATGGCGTGAAGGTTCGTCGACGACCGGCCAGGTCGCGGTGCTCAAGGGTGCACGACCGGGGCGGCGTGTCCTGCTGCGCGGCGACATGGACGCACTGCCGATGCGCGAGGAGACAGGGCTCGACTTCGCCTCCACCATCGAGGGGCGGATGCACGCCTGCGGACATGATACGCACACCGCGATGCTCGCCGGCGCTGCGGAGCTGCTCGCGGCCCGGCAGGGCGAACTGGCCGGCGAAGTGCTGTTCATGTTCCAGCCCGGCGAGGAAGGCTTCCACGGCGCGCGCTTCATGCTGGAGGACGGGCTGCTCGGCGGCGGCGCGCACGGCCCGCTGCCGGAAGCGGCCTTCGCGCTCCACATCATGCCCAACGCGCCCTACGGGGTGCTCGCGGGCCGTGCGGGGCCGCTGATGGCCGCGGCCGATCAGTTCGATGTCCTGGTGACTGGGCAGGGCGGCCATGCCTCAATGCCGCACGACGCGCGCGATCCGGTGCCCGCCGCATGCGAGATCGTAGGCGCGCTGCAGGCGATGGTCACGCGGCGCTTCAACGCGGCCGATGCGGTGGTCGTCACCGTGACTCAGCTCCAGGCCGGCACCGCGCACAACGTCATCCCCGATCATGCGAGCCTGCGCGGCACGATCCGCACACTGTCGCCCCGCCACCGCACCGCCGTGCGCGAGGCGATGGAGGCGGTCGTGCGCGGCGTGGCGCAGGTGCATGGGGTGGACGCCGAGCTGACCGTGACCGAGGGCTTTCCCGTCACCATCTGCGACGAACGCGCGGTCGCGCTCGGCCGCGAGGTCGTTCACGAGGCGCTGGGCGAAGGTTCGTGGCGCGAGTTGCCGGCGCCGATCATGGGCGCGGAGGATTTTGCCTACGTGCTGGAGAAAGTCCCGGGCGCCATGTTCTTTCTTGGCGTCGCGCCCGAGGGGGAGGACTGGCGCCAGTGCTGCGGCATCCACTCCCCGCGGATGACTGTCGACGAAAGCGCACTGCCGCAGGGGACCGCCATGCTCGCCGGCTGCGCACTGCGCTTCCTCGAAAGCGGATTCGCCTGAGCCGAGCCGCTATCGGCCGCGGGGGACGAACGGCTTTGGCCGGGCTGCGGTATCGCTCTCGGCCGGCTGCTCCAGAATTTTCCGCAGGAGGGTGACCATTGCGCTGCGCCCGCGGTCGGAGAGGCCGACGATGACGCGCCGATGGTCGAGCGGATCGGGTTGCCGCTCTATCAGCGCTTCGTCTTCGAGCCGGTCGATCAGCCGCATCGCCGATGTCGGAGTTATACTTGAAACGAGCATCAGCTGCTTGACGTAAACGATGCCGCCTTCCTCGCCGTTGACGAACAACTCCAGGAGTATGTCCCAGGCGTAGTCCTTCACCAGACCGGGCGGAATGTGCTGGTCCATTTCCTTGCGGAGGCGGATGAGCCGCCGCGCGCAATCGACGAGCTCCCGTTCGAGAATCGTCCGGCCGTGGCCGGCCTGCGCCAGGGATTCGACCGTCCGCCGGGAGGAGGGTGACGGATCCGCGGGAAGCGGGATGATCCTGTCCTTCGAACTTCTCATGACGATATTTGTCAAATGCTCCGAAACAATATTTAACAATTCAGCTTTATCTTGAAGTCAGTTCCTTTCTTCTGTCGTTTCTATATCAGAAACAAGTTGATGTATAGCAGTGCTGTGTGAACCTTTGAAAAGTATTGCGTCCCCAGTTTTCAGGTCGGATAGTAAACAGCTTCTTAACTTTTCTAAGGAAGAAGGTCGGGCTCCCCTGATTTTTTCGGGCAGATTGGACCAGAACTCGTCGTATAGGGGGCCAAGCGCATAGACCCGGTCTATCGGCTGGCGGGCCACGGCGGCGGCAAGCTGCGTGTGGTATGAACCCGCGTCGGGACCGAGCTCGGCCATTTCGCCCAGGACGGCGATGCGGCGTGCGGCCCCTGTCTTCGTGCCCAGCAGCGCTAGCGCCGCTTCCATCGAACCGGGATTGGCATTGTAGGCCTCGTCGAGGACGAGCACCCGCCGCCCCTCGATATCGGCTTCGAATTCCCGGCCGCGCCCTTCCAGCGGGACGAAGGTCGCCAGTCGCGACAGCGCCGGTTCGAGATCGCGGCCGAGCGCCCATAGCGCGGCGAGAACCGCCAGCGCGTTCAGCGCCATGTGTTCCCCGGCGGCCCCCAGCGCGAAGGCGACGCTGCGCCCGCCGATGCACGCCTCGGCAACGCGGGACGATGCATCGTAGCCGGCGAGCCTGACCTCGCATCCCGCCGCCCGGCCGTAGTTGATCACGCGCAGGCCGCGGCTGCGGGCGGCCATGTGGACCCGCGCCCATTCGGCCATCTCGCGGTTGAGCACCGCCACCCCGCCGGGGCGCATGCCTTGGAAGATCGCGCTCTTTCGCCGGGCGATCGTCGCGAGATCGCGGTGGTATTCGAGATGCGCGGGCAGGATGTTGGTGAAGATTGCCACGTCCGGCCGGGTCAGGCGTGAATTCTGCGCCATCCGGCCGATCGCCAGCTCCAGAGCGATATGCGGCACGTCCCACGGGATCGAGGCGAGATTCCAGGCGATCCCGTGCGGCAGGTTGGCATTGTGGCGTGTCGTCCCGACTGCGCCGTAGCCTTCCATCGCGTGCGCCAGCATTGCGACCGTGCTCGTCTTTCCGGCGCTGCCGGTGACGGCGACGACCTTTCCAGCCATCTTTCGGCGCGCATATTCGCCGAGGTCGAGAATTGCCGCCTCGACATCGCTCACAAGCAGAGCCGGCGCGCCAGTGTCTTCGAGTTGCACGGGGTCGCTGCCGATATAGGCCGCGGCACGGTTCGCCAGGCGGGGAATGTGACGTTCCGAGACACCGCGCTGGCCATCGGGCGGGCGCAGCGCGATCATGTCTCCATCGCGGAATGCCGGAAGGTAGGTGCACAATCCGCTCGTCGACCAGTCCGCCTCTGGACGCCTCAGCCATTCCCCGCCTGTCGCCTTCTCGACATCCGCCGCGGTCCAGTGACGCTGGTTCTTCTCCACCGGAGGACGGTGGGCGGCAGCGTCTTCGCCATCGCGAGCCAGAAGATAGCGGCGATAGGCGGCCAGGCCCGACAAGTAGTGCTCAACGTCGTCGATGCGGATGCGGAAGGCGTGGTGGCGGATGAAGAAGCTGCCGGCGATCTTCTCCGGCCGGGCGAAGAACATCGCCAGCTCGGGCCAGAAGTGGCCATTGAGCAGATAGTGCGCGCGAAAGTCGAGCGCCTGGTAGAAGCGCGTCAGGTCGATCCCGTCGAGCAGGTGCCGCCGCTCGGGATCGGCGCGCAGCCGGGCGACCATGCTCTCCGCCGCGGTCATCAGCTCCAGCAGCGTCGGGAAAGTCGTGATCCGTTCGAGGACGAAGCCGAGATGGGTGCGAAAGTTGTCGAGCCCGAACCGGAAATAGCGCTCCTCGGGCCGATAGCGGGTCAGTTCATTGACGGCATAGCTGAGCCAGTGGTCGTGTGCCTTCCAGTGCTCCTGGTCGATGAAGTATGCGAACGCCTTCTCCACCGCGGACAACCAGCGCTCGTCGCCGGTGGCCTCGTAGAGGCGCATAAGGGCGAAGGCCGCCTCGCCATCGTAGTAGATGATCCGGAAGCGCTCCTTCTCGTTCAGCGAAGAATAGGCGAGCACATGGGAGAACGATCCGTTATCGGGATCCTGCATGTGCAGGATTCCCGCACCCAACTGCTCGGCGAGCGCGAGGCTTTCGGCGGTTCCCGTCAGTGCATGGTGCTTGAGCAGCGCAAGGATCGCCACGGCGTTCCCACCCAGCTTGATCTCGTCCCCGACGTCGACGAGGAACGCTGCCTTCTCCTCCGAAGGGAGTGGCGCGATTCGAATGAGCTCCCCCGTCAAATAGGCGAGGGCGCGGCTGATCGCTTGCTCCAGATCCTCGTCGCGGGTGACTTCCCATGCTTCGAGCATGGCATAGACGGTGCTCGCATGGCGCAGCGTGTTGTAGGCCCGGATGGGGCGGTCGAAGCACGGATGCCAGCCGTAATGGAAGCGCCCGTCGTCGAGAACCTGCGTGGCGAGATAGGCGCTGCCCGACCGGACGAGCTGTGCCGCATCCTCCGGCTGCAGCGCGCCCATCGTACGCCGCCCGGAGTCGAGACCGGCGCCGGAAAGCTCGTGGACCGCGAGATCGTCGCCGACGAATGCGCCCCTGGTGGTGAACAGCCAGACCGGATCGTCGTCGCCGAACGTCAGATCCGCCAGCCGGTGGCGCTTTTCGGCGTAGATGCGGAAGTTCTTCTCGTTGAGGACGGCCGCCGGGTTCCGGTTTCCGCCGTAGAGCATGGCGTTGGCGTTGATCTCGGTCTCGAGGAACGCGTGCTCGAAGCCGGGATCGAGCGAGACGCCGAGGCGGAAATAGTTGCGCTTGATGGTGCGCAGCGCTGCCTTGAGTTCGCCCCAGGTCCTGCGCTCCACCGCGTCGACCCAGTCGAGGCGCAACCAGCGAACCGCCCTGCCGCTGGCGGCGATCCGCTCGACGCCGGCCTGCCAGGCCTCCTCCACGGTGTCCCCGCTCGCGGTTACGGTCGTCGCTCGCCGGGTTCCGTCGGTGAAAGAGAAGAACAGGACCGCGCGCGCCTGGCCTTCGACCTGCACGGATGGGACCTGCCCCAGACGGGTGCGGAGGCGCTCCAGGCAGGTTTCGAGCCGATCCGTCACCTCTCCCGAAGAGCCTCCTGTGCCCGGTTGATCGGCTTCATCAGGTATTGCAGCACCGTCTTCTGCCCGGTGTGAACGTCGACGGTGGTGATCATGCCCGGGACGATCGGGAAGCGTTCGCCCGCATCGTTGACCAGCGCGTTCGACGTCGTGCGGACGAAGACGCGGTAGTAATAGACTTCGGGATTGACCTCGTCGCGGATGGTATCGGGGGAGATTGACGCGACTTCGCCTTCGAGGCCGCCGTAGATCGAATAGTCGAAGGCGGTGACTTTCACCGTCGCCCTCTGCCCCGGATGGATGAAGGCGATGTCGCGCGGCGACATGCGCGCCTCGATCATGAGCTGGTCCTCCAGCGGAATGATCTCCATCAGCCGCCCGTTCGGCGGGATCACCCCGCCCACGGTCGAAACCTCGATGCTCTTGACGATCCCCTTGACCGGGGAGCGGAGCGTCAGCCGGCTCACGGTGTCGGAACGCCCGCGCACGACCGGAGCGAGAGCCTCCACTTGCTCGTTTGCTTCGGAGAGCTGCTGCCGTGCCTCGACGAGATATTGCGAGCGCAGATCCGCCTTCTTCAGCTCGAGCTCGGAAAGCTGGCGCCGCAGCCGGATCACCTCAACGTTGCTCGCGGCGCCGACCTCGATCAGCGATTCCCCGATCGCGACTTCACGGCGGATCAGTGCGATCGACTGATCGATCAGGCGAACCGACTCGTTCAGGCTGCGCCGGCGAGTTTCGTAGAGGCGGGTTTCCGCTTGTTTGAGGTCCGGAAACTCCTCGAGCTCGGCGGGAAAGGTCAGCGCCGTCTGGTTGACTTCCGCCTGCAACCGGGCCGACGCCGCAAGCGCCGCGCGGTACTTCGCGGCGCTTTCCTCGAAGGTCGAGCTCGCCTGGGTCGGGTCGAGCTGTGCGAGAATCTGCCCGGCCTCGACCAGATCGTCCTGCTGGACGTGCAGCTTCGCGACGATGCCGCCTTCGAGCGATTCGATGACCTGTTCGCGCATGGTCGGCACAACCCGGCCGCTGCCGGTCGCCACTTCGTCGAGCGTGGCGAACCATGCCCAGAGGATGGCGGCGGCAAACAGTGCGCCGAGCGTCCAGACCAGGCGGCTGGAGAGCTTCAGGCGGGGATCCGTCTCCTCACCGAACAGCCAGTCCTCGCTCGCGGCCTGCGCGGTCATGCGGCCTTGCCCTTGCCCTGCATCGTCGCCAGCGCGGCGTGCTTGGGTTTGTCCAGCTTGACCGCGCCGTTGTGGATCACGACGATCCGCTCGACGAGTTCGAGCACCCGCATGCGGTGCGTGGCGATGATCACGGTGCGGCTCTTGCTCCAGTCCGCGAAGCGTTCGATGAAGTGCCGCTCGGCCGCCTCGTCCATCGCGGCGGTGGGCTCATCGAGCAGGACGACCGAGGGTTCGCGCAGCAACAGCCGCGCGAGGAGCAGGGCCTGCGTCTGTCCGCCCGAGAGGCCCAGACCGCCTTCGAGGATCATGTAGTCGAGCCCCGACTGGGTCCGGCGCACGAAATCGTCGGCGCCGACCATTTCCAGCATGGCCGCGATCTGTTGGTCGGACGCATTGGGCGCACCCATCGTCAGGTTGTCGCGCAAGGTCCCGTGGAACAAGCGGCTGTTCTGGCTGAGCAGGCCGATGTCGCGCCGCACATCGGCCGGATCGATCTGCTGCAGCGCCAGGTCGTCGACCAGCACTTCGCCCGCGATCGGCGGGAGCAGCCCGGAAAGCGCCTGCAGCAGGGTCGACTTGCCGGCCCCGTTGCGGCCGAGCAGTGCGATCTTCTCGCCCGCGGCGATGTCCAGCTGCGGCACGGCCAGCGCGGGGGGCGCGTTGGCGTCTCCGTAAGTGAAGATGGCCGAGCGGAGGCCGAAATTCCCCTGTATCGCCGGGATCTGGAGGCGGTGTCCGTGCTCGGGGTTGTCGACCGGCAGCGCCATGATCTGGTCCACGCCCTGAATGCCGACTTTCGCCTGCTGCAACCGGTTCAGGACTTGCGCCACCTGCGAGATCGGCGCCATCATGCGCGAGCCCAGGATCGATGCGCCGACGAGCGCGCCGGTCGTCATGTCGCCCGCGATCACTAATGGCGCGCCGACGAACACGATCGTGGCGTAAACGGCGTTCTGCACGTTCTGCGCCCAGGCGGTCAGCCCGTTGGTGAGGCCCCGGAGTTTGAGCTGCGCCTCGCCCGCCACGGCGTTGAAGTGGTTCCACCGCTGCTGCAGCGGGTCTTCGGCCTGGAGCGTCTTCACGTCCTCGATCCGCTGGATCGCTTCCACCAGCATGGCGTTGCGCAGGGAGGACTCGCGCATTGCCTCGGTCGCGTAGGCACGCAGCTTCCGCTGGGCGAGCCAGCCGGGCACGAGCAGCAGCAGCATCGCGCCGAGCGGGACCAGGGCGAGCGGCCCGGCGATGAACCAGAACGCCGCCAGGAACAGGAGGAAGAACGGAATGTCGGCGATGGCGGACACCGTCGTCGAGGTGAGCAGTTCGCGCACCTGCTCGAGATCGCGGAGCTGGGCGATGAACGTTCCGGTGGAGGCGGGACGGTCGCTGTTCCGCA
Source organism: Pelagerythrobacter aerophilus (assembly GCF_003581645.1). Taxonomy (GTDB): domain Bacteria; phylum Pseudomonadota; class Alphaproteobacteria; order Sphingomonadales; family Sphingomonadaceae; genus Pelagerythrobacter; species Pelagerythrobacter aerophilus. The sequence continues at coordinate 671,873 of NZ_QXFK01000019.1, read as the reverse complement.
CCCGCAAGGCATGGCCGAACACCCGATCGGAAATGCGCAGGTCCGCCCGCCGGCCCAGCACGTCGATGATATTGGTGCGCAGCTTGGTCAGCAGGAAGCTGAAACCGATCGCGAACAGCACGCCGATGAACAGGACGTAGAGCGTCGGGAACGATCCCGCCGGCACGACGCGGTCGTAGACCTGCATCGAGAACAGCACGCCGGCCAGCGCGAGCGTGTTCGTCACCAGCGATGCGACGACGACGCTGGCGTAGGAGCGGCGGTCCTTCAGCAGAATTCGCCGCAGCCAGTGCTCCTCGTAGGGGCGGATATAGGTATCGACCCGCGCGTCCGGGATGGCGCCGGCGGGGCGCGGGACGACGAAGCTCTCGCTGGCCTCGATCAGCTCGGCCAGTTCCATGCGCTGCTGCAATCCGGCCTCGCCCGCGACGGCCAGGCTGACTTCCCCCGACGCGCTGACCGCCGTGATCACGGCCAGATCGCCGTCCCGCATCCGTGCGACGACCGGTAGGCGCCAGCTCGTCAACGACAGCGAGGCGGGTTCGGCGAAGTGGACCTGCAAGCCCGCGTGCCGCGCGAGCATGCGGATACGCTCCTCATTCCCCTTGGTATGCAGCCAGCGATCGGACAGCCGGGCCGTCTCGGCCGATACCGGCAGCCCGTATTGGCGAGCGACGAGATGGAAGGCCTCGATCCAGGCGTGCGGGCGGAAATCCGCGTCCGGGGCGGCCTCGACCGTCACAGGACCGTGCCGCCGATGGTGGCGCCCGCGAGTCCGACCGCCTCGCGTGCGGTTCCCGAATTCACCAGGCAATCGACCTGCAGACGGCGGAGATCATGCTGCGTGTTGACTCTGTCGAAGCGGACCTGATGCAGCTCCTGCTCCGCGTTGAGCAGGTCGACCAGCGTCTTGGTCCCCATCTCCAGATATTGCAGGCGGTAAAGCTTGCCGGTCTCGCGCATGCTCGCCTCGCGAAAGGCGAGCGTGTCGAGTACGCGGCCGAAGCTCGCCACTTGCCGCTGCGCTTCGCTCAGCGTGCGGCTCACATCGTTGCGGATGCGCGCTTCCGCCGCGTCGGCGGCGCCGAGCGCGTGGGAGGCGCCTCGGATCCGCGCCTGGTTGGCTCCGCCGTTGTAGAGCGAGGTGGAGACGTTGATCCCGAAATTGTACTCTTCGCGGCCTCCGAACGGATCGTGGATGTCGGTCGCGCCACCGGCACCGAGCGACACGGTGGGCAGGCTCTCTGCCCGGCTGCGCTCCAGGTCGGCGAGCGCCTGGTCGCGCTCGGCCCGGACCTCGCGGATCGCCGGAATCGTTTCCCAGTCCGGCTCCCCCTGCGCGCAGGATTGCATGAAGTCGTCGGGCAATTCCGACGACACTGCGGGAGCTTCTCCGCGTCCGAGAAGATGGGCGAGGGTTGTCTGCCAGCGCTGGTGCTCGGCCTCGATCTCCTCGATCGTCGCCTGGGCGGCCTGCACGCGGGCGTCGGCCTGCAGCATGTCCGCCTTGGTCGCCGCGCCTTGCTCGAAGCGGTGCCGCACGAGATCGCTGATGCCGCGGACACTTTCGAGCTGGTCGAGCGCGATCTGCCGCAGCGCTTCGGTGCGCTGGAGTTCGATGACCGAGTAGCTGGTGTCGCGGATCAGCGAATCCACCGCAAGCAGGAGCCGCGCCTCGCCGATCGCGACACCGGCCTCTGCCGAGTCGACCGAGCTGCGCACTTTCCCGAAGTCGTAGAGCATCTGCGAGACGGAGACGTTGGCGCGGGGGCGCCAGCGGCTCTGGCCGATGTTGTCGTATCCTGTGCCCACGCCGGCGTTGATCTGCGGCAGATAGCCGGCTTCGGCGACGTCGATCTCCTCGGCTCGCGAATCCAGTCGCGCACCCGCCTCTACCACTGAGGGAAGCCAGGCAACCGCCTCGCGCGCAGCACGGTCGATCATGAGGGGCGCCGGGCTCTCAGGAGGCGAGGCTGCGAGGCTCGACGAAAGGCCGAGCCCGCAGGCCCATCCGGCTGCGACAAACCAAGCATCCCCCCACTTCACCCGATTAGATTTCACACATTCTCACTCGTACTGCGGTAACAAGGGCCCGCGCCGATTTCGGCGCGAGCCCCTTGAGAATACAGTCGATTAGACAACCGAAACGTTACTGCCGTCGAGGTCGTCCCGCGGGTCCGTACCCAGGTAGCCGAGCGGATCCTGGACGGGATCCAAGGCGGTCTGCACGAGTGCGATCTCTCCGGTCGGCTCGGTCGCCAGGGGCATCGGCGCATCGTCGCCGCTTTCCCCGAGATAGCGATCGAGCACTTCCTCGAGCGTGCCCTGCCCTTCGAGCAGGTCGAACTCGGGGAGCCCGGTCTCGCCGGTGGCCGCGATGGTCTCGCTGCCGTCGGCATCCGCCAGCTCGAGCGGGATGGCGTCGGCTGCGAACATGCTCATGAAGGCCGCCGCATCGGCGTCGGGCACCCCGGCGCCGGACGGCTGGACGGTCACCTCGAGCGTGCCCTCCTCTACCTCGCCCGACGGAAGCGTGACCTGGTACTCGAAGGTATCGAGCGCCGGTTCGGTCAGGTGCGCCGCCGTGTTGGGCGTGTAGGTGTAGGTGCCGTCGGCATTGACCTCCAGCGCACCATAGGTGCCCTGGACGGTCACTGGAGTGCCGCTGGTCACGTCCGTAAAGGTCGTGCCATCGGCCGAGATCGCCAGCGGCGGATCCACGTCCCCGAGCAGGTCGTTCGCAAACAGATCGCCTTCGGCCGGGAAAGTCTGGCCGACGAGGAAGCTGTCGAGATGGGTGACCGTCGAGGTAACGTCGATGTTGACGCCCCCGGCCACCGAGACCAGGCCGAAGTTGACGTCGGCCCGGACCCGGTACTCGCCCGCGGGCACGTCCGGAACGAGGATGTCACCGGTGCCGCCGCTGCCCAGCAGGCTCAGCAACTGGCTGCCATCGTAGCTCGCGTAAGTGCTCCAGGTGCCGCTCGTCGTGTCCAGCAACTCGACGAAGACCGTGACGCCGCCGCCTACGCCGAGGAGACTTCCGGCATCGACGGCGAGCGTCACGTCCTGGGTGGTGTCGGCAGCGACGATGAAGCTGTCGCTGACGAGATCGCCAGTCGCGCCGAGCGGCGCGCCAAGCAGCACTCCGGTCCACGCATAGTCCACCGCATCGGGTATCGGATCGCCTGCGGTCACCTCGTACTCGTACTCGATCCCGGCCTGCGCCGTATCGTCGGCCACTTGTTCACCCGCGACCTCGACCGTAAGCGTCGCCTCGACTGAGTTAGTCCCGTCCGAGATGGTGTAGGTGAACACGTCGGACAGTCCGATCGAGGCGGAGTCGCCGTTCGCCGTGTAGCTGTAGGAACCGTCGGCGTTGATGACGAGCGTGCCGTAGGCACCCTCGATCGTCGCGCTGCCACCGGCGAGTGTCTGGACCTCGCCGGCACCGTTCTCGACCTGCGTTACCGTCGTGCCGGGAACAGCGGTATCTTCACCCGCCTCTCCGCTGGCGACCGCGTCGGGGTCGATCACGTTCCCGGTGACCGGCGTACCGATAGCCGAGAAGCTGTGCTCGGTGACGGTCGCCGTGACCGAGGTGTCCTGGATGACCGTGAGCGTGTTGCTGAGCAGCGCCTCCGTGACAGCCCCGAGGACCGCATCGAGAGATGCGCCCAGGCCCAGCGAGTTGAGACCGTCCGCCAGGACTTCCACCAGCTCACCCGCACCGAGACTGGTGGTGGTGTCGAGCACCGGCTCCAGGAGGTTCCTGACGACGGTTCCCAGCGGAAGTCCGATGCCTGGTAGGATCTCGCCGTTCAGTGCGGTCTCGACCGAGTCAAGAACGAGCGCCTGGTTCTCGGTGCCGAGGACCACGCCGCCTTCGCCCAGTTCCTCGAGCGACAGGCCGTTGCCGTCGGTGTCGAGCAGGCTGCCCGCGGTGCTTTCGCCCTTGCGGACCACGATCGTGTAGTCGCCCGGTTCGAGCCCGGTCACATTGGCGACCAGCGTATTGTCGCTGGTAACCCCGAGCACGCCCAGTCCGGCCACGTCGCCAAGCAGCGGATCGTTGCCGGTGGTCAGGACCCCGATCAGCTCGCCCGCCGAGTCGTAGATCTCGACGTTGAAGGCGTCCGCCACTGCGAGCAGCGACGTCTGGCTGACTTCGATGGCGACATCGCCCGAGGTTCCTTCGGCGACGGAGATCGCGAGGCTGTTGGTGGCGTTGCCGTCATCGAGCAGCCCGAGGACCTGCAGGTTGTCGTCCGTCACCGGGGCCTGGGTGACCGAGTCCCGGGCCCCCAGGTCTGCCGTGGCCGTATCGTCCACCGCCAGGAGAACCGCCACCGTCACGGCGCCCAATTGAGCGCTCGGTCCGGTGTTGCCGGCCGCGTCGGTCTGACGGACCTGCACGTCGCCGGCGGCATATTCGCCGGCAGCCAGTTCGAAGCTGGTGCCCGCACCGGCCACCCAGCTCGTGCCGCCGTCGATCGAGTACTCCCAGGACGCTCCGTCCTCGAGGCCGCTGATCCCGACGGTACCGTCGCTGGTGATGCCGTCGCCATCGACGCCGGTATCGGTTTCGAGGGCAGCTTCAGGCGCTGCCGGCAGCGTAAGGTCGGGTGCCTCGGCAGTGGTTGGCGTGGACTCGTTGCCGGCCGCATCGGTGGCGGTGACCAGGAGGTCCTCGCCATCGGTCTGCGCCGGGATGGTCACGCTATAGGTGCCGTCGGCCTCGACCGTGCCGGTTCCGAGTTCGGTCGTGCCATCGGGAGCATAGACCGTGATCGTCGCGCCGACTTCACCCGTACCGGTCACCAGGGTGCCGGTCCCATCGTCGACATCGGCCGTCGGTGCCGCAGGTGGTGTGAGATCCGGTGCCTCGGCCGTGGTCGGCGTGGACTCGTTGCCGGCCGCATCGGTGGCGGTGACCAGGAGGTCCTCGCCATCGGTCTGCGCCGGGATGGTCACGCTATAGGTGCCGTCGGCCTCGACCGTGCCGGTTCCGAGTTCGGTCGTGCCATCGGGAGCATAGACCGTGATCGTCGCGCCGACTTCACCCGTACCGGTCACCAGGGTGCCGGTCCCATCGTCGACATCGGCCGTCGGTGCCGCAGGTGGTGTGAGATCCGGTGCCTCGGCCGTGGTCGGCGTCGACTCGTTGCCGGCCGCATCGGTGGCCGTGACCAAGAGGTCCTCGCCATCGGTCTGTGCCGGGATGGTCACGCTATAGGTGCCGTCGGCCTCGACCGTGCCGGTGCCAAGCTCGGTCGTGCCGTCGGGAGCATAGACTGTGATCGTCGCACCGACCTCACCCGTGCCCGACACCACACCGCCGGTCGCATCGTCGACATCCGCTGTCGGTGCGTCGGGCGGTGTGGTGTCGGGCGATGTGGTGTCGCCCTCCACCAGGTCGATCGTCAGCGTAGCCGTATCGCTGGTCCCGTCGGGATTCACGAGCCGGTAGGTAAACACTTCCGACTCGCCCACACCCACTGCCTCGTCGTTCGGCGTGTAGGTGTAGCTTCCGTCCGCATTGATGAGGAGCGAGCCGTATTCGCCCTCGATGACGAGACCGTTGGTCACGGCGACGAAGTTGCCGTCGCCGGTATCGATCTCAAGCACCGCCTCGCCCGCGTCCACATCGTTCGCGAGCACGTTGCCGCTTACCGGATCGCCATCGACCGTCGTGGTCTGGAATTCAACATCGAGCGTGAGCGTGATGCCCAGCGACAGCAGGCCGCCACCTTCGTAGACCACCCGATAGTTCCCCGGGGGGAGGTCGTCGGCCGTGACCTGGACCTGGTTGTCGCCAAGGACAGTGAGCGAAAGCAGGTCAAGCGCACCACCTCCCGAGGTGCTGGCGACGTCCTCGAACGTCCCGTCGGGCAGTTCCCTCTGCAGAGTGAACTCGACGTCCGAGAGCACGGTCGCCACGCTATCCGCGGTTAGCGTGAATGAGGCATCGGTTTCCGCACCGGCGGCAACCGCAAAGTCGTAGGTCTCGCTGAAGGTTCCGACCGCCAGAGTGTAGGTCGTGCTCTCGCTATCCGCCGTGGTCTCGACGGTCAGCGGGAACTCCACGCTGGCCGTATCGTCGAACGCGTCAGCGTCAGCGTCAGCGTCCGCGTCCGCGTCAGCATCGGCGTCCGCATCAGCATCAGCATCAGCGTCTGCGTCGGCATCAGCGTCTGCATCAGCATCGGCGTCTGCATCGGCGTCCGCATCGGCGTCCGCGTCTGCGTCGGCATCAGCATCGGCGTCCGCATCTGCGTCAGCGTCTGCATCGGCGTCAGCATCAGCATCGGCGTCTGCATCGGCGTCCGCATCAGCATCAGCGTCTGCGTCGGCATCGGCGTCTGCATCGGCGTCCGCATCGGCGTCCGCGTCTGCGTCGGCATCAGCATCGGCGTCCGCATCTGCGTCAGCGTCTGCATCGGCGTCAGCATCAGCATCGGCGTCTGCATCGGCGTCCGCGTCTGCGTCGGCATCAGCATCGGCGTCCGCATCTGCGTCAGCGTCTGCATCGGCGTCAGCATCAGCATCGGCGTCAGCATCAGCGTCGGCATCAGCGTCGGCATCAGCATCAGCGTCCGCATCTGCATCTGCATCTGCGTCAGCGTCCGCATCAGCGTCTGCATCGGCGTCCGCATCTGCGTCAGCGTCAGCGTCAGCATCCGCATCGGCATCTGCATCCGAATCGTCACTGCCGCCGCCGCCGCCCGCGGCCGCGGCGATTCCGGCGGCTCCCAGCAGACCAACCAGAGGCAGAATCATGCCCGCGCCGGCCCCGCCTGCTTCGGCGGATCCCGCAGCGACCTGAGTGAAGAGATCGCCGACCTCGCCAAGTTCGTAGAACTGCACGCCATCGCCGGGCCTGGCGACCCACATCGACCCGTCGGCTTCCTCGAGCACGACTTCGCTGTAGTCGTCGGTCAGGCCGTAGAAATTCGCCAGCCGAATGACCTCGCCTGACTTGAGGCGGATCAGAAGATCGTCACCCTCGCGTTCGAGGCTGGCGATATCGGCGCGCTCGAGCTGCAGCTTGACGATGCTCGGGCCGTTCAATTCAATGGATTCCAGCGGAACGGAACGGCTCTCACCAGTAGCCTTGTCGTAAATTTCGGCAGGCATGTTCAACTCCCCTGTTTTGCGCGCACGTATACCACCCCGTTATTTACGGAGCGTGCAGTTAAGTGATGTGAACTAACGGGTTCACATGGCAATTTATTGGATTTCTGGGGATATCCTATCAACGATATTTAAGTACGCAACAGATCGCGACGGAATCACTCCGTTTTCGGAATAGTTACTTTTGCTTTCCTAGGGTGACCGCGTGCGGAAAGCTGCCCGGGAGGACCGGACGGCAGCCATCAAGCAGCCATATCGCGTGAAAATCTTCGGTCTGGCCGCGGTTTATGGCGTTCGCAGGCGTGCGATGCGCGGCTGCGGAACGCGACTCGGCGTTCGCCGGGAATTTCTATTGAACCGTGCCGGTTGTCGCCGCCTTTGCGGCGATCGATGCCGGGCCATGTCTTAGGGTGGGTTCGGCAAAACCCGCCGCGGCTTCAGCCGGGCCGCCCGGCTGCAAGAACCTCTGTTCCGGGAGCGAACCTCGGTTCTTCTCCCTCGACCAGAAGGCACTCTCCCACGCCTGCGCGATCCGCGCCGCACGTCACCTCCCCTTCAAGGGGTACCATCCAGACGGGGCCGCTGCCGAGACCCGCCATGATGGCGGAGGCATCGACGCCCTTCGCCACGGTGAAGTGGCGATTGCTCACCAGGATCCGGCAATCGGCTTGGCTGTCGCCGGTCCGCAGGAAGAGGTCGTCGGCATAGGGTTCGGCCCGCGCGACGGCCACGCCGTCATCGAGATGGAGCTCGCGCGGCCTGCCGTAGTCGTAGAGCCGGTAGGTGACGTCGGAATTCTGCTGCACCTCGACGAGCGAGACGCCGGCCCCGATCGCATGGACCGTACCCGCTGGAATAAGAAAGAAATCGCCCGGCTGGACCGGCTTCCAGTCCATCATCGCCTCGATACCGCCGTCGAGTGCCAGCGCGCGCAGCCGCTCGCCGTCGAGCGGTTCGCGGGTTCCGATCCCCAGCACGGCGCCGGGCTCCGCGGCGGTCACGTACCAGCACTCGGTCTTGCCGGCTGCGAGCCCGCGGTCCCGCGCCTGTTCGTCGTCGGGATGAACCTGGATCGAGAGGCGCTCGCTGGTAAAGAGCAGCTTGACCAGCAGCGGCATCGGCTGCGCATCGTCGCGGGTGAACCAGATCTCGCCGATCCGCTCGCCGCCCTCGTGGCCATCGATCGGAATGGGGAGTGAGGTGCGGCCCCATGGCTTTTCGACGTGGCGCGCAACAAGCTTCATCTCAACTCCTCCCACAATGCGACTCGGTGTCGAGTCGCATCGGCTACGATGATCGTCTTACGGGCAGGCCGAAGTAGCGGCACGGGCTGAATAATCCAAATGATTTGGGATATTTTGCTGTGCAATGGCCTAAGTCGGGGTAAACGCGCTGGTCTCGGCGGGGCCGGCGGGCTAGGTCGGATCGGCTCCGCGGGGGCAAAACAGACTGTGCCGGCCTTGCCCGGCCCCGGCCATGCGACGAGGAGTTCGCCCTTTGACGTCATCACAGCGTTCGACTCTGGGGGCCTTCCTGGCGGTCACGACCCTGTTCTTCGCATGGGGATTCATCACCTCGTTGATCGATCCGCTGGTTGCCGCGGTGAAAGGCGTGTTCACGCTCACCGACGTCGAGGCGCAATTATCGGCCTCGGCCTTCTTCATCGCCTATGGGCTCGTTTCGCTTCCGGCGGCCGTACTGCTCCGCCGCCGGCAAGCCGGTGCATCGATCCTGATCGCGCTGGCGACGATGCTCGCCGGATGCCTGGTGATGCTCGTCGCCACGAATGCCGGCAGCTATGCGATCGTGCTGTTCGGACTGTTCATCGTCGCCAGCGGGATCACGATCCTGCAAGTCGCCGCCAATCCGCTGGCCGCGGCGCTGGGCAATCCCAAGTACAGTCATTTCCGGCTGACGCTCAGCCAGAGCTTCAACAGCGTCGGCACGTTCATCGGGCCCTATCTGGGGGCGACCCTGTTCCTCGAAGGCGTCCATGTCCAAGGCGGCGCGGCTGTAACCGAAGCGGCGCGGCGGAATGCGCTCGCAGGAATCGATTCGGCGTTCCTGTGGATCGCAGGGATGATCGCGGCGCTGTTTCTGTTCTTCTTCCTCCAGCGCAAGCGGGTCGACCGGGCTGCACCGGCGGCCGCGGCGGACGTCTCCGCCGGCGTCGGCGCCACTCTGCGCGAGACGATGAAGTCGCCGTGGGCGATCTTCGGCGGTCTCGCGATCTTCCTCTACGTCGGGGCGGAAGTCGCGATCGGGACGCAAATGGCCCTGTTCCTGAACTCGCCCGACGTATGGGGACGGTCGAACGCGCCGGCCGAGATCGGGGCGCTGGCCCGCTTCATGCAGCTCGACGGTACGCCGGGCGTCTCGCTTCAGGAAGCCGGCCGGGCCGTTTCGCTCTACTGGGGCGGTGCGATGGTCGGGCGCCTGATCGGCTCTGCTCTTCTCGCCCGTTTCAACGCCGGATGGCTGCTCGCGATCTTCTCGACCATTGCCGCGGCGGCCTGCGCCTATGTCGCGCTGATCGGCGGCGTGGAGGCGGGCTTCGTCGCGCTTGGCATCGGGCTGTTCAACTCGATCATGTTCCCGACGATCTTCACGTTGACGCTCGAGCGCTCCAGCGCGAGCCAGGCGGCGACGTCGGGCCTGCTGTGCACCGCGATCGTCGGCGGCGCGTTCATTCCGGTCCTGACGGGCAGCGTTTCGCAGCTGGCGGGGTATTCGTTCTCCTTCAGTGTCCCGATGGTGTGTTATCTCCTGATCTGCATTTTCGCGATCGCGGCCGTGCGGGCGAAGTCGCCTTCGCGCGCGCCCGCCGCGGTCGTGCTCCATTGACGCAGCCCGAGAAGAGGTTGGTGCGTGATATCTGACTGTATTTCCAAGTGCTTGTGGCCCAGCCGTCCCATCTCCGGGGCGCGCCCATGACCGAGGCTTCGCGCCCTCGCATAGGGCTGTCCGGCACCAATCTCGAACGCGCCGCGGACCACAACCAGCGTGTCACCCTCCACGCGATCCGCGTCAACGGCCCGCTCACCCGGGTCGACCTGGCAAACATTACAGGCCTCACACACGCAACGATAGCAAACATAACCAAACGCCTCCTCGCCGAAGGACTGATCGAGGAAGCGGGGCGGTTGCGCGGCGGACGCGGCCAACCGCCGGCCAAGCTGGTCGTCAATCCGAACGCCTGCTATTCGCTGGGCGTCAACATCGACCGCGACCATGTGACGATCGTGGTGGTGAACTTCCTCGGCCAGACGATGGCCCGTGTCTCGCGCGAGGTGGAGTTCGCGCTGCCGGACGAGGTCCGATCGTTCTATCTCAGTTCGGTCGACAAGGTGCTCAAGCGGGCGAAGATCGACGTCTCGCAGCTCGTGGGCGTAGGGATCGCCCAGCCGGACGATCTCGGCCTCGTGGATCTTCCCGGGCGCCCTGCGGCCTATGCCGAGTGGGAGAACCTGGACGTGGCGAGTCTGTTCGCCGAACCGCTCAACCTGCCCGTATTCGTGGAGAACGATGCGGCGGCGGCGGCGATGGGCGAGCTTCAACTCGGCCTCGGCCAGGGTTTCTCCAGCTTCTTCTATATCCTGATCTCGTCCGCCCTGGGCGGCGGTCTGGTAGTCGACGGCGCCTACTTCCGCGGTGCGGACGGGCGCAGCGGCGAGATGGGCTTTCTGATGAGCGACGACGGCCGTGGGGGGCGCAGCCAGATACAGAACTTCGTGTCTCTCTCCGGTCTATCCAGGCCGCTGGAGGCGGGCGGCTTCAGCATTGTCGACATGCTGCAGTCCCAGGGGCGGAACGAAAAGATCGAGCCGATCGTCGATGCCTGGATTGACGAAGCGGTGGAGCGGTTGAAGGAGCCGCTGACGGCGATCAACTGCCTGATCAACCCTGCCGCGGTGCTGATCGGCGGTCGCCTGCCCGGTCCTTATGTTGACCGGCTGGCCGAACGGTTGAGCGCTTTGCTGCAGCAGCGCGCCACCAACGCACCGGTGCTCGCCCCGATCAAGCGGGCGATGCTGGCGGAAGATGCGCCCGCCGTCGGCGCGGCTATCCTGCCGTTCAGCCATTTCCTGCTGCCCAAGCCGAACGCCCTCTGGAAAGCCCCAGCCCGCATCTAGCCTAGGCAGCTCCCTTTCAAACCGGTCCATTGCTGCGTCCGCCCGAGCAGGCGACGCGACCCTGTGTCGCGCGCTGACGGCTCTCGCCAAACTTGCGTGCCATTTTATTTGACAAAATGATTTAATTAATCGAGGAGTCGTTTCCGATAGCCGGGAGCGGAGAAAATCCGTCCGGGCAAGGGGGCTCGTTGCGGCCCCTTGGGGAGAGGGAGCAGGGAATGAGGAACGATCGCGCACAACCTGTGATTCGCAGCTCGCGAATCGGGACGTGGTTCCGAACCACTGCATTGCTCATGGCGGGCGCCAGTCTCATCGGCGCGCCGGGTGCCGCGCAGACGCACGACAACACGCAATCCCCCAGCCAGCCCGTCGAACTGGCCGATCCTCTGGTCGGCACCGCTCCGCTCGACGATGGCGATCTGATCGGCAATGCGCCGCCTCCGGGCGAGCCGCTCTATTCCGGGCAAACGTCGCCGGGTGCGCGGCTGCCGCACAGCTCGGTCGAGGCATCGCCCGTCAACGTCAATCTCGAGCTTACCTATCCCAACGGCGTCCCGGCGCCGTATCACTATCCGAACCCCACCATGATCGCCTTCACCGGCGGCGGCGGCGCCACCTACGGCGGCAATGCCAAGCCATTCATCATGCCCGTGGTGGGCGACTGGACGGTGCCGCCGGCATACACGCCGTCCTATTACGACAAGGCGCGCGAGAAGGCGTCGCCCGGCTATTATTCGGTCTATCTCGACACGTTCCGCACCCAGGCGGAGCTGACCGCGACGCAGTGGACCAGCATGATGCGGTTCACCTTTCCCGAAACCGATCGGGCCAACGTGATCGTCAACCTGCCGCGCGAGGGCGGTGAGGTCGAGATCGTCGGCGACCGCACCGTGCGCGGCGTCTCGGCCGAGAAGCGCAGCAGCGCCGACGGGCCCTATTTCGTCGCCGAGTTCTCCAAGTCCTTCGCAGCGCTCGGCACGTTCCGCGCGAACCTGGAGGACAAGGGCTGGGGCATCGGCACCAAGGACGTCGAGCGGGGCCGGCGCGAGATCTCCGGCAACTATGCCGGAGCCTACGTCACCTTCGCCACCGATCAGGGCGAGCAGGTGCTGATGAAAGTCGCCCACGGCCACAGCTATGCCGAGGCCGAGCAGCGCCTGCGCGAGGAAAATCCCGGCTGGGACTTCCAGCGCGTCCACAACTCGGCGCGCGCGCAATGGGCGGAGCTGCTCGACCGCGTCCAGGTCACCGGCGGCACGCCCGAGCAGCGCAAGCTATTCTACTCGACGCTGTTCCAGTCCTTCGCCAGCCCCCGCCTGCTTGCGGAAAAGGGTGACACCTTCACCGGCCGCGACGGCGATGTGAAGACGGCGGCGTACGACCGCTACAGCCCGGTTCCGTTCTGGGATACGGGCCGCAACCAGATCGTGCTGCTCGAGCTGATGGAGCCCGAGCTGGTGCAGGACATCATGCGCTCCGAACTCGACATGGCACGCGAACGCGGGTTCATGAACACCTCGTTCCACGGCGACAATGCGGTGTTTCTCTACCTCGGCGCGATGGAGCGGGGCATCCCGTTCGACTACGAGGCGGCCTACGAATATCTCCGCAAGAACGCGACCGACCCTAAGGGGCCGCGCGGTTACATGGACGAGTATCTGAGCAAGGGCTGGATCTCGGACATCGTGCCCGAAGGCAATCCCAGCCCACCCTATGCCGGCGGCAAGGCCGGCGCCGACAAGACGCTCGAATATGCATGGGACGATCACGCCCTGGCCCTGATGGCGCGCCGTCTCGGCAAGATGGACGATTACCGCATGTTCCTGCGGCGCGCGGGCAACTACCGGAACGTCTTCGACAGCTCGGCCGGATTCATGCGCGGGCGGACCGAGGACGGGAGCTGGATATCCCCCTTCGATCCGGGCGAGCCGTACTACAACTTCATGATGAAGGAGGCCTCGGGCTGGTGCCGCACGACGTGCAGGGGCTTGTGAACCTGCTCGGCGGACGCGAAGCGTTCAACGCCAAGCTCGATGAGTTCTTCGAGACGCCGTACAACCCGAAGGGCATCTGCCGCGACTGCACCGGCATGCTCGGGCAGTACGTGCAGGGCAACCAGCCCGACCAGCACGCCCCCTATCTCTATGCCTGGAGCGGACAGCCCTGGAAGACGCAGAAGCTGGTGCGGGAAATCCTCGGCACGCTCTATGGCAGCGACGCCGCCGGCTACGGCTATCCCGGCATGGACGACCAGGGCGCGACCTCGTCGTGGTACGCGATGAGCGCGATGGGCTTCTATCCGGTCGACCCTTCGACGCCGCACTACATCATCGGCAGCCCCGTGTTCGACACCGTCCGCCTGAGCATGGGTAACGGCAAGGCGCTGGAGATCGTCGCCGAGAACAATTCGGCGGAGAACATCTACATCCAGTCGGCAACGCTCAACGGCCGTCCATGGAACAAGCCGTGGTTCAGCCACGACGACGTCAAGGACGGCGCGAAACTGGTGCTGACGATGGGGCCGCAGCCCAATCCGAACTGGGGTAGCGCCCCGAATGCGGCGCCGCCTTCGATGTCGGAGCCGGCACGATGAGGCGGATGATCGAAGCCCCGGGTGTGCGGACGCTCCTGGCGCTGTTCTGTGCGATCGCGGCATTCGGCGCCGCCCCGGCGCTGCACGCGCAGGGGCCGGCGGACGACAAGGTCTTTACCGGCGAGGTCACGACCAGTTGGGGCCGCGAGGTCACGCCCGAGAACGCCTGGCGCAGCTACCCGCGCCCGCAGCTCAAGCGCGATGCCTGGCTCAACCTCAACGGCCTGTGGGACTACGCGATCACTTCGCCCGACGTGGTGCGGCCCGAGCGGATGGATGGGCAGATCCTCGTTCCCTTCGCGGTCGAATCGCGCCTCTCCGGCGTTGCGCGCCGGGTCGGGCCCGAGGACCGCATCTGGTACCGCCGCAGCTTCACCGTTCCCGCCGACTGGGCCGGTCAGAACGTGATGCTGAACTTCGGTGCGGTCGACTACGAGGCGCATGTCTGGGTCAACGGCGCGATAGTCGGCTCGCACACGGGCGGCTTCGACGCCTTCGGCCTGGACATCACCCCCTATCTTCGCAGCGGCGAGAACGAGCTGCTGATCCAGGTCGCCGATCCCACGAGCGCCAGCACACAGCCGCGCGGCAAGCAGATCCTCGAGCCGGCGGGCATCTGGTACACCGCGGTCAGTGGCATCTGGCAGACGGTCTGGCTCGAGCCGGTGCCGAAGCTCCATATCGCCGACGTGCGTGCCACGCCCGACATCGACCGCGGCGTAATCGAAGTCGACGTGGCACTGAGCGGCTGGGCCGACGACACCGACGCGGTGCGCCTGACCGCGAGCGCGGGCGGCAAGACGATCGCCTCCACGGTCATCCGCGCCAATCGCCATGCGACGCTCGCGATCCCGGACGCGCGGCTCTGGTCGCCGGAGGATCCGTTCCTGTACGATCTGACCGCAGAGCTGGTCACGGTGCGCGATCCCTATGCCGGGATGGAGGACCGCAATCGCGTCTCCTACGACGCGCGCTTCACCGAGCGCGAGCAGAACACCTATGCCGCGGCTCAAGTCGTCGGCGCGCCGCGCGATCATGTCGAAACCTATTTCGGCATGCGCAAGATCTCGGTCGGCGCCGGCCCGATACATGGTCAGCCGGTGATCTTGCTCAATAACGAACCGTACTTCCAGCATGGCACGCTCGACCAGGGCTGGTGGCCTGACGGGCTCTACACCCCGCCTTCGGAAGAGGCGATGGTGAGCGACCTGGTCTTCCTCAAGAAGGCCGGCTTCAACATGGTCCGCAAGCACATCAAGACCGAGCCCGCCCGCTACTACTACGACGCGGACCGTCTCGGCATGCTGGTCTGGCAGGACATGCCCTCGGGCGGCGGCGAGGATCAGTTCGTCACCGGCACCAGCAAGAGCCAGGCGGTGCTCTCGTCCGACACGATGGCGCAGCATCAGGACGAACTCACCCGCATGATCGGCGATTTCCGCGCGTTCCCGTCGATTGTGATGTGGGTGATCAACAACGAAGGCTGGGGCCAGTACGATTCCGAGACTCTGACAGAGCTCGCGAAGGGCATCGATCCGAGCCGGCTGGTCAACGCCGACAGCGGCTGGCTCGACGTCGCGCCGGAAGCGTCGGACGTGTTCGACATCCATACCTACGAGGACGAGCCGAGGACGCCCGAACGCAAGAGCAACCGCGCGATCGTGCTCGGCGAATACGGCGGCATCGGCCTGCCGGTCGAGGGACATCTCTGGCGTAAGAGCGAGCGCAACTGGGGCTATCAGACGGCCACCGACGAAGCAGACTATGTGGCCCGCTATCGCCGCAAGCTCGAGGCGGTGATCCGCCAGGCCAAGGAGCACGGTCTCAGCGCCGCGGTCTATACCCAGACCACCGACGTCGAGGACGAGATCAACGGCCTGCTCACGTACGACCGGGCACGGCCGAAGGCGCCGCCGGAAACCCTCGCTGAGATCGCAGCTCCGCTCTGGGAAAAAGGAGGCGACCCCTAGGGAGTGGCGCGCATTCGCCACAGACCAAAGCGAATGCGGCAGGTCTCAGCGAATTCTATTGGAAATTTGATTTTTTTATTCTGAGATGAGGTTTCGCGCCGACTCGCAAAGGCACAGCCGACGAAGCGCCGCGGAGATGAACAGGAAGGGGAGCCTTGAGCTCCAACAGTAGGGAGGACGACCGACATGAATGACAGGCAGATTTCGCGGCGCTACGGCAACGGGCGGCTCGCACGGGAACTGATGCTATCCGCAAGCATGATCGTCGGCTTTGCCGGTACTGCGCATGCCCAGACGGCGGACGATGCGTCTCAGGAAACCCAGGACCAGCAGGTGGCGGAGGCTGGTGCCACGGAAGGCGCGATTGTCGTCACCGGGTATCGCCAGTCGATCGAAGCAGCGTTGGCGCAGAAGCGTAACGCGGACGCATTCATCGACGTGGTCACGGCCGAGGACATCGGCAAGTTTCCCGACAAGAACGTGGCTGACTCATTGCAGCGTGTGCCGGGCATCATCATCGACCGCGACGGCGGCGAAGGGAGCCGTGTCAGCATCCGCGGTCTCAGCTCCGATCTGACACTCACTCAGCTCAACGGCAACTTCATCGCGTCGGCAACCTCCGGCGATCCTTCGCGTTCGTTCAACTACCTGTTGCTGCCGTCCAGCTTCATCGGCAGCGTCGAGGTATACAAGTCGTCCGAAGCGCGGCTGGACTCGGGCGGCGTCGGCGGCGTCATCATCAATCACACGCGCAAGCCGTTCGATCTCGATCCGTGGTCCGGCAACGTCCAGGTCGAAGGCACCTATGCCGACGTCACCGACAAGATCGAGCCGAGCGTTTCAGGCCTTATCTCCTGGCATAACCCGGACGAAACACTCGGTTTCCTGGTCGGCGCGACCTACCAGGAGCGGACCAACCGCTCGCTGAGCGCCTACGGGACAAGCTGGCATTGGTGGACCGACGACAGGGAGACCAACCCGGCGGTCGACGTCAACGGTAATACGTTCGCGAACGACGATGCCATCAACTATTGGAACAGCGGTAATGACGCCGGAACCACGACGCGGGACGGCACGCATTATAGCGGTTATTGGGCACCTCAATCGGTTGGCCAGACCATCCTCGAGCAAAAGCGCCAGCGCCTCGGCATCCAGGCGACCGCGCAGATACGGCCGACGGACAACCTGACGATCACCGCGAATTACTTCCGCTTCGAGCTGAAGGGCGACTACACGTCGAACACCATCAAGCTTCCGGAATGGGGTTACGGCAACTTCTTCACCGGCGCGACGCTCGATCCGAGCGGCACGATCTTCACCGGCGCGTCGTTCGAAGTGCCGCCCGAAGGAACCGAATGCCGAGCCAATGAGCGGCCCTGCACGATGGAAACGCCGGCGCCGCAAAACACGCTCACGCGCGAAAAGACCATCTCCAACACCTATGATGTGCGCGGCGAATGGACTCACGATCAGTTGGCCGTGAACTTCGTGGTCGGCAAGACCAAGGCCAAGGGCGGCCCGTCGTTCCACTTCTTCGCTCAGGCCAAGCCGCGCAATGGCACCGACAACGGCAATATGCTCAGTGCGTGGAATTTCACCGACCAGTCGCTAGCGATGCAGTTCTCGCCCGACGTGCTGGAAAACATGCTCGCCGGCACAGCCCAGATCGACCTCGGCTCGACGGGTTCGGGCTTCACCAACAGCTCGATCTCGCAGCGTTACGCCCAGGTGGATGTGACACGCAGCTTCGATGGCTTCATCGACTCGATTCAGGTTGGCGGCAAGTGGAAGGACGCCAGCATTAAGCGCAGCCGGGGGCGCTTCGAGTGGTACTCGGATCCCGACAATACCCTGCGCTTCCAGGATACGCCGGGTGGCGCCTTGGCGCTGCCGGAATTCTTCTATGACGAATCGATGGGGAATATTGCGGGCGGTTTCGAGACCAATGTCTTTCCCGCCATCAATATCGCCAACTACGTCGATTATCTGACGGAGACGTACAACGGGCCCGTACGAGTGCCCGAACCGGAGAACCGCTACAGCATCGGGGAGCGCATTCTGGCCGGTTACGCCCAGTTGAACTTCGAGACCGACACCATCCGCGGTAACATCGGCGTGCGCGTCGCGAACACCAAGCAGAGCGGCGTGTCGACCGACGTCCTGTACTATAACAACGACTATTGTGTGGACGGTCCGGGCGGCCCGTTCTCGCCCCCGCCGGTAGGCGAAGATGGCAACTGCGAGGTGATTCCCGAGGACGGTCGCCTGGTCAAGGTGTTCAGTCCAGTCAATGAATCGAAGAGCTACACCGATATTCTGCCGAGCTTCAATATCGCGTGGAACGTGACCCCGGACCTGCTGATTCGCGGCGCGGTTTCCAAGGTGATCTCGCGGCCCGGCTACGGTTCGCTCGCCGGCGCGCGGTCGCTGACCTTCAACGCCGACCCGTTCGTTTACGACCGTGACGAGTTCGGCGCACGGCCCGGCTGGTTCGGCAATGGCGGCAATTTCGACCTCCAGCCATTCAACGCCTGGCAGTACGATCTCGGGATCGAATGGTATTTCAATCGCGGCTCGGTCGTTGGCGCGACCTTGTTCCGCAAGGATGTTGGCGACTTCATCGTTCCGGTCGTGCTCGACCTCCAGAGCGAGGTTGCCGGCGAGACGGTGACGATCCAGGAATATTCGACGGAAGCCAACGGCTCGTCCGCGGTGTCTCAGGGCATCGAGGTCTATGCCCAGCACACGCTGGACTTCGGCCTCGGCGCACAGGTGAACTTCACCTACAACGACACCTCGGTCGCCGACGTCAGCCTCAACGGCGAAAAGGTCGGTACGTCGCCCTTGGTCGGGAGCGCCAAAACGCAGCTCAACGCGTCGGTCTTCTACGAGCGTGGACCGGTGCTGCTGCGTGCGTCGTACAACCGTCGCGGCGAAGTCGTTCGCGGTCTGCAATCGGGCCTGAACGTCTATGACGATCCGTATGAACAGGTCGATCTCAATGCGTCGTACAACATCCTGGACGATCTGCAGCTAACCGCCTCGATCATCAACCTGACCAAATCGGAACAGCGCGCGCATCTCGGCAACGACACGAAGGACCGTTTCATTTCGAACGTCTATTCCGGTCGTCGCTTCTATCTGGGGTTGTCCTACAACTTCTGAGGCAAGCGTTCGCCATTTTCTCCCCCCTGGGTGGCTCCGAAAGGAGCCACCCACCTTTTTCGGGGTAAGAGAGAGCGGAGATTATTACTACGTCGCCCGCGCGGATCAGGCGGGCAAGGAGAGGGTCGTGACACGCGGTTGGTTGAAGTCGGTTCTGATTGCGGCAACGCTGGTCTGGGGCGGCGCCGCGGCGGCCGAGAACCCGGTCGTTCCGGGGTGGTACGCCGACCCCGAAATTCGGGTCTTCGGCGACCGCTACTGGGTCTATCCGACCTACTCGGATCATACCGAAACGCCCGACGTGTCGGAGCATTTCAGCGAAAAGCAGCAGGAACTGCGCCAGCAGCAGATGGTCCGTCCGTCCTACGCCATCCAGACCTTCTTCAACGCGTTCTCCTCGCCCGATCTGGTCAACTGGACCAAGCACAGCCATGTCATCGACGTCGAGAACGTCGAGTGGGCCGCCTATGCCGTCTGGGCCCCGTCGGCGATCGAGAAGGACGGCAAGTATTACCTGTTTTTCGGTGCCAACGACATCCAGTCGGACGATCAGCTCGGCGGGATCGGTGTCGCGGTCAGCGACAGCCCTGCGGGGCCGTTCAAGGACGCGATCGGCAAACCGCTGATAGGCAAGTTCCACAACGGGGCGCAGCCGATCGACCAGTTCGTGTTCCGCGACAAGGACGGCCAGCACTACCTCTATTACGGCGGCTGGAAGCACTGCAACGTCGTGCGTCTGGGCGACGATCTGACCTCGATCCTGCCGTTCGAGGATGGCACGATGTTCAAGGAGATCACGCCGCCCGGCTACGTCGAGGGATCGTTCATGGTCGAGCGGAACGGCATCTACTACCTGATGTGGTCCGAAGGTGGCTGGACCGGGCCCGACTACCGCGTCGCCTACGCCATGGGGCCGAGCCCGACGGGCCCGTTCGAGCCCAAGGGTGTCATTCTCGAGCAGGATTTCAGCATTGCGCGCGGCGCGGGCCACCACTCGGTGGTCAATGTGCCGGGGACCGATGAGTGGTATATCGCCTACCACCGCCGCCCGCTCGACACCGACCGGGGCGAGCACCGGCAGATCGCGATCGACCGCATGTATTTCAACGAGGACGGGACGATTCGTCCTGTCGTGATGACCAACGAAGGTGTCGATCCGCGGCCGTTTGCGGCGGCAGGTTCGGACTAACGATGATGGGGAGGGAAACCTTGAGAAACAGCCTGAGCCGCACGCTGCGCGGCGCGACCACGATGCTGCTTGCGGTCAGCCTCTCGCTGCCGCTGCCCGCGGCGGCCCAGAACGCGCAGCGGAATGCGAGCGAAGGTGAGGCACTGGTCGATCTCGTCAATCCGCTGATGGGCACCGACAGCGAGTACGCGCTGTCCTACGGTAACACCTATCCCGCCGTCGCGGTCCCGTGGGGCATGAACTTCTGGACCCCGGTGACGGGCGAGATGGGCAGCGGCTGGGGCTATACCTACGACGCGCACAAGATCAGCGGCATCAAGCAGACCCACCAGCCCAGCCCGTGGATGAATGACTACGCCGCGTTCGAGCTGATGGCGGTGACCGGCCCGGTCCGCATCAAGCAGGAAGAGCGCGCCTCTTGGTTCAGCCACATGGCCGAGGTGAGCAAGCCCTACAAATACCAGGTCTATCTCGCGGATCATGACGTGACGGCCGAGGTCGTACCGACCAGCCGCGCGGCGCAGTTCCGCTTTACCTTCCCCGAAAGCGACGACGCACACATCGTCCTCGACGCCTACAACGAAGGCTCGATGGTGACGATCGACCCGAAGCGTCGCCGCATCACCGGCTATGTCCGAAACAACAGCGGCGGGGTGCCCGAGAACTTCCACAACTACTTCGTGCTCGAGTTCGACCGGGACTTCACCGTCACGCGAACCTGGGACCAGAACTTCCAGCTTCATGACGAACTCAAGAGCGAAGGCGGCCACGTCGGGGCGGTCGTCAGCTTCAAGACCGAGAAGGGCGACCAGGTCGGCGTCAAGGTCGCCTCGTCCTTCATCAGCCCCGAGCAGGCATTGCTCAACCTCGAGCGTGAAGTTGGCGACAAGAGCTTCGAACAGACCGAAGCCGCGGCGCGTGCTGAGTGGGAGAAGGAACTGTCGCGTATCCGCGTGACCGATTCCGACATCGACAACCGCAAGACGTTCTATTCGGCGCTCTACCGCATGCTGCTGTTCCCGCGTCCGCTGCACGAGGTCACTGCCGACGGGAAGACCGTCCACTACAGCCCCTATAACGGCAAGGTCGAGGACGGTTATCTCTACACCGACAACGGGTTCTGGGACACCTGGCGCGCGGTCTTCCCCTTCTTCGCGCTGATGTATCCCGACTTCGACAGCAAGGTGATGCAGGGTCTGGTCAACACCTACGAGGAATCGGGCTGGCTGCCCGAGTGGGCAAGCCCGGGGCACCGCAACGTGATGATCGGTTCGAACTCGGCGATCCTCATCGCCGACGCCTACCTCAACGGCGTGCGCGGCTTCGATGCCGAGAAGCTCTACGAGGCGATGGTCAAGAACGCGACCACGTCCGAGGGCCGCCCGCGCGACGACAGCGGCCGCGTCATCAATGCGGTCGGGCGCGAAGGCGTCGAATATTACAACCGCCTTGGCTACGTGCCCTACGACGTGGGCATCAAGGAGAATGCCGCGCGTACGCTCGAATATGCGACGGCTGACTTCGCGCTGTCGCGGCTCGCTGCGGCACTCGGCAAGACCGAGGATGCCCAGAAGTACGCCAGGCAGGCGCAGAACTACCGCAAGCTCTACGACGCCGAGAGCGGCTGGATGCGTGGCCGCAACCAGGACGGAAGCTGGGCTACGCCGTTCAACCCGTACAAGTGGGGCGACGCGTTCACCGAAGGCAACTCGCTGCACTATAGCTGGTCGGTGATGCAGGACGTCCAGGGCCTCATCGACCTGATGGGCGGAGACCAGAAGTTCGTCGAGCGGCTCGATTCGATCTTCACCACGCCGCCGATCTTCGACGACAGCTACTACGGCCAGACGATCCACGAGATCCGCGAGATGCAGATCGTCGACATGGGCCAGTATGCGCACGGCAACCAGCCGATCCAGCACATGATCTATCTCTACGACTGGGCCGGTGCGCCGTGGAAGGCGCAGTACCATGTCCGCAACGTGCTGGAGAAGCTCTACTCGCACGGGCCGATCGGCTACCCGGGCGACGAGGACAACGGCCAGACTTCGGCCTGGTACGTCTTCTCCGCGCTCGGCTTCTATCCGGTGACGCCGGCGGTCGGCGAGTACGCGATCGGCAGTCCGCTGTTCGACCGGGTCGATCTGACGATGCCGGGTGGCAAGGCGCTCACAATCATCGCGGAGAACAACAGCGACGAGAACGTCTACATCCAGTCGGTGACGTTCAACGGCCAGCCGCACGAGGTGACCTGGCTTGACCGCGAGGCGCTGCAGCAGGGCGGCACGCTCACTTTCGTGATGGGACCAAAGCCTAACAAGCAATGGGGCACCGGCCAGGACGCCGCGCCCTTCTCGATGAGCGCGCCGGCCGGTCAGTGACTGCGACGCACCGAAAATCAGTGGAGAGACCGTGATGAACCTCAGCCGCCGCGACATGCTGTCGAGTGCAGGTGCCCTTGCCGTGGCTGCGACGCTGCCCGGGGCCGCCATGGCTGCCCAGCAGGGGGTCTCGCAGCGCCCCCCGAAGGCCAAGCGCCGCTTCACCAGCAAGGCCGTCGAGGCCGAGATCGCGCGGGTGAAGGCGAAGATCGGCGATCCCGAACTCGCCTGGCTGTTCGAGAATTGCTATCCCAACACGCTCGACACGACCGTCTTCGCGGGGCAGGCGGGCGGCAAGCCCGACACTTTCGTCATCACCGGCGACATCGACGCGATGTGGCTGCGCGACAGCTCTGCGCAGCTCCAGACTTACGTGCATCTGACCGGCAAGGACCCTGAGCTTCGCCGGCTGTTCCATGGCGCGATCCAGCGCCAGGCGCGCTGCATCCTGATCGATCCCTATGCCAACGCCTACACGCACGATCCGAACGCCAAGTCGAACCTGCCGGCGATCGATGATCTGACCGACATGAAGCCGGGCGTGGCCGAACGGAAGTGGGAGATCGACTCGCTCTGCTATCCGATGCGCCTCGCGCACGGTTACTGGACGAACACGCGCGACAAGGCGCCGTTCGACGACATCTGGGCGCAAGCGATGCGCACCGCGGTCGACACGCTGCGCGTCCAGCAGCGCAAGGACGGGCCCGGTCCCTATCACTTCCAGCGCGTCGACAAGTCGCCGACCGAGACATTGATGTTCGGCGGCTACGGCGCGCCGACGCGCAAGGTGGGGCTGATTCATTCGGGCTTCCGTCCCTCGGACGATGCTTGCCGCTATCCGTTCCTGATCCCCTCCAACCTGTTCGCAGTCTCGGCGCTGCGCATGCTTGCGGCCGTGCTGCGCGATACGCGCAACGATTCCGCGTTCGCGCGCGATTGCGAGGCGCTGGCGAGCGAGGTCGAGGCGGCGCTCAATGCGCACGGCAAGATGTCCGACGGCAAAGGCGGCGAAGTCTGGGCCTACGAGGTCGACGGCTACGGCAATGCCATCTTCATGGACGACGCCAACGTTCCCAGCCTGTCGGCCCTGCCGCTACTGGGCTCCGCCGACCGCAACGATCCGCTCTATCGCCGCACGGCCGACCTGGCCTGGAGCGAGCGGAACCCGTACTTCTTCAAGGGGGCCGCGGCCGAGGGGATCGGCGGGCCGCATATCGGGATGGACATGGTCTGGCCGATGTCGATCATCACCCGCGGCCTGATGAGCGACGACGATGCCGAAATCCGCCAGTGCCTCAAGTGGCTCAAGACCACGCATGGCGGCACCGGCTTCATGCACGAATCCTTCCACAAGGACGATCCGGCCAACTTTACGCGCAGTTGGTTCGCCTGGGCGAACGGCCTGTTCGGCGACCTGATCCTCGATCTCGAACGCCGCAAGCCCGCGTTGATCGCCGGCCGTATCTGACCGGAGGAGGGACCATGCTGCGCACCAGCCGACGTCAATTGCTTGCCGGAACCGGTTTCACCGCGCTGGCAGGCCTTGCTCCGCATACCGCCTGGGCGCAGGCGCCGAGTGCGGGCAAGCCGGATCTGTTCGTCGGCACCGGCGGGCATGGGCATACCTTCCCCGGCGCCTCGCTGCCGTTCGGCATGGCGCAGCTCAGCCCCGATACCGACAACGCGCGGTGGGATGCCTGCTCGGGCTACCATGATACCGACGGCTCGATCATGGGCTTCTCCCACACGCACCTCTCGGGCACCGGTATCGGTGACATGCTCGACGTGCTGGTGGTGCCGACGCGCGGCAAGCTGGAGCTGACGCCGGGCAAGCTCGGCAGCCCGGACGCCGGCTATCGCCAGCGTTTCACCGACGAGTTCGCCGAGCCCGGCTATTATCGTGTGCGCCTCGAATCGGGCGTTCAGGCGGAGCTGACGGTCACCGAACGCTGCGGCCTCCATCGCTACCGCTTCCCCAGCGGGCCGGGCCATATCCTGATCGACTTCGCGCACATGATCCTCGACGATTGGGACACCGGCGCGCTGATCGAGCAGGCCTCGCTCCTGCTCCAGCCCGACGGAATGCTGACCGGCCACCGCCAGGTCAATCGCTGGGCCAAGGGGCGGCACATCCACTTCGCGATGGAGCTGTCGCGTAAGCCCGACCGGGTCCAGTTCTTCGACGACGGCGACACGCCGGCGATGGAAGGCTCGACCGGCGTGCAGGGCCGGACCCTCAAGGTCGCGCTGTTCTTCGACGATGCCGGCGGCGATCCGGTCCTGATTAAGACCGGCCTCTCCGGCGTCTCGGTCGAGGGCGCGAAAGCCGCGCTGGCAGCCGAAGCGCCTGGCTGGGACTTCGACGGCGCGAGCAAGGCCGCGCGGGCCGCCTGGGCGCGCGAGCTCAATTGCGTGCGCGTGAAAGGCGGCACCGAGGCGCAGCGCACGATCATGGCGAGCGCACTCTACCATGCTTTTCTCGCCCCGACCCTCTTCACCGACCGCGACGGCCGCTACATCGGCCTTGACGGGGAGGAGCACCAGGCGCCGGAAGGCGAGGCGGCCTTCAGCACCTATTCGCTGTGGGACACCTACCGCACGCTCCACCCGCTGTTGACGCTGGTGCAGCCTGAGCGCGCGGCGGTCTTCACCCGCGATCTGATCCGGCAGACGCAAGAAAGTCCCTATGGCCCGCCGGTCTGGCCACTCCAGGGCGTCGAGACCGGCACGATGATCGGCTGGCACTCGGTGGTCACGCTCGCCGAAGCGAAGATCAAGGGCATCGAAGCGGACTATGCGGCCGCCTGGCCCAACATCCGCAAGCGCGCCTTCGACCGAGAATTCAAGGACAGCGACAGCTCGCTCGGCCGCGGTCACTACTACGACCTCGGCTATATCCCCGCCGACAAAGTGTGGGAATCGGTCAGCCGCACGCAGGAATATGCCTACGACGACTGGGCCATGGTCGTTCTCGCCGAAGCGGCCGGCGCGCACGGCGATGCCGAGACGCTGCGCAAGCGCAGCCTCAACTATCGCAACGTGCTCGACGCCTCGATCGGCTTCGCGCGGCCCAGGTTCTCGGACGGGACATGGTGGGCGCCGTACGATCCGGTCCAGATCGGCCACATGCCCAAGCCCTGGTGGCGCGACTATACGGAGGCGAACGGCTGGCAGGCAACGTTCCTCAACCAGCACGACATCTACGGCCAGATCGAGCTGTTCGGCGGCGACGCGGCGTTCGAGAAGAAGCTCGACGACCTGTTCAACGCGCCCTCGACCCTGCCTGACAATGCGCCGCCCGACATCTCCGGGCTGGTCGGGCAATATGCCCACGGCAACGAGCCCAACCATCACGTCGCCTATCTCTACGCCTATGCCGGTGCGCCGCATAAGACGCAGGCGATGGTCCGCCGCCTGCTGACCGAGATGTACAAGGCCGATCCCGACGGTGTGATCGGCAACGACGACTGCGGTCAGATGAGCGCCTGGTTCATCATGTCCGCGCTCGGCTTCTACCCGGTCGACCCGGTGAGCGCGGTCTACGTCTTCGGTTCGCCATTGTTCGACGAGGCGGACGTGGATCTCGGCGGCGGCAAGACCCTGCGCGTCCGTGCGCGGGGCAACGGGCCGGACGCGCCCTACGTCCAGTCGGTTCGCTGGAACGGTAAGCCCTGGACGCGCAACTGGATCGACCATGCCGAGCTCGCCAAGGGCGGCGAGCTGGTGTTCGAGATGGGCGCGCAGCCGTCGCGCTTCGGTACGGCTCTGGCGGATCGTCCGCCATCCTTCGGGCGAGCGGCCGGAAATCCATCATGATTGGCGCCGCACTCGCATACGATGCGCGGCTTTGTTCGGCGCATTCGCGCACCAGATCGATTGACAAGGAGAAACTGATGCACTTCGACGCTCCGGGGGCATGCGAATGAGCGCGAGGGACGACGGGCAGATACGACAGTTACCGTTCGCAGGCGTCGAGCTTGGGGGCACGAAATGCATCGCCACCCTGGCGCATGGCCCCGGCGCCGTGCTCGATCAGCGGACAATCCCCACGACGCATCCGGATGAGACTTTGCCGGCGATCGCGGGCATTCTCCACAAGTGGCGGCTCGATGGCGGGTTTCGCGCCCTGGGCATCGCGTCCTTCGGGCCGATCGAGCTGCGGCCCACTTCCGAGCGGTACGGGCAGATCCTGAGAACCAACAAGCCCGGCTGGTCCGGCACCGACGTGCTGCACAGTCTGTCGGCCGCGTTCGACGTGCCGACGGGTTTCGACACCGACGTCAACGGCGCCGCGCTCGCCGAAATCCGCTGGGGCTGTGCGCAGGGGCTCGAGGATTTCGCCTATGTCACCGTCGGCACCGGCATCGGTGTCGGGCTGATCGTCCATGGCCGCCCGACGCGGGGCATCGGCCACAGCGAGATCGGGCATCTGCGCGTGCCCCGCACTCCGGGCGATGCGCACCGCAGCGTGTGCCTCTTCCACGAGGACTGCGTGGAGGGCCTGGCATCGGGCACCGCCTTGAAGGCGCGCCTCGGCGTGCAGCGGGTGCGCGACGTCGCGCCCGACGATCCGGTCTGGACCCCGATCGTCGATGCGCTGGCTGCCATGTGCCACGATCTCGTCTGCACGACCGGTCCGCACCGCATCGCGATCGGCGGCGGTGTCGTGTCGAGCCAGGCCCATCTTCTCGGCCGGATCGAGGCGCGGCTGATCGACAGCCTGAACGGCTATATCGATCTGCCGGACTCGGGCGATTTCATCGTTCAACCCGAGCTGGGCGTTCAAGCCGGCCCGCTGGGGTCGATCGCGCTCGCGGCCAACGCTGCGGAGCTGGCGGGCGCCTAACCCGCGCGCCGCCGCACCGGCTATTCGGCAGGTTGGGGAGCGCGCTCGCTGCGCAGTTCCTTTGAAGCTTCGCGCATGATCTGGGCGCCGCCCGAGAGCCCCAGCCCAGCGAGCACCGACGCGACGATCAGGTCGGGCCAGGCCGTGCCGGTGCCGAAGACGCCCGCCGCCGCCGCCACCACCGCGATGTTGCCGATCGCGTCGTTGCGCGAACAGATCCAGACGGAGCGCATGTTCGCGTCGCCGGTGCGGAAGCGGTAGAGCAACAGAGCGACGCCGGTGTTGGCCAGCAGTGCCAGCACGCCGATGACGCCCATGGTGCGGGCGTCCGGGGCGGCTCCCGCGAGGGCGGCATAGATGCTGCTGCCGAGCACCCACAGGCCCAGAACGATCAGCGTCGCGCCCTTGAGCAGAGCCGCGCGGGAGCGCCACGTCAGGGCAAGGCCGGCAACCGCCAGGCTGATCGCGTAGTTTGCGGCATCGCCGAAGAAATCCAGCGCGTCGGCCATCAGCGCGCGCGAATCCGCGGCCGCCCCGGCGACGATCTCCGTGCCGAACATCCCGAAGTTTACCGCCAGCGCGATCCACAGCGCGCGCCGCCAGCGCGGATCGTTGCTTCCGCCGGTGCTCGAACACGAGCTGTTGCAGCACCCGCCTGCCATATGCCGTCTCCTGGACAAATTCCGAGTCGGCGCCCCATATGCACCCTGTAGCGGCTACAGGGTCAAGGACATGGGTCTGAAAATCGGCGAACTGGCGCAGGCGACCGGTACCAAGGTCGAAACGGTACGATACTACGAACGCATCGGCCTCTTGCCCGAAGCGGAGCGGACGAGCGGCAACTATCGCAGCTACACCCCCGCACACCTCGATCAGCTGAACTTTATCCGCCACGCACGCCGGCTCGGTTTCGACATTGCCGACATCCGCTCGCTCCTCGACCTGGCCGACCAGCCCGAGCGTGACTGCGCCGAGGTCGACCGGATCGCGTCAGGCCATCTGCAGGCCGTCGAAGACAAGATCGCGCGCCTGGTCCTGCTGCAGGAGGAACTGAACCGCATGATCGGCCAGTGCCGCGGCGGGCGGGTCGGAAATTGCCGCATCATCGAAACGCTCGCCGACCACAGCCTGTGCCGGAGCGACCACGCGGGCGGTTGACCTATCGACCTGCAGAGCGAAATCCGCTTCGGCCAAGGTCGCGGACGTTCCCGCCACTGGCGTACTCATCCAAAACCAGCCATCTGTTCACCTAGCGAGTTCCGGAAAGCTTGGCCGCAGTGGCTTGGCTTGCCGTCTCGACGTTGGACGTAAGGATCGCAAAATGGTGGGCGCGCATCGTCTTCCCTGCGAAATTCCAGCGGCGAATGAGCCGAGCGATTTCGCCGGCGACGATACGAGGTGGGTGCTGCCTACTACGATCCTCGGCTCAAGCCTTGGCTTCATCGATAGCTCGGTGGTGAACGTCGCTTTGCCGGCCATGCAGCGCGGCCTTGAGACCGGCTTCGGTGCGATGCAGTGGGTCATCAACGGGTACATGCTGACGCTCGCCAGCCTGATTCTGCTGGGCGGTTCTGCCGGTGACCGTTTCGGGCGCCGGCGCATCTTCATGATCGGGATCGCCGGTTTTGCTGCAGCTTCGCTGGCCTGCGGCCTCGCGCCTTCGGCGACCTGGCTGATTGCTGCGCGCGTTGCCCAGGGCGCGGCGGCAGCCTTGCTGACACCTGCCAGCCTGGCAATCATTGGTGGAGCCTATCGTGGTGAGGCGCGGGGGCCTGCAATCGGCACGTGGGCGGCGGCGGGCGCTTTCACCACAGCCCTCGGACCCGCGCTCGGCGGATGGCTGGTGGACACGGTTGGCTGGCGTTCGATCTTCTTCATCAATCTGCCGATCGCAGTCGCGGTGCTGTTACTCGCGCGCAAGCTGCCGAGGGATCGGGGAACCGGACATGCCGCGCCGCTCGATCGATCTGGAGGCGTGCTGGCCGTACTGACACTTGGGCTACTGAGCTACGGCCTCATCACGATCGGCGAGGGGGCATGGACGAGAGGCGCCCTGGCGCTGATCGCCGCCCTGGCGGCTGCCTGGCTCTTCATCAGGAGGGAAGCAGCCGCAAGCGCGCCGATGATGCCGTTGTCCCTGTTCCGAAGCTCCAATTTCAGCGGCGCGAATACGTTGACGATCGTTCTCTACGCAGCACTTGGCGGGGCCCTTTTTCTCCTGCCGTTCCTGCTCATAGAGGTGCACGGCTACACCGCCATGGCGGCGGGTGCCGCCTTCCTGCCATTCTCGTTGATCATGGGCGCCGGCTCGCGCTGGTCGGGGGGATTGGTCGATCGGTTCGGTGCACGGCTCCCCCTGGTCGTCGGCCCCGGAGTGACCGCGGTAGGCTTTATGGTTCTGGCTGTGTCAGGAGATGATCCGAACTATTGGAGCGGCTTTCTGCCGGGCCTCATCGTTATTGGGACCGGAATGACGATCGCCGTCGCGCCACTGACCACAACCGTCCTCGACGCTGCGCCCGAAAACAAAAGCGGCACGGCTTCCGGTATAAACAACGCGGCTGCGCGAGCGGGCAGCCTGATCGCCGTGGCCGCGCTCGGCCTCGCATTCGGTGGCACCGCTCCACCCGATTTCGAAGGTAGCGCATTGGCCCACGCTTATCGGCTCGTGATGCTTGCCGCCGCAGGCTGCGCCGCTCTCGGCGCGTTGATCGCGGCGCTCACGATAAGTCCAGCGCGCCAATCGCCAGGCTAGCAACCGGGATGACTGACCGCTTCATCGACCGCATGGCCAGACTGGACGATCTGGACGCTTTGCATCGCGTCATGAGCCGATCGATCGCGCAGCTCCAGACCGAATTCCTTACGCCGGAGCAAGTCACTGCTAGTCACCGGGTGATGGGGCTCGATAGCCTGCTCGTGCGCGACGGCACCTATT
The DNA here is from genome assembly GCF_003581645.1 of Pelagerythrobacter aerophilus. Taxonomy (GTDB): domain Bacteria; phylum Pseudomonadota; class Alphaproteobacteria; order Sphingomonadales; family Sphingomonadaceae; genus Pelagerythrobacter; species Pelagerythrobacter aerophilus. Next base: position 641,524 of record NZ_QXFK01000019.1, on the reverse strand, counting down.
TCCTGGTCGAATGTGGCGATCGCATCGCCGGGTGCGGTGGCTGGAGCTTTCGCGAGACCCTTTACGGGGGCGATGAGAGCATAATCGCGCGCGAGCCATCGATCGTGGATCCATCGAGCGGCGCTGCGAAGATACGGGCCATGTACACCGACCCCGACTTCACGCGGCGCGGCATTGGCAGGCGCATCCTCAAGCTGTGCGAACAGGCCGCTCGCTCGGCCGGTTATCGCCGCGCCGAACTGATGGCGACCGCCGTCGGCGTGCCGCTATACGAAAGTTGCGGATACACGCCCAAGACGAAGCTTCAATTCGCACAGGTCGGTGGCGTGCAAGTGCCCCTGCTGCGAATGGAGAAGATGCTCTGATGCGCTGCCCGGATGACCCTGTTGGCTGACGATCTGGCGGATCATTGATGTCCGAGGTCTACGGCGTGGTCACTTCCTTCGGAGTTGTGCCGCGGTCAGCTTCGGTTTTTCGCCCGGGCCAACGGTAAAGACATCGCGCCATTCCGGGTGTCTTTCATATCGTGCGCGGACGTAGGGGCAGATCGGGATGACCTTGAACCCGCGCGCCCGTGCATCGGCGACGAGGTAGTCGACCATCGCAGCAGCGAGACCCGTGCCTCGCAGTTCATCCGGTGCGCCGGTGTGGTCTGCGCTGATCAGAGCCGGCCCGCGATGGGTGAAGGTGATTTCGCCCTCCGCATCGATCCCGGCGACCTTGCCGACATATCGGCCATGGCTTTCGCCATCTTCCAGCGTGACGGTGATTTCGGGTTTCTCATGGGGCATAATCGCGACCTTCCGGGAAGGGAGTGAACTCTTCGTCGTCCGCATCGGGTAGCTTCATCCGCCCTTGCTTCCAGTCTTCCTTGGCCTGTTCGATCCGATCTTTCGACGAGCTGACGAAGTTCCACAGCATGAAACGCTCACCGATGGGATCGCCGCCCAGCACCATGAGGGTGGCCGCTTCCCTTGCGGTGACGGGCACGTCCCTGCCCGGCTCGAGCACCGCCATCTGTCCCGTCTGCAGTATCTGGCCCGCGACCTCCGCGACCCCGGCGGCGACGTAAACCGTGCGCTCTTCGTATTCGGCGGGCAGAGTGCGGCTCGCACCCGCGTCCATATCCCAGTGCATGTAGAATTGCGGGCTGTGGACCTTCACCGCCGAGCGCATCCCTTCGGCGCTTCCTGCGATCAGGCGACCGCGCAGGCCCTTCTCTTCCCACGTCGGCAAGTCGGCAGAGCCTTCATGGTGGTAGAACGCCGGATCGGTTTCTTCATGCTCGATCGGCAGGGCGACCCAGGCCTGAATCCCATGCATATGGGCCCCGTGTTCGCGCGCGTGATCGAAGCGCTCCGAATGGGTGATGCCGCTGCCGGTAACCATCCAGTTGACCTCGCCCGGACGGATATCCTGCGTCACACCCAGACTGTCGCGATGGGTCAGAGCGCCATCGTAGAGGTAAGTCACGGTAGAGATGCCGATGTGCGGATGCGGACGCACGTCCATCTCTCGCGGGAAGCCCGGCGCGAGGTCTGCAGGCCCCATGTGATCGAAGAAGATATAGGGTCCGACCGTGCGGCGACCGTGGAACGGCAGCACGCGGCCTACCTCGAACCCGCCGCCAAGGTCATGCGTGCGTTTGTCGATAATGCGTTCGATCATTCGTGATTTCCTTCAGCGGGTGTTTGACGGGGTGTGAGGACGAGAGCGTGACAGCCGCGAACAAAAGTGCCCGGAGAGATCGTTCCCTCCGGGCACCAATGGCTCAGGCCGGGGCCAGCGCGCCGAACTTGCCCGAGTTGAACTCCGCGATCGCTTCACGGATTTCGGTCTCGGTGTTCATCACGAAAGGCCCGTATCCGAATACGGGTTCGTCGATCGGCTCGCCGGTCATCACCAGCAGCATGGCGTCGCCATCGGCCTTGATCGCCACGCCTTTGCCATCGCGGGAGAGCCGCGCGATCTCGGCCTCGCCCACGCCCTTGCCGTCGATGGTGATGTGGCCCGAGAGCACCGCGATCATGCTGGTGTGTCCATCCGGCAGGGGCAAGATGACCTCCGCACCGGCATCCAGCCGAACGTCCCACAGGTTGATCGGCGTAAAGGTGCTGGCAGACCCCTTGATGCCCTCAAAACCGCCGGCGATGATCCGCGCGCGGCCACCGTCGAAGGTAACCTCCGCGATCGTGTCGCGTGTGATCGCCTGATACTTCGCCGGGGTCAGCTTGTCCTTGGCCGGCAGATTGACCCACAACTGCACCATGCGGAACGGCCCGCCGGTCTTCGAATAGCCGGGCGAATGGAACTCCTCGTGCAGCACGCCGGACCCGGCGGTCATCCACTGGACCTCGCCCGCACCGATGGTGCCGCCACCGCCGGTGGAATCGCGGTGACTGACCTCGCCGTCATAGACGATGGTCACCGTCTCGAAGCCCTTGTGCGGATGTTCGCCCACACCGCGCGGATGGCCCTTCACGGGCTCGAAATTCCACGGTCCGGCATAGTCGAACAGGAGGAAGGGGCTGATCGCCGCAGTATCGCCCTGATAGCTGAACAAAGAGCGCACGGGGAAACCGTCGCCGACCCAGTGAGGGGTGTCGTTGCGCAGGATGGTGTCGAGTGTCTTCATTGCATGGACCTTTCGCGGGGGCGTATCGCCTGCCTCGCCCCGGGGCATTGCTTTCGTGTTGGCCGGAACATATGTATGTGCTGACATGTCAGCAAGTACGATCCCAAAGGATACTGCTATGAACCGGTCCGCAACCGCAGCGGAAGGCTGGCACTGCCCGGCAGAACGGACGCTCGATTTCCTCTCGGGCAAATGGCGCCCCATGGTGATCTTCTGGCTCAGGGAGGGGCCGCTGCGCTTCAACGAGCTGCAGCGGCGGCTCGGTGCGATCACCCATCGCACGTTGTCGAAGACGCTGAAGGAGATGGAGGCGGACGGGCTGGTCCAGCGCAAGGACTACGGCGAGATTCCGCCCCGTGTCGACTACTCGCTCACCGACCGCGGCCGCAGTCTCGAGCCTGTCTTGCAGGCGATGGAAGAGTGGGCGCAGAGCCAACCCGAGAGAGATCACGGAGAATTGGATGAGCGATAATACCGACTGGCCGGCCGTTCCGTTCGAACCATGGAAGGACAGTTGCGCCGCCTTGCACCTGCAAACGCAGATTGTCGGCAAGTATCGCTTGGCCCACACACCCTGGGTCAACCACTCGTGGCACGCGACGCTCTACGTCAATGCCGACGGCCTTACGACCGGGCTGATCCCCGACGGTCCGGGCATCACCGTCCAGTTCGACCTCCAGCGCCAGCGCCTGATGGCGTCGTGCTCGACCGGCAAAAGCGACGGGTTCCCGCTCGAACCGATGTCGATCGCTGCGTTCGACAGCAGGTTCAAGGAAACGATCGCGACGCTCGGCGGCTCGCCCGAATACGACGGCTGTCCTAACGAATTGCCCGATGTGACGCCGTTCACCAAGGATACCGCGGAGCGGCCATGGGATGCCGATGCCATCTCTCGCTTCCATCGCGCGCTGGTGCGGATCGACGCGGTGTTCAACGAATTCCGCACCGGATTTCTCGGCAAGGTCAGTCCGGTGCATCTGTTCTGGGGAAGCTTCGATCTTGCGGTGACGCGTTTCTCGGGCAGGCCCGCCCCGTTACATCCCGGCGGCATCCCCAATCTGCCCGACGCTGTTACCCGGGAGGCCTACAGCCACGAAGTCAGTTCTGCAGGTTTCTGGCCCGGCGGTGGCGGGATCGATGAACCGTGCTTCTATTCCTACGCCTACCCGACTCCGGGCGGGTTCGCCGACCAGCCTGTCAGGCCGGAGGCGGTACGGTTCGACCAGAACCTGGGGGAATTCGTTCTGCCGTACGAAGCAGTCCGTTCCGCCCCGGACCCACGCCAGGCGTTGCTGGAATTTCTGACATCGACCTTCGACGCTGCGGCAGGGCTCGCCGGCTGGGATAAGGATCTGAGCTGCGCGCTCGGCCGGAAAGGCGTGCCGCGCCCCGTGGGCTAAGTTGATCGCATCCGAAAGCTACAGTTATTCGTGCCGCCCGAGCCTCGATTGCAAGCGGGCTGGAACGCATGTGCGATGCCCGCGCGTCACACGGCGTCAAGCCAACGACTGCCTGTCGGCGTTCTCTGCTGGGATGAAAGCTGGCGCACCCGACAGGATTCGAACCTGTGACCTCTGCCTTCGGAGGGCAGCGCTCTATCCAGCTGAGCTACGGGTGCGTGAGCGAGCGCGGCGCTTAGCAAAGGGCACGGCCGCTTGCCAGACGAATTTGCCGGTCCGGCGGTGCGCGGATGCGACATTAGCGATTTGGCAAGTGCGCGGGTGCTAGGCGGGCCGTATGAATGCGCCGTTTCCTCCCGATCAAACCCAGCGCGAGCTGCGCGGCGAAGCGTCGCTGAGCGCGCAGTGGTCGGCCATGCTCGATGCGGGCGCGGCCGTCGCGATGCTGGCCGGGGTTGCGGCGGAGAAGCCCTGCACGGCCGAGCGCGGTTTTGTCGCTGCGATCCGGGATGCGGGCGGTTGGCGGCTCGAACTGGCGCGCGATGGCATGGCCGATCTGCGTGCGATGCTCCAGCCGGGTCTCTCCGCGCTGCTTGCGGTAAAGGCGCGCGGCAATGACGCGAGCGGCGCCGCGCTCACGCTATGGGAGGAATACCGCGCCGCGCGCGACGCATTGCTCGCGCTCGCGCCCGAGGCAGGGATCATGGGGCCGCGCCGCAGCGCCTGATCCGCGTGCACCCGCCGCAAACGGGTTGACCGAGTTCGCCGTTTGTTCCAGGCAGCGCATATGAGTCACGCCCTGAACTCCCAGCCCGCTGCCGTCCCCGCCGTTGCAAGTGCGACCGCTGCGGATGTCGCGCGCGGCATCTGCCGGCTCTTCGCTCGCAACGACGTCTGGTGCCTGTCCGAAATGCCGCTGCGCAATGGCCGCAGGGCGGACCTGATGGGAATCGACGTAAAAGGGCGGATCGTGATCGTCGAGATCAAGGTCAGCCGCGCCGACCTGCTCGGCGATGGCAAGTGGCCCGATTATCTCGACTTCTGCGACCGCTTCTACTGGGGGCTGCCCGTGGGGCTCGATCGCGGTCCGCTGGAGGGTGCCGACTACCGGCCGGACTGCTGCGGCGTGATCGTCGCCGACGGCTACGACGCGGAGATCGTGCGCCCCGCACCCTCGCAGCCGCTCGCTGCCGCCCGCCGCAAGGTGGAAGTGGAGCGGCTGGCGCGCGCCGCGCTCAGGCGGAATCTCGTCGGTCTCGACCCCGAATGCACGCCCTGGGGAACGCCGGCCTAGCGTTAGCTATCCTGGGGATCTCGCAGGCGGAATTCTTCCACCGGCTCGCCGCCGATCAGGTGCTGCTGGATGATCCGTTCGAGCACCGGCTCGCTGCACGAATGATACCAGACCCGGTCGGGCCAGACGAGCGCGATCGGCCCGGCCTCGCAGATCTGCAGGCAATCGGCCTTGGTCCGCTGTACGCCGCCCGAGCCGTCCGCCCGCTTCGGCCCGGCGAGGCCGAGTTCCTTCAGCCGCTTCTTGAGATATTTCCAGGCCCGCTCGCCCTCCTCGCGGCGGCAGCACTTCTGCTTCTCCGACATCGCGCAGAGGAAGATATGGCGCTCGATCGTCTCGCCGCCGATCTTGGCCAGCGCCACCCGCGCCTTGGCGAGATCCTTCGCCGCGCTCATTCCTTCCCGAGCCAGCGGTCGAGCCAGGCGAAGACCGTCTCGTGCCACTGCAGCGAGTTCTTCGGATCGAGCACCCAGTGGTTCTCCTCCGGGAAGACGAGCAGCTGCGCCGGCACGTCCTGCTGGTGCAGGGCGGTGAAGGCGCCCAGCGCCTGGGTGTAAGGCACGCGGAAGTCCTTCTGCCCGGTCACCACGAGCATCGGTGTCTTCCAGTTGCCGACGTGGTGGACCGGGTTCCACTTCTCGTAGAGCTCGGGGTTCTCGGCATAGGAGCCGCCGAAGTCCCAGCGGGGAAACCACAGTTCCTCGGTCGCGTAGTAGAAGCTGCGCATGTCGAACAGGCCGTCATGCTGCACCAGGCAGTCGAACCGGTCGGGCCAGCGTCCGGCGATCCAGTTCATCATGTATCCGCCGTAGCTGGCACCCATGGCGCAGGCGCGCGTGCCGTCGATCTGCGGATCGAGCGTGAGTGCGGCGGCGAGGCCCTTCTGCAGGTCCTCGAGCGGCTTGCCGCCCCAGTCGCGGTTGATGGCGTCGGTGAAGGCCTGACCGTAGCCGGTCGACCCGTGGAAATCGACCGAGATCACCGCATAACCCTGACTGGCGACTACGCGCGGGTTCCAGCGCGAGGACCATGCGTCGTTGAACGAGCCCTGCGGCCCGCCATGAACGTAGAGGATCGCGGGCATCGGGCCGTCCTGCCCGTCGAGCTTCGTGATCTGGCCCCATACCGTATCGCCGTTCGCGCCGGCAAAGCTGAAGCGGCGGGTCACGATCGGCGCCAGCCGGCCGAGATGGCGCCCGGCCACTTCGGTCAGAGGCGCGGCCTGCTGCCAGCCCTGCGACAGGAACAGCTCGGGCGGCGCGCCGATCGAATCGCGGGTGAAGAGCAGGCGCTCGCCGGAAAGCGGCACGACATTGCCGATGTGCGCCTCGTTGCCGGCCATGAGGTCGAGCTCTTCGACCTCGCCGGTCGCCGGGTCGATGCGGAAGGCGGGCGTGTCGAGAACATCCTGCGCGGTGGCGACGATCCAGCGCGAGTCGGGCGTCCAGGCGAGCGAACCGAACGAGCGGTCGAAGCTCTCGGTCAGCGCGCGGGTTTCGCCCGTCGCGAGATTGCGCAGGTGGATCACCAGCCGGTCGGCCTCATAGCCGGGGCGCGCCATTGCAGCGTAGGCGAGCCATTTGCCGTCGGGCGAGGGTGCCGGCAGCGTGTCGGTCGCCTCGTTGGCGTCAGTGAGATTGACCGGCGCACTGCCCGTCAGGTCGTTCCACCAGATGTCGACGTTGGTCGACGTCGGTTCGTCCGCGTTCGATCGCCGCGCGGCGAAGAACACGCCCGATCCGTCGGGCGCCCAGGCGATTTCCTCACCGCCGCCGAACGGCTTGGTCGGGGTGTCGCCCACCAGCGCGCCCTCCCCGGCCGGACCGTCGAGCGGAATACCGGCGCCGGCGGCCTTCCCGCCGACCAGGTCGAAGGCGAACACACGGCCGAACGTACCCGGCGTTTCCCAGGCATCCCAGTGGCGGACGAAGCCGTCTTCCGAACTGTAGAGCAGGCCGTCGCCCGGCCCGGGAAGATGTGCGGTGCCGTCGCCTTCGCAGCCGAAGGTCGGGCAATCGCGTGCCACGTCGCCGAACAGCGCGATCTTGCGGCCATCGGGCGAGAGTTCGAACCCGGCCACGTCAGTGGCGACATTGGTCACCTGAACGGGGCTGCCGGTGGTGCCGCTCGCGTCCAGCGGGGCGCGCCACACCTGGGTCGTGCCGCCGGCGCCGCGGTCGGAGAGGAAGTAGAGCGCCCCATCGGCGCCGAAGGCAGGGCTGCTCGCGCTGCCGCCCAGATCGAGCGCGACCGCCGTCGCCTGGGGCGCCGCGAGATCGCGCAGATAGAGCGTCGTCGTCCGGGCGTAGCTTTCGGGATCGGTCGAAGCGACGGTGTAGATCGCCAAACGGCCGTCGGACGACGCGACCGGGGCGCCGAGGCGCGGCATGGTCACGAGATCCTGCGCCGTCATCGGCGCCGTATCCTGGGCGAGGGAAGGCGCGGCGAAGGCCAGCGCGGCGAGCGAGATTGCGAAACCCGTTCTTCTGATCATGCGCCACGGACTAGCGGCTCGGCGCGCATGGGGGAAGCGGTTTAGGCCGCGTGCGTCAGACGCGCTTGCCGGCGATCCGGGCGATCTCGGCCTTCACCAGCCTTTCGACCATTTCCGGCAGCTTCTGGTCCAGCCATTCCGCCAGCATCGGGCGCAGCATGTCGCGAACCAGCCCCTCGAGCGAGGTCTCGCCCGAACGGACGATTTGCGGCGGTGCGCTCGGCTCGGCCAGCATCGCGAGCGCGGCGAGATTCTCGCGTAACGAATCGCGAACCGCGTCGGTCGTCAACGGTGAACTCTCGTCGCCGTCGTCGTCCGCTTGCTCGACGAATTCGGCCGTGCCGAGGTCGAGCACTTCTTCGGTGTCCCGATCGTCCGCGGCGCCGTGACCTCCCACGCCGTCTTCCTCGCGCCGGCGGCGCGTTTCGGTCGCGATCGTGCGATTATCGCGCGCGATCACCTTCTTGATCGATTCGAGGATTTCCTCGACGGACGCTTCGCCCTGCTGACGCATGTTGCCGAGTACCCCGGGTTCCGCCCGCTCAGTCGGTCGAGACGGGCTGCGATTCACTGCGGGGAATCTCCGCATCCTGAGCGGGGATGTCAACGGTTCTCGTCGATTGCGGTACCGGATCGGGATCGCGATCCCAGTCGAACCACTTGCCTTCGACCCGCTCGAAATTGAGCTGCGGGTCGTAGAGCAGCCCCTCGCTATCGAGCCCCAGATCGCGCGCTTCGGCGCGGCCCATGGCGGCGAGCAGGCTGAACCCGGCGACATAGGCGTTGCGCCGCGCGGTCACGAGTTCGACCTGAGCGTTCAGCAGTTCCTGCTCGGCATTGAGCACGTCGAGGATTGTGCGATTGCCGATCGAATTCTCCGCGCGAACGCCTTCGAGGCTCAGCTCGGCGGCCGAGACGGCGGATTGCGAGCTTTCGATGATCGCGAGCGAGGCCTGCCAGCTCGAATAGGCAGCGCGGACCTGCGCGATCACGTCGCGCTCGGCTGCGATGATGTCCTCCAGCGCGGCCGAGGCGCGTGCCTGCGCCTGCCGCTGCAGCGCGGCCGGGCGCCCGCCCTGGAAGATCGGGATCGAAATCGAGACACCCGCCTGCGCGCCCGACGACGTTTGCGAGACGTCGTCGCGGGGAACCGTCGGATCGTCGACGACCGCGCCCCCGATCGTGCCGAGGTAGTTGTCGTAGGTGTAGCCGGTGAACAGGGAAACGCGCGGCAAACGGCCTGCGCCGGCGACCTCGATGTCGTATCCGGCAGCTTCGGCGCGTTCGCGCGCCGCGATGAGATCGGGATTGTTCTCCAGCGCCACGGCCACGGCTTCGTCCGGGGTGCTCGGGAGGCCCGGCAGCGGCGGGGGCGGCTGCAGATCGGTCGGCGCCTGACCGACGAGCGCGATATAATCCTCGCGTGCGGTGATCAGGTTCGCCTGTGCCGCCCGCAGGTCACTTTGTGCGACGGCCAGGCGCGCTTCGGATTGCGCCACGTCGGTGCGCGTCAGATCGCCGATCTCGAACCGGTCGCTGGTTGCCTGCAGGTTGGTCGACAGCACGTCGACCTGATTGGCCGCCAGCCCAACGATCGCCTCGTTGCGGATCACATCCATATAGGCGGCGACGACCTGGCTGAAGACCGTGGATTCGGTGCCGCGCAGATCGGCTTGGCCGGCCTGGACCCGCTGCTCGGCTGCGCGAACCGCATTCTTCACCGCGCCGCCCGAATAGATCGGCACTCCGAGTTCGACGCCAAGAGTCACGACGCGTTCGGGAGCCGCGAAGCTGGTCGAGCTTTGCTTGAGATATTCGGTGTATCGCCCGGTCGCGCCGATGTCGGGGCGTCCGGCGGACTTTTCGATGGGGACGTTCTCGTCGGTCGCGCGCTGCTGCGCCCGCGCCGACTGGAGGGTCGGATTGCCGCGATAGGCATCGACCAGCGCCTCGCGCAGCGTATCGGCATTCGCAGGCGCGGCAACGAGCGCCGCTCCCGCCAGCAGAGCCAGCTTCGCCCCCCTCCTCTTCATTCTCAGAAGCTCCATCGTTTCGGCGCGTCGAACTGCCTCAAGCGCGGAATGCCCATCTCGACCAGGCGGAGCCACCCGATCGTGCCGCTTGCCGGGCGTCCGGCTGCGAGCCGGGTCACGCCGTCCTCGACAAGGCCGGCCACCACTCGTCCGTCATCGGCCAGGCGCCGGGTCAGCGTGTCGGGAAACTGCTCGACGGCGCCGTCGACCAGGATCAGCGAGAACGTGCCGCGCAGCGAACCCAGCGCCTGTTCGGGCGTGATCACCTTGACCGACTTGACGAGCGGCTCGAGCAGCGCCGGCAGATAGCCACTGCCGCCATCGACCACGAGAACCTCGTCGCTCGGTTCGGGGCGCGCTTCCTGCAACGCCATCCCGTAAAACACCGGCGCGGCGATGTGCCCGCCGTCGTCGAACGCGATACCGCGGTCCATATAGGCGACCCCGCGCGCGCTGTCCGGAACGTGTGCCTCGCGCGCCACGGACGCCATTTGCCGGAGCACGCCCGCGTCGTTGACGCCGCTCGTGCGGAGCTGGCTGTCGATCATCGCGCGGCGAGCGGCGGCGAAGTCGGCCTGATGGGCGCTGGTTGGGAGAGTGCGGGTTTCGGCAAGTGTCATGTGGGCCTCGGCGCGCTGTATTACACGCTTAATACAGTTGGTCAATCGGGCATGGCTTTAGGCGTATCGCCCCGCCCGGCCAAGCGCTTTGACGCTAGGCACCGCCCGCGCCTATGGGATTCGCCAATCGATAGGAAGGAACCTGGCTTCGATGAGCGACTTTGATGGGCGGCCCCTCGTAACGATCCGCGAGGGGGACCTGATCGAGAGCGTGGCGGACGCGCTCCAGTACATCTCCTACTACCATCCGATGGACTATATCCGGGCGCTCGGCGCTGCTTACGAAGCGGAGCAGGGACCGGCGGCGAAGGACGCAATTGCGCAGATCCTGACCAACAGCCGCATGTGCGCCGAGGGGCACCGGCCGATCTGTCAAGATACGGGGATCGTCAACGTCTTCATCAAATGGGGCCAGGATTGCCGTCTCGATTCGGCCAGGAGCCTGCAGGACGTCGTCGACGAGGGGGTGCGGCGGGCCTACACCCATCCCGACAACAAGCTGCGCGCCTCGATCCTTGCCGATCCGGCGTTCACCCGCCGCAACACGCGCGACAACACGCCCTGCGTGCTCTCGGTCGAGATGGTGCCGGGCGACAAGGTCGAGATCGACGTTGCGGCCAAGGGCGGCGGGAGCGAGAACAAGTCGAAGTTCAAGATGATGAATCCGAGCGACAACATCGTCGCCTGGGTGCTCGAGCAGATACCTTCGATGGGCGCCGGCTGGTGCCCGCCGGGCATGCTCGGGATCGGCATCGGCGGAACGGCCGAGCACTGCGTCAAGCTCGCCAAGCAGAGCCTGATGGAGCCGATCGACATGGCGCAGCTCAAGGCGCGCGGGCCGCAGAGCGATATCGAGCGGCTGCGGATCGAGATCTACGATGCGGTCAACGCGCAAGGCGTCGGCGCGCAGGGGCTCGGCGGGCTGTCGACGGTGCTCGATGTCAAGATCTACGATGCGCCGTGTCACGCGGCGGGCAAGCCGGTGGCGATGATCCCGAACTGCGCGGCGACGCGCCACGCGCATTTCGTGCTCGACGGCTCCGGGCCGACGTATCTCGAGCCGCCGAAGCTCGACGAATGGCCGGACGTTCACTGGAAGCCCGACGCGGCCGCCCGGCGTGTGAATCTCGACACACTGACCAAGGAAGAAGTCGAGAGCTGGCAGCACGGCGACCGGCTGCTGCTGTCCGGAAAGATGCTCACGGGGCGCGATGCGGCGCACAAGCGCATCCAGGACATGCTGGCGAAGGGCGAGGAGCTCCCGGTCGATTTCCGCGGTCGCGCGATCTACTACGTTGGCCCGGTCGATCCGGTCCTCGGCGAAGTCGTGGGTCCGGCAGGTCCGACCACCGCGACGCGGATGGACAAGTTCACCGAGATGATGCTCGACCTCGGCCTCCTGGCGATGATCGGCAAGGCCGAGCGCGGGCACGATGCCGTCCAGGTGATCAGCCGCTTCAAGGTCGCCTACCTGATGGCGACAGGCGGCGCGGCCTATCTCGTCGCGCGGGCGATCAAGGAAGCGAAGGTCGTCGCGTTCGAGGATCTCGGCATGGAGGCGATCTACGAGTTCACCGTGGAGGACATGCCGGTGACGGTCGCGGTCGATGCGCAGGGCAACAACGTCCATACGCTCGCGCCCGCGCAGTGGAAGGAGCGGATCGCACGCGAAGGACTGCTCGAGGGCGCGTGACGGCTGTTCGACGAAGCGCACAAGCGTTCCGACGACCGCGCTGGCCGGACGGGACCGATCGCGGCTAGAGCGAAAGCCCGGATCATGGCTCGACAGATATCCTCCGAAGACCGCACCCGAGTGCCCGTCGTCACCGTCCTCGCCTCCATGGCCGGGCTGTGGCTGTGCTATTTCCTGCTAACCACCGTGCGCGCTAGCGTCGTTGGCTTCGAGCCTCAGGGGGAGATGCTCTGGCGCCGCGGCGTGGTCACATTGGTCGGCATTGGCATGACGGTGCTGCTATGGGCCATTCTGCGCCTGTTCGACGATCGCGCCTTATGGGTGAAGATCCTCGCCGCGGTGCTGGTCGCGATCCCGATCTCGATCCCGATCGCGCAGACCAACCAGTGGATCTTCGCCGACATTCAACGTCAGGTGGAGAAGAACTTCGGCGAAGAGCGTGGGATAAATATCCGCCGCGACGAGGCAGGAAACCTGCTCGTCGACATCCCGCCCGAACGGTTTCACGACCTGACCGGGCTGGGTGTGAGCGACGAGGTGGCCGCAGGAACGCCTACCACCGTCATGATCGCTCCCGCTCCGTCGAAGGTCGACCAGTGGCTGCAGGTCGTCGACATCGCACTGGGCCGCTATTTCCTCCTGCTCGCCTGGGCGTCGCTCTATTTCGCGATGCTTGCCGGTGCGCAGGCGCGGGCGGCGGAGCGGCGGGAGGAGCGCTTCCGCAGCGCCGCCAAGGCGGCCGAACTTCGCTCGCTGCGTTACCAAGTCAATCCGCACTTCCTGTTCAACACGCTGAACTCGCTGTCCGCCCTGGTCATGACCGGCAAGGCCGAACGGGCCGAGACGATGATCCAGACGATCTCGACGTTCTACCGCCACAGTCTCGCCGACGATCCGACCGGCGACGTTGCGCTGACCGACGAATTCGAGCTCCAGCGCCAGTATCTCGCGATCGAAGCGGTCCGCTTCCCCGATCGGCTCTCGGCCGTGTTCGACCTGCCCGATGATCTCGCCGAAGCGCGCGTGCCGGGCATGATCCTGCAGCCGCTGGTCGAGAACTCGGTCAAGTATGCCGTCGCCCCGCACAAGGCGCCTGTGACGATCCGCATCGCCGCGCGCGAGGACTACGGCCGGCTGGCGATCACCGTCGAGGACAACGGACCCGGCGCCTCCCACGCCTGCGACTCCGGTTTCGGCATCGGTCTCGCCAATGTCCGCGACCGCCTGCAGGCCCGCTTCGGCAACGAGGCGACGGTCACTTCCGGCCCGGTCGACGGCGGTTATCTCACCGAAATCCGCATCCCGCTGGTGAATCATGGCTGACGACAACGAAACCGAACCGCTGCGCACTCTGATCGTCGATGACGAGCCGCTCGCCGTCGAACGCATGCAGGTCATCTGCGCCAAGCTGCCGCAACTGGCCGTGGTCGGCACGGCCAGCGACGGGGCGGCCGCGCTGCGGCTGATCGAGGCGCTGACGCCCGACCTGGTGCTGCTCGACATGACGATGCCCGAGGTCGACGGGCTCGCGGTCGCACGCAAGCTGGCGGAGCGGGATTCGCGGCCTGCGGTGATCTTCGTCACCGCGCACGATCATTTCGCGGTCGAGGCGTTTGATCTCGATGCGGTCGACTACGTCCTCAAGCCCGTCGCGCACGACCGGCTGGCGCGGGCCATCGAGCGTGCGGTTTCGCGCGGCGCGCGCCCGACGCGCGGTGAAAGCCGCTGGCTGAAGGAGCTGTGGGTGCCGCATCGTTCCGAACTGCTGCGGGTCGACGTCGATCAGGTTCACCGGATCGATGCGGAGCGCGATTATGTGCGGCTCCACCTCGGTGATCGCAGCTATCTGCTGCTGCAGACCATTGCGGGGCTGGAAGAGCGGCTCGATCCGGCTGCGTTCATTCGCATTCACCGGTCCACGATCCTGCGCAAGGACCGTATCCGTGGCCTACGCCACGATGGGCTGGGGGTGTGGTCGGCCGAGCTCGAAGGCGGCGACGCCCTGCGGATCGGGCGGACCTATCTGCCGAAGGTCAAGGCGATGGCGGGCCGCTAGCCGCAGCCCGGACGCAAGTCGGCCCGAACCGGGGGACTGAACCGGTTCGGGCCGAGCAGCGGCTGTGGAGTGTTTCAGCCGCCTAGCCGGTGCCGGTCGATGATGGCGGCGAATTGCTTCTGCGCCTGCTTCTTCGTCTCCGCGTAGCATTGCCGGGCTTCGCCTGAGACGATGCGCGTGCCGGTGCTCGTCTGGTTCATTCCGCAGAAGTCGCGGACTGCGCTCTCGATGCGGAGGTCGAGCGTCTTCTGCCCTTCGGCCGAGGCGAGGTTCAGATCCTTGTAGGGAATGGACAGGCTTTCCGCGACAGCCGGGGTGGCAGCCGCGCCGAGAACGGCGGCGGCGGTCAGAGTGGCAAGGTGGCGTTTCATGGTTCGTGTCCTCCATCTTGCGAGGGGCCCGTCGGGGGTAGAAGGCCCTCTCGCAAGATCGATGGATACGCCTGCCTGCGGGCGTTCGCGCGCGTTCATCGACTGCGTGTCGCCGCCCGTCGACCGGCGATGCGCCCTCCCGACCGATGCACCGAACCGCCCGACGAACCGCGTTTGGCAAGCGACCGGCGCTGGTGCATGGTACGGCGATGGCCGTGATCCTCATCTTCGTTCTCGGGATCGGAAATTTCGCCTTGCACAAGGCGGTACTCGAAAGCGGCCATCCACTCCTCGGGCGGATGCCGTGGTTCGTGCACATGCTCGGCGGGCGTATCACGCTGGTGACCGAATTCCTCGTGCTGCTCGCGGCAATGCTGCTGGTTGCCAACGGCTGGTCGGCGCTGGCCTGGGCCTATCTGCTCTACACCGTGCTCAACATGGCGTCGGCCTGGCTGATCCTGAGCGGCCGGGTCTGAGCGCCGGAACCCATGGCCGCTTCCGGCGCTATCGGGGCATGAAGGAAGCGCGCCCGATCTGGTTGATCGCCAATCCTGCCAGTGGCAGCAACAGCCCGGCCGCCGTGGAGGCGTTGGAGACATGCTGCGGCGACAACGGCTTTGCACTCGAACGGCGCATCGCCTTTCCGGAAGAGCCGCTGCCCGACGCGGCGGCGCTCGATGCAGCGGGCGTCGACATACTGGCGGTCTACGCCGGTGACGGAACGGTCAACGCTGCGGTGACGGGTCTTTACGGTTGGAGCGGCGCGATCCTGGTGTTGCCCGGCGGAACCATGAACCTGCTCGCGAAGCGGCTCCACGGAGAATCCCCGACGGAGGAGATTGTGGCCCGCGCGGGTGCTGGTGCGGCCCGGCGGGTGCGACCCATGGTCGCGCGCACGGCCCGCGGCGATGCGCTGGCGGGCCTTCTCGCCGGCCCCGGTACCGCCTGGTACGCCGTTCGCGAGGCGCTGCGCGACGTCGACATTGCCGCAGCCGCGGGCAGTGCGGGCGAGGCATTCGCGGAAACCACCGGTGGATCAATGCTGCGCTGCGTCGATCCCGGACTCGGGCAGAACGACGGCTATCCGCTGATCGAGATCACCCCCGGCCAGTGGGGCCTGCAGATCGATGCCTACCATGCCGAGAACACGGGTGAGTTCCTCCAGCAGGGCTGGGCGCTGCTGCGCCGCCAGTTCCGCGAGGGGCCGCACGATCGGCTGGGGCTGATCGACCGCCTTCGGGTGGCCGACCGCGACGGTGAGCCGATCGGTCTCCTGATCGACGGCGAACATGCGCAGGGGCAAGCTCAGGAGGAATTCACCGTGGCCGCGTGCGAGGTCGATCTGCTAGCGACCGAGAATGGCTGCTGACACGACGCTTCTGTTCCACTTGAGCGACATTCACTTCGGGCTCGAGGACAACCGCGCGCTCGACTGGGTGAAGCAGGAGATCGCCGAGCAGAGCCCGGACGCTGTGGCGATCACCGGCGACCTGACGATGCGCGCCCGAACGCGCGAGTTCGATGCCGCCTGCCACTGGATCCAGTCGCTCGACGTGCCGGTGACGGTGGAAGTCGGCAACCACGACCTGCCCTATTTCAATCTCGTCGAGCGGTTCTTCCAGCCCTATCGGCGCATTCGCGGGATCGAGGATCGGATCGAGCGCGAGATCGACCTGCCGGGGCTCGCCATCGTGCCGCTCAAGACGGCGGTGCGCGCGCAGCCGCGCTTCAACTGGTCGAAAGGCTGGGTCAGCCGCCGGGCGCTTCGGAAATGCCTGGCCGCGATCGATGCCCTGCCCGAGGGCGTGCAGGCGCTCGTCGCCTGCCACCATCCGCTGCGCGAGGTCGGCACGGCCGGTACGGCGCTGACCCACGGCGGGAGCAATGCGCTCGCCGAGCTCGCCCGCCGCCCCGTGCTTGCAGTGCTGAGCGGGCATGTCCACGACGCGTTCGATATCGTCGAGAATACGCCGAACGGACCGGTGCGCATGATCGGCGCGGGGACACTGTCGAAGCGAACCCGCTCGACCCCGCCCAGCTTCAACGAATTGACCTGGGACGGCGCCGCCGTGCACGTGCGCGTGCGCAATCTGGAGGACGTGCGCACGCGCGACATGCAGATCGACGATGTGCCCGAGGATGCGCGGCCCCCGCGCGAACCCGGCGAGCCGGTGGCGCCCGTACGGCAGATCCCGCGCACCGATCCGCCGGTGCACTGAACCCGCCGCGCGCGTTCAGCGTTCGCCGAGCGCCTCGAGCACGCTGTCCCAGCGGACGAGTTTGAAGTTCTGCGCCGCGGGTTCGTTCATACCGTCCTGGGCGATGAAAAGCCCTGCGGGAAATTCCGGTCCGAAATCGCCCAGCTCAAGATCGATGCCGTCGGTCTCCTCCGCGCTGCCCACCGCACCGGCAGTGATGCGGAAGCGGCCGACCGGCTCCATGCCGGGGAGACGGAACACGGCGTAGGCGTTGTCGCCCTGGCTCGAGGCGACCAGCAGTCCGCCGCTCTCGCCCTCGGGCGCGATGGCGAGGCCCTCGACATCGGCGACGAGCATGGCGTTGTCGACCGCGGCCACGAGCTCTCCCGGCGTTCCATCCATGCTGAAGCGCCAGATTCCCGCCATTTCCTCGCCGACGTAGAGCGTGCCCTCGCGCGGATCGACCACGCACCCTTCGGGTTGTGTTGCGAGCTTGTGCCGGAAGACCGTCTCGACCACCGGCTCCCCGCCGTTCCAGCGCAGGGCCTGCCCATGGAGCGAACCGTCCTTGACCGGCGAGTAGAGCATGACGTCGGCGCCGCCGCGGCCCGGCCCCATGCAGAAGCCGTAACCCTCGCCGGGGCCGACATCAATTGTGGCCGCACGGCGCAGCTTTCCGCTGTCCGGATCGAGTGTGAACAGCGCCACTTTCGCCGTCGCCGGATTAGTCCGCTCGCTCGCACCGACGAGCACCGTGCCATCGGAAAGCTCGACGAGATCGACGTTGTTGAGCAGCCCCCCAGACAGGAAATCGCGCACTTCGCCGTCGAGGCCGTAGACGTAAAGACCCGCCTTCTTGTCGGTGGCGACGATCAGACTCGCCGCAGGATTTTCCGCATTGCGCCAGATCGCCGGATCGTCGGCTGCATCTTCGTTTGCGGTCCCGACGGGCCGGGTTTCGGCCGAGGCGGCGACCTCGACGGCCGGATCGCCCATGATCGGCGCGGTTGCGCAGCCGGCGGCGAGCAGTGCTGCCAGCGGTACAAGCTTCGAAACCTGCCGCATCAGAAGTTCACCCGCGCACCGAATTTCATCGTCCAGCCATATTCCTCGTACTGGTAGAGATTCCGGCGCCCGCCGTAGGTGTTGTAGGCGAAGTACTTGGCGTTGTTGATGTTCACCCATTCGTAGAACAGCTGAACGTTGTCGCTGACACGGTACTTGGCGCTCAGATCGAGCTGGAAGTGGTCGTCGACCAGCCGGTCTTCCTCGGCCACGTCGCCGAGCTCGTCGAGGTAGGAGTCGCGATAGGTGCCTGCGAGGCGCAGGCTGATCGGGCCTTTCTCGTAGCCGAGCGCAAGGTTGGCCGTATGCTTCGACGTTGCCGGCAGCGTGATCTCGCGCAGGTCCGTGGGATCGCCGTCGTTCGGCACCATTCCGGTCGCGTCGGTATAAGTGTAGTTCGCCTGCATCAGCAGCCCGTCGAAGGGTGACGGCAGCATATCGAGCTTCTGCGCGATCGAGAACTCTGCGCCGAATACCTCGGCGCTCTCGCCATTGATCGGGATTTCCGCTTCGTCGAACACAATACCCTGGTAGATGCCGTCCTCGCGAACCGTATCGACGATGAAGTTCTTGATGTCCTTGTAGAACACCGCCGCCGTGATCGCGCCGTTGCCGGAGAAGTACCATTCGGCCGAGGCGTCGAGGTTCCACGCTTCATAGGGCAGCAGATCGGGGTTGCCGAATTCGCCCTCGCGTTCGCCATCGTCGCTCTCCTCGACAGTGAAACTCGGGGCGAGCTTGGAGAGCTTGGGGCGAACCAGGCTGCGATAGCCCGCCGCGCGCAGCACGACATCGGATCGAGGCTCATAGCGAATGGTGAGGCTCGGCAGCCAGTGGCCGTAGTCGCGCTCATAGGCGACCGGGGAAACGATCACCGTGTCCTCTTCCGCCTCTTCCCCATCGGGAAGTTCGCCGCCCTCCTCGACCAGCAGAACGCTGTTGCCCGTGATATCGTTCTTCGTATGCTCGTAACGGACGCCGCCGATCACGCGCAGCGTCGCGCTGTCCCAGCGGCCCAGCAGGTAGCCGGCCATGACGTCTTCGGTGACCGAGTAGTCCTCGACATTGGAATCGAACGCGGTCTTGGCTTCGTTGAGGGCGAAGTCGTCCCTGTTGCCGAAGAAGATGTCGCGCGCGCCGCCGTAGTTAGGCACCGGCGAGATATCCGCGAGGCCATAGTTCTGTTCGCCGAGCACGTCGGCAAGGGTGAGATCTTCGTTCTCCCAGTACTCGGCCTCGAGATTGTAGCTCTTGTCACGCCAACGGCCCTTGGCGCCGGCCTGAACCGTGAAGCTCCCCGAGCCCATGGCAAACTCACGCCCGATATCGAGCTTGCCGGCGAATTCCTCGTCCACCGAATCAGACAGTGCGGTGACGGTAATGTCGTCGAGCGAGTACTTCTGCGGGTTATAGAAATCGTCCGTTGGTCCGCTGACCGTATAGAGCGGGATGCGTGGATCGGAGAAGTCGAAGGTGGTGACCAGACCCGTGTCCTCGAAGCTCTGCTCGAAGTTGGCCGGATCGACCGAGCCGTTCTCGCGTTCGGAGCTCTTGGCCCAACTGGCGGAGTAGCTTGCTTTCCAGGTTCCCGTATCGGTTTCGCCGCCGAGGACGACCGACCGGATCTTCTGCGTTTCGAAGCGGTCCTTGATCGAGCGCTGGAGCTGGATTTCGCCGTCCTCGTCGGAAAAGTCGACGCTGGCGCCGCTCCCCGAAGTCTCGCCGGCATCCTCCAGCTTGAAGCTGGTCTCGCGCCGGTATTCCTGGTCGTCGAACTGGCTGTAGATCCCGCGCAGATAGAGCGCGGTCGTATCGCTCAGGCGGACATCGAAATTGAGGTTGGCGCTGATGCGTTCGCGCTCGACGTTGTAGTCGCGATAGTTGACCTCCTCGGGGAAGATCAGGCCGTCGTCATCATCCCAGCCGTCGGCTTCGACATTGTCCGTCTCGAACTTGCGCTTGTAGTACGATGCGCCGCCCGAGATGCCGAAGTTGTCGCTCAGCTTGGTGGCGAAATCGACGCTGCCCTTGGGCGAGACATGATCGGCGTAGTCGTTGTAGCTGCCCTCGATCTTGGCGGTGAGCAGGTCCTTGCGGCGGTCGAAGGCGCTGGTGGTCTCGATCTCGATCGAAGCGCCGATGGTGTCCGCGTCCATGTCGGGCGTCAGCGATTTCTTGATCTCGATCGATTCGATGATGTCGCTCGATATCACGTCGAGCGCGACCGAGCGGACGTCCGATTCCGGGGCGGGCAGGCGCACGCCGTTGAGCGAGGTCGCGTTGAGCTCGGGATCGAGCCCGCGGACCGACACGAAGCGGCCCTCGCCCTGGTCGTTGAGCACATTGACCCCGGGCAGACGGCGCAGCGATTCGGCGACGTTCTGGTCGGGAAACTGGCCGATCGCGTCACGCGTCAGCACGTCGCTCACGCCGTCGTTTCCGCGCTTGCGGGAAAGTGCGCTTGCGAGATTGGCGCTCTGGCCGACGACCAGGATCTCGCGCGCGTCGTCACCGCCGATCAGCACGTCGGTGCGGACATAGCCGTCCGCCGGAACGTTCACGCTCTGGCGCACGCTCGGCGCGCCGACATAGTTGACTTCGAGCGTGTATTCGCCCGCCGGGACGTCGGAGAAGAGGAAGCTGCCGTCGCGCTCGGTTGTCGCGACGCGATCGAGCTCTACCAGCCGTACTTGCGCGGCCTGCAGGGCGATCGTCTTGCTCGCATCATAGACGCTGCCGACGAGGTCGCCGGCGAATGCGGGGTTGGCGATCGTGGCCGCCAGCACTGCGCTGGCGGATGAAAGCAGATAACGTTTGCGGCTTAACATTCCCGTTGCCCTCCTGAACCTTGTTGGAGGGGCCGCTAGGGGCAGGGCATTACACGCGTGTGGCGGTTGCGTGACAGAATGATGATTGCCGGGGACATGCAACGGCGCCCGTCATCCACAATGCGGTGTGAGGTCGCCGGAAGGAGCCGGCTGGTCGGCACGAAAAAGGGCGGCCCCTTGCGGGACCGCCCTTCCGTTTGTCCGGTGTGCGGAAGCCTTAGCGCTTCGAGAACTGGAAGCTGCGGCGGGCCTTGGCGCGGCCGTACTTCTTGCGTTCGACCACGCGGCTGTCGCGGGTGAGGAAGCCCGCGGCCTTGACCGTGGCGCGCAGCGCGGGCTCGTACTTGGCGAGCGCCTGCGAGATGCCGTGCTTCACCGCGCCGGCCTGGCCCGAAAGCCCACCGCCCTTGACGGTGGCGACGACATCGAACTGCTCCGCGCGATCGGTGATCGCGAAGGGCTGGTTGATGATCAGGCGCAGCGTCGGCCGTGCGAAGTAGGTTTCCTGGTCGCGGCCGTTGATGGTGATCTTGCCCTTGCCCGGCTTGATCCACACACGGGCGACCGCGTCCTTGCGGCGTCCGGTGGCATAGGCGCGGCCTTGCTGGTCGAGCTCCTGCTCGCGCAGCGGGGCGGTGCTCTCGGCGATCGTCACCGCGTCGCTCTCGGGGGCGTCGCCAGCGATGTTCTTGAGGTCCGACAGATCGGACACAGTGTTCTTGTCGTCAGCCATCAGGCGGTAACCTTGTTCTTGCGGTTCATGGAGGCGACGTCGAGCGCTTCGGGCTGCTGCCCGTCGTGCGGGTGCTCGGTGCCGGCATAGAGGTGCAGCGCCTTCATCTGCTGACGGCCGAGCGGGCCGCGCGGAATCATGCGTTCGACCGCCTTTTCGAGCACGCGCTCGGGGAAGCGGCCTTCGAGCACCTTGGCCGGGGTCGTTTCCTTGATCCCGCCGGCATAGCCGGTGTGCTTGTAGTACTTCTTGTCGCCCAGCTTGTTGCCGGTGAACCGCACCTTGTCGGCATTGATCACGATCACGTGATCGCCGCAGTCGACGTGGGGGGTATAGCTCGGCTTGTGCTTGCCGCGCAGGATGCTGGCGACGATCGTCGCGAGGCGGCCGACGACCAGACCCTCGGCATCGATCAGGTGCCACTTCTTCTCGACCTCGGCCGGCTTGATCGACCGGGTGCTCTTGTGGAGCGCCTTCATGGCTTCAATTCCTTCGAAATGTCTCTCACCGCGAATCCGCATGAGAGCGGGCGCGGGAGCGGCGCATTTGTCGTTCGACTGCCCGAAAGTCAAGTAAATCCGGGGCTCTGGGAGGAGGTAAAATAATACCGCGCTACTGCAGCGGTTCCAGTCGCCACGTTTCCTGCGACGCGCGCGTGCTGCCGTTCACGGTCGTTTCGATCCGCCGCACCGCCGTGGCCAGGCGGTGCCGGTCGGACGCGAGAACGCCGTCGAAGCTGACGTCGATCGTGCCCGATCCGCTGCCGGGCAGGGGCAGCATCCGCTCGTCACGGCGCGGCACGGCGACCGGATAGAACAGGTCTTCCGGCCATCGGCTGGTCATCTCGGCGCCGGCCTGCTGCACCGCACGGACATACCGCATCGCTTCGGCCTGGCGATCCGGCGGCGCGCCTTCGAGATACTTCTTCGCTGCCTCCTCGAGCCCGGGGATGGGCGCAGCGTCCGCCCCGCCTTCGCCGACGATCAGCCCGGCCTTGTCCAGCGCGATCGGAAACGGGCCCGCATGAGGATTCTTCCGCTCGACCTCGGCCAGTGCCGCAAGACGCGGAGGTACGTCGACCTCGACCGCGATCTGCTCGCCCTCCACCGTATATCCGTCCGCATGCGCGACAAAGCGCACGCGCCAAGTGCGCGCGACCGTAATTTTGGCGCCATCTCCGAGCTCGCGCTCGAGCACCCGCGTGAGCTGCATCGGCTCGCTGGGCGCCGCGAATCTCGCCGCTTCGGCGACCTCGGCGCAGACAGGGACTCCGCTGGCCGCCATCCCGATCGCGAGCGCCAGCGCGGCCAAGGCGCTTCGGCAGCCGAGAAGCATCGTCATGTGCCTGGTCCGGCCAAAGCCGCAAGCCAGGCCTGCGTCGCTTCGCCCGCCGCGTCGCAGCGCCAGCCGAGCACGGCCGGCTCGTCGTAGGGGTGCGCCTGTTCGAGCCGGGCGACGGCTTGCTCCAGCAGGCGCGCGTCGGTCTTCAGCAGGAGCCCGAACTCGCGGGCCTCGTCGACTTTGCCTTGCCAGCAGAAGACCGATTGCATCGGCCCAACGACGTTTCCGCAGCCGGCGAGCTTCTCTTCTACCAGAGTGCGGGCAAGCGATTTGGCCGTTTCCTCGTCCGGGCAGGGGCACCAGACGAGCGCGCTCACGGCCGCCGTCCCAGAACGTGCGCACCCCAGGTCAAGGCAATCACCAGAAGGGCGCCGACGAGCTGGTGCGCGGTCGCTACCCACAGCGAGACGCCGGTCCACACTGTCATGATGCCGAGGATGATCTGCGTGCCGAATGCCGCGTGGATCGCGATCGCCGCGCGCCGCTCGAGTGGGCGGACCTTGCGCGCAAGCACGATCAGCGCCGCCACGGCCACCCAGGCCCACCAACGATGGAGGAAGTGGATCAGGAATGGGTCGTGGGTCATCGCCCAGAACAGACCTTGGGAGCTGTCGAACTCCGGCACCAGCCGGCCCTGCATCAGCGGCCAGGTATCGGATGCGAGCCCGGCGTTGAGTCCGGCGACCCATGCGCCGAGCAGGAGCTGGACGAACAGGATCAGCGCAGCGACGAGCGCCACTCCGCCGAGCCGGGCCGGGCGCGCGCCGGGGATCTGCGCGAGCCGGCGAAGATCGAAGGCTGTCCATGCGAGGCCGGCGAGAGTGAACAGCGCGGTGAGCAGATGAATCGACAGCCAGAAATGGCTGACGTCGGTCACCTCGCTCGACAGGCCCGATCGCACCATGAACCAGCCGAATACCCCCTGCAGGCCGCCGAGCGCGAGCAGCGCGAGCAGCCGCGGCTTGTATCCGCTGGGGATCGCACCGCGAATCCAGTACCAGGCGAGCGGAACGGCGAAGGCGAGTCCGATCAAGCGGCCGAGCAGACGGTGCGTCCATTCCCAGAAGTAGATGAACTTGTAATCCGCCAGCGTCATTCCGGCGGGGCCGGTGATCTGCTGGTACTCACCGATCTGCCGATAGCCTTCGAACTCGGCCTGCCACTGCGCGTCGGTCAGCGGCGGGATCGCACCCGTCACCGGCTTCCATTCTGTAATCGACAGACCCGATTCGGTCAGACGGGTGATGCCCCCGACCACGATCATCGCCACGACCATCCAGGCGACGACCC
Source organism: Pelagerythrobacter aerophilus (assembly GCF_003581645.1). Classification (GTDB taxonomy): domain Bacteria; phylum Pseudomonadota; class Alphaproteobacteria; order Sphingomonadales; family Sphingomonadaceae; genus Pelagerythrobacter; species Pelagerythrobacter aerophilus. Next base: position 617,473 of record NZ_QXFK01000019.1, on the reverse strand, counting down.
ACAGCCAGCGGGCGAGAGCGGCGGGGCGGGCTGTGGCGGGCGTCAGCACGGCTGTGCCCCCGCCGAAGTTCGTCCTGGAGACCATGGAGCCGCCTGATGCGTCTGCGTTCCGCAAATCGCAAGGCCTTTGCCGATTTGCGCTTGCGCTATGATACATTGTCACATACATGGACCTCACCAATGAGTAATCCGCTCTCCTCGATTCGCATGCGGCTCGACCGTGCAGGCGTCGTTCTTTCCGGGCTGTGCCTGCTGCATTGCCTGGCTTCGATCGTTATCGTCTCGGCGCTCGGGATCGGCGGCGAGTTCCTGCTTGCGCCGGCCTTTCACCGCGTGGGATTGGCGATAGCGCTCGTGATCGCCGCGGTCGCGATCGGTTGGGGCGCACTGACGCACCGCCGCGCCGCGCCATTCGTGACGGCGATGACCGGCCTCAGCTTCATGGGTGGCGCGCTGGCCATGCCGCACGGCGGGGGCGAGGTGGTGCTGACGGTGATCGGCGTCTCGCTCGTGTCGATCGGACACTTCCTCAACTTGCGCCACGCGCATTGAGCGCTATCTCGCGGGGCATGGCAGCCCCCCTTACCCTGACCGTCAACGGCGAGACCCGCCGTTCTTCCGCTCCGACCATCGCCGCGCTGGTGCGCGAGCTCGACCTCACGCCCGAGAAAGTGGCGGTGGAACGGAACGGCGAGATCGTCCCGCGCTCGACGCTTGCGGACACGGCATTGGCTGACGGCGACGTGCTCGAAATCGTGCACTTCGTCGGCGGCGGCGACCATGCGGCGGGTAGCGACGACACCTGGACGGTCGCCGGGCGCACGTTCCGCTCGCGGCTGATCGTCGGCACCGGCAAGTACAAGGACTTCGCGCAGAACGCCGCTGCGCTCGAAGCGTCGGGCGCGGAGATCGTCACCGTCGCGGTCCGCCGCGTGAACGTCAGCGACCCCAAAGCGCCGATGCTGACCGACTTCATCGATCCGAAGAAAGTTACCTACCTGCCCAACACCGCGGGCTGCTTCACCGCCGAGGAAGCGATCCGCACCCTGCGCCTGGCGCGCGAGGCCGGGGGCTGGGATCTGGTCAAACTGGAAGTGCTGGGCGAGGCACGCACGCTCTACCCCGACATGCGCGAGACGCTGCGCGCGACCGAGACGCTGGCGAGCGAAGGATTCCTGCCGATGGTCTACTGCGTCGACGATCCGATCGCGGCCAAGCAGCTTGAGGATGCGGGGGCCGTCGCGGTCATGCCCCTAGGCGCGCCGATCGGCTCGGGCCTCGGCATCCAGAACCGCGTGACGATCCGCCTGATCGTGGAGGGCGCGAGCGTGCCGGTGCTGGTCGACGCTGGAGTGGGTACGGCGAGCGATGCCGCGGTCGCGATGGAACTCGGCTGCGACGGCGTGCTGATGAACACCGCCATTGCCGAGGCGAAGGACCCGATTCGTATGGCCCGGGCCATGAAGCTGGCGGTCGAAGCGGGACGCGGCGCCTACCTCTCGGGACGCATGGCGATCCGCAAGTATGCCGACCCGTCGAGCCCCCTCGCGGGGCTGATCTGAATCCCGCTCGGCAGCGGCTAACGCGAATTTAACCATCTCCGGCGATGGTCGGCCCTGCAACAGGGAACCCGCCCATGGCCAAGACCGGTACCGCATCGCTGACGATCGCCGAGATGCGCGAGTTCGCGAGTTTCACGGCCGCCGAGCAGCGCTATATCCGGCGCAGCCTCGATATCGGGCTCGGCCGGCGGGACGCCTTCAAGCTCTGGGCGCGCGATGCCGGGGAGAACGCTGCGATCCGTAGCCAGTACGTCGCCTATCAGGATCTCAAGGCGCTGCGGGCGTCGATCCCGGCCGGCACGGCGCGTGACGGAATCGAAGGTTTCATTGGCAAGCTCGTGCGGGTGGCGGCTTTCGATCTCGCGCAGGAGCGGATCGAGAGCTTCTCCGCCTTCCGCTTCCTCTACGAGCGGTTGCTCGGTGCCGAGGCACGGCCGTGGCTGCCGAGCGCCTTCTGCGCCGCGAGCGCTCTGCCGCAGATCGAACCCGGGCGCCGCAAGGTCCTGCTCCAGTCGCTGAGCGAGGCCGCCGCGACCGCGCCCGGCTGGTCGGACCGCGCCCCGAGCTTCTACCCCGAATATATCGCCCGCGAAGTGGCCTGAGCCGGCGCCTCAGGCAACGAGCGTCATCTTCTCGATCATGCTGCGTTCGTCAGGGCGCAGGGTCAGCACCGAGACACCCGACGCCGTCACTGCGACCGTGTGTTCGAACTGCGCCGACAGCGAGCCGTCCCGGGTCACCACGGTCCACCCGTCCTTCTCTGTCCGCACGCCTCGGCGCCCGCGGTTGAGCATCGGCTCGATCGTGAAGACCATGCCTTCGCGCAGGACCAACCCGGTTCCCGGCTTGCCGAAGTGCAGGATCTGCGGCTCCTCGTGCATCTCGCGGCCAATGCCATGGCCGCAATACTCGCGCACGACCGAATAGCCGTGGCGCTTGGCATGCCGCTCGATCGCGAAGCCGATGTCGCCGAGCCGCGCGCCGGGTCTGACGGCCCGGATTCCCATCCACATGGCTTCGTAGGTGGTCCGGACCAGCCGCGTCGCTGCGGGCTCGACCTCGCCAATGAGGTAGGTCTTGCTTGAATCCGCGATATAACCGTTCTTCTCGAGCGTGATGTCGAGATTGACGATATCGCCGTCCCGCAGCACCTCCTCGGCCGACGGGACTCCGTGACAGACCACCTGGTTCACCGAGGAATTCAGCACGAAGCCGTACCCGTACTGGCCCTTGCTTGCGGGCCGCGCATCGAGATCGTCGACGATGAAGCGCTCGACCATTTCGTCTATCTCGAGAGTCGACATGCCGACGAGCGGCATCCGGTCCAGCATTTCGAACACCGATGCGAGAAGCCGGCCGGATTCGGCCAGCAGCGCCAGCTCCTCAGGCCGCTTCGTCATGCCGTGCCTCGGCCAGGGGCCGCGCCGAGACGCCTGCGGAGCTGCGCTCGCGCTCGATGATCTCCATGAAGCTAAGCGCCGGATTGGTTTCGCACAGCATGCCGATCTTGATCCAGTAGGCCGCCTGCGCGTTGATCGAGCGGAACGACACCTTGCTCGCCCGCCGCACCTGTTCGTGCAGTTCGTCCTCGATGCTGACGATACCCATGCGGGTTCTCCATATGATTCGTATATAGATCGTATAGAAATCATAGCGAATGGCAGCAAGGCACTACCTGCGCTCTGTCACGCCGCATCCCGTTGCGGCATAATATCAGCGCTATGACGCTCGCCGTTATCCTCTCCGCACTGGCGATGACCGCGATCGTGGCCTTGCGATACCTCGCGGCGAGCGGGCTGTTCGCGCTCGCGACCGCGCGCGTGCGACCAGGGCTCTATGTCCGCCTCGGTCCGCAGATCCGGCGCGAGATCGGCTGGTCGCTGCTTTCCGCCGCTATCTACGGCATTCCTGCGGGGGTAGTCGCCTGGGGCTGGCAGGCGCGCGGTTGGACGCTGATTTACACCGAGTGGAGCATCTATCCGCTCTGGTATCTGCCGCTGTCGCTGGTCCTTTATCTTTTCGCGCACGACACCTGGTTCTACTGGACGCATCGGTGGATGCACCGGCCGCGACTGTTCCGCATCGCCCACGCCGTCCACCATTCCAGCCGCCCGCCCACGGCCTGGGCGGCGATGAGCTTCCATCCGATCGAAGCGCTGACCGGCGCGGTGGTGATCCCCGCGCTGGTGTTCCTGATCCCGATCCACGTCGCCGTGCTAGGGCTGGTGCTGGCGATCATGACCGTGATGGGTGTGACCAATCACATGGGATGGGAGATGTTTCCCCGCGCCCTCCTCCGATCGCGGCTCGGCGGCTGGCTGATCACTGCCAGCCACCACCAGCGCCATCACGAGAACTACGCGTGCAATTACGGCCTCTACTTCCGCGTCTGGGATCGACTGTGCGAGACCGACCGCGGCCTGTCCGACGCACTCGCGCCTCCAGCCGGCGCGACTTAACCGTAACTTTACCACGTCGCGCCAGAACGGTCCCCGGATAAGCATCGGGGGCTTCGACGAGGCGATGGATACACTGCGCGGCACTTTCGATTCGCCGGACTACGGCGAAGGCGATCGCGATCCCGGCGATATCGGGGACGAAGGCACGCACGAGCCGCCGCCCGCCATGATCGGGAGCGACGAGCGCCGCATGCAAGTGCGCGCCTACAACCACTGGGCGGGCTTGCTGGCGGACCGCAACTTCCCCTCGATCGAGGACCTGAGTCCTGCCGCGCTGCCCGATTTCGGCCCCTACAGCGTCCTGCTCGACTTCACCGCCGGGATCGAGAACCCGGCCGTGCAATATCTCGGCGCGGAACTTGCGGCCGAATGCGGCGCCGACGGCGAGATCGGCGCGCTTACCGACGTGCCTGCGCGCTCTTTGCTGAGCCGCATCACCGACCACTACATGCAGATCCTCGCCAATCAGGCGCCGATCGGCTTCGAAGCCGAGTTCGTGAACCAGCGCGGGGCGACGATCCTCTACCGCGGCATTCTCCTGCCGTTCTCGAGCGACGACGACACGATCGACTTCATCTACGGCGTGATCAACTGGAAGGAGATCGCCGACCAGCACACCACCGACGAGCTCATGCTGGAGATCGATCAGGCGCTCGATACGGACGAGTCCGCGGACGAGGGGCCGCGCGATCCCGACCCGGTGACCGACTGGGCGGATGGCCCGGTCGAGGGTATCGCGACGCTGCGCGCACCTGCCGCTGCCGATGCTCCCGCCAGTGATTATCCCGCGCCCGCCTTCGGTGAGATCGAGCGCGACGATGCCGGCGAGGGGCAAGGTACCTGGCGCATGGCCGCGATGATCGCGCGCCAGTCGGCGCCGAAAAAGCCCTATGCAATTCCGCTCGCGTCCGATGACGAACCGCTCCCGGCGCCGCATGGCGACGATCCTGCCGAAGAGGGGCTCGTCGCCAGTCTCGCGGCGGCGCGTGCCTGCGTTCAGGCGGCGCTGAGCTGCGAAGACCGCAGCCGGGGCGCTCTCTACGACGCGGTCGGGCGGGCCTACGATTTCAGCCTCGCGGCCGAAGCCGCGCCAGGCGAGTTCGAGGCGCTCGTGGCGCAGAACGGTCTGAAGGTGCAGGAACGTGCGCCGATGACGCCGGTCGTCAAGCTCGTCTTCGGCGCCGATTACGACAAGACGCGCCTCACCGAATATGCCGCGGTTCTCGGTCATGCTCATCGGCTCGGTCTCGCGCGCGGGACGCTTGCCGGCTTCCTCGGAGCGGCCGAGGGTGGCCTCAAGGGCGTGGTCAAGGCCGAGCGCAAGCTGCGCCGCGAGGAAAGCGGCAAGACGGACCGCACAGACACGCCGCGCACCCGCCTCGCCAGCAAGCTGCGCGCGATCGAGCCGCGCGGCTTCGAGGCGATTGCGCCGGACGGCGCCGAGTTCGGCCTCGTCGTGATCCGCCGGGTGGATGGCGACGTCGCGGTGATCGGCGAAGTCTCCGACGATCCGGCCCTGATCGAGCGGGTGGGGCGCAAGCTGGTCGCCTGATAGCCGCGCGGACTATCTTCGACCGCCTGCGAGCGCTACCCCTTCGCAGGCCATGGATTTCTTCTCCGGCCAGCCCGTTCGCTTGCAGCCTTACTTCGGCTACCGGAGCGCCGATCGCCTGGTGATCGCGGCGCGGGCGCTGCGGTCCGGCAAGCCGGGTTTCGAGAATGGCGGACGGCTCCAGGCCATGCGCACGATGCTTGCGCAGTTCGCCTCGCGCGAGGCGGCCGGGTTCGAGGTGCGGCTCGAACTGAAGTCGCCCGAGGGCGAAACCTTCGACCATTTTGCGACTACGGACCAGGAAGGCTTCGTCCGTTTCGAGATCGAACTCGGCGAAGGCTGGCCGCTGCCGCGCGACCCGGCGTGGGAGATCGCGTGCCTGCATTGGCTGAACCGTGAGGGGCCGCAATGCGTCGAAGGGCACGTGCTCGTGCCGGGCAGCGCGACGCTCCTGGCGGTGATCTCCGACATCGACGACACGATCGTCGAGACGGGGATTACCGGCGGTTTCCGGCAATTGATGCGCAACTGGCGCCGCGTGCTGGCCGAACTGCCGGACGAGCGGATCGCGGTGCCCGGGGTGGACGCATTCTACGGCGCGCTCGGCGGCGGGGCGGTGCTACCCGGCAAGGGCGGCGCGGGTGACGCTATCCCGGCCACACACCGGCCATTCTTCTACGTCTCGTCGAGCCCGTGGAACCTGTTCTCGTACCTCGTCGTCTTCCTGCGGGGCCGCAAGCTCCCGCTCGGGCCGCTGCTGCTGCGCGACTGGGGGTTCGACCGCGCGACGCTGGGCAGCGCGAGCCACGGCGAGCACAAGCGCGCGGCGATCGACACGGTCATGGCAATGTACCCCGACATCCGCTTCGCGCTGATCGGCGACGACACGCAGGGCGACCTGCCCGCCTATGCCGACGTGGTGAACAACAACCTCGGCCGGATCGCCGCAGTGTTCATCCGCACCGCGACGGACGAGCCGCTCTCGCCCGAGGAACTCGCCGGCAAGGCGGCGATCGAGGCGGCGGGCGTTCCGTTGTGGCTGGGCGAGAGCTACGCCATCGGCCAGGAATTTCTGCGCGCGGCCGGGCTCAGGCCGCAGGGTGATGCGGCACGGATCGTGGAAACGGTCGAGCAGGCGCACGTAACCTCCTGAGCGGCGCACGCGCGATCTTCATTGGCGGTTCAGCCGCCGAGCCGCTAGCAAGGGGCCAATGCGGTTCCTCGCCCGATTCCTCGCGCTGATCGCGGTTCTTTCGCTGATGGCGCAGCCCGCGGCGGCGCAGTCGATCCTGCGCGATGCCGAGACCGAGGCGCTGCTCAACGACATGGCCGCGCCCCTGGTCGAGGCGGCCGGCCTTCAGCCCGGCAACGTCGAGATCGTGCTGATCAACGATCCCTCGATCAACGCCTTCGTCGCCGGCGGTCAGGCGGTCTACATCCACACCGGCCTGATCGACGCAGCGGAGACCGCCAACGAGGTCCAGGGCGTGATCGCTCACGAACTCGGCCATATTACCGGGGGGCACATCATCCGCCACTCGGAAGGGGCGGGCGCGGCAACCAATATCTCCCTCCTTTCGCTGCTGCTCGGGGTCGGTGCGGCGCTCGCCGGCGCGGGCGATGCGGCGATGGGCGTGATCATGGCCGGGCAGCGCGCGGCGCTCGGTAAGTACCTCGCCTTCAGCCGAGTGCAGGAATCCTCGGCCGACGCTGCCGGTGCGGAGTATCTTTCCAAGGCCGGCATCTCCGGGCGCGGCTCGCTCGCCTTCTTCGGCAAGCTGCAGAACCAGGAGTTCCGCTACGGTTACAGCCAGGACGACGAAGCCGCCTTCAGCCGCACGCACCCGCTCTCGGGCGATCGCATGGCGCGTCTGCGCGAGGTCTACACGAAGGACCCTGCATGGGACGCGCCCGACGATGCCGGGCTGCAGCAGCGCTTCGAACGGGTGAAGGCCAAGCTGTTCGGCTACCAGAAGACGCCCCAGCGCACTCTGCAGGCCTATCCCGAGACGATGAGCGGCATTCCCGCCCGCTACGCCCGGGCCTACGCCTGGCACAAGGACGCGCAGATGGACAAGGCGCTGGCGGAGACCGACGCCCTGCTCGAGCTCGCGCCGAACGATCCCTACTTCCTCGAGCTCAAGGGGCAGGTGCTGCTGGAGTCCGGGAAGCCTGAGGCGGCGATCGAGCCGCTGCGGCGCGCGACCGAGCTCACCCGCAATCAGCCGCTGATCGCCTCGATGTTCGGCCATGCGCTGATCGCCACCGAGGATCCGGCGCATTTCGAGGAAGCCGAGCGCGTGCTGCGAGCGGCAGTCGGGCGCGATCGGCTCAATCCGTTCGCCTGGTATCAGCTCGGCGTCGTCTACGCCGCGCGGGGTGACATGCCGCGCGCGCGCCTCGCGAGTGCGGAGCAGCAAGTGATGAACCGGCAATACGCGCAGGCGATCCGCAGCGCGCAGGCGGCGGAGGCCGGGCTGCCTGAGGGAACGCCCGACTGGATCCGCGCGCAGGATATCGCGCTTCAGGCGCGTGCCGCGCTTGAACGCGAGCGAGAGCGCCGGTAGCGCCCGCAGCCCATGACAATACGCCATTATCTTCTCGTTGCGCTTCTCGCGCTCGTGTTCGGCTTCGCAGGCGCTGCCGTGTGGTCGCTTAGCGGGCTCGGCGACAAGCACACGCGGGCCTATCTGCTCGACAATCCCGAACTGCTCCCCGAAATGGCCGACCGCTATCAGGCGAAGCAGGCGGAGGAGCGGCTCGCGCAAGTCGCGGACGAGGTCCAGGTGCCGTTCCCCGGCGCGGTGCTGGGCAACCCCGACGGGGCGGTGACGCTGGTCGAATTCACCGACTACGGCTGCACGTACTGCAAGATGAGCCAGCCCGAAGTCGCGCGCCTTATCGAGCAGAATCCCGATCTTCGGGTTGTCATTCGTGAATGGCCGATCTTCCAGGGCAGCGAGGAAGCCGCGCGCATGGCGCTCGCCGCCGCCCGGCAGGGCAAGTACGAGGCGTTCCACGACGCGATGTTCGTGCTCGGCCCGCCCAGCGCGGCAAGCATCGAGAAGGCGGCCCAGGCCGTCGAGCTCGACATGGACACGGCGCGGCGCTTTGCCGCTTCGGACGAAGCCTCGCGTGAACTGGCGAAGAACATGGGGCTGGCCGAGAAGCTCGGCTTCTCGGGCACGCCGAGCTGGGTGATCGGGGGCCGCGTGCTCCAGGGGGCGATCGGTTACGACGCGCTGCAGGACGCGGTGGCCGCAGCGCGCGGTTCGTGATCCGCGCGGCGCCGGCGCTCGCGCTGCTGCTGGCGCTGGCACAACCGGCGCTGGCCGGACCCCGCGAGGAATCGGCGGTAGCAGCGCTTGCGACGCTCCAGCAAAGCGATGCGCGGCTGCTCGCGGTCGGATGGCGGCTTGCCACCGGGAATGCCGCCTATTGCAGCGATGCGCGGCCCGCCATCGGCCTGCTGTTGCAGGACATGGCCGGCTACGCCGAGCCGGAAACGATGCGCAAGGCGGCCGGCATTGCCGGCCCGATCGCCGTCCAGGCCGTCGCGCCCGGCTCGCCTGCAGAAGCGGCGGGCCTGCGTGCGAACGATGAGATCGCGGCGATCGATGGCACGGTTGTCGCTGCTCTACCTGCGGCCGAGGAGGAGGACTGGCGGCGCCTTACGCGCCTGCACGATGCGATCGACTCCTCGCTTGCGGCCGACGGCAAGGTGCTCGTCACGCTCTCCGACCGGGGCGAGATCGCGCTCAAGGGAGTGCCCGCCTGCCCCGGTCGCTTCGAAATCATCGGCGGCGACGGCGCAGCGGCTGAGGGTAAGCGAGTCGTGATCGGGCGCAAGTTCGTCGGTCTCTCCTATCCCGAAGACGAATTCGCCGCGGCCATTGCGCACGAGTTCGCGCACAATCTCCTGCGGCACCGCGTCTGGCTCGACACGCACGGGCGCAAGTGGAAGAACGTGCGCGCGACCGAGCGCGAGGCCGACCGCATGATGCCGTGGCTGCTGGCCAATGCCGGCTACGACCCCGCGGCCGCGCTGCGCTTCATGCGCCGCTGGGGCCCCAACCACGGCGGCGGTCTGTTCCGCAAGCGCACGCACGAGGGATGGGACGAGCGCGCCGAGACGGTCGAAGCGGAAATCGCGCTGGTGCAGGCCGTGCGCGCGCCGGATGGCCGCGCCGACTGGTCGCGCCATTTCGTGCGGGAGGTTGCCGAATAGGCGGGTAGCCGGGGCCGCCGTTATTCGGCGGCTTCGGTCTGCTCGTCGAGCTGGTAGAGGCTCGCCAGCGGCCGCGCCATCACCCGCCGCACCATCGGCTCGAAGAACGCCAGCGGCTCGCTCTCGTAGTCGGGATCGAACGCGGCCTGGTCGTACTTCTCGCAGAATTCCGCGCAGGCGTCGAAGTGCTCGCTTCCGCGAAACGCTTCGCGCGCATCCTTGTCCATGCCGAGGTAGTGGAAGTAGTAATAGCCCTGGAAATGCCCGTGGTGCTGGCAAATCCAGTGCAGTTCCTCACGCACGAAAGGCTTGATGATCGAAGCGGCAACTTCGGGATGGTTGTAGCTCCCCAGCGTGTCGCCGATGTCGTGCAGCAGCGCCATGACGACGTACTGTTCGTCGCGCCCGTCGCGGTGGGCGCGTGTAGCAGTCTGCAGCGAGTGCTCGAGCCGGCAAACCGGAAAGCCGCCGAAATCGCCGTCGAGCAATCGCAGGTGCTCGAGCACGCGGTCGGGCAGGCCTTTGGCGAACTGGCGGTACTCGCCGCCGATGATCGCCCAGTCCTGCGCCGTGCCCTCCTTCATCTCACGGAACTTCGCGCGCTCTGCAGCGCTGTGAAGCGTGTGATCGGTAGCGTTCATCACCGGCTCTCCCTCTGCGGGCATCCTAGCGCGCCGCGCCGCGCACGCAAAACAATCTGACGAATGTGGCGGAAATCGGCTAAAGGCACCCTCATGGCCGTGCTGCCTTCGAAACCTGCGCCGTTCTTCGCCAACAAGAACCGTGCCTTCTGGAACCTGCAATTCGCCGGCTGGGGCGGGGCCATGCTGCTGCGCGCCGTGACGGCGATCGCGAACGGCCAGTCGCTCGATTTCATGGTCCCGCTGGCAATCGAAATCGTCACCGGTTTCTCGATCAGCCTCATCCTTTCGGTCGTATATCGCAAGCTGATCAACCGCCGCCCCCTGGTAACCTGGGGCGTCACGGCGATCGTGCTCGCCATCGCGGTGGGCATATATGCGGCGATCGATGGCTGGGTCTTCATGCTCTACCGCCCGCAGAGCGAATCCAGCTTCGCTGCGATCCTCGTCGGCATCTCGATGTTGCCTTTCACGCTGCTGGGCACCTGGTCGGCGCTCTATTACGCGATCAATTACTTCCTCCAGGTCGAGGAGCAGACCGACCGGCTCGAACGGCTCGAGGCGCAGGCGACGAGCGCGCAGCTCGCCATGCTGCGCTACCAGCTCAATCCGCACTTCCTGTTCAATACGCTCAATTCGATCAGCACATTGGTGCTGCTCAAGCAGACCGAGCCGGCCAATGCGATGCTGACCCGGCTGTCGTCGTTCCTGCGGCACACGCTGATCAGCCAGCCCGGCGGCAAGGTGACGCTGGCGCAGGAGATCGAAACGCTCAAGCTCTATCTCGGGATCGAGCGTATGCGTTTCGAAGAGCGGCTGCGGACCGAATTCAGCATCGAACCCGCTGCGGCGCACGCCCGCCTGCCTTCGATGCTGCTCCAGCCGCTGGTCGAGAACGCGATCAAGTACGCGGTCTCGGCACAAGAGGAAGGCGCGCGAATCAGCGTTGCGGCTCGACTCGTCGGAAACCGTCTGCGCGTCACCGTTTCCGACACCGGGCCGGGCTTGCAAGCCAGCCAGATGCGCCCCAGCCTCCCTCTTGCAATAACGGGCGAGGGTCAGGCGGTTTCGACCGGGGTCGGCCTCCCCAATATCAGGAACCGGCTTGCACAGGCCTATGGCGACGACCACCTGTTCGAAATCCGCACGCCGCCCGAAGGCGGCTTCACCGTAATGATCGAGATCCCGCACGATTCCGCCGGGGCGGAGGAACCTGCCGAGCCCCAACCGCGTATTTCCGGGAATTCTCCCTCTCCCTCTCCCTCTCCTGCCGCGCAGATCGCCAAGCGGCCAATCGGAACCCAAGCATGACCATCCGCACCATCATCGTCGACGACGAGAAACTCGCCATTCAGGGCCTCCAGGTCCGCCTCGAAGCCTTCGAGGACGTCGAAGTGATCGAGACTTGCGCCAACGGGCGCGAGGCGATCCGCAAGATCAAGACCGAGAAACCCGATCTGGTCTTCCTCGATATCCAGATGCCGGGCTTCGACGGGTTTTCGGTGGTCAAGGGCGTGATGGAGATCGAGCCGCCGTTGTTCGTCTTCGTCACCGCGTTCCAGGAACACGCCATCCGCGCGTTCGAGGCGAATGCGGTCAATTACCTGATGAAGCCGGTCGACCCGGACAAGCTCGCCGACACGATCGAGCGCGTGCGCCAGCGCCTGGCGGAGAAGCGCTCCGCCGAAGATGCGGAAAAGCTGCTCAACGTGTTGAGCGAAGTGGCGCCCGATGCGGCCGAGGAATTCGCCGAAAGCGAGAGCGAGTCGAGCGACCGGTTCGAGAAGCTGATCAACATCAAGGATCGCGGGCAGATCTTCCGCGTCGAAGTCGGGTCGATCGAGCATATCGAGGCCGCGGGCGACTACATGTGCATCTACACCGGCGACAACTCGCTGATCCTGCGCGAGACGATGAAGGATCTCGAACGCCGGCTCGACCCGCGCAAGTTCCAGCGCGTACACCGCTCGACCATCGTCAATCTCGACCAGGTCCGTCAGGTGCGGCCGCACACCAACGGCGAGTGCTTCCTGGTGCTCGACAGCGGCGCGGAAGTGAAGGTCAGCCGCAGCTACCGCGATGTGGTCGCGCGCTTCGTGCACTGATCCGGAAGGGAAGCCGGGGCAGCGCCTGGGGTCAGCCGGTCAGCCGTTCGTCCATCAGCTTCTGCAGGTCCGCCTCCGGCCGCGCGCCGTAGTGGCTGATCACTTCGGCCGCGGCGATCGCGCCCCGGCGCAGGCAGGTCGCGAGCGGTTCGCCGTTCACGTGGCCATAGAGGAAGCCCGCGGCGAAGAGATCGCCCGCGCCGGTCGTATCGACCACCTGGTCGATCGGCTCCGCGGAAACGCGTGCCCGCTCGCCGCCCGAAAGGGCGGTCGCACCGTCCGCGCTGCATGTGACGACCAAGGTCGGCACTTTGTCCTTGAGCGCGGCCAGGCCCGCCTCCAGCTCGTTCTCGCCGGTCAGTGCGGCGAGTTCGAGGTGGTTGGCGAACAGGATGTCGATCAGCCCGTCGTCGATCAGCGCACGGAAATCGTCGCCGTGGCGCTCGATGACGAAGACTTCGGACAGCGTGAAGGCGACCTTGCGCCCGGCGGCGCGGGCCGCCTCGATCGCACGGCGCATCGCCGCGCGCGGCTCCTCCGGATCCCACAGGTAGCCTTCGAGGTAGAGGATCTTCGCCGCTGCGACGGCTTCGGCATCGAGCGTGGCCGGCGGCAGGTACTGGCTTGCACCGAGGAAGGTGTTCATCGTGCGCTGCGCGTCGGGCGTGACGAAGATCAGGCAGCGCGCCGTGGGCGGATCGCCCCGGCGCGGCGGCGTGTCGAAATCGATCCCGACTGCGCGGATGTCGTGCGCGAAGACCTCGCCGAGCTGATCGTCCGCAACCTGGCCGATAAAGGCACACTGGGCGCCGAGCGCGGACAGGCCCGCGAGCGTATTGGCCGCCGATCCGCCCGAGATTTCCCGCGCCGGCCCCATCGCATCGTAGAGCTCCTGCGCGCGGGCGGTGTCGACCAGGGTCATGCCGCCCTTGCTGAGCCCGAGCTCGTCGATCAGCTCCTCGCTGCATGGAGCCATGACATCGACAATGGCATTGCCGATGGCGATTACGTCGTAGCGCGGTTCGGGCGTATTCTGAGTCACGGCGAATCCTGATTGTCCGGGAAAGCGCCGCGCCTAGCCGCTGGCAGCCCGCGCGCCAAGGCTTTGCGATTGACTTGGCCGGTCGGCCCGGCCCATTCCTCGCGCGATGCTTTCGCTTCCCTCAGCCCTGGGCCGCGCGGCCGGTCAGTTGACCGATCCCGCTATCCTGCGCGTGCTGGCGAAGTCGGTCGCGGTGACGCTGGCGATCTTCCTTGCGCTGGGGATCGGCGCGGCGACCGGGATCGAAGCGCTGCTCGCGCGGTGGGAAATCGCCGGCAGCGACGAGATCGGCGCACTGATAGGGCTAGTCCTGATGCTGGTCGGAGGCTGGCTGCTGTTCCGCATCGTCGCACTGGCGGTGCTGCAGTTCTTCGCCGACGACGTGGTCCAGGCGGTGGAACTGAAACACTATCCGCAGGCGCGTGCGAGCGCCCGCGATCCGAACTGGCGCGAGGAGCTGGGGATGGGCGCGCGGGCCACGCTGCGCGCCGTGCTCGCCAATCTCGTGGCGCTGGTAGTCGCCATCCCGCTGTTGTTTACCGCAATCGGCCCCGCTGTTCTGTTCTGGGCGGTCAATGCCTGGCTTCTGGGGCGCGAACTGCAGGATCTCGCCTGGGCGCGGCATCGCCACGCGCACGGAAGCGCGCCGCCGATCGGAGGCGCCGAACGGTTCCTGCTCGGCGGCGTGGTCGCGGGCCTGCTCGCCGTTCCGTTCGTCAATCTGCTCGCGCCGGTGATCGGCGCGGCCGCGGCCGTCCATCTCGTCCATCGCCGCAAGGAAGGGTCCATTGCAGCATAGAATACTCGCTCTCGCACTGCTGCCGCTGCTCGGCGCGTGCGTCTCCGCCATTCCCGCAGCCCCTGCGCCGGGAGGCGCCGCGCCGCCGTCCGCGCACCCCTCGGCTCCGCCACCCACACGGCCTGCGCCGCCCCAGCGCGCCGCGGATTTCCGCGTGCCGCGTGTGATGAACATGCCCGGGCTGGAAGGTGTGATCGGCGCCGATGCGGAGGCGCTTCAGCGCACTTTCGGCACCGCGCGGCTGGACGTGCGGGAAGGCGACGCGCGCAAACTGCAGTACAGCGGTGAGGCGTGCGTGCTCGACATCTATCTCTACCCGCCGCGGCCCGATGCCGAACCGACGGCGACCTATGTCGACGCCCGGCGTTCCTCCGATGGGCTCGACGTCGACCGCGCGGCGTGCGTTGCGGCACTACGCCGCAGATGAGCGGCAGGCCGAGCCGGATCGTAACCCGCTCTTAACCATTGGAGCCGGAAACTCGCCACTGAACCGGCAGGAGGGCGAGGCCATGACCATCCAGTTCGCCGATATCGCACACGCCACTGCGGCGGACGGCGAGATCTCCGCTCCGCACTTGCTTGCGCTGCGACAGCTCGAATGGGACGCGGGCCGGATCGGCCGCGAGGAAGCCGAGGAAATCCTCGCGCTCAACCGCACCCTGTCGCGGCCGAGCGGCGCGTGGACCGACTTCTTCGTGGAGGCGCTGAGCGCCTATCTGCTCGACGGCAGCGGCGCGCGCGACCATTGCAGCGAGGACACCGCGAGCTGGCTGACCGATGCGCTCGACGCTCTGGGCGGCATGGCGACGATGGCCGAACTCGAACTGCTCGTGCGCGTTATCGAGCGCGCGGAACGGGTGCCCGAGGCGCTACGCCGTTACGCACTGGAAGCGATCGAGGCGGCGGTGCTGACCGGCACGGGACCGACGCGGGTTAGCGCGCGGCCGGGCACGCCCCGCATCACCGGCGCCGAGTGTCGCCTCGTGCGGCGCATCCTCTTTGCCGGCGCGGGCCCGGCCCACGCAGGCCCGTCGGCAACGGAATTCCTGTCGCGGATCGACCGGGCCACGCGCGGCGGTGACAACTCGCCCGAATGGCGGGCGCTGCTCGACGCGCCGTGCGGCGTCAGCCCCAGTATTTCATGTTGATCGTGATCGACTTCACATCGTCGCCGACCGGGAATGCCGTCTTCGTGTAGCTCGGCTTGCCGAGGTTGAAGATGTTGATGCTCGGGTCGTTCGACATGCCGCCGCCATCTTCGCGCAGGTCGGTGTCGCCGTTGCCGTTGAGGTCGTGGCGCACTGCCACGGCATACGTGCCCGCGGCGGGCACGGGCAGGCAGAACGTCATCGTGCCGCGCTGCGCCGGGGCTTCCACGCGGTGGAGCCACTTGCCCTTCTTGAGCCATTCGGAACTGGTGCCGCGATAGGTCTGCACGCGGATCGTGCCGCGGGAGGCTTTCACGCCCCTGACCGTCACCTTGACGGCCGGACCGCTGCCGGCGCTGCACCGGCCGAGGTCGTTGGAGATCTTCTGCTGATAGGCCTGCGCCGGCGCGGTCGCCAGCAGGCCGGCCGTGAGCATCGCGCCGGCGGCAATTCCGAGGGTTTTCCTGAGAGTCATCGTCTGGTGCGGTCCATCGTTGCTGGGAGGGGAGGTCGAGCGGCAATCCATGCCGCCGGGGTACGGCGATGGCCGGCCCCCTGTCTTGGCCCTGCATCTGCGGCGGGCGGCCTTAATTGGTGCTGAATTCGCCGCCGGACAACCATTCATCGTCGGAACGACTCGCCTGGTGCACACTATGTGGAAAAGGTGGCGGTGTGCGCTTGTCGTGATTCCACTCGCGATCTAGGCGGAGTTTCCCGCCGTTTGCAATGCGATCGACCATGGCCGCGCCGCTTATTTCTCCCTCCATCCTGTCCGCCGACTTCGCTCGTCTGGGTGAGGAAGTGCGCGCGATCGACGCAGCCGGGGCGGACTGGATTCATATCGATGTGATGGACGGGCACTACGTGCCCAACATTACCATCGGCCCGGCGGTGGTGAAGGCGCTGCGCCCGCATACCGACAAGCCCTTCGATGTCCATCTGATGATCAGCCCGGTCGACGCCTATCTGGAGGCGTTCGCTGACGCCGGGGCCGATATCATCACCGTTCATCCCGAGGCCGGCCCGCACGTGCACCGTACGCTGCAGGCGATCCGGGCGCTGGGCAAGAAGGCCGGCGTCGTGCTCAATCCCGGCACCCCGCCCGAGGCGCTCGAATATCTGCTCGACCTCGCCGACCTCGTGCTGGTGATGAGCGTCAATCCCGGTTTCGGCGGGCAGAGCTTCATCGACAGCCAGTTGCGCAAGACCGAGGCGATCCGCCGCATGATCGAGGCGAGCGGGCGCGACATCCGGCTCGAGGTCGACGGCGGCGTCAACGAGGAGACCGCGCGGCTTTGCGTCGCCGCCGGGGCCGACGTGCTCGTCGCCGGCTCCGCCACGTTCAAGGGCGGGCCGGGGCGCTATGCCGCGAATATCGCCGCCCTGAGGGGGGAAGGCTGATGGACCGCGTGGCGCCGCTCGCCGATAGAGGCGCCCGCGATGCCGACGACCGCGACTGGGCGGAGCCCGCTCTGCCGCTGCACGCGGATACGGGCGACGACCTGGTCCGGCGCGAGAAGACCAGGCACGAGAGAGACAGGCGCGAAGTGCTCGAACCCAGCCGCTCGCTGGCCCTTTCCGATCTCGCGCCGCCCCGGCTCGGAGCGGGCGAGCGGCTGATCCGTCTCGCATACAGCATGGGCATCTCGGGATCGACGCTTACCGCGCCCTTTGCCAAGCCGGCCAGGCCGCGCCTGCTCGGTACGGTCGAGAGCCCATACGTAGGCGACCGCGCAGCCGGCGTCGCGCTGCGCGCCGGGCATTTCCTGATCTACGGGGTCAAGGCGCCGATCGCGCAGATGGAATTCGATTCGGTCGCACGGCTGACGCCGCCGTTCGAGCGGACCGTGCACGGCTTCGGCTGGCTGCGCGATCTCGCCGCCAGCGCGCCGCGCGAACAATGCCTCGCCACGGCGGAGCGCCTGCTGCGCGCCTGGCTTGAAGCCAACCCCGCGCCCGGCAAGGGAGCGGCTTGGCAGGTCGAGCACGTCGGCAACCGCCTGCGCAACTGGCTCGTCTTCGCGCCGCTGATCCTGTCCGGCGAAGGGACGCAGCTTCGCGGGCAGACGCTCGCGGCGATCGCGGAGACCGCGCGCTGGCTGGACCGCAAAGTCGGCAAGGCGGAGGACGGGCCCGGCGCCGTGGCCGGCTGGACCGCGCTCGCCGCTGCCGGGCTGTTGATGCCCGACGGCAAGCCACGCCGGCTCTATGCCGAAGCCGGACTGGCGCGCGCGCTCGGCGAACTGGTGGCGGAGGATGGCGGCGTCCTCTCGCGCAGCCCGCTGGCGCAGATGGACGCGATCGCCGCGCTGGTGGACCTGCGCGCCTGCTACGAGGCGGTGAAGCGCAATCCCCCGCAAGTGCTCGAGACGATGCTGCAACTGCTCGTGCCGCCGCTGCTCTCGCTGCTGCACGGCGACGGCGGGCTCGGCAACTGGCAGGGCGCGGGCGCAGTCGGCGCCGATCGCGTGGCTGCCCTGGTCGAGGCGAGCCGCGTGCGCACGCGGCCGCTCAAGGAACCGCGCCAGTGGGGCTATCAGCGGGTCGCCGCGCACAAGTCGGTCCTGATCGTCGACACCGCGCCCCCGGCACTGCCGCGTCACGCCCGTGCCGGCTGCGCCTCGACGCTGGCGTTCGAGTTCTCGGTCGACGGACAGCGCCTTATCGTCAACTGCGGCGGTGCAGCCTTTGCCGGCGGGCAGGTGCCGGTGCGGATCGAGCAGGGCCTGCGCGCAACCGCCGCGCACTCGACCCTGGTGCTCGACGAGGCGAACTCGACCGCCGTGCTGCTCGGCGGCAAACTCGGCAGCGGGGTCAACGAAGTCGAGGTCGACCGCCGCACGCTCGACCTCAACGGCGGCAGCGCGACACGGATCGAGGCGAGCCACGATGGTTACGCCCCCCGCTACGGTCTCCTGCACCGCCGCATACTGATCCTGCGCGACAACGGCCACGAGCTGCGGGGCGAGGACGTGTTGCTGCCCGCGGGCAAGAATGGCAAGCGCGGCAAGATCGCCTTCGCGATTCGCTTCCACCTCGGCCCCGGGATCGAGGCGCGCCTGTCGGAAGACGGCAAGGGAGTCGGTCTCGCGCTGCCCGACGGCAGCTATTGGCAGTTCCGCCTGCCGCAGGGCGACGGGGCGGGCGACCTGGCGATCGAGGAAAGTCTGTGGATCGACGGACTGGGCAAGCCCCACCCGATCGAACAACTGGTCATTCAAGGGATGACGTCGCGCAGCGGGGGAAGTTTCTCCTGGCTGCTCAAGAAGATGGGATAGAATTCAAGTGAGCGACGTGACGATCAAGCGGGCACTGCTTTCGGTGTCCGACAAGAACGGTTTGGTGGATCTGGGCGCGAAGCTGGCCAAGGGCGGCGTCGAATTGGTCTCCACCGGTGGCACTGCGCGCACTCTGCGCGAGGCCGGATTGACCGTTCGCGACGTCTCCGACCTCACTGGCTTTCCCGAGATGATGGACGGGCGGGTCAAGACGCTGCACCCGATGGTCCACGGCGGCCTGCTTGCGGTGCGCGACAACCCCGAACATGCTGCGGCGATGGAAACGCACGAGATCGGCGCGATCGACCTCGTCGTGGTCAATCTCTATCCGTTCGAGGCGACCGTCGCGCGCGGCGCCGAGCGCGAGGAGATCATCGAGAACATCGATATCGGCGGGCCCAGCATGGTCCGCTCCGCCGCGAAGAACCACCAGTTCGTCACCATCGTCACCGATCCGGCCGACTACGACGACCTGCTGGACGAACTCGCCGCGCACGACGGCGGCACGTCGCTCGAATTCCGCCGCAAGATGGCGGCCAAGGCCTTCGCCGCGACCGCTGCCTACGATTCGATGATCAGCCAGTGGTTCGCCTTCGCCGATCAGGGAGAAACCTTTCCCGAGATGCTGGCGGTCAACGGCCGCCGCGTGACCGAACTGCGCTATGGCGAGAACCCGCACCAGAAGGCCGCGCTCTATACGCCCGTCGGTCCGCACGCGCGCGGCATCGCGCAGGCCGAGCAGCTCCAGGGCAAGGAGCTCAGCTACAACAACTACAACGACGCCGACGCCGCGCTCGAGCTCTGCGCCGAGTTTGCGGGCGGTGATCCCGCCGTGGTGATCGCCAAGCACGCGAACCCCTGCGGCGTCGCCCAGCGCGGCTCGCTGCTGGATGCGTGGAACGAGGCGCTCGCCTGCGACAGCGTCTCGGCCTTCGGGGGGATTGTCTGCGTGAATAGGGAGCTCGACGGCCCGACCGCGGAGGCGATCTGTGCAATCTTCACCGAAGTCGTGATCGCGCCCTCGGTGAGCGAGGAGGCGCGCGCCGTCTTCGCGAAGAAGAAGAACCTGCGCCTGCTCGTCACCGGCGAACTGCCCGATCCGCGCCGCGGCGGTCTGTCGGTCAAGCCGATCACCGGCGGGCTGCTGGTACAGAGCCGCGACAACGGGGCGATCGCGCTGGCCGACCTCAAGGTCGTCACCGAGCGCGAGCCGAGCGAACAGGAACTCAAGGATTGCCTGTTCGCCTGGACGGTGGCGCGGCACGTCAAGTCGAACGCGATCGTCTATGCCAAGGACGGCGCGACGGCGGGCATCGGTGCGGGCCAGATGAACCGCCGCGATTCGAGCCGCATCGCGGCTGCCAAGGCGATCGAGGCGGCGGAGACCTACGGCTGGGCCACACCGCGCACGGTGGGCAGCGCGGTTGCCTCCGACGCCTTCTTCCCTTTCGCCGACGGTCTCCTTGCCGCGGCCGAAGCCGGCGCAACGGCGGTGATACAGCCCGGCGGCTCTATCCGCGACGAGGAAGTGATCGCCGCAGCCGACAAGGCGGGCCTGGCGATGGTCTTTACCGGAATGCGACACTTTCGCCACTAGGCTGTAAACGCAAAGTTGGCGCGGCCCACCGCGGCCGCCCCTTTCGTAAACCGATCCCGAACACCATGTTCAGTCAGCCGCAAGCGCGGCCTGCTAAACCGCGCAGCAAGACCTACCGCTGAAAAAGACGAAGCCGATGAACCTGTTCAAGACCGATCTCTTCCGCAATTTCGCCATCGGCTTCGCCGCGGGCGCCGTGATCGTCGCCTTGCAGGCATCCCCCGACATCGTCGGCGCTGTCCTGCCGCAGGCCGAGGCCGCCGTCCTGAACTGACGCGTCGGAGCTCTCGCCGCGTTCGATCCCCAGGAAGTGTTCTCGCCGCGACGGAGTGGCGCGCAGGCCGTGCAATCGCTATATCCCGAGCATGGCGACCAAGCAGAACCATTCACACCACGAACACAGCGGTAGCGACCTCGTCGCCGCCGCACGCGATGCGCTCGTCGCAGCGGGTGAGCAGTGGACCGGAATGCGCGAATCGGTGTTCGAGGAACTCGCACGCCACGAACGCCCCGCCTCCGCCTACGATATAGCCGACAACCTCTCGGCGGCGCGCGGCAAGCGGGTGGCGCCCAACAGCGTCTATCGCATCCTCGATCTGTTCGTGGCGAACAATCTCGCCATGCGGGTCGAAAGCGCCAACGCCTATCTCGCCAACACCCATCCGGGGTGCGAGCATGACTGCATCTTCCTCGTCTGCGACGAATGCGGGGAAGCGACCCACGTCGACGACGACACCGTCTCCGGCGGCGTGCGCGGCGTGGCGAAGGCCAGCCGCTTCCAGACGCGCCGCCCGATCATCGAGGTGCGCGGCCTGTGCGAGACCTGCGCGGGCTGACGCCGGCCCCCACCACGCGTTCATCGACAGTCACGCTTCGCCCGTGTAAAGCTTTGCCATGAGTCAACGCCCCGACACGCCTCTGCTCGACACCGTCGCCACGCCGCAGGACCTCCGCCAAATCGACAGGAGCCGGCTCCGCCAGCTCTCGGACGAACTGCGCACGGAGATGATCGACGCGGTGGGCAGCACCGGCGGGCATCTCGGCTCGGGCCTCGGCGTGGTCGAGCTGACCGTGGCGATTCACTATGTCTTCAACACGCCCGACGACAAGCTGATCTGGGATGTCGGCCACCAGGCCTACCCGCACAAGATCCTGACCGGCCGGCGCGACCGCATCCGCACTCTGCGCCAGGGCGGCGGCCTCTCGGGCTTCACCAAGCGCAGCGAGAGCGAATACGATCCGTTCGGCGCTGCCCATTCCTCGACCTCGATCTCGGCCGGTCTCGGCTTTGCCGTGGCCAACAAGCTGAACGACCGCCCGGGCAAGGCGATCGCGGTAATCGGGGACGGCGCGATGAGCGCGGGCATGGCCTACGAGGCGATGAACAACGCCGAGCAGGCGGGCAACCGGCTGATCGTGATCCTCAACGACAACGACATGTCGATCGCGCCGCCCGTGGGCGGGCTCTCGGCCTATCTCGCGCGCATGGTCTCTTCCAGCGAGTACCTCGGCCTGCGCAGCCTTGCCTCGCGCATTTCCAAGAAGCTCAGCCGCAGGGTCCACTCGGGGCTCGAGAAGGCCGAGGAATATACCCGCGGCATGGTCACCGGCGGCACGCTGTTCGAGGAGCTCGGCTTCTACTACGTCGGCCCGATCGACGGGCACGACCTGGATCACCTGATTCCCGTCCTCGAGAACGTGCGCGACAGCGAGCAGGGGCCGATCCTGGTCCACGTCGTGACCAAGAAGGGCAAGGGCTACGGCCCGGCCGAGGACAGCGCCGACAAGTACCACGGTGTTGCCAAGTTCGACGTCATCACTGGCGAGCAGAAAAAGTCGAGCGGCGGTCCGCCGAATTACCAGAACGTGTTCGGCGACACGCTGGCGAAGCTCGCCGAAACCGATCCGCGCATCTGCGCCATCACCGCCGCCATGCCGAGCGGCACCGGGGTCGACCGGTTCGCCAAGGCGCATCCGGAGCGCGCGTTCGACGTCGGCATTGCCGAGCAGCACGGCGTCACCTTCGCCGCCGGACTCGCCGCGCAGGGCATGCGGCCGTTCGCGGCGATCTATTCGACCTTCCTCCAGCGCGCCTACGATCAGGTCGTCCACGACGTCGCGATCCAGAATCTGCCGGTGCGCTTCGCCATCGACCGGGCAGGGCTGGTCGGGGCGGACGGGGCGACGCACGCCGGGTCATTCGATGTGACCTATCTCGCCAGCCTGCCCAATTTCGTCGTCATGGCCGCGGCGGACGAGGCCGAACTGGTCCACATGACCTACACCGCCGCCGAGTACGATGCGGGGCCCATCGCCTTTCGCTATCCGCGCGGTGCGGGCGTCGGCGTGCCGCTGCCGGAGACGCCGGAGAGGCTGGAGATCGGCAAGGGCCGCATTGTCCGCGAAGGAAGCAAGATCGCGCTGCTCAGCCTCGGCACGCGTCTGCACGAGGCGCTCAAGGCCGCCGATCAGCTCGAGGCCAAGGGCTTGTCCACCACCGTTGCCGACATGCGCTTCGCCAAGCCGCTCGACACTGCGCTGATCGAGAAGCTCATGCGTACGCACGAAGTGGTCGTGACGATCGAGGAAGCCGCCATCGGCGGCCTCGGCGCCCACGTCCTGACCTTCGCCAGCGACGAGGGGCTGACCGACGCCGGCCTCAAGGTCCGCACCATGCGCCTGCCCGACATGTTCCAGGACCATAACGATCCCGCAAAGCAGTACGACGAAGCCCGGCTCAACGCGCCGCATATCGTCGAAACGGTGCTCAAGGCACTACGCCACAACAGCGCCGGCGTGGCGGAGGCGCGGGCCTGAGCGGCCAGAGCCGTGCCAGGGAAGGTTCGGCGCCGCGTGCTGATTGTCCTGGCGCTCATTGCCGGCCTCTATGTCCTTCTGGCGACCGGGCTGTTCCTCGCGCAGCGCAGCTTCATCTATCCGGCGCCGCGCGACCCCGGAATAGCGCCTGCGAGCTTCAAGCGTGTCGCCTATGATACCGCCGACGGCCTGACGCTTCACGCCGGATACAAGCCCGCGCGCGCTGGCTATCCGACCATCGTCTACTTCCACGGCAACGGCGCCGCGTGGCCGTCGAGCGTGGTCGCGACCGATCGCATGGTACCGGAGGGCTACGGCGTACTCGCCGCCGAGTATCGCGGCTACTGCGGCAATCCCGGACGACCGAGCGAGCACGGGCTTTACGCCGATGGCCGTGCTGCGATCGCCTTTCTCGAACGGCGCGAGGTGGAGCCGGCCGACATTGTCCTGGTCGGCAACTCGATCGGTTCGGGTGTGGCGACTCAGATGGCGAAGGAGATCCGCCCCCGCGCACTGGTGCTGATATCCCCTTTCGCTAGCCTTTCGCGATTGGTGGGCGAGAGGTTCCGCTGGCTACCGACGGACGTCCTGCTTCATGATCGGTTTGAGAACATCGGCAAGATCGCGGCAGTGGATGCGCCGATCCTGGTGCTTCACGGAGATGCGGATTCGCTTATTCCCGCGTCCCACGCGTTCGCGCTGGCTGAGGCGGAGCCGTCGATCGAACTCGCGATCTTTGCCGGTTACGGTCATGATCTCGCCTGGCACGACGTGGCCGAAACAAGAATGCTCCGCTTTCTGGACGAGATTCCCGGCGCTCTAGCCGATCCAGAGCCATAAGCCGGCGGGGACGCCCGCCGCGTGGATATGCGACCAGGTGATCACCAGCCACAGCGCCAGCGCGACGAGCCATAGCAGCCAACCGGCGCGCGGGAGCGCCGTCCAGCGGGGCCAGTAGGTCGTCCGCGCTTCCCACACGCTCCAGGCCTCACCCATCAGTACGCGCTTCTTGCGGTCCTGCATGTGCGCGCCGACGAGGGCGAGGAACAGTACGGCGCCCGCGACGATCAGCGTGCGCACGCTCCACCACAGCGTGATGTGCGAGATGGCCCAGAGCGCGAAGCCCCACATCATCGGATGGCGCGTGACGGCGAACACGCCGCCGGCCTCCCGGCTCGCCATCGCCTCCGCTCTCGGGTCTGGCAGCGCCGGGTTTTTCCGCAGCGAGCCGAGGAACAGCACGAGCGCGGGGAGCGTGAGCACAGTGGCGAAGATCCAGCCGATCTGCCCCGATCCGCCGAGGTCGGCCGGCGGTGCGGCGCGGAAGGCCAGGGCCATCCAGGCGAAGGTCGCCAGCGCCACCAGCGAATAGAGACCGAGGAACGGCCCCGCCCCCACCGCGCGCACCAGCGGCGCACGCAAGGGATGGGACAGCGCGAAATGCGTGCCCACGAAAGCGATTGCGGCGGCGCCAAGCGACAGAAGAGCTTCATTCACGACATTTCTCCCCCGAAACGTCATTTCAGTAGCAAATTAAAACTTATCGTGCAATCAGTCCGTTTCGCCGCCAATCGCAAGCAGCTCGATCTTGAACAGCAGCGTCGCATTGCCGGGGATCGGGCCTTTACCCTTGGGGCCATAGGCGAGATCGGCCGGTGCGGCGATCTCGATCGAGTCGCCCACGCCCATCTGCGGGATCGCCAGCTTCCACGCCGGGATCAGCTTGCCGAGCGGGAATGTCGCCGGCTCGCCGCGGTCCCACGAGCTGTCGAAGGTCGTCCCGTCGGTCAGTGTGCCGGCATAGTGCACGGTCACCGTGTCCTCGACCGTCGGATGCGGGCCGGTGCCATCGCCCGACACGCGTCGGATGCGCAGGCCACCGGGCAGGGTGCGCCACCCGTCCTCGGGTTTGAGGCGGGCGAGCGCAGCCTGTTGTTCGTTGTGCCAGGCGGCGTCCTGTGAACGATCCGGCGCCGCGTCCTGCGCCAGCGCGGGAACGAGCGCACAGGTCGCGATGGCCAGCGCCGCTGCACCGAGCGCGCCCAGCGTGGCGGAAGCGCCCGCCGGGCGCGGCGGGACCTTACCAGTCATAGGCCTTCGGCAGCTCGCTCTCGTCCAGATCGCGGTAGCGGTCGCGCAGGCCGGTCTGGTGGTTCTCGAGCGGCTGCTCGACGCCGTCGACATAGACCCGCACCGGGGTCGAGGAGACTTCGAGCGGATCGCCGTCCCACACCACCACGTCGCCGATCGCGCCGGGCTTCAGCACGCCGAGCTGACCGCCGAAACCGCTGATCTCCGCGGGAATCGAGGTGATGCTCGCCAGTGCTTCGCCCCAGCTCAGCCCGGCGGCGCGGGGCACGGAGGCGAGTGCGACGAGATTGCCTGCGAACTGCGGCAGGTAACGCGGCTGCTCCATCGCAGCGGCGTTGATCGCCACTTTCACCCCGGCATCCTGCATGCGCCCGATATTGCTCTGGGTGGAGGCGAGCTGCTCGAACCGCGCGGGCAGGTCGGTCAGCGCATCGGCGATCACCGGAACGCCGGCAGCCGCGATTTCGTCTGCCACCATCCAGCCTTCGCCGGCGCCGACGATGACGAGGTTGAGCCGCGGAAATTCCTGCCGCAGCGCCAGGACCGAGCGGATGTCGGCAGCGCGCTCGACATGAACGTAGAGCGGCTGACGACCGGCCACCACCGGCACCAGCGCGGCGGCGTCGAAGCGGGTCAGCAGCACGTCCGTCGCGCGCTCCGCATCGCTTTCGACCAGACGCGGGTCGACTGGGATGTCGTCCCCGGTGGTCACTTCCGCAGGGCGGTTCGGGCCGCCGACAAGGCCGGATTCCTCACCGAAACGCGAGGCTTCCCGCAGTGCATTGCGGAGCAACGTATGCGCCGCGGTTCGGCTGCCACCGGCGAGGCGCGCGCCCGCTTCGCCGAGCTCGACGAACTGGAACGCGCGCGGCCGGCGAACGGCTTGCGGATCGCTGCCGAGATCGATCATCGATCCCTGCCCGGCGAAGATCGAGCTGGCCGCCGAGGGTGCGATTGCGGCGCGGGTGATCCCGCCCGCGCGGCTGATCAGCACGTGCTGCGAACGCGGATTGACCGCCGGTGCGGCATCGAGCGCCGCGCTGAACGGCGAGTTGCGGGCAGTGGTATCGTTGCTCTCGCCCACCGCGCCGACGTCCCACAGGCCCAGATCGGTCACCGTTGCGAAGATGCCGGGGGTAACCCAGGTCCCTCTCCCGTCGGAAACCGGCACGCCCGCGGGCACCTGCACGTTCGCGCCGGCGGCCACCACCTTGCCGCCGCGGACCACAACAGTGGCATTCTCGATCGGCGCGCTGCCGTCGCCGGTCGCGACGGTGGCATTGGTAATGGCGAAATCCTGCGCCGTCGCAGGCGACGAGAGCGCCAGAACGGCGGTGGCAGCGAGAAGCATGCGCCCCATCATTTCACGTCTCCTTCACCGGGCTGCCCGAGTTCGAAGTCACTTACCGGCCGGCGCTGCGGGTCGTTCGCGTCAAACATCAGCGCCCCGTCGATCCAGACCTTCTCGGGCCGCGAATAGACCGACAACGGATCGCCGTTCCAGAGCACCACGTCGGCCATCTTGCCGGCCGCGAGGCTGCCGGTTACGTCGTCGATCCCCATTGCCTTGGCGGCGTTGAGCGTGAACCAGCCGACCACCTCCGCATCGGGAATCTCGATCCCCATACGCGCACCGGCCGCCTGCGCCTTGGCCGCGTCCTGGTTGAGGCGCTGGATGCCGTTTTCGCTATCGGAGTGGATCACCACGCAGGCGCCCGCCTGATAGAGCAGCGCGGCATTTTCCGGGATCCCGTCGTAGGCTTCCATCTTGAAGCCGTACCAGTCGGACCAGATCGCGCTGCACACGTCGTTCTCGCGCAGCAGGTCGCCGATCTTGTAAGCCTCGACCGCATGGTGGAAGGCCGCGACGCGGTAACCCATCTCCTTGGCCATATCCATGACCAGCGCCATTTCGTCTGCGCGGTAGCAGTGGTTGTGGACCAGGATTTCCCCATCGAGCACGCCGGCGAGCGTTTCCTTGGCGAGATCGCGCTTGTCTCTATCGCCCTCGGCATACTCGCGCGCGTCGATCCAGGTCTGCCGGTTGACCGCGAAGTTGCCCATGCGGGTGGAGGGCATGCGGCCCTTGCCGCCGTAGACGCGCTTGGGGTTCTCGCCGCACGCCATCTTGAGGCCGTAGGGCGCGCCGGGGAACTTCATGCCCTGCACAGTGCGGCTCGGCACATTCTTGAGCGTGACCGAGCGGCCGCCCATCAGGTTGGCGGAACCGGGCAGGATCTGCAGCGAGGTGACGCCGCCGTTGGCCAGCGCGCGGGTAAAGCCCGGGTCCTGCGGCCAGACCGAGTGTTCGGCCCAGACTTCCGGCGTCGTCGGGTCGGTCGCTTCGTTGCCGTCCGAGTGGGCGTCGACCGACGGGGTCGGGTAGTCGCCCAGGTGGCTATGGATGTCGATCACCCCGGGGGTGACGAACTTGCCGGTTCCGTCGACCCGCGTGTAGCCCGCCGGGATCGCAAGGTCCGCGCCGCCTATGCCGACCACTTTGCCGTCGGCGAACAGCACCGTCCCATTGTCGATCCGCCCGCCGGCTCCGTCATAGACCGTCGCACCGACCAGCGCCGTCGGCGCGCCCGGGTAGGGCCGGTAGGTCGAGGGATAGGGCGTGTCGGGATAGTCGTAGGCGCTGGCGGATTGCGTGGAATCGCCGGAACCCTCGGCGGTTGCGCACGCGGCCAGCGCCGCCGTGGCGGTCGCGGCGAGAAGGACGCGGATGGCTGCTCTCATTCGGATGCCCCCAGAACTGGATGAAGAAAGGGCGCGGCTCGTGCCGCGCCCTTGTTGTTTGGTAGGATCAGCCCTTCGGACGGGTCGTAGGGTGAATGCCGGCTTCCTGCGCCTCGATCCCTGCCCCGGCCTGGCCTTCCAGATCGTCGCCCACGTCCTCGTCGCGCAGCCTGTCGAGGTGCATCAGCTTTTTGACCAGTGGGCTCACGAGGATGACGAGGACGCCTATCCCGATGGCGTAGAGACCGACTGTCTCATAGACGCCCAGCACAACCTCGCGGCCCGCTTCCTCGCCCACGTTTTCGCCACCCGTTGCCGATGCGATCAGACCCGCGGCGAAGTTGCCGGTGGCAGATGCAAAGAACCAGGTTCCCATGATGAGCGAGGCCATATGAGCCGGGCTCAGGCGGTTCATCGCGCTCAGCCCTACGGGCGAAAGGCACAGTTCGCCGGTCGTATGCAGCAGGTAGATCAGGAAGATGAAGATGACCGGCGTGGCGTTCTCGACGCCGACCGCTTCGGCGCCCCAGACGAGAACAAGGAAGCCCAGGCCGACCTGAACCACGCCGAGGCCGAACTTCAATGGGGTCGACGGTTCCCAACCGCGGCGGCCCAACCAGGTCCAGATGATGGCGAACACTGGCGCGAGGAGCACGATATAGATCGCGTTGAGCGATTGAAACTGCGCGGCCGTCGGTTCCAGACCGAAGAAGCCACGATCGACATGGCGATCGGTGAAAAGGTTCAGCGACGATCCGGCCTGCTCGAACAGCGCCCAGAAAACGATCGAAACGAAGATCAGGAACAGCGCCGCAAAGATGCGATCGCGATCGTCGGACGAAAGCCGGGTCACTGCAATCCAGATCACATAGGCCACCAGACCCAACCCGAAGAAGGCCAGCACCCAGCCGACTAGCTCCTGGTACTGGATCGCGAGCCAGCACAGGGCGACCATGCCCAGACCCGCGATATAGGTCCAAGACTCGAGATTGAGGCCCGCTCGGCGCTCTTTCAGCTTGGCGGGCTCTTTCGGCTCACCACGTCCGAGCAAGAGCGGCTTGCCCCAGATGAACACGACCAGGCCAAGCAGCATGCCGACACCTGCTGCCCCGAAGCCGTAGGACCAACCGTAGTCAGGATGCATCCCCAGATACCCGCATATCAGCGAGCCGAGCGCGGCGCCCAGGTTAATCCCCATGTAGAAGATCGTATAGGCCGGGTCCCGGCGGATGTCGGTGCGCGGATAGAGCTGTCCGACCATGACCGAGATGTTGGCCTTAAGAAAGCCAGAGCCGACGATGATCAGCGCAAGTGCAAGCCAGAAGACATTAATGATAACGCTCGATTGCCCGCCCTCGCCCTCGAATGCCATGAAGAAGTGGCCCAGCGTCAGCAGAACGGCGCCGAAGAGGACGGCCTTGCGCTGCCCCAGATAACGGTCGGCCAGATAGCCGCCTACGACCGGCGCGATATAAACGAGCGCGGTGTAGGCCCCGTAGATGATTGACGCTTGGGAGTCCGAGAACACCCAATGCTGAACCAGATAGAAAATCAGCAGGGCGCGCATGCCGTAATAGGAGAAACGCTCCCACATCTCGGCGAAGAAAAGGACGAACAGCCCTTTCGGATGGCCGAGGATCGTGCCTGCAGAATCCCCGTGCGGCATGGATTGGGTGGCCATCGTAGAATGCGTCTCCCTTGTCGGATGAACCGTAGCCGAGCTCTGCGGCCCCTAGCCGGCGCACCCTAACGTGTGATTTTGTCATGTGAAGTATTAGTTGCAAGCGAAACCGGGATTTTACGCCACGGCAGCCTCGCGGCGGGAACCTTGCGCGCCGCGCTGTATTATGTCACTGATGCACCTTGAGCTGCGCCACTCCGCGCGAGGACCGACTACGAATGACCCAGCAGAGCCGCCCCGTCTATCTCAAGCTGCGCGATCAGATTGCCGCGGCGATCATCGAGGGCGTCTATGCCGAAGGGGAAATGCTGCCGTCGGTTCGCGCGTTCGCGGCGGAGCAGGGCGCCAATCCGCTGACCGTCGCCAAGGCCTACCAGCAGTTCCAGGCCGACGGCCTCGTCGAGGTGCAGCGCGGGGTCGGCATGTATGTCGTTCGCGGTGCGGCGGAAAAGCTGCGACGCAGCGAGCGCGAGCAGTTCCTCGCCCGGGAGTGGCCCGAACTCAAGGTGCGCATGAAGCGGCTCGGCATCGATCCCACGGAACTGCTTGCGCATAGCTGATGCGGCGCAGCACCGATGCATCGCACTGTTTCGCGTCGCGATTGCGCGAACGGCGCACATCTGGCATTGGAAATTTCCCAGGGTCGCACTAGGCTGCCGCAATGGCGGCGTTGCAAATCAGGGCCTTGCACGCCCTTAGGGTTAGCCGGGCCATGTGCCGGGAGGGTAGGAATGATACGATCCGAACTGCTGCAGGCTCTGGCCAAGGACAATCCCGAGTTACGTGCGGAGGAAGTCGAGCAGGTGGTCGACATCTTCTTCGAAGAAATCGCCGCGCGCCTGGCCGAGGGCGGACGGGTCGAGCTGCGTGGTTTCGGCGCCTTCTCCACCCGCGAGCGGCAGGCCCGGACCGGGCGCAACCCGCGCACCGGCGCCCCGGTCGACGTGCCCGCCAAGCGGGTTCCGTACTTCAAGCCCGGCAAGGAAATGCGCGAGCGTCTCAACACCGATTGACGCCCCGCGCGCCGGGGCCGATCTAACGAGCGGCGGCCGAAGGGCCGCGGTGCGCGGGCGTGGCGGAATGGTAGACGCCGGGGACTTAAAATCCCCTGAGCTTTGCTCGTGCGGGTTCGAGTCCCGCCGCCCGCACCAGATCATCCGCCGCCTCGCTCTGCGGCAGGCGCATACCACCATTTGGTGAGTTACGTTCTCCTCCTCGCCCGCGATGCTCGCCAGCACGCGCAGCAGGGGAGAGCCGCCGCATGACCGATGACCGCCTGAATGCCCTCGACGCCCGCTTGCGCGCGGTGGAAGACGAGCTTGCCATCCTTCGTCTGCTTGCGACCTACGGCCCGCTGGTTGACAGCGGCTGCGCGGAAGAGGCGGCGGAGCTGTGGACCGAGGACGGGATCTACGAACCCGGCGGCGTTGGCGCGATGGAGGGCCGGCCGGCGATCGCTTCGCTCTACCGCATGGACCGACACCGGGAGTTGGTCGCGCGCGGATCGATGCACCATACGGCCCTGCCGAAGGTCGTGCTGAACGGCGACCGCGCCGAGGCCGTCGGTTATTCGTTCGTGGCGGAGAACGCCGGAGCCGGCTTCTCGCTCTGGCGTGCCTCGATCAACCGCTGGCTGCTTTGCCGCACCGGCGAGGGTTGGCGCATCGTCGAGCGCCGCAACCGCGTGCTCGACGGGTCGGACGAGGCGCTGGCGCTGCTGCGAAGCGTCCGTTGAGGGCGATCGGGCCCCGGTGCTCTCTCCTTCGCTCGTTAGCCCCGTCTTTACCCTTAGGCAGGCGGTAACCATTTAACGATAAAGGCCTGTCAGTCGGCAGAGGCAGCGGTTCGCGTGGCCCCTGCTCTCGAAAGGCAACCATGGAACAGTCGGCAGGCGACACTGCGATGAACGATGGCCCGCTGGCCGAGGCGCGCGCCGCGCCGCGTTTCACGCTGCTCATCCGCTCTGCCAAGCTCATCGCGCCCCAGGGCCAGTTCCTGTGCGTGATCCGCGACGTTTCGGCGACCGGCATCAGCTTGCGCGGTTTCCACCCGCTTCCCGATGGAGACCCGCTGCTGCTCGAGCTCCAGACGGGCGACCGGCTCCCGATCGAGCGCGTGTGGAGCCGTGGGCTCGATTCAGGCTACCGCTTCGCGACTCCGGTCGAGGTCGGCGACGTGATCTCGGAAACCGGCGAATATCCCAAGCGCCCCTTGCGACTCGACCTCGACCTGCCGCTCGACCTCCAGTGGAGCGGCGAGCGGATCGAGGCCGATCTCGTCAATCTGTCTCAGCATGGCGCGCGAATCGAATGCGCGCAGTTTCTTGCGATCCGCCAGCCGCTGTGGCTGATGTCGGACCGGCTGCCCGAGATCGAGGCCAAGGTCCGCTGGCGCGACGGCAACCGCTACGGCCTGACGTTCGACACCACCTTCAATTTGCGCGAATTCGCGCTGCTCGCGGCGCGACTGCAATGCCCGCGCCTGCTGGTCGAGCAACCGCAAGGCTGAGCGCCTAGAACGTCGTCACTTCCACCTCGAGCTTGCGGAAGCCGTGGACGAAGTTCGCGCGCACCCGCTCGACATCGCCGGCGACATGCACCCGCAGCCGCCGCTTGTGCATCTCCTCCAGCAACACGCGCAGTTGCAGCTCGGCCAGGCGCGCGCCGACACAGCGGTGGATGCCATAGCCAAACGCGAGGTGCCGCCGCGCGTTCTCGCGCGTGATGTCGAGCTTGTCGGGATTTGCGAACACTTCCTCGTCGCGGTTGCCCGACAGGTACCACAGCACCAGCTTGTCGCCCGCCTTCACCTGCTCTCCGAACAGCTCGGTATCCTCGGTACAGGTGCGGCGCATGTGCGCCAGCGGCGTCTGATAGCGGATGCATTCCTGGACCGCGTTGGGGATCAGGTCGGGGTTCTCTTCGAACAGCTTTCGCTGGTCGGGAAACTTGTCGAAGCCATGGATGATCCCGCTCATCGTATTGCGGGTCGTGTCGTTGCCGCCGACGATCAGCAGCACCAGGTTGCCCATGAATTCCTGCGGGCTCATCTGATTCATCGCCGGCGAGTGGATCATCATGGAGATCAGGTCGGGCCCCGGCTCCTTGTTCGCGCGTTCGGCCCAGAGCTGCTGGAAATAGGCCGCCATCTCGCGCAGGATCTCGTGCCGCATCTCATCGAGATCGCGCACCATCGCGATCTCGGTGTCGCCCGCCCAGTCGGACCAGAAGGTCAGCAGACGGCGGTCCTCCCACGGAAAGCCGAACAGGATCGCGAGCATTCCGGTGGTCAGCTCGATCGAGACTTTGTCGACCCAGTCGAACACTTCGCCGCGCGGCAGCGAATCGAGCAGTTCGCCGGTGCGGTGGCGGATGTCGTCGTCCAGCCGCTTCATCTCGGCTGGAGTGAACGCCGGCGCGACGGTGCGGCGCTGGCCGGTATGCTTGGGCCGGTCCATCGCGATGAACATCGGCAGCTCGAACCGCTCGCGGCCCTGCTCTGCCAGTTGCTCCTCGTCGAGCTTGTTGAGAATGGTGATGCCGCCGTGTTCCCAACTGGAGGAGAACAGCTCGGGCAGTGCCTCGACGTGGCCGATTGCCTTGTGGCTGACGACGTTCCAGTATGGTCCGACCGGACTTTCGTCGACCCAGTGCAGCGGCCCCTTGGCGCGCATCTCGGCGAAGATCGGCTGCCACCGGTCCTCGTAGTAGATGTCGCTGCGGCTGACGTCGTAAGGGTGGGTATGAGTCCACTTCTCTTCAGGATGTTCGGCCAGGTGCGCGCGCAGCGCGTCGACCGCAACGGGCGAAGTGCGGTAGGTTGCAGGCGGTTGGGCGATCTGCGTTGCCATGGGCTCTCTCCTCCGCCCGCACGTCTTTTCGCAGCGCGTGGCGAGGGACCATCCTGCCCTTGCTTACCGCTATGTCAATAGTGCGTTGCGATTTGCGACTTATTGCCGCGGCAGGCCGTTTGGTCCGACCCACAAGGTGGGCGATAGCCGCCCGAACCTAACTAGCTGCAGGCTTGGCCCCGCGCTGCCAGAAACGCCGTTTGTTCGTCTGCGCCGGACCTGACTTCATCACCCGCTTGCGGAACAGCCGCGCGCCCAGACGTACGAACAATGCTACCGCTGCGATCTGCCAGACGATTGCGAGCGCATGGGGCCATAGTGCCGGCTCCTGCGCGGCGCGCGCAATCATCGCGTAGGGTGAACTGAGCGGGAAGGCGATCGCAAACAGCTCTACCGGCGATCCCGGGTCGGTCATCGCGTAGCTGGCGAGGAAGAAGACCAGGAGCTGGAGGATCGTTGCCGGCATCGACAGGGTCTGCACGTCGCGCACGGTCGGCGCCATCGAGCCGATCGCGAGGAAGATCGAGCCGATCAGCAGATAGGCCATCGCGAAGTAGACGAGGAACAGCACGGCGAAGGCCGGCCAGCCGATCGCCGGCGCGGGCATCTGCTCCAGCAGGTTGCCGGCGAGTGCGATCGTGCCGCCGACGCCGCCCCACACCGCGATGCCGACGAAGCTGAGCGCGAGCATCGCGAACAGCTTGCCGAAGAAGACCGCGTCCATCGGTACGGCGGCGGCGAGGATCTCGATGATCTTGTTGGCCTTCTCCTCGACGAGGTTGGACATGACCATGCCCGCCAGCAGCATCGAGAGAAGGAACAGCAGCGTCACCGCGGCCGTGGCGGTCGCGGCGTTGGCGCTGCGTTCCTGCGCCACGCTCGTCGCCGTCGGCATGAGCGAGACTTGCGGGTAGTCGGCTGCACCCGCCGACCCGGCTTCGGCGGCGACCAGTGCGACCGGCCCACGCCAGCGTTCGATGCGGTCCTGTGTTCCGCTCAGGCGCGGGGCAGCCAGCGTGCCGCTCAGGACCGCGCCAAAGTTCTGCTCGGTATCTCCGAGCAGTGCGCCGACGTCGTCTACCGTGCCGGGCTCGACCGTCTCGATATCGGGCAGGTCGACGAGATCGGCGAGGCGTGTGTGCGCTGAGGCAAAGGCGGCCGAGTCGGTGGGGGCCATTGCCACCGCCAGCCGCGGGTTGTCGGCGCTGCGGATTGCCTGCGAACTCAGCAGGCTGGCGACGCCGCCGATCCCGAGGAAGAACAGCGGGCCGAGCAGGAAAAACAGGAACGACTTGCTGAACAGGATCGCGGTGAAATCGCGTCGTGCGATCACGAACGCCGCGCGGGTCAGCGGGAGACGGGCCTTCGCCCGTGTATCGGCCGGGGTCATTGCACGGCCTCCGCCGGGCTTTGCTCGTCGAGCGCGCGCGCCGCGGCCTCGCCGGCGATGTCGACGAAGGCGTCGTGGAGCCCGGCGCGCTCGATCGAGAGCGAGAGGATGCCCGCCTCGCCTTCGATCAGCGCGCGCAGCAGCGGCTCGATGCCCGTTTCGGGAAGGGGGAAGTACCAATAGTCGCCCTCGCGCCGAGCATCGGCGGGGAGCGCGTGGCGCCAGCGACCCTCGTGGGCGCGGGTCTCCAGGCGAACCTGCGCCGGGATGCGGTCGCGCGCCGCGTCGACCGAACCGGCATAGGGGACCTTGCCTCCGGCGATGATCGCCACCTGCTCGCACAATCGCTCGGCATGGGCGATCACGTGGGTGGAGAAGATCACCGTCGTCCCATCGGCTGCGAGGTTGCGGATCAGCCCCTCGAGCTTGCCCTGATTGATCGCGTCGAGGCCGGAGAACGGCTCGTCGAGGACCACCAGCCGCGGGCGGTGGACCAGCGTTCCGAGGAGCTGGACGGTCTGCGCCATGCCCTTGGAAAGCTGGCGGATCTGCTTGTCGGCCGCATGGCCGAGGCCGTGGCCTTCGAGCAGCTCGCGTCCGCGGCGGCGCCCTTCGGCGAGCGGCACGCCGCGCAGCGCGCCCATGAAGGCGATCGCCTCGACCGCCTTCATCGCCGGATAGAGCCCGCGCTCTTCGGGCAGGTAGCCGATCAGCCGCGCGATGTCGTGCGGATCGTCGCGGCCGAGCACGCGGCGCACGCCCTCGTCGGGGTCGATGATTCCCAGCAGCATGCGCAGCGTGGTCGTCTTGCCCGCGCCGTTGGGGCCGAGAATGCCGTATATCGCGCCTTCGAGTACGGTCAGGTCGATCCCGTCGACCGCGGTGGTACCCTCGAATCGCTTGACCAGGCCGCGGGCCTCGATCGCCGGGGCCCGGCCGGCGCTTGCGGTATCGTTGCTCGCGGTGAGCGGATCGCCTAGCGCGGTGTCCATGTCCGGCAGGTAGCGTCCGGGCAGGCATAGGAGCAAGCCCAAGCGTGGCCGACGCGCGAGAAAACGACCCGTTGCGCGAGGATCTGATCGCCGAAGCCCGGCGGCTGGGGTTCGTTGCGGTCGGTATTGCGCCGGCCGCGGACGATCCACTGCGCGCGCAGCGGCTCTCCGAGTGGATCGCGGCCGGGCATCACGGCTCGATGGGCTGGATGGAGGACCGCGCGGAGGTGCGGCAGGGGCCGCAGTCGATGTGGCCCGAGGCGAAGAGCGTGATCGCGCTCGGCATGAGCTACGCACCGGAAGGCGACCCGCTGGCGCTGGCGGAGGCGCATGACCGCGCGCGGATCTCCGTCTATGCGCAGGGGCGCGACTATCACGACACCGTGAAGAAGGCGGCCAAGGCGCTCGCGCGCTGGCTGGTGGCGCGGGCGCCGAGGGCCGAACTCAAGGTCTTCGTCGATACCGCGCCAGTGATGGAAAAGCCGCTCGGACAGATGGCCGGGCTCGGCTGGCAGGGCAAGCATACCAATCTCGTCAGCCGCGGGCACGGCAACTGGCTGTTCCTCGCCGCGATCTACACCACCGTGGAACTAGCGCCCGACGCGCCGCACGCCGACCGCTGCGGATCGTGCAGCGCCTGCCAGGACGCCTGCCCGACCGACGCCTTTCCCGAACCCTACCGCCTCGATGCGCGCCGCTGCAT
Source organism: Pelagerythrobacter aerophilus (assembly GCF_003581645.1). GTDB lineage: Bacteria > Pseudomonadota > Alphaproteobacteria > Sphingomonadales > Sphingomonadaceae > Pelagerythrobacter > Pelagerythrobacter aerophilus. The sequence goes on along the minus strand of NZ_QXFK01000019.1, from coordinate 580,796 downwards.
TTCCTATCTCACGATCGAGCACAAGGGACCGATCCCGCACGAGTTCCGCAAGGGGATCGGCAACCGCATCTACGGCTGCGACGACTGCCTCGCGGTCTGTCCGTGGAACAAATTCGCCGATGCGGCTGCGCGTAACCGCGCGTTTCTGCCGCGCGCCGAATTGACCGCGCCTCGGCTTTCCGAGCTGCTCGCGCTCGACGATGCCGGGTTCCGCCAGTTCTTCTCGGGTTCCCCCATCAAGCGCATCGGACGCGACCGGTTCGTGCGGAACTGCCTGATCGCCGCGGGCAATAGCGGGGACGCGGGACTGATCGATCAGGTCGCGGGGCTGACCGGCGATCCCGATCCGGTGGTTTCGGAAGCCGCCGAATGGGCGCTTGCGGAACTCAGACCAGCGCCTTGAGCGAGATCTCCGGATCGGCCAGCGCCTCGCGCTCCGGCTTGGTGCCCGCCTCGACCAGCTTGCGGCCCTGCGCGTAGTCCTTGGTCGCGTTGACGCAGTCGAGCGCGATCACGCGGCCTTCCTTGAGATAGACGATCGAGAACTTGCGCTCTGCCGGGTCGCCGCGGAGCACCGTCTCGTCGTGATCGATCGAAAGGCCGACGGTCTGCAGGCGCAGGTCGTACTGGTTCGACCAGAACCAGGGGACGGCCTTGTAGGGTTGCGGATTGCCGCAGATCGACTTCGCCGCGGTGGTCGCCATATCGTTGGCGTTCTGGACCGATTCGAGCCGGATCACCGCACCGTCGGCATAAGGGTTGGCGTGTGCGGCGCAGTCGCCGATGGCGTAAATGTCGTCGAGCGAGGTGCGGCAAAACTCGTCCACGTCCACACCGTTGGCGCCCGCCGCGCCCGCGGCGATCAGCGGCCCGACCGACGGCACGATCCCAATGCCGACCACGACCAGATCGGCAGGAATGACCTCGCCGCTCCCGAGCCCCACTCCGGTCACGCGTTCGCCGTCGCCCTCGATCCGGTCGACCGCCGCCTCCAGGCGGATATCCACGCCGTGCGCGCGGTGTTCGCCTTCGTAGAAGCGCGAGAGCTCCTCGCCGGCCACGCGCGCAAGCACGCGCGGCAGCGCTTCGACCAATGTCACCTCACAGCCGAGCTTGCGCAGCACTGCCGCCGCCTCGAGTCCGATATAGCCGCCGCCGACCACCACCGCGCGGCGCGCCCCGCCGTCGAGCTCCGCCACCATCCGGTCGACGTCGGCGCGGGTGCGCACCGAATGGACGCCGGCGAGGTCCGCACCCGGGCAGGAGAGCCGCCGCGGATCGCCGCCGGCGGCCCAGATGAGCTGGCCGTAGCCGACCCGGCTTTCGTCGGAGAGGACGATCTCGTGCGCCGCCGCATCGACCGCGACCACCGCGGTGCGCAGCCGCAGCGCGATGTCCTTGTCGGCCCAGAATTGCGGCGGGCGGATGCAGATCCGCTCGAACGGCTTCTCGCCGGCGAGATATTCCTTCGAGAGCGGCGGACGCTCGTACGGCGGCTCGCTGTCGCGCCCGATCATTGCGATCGAGCCGGCGAATCCGTTCTGGCGCAGGGCGATGGCGGCCTGTGCGCCGCCATGCCCCGTGCCGACGATCACGATGTCAGCGCGTTCCATGCCGGGCGGGATTTGGGCAAATACGCCGCCGGGTCAACCCTCGCCTGGGGGTATGCGGGGGAGGATTCCGTCTATCGCCCGAGCAGATTGCGCGCCTGGCTCGCGATCTGCGCCAGCATCGCGGGGGAGACCTCGCCCAGCGCTTGAGCCCGCCCGATCATGGCCCGGAACTGCCGGATCGCCGCAGAGTGCTCGTCCGCCCAGTTGGCGACCGCGCCGAGCGGATCGGTCTTGATCCCTTTGCGCCGCGAAAGCCGGCGCAGGAAGTCGAGCCGCATCTGCTGGAAATCGCGCGACAGGCCCGCCACGAGCAGCCGTTCCCAGACGTCCGACGGGTTCATGAGGGCCGAAGTGCTCTGCGCCCAGTCGAGACCGATGCGCTCGCCCAGATCGGTGAACGCCGCGGTCAGCGCCCGCGCGTCGATCTCGGCGGCCCGGGACAGCGATGCGAGACCGATCGCACCGTCGAGATCGTAGAGATGCGTGACTTGCGCGGCGAGTCCTTCCGGCGCGCCCATTTCGACGAATTCGGCCTTGAGTTTGTCCGATTGTCTGCGCGAGGCCTCGGTCAGCAATTCGTCGGTGCCGGTGGAAAGCTGCGCGACGCGTTTCTGCAGGCTTTCGATCAGTTCGCTCGGCAGCGACGTGCTGGCGCCGACCCGGATGAGATCGGCCATCTGGCTACGCAACGCGCCTGCCGTGTGGCGGAACAGGTAGAGCCGCGCGTCCTCGGGCATGCTGGCCGTTTCCAGCTCGCCCCACAACGCGCCGACGTTGAACAGCTTGGCGGCCGCGACGAAGGATGCGGCGACATCGCCAAGGCCGACGCCTTCTTCCTCCGCCAGTTCGAAGGGATGAACGAGCCCCATCCGGTTGACGAACAGGTTGGCGAGCGAAGTGGCGATGATCTCGCGGCGTAACTGGTGTCCCTCAATTTGGCGCTTGTAGGTCTTGCGCATGGCCGATGGGAAATAGTCGAACAGCAGATCGGTGAGACTGGGGTCGTCGGGCAGGGACGTCTGCTCGATCGCATCCTGCAGGACCAGCTTCGTGGAAGACAGAAGCACGGCGAGTTCCGGCCGTGTCAGACCGATGCCTTCGCTGGCGCGCCGGGCCAGGCTTTCGTTCGGGGCCAGACCTTCGGTCTGCCGGTCGAGTGCGCCCCGGCCTACCAGGCCCTCGATCAACTGCAACTGGGTGGCGACAGCGGGCGCCCCGCCGGCTTCGGCAATCGACAGCGCCAGCGCCTGAAGCCGATTGCTCTCCAGCACCAGATTGGCGACTTCGTCGGTCATCGATTCGAGCAGAGCATTGCGCTTTTTCGTCGACAATTTGCCCGTTCGCACCGCTGCAGCGAGCGCGATCTTGATGTTGACCTCGTTGTCCGAGCAATTCACGCCTGCGGCGTTATCGATGAAGTCCGTATTGATCCGGCCGCCGCCCAGCGCGAATTCGATCCGCCCGGCCTGCGTCGTGCCGAGGTTGGCACCCTCGCCGATGACCTTGGCGCGCATTTCGGCGGCGTTAACGCGCAATCCGTCGTTGGAGGGGTCGCCCACCTGAACGTTGTTCTCGAGGCTGCTCTTTACGTAAGTGCCGATGCCGCCGAACCATATGAGGTCGACCTCGGCCCTGAGGATCGCCGAGATTAACGCCTCCGGCTCGAGCTCCTTCTCCTCGACCTCGAGCAGCTTGCGCATCGCTGCCGAGAGCGGGATGCGCTTCATCGAGCGCGAGAAGACACCCCCGCCCTTCGAGATCAGCCCCTTGTCGTAATCCTCCCAGCTCGACGTCGGCAGATCGAACAGGCGCTTGCGCTCCTTCCAGCTCGCCGCCGGGTCGGGGTTCGGGTCGATGAAGATGTGGCGGTGGTCGAACGCGGCCACGAGTTTGATCGCCTTGGACAGCAGCATGCCGTTGCCGAACACGTCGCCCGACATGTCGCCGCAGCCTGCGACCCGCACGGGTTCGCTCTGCACGTCGACGCCCATTTCGCGGAAGTGCCGCTGGACCGACACCCAGGCGCCGCGCGCGGTGATGCCCATCGCCTTATGGTCGTACCCGTTCGAACCGCCGCTGGCGAAAGCGTCACCGAGCCAGAAGTCCCGCTTCTGGGCGATCGCATTTGCGATGTCGGAGAAGCGCGCCGTGCCCTTGTCTGCGGCAACCACGAAATAGGGATCGTCACCGTCGCGGACGACGACCGCTTCAGGATGGACCACCTTGCCGTCCACGATGTTGTCGGTCACCGACAGCAGCGTGCGAATGAAGATCTCGTAGCTCGCCTGGCCTTCCGCGGCCCATGCGGCGCGGTCCTTGTCCGGTGCGGGCAATTGCTTGGGATAGAACCCGCCCTTGGCGCCGGTCGGCACGATCACCGCGTTCTTGACGCGCTGCGCCTTCATCAGGCCGAGAATTTCGGTGCGGAAGTCGTCGCGCCGGTCCGACCAGCGGAGGCCGCCTCGTGCGACAGGCCCCGCGCGCAAGTGAATGCCTTCCACCCGCCGCGAGTAGACGAAGATCTCGCGCCACGGAATCGGCTTGGGCAGGGCCGGGACGAGCGCCGAATCGATCTTGAATGCCAACGCTTCTTCGCTCGCCGGGGCGAAGGCATTGGTGCGCAGGATCGCGCGCACGAGCGCGTCGTAAAGCCGCAGCAGGCGGTCGTCGTTGATCGCGACGACTTTCGCGAGGCCCTGCTTGATCGCGCTTTCCGCCTCTTTCTCGGCAACCTCGCGATCGCCGGCGAACGCGGGCTCGTGCCGCGCGGCGAAGAGCCGGGCGATTGCGCGGGTGACCGTGGGCGCCCGATCGAGTGCGTCGACCACGGTGTAGATCGTGAAGCTGACACCGGCTTGCCGCAGATAGCGGTAGAACGCGCGCAGCCAGTTCGCTTCGCCGGCACTGAGGCCGACACCGATCACGAGGCGGTTGAACGGGTCGTCTTCGGCCCGGCCATTGAGGACGGCGGCGATCGCTTCCTCGATCGCATCGGCGCGCTCGAGCAGCGGAGCGGCGGTTTCGCCTTCGGTCAGGGCCAGGGTAAAATCGTGGATCGTGCCGAGCCGCCCTTCGTCGAGCGGGGTAGGAATCTCCGCGAGCACCTGGAAGCCGAAGTTCTCCAGCGCCGGGACCGCGCTGGACAGCGGCAGCGCGCCTTCGTGCTCATAGATCTTGAGGCGCAGGTGCCCCTCGGGATCGCCTCCGAGCCGGTAGAGGCGCGCATCGCGCTGCGCGCTCTCGCCGCTCGCAGCGCCTGCTTCGGGCACCGAAAGGTGGCGCATGCGCGCAATGTCGCGCGCGGCCTCGGCCGGACCATAGTCGGTTCGGTATGCGGCGGGGAAAGCCTCGGCGAAACGCGTGGCGATGGCCGCGGCGCGGCCCGCATCCATCTGATGGGCGAGCTCGCTCTCAACCGCTTCGGCCCAGCCGCGCAGCATCGTCTGGAGTTGCCCTTCGAGCTCCAGTTCGGGTGTCGCGACTTCTCCGCCGCGCAAGTCGAGCACGAAGCGCAGCATGGCGAGGTTGCCGCCTTCGACCTGCAGGCTCCAGTCGAGCAGGGTTGCACCGGCGCCTTCCTCGAGCAGTTCCTGGATGCGATGCCGCACCTGGGTCGCGAGCATGTCGCGCGGCATCCACACGAAGGCGAAGAGATGCCGCGCCAGCGGCGCTTCGACCAGGGCGAGGCGCGGGCGCGGGCGATCGACCAGGCTCATCATCGCGGTGGTGACGCGTTCGATATCCTCGTCCCGGAAACCGATCACGAGATCGTGGGGGAGTGCCGTCAGCGCGTGCACCAGCGCCTTGCCGGCGTGGCCGCCCGCGTCGAAGTCGAACTTCTCCATCAGGCGGGTCAGCCGCTCGCGCAGGCGCGGCACCTGCATCGGCGGAGCAGCGAGCGCGGCGCTGGTCCAGACGCCCGCGTGAATCGAAAGCGCGACGATATCGCCGCCCTCGCGCACCGGCACGATGAACAGGTCCAGCGGCACGCGGCGATGGACGTTGGAAACCCGGTTGGCCTTGATGATGAGCAGCTCGCGCCCGTCTTCGGCCGCGCCGAACCAGTCGAACGCGCGTTCGTAGGATGCGTCGGCGAGAATCTGCTTGGCGCTCTTGCGGCAGACGCCGAGCAGGTCGGAATGGCTGCCGTCGCGGTAACGGATGATATGGCCGAGCTGGGTCAGCATGCCGCTTTCGAGCCAGCGCAGCAGGTCGGCGCCTTCGGCGTCCTCGATCCGGGCGGCGTCGTCGCGCATGGCTTCGCGCATCTTCGGCCAGTCGGCCACGGCGGCGCGGACGTCGGTCAGCGTCCCGCGCAGTGCACGCTCCAGCTCGCGGCGCTGGCGCGCATCGATGCGGACCGTTTCGACGTAGATCATAGACTCGCGGCGGGTGTCGTCCCCCCGTTCGCCGGCGATCGCCTTCAGCGCTCCTTCGGCATCGCGGCGGACGTGGACCACCGGGTGCACCAGCCGGTCGATCGCGAGGCCCTGCGCCGCGATCGTCGCGGCGACCGAGTCGACCAGAAACGGCATGTCGTCGTTGATCAAGGCGATGCGCATGAAGCGCCGCCCGTCGGTGGCCGAGGCGAGCGAGATCGCCACCTCTCCCGGGGCGCGCCGGCTCGCCGTGTCGAGCATGAACGCGGCGGCCTCGCGCACCTTGTCGGTCGCGAACGGCGTGTCGCCGGGCAACAGCGACTCGCAGATGCGTGTGGTCAGCCCCTCGATTAGGGAAGAACTGTTGGCCAGCCGGCGGCGGGATTTGTCGGAAGAGGCGGCTGCGTTGGAACCCATCGAAATCGCTCCATCGGGCATCGGAGCCCGGCCACTGCATGCCGCAACGTGCGGCAATAATGTTGCGCGCCTACGCCCAAATCGTTCGCGCCGCAAGCCGCTCGCCTGCACCCTTACCACAAGGTGCGCGCTCTCCCCTTAACGCATGAGATCGCCGAGAAGTTCGAGCGATCTTATGCGCGCTGCGGGATCGTAGGTGGCGCCCGACATCATGATCTCGTCCGCGCCGGTGCGGGCCACGAATGCCTCGATCCTGGCTCCGACCTGCTCGGGCGTGCCGATGGCGGAAGCTTCTCCGATATGATCGAGGATCGCGCGCGCCTGCGACGGCAGGCTGTCGCGGTATCCGGGCACCGGCGGTGGAAGGCGGCCTGGGTTGCCCGTGCGCAGGCGTACGAAGCTCTGCGCTTGCGACGATGCGATTAGCTCGGCCTCTTCCTCGGTCTCGGCGACGAACACCGTCATCGCGGCCATGACGCGGGGCCTGTCGAGCGCCTCGGACGGGCGGAAATCGCGGCGGTAGAGCTCCAGCGCTGCATCCAGATGAGTCGGCGCGAAGTGGCTTGCGAAGGCGTAGGGCAGGCCCAGCCGCGCGGCGAGCTGTGCGCCGAACAAGCTGGATCCCAGCATCCACAGATCGACCTCCGCGCCGAAGCCGGGCGTCGCCTTGATCGGCACTTCGGGATCGCCGGTCAGCAGCGCGCGCAGCTCGACGACGTCCTGCGGGAAAAGCTCGGCCGCGCGGTGCAGGTCCTTGCGCAGCGCGCGCTGCAGTTCCGGCCCGGCGCCGGGCGCGCGGCCAAGCCCGAGATCGACCCGCCCGGGAAACAGGGCGGCAAGCGTGCCGAACTGCTCGGCGATCACGAACGGGTTGTGGTTGGGCAGCATGATGCCGCCCGCGCCGATGCGAATGGTGGACGTCGCATGTCCGACATGAGCGATTACGACCGAGGTCGCGCCGCCGGCGATACCCTCCATCGCGTGATGTTCGGCAATCCAGAAGCGCTTGCATCCGGCCACCTCGGCCGCGCGGGCGAGATCGGCGGTGGCGGCGTAGGCCTCCTCCAGCGTGCCGCCTTCGCGCACCGGGACGAGATCGAGAACGGCAAAATCGGTCATGGCGTGTCCAACTGGTCGAGATAGGCTTGCGCGGTCGCGGCGGCTTCGCTGCCGGGTTCGGCGTCGATCACGGAGCGCCAGCTCTTGCGCGCGGCATCGTCGCGGCCGGCCATGGCAGCGATGACGCCGGCTTCGAGCCCGATAGCTGAGTCCAGCGGTGCGAGTATGGCCGCCCGCTCGATCCTCGCTTGCGCCTCCTCCAGCTTGCCGAGCCTGCGCGAGAGGGTCGCCGACAGCAGCCAGGCCTGGGCATTGTCGGGCAGCGCCGTGCGCGCCGTGTCCAGCGCGGCTCCGGCTTCGTCGAGGCGATCGAGCGCGACGAGCGCTATGGCGCGATCGATCGCGATCTGGCCGCGGATAGCATCCTGTCCGGCAGTCGCCTCGCCCGCTGCGGCCTGGGTGTCGGTTCGCGCCGCGTCGAGCAGGGCAAGCGCGCCCGCGGGATCGCCTTGGGTCAGCAGAGCGCCGCCTGCGAGCCCGCCGCGCAGGGCGCGCGCACGGTGGTCTGCGGCCGGCGTGGAATCGCGCGCCAGCAGGAAGGTTTCCGCCGCTTCGCTCTGCTGGCCAAGCTGGGCCTGCGCCACGCCGAGGCACTGCGCTGCATCGCCGCGCTCCTCGCCGCTTGCCGCAGCGAGCCAGGCTTCGGCCTCGCTGGCCGCACCGCCGGGATCTTGCCGCGTGCGCGCCAGACACTGGGCAAGCCGACTCTTCGTCGCCGGCAGAACCTCGACATAGGCGTTCTGCCGCGCGCGAGTGCGCTCGCGCTGTTCGTGGAGCTCCTCGGGAATCGGTGAGATCGGCTCGGTGGTCGGCATGGGACCGACTTGCAGCAGGAGAACGATGAGGGGGGTCATGAGGCGCGGAATCCGATCATTCGGTAGGGAACGAGGCGATCGTTTGCAGCAGCAGCGCGATGTCCTGCTCGCGCGACAGGCGGTGGTCGCCGTCCTTTATCAGCACCACCTGTACATCGTCCGAACGCAGGGCCTCGGCGGTGCGCAGGCTCACATCCCACGGCACGTCGGGGTCGCGCTGGCCATGGAGCAGGCGCACCGGGCAATCGATCGCGATCGCATGATCGAGCACACGCAGCGTCTCGGCATCCTGCCAGAACGTGCCATGCGTTGGGGTCGGTTCGGGACCGTAGGGGTTCTCTTCGCGAATCGTGCGTCCTTCGTGGAGCTCCCCCTTCTGCGCGTCATCGAAACCCCAGTCGGAGAAGTCCGGCGCGGCCGCGATACCGACAACCCCCGCAAGCCGTTCGCCCAGCGCTTCGCCAACCAGCAGCATCAGCCATCCGCCCATCGACGAACCGGCGAGGATCACCCGGCCTGAAATCTTCGCCTCGATCAAGGCCAGCACTTCCTCCCGCCAGCGCGAAAGCGTGCCGTCGGCGAAGTCGCCGTCGCTCTCCCCGCAGCCCGAATAGTCGAGCAGCAGGCATGCGCGACCGGTACGCCGGGCCCAATCGAATACCGCCGTCGCCTTCCCGCCCGCCATGTCGGACATATAGCCGGGCAGAAACACGATCGCGGGGCCCGCGCCGCCCTGCAGGCGAAACGCGATGCGGCGCCCGTCGGGCATGGTGTGATGCTGGATGTCGCTCATTCCCGAAGCCATGCCCCCTAGATGTGGAGCATGGCAACCGGATCAATAGAGTTCGGGTACGTCGAAGGGCGCGGGCGGCTCCTCGGCGCGGTCGCCGCACGCCGAAAGGACGAGACAGGCGAGCAGCAATGTGGCGATACGCGTCATGGCTCCCTCTCAATCGGGCGTGAATATAGCTTCGATCGGCATGTCGAACAATGCCGCGATACGGAAGGCCAGCGGCAACGACGGATCGTAGCGCCCGGTTTCGATCGCATTTACGCTCTGGCGGGAGACCTCCAGCCGCTGCGCGAGATCCTGTTGGCTCCAGTCGCGCTCGGCCCGCAGGACCTTGAGGCGGTTCTTCACGATTCGGCCCCGGCCCGGTCGCGCCAGCCCATCCAGCATTGCGCGATCCCCATGCCGATCGCCCAGACGGGGAAGGTCCACCAGGCGTCGATATGGGGTACGACGCCGAAAGTCTCGAGGAAGCCCCAGAAGCTGCCGGCCGCAAGCACCAGACCCAGGCCGAATAGCGAGGCCATGGTGGCGCGGTGGCGCAGGAATTCGTCATCCTCCTCGATCAGGTAGCGCGCCATCGTCCAGATCATGGCGAAGATCGGCAGTACCGGCAGCAGGGCGATCGCAAAGGCACCGGCGCCCGAAAGTTCCATTCGTTGGCTGAGCGTAATCGCGATGCCGAGGCCGAGCATGTAGCCGAGCGACGCGACCGTGAACCGCCGCGTGTAGCGCACCACCGCCGGACTGAGGCGGCCGGTGGTCCGCTGATGCGCCAGGCCTGCGCGGGTGAGGGGGATGATCAGCAGCATGGTACAAGCGAGCAGGATGAAGCCGGTGCTCTTCCCGATCGCATCGGTGATCCTGAGCGCGGCGATCGCCCCGAAGGAGGCGAACATCAGCCCTGCCCAGAACCAGCGCGAGCGGCCGGTACGGCCGGCGACTTCGGCGGTCACCGCGCCTCTCCGCGTGCCCTGCCACACCGGGTACCCGTCACGGCGGCGAAGAAGGGGAGCGTCAGAACGGCCGCGATTGTCGTCCAGTCGGGCAGGACTTCGACGATATTGAGCACCGCGACGGCGATCACGGCAAGGGCCCAGAGAAATGGTCGTACAGCAGTCATGGTCAAGCTCCATTGCAAGAATGTAAAGCAACCTAGACATTGAGTGCGTATGTGTCAAGCGACCATGACAAGATGGCGCGTGGGCTTGTCACTGGTCCCGTCCTATGCCGGTTTTTTGCAAGGCATCCGTGACTTGAACCGTTAACCCTTCGCAGTTATCTCACCTGTCATGAACGCGCTGTGGATCACTGCCACGACTACCACCACCCGGGCTCTCCGGGGGCGGTCGGTCGCGGCCTGACGCGATCCGCCGCCGCCCGGTTTCGGGCGGTGCGGTGTTCCTCCCGAAATCGCCATCAAGCTCAACGCCGCTCTTCAAGCGCGGGCTGCGCTGTGCCATGGCGCCCTCAACTGGGCGCCGCCGATAGCGCCGCGCCAAAGGAACGGTACGAAAACGATGACGGAATTGCTCAAGATCAGCCTGCCCGACGGTTCGGTGCGCGAGGTCGAGCCGGGGACCACGCCGGCGGACATCGCGGCGGCGATCGGCCCGGGGCTTGCCAAGGCGGCGCTCGCCGCGCGCGTGGACGGCGAAGTGCGCGACATCGCACGTCCCTTTGACGGCGACGCGGACCTCGCGCTGATCACCGCACGCGACGAGCAAGACGCGCTCGAGCTGGTCCGTCACGACTACGCGCACGTGCTCGCCGAAGCGGTTCAGGCGCTCTGGCCGGGCACGCAGATCACCTTCGGTCCCGCGACCGACGACGGCTTCTACTACGACGTGAAGGCGCCCGACACGCGCGATCCGTTCTCGATGGACGACCTGCCGGCGATCGAGGAGAAGATGCGCGAGATCATCCGCGCCGACAAGCCGCTGCGGCGCGAGGTCTGGACGCGCGAACAGCTCATCGAAAAGTGGGAAGCCGAAGGCGAAACCTTCAAGGCCGAATGGGCGAAGGAACTGCCCGAGGATGAGGAGCTGACGGTTTACTGGTCGGGCGAGGACTGGCTCGACATGTGCCGCGGGCCGCACCTCGCCAGCACCGGCAAGCTCGATCCGCAGGCCTTCAAGCTGATGCGTGTCGCGGGCGCCTACTGGCGCGGTGACCAGCGCAATGCGCAGCTCACGCGCATCTACGGCACCGGTTGGCTCAGCAAGAAGCAGCTCGACGCGCATCTCCATCGGCTGGAGGAAGCGGCCAAGCGCGACCACCGCAAGCTCGGGCGGGAGATGGACCTGTTCCACCTGCAGGAAGAGGCGCACGGCAGCGTCTTCTGGCACCCGCAGGGCTACCGCGTGTGGCGTGAGCTCGAGGCCTATATGCGCCGCGCGATCGACGGCGCCGGCTACCGCGAGATCAAGACGCCGCAGGTGATGGACGCGCGCCAGTGGGAGCAGTCGGGCCACTGGGGCAAGTACCGCGAGAACATGTTCGTCATCCCCGACGAAGTACCGAACGTCGAGGACGAGGGCCCGCTGGTCTCCGATGCGGCCGAGTGGATGGCGCTCAAGCCGATGAACTGCCCGGCGCACGTGCTGGTCTTCAAGCAGGGCATCAAGTCCTACCGCGACCTGCCGCTGCGCCTCTACGAGAACGGCTGCTGCCACCGCAACGAGCCGCACGGTGCGCTCCACGGGCTGATGCGCGTGCGCCAGTTCACCCAGGACGACGCGCACATCTTCTGCCGCGAGGACCAGATCGTTGCCGAAGTGCGCAAGTTCTGCAAACTGGCCGACCGGGTCTATCGGGACTTCGGTTTCACTTACGCGATCAAGCTCGCCCTGCGCCCGGAACAGCGCTTCGGCACGGACGAGCAGTGGGACCAGGCCGAGGACGAGCTGCGCAACGCCGTCATTGAGGCGGGTCTCGCGACCGAGGAGTATGGCTGGGAGGAGCTGCCCGGCGAAGGCGCGTTCTATGCCCCCAAGCTCGAATGGCACCTCACCGACGCCATCGGCCGCACCTGGCAGGTCGGCACGATCCAGTCCGACCGCGTCCTGCCCGAACGGCTCGACGCGAGCTATGTCGGCGAGGACGGCGAGCGCCACCGCCCGGTCATGCTGCACCGGGCGATCTTCGGCTCCTACGAGCGCTTCATCGGTATTCTGATCGAGCACTTCGCGGGCCGCCTGCCGGTGTGGCTCGCACCGACGCAGGCGGTCGTGGCGACGATCGTTTCCGACGCCGACGGCTATGCGCAGGATGTCGTGGCCAAGCTCGAAGCGGCAGGGATCCGGGTCGAGGCCGATCTTCGCAACGAGAAGATCAACTACAAGGTGCGCGAACACAGTCTCGCCAAAGTCCCGCATCTGCTGGTCGTCGGCAAACGCGAAGCGGAAGAGGGCACGGTCGCGGTTCGCACGCTGGGTGAGCAGCAGCAGAAGGTCATGCCGCTCGAGGAGGCCATTGCGATGCTTCGCGAGGCCGCGACCCCGCCCGACCTGCGGTGAAGATTCGCCGAGGATCGCCGGAGGATGTTCCGCGCGCGCTCGAAATCTGGCGGGCGGCGGTCGATGCGACGCATGGTTTCCTGACGCCCGAAGATCGCGTCGAGATCGACCGCATGGTGGCGGAACAGTTCCTGCCTCAGGCCGAGCTGTGGCTGGCCGGGGATGATGGCGGGCTGGTGTTCGGCTTTCTCGTGATGGACGGCGACGAGATCGATGCGCTGTTCGTCGATCCGGCAGTGCACGGGCAAGGCCATGGCACGGCGCTGATCGAGCACGCGCTCACCCTGTCGCCGCGCGCGACGGTCGAGGCAAGCGAGCAGGCCAGCAACGCGCTGCCGTTCTACGAGGCACGGGGCTTCGTGCGGATCGGGCGATCGGAAACCGATCCGCAAGGCCGGCCCTATCCGCTCGTCCGATTGCGTTATGCCGGGGGCGGCAGCCGCGGGCCGGGCAACGGATCGTGATCGCCGATTTCACCCTGCTCCAGATCGCCGTGGCGCTGGCGAGCGGGCTTGGCGCGGCGTTCGTGCGTGGGCTCACCGGCTTCGGCATGGCAATCCTGCTGGTACCGGTGCTGGCGCTCGCGCTTACGCCGGTGGAGGCTGTGCTGGTGACCAACACCGTCTCGCTGCTACTCGGCCTCAGCGAGTTCAGGCGCCTGCGGCAACATGCGGAGCGCTCCGCCTGGATCATCGCGGGGCTGGTTCTCCTCGCGACGCTGCCGGGGCTGGCGGTACTCTCCGCCACACCCGCGCCGCTGGCGCGGCTGCTGATCGCGCTGGTCGCGCTCTCCGCGTTCGCGGCCATCCTGCTCCCGTCTCGCCCGGCCGATCTTCCGGGCAAGGCGACCACCGCGCTGACGGGACTCTCGAGCGGGTTCCTGACCGGCTTTGCGGGCATGCCGGGTCCGCCCGTCGTCCCGTACTACGTCGGGCGCGCGATTCCACGGGCGACCGCCAAGGCGTCGATGATTCTGATCTTCACCTTCGCTTCGGGGGCCGGTCTTGCTTCGGGTGCACTGCTTGGGGAACTGCACTGGCGTCAGCTTGCGCTCGGTGCGGCGCTTCTGCCTATCGTGCTGCTCGGCAACTGGCTGGGGAGCCTTGCGTTCGGCCGGGTCGGCGACACCACATGGCGGATCTTCGTGGCCGTGGTGCTGGCAGCAGCGGCGATCGCCGCGCTGATCAAACTGCTATAGGGACAGGCCGGGCAGCACGGAGTCGGCTGCGATCAATGCGAGCGCGCATCCTGCCACGATCGCCGTACGCAGCACGTCGAGCGCGCGGTGTCCGTGCCTGCGGGCGAGAGCGATCGCATATGCCATGCAGTCGAAATTGCGCCCGCCGCGGCTAAGGAAGCGTTAAAGACCGGCTCGCAGCGCCGGCATCTGCTGGCTGGCACAGTGGAAGCCGCCGCCGCCTGCGAGCACCGCATCGGCGGCGAGCCCGACCGTCGCGCGGTCGGGAAACAGCGCAGCAATCGCCGCGACGCCGTCCGCATCGTGGATTGAGCCGAACGTCGGCACGACGACGAGATTCGTGGTGATCGCAAAGTTGGCGTAGCTGGCCGGCTCCACGAGATCGCCCCGCGTGATGAGCCCGGGCGAGGGGATCTCGGCCACTTCGACACCAAAGGCTTCCGCGCGGCGCTTCGCATCGGCGTAGATCGCGGCGTTGGGATCGTCCCTGTCCGTCGCGTGCGGCAATGCAAGGCGGCCCGGCGCAACGAACCGGGCGAGGTTGTCGACGTGCCCGTCGGTATGGTCGTTGATCAGGCCGTCGCCGAGCCACAGCACGCGGTCGAAGCCGAGATCGCGCGCAAGCCGCGATTCGATTTCCTCGCGCGAGAGGTCGGGATTGCGGTTCGGGTTGAGCAGGCACTGTTCGGTCGTGACGACGAGCCCGGTTCCGTCGCCATCGATCGCCCCGCCTTCGAGGATCCAGTCCGCCCCAGCGATCGGGAGCCCCGCTTCCTGCGCGAGCTCCGCACCGATCGTCTGGTCGCCTTCCATCAGGTACTTGCCGCCCCAGCCATTGAACAGGCAGCGCAGCGCCGAACCGTCCGTGCGGACGAGCGGTCCGGTGTCGCGCAGCCACAAGTCCCCGAAGCTGCGCCGCTCGAGCTTGACGGCGCCCGAGACGAGCGCGCGTGCGCGCGCCTCGTTGGCAGCATCGCGCACCAGCAGGCGCACCTCCTGCCCGCTCTCGGCCACCGCGTTGGCGAAAGCGGCGATCTGCTCCTGCGCACGGTCGAGATAGCCGGGCCACTCGTCGGCATCATGCGGGAAGCCGATCCACAGCCACGCCTGCGGCGCCCATTCGGGCGGCATCGAGATAGCCATCGAAAGTCGCTCCGAATGGGCGTGCGGGGTCAGCAGCCGCCGTCCGCAGCGCAAGCCTCGTCGCGGATGCGGCGGAACTCGTCGCCCTCGCGCCAGTTGGGCCACGCCGTCGACATTGCCATCATCCGCCCGAGGCGATAGAACAGGCGCAAGTCCCGCTCGACGCCCGACCAGTCCCAGTTCTCGTCGTATTCGT
Source organism: Pelagerythrobacter aerophilus (assembly GCF_003581645.1). Lineage (GTDB taxonomy): Bacteria > Pseudomonadota > Alphaproteobacteria > Sphingomonadales > Sphingomonadaceae > Pelagerythrobacter > Pelagerythrobacter aerophilus. Next base: position 565,608 of record NZ_QXFK01000019.1, on the reverse strand, counting down.
CGCCCGCGGCGTGATAGGCCGTATCGCGATAGCGCGCCTCGTAGGCCTCGCCGGCTTCGGTGCCGCCTTCGACCAGATCCTGCCCGCCGTCGACGTAGAGCATCGGCAATCCGCGCTTGGCCATGCTGAAGTGGTCGGAGCGGTAGTAGTAGCCCGCCTCGGGCGAGGGATTGGGCGTGCCCACGCGCCCTTCGGCGGTCAGCGCGGCGGTCAGGAAGTCGTCGAGCTGCGATTTGTCGGGGCCGACCACGGTCACGTCCTTTGCCGGACCCGCGAGCGAAAGCGCGTCCATGTTCACCCCGCCGACCGTCTGTTCGAGGGGGAACACCGGATTGGCGCCGTAGTATTCGGAACCCAGCAGGCCCTGCTCCTCGGCGGTGACGGCGAGGAATACCAGGCTGCGATCGGCCGGGCCGACCTTGGCATGCGCTTCGGCGAGGGCAATGAGCGCTGCGGTGCCGGTCGCGTTGTCGATCGCGCCGTTGCAGATCTCGTCCTCCTCGCCGGGGGCGCAGCGTCCGAGGTGGTCCCAGTGCGCGGTGTGGAGCACATATTCCTCTGGGCGCTCGGCGCCCGGCAGAATGCCAATCACGTTCTTCGAGGTGAAGCTGCGCGTATCGTTCTCGAACGCAGTGGACACGGTCGCGCCGAGCGGCACCGGCTTGAAGCCCTTCTTCTTCGCGGCGGCCGAAAGCTGGGCCAGGCTGTGTCCGGTTGCCTCGAGGATCTGCTCGGCGACCGCTTTCTGCACCCAGCCGTTCATCACGGTCTGGTCCGCCCCGCCGTCCTCGCGCTGTGCGTAGGATTGCGGGCCCGACCAGCTATTCTTGACAGTGGTCCAGGGATAGGATGCCGGATAGGTGTCGTGCACGATGATCGCGCCGGTCGCGCCCTGGCGGGCGGCTTCCTCGTACTTGTAGGTCCAGCGGCCGTAGTAGGTCATCGCCTTGCCGTTGAACGTGCCTTCCAGCGTTTCCGCTTCGTAGTCGGGGTCGTTGACCAGGATGACCGCGGTTTTTCCCGTCATGTCGATCCCGGCATAGTCGTTCCAGTTCTTCTCCGGCGCGTTGATGCCGTATCCGACGAACACCAGTTCGCTGTTTTCGACCTTCGTCGTCGGGGTTTCGCGGTAGGAGACGCCGACCCAGTCGTCGCCGAAGTCGAAGTTCATCGTCTCGCCGTCGGCCTTCACCGTCAGCGGCGCGAAATCGCGTCCGGTGATCTCGACCAGCGGCACGTCCTGGAACCAGCTGCCGTTGTTGCCCGGCTCGAGCCCCGCCTTCTCGAACTGCTCGGCGATATAGGCGACGGTCTTCTCCTCGCCGGCGGTGCCTGGCAGGCGGCCTTCGAACTCGTCCGAGGAAAGCGTGCGGGTCGCCTCCTTCATCGTTTCGATGGAGATTTCGGGCACTTCGACTTCGGGGATGTCGAGGGTCGTGTCGCCCTCGGGGTCGCCCACGGCAACGTTGCAAGCGGCGAGCGCCAGCACGGTGGTAGCGGCTAGGATTCGGCGGATCATTTGCAAGGCTCTCTCTCAAGACTGCGATTGCCGCAAAACTTGGCAGGTCGCGCGCGCCGCGGCAACCCGTCCTTGTGCATGGTGTGCACTCCGGGCAGGGAGCGGGCATGACGGGTGAGTGGCAAGATGCGATCGCGCGGGCTCGTGCCAACGCGCCCTTCCTTGCGCGCGCACTCGACCGGCAACCGGAACTCGAAGCGCTGCTGCGAGATGGGGACGACGAGGCGGCACTCGCCTGGGCCCGCGAGGCGGGTGCGGGCGCGACGACTTGCGAGATTGCATTGCGGCGCGAGCGGCTGGGGTTGGCGGCAGCGCTCGCGGTCGGCGACCTTGCCGGGGCTTTCCCGCTCGAGAGGGTGATGGCGGAGCTGTCGGATTTTGCCGACCGCGCGCTCGACCGCGCGATAGCGGCGGCGATCGCGCGCCGCGTCGAGGGTGCTGCGCCGGCCGGGTTTATCGCTCTCGCGCTCGGCAAGCACGGCGCAGGGGAGCTCAATTACAGTTCCGACATCGACCCCATCCTGCTCTACGATCCCGAGACATTGCCCCGCCGCGCGCGCGACGAACCCGGAGAAGCGGCGCAGCGCTATGCCCGCGAGATCGTCCAGATGCTCTCGGCCAACAGCGCGGAGGGCTACGTCTTCCGGGTCGATCTGCGTTTGCGTCCCGCTTCCGAGGTCAGCCCGCTGGCAATCTCGTGCGATGCGGCGCTCAGCCATTACGAGAGTTCGGCGCTGGCGTGGGAGCGCGCGGCCTATATCCGCGCGCGCGCCGCCGCAGGCGATGTCGGCCAGGGTGAGGACTTCCTCGCGGCGATCCGCCCGTTCGTCTGGCGGCGAAGTCTCGATTTCGGTGCGATCGAGGAGATCGGCCGGCTGACCTCGCGCATCCGCGACCGGTATTCGGGCCCGACCGAACCCGCGCCCGGCTTCAACCTCAAACAAGGCCGCGGCGGGATCCGCGAGATCGAATTCTTTGCGCAGACGCATCAGTTGATCCACGGCGGCCGCGACCGTTCGCTGCGGGTCCGGGAGACCCGTGCCGCGCTCGACGCGCTGGCTGCGGCCGGCCTCGTCGCGCCTGAGGATGCCGAGCTTCTCGGGCACAGTTACGACCGTCTGCGAGTTGTCGAGCACCGGCTGCAGATGCTCGAGGACCATCAGACGCATACCCTGCCCGATGGCGAAGCCCTCGACCGCGTCGCGCGGCTCGACGGGCTGGCCGACGGCGCGGCGCTGCTGGCGGAGCTGACGCCGCTATGTGCCGAGGTTGCCGCGCGGTTCGACCGGCTGCTCGACCGGCCGGGCGGCAGCGGTGGACCCCCGGCCGAGAGCGAGAGCCTGCCCGCCCGGCTCAAACGGCTCGGTTTCGAGGAGCCGGAGGCGCTCGCCGAACGGATCGCCAATTGGAGCGACGGGCATATCCGCGCGTTGCGCAGCGAGGCGGCGCGCGCCTCGCTGGACGCGCTACTCCCGCGCCTGCTCGATGCCCTGGCCGAAGCGCCCGACCCGCGCCGCGCCCTGCTGCTCTGGGAGGAGCTGATCACCAAGGCTTCGAGCGCGATCAACCTGTTCCGCCTGCTCGACGCGCGCCCGGCACTGCTCGATCAGCTCGTCGGCGTGCTGACGCTCGCACCGCCGCTGGCCGAGCAGCTTGCGCGGCGGCCCGAGCTTCTCGATGCCCTGATCGACAAGAGCGCGCTCGACCTGCCGGGCGATGTTCCTGCGCTCGCGGAACGCATGGCGCGTGGCGAGGCCGGCGACGACTACGAACGCGCGCTCGACCGAATCCGCGTGGTCACCGGCGAAACGCGCTTCGCTCTCGGCGTGCAACTTATTCAAGGCGAACACGATCCGCTCGACATCGCCGCTGCGCTCTCACGCGCTGCGGAAGCCGCGCTGGCGATCGCCGCGCGCACAACGCAGGACGATTTCGCGGTCAAGCACGGCCTTGTGCTGGGCGGGGAACTGCTCGTGCTCGGCCTCGGGCGGTTCGGGGGCGGTGCGCTGACGCATGCGTCCGATCTCGACATCATCTATCTCTTCACCGGCGATCACGGCGCCGAATCCGACGGTTCACGGCCGCTCGGCGCCACGCTCTACTTCAACCGCCTCGCACAGAGGGTCAGCGGCGCGCTGAGCGTGCCGACTGCGCAAGGCGCGCTGTACGAGGTCGACACGCGCCTGCGGCCCCAAGGCGCGCAGGGTCCCCTCGCGGTTAGCCTCGACAGCTTCGCGCGCTACCAGCGCGAGGATGCCTGGACCTGGGAACACATGGCTCTCACGCGCGCGCGGCCGCTGTTCGGCTCGCCCGAGGCGCGGGCTGCGCTGGAAAGCGCGATCGCCGGCGTGCTGCTGCGCCCGCGCGATCCCGAAAAGCTGCGCGCGGACGTATTGAGGATGCGCAGCGAGATGGCGGCCAACAAGCCGCCGCGCGGGCCGCTCGACGCCAAGCTGCTGCGCGGCGGGCTGGTCGATCTGGAGTTCCTGGTCCACTACCTGCAACTGCGCGACCAGGCCTGCATCGTGCCCGATCTGGGGCAGGCCATCGCCTGCCTGGCCGAGCGCGGAAGCTTGCCCGGCGAAATGGCCGAGGCCGAGCGGATGATGACGCGTCTGCTTGTCGCAGGCCGGCTGCTCGCCCCCGATCTCGACCAGCCTACGCCGGCCGCCGGCCGCGCATTGGCCCGCGCCTGCCGGTGTGAAAGCATCGACGAGGTCTTGCACCGGCTGGGAGAGGCGCGGCAATGCGTCGCCGCCACCTGGCACGAGGTGTTCGACGAGAAACTGGAGACCGAACAATGAGCGACTTTCCGAAAACCGGCGATGCGATGCCCGACATCGCGATGGAAACCCCGGACGGCGGCACGGTGAAGCCGTCGGACTTTCGCGGGCGGAAGCTGGTCGTGTTCTTCTATCCGAAGGACAATACGCCCGGCTGCACGACCGAAGCGAAGGACTTCACCGCGCTCGCCGGCGAGTTCGAAAAGGCGGGCGTTGCCCTGCTCGGGGTGAGCAAGGATTCGCCCCAGAAGCACCGCAATTTCATCACCAAGCATGATCTGAAGGTGCCGCTCGCGACCGATGCGGAGGAAGGCGGCCTCTCCGACGCGCTCGGGATCTGGACCGAGAAGAAGATGTACGGAAAAACCTTCATCGGAATGGTCCGCAGCACCTATCTCGTCGGCGCGGAGGGCAAGATCGCCCGCGTGTGGGACAAAGTGAAGGTCAAGGGCCATGCCGACGAGGTGCTCGAAGCGGCGAAGGCACTTTGAACGAAACGCGCGAATCGGTCGCCGCGGCGATCCGCGGCGCGCTGCTGACCGGCGAACCGAAGGCCAAAGTCTTTGCCGCGCGTGACGTCGCGCGCCGCTGGCGCCTCGGACGGCTCGACTGGCGCTTCGATACCGCGATGCCGGAACGCCCCGCTGCGCCCGACCGCCCCGAACTGCTCCCGCCCAATCGCATGCCGAAGCGCGGCAAGGCCGGATCGGAGCGCGGGCGGATCGCGCTGTGGCATGCGCTGGCGCACATCGAATTCGTCGCGATCGACCTCGCGCTCGACATGGCAGGCCGCTTCGGGGAGGCTATGGGCCGGGAATTCGTGAGCGATTTCCTTTCCGTAGCTGCCGACGAAGCGATGCATTTCGCGCTGCTCGACCGCAAGCTCCGCCGCCTCGGAAGCCACTACGGCGCGTTGCCGGCGCACGGCGGCCTGTGGCAGGCGGCGCACGATACGCAGCATGAGGTGCGCGCGCGGCTCGCCGTGGTGCCGATGGTGCTGGAGGCGCGCGGGCTCGACGTCACGCCGGCCACCCGTGATCGGGTCCGGGCTCAGGGTGACGAAGACGGAGCGCGAATCCTCCAACGAATCCTTGACGACGAGATTCGTCACGTCCGGTTCGGCACAAAGCACTTTGTCGCGAGCTGCGACGAAGCGGGCGAAATACCTGAGAAGTGTTGGAAAATACTGGTGGAAAGGCACTTTCGCGGGACGCTGAAGCCGCCATTCAACGACTCGGCGCGTTCGGCAGCCGGTTTATCGCGAGAGTTCTACGCTGCTATTGCCAGTTAAACCCACCCCCGGTTAGGCCTGCAATTATTGAGACGGAGGAGGGTTCCCAAGTCTCGCATAAAAAATTCACGCCGGTCGGGTATCCCGGCGTGCACGGATCGCTGTGGCTCAAGGGCCGCAAAAAAGAGGACGGGGTTTTGGTCGCAACTCTCAGCAATCGGCGGATCGCCAAAGCCGCGGCAGCGGCGGGCGCCGCTTTCCTCGCCATCGCCGCAAGTCCGGCACTGGCGAATTCGAGTGCCGCAGCTGCGGCCGATATCACCGCTCCTGTACAAGAAGCGCAAAAGCCGGCCGGCGGGGATGCGCAGTTTCGCGAACTCTTCGCCAGCTGGCGCTCGCTTGACGGTGATCGCGCCGCGCAGCCGGTCGCTAGCACCGGTATTTCGGTTCCCTCGCGCATGCCGCTCGATGGCGCGCAGCTCACCAGCGACTACGGCATGCGCACCCATCCGGTGCTCGGCGGCCGCCGGTCACACAAGGGTGTCGACCTCGCAGCGGCCACCGGCACGCCGGTTTACGCCACTGCCGACGGAATTGTCGGCCGCGCCGACTGGTTCAGCAGCTACGGTCTCTACGTCCAGATCGAACATGGTGCGAAGCTCCAGACGCGTTTCGCGCATCTGTCGAAGCTTGCCGTGGCCGACGGCCAGCATGTCAAGAAGGGCGACCTGATCGGTTACGTCGGCTCCACCGGCCGTTCGACCGGTCCGCACCTTCACTACGAAATCCGCATCGACGGCGAAGCGGTCAATCCGATCCCCTACATGGTCGAAACCGAAGCGCAGCAGGCTTTCGCGCTGGCGACCGGCCGCGGCGGCATGGGCGGCGGCGAGGAATAGATTTCACCCCTCGTGCGAGGGGCGGGAGGCAGGCATGGGAGAGGATGCCTGACAGAAAGGCGGCGGGAGCGATCCCGCCGCCTTTTCTCTTGCCGCCACTGTGCGGGCAGCTAGGTTTCGAATCACAACGAGACGCCGGCAGGGCGCCGTGAGTGGAGAGAAACCGACGATGCATCCCATCACCCACGCCGAAGCACGCCCCGACCGGCCCGCGATCGTGGTGGCGGGCTCGGGCGAGACGGTCACCTATGCCGAGCTCGACCGCACCGCCAACCGCTTCGCTCACTTCCTGCGGACGCAGGGTCTGGAGCGCGACGACGCATTCGGGCTGTTGATGGAGAACAACGCGCTCTATCTCCAGCTCGTGTGGGGATCGCAGCGCGCTGGCACGATGCTGGTCCCGATCTCGACCCGCCTGACCGCGCCGGAGATCGCCTACATTTTGAAAGACAGCGGCGCCAAGCTGCTGATCACCTCGCCGCAGTTTGCCGATGTGACCGAGGGTATTCGCCGCGAATGCCCCGATCTGCCCGTGTTCGTGCTCGATGGGGAGGGGAGCGCCGACTTCGAAGCGGCGATGGCGGCGCAACCCGCCGAACCGATCGCCGACCCCTACCCTGGGCTCTACATGCTCTATTCTTCAGGCACGACCGGCCGACCCAAGGGCATTCGTCCGCCGCCGCCGCAGGACGACGACGTCCAGGCTACAAATGCGCTGGTCATGCTGGCGGTGATGGGGCCGGGCATGCCGGCGGATGGGGAGATGGTCTATCTCTCGCCCGCGCCGCTCTATCACGCAGCGCCGCTCGCCTGGTGCTGCACCGTCCACCGGCTTGGCGGCACGGTGGTGATCATGGAGAAGTTCGACCCTGAGGCCGCACTCGCCGCCATCGAGAAGTACAGGGTGACCGACAGCCAATGGGTGCCGACTCACTTCGTGCGCATGCTCAAGCTCGATGATGCAGTGCGGGCGCGCTACGATCTGTCCAGCCACCAGCGGGCCATCCACGCCGCGGCGCCCTGCCCGATCCCGGTCAAGCAGGCGATGATCGAGTGGTGGGGGCCGATCCTGGTCGAATACTACGCCGGATCGGAAGGAATAGGGATGACGCTGATCCGCAGCGATGCCTGGCTCGCGCACCCGGGCTCGGTCGGCCCGGCGCTTCATGGCAAGATCCATGTCTGCGGGCCCGAGGGCGAGGAGCTGCCGCCGGGCGCAGACGGCCTGATCTACTTCGAGAACGATACGATCCCGACCTATCACAACGATCCGGCCAAGACCGCGGAGGCGATGCACCCCGAAGGCTGGATGACCCTGGGCGACATCGGACACGTGGACGACGACGGTTTCCTCTATCTGACCGATCGCAAGAGCCACATGATCATATCCGGCGGGGTGAACATCTATCCGCAGGAGATCGAGAACCTGCTCGTCACGCACGACAAGGTAATGGACGCGGCGGTCATCGGCGTGCCCGATCCCGATCTGGGGGAGAAAGTCGTCGCAGTGATCCAGCCGCGCGATATGGACGATGCAGGCGAGGCGCTCGAGGCCGAGCTGCGCGAATTCCTCGCGCCTCAGCTCGCCCGGATCAAGATGCCCAAGCAGTTCGACTTCAGGCCCGATCTCCCGCGCGAGGCGAACGGCAAGCTCTACAAGCGCGAGCTGCGCGACGAATACGCCGCTAGGGCGCGCGAGGACGCCTAGCCGAGCAGCCGCCTGGCCATCGCGCGGACTTCCTCACCCATGTCTTCGCGTTCGAGCGCGAGCGCGAGCGTCGCCTCGACGAAACCGGTCTTGCTGCCGCAGTCGAAGCGGCGGCCGGCGAAGGTCACTGCGTGAAACGGCTGTCCGCCGATCATCCGTGCCATGGCGTCGGTGAGCTGGATTTCGCCTCCCGCACCCTTCTCCTGATCCTCCAGCGTGCGCATGACTTCGGGCTGGAGGATGTAACGCCCCGACACGATCTTGTTGGAAGGCGCCTCGCTGACCGGGGGTTTCTCGACGAGACCGCGCACTTCGGTCAGCGCCCCGCGCTCTTCGCCCGGGTCGATCACGCCGTAGCTGGAGACTTCCTCGCGCGGGATTTCCAGCACGCTGATGAGGTTGCCGCCGACGTCCTCGTAAGCTTCGACCATCTGCTTCATGCAACCCGGCTTGCCGACCATAAGCTCGTCGGGCAGGAGGATCGCGAAGGGTTCGTCGCCCACGATGGCCCGCGCGCACCAGATCGCATGGCCCAGTCCGAGCGGAACCTGCTGGCGCACGGTAATGATATCGCCGGGCGGGAAGCGCGTGGGTTCGAGGATGTCGAGGCTCTTGCCGCGCTCGCTCATGGTGGTTTCGAGCTCGAAGGCGGTGTCGAAATGCTCGACGATCGCCGTCTTGCCGCGCCCGGTGACGAAGATCATCTGTTCGATTCCCGCCTCGCGCGCCTCGTCCACCGCGTACTGGATCAGCGGGCGGTCGACGATCGGCAGCAATTCCTTCGGAATCGCCTTGGTTGCGGGGAGAAAGCGGGTGCCGAGGCCGGCGACGGGGAACACGGCCTTCCGGATCGGTTTGCGTGCGCTCATGACGATTGGAGTAGGAAGCGCGGGGGATCAGCGCAACCGGTACCTTGCGGAAGCATCGATTCACGCTAGACGCTCGACCATGGACAAGATCATCATCGAAGGCGGCAAGCGGCTCGCGGGCACGATCCCGATCTCGGGCGCGAAGAACGCCGCGCTTACCCTCATCCCCTGCGCGCTGCTGACCGAAGAACCGCTGACGCTGCGCAACCTGCCGCGGCTGGCGGACATCGACGGGTTCCAGCACCTGATGAACCAGTTCGGGATCACGACCTCGATCCAGGGCACCCGGCCGGAGGATTTCGGCCGCGTGATGACGCTGGAAGCGCCGCGGATCACCTCGACCGTCGCCCCCTACGAACTGGTGCGCAAGATGCGCGCTTCGATCCTCGTGCTCGGCCCGATGCTGGCGCGCATGGGCGAGGCGACCGTGTCGCTCCCGGGTGGGTGCGCGATCGGCAACCGCCCGATCGACCTGCACCTCAAGGCGATCGAGGCGTTCGGCGCGGAGATCGAGCTCGCGCAGGGCTACGTTCGCGCGCGCGCGCCGGATGGCGGGCTGCCGGGCGGCGAGTTCGACTTCCCGGTGGTGTCGGTCGGCGCGACTGAGAACGCGCTGATGGCCGCCGTCCTCGCCAACGGCACCTCGCGTCTGTTCAATGCCGCGCGGGAGCCGGAGATCGTCGATCTGTGCAACCTGCTGGTGGCGATGGGCGCGCAGATCGAGGGGATCGGCACGTCCGACCTGACGATTCATGGCGTCCGGCGGCTCCATGGGGCGACCTACCGCGTGATGGCCGACCGGATCGAGGCCGGCTCCTACGCCTGCGCCGCGGCGATCACGGGCGGTGAAGTCCTGCTCGAAGGCGCGAAAGCGGAGGAGATGCAGGCGACGCTGCACGCGCTGCGCAACATCGGCATTCATGCCGAAAGCGAGGCGAACGGCGTGCGTATCGGCGCGAACGGGCGGCTGAAGGCGGTCAATCTTTCGACCGCGCCCTACCCTGGCCTCGCCACTGATATGCAGGCGCAGCTCATGGCCTTGCTGACTCGCGCCGAAGGCACCAGCGTGCTGACCGAGACGATCTTTGAGAACCGCTACATGCACGTGCCGGAACTCAATCGCATGGGCGCAAACATCGAAACCTCGGGCCGCACGGCGATCGTGCACGGCGTCGAGCGACTGACCGGCGCCGAAGTCATGGCCACCGACCTGCGCGCCTCGATGAGTCTCGTCATCGCCGGGCTGGCTGCGGAAGGGCAGACGCAAGTGCGGCGTCTCTACCATCTCGACCGGGGCTACGAACGGCTGGAGGAGAAGCTCGCTCTGGTCGGCGCGCAAGTCGAACGGATCGGCGACGAGTAGCTTCGCCGCTGCGGACCTTTCCGCCCGATGCCGCGTTGGCGAGAGGAAAGGAGTTCGATCATGGCACTACTGAAGCTCGCCGCGCTCGGAGCGCTCGGATACGCCGGGTACAAGTACTACGAGAAGCACAAGGGGGACGACCGCCCGGCCTTCGCCGGGAACCAGGGAAACGCGAACGTGCGTGACGCCGGGCCCGAATCGATGCGCGACAAGCCCAAGCGCGGCTGGAGCAAGGCCGACGAGGCGAGCGACGAGAGCTTCCCGGCAAGCGATCCGCCCGCGACTTACTAGGCGGCCTGCACAGGCGGGCGGTTGCCCGCCTAGGACCGCATAGACGCCACCAGCCAGATACGGATCGCCCCTGCCAAGCCGGGCGGATGCTCGGCCCTGATCCGTTCTTCGTCGATACGCGCGACGAGTGCATTGAGCGGTACGGCCTCGCGCTCTGCCGCGGCGCGCAGCATGTCCCAGAACAGCGGTTCGAGACTGATCGAGGTCTTGTGTCCGGCGATCTCGACCGAGCGCTTGACCGGCGGATGATAGGGCGCGTCCATAATGTGAGCTCTAGCAGATCGGACGCCGCGTGGCGCGCTTGCTGACGTTGCGGGGGCCCGGGCATAAGCATGCCAAGGATGGCTCCGGATCCCTTCGATGGAGCTGTCAAGCGCACGATGCCACGAGTCTGCGCAGGAGCGGGAGGAACCGCTCGCCTGCTCGGTCCGTTCATGTTCCTGCATGATCCTCCATAACCGCCATGGATGTTGGAATGGCTAGCCGGGCGGCGAGCGCGCACCCCAACAAGAAGTACGCGATCGGTCTCGCCCGTGCGTTCGGCGGCGCGATCATCTTCGGCCTCCCCAACTTGATGACGATGGAGATGTGGTTCCTCGGTTTCTATCTCGACCGCACGCGCCTCGTTCTCTTCCTGCTTGTTAATTTCGCGATCCTGGTCGGCCTCTCCCGCTTCTCCGGCTTTGAGGAAACGGCCAGCGTGAAGGAGGATCTGCTGGACGCGCTGGCAGCTTACGGGGTGGGCGTAATCGCCTCCGCCGCGACCCTCGCCGTCTTCGGTATCCTGTTGCCGGGCATGTCGCTGGGTGAGATCGTCGGCAAGATCGCAGTGCAAAGCGTCCCGGCCAGCTTCGGAGCGATCATCGCGCGCCGGCAGATGGGAGACAAGACGGACGGGGAGAAGGACGACGAGCACGATGTAGCCGAGCGCCGCGGCGCTTACGGCTGGCAGTTGTTCCTGATGGTGGCAGGGGCGCTGTTCCTCGCCTTCAACCTGGCGCCAACCGAAGAGATGATCCTCATCGGCTTCAAGATGTCGCCCTGGCACGGCATCGCCTTGGTTCTCCTCTCGGTTCTGATCCTTCACGCCTTTGTCTACGGCGTCGGCTTCGCCGGGCAGGAACAGCCGCCGGAAGGGAGCGGTTTCTGGCGGTTGTTAATCAGCTATACGATTGCAGGGTACGGCATCGCGCTGCTCGTCAGCCTCTATGTGCTGTGGACTTTCGGACGGCTGGATGGCGCAGACCTGACGCAGATCGCCTCGATCACGGGGGTTCTCGCGTTTCCGTCGGCAGTCGGCGCGGCGATCGCGCGGCTGGTGGTCTGAAGGGGGAGCCGATGGCACGGACCGGACACGAAGGGCGATCGGAAAAGCAGGGCCGCAAGCGGTCGTCGCAGCCTCCGCTGCTCGAGTGGATTTCCGCAGGGGTCGGGCTCCTGCTGACTCTGGCGGTGCTCGGCGCGCTGACGTGGGAAGGACTGGCGGGTTCCAACGGCGCCCCGCCGGCGGTCGAAGCCATGATCAGCCGGATCACCCCCGTTCGGGCCGGTTACGTGGTCGAAATCGAGCTGCGCAATCGTTCGTCGGCCACCGCGGCGGCCGTCGAGATCGAAGGCGAGCTGATCAGGTCCGACGGGACGACTGCGACCAGTACGGCGACGGTGGATTACGTCCCGGGAGAATCGACGCGGAACGCCGGGCTGTTCTTCGAGGACGACCCGCGCCGCCACCGACTCGAAGTCCGCGCGCTGGGCTTCGCCGAGCCTTGAGCGGCCAGTGCCCCGAGGAACCGGTGCCGGCGCGAAGACATTGTCTCGGGCAAACTGATGACTGAAAGCCAAATCCTGGTTCTTGCCGGCGGCGCCGTTCTGCTCGGCGTGCTCGGCGCATTTCACATGAGCGGTCTGCGTCTGATCGGCTGGTGTACGCCCCGACGTCAGGATCACCCGCACCTCAGCGTCATCGCGACCTTCTGGAGCCTGGGCCTTCTTCATCTCGCGGAGATCGCACTCGGCGCACTGATGCTGTGGTTGCTGCTCCTGATCCCCGGCACCGGTTCGCTCGGCGCCGCGGCCGAACCTACGCCGGCCGATTACCTCTATGTCGCGGGGAGTTCGTTCGTGACGCTGGGATACGCGCAGGTAAACGCACATGGCGCAATTCGGCTGCTGATCATGCTGCTCTCGCTCGGCGGTTTCATGGTTCTCACCTGGTCCGCCACCTTCATCTACAGCATGTGGGGAGAGATCTTTCGCGAGGAATCGTAGGGCGACCCGGCGCCGCCTGACGCCTCGACGAGCGAATCCCTACGATTTTTTTGGGGTGGTCCGCTGCCGGGGCGCAGCCTAGCCTTCGTGATCGATCAGGTTATGCGAACGCGGGGAGCGAATGTCGGAAGGATACCGGGCTCTCACCGAGAAGGAAAAGCAGACGCTGCGGCTGATCGTCCGCGGCTATGATGCGAAATCGCTCGCGCGGCGCCTCGGCATTTCGGTTCACACGGTGAACGAGCGGCTGCGCCATGCGCGGCGGAAGATGGAGGTTTCCAGCAGCCGCGAGGCGGCGCGAATGCTCCTCGCCAAGGAGAGTGAAGGGTCCGATTTTCTTGCAGGCAAGCAAATGGGGGCAGCCGCACCCACCCCCGGCGTGGGACACGATGGAGCAGCGGCGAACGGTCTCGATGCGAGGTCTCACCGCTTCTGGATCATCGGAGGAATGCTCATGTCTCTCATTCTTGCAACGCTCGCGCTCACGTCCCTGTCGCAAGTCGGGGAACCGGCGGCGAGGAACGGCCAAGCCGTCTCAGCCGAGGCCGGCGCTCCCGGCGGGGAAGTCGGCGGCGATGTCGTAGAAGCGGCGCGCCAATGGCTTACCCTTGTCGACCAAGGGCGTTGGGACGAAAGCTGGAACGCGACCGGCCAGGCTTTCAAGGAATTGAACACGAGCGAGAAATGGGCTTCGGTTTCCGAGCAGGCCCGGCCTCCGTTGGGCAAGGTGCTTTCGCGGACCGCGATCAGCCAGGAAGGCGTGCCGGCGCCGCCTTACGGCTACGAGATGATCAAGTTCCGTACCAGCTTCGCCAACAGGGCCGATGTCACGGAAACCCTCACCTTGGCTCGCGAGGGTTCGGAATGGCGGGTGGTCGGCTACTGGATTTCCTGACGGCGCCACGTCGGAAGGGCCGGCAGTTCCAGCATCAGGCGGATGAAGCCGCCGGCGTGACGAGACTGCCGGTCTGCGACCTCAATACATGTGCTGGCCGCCGTTGATGCTCATCGTCGAGCCGGTGACGAAGCCGCCCTCGTCGCTGGTGAGGAAGGCGACGCCGCGGGCGATTTCCTCCGCCTGGCCGAGGCGGCCCACGGGGATCTTGGCGACGATCTTCTCCAGCACGGGCTCGGGCACGGCGGCGACCATGTCGGTGTCGATATAGCCCGGTGCGATCGCGTTCACGGTCACCCCGAAACGCGCGCCTTCCTGCGCCAGCGCCTTGGTGAAGCCGTGGATACCGCTCTTGGCTGCGGCATAGTTGACCTGCCCGTATTGCCCGGCTTGCCCGTTGATCGAGCCGATGTTGACGATCCGGCCCCAGCCGCGTTCGCGCATGCCGGGGAAGCAGGCCTTGGCCATGTTGAAGCATCCGCCGAGATTGATCCGCATGACCTCGTTCCAGTCGTCGTAGGTCATCTTGTGCAGTGTGCCGTCGCGGGTGATCCCCGCATTGTTGACGACGATATCGACATCGCCAACCTCTTCGGTCACCCGGCGGCAGCCGTCCTGGCATGCCTCGTGATCGCCGACGTCCCACTTGTAGACCGGAATGCCATTCTCGGCGGAGAAGCGCTGCGCCCTCTCGTCGTTGCCGGCATAGTTGGCGACCACGGTGCGCCCCTGTGCCTTGAGCGCGAGGCTGATCGCCTCACCAATACCGCGGGTTCCGCCGGTGACGATTGCAACGCGAGCCATGGACTTGTCTCTCCGCCTGATTTTTGTGTGTCCCGAAGGTCTACGCGAAGGCTGCGCGACACAAAAGAAAAACCCCGCCGGAAGCGGGGCTTTGCAGACGAATTCAGGCGGAAACGCCGATCAGAAGCGGAACTGCGTGCCGACGTAGACCGCCTGGCTGTCCTGCTCCATGTCGGTGAGCGGAGCGAGCCGGTCGCGGTCCTGCGACAGCCGCACGCCTGCGGTAACGTCCAGATTGCGGGTAACACGGTAGGCACCGCCGAGATCGACGGACTGATCGCCCAATCCTTCGAGGGTGCGCGGTGCGCGGCCGACGCTGCGGTCACGCTCGAACGCGATGCGCGGCTGGAACCGGCTCGGTTCTTCCTTGTGACCCTGGGCGGGTTCGAAGCTCGCGAGATCGGGAACGTCCAGCTCGCGCACGCCCTCGGGCAGCGACGGAGCCTTGGCGAACGTCTGGTAACCGCGCGCAATGCCGAGATTGTAGCGAGTGGAGGCAATCGCCGCAGCGCCAGTCCCCGGCTCTCCGGCGATCGATGCCAGCGTCGAGCGGAACGAGATCGCGCGTGCGGTCTCCTCGTCGACACGGATGGCGACGGTGACAGTACGGTCGAGCGGCTTGGCCGGCCCGGCGGGCGTGAAGCGCAGCATCTGGCCATGCGCGGCGACCTGCTGCGCGACTCGGCGCGCGAGCTGCGGATCGACCGATGCGGGAGTGAAGGGGGCGAACTGCCCGGCCACCGGAGCGGCGGCGTCTCCGTTTTCGAGCCCGACGAGCGCCAGGCCAGTCGAAGGAATCGCGAGCGCCAGACACGCAGCCGACAGCAGCGTGGGGGCAAACCCACCCTTGTGTGTCATCTTGCGTGACCCAGACATTGCAGCGCGTCCTTCCCCTTGTTCCCCGCCCATCCAAGCCGATCGGGCCTGAACGGTTCCTGACTTTCCGCGTCGTTCACCCCTGGTGAGACTCGGGCGCAGGAGAGTCGAAAGGAAAGTTAGGATCGATCCAAAGCCTTGGCCAGTGTTTTCCACAAGGCGAAGTCCGTGATTCGCCGCAGGTGTTGCACCATGCCCACATGCTGGCGGGCGATTAAGGCGCGGTTCAAACGCTTCCGGGTCAATCCGGCATCCCGAACATGGAGTCCACGCTGTGCTTGCCGCTCGCGCCGTGCGGGCTATAGAGGCGAACGAGCACACTGACAGGATACGACCCGATCATCATGAACGCGACCCGCCTTACCTCGACCGTTTCCCGCGGCCTGCTCGTCTCACTGGCGCTCGCCGGCCTCACGGCCTGCGGCGGCGGCGGCCGTCCCGCTTCGGACCTCGCCGCGAGCCAGGTGACCACGATCGGCGTCAATTCCTACCTCTGGCGCGCCGCACTGGAGACGGTGAGCTTCGCGCCGCTGCTCCAGACCGACAGCGCGGGCGGGGTGATCGTGACCGACTGGTACACGAATCCGGAGAACCCCGGCGAGCGTGTCAAGCTGACGGTCTCGATCCTCGACCAGGACCTGCGCGCCGACGCCGTGCGCGTCGCCGCCAGCCGCCAGGTTGCGCAGGGCGGAACCTGGGTCGATGCGCCGGTCCAGGCGGCAACGGTGCAGAAGCTCGAGGGCATCATCCTCACCAAGGCTCGCGACCTGCGCCGCCAGGCGGTGGTTTCCTAGTTCAATTCGCCCTAACGGGGTTTCCATGACCGACACTCGTTTCGATCCGTCGCAAGCCGACGGGCGCTGGCAACGCGCGTGGGAAGAAGCGCGCTGTTTCGAAGCCGACAGCAATTCCGCCAAGCCCAAGAGCTACGTGCTCGAGATGTTTCCCTATCCCTCGGGCCGCATCCACATCGGGCACGTGCGCAACTACACGATGGGCGACGTGCTCGCGCGCTACAAGCGGATGACCGGGCACGAGGTGCTGCACCCGATGGGGTGGGATGCCTTCGGCATGCCGGCCGAGAATGCGGCGATGGAAAAGGGCGTCCACCCCGACGGCTGGACGCACGCCAATATCGACAACATGAAGGCGCAGTTGAAGCGCATCGGCTTCGCGCTCGACTGGAGCCGCGAGCTGGCGACCTGCGACGCCGCGTATTACGGCCACGAACAGGCGATGTTCCTCGACCTCTACGAGGCGGGGCTGGTCTATCGCAAGGAGAGCGAGGTCAACTGGGACCCGGTCGACATGACCGTGCTCGCCAACGAGCAGGTGATCGACGGCAAGGGTTGGCGTTCCGGCGCCGAGGTCGAGAAGCGCAAGCTCAACCAATGGTTCCTCAAGATCACGCAGTTCGCAGAGGACCTCCTCGACGGGCTGGGCAAGCTCGAGAACTGGCCGGACAAAGTTCGGCTGATGCAGGAGAACTGGATCGGCCGGAGCCGCGGCCTGCAATTCTCGTTCGAACTGTCGGACGGTGAAAGCCTGGCCGTCTATACCACGCGGCCCGACACGATCTTCGGCGCCAGTTTCGTCGCCGTTGCGCCCGACCATCCGGTCGCGCAGCGCGTGGCGACGATCAATTGCGACGCGGCGAAGTTCATCGAGCAATGCAAGCGCGGCGGGACGACCGCGGCCGAGCTCGAGACGGCGGAGAAGCTCGGCTTCGACACCGGCATCGGCGCGCGCCATCCGTTCACCGGCGAGTATCTGCCCGTCTACATCGCGAACTTCGTGCTGATGGACTACGGCACCGGCGCGATCATGGCGGTGCCCGGGCACGACCAGCGCGACTTCGAATTCGCGACCAAGTATGGCCTGCCGATCCCGCGGGTCGTCGCGTCCAGCGCGGAGGACGCCGGCAAGCCGTTCGCCGGTGAAGCCGAGGCAGGCGAGGGCGTGCTGGTGAACTCGCAATTCCTCGACGGAATGGAGGTTGAAGCGGCCAAGCGCGAAGTGATCGCGCGCGCCGAGAAGGATGGCTGGGGCCAGGGCACGACCGTCTGGCGCCTGCGCGACTGGGGCGTATCGCGCCAGCGCTACTGGGGCACGCCGATCCCGTTCATCCACTGCGCCGAGTGCGGCGTGGTGCCGGTGCCCAAGGATCAGCTCCCCGTCGTCCTGCCCGAGGACGTCGATTTCAAGACGCCCGGCAATCCGCTGCTGCGTCATCCGACCTGGAAGCACGTCGACTGTCCCAAGTGCGGCGGCAAGGCGGAGCGGGAGACCGACACGCTCGACACTTTCGTCGATTCGAGCTGGTACTTCCTGCGCTTCGCCAGCCAGCCGGCCAACAAGCCGTTCGACCGCGAGGAAGTCGCCAAGTGGCTGCCGGTGGAACAGTACATCGGCGGGATCGAGCATGCGATCCTGCACCTGCTCTACGCCCGCTTCTGGACCCGCGCGCTGCAGCACATGGGCCAGCTCGATTTCGCCGAGCCGTTCGCTTCCCTGTTCACGCAGGGGATGGTGACGCACGAGACCTACAGTCGGTCGGAAGGCAGCAAGACGGTCTACTACGCGCCCGACGAGATCAGCCGCGAGGCCGAGCGCGCTCTGCTCAAGGACGATGGCGGCGAGGTCGAGATCGGCCGCGTCATCAAGATGTCCAAGTCGAAGAAGAACACCGTCGACCCGGACGAGATCGTCGCCAAGTACGGTGCCGATGCGGTGCGCTGGTTCATGCTGTCCGACAGTCCGCCCGAACGGGACCTGCCTTGGTCCGAAGCCGGGATCGAAGGCTGCTGGCGCTTCGTCCAGCGCCTCTGGCGCCTGTTCGGGCAGTTCGATGCGGCAGCGACCGGTGAGGACAAGGCGCTCTTGCGCAAGACGCATCAGACGATTGCCGCGGTTGCCGAGGATATCGAGGCGCTGTCGTTCAACAAGGCCGTCGCGCGGCTCTACGAGCTGACCGGCGCGATCGAGAAGGCGCAGCCTTCCGCCACACGCAGCGAGGCGATCCGCACTGCGCTGCTGCTCGTCAGCCCGATGATGCCGCACCTGGCCGAGGAGGGCTGGGCCGCAATCGGCGGGGACGGCCTGATCGCGAACGCGCCCTGGCCGCCGGTCGATCCGGCGCTGCTGGTCGAGGACGAGGTGACCATCGCCATCCAGCACATGGGCAAGCTGCGCGACACGCTGACTGCGCCCAAGGGCGCACCGAAGGAAGACCTCGAAGCGCTTGCCTTGGCAAGCGAGAAGGTCCAGCGTTCGATCGATGGAGCAACCGTGCGCAAGGTGATCGTCGTGCCCGACCGGCTGGTGAACATCGTCACGTGATCCGCGCGGCCGCCCTCGCCGCGGCGCTGGTCGCGCTGTCCGGCTGCTCGCTGCAGCCGATGTACGCGGGCGGCGGAAACGGCGCGGTGGCGCGCGGGCTCGCCGCCGTCGAAGTACCCCCGATCGACGGGCGTGCCGGTTGGCTGGTGCGCAATGCGCTGCGCGACCGGCTCGGTGCGGCGGGCGAGGAGAGCCCGCGCTACCGTCTCGACGTGCGGCTCGACGATCGGCTCGAAGGGCTCGGCGTGCTGAGCGACGACACGATCGGGCGCGAACGCCGCACGCTGCGCGCGCGCTACCAACTCGTCGACACCGCCGACGGTTCGATCCTGCTCGACGCGACCGCCGGTTCGGACGCAGGGATCGACGTCGTCTCCAGCGAATACGCGACCATCGCAGCCGAGCAGACTGCGCTCGAGAATCTCGCGCGCGAGGTCGCCGACCGTATCGTGACGCAGCTCTCGCTCACGCTGCGCGAAGACCGGTGAAGGCGACCCAGCGCGATTTCGCCGCTGCCGCCCGGCGCGCGGCGCAGCAGTGCCGGGTGTTCTTCTTCTGCGGACCGGACGAGGCCGGCGCTTCGGCCGCGGCCGACAGGATCGTCGAACTGCTCGACGACCCGGGCGAACGCATCGAGATGTCGGGCGCATCTCTGCGCAAGGATCCGGTTCTGCTCGGCGACGAGGCCCGCTCGGCCTCGCTGTTCGGCGACGCGCGTCACATCTACGTGCGCGCGAGCGGCGACGAGGCGCTGGACGCGATCGGCAACCTGCTGCTGGGCACGGGCGAGGCCTGCCCGGTGCTGATCGTCGCCACCTCCGCCACCGACAAGTCGCGCACCGCGAAACTGCTGGAGAAGCGCGACGATGCGCTGGTGGCGATGTTCTGGCCGCCCGATCTCGCCTCCGTCACCGCCAGCGTGCGCGGCATGGCGGACGCAGCCGGTCTGCGCCTCAACGGCGACATTGCCGAGCGGATCGCGCGCGCCGCCGGGCTCGACGTGCGGTTGGCGCAGTCGGAAGTCGACAAGCTCGCGCTCTATCTCGATGCTTCGCCCGCTTCTCCCAAAACGGCTGATGCCGGTGCCCTCGACGCCATCGGCGCCTCGACCGAGGAGGATGGCTTCATGCCCTTGGTCAATGCCGTCCTCGCCGGCGAGACGCGCAAGATTCCGGCGGAGCTGCACCGGCTGCGTGAATTGTCGCTCAACCCGGTCGGCGTGCTGCTAGCGATCGAGCGGCGCGCGGCTCAGCTCGCCCAGATCGCCGCGAAGATCGGACCGCGGGGAAACGTGGCGGCGGCGCTCGATGCGGAAAAGCGCGCCCGTCGCATCTTCTGGAAGGACGAGCGCGATCTTGCCGCCCAGCTCAAGCACTGGCGTGGACGCGAGCTCGACCGGCTGGTCGCGAAGCTCGTCGCGCTCCACCGTGCGCTGCTCGCCAACAGCCAGTCGGCCGAGCTGCTGCTGTCGCAGGGCCTGGCCGAGATCGCCCGCCGCGCAGCGCGGCGGTGATACACTGGACCTAGTTCTCGGGAACCTGGAAGGTGCCCGACACGCGTCCTTCCGACGTGGTCGAAGTTCCCGAAGCGCTACCGTCGACGCTCGACACGCCGGTCCTCAGGTCGATCACCAGCCGTCCGCCATTGAGCGTATCGGTGCCGCGCCGCAGGCGGACGTTGCCGGCCATGGTGATGATCCGGCGATTGAAGTCGTACACCGCGACGTCGCCCGTCGCCGATTCGTTGCCGCGCGTTACCCGCACCCCTCCCGTCGCGGTGATGCGCTGGATGCTCAGGGAGCCGGCGTCGCTGTAGTTGACCAGCGTGCGCGCGGCGCGCAGCCGCAGACCGGCCTGCGTGATGTCGACATTGCCCGACAGGACGACGCGGTTCTGGCGGTCCTGCAGCTCGATCCGGTCGGCGGCATAGTTGACCGGCGCGTTCGAGTTGTGCCCGGCGATCGCCTGGGCGTTGATCTGCATGCCTGCGAAGACGGCGAGAGTGCCGACGAAGCCTGCAAGCGCCCAACGCATTGCGGTGGAAAGGTACGATGTCATGAGGGTATCCTCAGTTCGCCCGGGATCATGCGCAGGCGGGCGTTGCCGTCAAGCGTCACCGTGCGTTCGGTCATGTCGGCGATCAGACGGTCGGCGGAGAATGTGCCGGCCGGGATCTCGCCTTCGACCCCGCCGCGCCCGACCATGCGCTTCGCCGCGAGATCGACCGAAACCCCGCGCGCGACCATGCGATAGCCGTCGGCAGCGGTCAGGCGGACCGGGCCGAAGACGGAGACGACCTCGTCGTTGAGATCGTAGGTACCGGCCTGCGCGCCCAGACGGGCGGGGCCTTCGGGCAACGCGATCCGGGCGACGAGATCGTTCATCCGCACGATTCCTTCCGCGCTCGACCGCTGCACCGCCTCGCCGGCGGTCAGCGAGAACGGCCGTCCCTTGTCGTCCTGCCCGCGGTACATGGCATTGTCGACGCGCAGCCGCTCGTCGATAACCGCGACTTCGTTGCGGTCGAGCAGGAAGCTGACCTCGCCGCGCGGGCTGAGCGGTGTGATCACCATCAGCGCCGCGACGACGCCTATGCCCATCGGCAGAACTTTGGCGAGGAGGGCGATGAGCCGATCGTGCGACCCGCCGGGCGCGGCGAAGTGCTGCCGCTCGCTCCTCAGCCGGGCCGCCTCCTGTGTCTCGATCCGCCGTTTCGTCACCATCGTTTGCGCCTACCCGGAAGGACTACGCGTGGCTGAAAATATCGTTCTCGGCCCATCCGGCGAGGTCGAGCCGCGCACGGGTGGGAAGGAAGTCGAAGCAGGCCTGGGCTATCTCGGTGCGGCCTTCGCGCGCCAGCCGCTCCACGAAAATGTCACGCAGGCGGTGGAGGAAACGCACGTCGGAAGCTGCGTATTCGCGCTGCGCCTCGTTGATCTCCGGCGCACCCCAGTCGGAGCTCTGCTGGGCCTTGGAAATCTCGCCACCGAGCAGTTCCTGCACCAGATTCTTGAGCCCGTGCCGGTCGGTGTAAGTCCGCGTCAGCTTGCTCGCGATCTTGGTGCAGAACACCGGCGCGGCGGTGACGCCCAGATAGTATTCGATCGCCGCGAGATCGAACCGCGCGAAGTGATAGAGCTTGAGCCGCGCGGGATCGGCGAGCACGGCCTTGAGGTTCGGTGCATCGTAGGGACTGCCGACGCGGAAACGCACGAGGTGCTCGTCGCCATGACCATCGCTGAGCTGGACGACGCAGAGCCGATCGCGCGGGGTGATGAGACCCATCGTTTCGGTGTCGACGGCGATCGGCCCGTCGGCGAGCACGCCGGCGGGCAGGTCTTCTTCGTGAAAATGCACTGCCATAAGGCGCGGCTCTTAGGCGCATTGGGGATTGAGGGAAAGGGCTGCTGGAATGGCGCGCGCGCGGGCACTATCGTGCGCGGCATGAGCGACACGCTACCCCAGAGCTGGCGGCCGGTGCTCGATCCGGTCCTCGCTGCACCGGAGGCGAGGCGGCTGGGCGGCTGGCTTCGCGCCGAGGAAGCCGCCGGGCGGACGATCTATCCTCCGCGCGGCACGCGGCTCGCCGCGCTGGACCTGACGCCGCTGGAAGACGTGAAAGTCGTGATTCTCGGGCAGGATCCCTATCACGGGCCGGATCAGGCGATGGGCCTGTGCTTTGCCGTA
Organism: Pelagerythrobacter aerophilus; assembly: GCF_003581645.1. Classification (GTDB taxonomy): domain Bacteria; phylum Pseudomonadota; class Alphaproteobacteria; order Sphingomonadales; family Sphingomonadaceae; genus Pelagerythrobacter; species Pelagerythrobacter aerophilus. The sequence continues at coordinate 543,077 of NZ_QXFK01000019.1, read as the reverse complement.
CCCGAAGGCGTCCGCGTGCCGCCCAGCCTGGTCAACATCTATAAGGAGCTGGAAAGCGACCTCGGCCTGCCCTCGCCCGGGCATGGCGATCTGAGCGCCTGGGCGCGGCAGGGCGTGCTCCTGCTCAACAATTCGCTGACGGTGGAGGCCGGGCGCGCGGGCAGTCACGCAGGCAAGGGCTGGGAGGCGATCACCGATGCCTGCGTCGCGGCTGTCGCGGCGCGCGCCGAGCCGAGCGTGTTCATCCTCTGGGGCAGCCACGCGCAGGGCAAGGCGGCGCGCATTCCCGAACTCGCGCGGAGCGACCGGCACCTGGTGCTGCGCTCGCCGCACCCTAGCCCACTCTCTGCCCACCGCGGCTTCTTCGGCTCGCGCCCCTTTAGCAAGGCCAACGCCTTCCTCGAGGCGCAGGGCCGCGGCGCGATCGACTGGCGGGTCTGACGCGCCTTAACGCGGCAATTCGCTCGCACCCATCAGCGCTTCGTCCACCGCACGAGCGGCCTGGCGGCCTTCGCGGATCGCCCAGACGACGAGACTCTGCCCGCGGCGCATGTCGCCGCAGGAGAAGACGTTGGGCTCACTCGTGGCGTAGCTCTGCGTGTCGGCGGCGACATTGCCCCGCGCGTCGAGGTCGACCCCCGCCCGGTCGAGCAGCCCACGGCGCTTCGGACCGGTGAAGCCCATCGCGAGCAGGATCAGATCGGCCTGCAGCGTGAACTCGCTGCCTTCGATCTCGTGCATCCGCCCATCGCGCCATTCGACGCGTACGCATTCGAGCCCCGCTACTTCGCCGTTCTCGGCAACCACGCGCTTCGCCAGCACGGCCCAGTCGCGGTCCACGCCTTCCTGATGGCTGGAGGACGTGCGCAGCTTGAGCGGCCAGTCCGGCCAGGTCAGCGCCTTGTCTTCCTTTTCAGGCGGCTTGGGCATGATCTCGAGCTGGGTCACGCTTGCCGCACCCTGGCGGTTGGAGGTGCCGACGCAGTCGCTGCCGGTGTCGCCGCCGCCGATCACGATCACGTGTTTGCCCGTCGCCGTCAGTGAACCGCGCGGCGCGGCGCGTACTTCGTCGTCGCCGGCGTTGCGCTTGTTCTGCTGCGTCAGGAACTCCATCGCCAGCCGCACGCCCGGCAATTCAGCGCCGGGGATGTCGAGCTGGCGCGCCTTCTCCGCGCCGCCGGCGAGGACGATGGCGTCGAAATTCTCCTTGAGCGCGGTGAACGAGACCTCGACGCCGACTTCGCTGTTGGTGCGGAACTGGACCCCTTCCGCCTCCATCTGCACCGCGCGGCGGTTGATGAGGTGCTTCTCCATCTTGAAGTCGGGAATGCCGTAGCGGAGCAGACCGCCGATCCGGTCGGCCTTCTCGAACACCGTGACCGCATGGCCCGCGCGGGCGAGCTGCTGCGCGCAGGCGAGGCCGGCCGGACCCGATCCGATCACCGCGACCGACTTGCCGGTCGGCCTTTCGGGAACCTGCGGTTTGATCCAGCCTTCCTGCCAGCCGCGATCGACGATCGCGCATTCGATCGACTTGATCGTCACCGGGCTGTCGATGATGTTCAGCGTGCAGGCCGCCTCGCACGGGGCGGGGCAGACGCGGCCGGTGAACTCAGGAAAGTTGTTGGTCGAATGGAGCGTGTCGAGCGCGCGCTTCCAGTCGGCCTCGTAGACAAGGTGATTCCAGTCGGGGATCAGATTGTTCACCGGGCAGCCGGTGTGGCAGTAGGGAATCCCACAGTTCATGCAGCGCGCCGCCTGATTGCGCAGCTTGTCGTCCGGCAGGGGGACGACGAATTCCTTGTAGTGCGCGGTGCGCTCCGCGGGATCCGCGTAGCCGCGATCTTCGCGCTCGAATTCGAGGAAGCCTGTTTCCTTGCCCATATCCGTTACTCCGCCGCCACGCTTTCGGCCTCGATCCGCTCGCTTTCGAGCTGCTCGAGCGCGCGGGCATAGTCGCGCGGCATGACCTTGACGAAGCGCGTGAGCGCGGCGTCCCAGTCGTCGAGCAGCGCGGCGGCCTTGGTCGAGCCGGTGTGCAGCTTGTGCCGCTCGACGAGGATGCGCAGGCGCTCTGCGTCGTGGCGTAGCATGTCGCCCATGCCGAGGTCGTGGACCGAGCGCGCACGCTGCTGCGGGCGGCCGGTGCCTTCTTCGGCGTCGGGCGCGGCCGATATCGGCAGCAGATCGACCTGCGCCGGGTTGCACAGGCGTGCGAAATCGCCGTCCTCGTCATAGACGTAAGCCACGCCCCCGCTCATCCCCGCGGCGAAGTTGCGCCCGGTACGGCCGAGGACGCAGACGACGCCGCCGGTCATGTATTCGCAGCCGTGATCGCCGGTGCCCTCGACAACTGCAGCGGCGCCCGAATTGCGCACTGCGAAGCGCTCGCCTGCGACGCCCGCGAAGTAGGCTTCGCCCGAAATCGCGCCGTAAAGCACGGTGTTGCCGACGATGATGTTCTCGCCCGGATCGCGTGTCACGTGGGCCGGCTGGCGCACGATGATGCGGCCGCCGGACAAGCCCTTGCCGACGTAGTCGTTGGCATCGCCCGTTAGGTCCAGCGTCACCCCGTGTGCCAGCCACGCGCCGAAGCTCTGGCCGGCAACGCCGGTGAGGTTGATGCGGATCGTCTCCGGCTTGAGGCCGGCGTGTCCGTGGCGGCGGGCGATCTCGCCCGACAGCATCGCGCCGAAAGTGCGGTTGACGTTGCGGATCTCGCGTTCGAGCTCGATCGGTGTGCCGCTGTCGATCGCGGAGCGGCAGGCGGCGATCACCTCGTTGTCCATCGCGGCGGCAAGGCCGTGCTCCTGCATCTGCGTGTGATGCAGCGCAACCGCGCCCTGGGGCGCTGCCACCTGGAGAACGCGGGACAGGTCCACGCCGTGCGCCTTCCAGTGACGTTCGACGCGGCGCGTATCGATCCGGTCGACCCGGCCGATCATCTCCTCGATCGTGCGGAAGCCCATCTCCGCCATGATCTGGCGCAGTTCCTCGGCGACGAAGAAAAAGTAGTTGATCACGTGCTCGGGCGTGCCGGTGAAGCGCTTCCTCAGCACCGGGTCCTGCGTGGCAACGCCGACCGGGCAGGTGTTGAGGTGGCACTTGCGCATCATGATGCAGCCGGCCGCGATCAGCGGCGCGGTGGCGAAGCCGAACTCGTCGGCGCCGAGCAGCGCCCCGATCGCGACGTCGCGCCCAGTGCGCAGGCCGCCGTCGACCTGCACCGCGATGCGGCTGCGCAAGTCGTTGAGCAGCAGGGTCTGCTGCGTCTCCGCCAGGCCGATCTCCCACGGAGAGCCCGCGTGCGTGAGGCTGGTCAGCGGTGAAGCGCCCGTGCCGCCTTCGTAGCCCGAGATGGTGACGTGGTCGGCCTTGCTCTTGGATACGCCCGCGGCCACCGTGCCGACGCCGACCTCGCTCACCAGCTTGACCGAGATGCGCGCGCTCGGCTGGACGTTCTTGAGGTCGTGGATGAGCTGCGCCAGATCCTCGATCGAATAGATGTCGTGGTGCGGCGGCGGGCTGATCAGGCCGACGCCCGGGGTCGAATGACGCACCGCGCCGATCGTCTTGTCGACCTTGTGGCCGGGGAGCTGACCGCCCTCGCCGGGCTTGGCGCCCTGGGCCATCTTGATCTGGATGTCGTCGGAATTGACGAGGTACTCGGTCGTCACGCCGAAACGGCCCGAGGCGACCTGCTTGATGCGGCTGCGCATCGAATCGCCGTTGTCCATCGGCGTGAAGCGGTCGGGCTCCTCGCCGCCTTCGCCGGTGTTGGAACGGCCGCCGATGCGGTTCATCGCGATTGCAAGCGTGGTATGCGCCTCGCGGCTGATCGAGCCGAAGCTCATGGCGCCGGTGCTGAAGCGCTTGACGATCTCGCTCGCCGGCTCGACCTCCTCGAGCGGCACCGGGGTCTCGGCCGGCTTTAAATCCATCAGGCCGCGGATCGTTAGCAGCCGTTCGGACTGCTCGTTGATATCCCGCGCGAAATCCTCGTAGCGTTCCCGCGAGTTGCCCCGAACCGCGTGCTGCAGGCTGGCGACGCTGCCCGGCGTCCAGGCGTGATCCTCGCCCCGCAGGCGGTACTGGTAGATCCCGCCCGCATCGAGCATGCCGCGGTAGAGCGGATTGTCGCCGTGCGCGAGCGCGTGGCGGCGCACCGCCTCTTCCGCGACTTCGGCAAGGCCGACGCCTTCGATCGTCGTCGCGGTGCCGGTGAAATACTTCTCGATGAAGGCGCTCGACAGGCCGACGGCATCGAAGATCTGCGCCCCGCAATAGGACTGGTAGGTCGAGATGCCCATCTTGGACATGACCTTGAGCATGCCCTTGCCGACCGCCTTGATGTAGTTCCGGCGCGCGTCGGCCGGTGCGATCTCGGGGAAGCGCTCGGCCCGCAGCGCCTCGATCGTCTCGAACGCGACGTAAGGGTTGATCGCCTCGGCACCGTAGCCCGCGAGCACGCAGTAGTGATGCACCTCGCGCGCTTCGCCGGTTTCGACCACCAGGCCGGTCTGCATTCTGAGGCCCTGGCGCACGAGGTGGTGGTGGACCGCCGCGGTGGCGAGCAGGGCCGGGATGGGGATGCGGTCCGGCCCCTGGGCACGATCGGACAGGATCAGGATGTTGTGATCGAGCAGCACGGCCTCGGTCGCGGCCCAGCACAGCTCCTTGAGCGCCATTCCGAGCCCGTCTGCGCCGCTGTGTGCCTCCCATGTAATATCGAGCGTATGGGTGCGGAAGGCGCCGTCGAGCGCGGCCTCGACCGATCGGATCTTGGCCAGATCCTCGTTGGTCAGGATCGGTTGGCTGACTTCGAGCCGCTTGTGCGTGCCCGCCTCGCGGCCGAGCAGGTTGGGTCGCGGGCCGACCATCGACAGCAGGCTCATCACCAGTTCCTCGCGGATCGGGTCGATCGGCGGGTTGGTGACCTGGGCGAAGTTCTGCTTGAAGTAATCGTAGAGCAGTCGCGGCCGCTGGCTGAGCACGGCGAGCGGCGTGTCGGTGCCCATCGAGCCGATCGGATCGTCGCCGGTCAGCGCCATAGGCTCGAGGAAGCGGGTGATGTCCTCCTGCGTATAGCCGAAGGCCTGCTGGCGCTCGAGCAGCGCGGTCGTATGATCGGGAATCGCGGCGAGCTCGGGCTCGATCGTGTCGAGATCCTCCAGCTTGTACTGCGTCTGCTCAAGCCACTTCTCATAGGGGTGTGCCGCTGCAAGCTCGGCCTTGAGCTCGGCATCCTCGACGATGCGACCCTGTTCGAGGTCGATCAGCAGCATCTTGCCCGGCTGGAGCCGCCACTTGCGCACGATATCCGCTTCCGCGAACGGCAGCACGCCGCTTTCAGAGGCGAGGCAGACGAGATCGTCCTTGGTGACGCAGTAGCGCGCGGGACGCAGGCCATTGCGGTCGAGCGTCGCGCCGATCTGGCGTCCGTCTGTGAAGGCGACCGCGGCCGGCCCGTCCCACGGCTCCATCAGCGCGGCGTGATACTCGTAGAATGCGCGCCGCGCCGGCTCCATCAGCGGGTTCTTGGCCCACGCCTCGGGCATGAGCATCATCATTGCATGAGCGAGGCTGTATCCGCCCGCGAGCAACAGCTCGAGCGCGTTGTCGAGGCACGCGGTGTCTGACTGGCCATGCGGGATCAGCGGCCACATCTTGTCGAGATCGGCGCCAAGCAGCTCGCTTTCCATCGTCCGCCGGCGCGCTTCCATCCAGTTCACGTTGCCGCGGACGGTGTTGATCTCGCCGTTGTGCGCCATGAAGCGGTAGGGATGCGCCAGCCGCCAGCTCGGGAAAGTGTTGGTCGAGAAGCGCTGGTGCACGAGCCCGAGGGCGGAGACGCAGCGCGGATCGCGCATATCGTCGTAGAAACTGCCGACCTGATTGGCGAGCAGCAGGCCCTTGTAAACGATCGTGCGGCTGGAAAAGCTCGGGATGTATGTCTGCGTCAGCGCGGGCAGCCCGTGCTTCTCGGCCAACTTTGCAAGCGGATTGAGCGTCTGCTTGCGGATGACGATCAGCTTGCGTTCGAACGCGTCGCGATCTGCGCAGTTGTCGCCGCGCGCAACCACGCATTGGCGCATGACCGGCATCGATTCGACGACCGCCTTGCCGAGTCCGTCGAGCGTGACCGGCACGTCGCGCCAGCCGACCAGACGCTGACCTTCCTTGGCGACGAACTTTTCGAGCTGTTCGGCGACGAAAGCGCGCGCCGCTTCGTCCTGCGGCAGGAAGCATTGCGCGACCGCGTAGTCGCCGGCGGGAGGAAGGTCGTGGCCTGCCTCGGCGGCCCAGTCACGGAACAGCGGATCGGGAACCTGCAACAGGATTCCCGCGCCGTCACCCAGCAGCGGGTCGGCGCCGACCGCGCCGCGATGGTCGAGATTGGCGAGGATTTCGAGCGCCTGCGCGACGATCGCGTGGCTTTTCTCGCCTCTAATATGCGCCACGAAACCGACGCCGCACGAATCGTGTTCGTTACGTGGATCATACAGACCTGTCGGCGTGGGAAATCCCATCCAGAAACCTCGTCGTGTCAGGTGCCGAAGCGCGTGTCTCCCCCACGCTCCGGCAATGAAGCGCTTTCCGTGGCGCGCGATCGCGCACGAAAATTATCGCGAAGGCGCTTCATGACGATATGAACGGATTTTTGCAACTGCGAAGGCAGCGCATAGGTATTAGTAATTCTTGCGCGCGGAAAAGTGCGCGCGGGGCGCTCAGGCCGCGCCGCTCAGGCGCTGAAGCTTGTGGAGTGCCTCACGCAGGGCCCGTTCGGCCTGGGCCTGATCGACCGGCGCCATCTCGCCTGTCGGCGCGGCTGCGCGGACGCCTCGAGGAGCATCGAAGGGGCGTTCCTGCCCCATGACCGGCGTTGCCGCCGGCGCGGCGCGGCGCTCCTCCTGCCCGGGAAAGACGACAACCGGTTCGAATGCGTCGCTCTCGTCGCTATCCGGATCGTCTTCGACGCGGACGAACTCGCGCTGGCTCTCTGGTCGGCGAATGCTGAGCAGCGAGCTGTAAGCCCCTTCGGTGGGCGAGACGTCGCTCTCGTCGTCCCCGGCATCGGGTGTGGGGGCGGGAGAGGCGAACGGGCGTGCCTCGGGCGTCAAGGAAAGCGTGAGCGCGAGGTCTTCGTGCTCCTCGTCGGCGAGTTCGTCATCGAGCGAGAGCGGGCGCAAGGCAGCCGGAATTGCTTCCGCCGGTCCAGCGGCTTCGGGAGCCGCCGCAGCCTCCCCGGCTTCTGCCGGTGGTGCCGGTTCCGGTGCAGGGTTTGCTTCCAGGCGCGGCGCTTCCACGGCCTCGACGCCCAGGTCCGGCACGTAGCGGGCTGGCGTTTCGGCTGCGGGAAGCTCCGCCTCGGCCCGTTCGGCCGCGCGCTGGAGCGAGATAGCGAACCGGTCGACGAGCTCGGCGATGGAGAGCTCGCGCAATGGCCGCTCCTCGGTTTCCACCGGCGCATTCGGCTGCGCCGGAGCGAACTCGGCGGCCCCGTCTTCGTTCGCCGCCAGCGGATCGCCCAACATAGCGGGCGCTGCGGCGACGCTAAGCTCCTCGCCCGCAGCGATGGGAGCCTCCGCGTCCACCGACGGTTCGTTGAGGTCAATGTCCGGCATGGCGAAGGCGGCCGGGCCGTCGAACGGACGCGCCTGCTCGGCCGGGGCGGACGCGAACACGGGATTTTCTTCGGATGGGAGAATTGGCGTTTCTGCGGGGCGTTCGGCTTCGGGCTCCTCGTCCTGTTCGGGCGAGTGGCCGGCAAATGCGGCGAGATCGAGCGGGTCTTCCTCAGGCGCGGGCGGCTCGTCTTCATCCGCAGAAAGCACCACGATCTCGGCACCCGCGCCCGGCAGGGGCGCATAGTCGAGCAGTTCGCTCGCTCCGTTCTCCTCGGTGAGCGAAAGTGCACGGCGGCGCCCGGGGATCGGCGCGGAGCGGAGATCCTCGACCGGTTCGTCGAAGCCGTCGGCCCCGAGTTCCTCATGCGCCGAGATCGGGCGCTTCGCGGGCCTGACGCTCTTCGGTTGGCGCCGTACGGGAGCCGGCACGAAGCGCGGGGCTGCCTGCGCAGCGGCGACCTTGCGCGCGATGTAGAGCCCCGCGAGGGCTCCGAGGCCTGCGCCGACCAGCGCGATCAGAATGCGGGCGGCGACCCCCAGCGGCGGCTCCGCAGCCGGAATAACGGTGTGCAGGCCCGTCGCGACGATGAGACTCTCGAACAAGGTCACGGGCAGGACGAGGCTGCCGATGCCGAGCAGTGCGGCGAACCATAGTGCCACAATGGCCGGAAACACCGGATGTTGGCTGATCGGCGGCTTGCTGGCGGTCGTGCCGATGTGCGTGGCTGCCACTTCGTTCTTCCCCGTTACCCAGGCAGTGCGCGCCTCATGCAGCGGCGGGCATTGCCCCATTCGGCATCGGAGCTAACAGGCGATGGTAAACGTCTTGATAACGACGTACGTTGCGGGCCCAGTCGTGATGCTCGGCGACGTGGGCCCGCGCGCGGTCGCGCATCGCCTCCCACCCGCCCGGGTTTCGCAGCAGGCTCGCCAGCCTTGCCGCGCAGGCCGCGGGATCGTCCGCAGCAAACAGTACGCCCGTTTCGCCGTGTTCGATCAGCTCGCGGTGGCCGCCGACGTCGGAGGCGGCGACGAGCCGGCGCTGCGCCATGGCCTCGAGCGGTTTGAGCGGCGTCACCAGGTCGGTCAGCCGGCTCTGCTTGCGCGGATAGGCGAGCACGTCGATCAGCGAATAATATCGCTCGACCACGTCGTGCGGCACCCGTCCGGTGAAGCGAATCGCCTCACGCGCCGGGCTCGTCTGGGCCTGCCCGCGCAGCGCATCGTCCATCGGTCCACCGCCGACCAGCAAAAGCTGCGAGCCCGGTACTTCGGCTTGCAGGAGGGGCATAGCGGCCACCAGGTCGCCCAGCCCTTCATAATCGTAAAAGCTGCCGATGAAGCCGATCACCGGGCCGCTCCCGAGGCCCAGTTCGCGTGCGAGAACCTCGTCGCGTGGGACGGGTTCGCCGAACAACGACAGGTCGACGCCGTTGGGCGAGAGGCCGATCTTGCCCGGTGCGAAGCCGCGCACGACGAGGTCGTCCTTCAAGCCCCAGCAAATCGTGAACACCGCATCCGCGCCCGCGATCACGCGGTTCTCCAGCGCACGTGTCAGCCAGTACTTGAGCGAGCCTTCACGCCCGGTGCCGTTGCCGACCGCCGCGTCTTCCCAGAAGGCGCGGATTTCATAGACGAGCGGGATACCGTGCCGGCGCGCGACCTTCATCGCTGCGGCGCCGCACAGAGCGGGCGAGTGCGCGTGGAGAACGTCGGGCCGCCATTCGCGCACGACTTGCTCGATCGATTCCGCGAAACGCGCGATTTCGCGCCATTCGCGCAGGCCAGCCGGCCCCGATACCGAACCGGAGGCGCGGTGGAAGGTGAGCCCGTCCACCGTCTCCAGCGGCGGGCCGTCCGCCGCATGGCGCAGGCCGGTCACGCCGCGCACCTCCAGCCCTGCGGCCTCCTGGCTCTTCAGGATAGCGCGCGTGCGGAAGGTGTAGCCGCTGTGCAGCGGCAGCGAGTGGTCGAGGACGTGCAGCACCCGGGTCATCGCAGCGGCTGGTGCCACAGCAACCTTAACGGCGCGTCAACCGGGCGGTGCTAGTCGGCATCGACGCGCGCCAATCGAAAGCACTTTTCCGGTTTGATCGACTATTTCGCCCTCGGCCTGATCCACGCGTTGATCGCGATCGCGCTGCTACGGCTCGCCGGGCGCGATGCGACCGACCGCGATCCGGCTCTCGAGGAGGCGCCTGGGGACGGTGGTGACGGTGGGCAGACGCCCGATGCTTGACCTCGCGCTATTCGGCTTCGTCATGGCGTTCTTCGCGATCGGTCTGCGCCGCCCGTTCCTGTGGGTGCTCGCCTACTGCTACATCGACATCCTTGCGCCGCAGAAGATCGGCTGGTCGATCACTTCGGCCCTGCCCATCTCACTGATCGCCTTCTGCGCCGCCTTTGCCGGATGGCTGCTGACCGACAGCAAGAAGGACGTGCGCTTCACGTTCCGTCAGTTCCTGCTGGCGGTGCTGCTGCTCTACTGCTTCTGGACCACGAAGACCGCCGATTTCCCGGTCGAGGCGCTGGAGAAGTGGGACTGGGTATGGAAAGCGCTGGTGTTCGCGATCTTCCTGCCCGTCACGCTCACCACCCGCCTCAGGATCGAGGGCACGGCACTGGTCATGGTGCTCACCGCGGGTGCGATCATCATCAGCGCGGGCATGAAGACCGCGCTGGGCGGCGGCGGCTACGCCTCGCTCTATTTCTTCGTCAACGACAACGCGGGAATGTACGAAAGCTCGACGCTGGCGACGGTGGCGATCGCGATCATCCCGCTGATCGTCTGGTTCACACGCCACGGAACGGTGTTTCCTCCCGACTGGCGGGTGAAGACCTTCGGCTATGCGCTGATCTTTGCCTGTTTGCTGATCCCGGTGGGGACGGAAGCACGAACGGGCCTGCTCTGTATCGCGGCGCTGGCGGTAGTCTCCCTGCGTGACGTGAAGCGTCGCTTCACCTTCCTCGCGGCGGGTGCCGCGCTGGGGTTGATGGCCCTGCCTTTCCTTCCGCAGAGCTATTACGAGCGGATGTCGACGATCGGCAGCCACGATCAGGACCAGTCAGCCTCCACCCGCGTCGCGGTGTGGCAATGGACCTTCGACTATGCCGCCCAGAATCCCTTCGGAGGCGGGTTCGACGCCTATCGCGGGAACAGCTTCACCTACAAGCTGCCGGTTCTGGTCGAGCAGGGGAACACGACCGCGATCGAATACAAGGACGTCGTCGACAAGGCGCGCGCCTATCACTCGGCGATATTCGAGATGTTGGGCGAGCAGGGCTGGCCGGGCCTCGCACTGTGGCTCTGGATCCACGCGCTTGGATTATGGCAGATGGAGCGGATTCGCCGCCGATGGCGCGGGCGAACCGGCGCGACCGAGCAATGGCAGGCACCGCTCGCGAGCGCGCTGCAGGTGGGCCAGATCATTTATCTCCTCGGGTCGCTGTTCCAGGGCATCGCCTATCAGCCGTTCGTGCTCATGCTGATCGGCCTCCAGATCGGTCTCTGGTCCTACTGCAAACGGCTCGATTCGCAGGTGCGGGAGGCCCGCCGCGTCCGCCGGCCGCAGGTGGCGCCGACCTCTAGCGGCGATGCCGTAGCGGCAGGCGCGGGCGCGTTGCGCTAGCCCATTCGATGCGCCATGAAGCCGCGGTTTCAAGTCAAACTCGCGGCAAAGGAGAGGCGCAGTGACCCCGCAGGAAATCGCAGAAAAGGTCGGCCAGCAGATCGGCACCAGCGAATGGGTCGAGATGAGCCAGGAACGGATCGACAAGTTCGCCGATGCCACCGGCGACCATCAGTTCATCCATGTCGACGAGGAAAAGGCCAAGTTGACGCCGTTCGGCGGCACGATCGCCCACGGCTTCCTGACCCTGTCGATGATCCCCTATCTCAGCGCCAAGTCGGAGTTGCCGCGGCCAGAAGGCGTGAAGATGGGCGTCAACTACGGCGGCAACAAGACGCGCTTCATCAATCCCGTCCGCTCGGGCAAGCGCATCCGCGGGCACTGGAAGCTGCTCGAAATGGTCGAGAAGCGCCCGGGCCAGTGGCAGCAGACGCACGAGATCACGATCGAGATCGAAGGCGAGGATAAGCCGGCCCTCATCGCCGAATGGATCACGCAGCTTTTCGTCTGAACGACCACTCCCCATTTGGGGAGCGACGGGCGAGCAGGTGTCGCTACCGGTGGCGCAAGACCTCTCCCGATCCGCTTCCTGAAGGGCGGACCTGATTTTCGAAGGAGTTTTCCATGTCACGCGAAGCAGTCATCGTATCCACCGCCCGCACCGCCATCGGCCGCGCCTACAAGGGCGGGTTCAACGACACCAAGGGCGCCACGCTCGGTTCCTATTCGCTTGCGCCGGCAATCGAACGCGCCGGGATCGAACCGGGCGAGATCGACGACGTGCTGTGGGGCTCGGCGCTTCAGCAGGGCACGCAGGCGGGCAACCTCGCACGCCAGGTCGCGCTGCGGGCCGGGTGCCCGATCGGTACGTCCGGCATGACGATCGACCGCCAGTGCTCTTCCGGCCTGATGTCGATCGCCACCGCGGCCAAGCAGATCATGATCGACAACATGGATGTGGTCGCGGCCGGTGGACAGGAATCGATCAGCCTCGTGCAGACCAAGGAAATGCGCGTGATGCCCGATCCGGAGCTGATCAACATGCACGGCGCGATCTACATGCCGATGCTGCAGACCGCCGAGACGGTCGCGCAGCGCTACGGCATCAGCCGCGAGGCGCAGGACGAGTACGCCCTGCAGTCGCAGCAGCGCACAGCCGCAGCGCAGGCGGCAGGCAAGTTCGACGACGAGATCGTGCCGGTCACCACCACGATGAAGGTGACCAACAAGGAAACGGGCGAGGTTTCGGACAAGGAAGTCACCATCGCCAAGGACGAGGGCAACCGGCCCGAGACCACGCTGGAGGGCCTGTCGGCGTTGCAGCCTGTCATGGGGTCGGGCACCACGATCACCGCGGGCAATGCCAGCCAGCTTTCGGACGGCTCCTCGGCCAGCGTGCTGATGGAGGCCAAGGTCGCCGAGAAGAAGGGCCTCACCCCGCTCGGCCGCTACGTCGGCATGGCGGTGGCCGGCACCGAGCCCGACGAGATGGGCATCGGCCCCGTCTTCGCGATCCCCAAGCTGCTTGAACGCACGGGCGTGAAGCTGGAGGACGTGGGCCTGTGGGAACTCAACGAGGCGTTCGCGGTGCAGGTGCTCTACTGCCGGGATAAGCTCGGCATTCCGAACGACCTGCTCAACGTCAACGGAGGCTCGATCTCGATCGGGCACCCCTACGGCATGACCGGCGCGCGCTGCACCGGCCATGCGCTGATCGAAGGCAAGCGGCGCGGCGCGAAGTACGTCGTGGTGACGATGTGCGTCGGCGGCGGCATGGGCGCGGCGGGGATGTTCGAAGTCCTCTGATTCAGCGCCGGATTTGAACAGGTGGGCGGCTCGTGCGTTCTTCTTCGTGCCTCTTGCCGAAGGAGAACCGCATGCGCCGCCCTTTCGTTTGGCTATTGCTGGCAGCCGCGCTGCCTGCTGCGTGCTCGCAGGAAGGGCCCGAGCGTGAGGCAGTAGAGGCGCAGTCTTCACCGACCGCGGGAGATGCCGGAACTACCGCCGCGGAGCCGACAGTCGATCCTGCGGCCGAAGAACCCGCCGATGCCGACGGTTACTCCTCGGCCTACACCGCATTCGATCTCGACGTCTGCCGGGTGACCGGGGAAGCGAGCGAAGGCGCAAGCGTCGATTACGCCTGCCCGGGCCGCGGAGATGTCCCGATCTTCGTTCATCTCGGCGACGGGCGGCTCGATATCGATGCCGGCGTCGACGGCGAGGAATTCATGACCATCGGCGCCTTCAACGAGCTGGGCGAGCGGCTCGAATGGCGCATGAAGGACGGGGAGCCGTTCGCGGTGATCTTCCGCTATCGCGACGTCGCTCCGCAAAGCACGGGACGCACGGTGATCGGGGTCGAGAAGATCGGGCGGCAAGGCGCGCCAGGCTGCCGCGTCGCCCAGATCGCAGGCGACACGCCCGGTGCGAACCCCATCGCGCGCGAGATCGCCGATACGCGTGCGAACGACTTCCGCTGCGGCGTCGACGAGATGCGCGTGGTCGGCAACGCACGCTAGAACGCCGGCGCTTGCGGCGCGCGCCATTGCGGCGCATCCTTCCGAGCGGAGGAGAGAACGATGGGCGTGATGGAGATTATCGGCATCGCGGGCAGCGTCAGCCTGCTGGCCGGATGGCGCCTCTACCTGTGCATCTTCGCCACCGGGCTCGCCATGCGGCTCGACGCGATCCCCGTGCCCGAGCATCTGGCGAGCCTCGCCGTGCTCGAGAACCCGTGGGTCATGGGTATCGCTGCCGTCGCCGCGCTGTGCGAGTTCTTCGCCGACAAGGTCATGTGGCTCGATTCGGTGTGGGATGCGGTACACACCTTCGTGCGCCCGGTCGGCGGCGCGCTGCTGGCGCTGGCGATCGTCGATCCGGCCGACCCGGCGACGCAGGTGATCGCCTTCCTCCTCGGCGGCGGTGCGGCCTTCGCGGCGCATGCAGGGAAGGCCGGCGCGCGCGGTGTGGTCAACACCAGCCCCGAGCCGGTGAGCAACGTGGCCGTCTCAACCGTGGAGGACGTCGCGACTGCGAGCCTGCTCTGGGCGGCTTACGAGTATCCCTACGCGGCCGGCGCGATCGCGCTGGTGTTGCTGGCGCTGACGGTGTGGCTTCTGCTGCTGGCGCGGCGGATCGTGCGGCGGTTCTTCGGGCAGAGGGGCGGGGCGGGTTAGGAACCCGATCCTTTCGGCTCAGGCTTTCGTCTTGCCGTGCCTTGCCATGAAGGCCTCGGCTGCCGGCGCGATCTTGGTGCGCCAGCGGCTGCCGTTGAAGATACCGTAGTGCCCGGCGCCTTCGGCGAGCAGGTACTGCTTCTTCGACTTCGCCAGGCCGGTGGCGAGCGTAAGCGCGGCTTTCGTCTGCCCGATGCCGGAGATGTCGTCGCGTTCGCCCTCGATCGCCAGCAGCGCGGTGTCGCGGATCGCGCTCAGATCGACCGGCTCGCCCCGGTGCGTGAACGTGCCCTTCGCCAGCGAATGCTCCTGGAACACCTCCTCCACCGTCTGGAGGTAGAACTCCGCGGTCATGTCGCAGACTGAGCGGTATTCATCGTAGAAATCCTTGGTCGCCTGCGCGCTGTCCTCGTCGCCGACGGTGAGGTGCTTGAACATCTCGTAGTGGCTGAGAATGTGCTGGCCGAGGTTCATGCTCATGAACCCGGCAAGCTGGAGGAAGCCCGGATAGACCCGTCGCCCCGCACCGCGATGCTGCATCGGCACGGTGGCGATCACGGTGTTGCGGAACCATTCGATCGGACGGTCCATGGCGACATCGTTGACCGTGGTCGGGCTCTCGCGCGTATCGATCGGGCCGCCCATCATGGTCAGCGTCGCCGGGCGGCAGGGATGCTCCTGCGCCCCCATGATCGCGGTGGCTGCGAGCGCGGGCACCGATGGCTGGCACACCGCCATCATGTGGGCGCCCAAGCCGTTTTTCTGGGGCCCGATATGCTCCAGGAACTCGATCAGGTAGTCGATGTAGTCGTCGAGATCGAAACGGCCTTCCGACAGCGGCACCGTCTTCGCGTCGGCCCAGTCGGTCACATAGACCTCGCAGCTCTCGACCATGCGCCGCACCGTGCCGCGCAGCAGCGTGGCGTAGTGGCCGCTCATCGGCGCGACGATCAGCAGCTTCGGCACGTCCTCGGGCAGCCCTTCCCGGGTAAAGCGCTTGAGATCGCCGAACGGCCGGTTGACGACGGTCGCTTCCTCGACCGCGCAGGGCTCGCCGGCCACCTCAACGAAATCGATCCCGAACGCGGGCTTGCCGCGCGGGGCGGCGGCATGGGCGAAGACCTCGAGCGCGCTCGCGCCCACCTGTCCGAAGCCCATGTAGCCCACCGGCAGGTAGGGGTTCGATAGCGCCTCGGCGCCCATCGAGGCGAGCGCGCTCGCGCCGCTGAGCCAGGCGCGTTGCAATTCGTAAGCGTGATAGAGCAAGTCGCGTTTCCCTTGCCGAGCGTCCGGTGCGGACGCCTGCCGTCGTGGATTTGTGCACTGCACAGTGACGGGTCGTGTGGCATTGTGCAACGCATCATTTGCAGTTTCGTGCCCGATGCGCGCCGGATAAGTGGATTTTGCCGCGCCGCATCGCTACCTGCCCCGCATGGACGCGGACACCCCACAACCCGAAGCGCGCCCCGCGCGCCGCGGCCTCTTCCGCCGCAGCTCGGCCATCGAGGGCGAGGCGAAGCCCGCGCGCACGCTCGGCCCGCTGACGATGATCTTCCGCGAGGCGGCCAAGTATCCGGGTCGCGTCGCGCTCGCGCTAGCCGCACTGTTCACGACCGCCGCGGCGACGCTCGCGATTCCCTGGCGGTTCAAGGTCATCATCGATCGCGCGTTCGGCGGCGGCGCGAGCCTGGCGGAGATCGCCAACGCATTCGAGTACCTGCTGATGATCGTGGTCGTACTGGCGATCGGCACGGCGGCGCGGTTCTATTTCGTCAGCTGGCTGGGGGAGCGCGTGGTCGCCGACATCCGCCTCAAGGTCCAGGCGAACCTCCTGCGCCTTGCGCCCGGCTTCTACGAGGCGAACAGCCCGAAGGAAATCTCCAGTCGGATGACCTCGGACACCGCGCTGATCGAGCAGGTCGTCGGCACCACCGTCTCGGTTGCCCTGCGCAACCTGCTGACCGCCCTCGGCGGAACCGCGATCCTGCTCTACCTCGCCCCGACGCTGACCGTGGGGCTGCTCGTGGGCATCCCGCTGGTGATCGCGCCGATCATGTACTTCGGCCGCCGTATCCGCGTGGTCTCGCGGTCGAGCCAGGACCGGGTGGCCGATGTCGGCGCGATGGTGACCGAAGTGCTCGCGGCGATGAAGATCGTCCAGGCGTTCAACCAGGAGGCGCGCGAGGGCAGCCGCTTCGCGCAGGCGGTCGAGCGCACGTTCGCCACCGCGCGGCGGCGCATCGCGTTGCGTGCGGCGATGACCTCGATCGTGATCCTGCTGGTGTTCGGCGGGATCACCATGGTCATGTGGCGCGGCGCGATCGCTGTCTCCACCGGCGAGATCAGTGGCGGCACGATCGCCGCGTTCGTGCTCACCGGCGGGCTCGTCGCGGGGGCGTTCGGGGCGCTGACCGAGGTCTACGGTGATCTGTTGCGCGGCGCCGGCGCCGCCAGCCGGCTGGAGGAACTGCTTCAGGAAAGACCCACGATCGCCCCGCCCGCACGCCCCCTGGCATTGCCCGAGCCGCCGCGCGGCAGCCTCTCGTTCCGCGGTGTCTCCTTCCGTTACCCGACGCGGCTCGAAAGCGCAGCGCTCAAGGAGTTCTCGCTCGAAATCGAGCCGGGAGAGACAGTCGCGCTGGTCGGCCCGTCGGGCGCGGGCAAGTCGACCGTGTTCCAGCTTGCCGAGCGGTTCTACGATCCGCAGGCCGGCACGATCCGGCTCGACGGGATCCCGCTCACCAGCGCCGATCCGGCGGAGATCCGCAAGCGCATCGCCCTCGTCCCGCAGGACGGGGTGCTGTTCTCCGCCAACGCGCGCGACAACCTGCGTTACGGCGCCTGGGACGCGAGCGACGAAGACATCTGGGAGGCAGCGCGCGCGGCCAATGCCGAACGCTTCCTGCGCGAGCTTCCCGAGGGTCTCGATACCTATCTGGGCGAGAGCGGCACGCGGCTGTCCGGCGGACAGCAGCAGCGCCTCGCCATCGCCCGAGCGTTGCTGCGCGACGCGCCGATCCTGCTGCTCGACGAGGCGACCAGCGCGCTCGATGCGGAAAGCGAGCGGCTCGTCCAGCAGGCGCTCGACCGGCTGATGGCGGAGCGCACGACGCTGGTGATCGCGCACCGCCTCGCCACCGTCCGCGCGGCCGACCGGATCGTGGTGATGGACGAGGGGCGGATCGTGGAGCAGGGCACGCATGCCGAACTGACCGAGGCGGGCGGGCTCTACAGCCGACTCGCTGCGCTCCAGTTCGCCCCCGGCGAAGCCGCCTGAAGCCGGATCGACGCGTTCAGCCGAGACACAGGCGCGACAATCTATGAAGTTGCGACTGAAACCGACGAACGGCGACGCAGCACACGTGCCGTCACCTATGCTGACGCCAGAGGATCTCTGCATCCTTGGGGCTGACTGAAATTTCCGGGAGAATTCCACATGATCCGCACCATGCTTGCCGCGGGGGCCAGCGCTCTCGCCCTGACTCTTGCCGTTCCGGCGCTGGCGCAGGATGCCGACGCCGCGGCGCCCGCCGCCAAGGCCGAGGAAACCCCGCTGCCGACGATGAGCTTCGGCGAATGGGGCTTCGATCCGGCCTATCTCGACAAGACCATCGATCCGGGCGACGACTTCTTCGCTTACGCCAACGAGAAGTGGCTCGAAGCCAATCCGCTGCCGCCCGAGTTCTCGCGTTTCGGCGCGTTCAACCTGCTGCGCGAGAAATCGACCAGCGACGTGAAGACTTTGGTCGACGAACTGGTGGCGAAGGATCCGGCAAGCCTCTCGGCCGACGAGAAGCGCATCGTCGACGCCTACAACGCCTTCCTCGATACCGCCGCGATCGATGCCGCGGGTCTCGCTCCGGCCAAGCCCTATCTCGATCGTATCCAAGGCGCGAAGACACTCGCCGAGCTCGCCACGTTGTGGGGCACGCCCGGCTATTCCTCGCCCGTAGGCGGGTTCGTGACAGTCGATGCGAAGGAGCCGACCCGCTATTCGGTCTACGTGGCGTCAGGTGGCCTCGGCCTTCCCGACCGCGATTACTATCTCGACGAGACCGAGAAGGGCCGCGATATCCAGGCCAAGTACCGCGAATATCTCGCCTTCCTGTTCCAGCAGGCCGGGTACGCAGACCCCGCCGCGACCGCGCAGCAGGTCTATGCGCTCGAAGACGCGATCGCGCACAACATCGCCTGGGACCGCGCCACGCGCCGCAACCGCGACCTGACTTACAACGCCGTGACCCCTGCCGAGCTCGGCGATCTGGCGGGCGGCTTCCCGCTCAACGCGATGCTCGATGCGAGCGGTTTCGGCGAGACCGACCGCTTCGTCGTCTACGACCTGCCGCCGACCGACCAGGAAGCGGCTGCGCTCGGCTTGACCGAGGATACGCTCGCCAAGATCGGCGGCGGCACGCCGGCGATGCTCGCGCTCTTGGCGAAGACACCGGTTAACGTGCTGCAGGCGTGGACGGTCAAGGAATTCCTCGCCAGCAACGCCGCGGTTCTGCCGAGCGCGATCGACCAGGCGGACTTCGCCTTCTACGGCAAGACGCTGACCGGCACGCCCGAGCAGCGCGCGCGCTGGAAGCGGGCGACGGCGGAGACCGAGGGCCTGCTCGGCGAGCTGGTCGGCGCTTCTTACGTCGAGCGCTATTTCCCGCCGGAGAACAAGGCGGCGATGGAAGATCTGGTCGTCAACCTGCGCAAGGCGCTGGCGATCAGCATCGAAGAGAACGACTGGATGAGCGCGGCGACCAAGCGGGAAGCCGTCGCCAAGCTCGACAGCTTCGATCCCAAGATCGGCTACCGCGACAACCTGGAGACTTATCCGGGCCTCGCGATCGACGCCGGCACGCCGCTCGCCAACCGCATCGCCGCGGCCGAATGGCAGTGGAAGGACATGCTCTCCAAGCTCGGCGGGCCGATCGACCGCACCGAGTGGGGCATGCTGCCGCAGACGGTCAACGCCTACTACAACTCGACCAAGAACGAGATCGTATTCCCCGCCGCGATCCTGCAGCAGCCGTTCTACGGCCTCTCGGCCGATCCGGCGGTCAACTACGGCGGCATCGGCGCGGTCATCGGGCACGAGATGGGCCACGGGTTCGACGACCAGGGCTCCAAGTCCGACGGCACCGGCATGCTGCGCAACTGGTGGACCGACGCCGACCGCGCGGCGTTCGACAAGCGCACCGACGCGCTGGTCGAGCAGTACAGCGCGTTTTGCCCGCTCGACGACGGCACGACCTGCGTCAACGGGCGCCTGACGCTGGGCGAGAACATCGGCGACGTCGGCGGGCTCAGCCTCGCCTACCGCGCCTACAAGCTCTCGCTGAACGGCAAGGAAGCGCCGGTGATCGATGGTCTGACCGGCGACCAGCGCTTCTTCCTCGCCTGGGCGCAGGTCTGGCGCTCGCAGCAGCGCGAGGACGCCGCGCGTCAGCGGCTGCGCACCGATCCGCACAGCCCCGAGCAGTTCCGCACCAACGGCGCGGTGCGGCAGATGGATGCCTGGTACAAGGCGTTCAACGTGACGCCCGACGACGCACTCTACCTGCCGCCGGAGCAGCGCGTGCATATCTGGTAAGGGCACCCTTGCCATCACCAAGGATTGCCCTCGGCCCGAGCGGCCGGGGGCAATTTTTATGGGCGGCGACCGATTTGCGTTTGACACGCCGCGCGCCATCGCCATGACCCGCAGGCAATGAGCCTCACCCTTACCGCAATCCTGCTCGGCATCCTCGAAGGGCTGACCGAGTTCCTCCCCGTCTCCTCGACCGGCCACCTGATCCTCGCGCAGGCCTTCTTCGGCTACGATCCGGCGCAGTGGCGGCAGTTCAACATCGTTATCCAGCTCGGTGCGATCCTCGCGGTCGTGGTGACATACTGGAAGACGTTCTGGACGATGGGCATGGGCCTTCTCCGCCTCGAACCGGAAGCCCTTCGGTTCGCGCGCAACATCCTGCTCGGCTTTCTGCCCGCAGCGGTGATCGGACTGCTCGCGAAGGATGCGATCGACGTCATGCTCGGCACGCCGATGGTGGTGGCCGTGGCCCTGGTGATCGGCGGCATCGCGATCCTCGCGCTCGAGAGGACGATCCCGGTGCGTGAGGACGTCGGCGTGGCCGGGCTGTCGTGGAAGACGGCGATCGCGGTCGGCTTCGCCCAGTGCCTGGCGATGATCCCCGGCACGAGCCGTTCGGCGGCAACCATCCTCGGCGCGCTGGCCATGGGCGTGGGGCGCAAGACCGCGGCCGAATTCTCGTTCTTCCTCGCGGTTCCGACGATGCTGGGCGCCGCGACGGTCAAGATCCTCGACGAGCCGGCGCTGCTGGCGGGCGAGGCGACGGTCGGCTGGGGGGAGATCGCGCTCGGCTTCCTCGCGGCGTTCCTCGTCGCGCTCGTGGTCATCCGGGCCTTCGTCGCCTACGTCAGCCGCCACGGCTTCGCGCCGTTCGCCTGGTACCGCATCGTACTCGGTGCGGGCGCGATCGTCTGGCTCGCCGCGGGCTGATCCATTCCGGATCGTTGCCCGGGTGCAACTATCCTGCTCGGCTGGCCGCAAGCATCGGAACGTTTCGCGGCGACGCCGGGTTGTATCGGGCAGGATGGTTCGCAGACGATAACACGATGGGTTTGATTTTCTTTCTTGCGGGTGGCGCGGTTCTGGGCTGGCTCGCGGCGATCGTGCTGCGCGTGGAAGACGGGCGGGGGATCATGGCCAACGTGGCCGCGGGCACGGTCGGGGCCGTCATCAGCGGGGTGATCGGCAATCGCGGATCGATACTTTCCGGCATCAGCGGGATCTCGATCCCGATCGCTGCCGGCGGTGCGCTGGTCCTCATCGGTGCCCTGGCCCTGTTTCGAAACCGGTTCGACGAGCACCAAAGGTAAACGCTATTCACGCCGGGTCGACATGCGTGTACAGGTCGGCCCACCCAACAACAAAGGGGAAAGACTGAGATGAAGAGCATTTTCAAGAGCGCGATGGTTGCTTCGGTTGCCGCAATGGGCCTCAGCCTCGCTGCCTGCGATAGCGCGCAGGAGAACGCGGCCGAGGACGCCGGCGAGCAGAACGCCGAGATGGTGAACGAGCAGGCCGAAGCGATGGAAGACACCGGCCAGATCACCGACGCCGAAGCCGATGCGATGACCGACGCGGCCGAAGATCAGGCGGACGCGATGGAAGACCAGGCCGAAGCCGCTGCCGAGGGCGACGCTGCTGCGACCCCGCCGGCCGAGTAAGCTCTTCGCTTCTCGAATTCAGGAGAGCCGGTCCGGGTCAGCCCGGGCCGGCTTTTCTTTTGCCGCCGCTCAGACCGGCGCAGCGCCGCTCCCGCGGCCACCGCGCAGGAGGTATTCCTGGGTGCCGCGGTGGATCACGTTGTCGACGTCGATGACGGCCGAGTTCGCGTAAGTGAAAGCCGGCGGCAGGTTGCGGTAGAGGCGGTCGAAGTCGCGTTCCACCGTCTGGCGGTAGAGGTCCTCGAAGCTCTCGATCACGAAGTAGGTCGGCTGCAGGTCGCTGATCACGTAGTCGGTGCGCATCACCCGGTCGACGTTGAGCATGATCCGGTTGGGGCTCTTCCCCTCGACCGCGAAGACCACCTCGGTCGGCCCCGAGAGGATGCCCGCACCGTAGGCCCGCACTTCGCCGTGTTCGAGCATCAGCCCGAACTCCACCGTGTACCAGTAGAGCGCGCCCAGTGCCTTGAGCCGGTTGTAGCGCATCGCCTTCCACCCGGCCTTGCCGTATTCCTGCATGTAGTCGGCGTAGACCGGGTCGGTCAGCATCGGGACGTGGCCGAAGACGTCGTGGAACACGTCGGGTTCCTGGATGTAGTCGAACGTCTCGCGGGTGCGGATGAAGTTGCCTGCCGGGAAGCGGCGGTTGGCGAGATGCCAGAAGAACACGTGGTCCGGGATCAGCATCGGCACCGGCACCACGCTCCAGCCGGTCAGCTTGCCGAGATCCTCCGACAGCCGGGCGAACTCGGGCACGCCGCCCTGGCCGAGGTCGAGCTTGTCCAGCCCCTCCATGAAGGCGCTCGCCGCGTGGCCGGGCAGGACCGCCATCTGCCGGGCGAAGAGATCGTTCCAGATCGCATCGTCATCCGAGGTGTAGTCGGTCTGCTTCGGCTCCAGCCAATCGTCGCCGACGTGCGCCGGCTTCTTCAGCGGGGCGGTGAAGACGTCCGCCGGCATCTCGGGGAGAGCCGTAAAGTCCTGTTCTTCGGGTGCGATCGTGGCCATAGTTTCTCCTGTAACCAATAGCACCGCCGCGGGTCACTGACAAATCGCACGTCCCGCGCTTCGGCTCAGTCGAAGATATCCTCGAGCCAGCTCTTGCGCCGCTTGTAGGGCTTGCCGTGATGACCGTGGCCGTAGCCCGAGTGCGCCTGCCCGCCGTGGCGCGCGTAGTCGGGCGCGGGGCGCTGCGGGGCGGCCTGGGGCGCGCTGCGTTCGACGATCTTGTCGAGCTCCCCGCGGTCGAGCCAGACGCCGCGGCACTGCGGGCAATAATCGATCTCGATCCCCTGCCGGTCGCTCATCGCGAGCGGGACGCGGCAGACGGGGCATGACATGGCGGCCACTTCGGCTTCGGTGCGCATCGGCGGGTCGGTCCTCTCTCTAGTCCTGATACCCCTGCAAGATGGGGGCGGCGGCAGTGCGATCAAGCGCGGGCAAGGTGTCGCCCCGGCGTTGACGCTCCGCCGGGTTTTACGCGGTGTAACCTTGCGCCGGAATCGGAGGCCCAGCGGCCCGCCCGGTCCAGCCGCGCGAGATGCTGGAGGAGCGCATTGTTGTCGTCTTTCCAGTATGTTCCGGCATAGCGCCCGTGCTCCATCACGACCTGGATCAACCCTTCCTCGGCGCGGTAGCCGGCATCCAGCCCTGTGGACTTCGCCGAAGCCAAGTCCACAGGCTGGTGTGACTTTCCCAGCGCCGCGTCCCACGCCGCGGCGAAGCCCGCCGCGCCCGGGCGCTTGCGCAGGCGGTAGGCGCTCTCCCGCCCCATGCCGACGGCGCGCGCGGCGGCACAAACCGAGCGCGTGTGGGCGAGGAAGCCGATGAAGGCCGCCTGTCGTTCGGGCACCCAGCCGTCGCGGCGCGGGCCGACGGGCACGGGATGGAAAGCGGGGATGCGGCGGCGGGTCTGCCGCGGCTCGCGGGCCGACTCGCCGGCCGGCGGAGGGGGCGGATAGCGCTTCATCGCTCAGGATGGAGCAAATTTTGCGCATGTAGGAAAGCGATTTGTGCGCGCGCCAGCCCCGGCACGCAAGCTCCAGCGCGAACCGCCTCGGCTACTGTTCGGCGCCCTCCGGCGGGTACGCCGCTGCGGCACCGTGGTCGTAGCTCAGGCTTTCGACGAGGCGCAGGCGGCCTTCGCCGGGCATCCAGCGCCAGACGTGCTGGTAGCGTGCCCCGCCGACCATCTCCCACTCGCCATCCGCGCGCCGCTCGAAGAACACGTGCGCGCCTTCCTCGAGCGCGCCCCATTGGCCGAGGGGGCGGATGGTGCGCGAGCCCGGCACTGCGAGCCGGCGATTGGCGTAGCCGGCGTGTGCCCCGCCCGGCGCGCGCGCGGCGCATTCGCGCTCCATCTGGGCGATGAACTCCGCCCGGCTGCTCGCGACGAGCCCGCCCTTGTCGTGAAGCATGCGGAAATCCTCGCCCAGCACCCGCTCGACGGCAGGCGGATCGCACGCCTCGAACGCCGCCCAGAACAGCGCCCCGTCCGCCGCCTCGATCTGCCCGGTGAGCGCGTCGAGCGGCGGAACCGACATTGCCGTGGCGGGCGCGGCCTGCGCGAGAAGAAGCGGTGCGATAAACGAGAACATGGAGGGCCTTCTGGTGGCTTAGTGTATTAAGTCTATAATACAGATAAGGCGCACCGCGTCAAATCCCGCGCAGACCGAAGCACCCGCCCGCCCCGACCCGGTGACTGCGCCCGGCCGGATCAGTCGCAGTCGATGATCCCCGCGATCAGCCGCCGCTCGAGCGCGTCTTCCGCGGTGAGGTACCAGTTGTGCAGCCCCTTATCGAGCACCTCCTCCATTTCGATCTCGCTCCCCGCGATCAGCCGCCTGAAGCCCTGGATCTCCATTTCGCAGCCGAGCTTGAGCTGGCGGCAGAGCGACTCGACCAGCGGCATGCTGCCCCGCATCGGGCCGGACAGCTCGACCGTCTTTTCGAGCTGGCGGCAGTGGATCAGGAACACCCCGTCGGAGGTGACGAAGCGGTCCTCGTGCGGGAAGGCGCTCATGATCGTGACCCCGGCGGAATAGACGATCGTCTTGCCGATGAAGATCAGCCGGCGTCCCGGCAGCCGCTCGCGCGCGAGGCCGACCTCGAGCACCATGCGGCGCCCGACTTCGGCATCCCCGCCGAGCGTGCAGACTTCCACCGCGACCGGCCCCTGGCCGCCCTCGGCCCGGGCCACCCCGTCGAGAAACGTGTCGAGCATCGCGTCGTCGACCGTTCCGTGGAGGCGAATGGTGGGATTGTGGACCAGTTCGCGCGCCGGAGCGGCGGCGCTGGAGGCTTGTCCGCCGGCGGACGGTGAGCCCGCGGCGGGTGGTTCGTAATCGGCCATCGGCCGCATCTCCCCTGCTGGAAAGAGAAGCGGCCGCCCCCGGAAAGAGAACGGCCGCCGCTCGCATTACGTGCGTCGGTGGCGTCAGCGGCGCTGGCTGCCGCCGCCCTGATCTTCGCGCTCGCGTTCGCGCTGGCCGCCACCGCCCTGCTGGCGCTGGTTGCCGCCCTGCTGCTCGCGCTGGCGTTCCTGCTGGCCGCCACCCTGCTGGCGCTGACCGCCGCCCTTGTTGTCGTTGCTCTGGTTCATGACTTGGCTCCTTCTCCAAAGGGTCCGTTTTTGTGAGGACCTGCCGACCAAAGCCGCCACGCGGCGGGCGGTTCCTCACTTGCGCCAGAGCGAAGGCGGGGTGCGCCAAGTTGTTGATTTTCGGAGGAGAATTGACATATGTTGCATCTTGGAAGCGGCGGGCGAACGAGGGTGCGCGCGTCACCCGTCCTCCCAGCTCCGCAACCGTTCGTAACGATAGCGGTCGCGGATCGCGCGGTTGAAATAGCCGCCTCTCGACCCTGCCTGCGCCAGCCCGCGCGCGGTCCGTTCCGGCACGGCGAAATAGCGATAGACGCGCCCGCTCACGAACTCGATGTCGAGCGCTCCGATCTCGGCGCGATAGGCATAGCGGGCGATCGCGGTGGAGGGCATGCGGGGACAACGCGCGAGGCGGGCGAGCGGTTCACGCGGGACCGGCAGGGACGATGCGCAAACGCCTCCCCTCCTCGTCATTCCCGCGAGAGCGGGAACCCGGGGCGGATCACTGGCGCCTAGCGCTCGGGATCCTCCATCGCATCGGCCTGACCCATCTCGTGCGGTTCGTCGGCAGAGGCTTCGAGGTCCGCTACCGCGTCCATCGCGGAATCGAGCTCCCGGTGAGCTTCCATCTCGCGCTCCATGACTTCGTGCCAGGTCGGGTTCGGCCCTTCGATCTGGCGCGCGATGTCGGCGGCGATAAGCCGGGCGACGGGATCGTCGGCCATGGCGGCAAGCTCGCCGCGCTCGGCTTCGAGCATGGCCTTGCGCTCGCTCTCGGGCGCGGCGGCGACGTCGACATACAACTGCGTGAGCATCAGCCACGGCGCCTGCTCATCCAGCACGTCCTCCGCCCAGCGCGAGAACGGCCCGCCCGACGGTCGCCAGCCCTCACCATCCGGCGCGCGATCGAGAAAGAACAGCGCCGTGGTTCCGCGCGGGAACATGTAGCGGATGCAGCCGCCGATATAGCTGAGCGGGTGCGCCTGGTTCAGCTCGTAGGGATTGCTGAGAATGCCGAAGTCCGGCCTGTCCTCGGGCACGAGCCCGGCGTACGCGATCGACACCGTGCCCTCCAGCATCTCACCCTTGATCGCCTGCACCGGCTCGACCAGCAGCTTCCTGTCCCACGGATCCGCCCCCTCGACCTCCCCGACAACCCGCCCGAGCAGCACCAGCTCGGCCTCCTCGGCGAGTTCGAGGTTGGTGGGGACGCGGTAGTCTGGCGCGACGGAGCAGGCGACGGCGGGGGTGGCGAGGGTCAGGGGGGCGAGGGCGAGGAGCGTGAGAAGGCCAAGTGGTTTCATACGTGCGAGGCTATCGCGTCCGAGCGTGCGCGGAAAGCGTCTTGATGGCACGGCGTCCGACGTAAGTATTCTTGCGCTAGATCTAGGCTCTGAGGCGGAGCTGCTCTCAATTCAGCAGTCTTTCGAAGAGGGTGAAAATACCATAGGCAATTGTAATCACGCCGACCGCCATCAAGACAGCAGTCGTGACTTGGACCCACCGCGGATACAAACGCTGGTGAATGACCGGGACGGCCTTTGCCGCTCCTTCGAGCGATCTAACAGACGCGATCTGTGGCCCATTTAGGATCTGGACCGTGACGTTTTCACCCGGCCCGAGGAACTCAAGTTCCAATATCCACTCTCCGCGAGCACCCCTCCTTACTGCATGATCTAAAGCTGGAAAGAGGTTGTACCCCCATGGCATCGTCCCGGGTTCAGCGACGAGTTGGACCTTAGTCGCGCTTTTCCGACCATAATTTTGGACGATAATCTGACCAGCCCGAATTGCGAGCGGTGAGCCTCCAACCTCGGGGGGATCAAGTTGGAAGAAGGTGGAGTTTGGGCTGAATACGATCAACCGCGGTTTGCCAGCCAACCAGTAGCCAAACCAAGCTCCTCCAAGCGTGATCAGCGCGGTCCAGAATACTACCCAGAAATCTGGAGTATTCACTCCGCCGCCACGCTCCCGCTCTCGCCGCCATCCCCGAACAGCCCCGGCCCCTCGTCCCCGAGGTCGTTCGCTTCTTCGCCCTTCTTCGCCTTCTGGCGCTTGTCGAAGCTCGACCAGACGTCCTGCCAGTTGCCCTTGGTCGCGCCCTTCGAATACTCGGTCGCGCGGGTTTCGAAGAAGTTGGCGTGCTCCACGCCGTTGAGCAGCGGGGCGAGCCAGGGGAGCGGGTGGTCCTCGACCATGTAGATCGGCTGGAGGCCGAGCTGGCCCAGGCGCCAGTCGGCGATGTAGCGGATGTAGTGCTTGATTTCCTTCGCCGTCATCCCCGGGACCGGGCCCTGCTCGAACGCGAGGTCGATGAAGGCATCCTCCAGCCGCACCGTCTTCTGGCACATGTCCATGATGTCTTCCTTGACCGCCTTGGTCAGGCAGTCGCGTTCCTGCACGAAGGCGTGGAACAGGCGGGTGATGCCTTCGCAGTGCAGGCTCTCGTCGCGGACCGACCAGCTGACGATCTGGCCCATGCCCTTCATCTTGTTGAAGCGCGGGAAGTTCATCAGCATGGCGAAGCTGGCGAAGAGCTGCAGCCCCTCGGTGAAGCCGCCGAACATCGCCAGGGTGCGGGCGATGTCCTCGTCGCTGTCGACCCCGAACTGCTGCAGGTAGTCGTGCTTGTTCTTCATCTCCTCGTATTCGAGGAACATGCCGTATTCGCTTTCGGGCATGCCGATCGTGTCGAGCAGGTGCGAATAGGCGGCGATGTGCACCGTCTCCATGTTGGAGAAGGCGGCGAGCATCATCTTGATCTCGGTCGGCTTGAACACGCGGCCGTACTTGTCGTGGTAGCAATCCTGCACCTCGACGTCGGCCTGGGTGAAGAAGCGGAAGATCTGGGTGAGCAGGTTGCGCTCGTGCTCGGAGAGCTTCTGCGCCCAGTCGCGGCAGTCCTCGCCCAGCGGCACTTCCTCGGGCATCCAGTGGATCTGCTGCTGGCGCTTCCAGAAGTCGTAAGCCCACGGGTATTCGAACGGCTTGTAGGTCTTGCGGGCTTCGAGAAGGGACATCTGGCGTCTCCGGTTGGCGTTGGCCCCAATATATAGCGTATCGGGGCGGGTATGTGAATCGGTTTGCGGGCGCCGGGAGGGATCTTTGCGAAGGGCGGACCGCGCGAGGCGGCAAGGCCCCGCACCCGCGAATCGCTCCCCCGGCGCGCGCGTCAGGCGAACGACACTATGCCCGCCGCCGGGCACGCCAAAACGGGCGCGGGCGATAGGGTGGGGATAACCGGGGGCGGCCCCGGAACGCAGCGGCGCGGCCGGCCGTTGGTCGCTCGCGAAAGGAGAATTTCCATGGGCGAATACGAACCGGACGACAGCCGCAACGTCACTCTCAAGCCGGGGCCCGAGCCAGGCGGCATCGAGCGCACCGGCCCGCGCGAGGGTGAGACGCGGCAGGGCGGCAAGCGGGCGCAGGAGGGCGAGGTGCAGGACCTCAAGACCGGCGTGATCGGCGAGCGGCAGGCGCAGGCGGGCGAGCCGGTGGTCGGCGAAACCTCCGACGATCCGGCGCGCCGGGCGAAGGCCGACGCCGAGCGGCCGGTCTGATCCCGCGGCATCTCGAACGAACCGTTCCTCGCGTGCGCTCAACGACGGAACGGGCCGGCGCCGCGCTCCGTTGGCAAAGTGTAAAGCCAACCGAAAGGAGAGCGATCATGTTCGAGAAGATGCGTATCAAGGAGCACATGGAAGTCGCCGACTGCAAGGGCCAGCACATTGGCACGGTCGACGAAGTGGAGGACGATGCGATCAAGCTGACCAGGTCGGACAGCGCCGACGACATCCACCACTTCCTCGCGATCGACGATATCGAGAAGATCGACGACAACCGCATCTATCTGAAGGAGACGGCGCGCATCCCGGCGGGGCTGGGCACGAACGCCGCGACCGCCTGACGGATGGGCAGCGATCCGCTGCGCCGGCAACGGCAGCAGCGAAGAGCCCCGGTTCGCCATCCTTGGCGGCCGGGGTTCTGCTATTCGGGCCTTACTTGCGCGACCTCGAGCCGAACCACGACCCGCCGCCCAGCACGGTGATCCCGAGGAAGAACCCGAAATCGTACCACCCGCCGCGGTTGGGCACGGCATAGACCGCGATCTCCGGATCGAACAGCGAGCCGATCCAGGCGAACGGGAAGACGAACCCGTGCCACAGCCCCCAGAGGAAGCCCGGCGCGCCCGGGTCCTGCGACACGCCCGCGTCGACTTGCGACGCGCAGGCCGAGAGGGCGGCAAGCAGGATGGCGACGACCGCACCCCTCTCCCACCGGGAGAGGGAGGGGCCCGCGCCGCGCAGCGGCGTGGGAGGGTGAGGGCGGATGCGAGGTATCATGCAGGCCTCCCGTCGAGATGCGACGCTATCGTATCGAGCACGCCGTCGAGGTTGTCCATCACTTCGCTGTTCCAGAAGCGGATCACGCGGAAACCCTCCCCTTCGATGTAACGGGTTCGGTGAGCATCGGCTTCGAGCGCTTCGGTGTGCTGGCCGCCGTCGACTTCGATCACGAGCCTGTGCTGGAAGGTCAGGAAATCGGCGATGTAGGGGCCCATCGGGGCCTGCCGACGAAACTTTGCCTCCGGAAAGGCTTTCCGCAAGCCTCGCCAGAGCAGCCGCTCCGCATCGGTCATGTCACGGCGCAGGCGGCGGGCTCGATCGACCGCGCCGGAAGGGGCGTCGCGGTAGATCTTCATACCGCGGGCCCTCACCCTTCCGCGCCTGCGGCGCTCCCTCCCTCTCCCGGTGGGAGAGGGACAAGGTTCACTGGCAGGCCAGGCATTCCTCGTAGTCGGTTTGCTCGCCGCCGGCCATGAGCTCGTATTTCGCCGCCTCCGCGGTGTTGTCGGCCTCGACGCCGCCGGCGAAGCCGGCGCGCTGCACGGACTTCGACCGCAGGTAGTAGAGCGACTTGATGCCCTTCTCCCACGCCTGGAAGTGGAGCATCATCAGGTCCCACTTGTCGACGTCGGCCGGGATGAACAGGTTCAGGCTCTGCGCCTGGTCGATATAGGGCGTGCGGTCGGCCGCGAATTCGAGCAGCCAGCGCTGGTCGATCTCGAAGCTGGTCTTGAAGGTCGCCTTTTCCTCCGGTGTCAGGAAGTCGAGGTGCTGGACCGAGCCGCCGCGCTCGAGGATCGAGTTCCACACGTTGGTCGAATCCTTCGACTTCTCGCGCAGGATCTTCTCGAGATAGGGGTTCTTGACCACGAACGAGCCCGACAGGGTCTTGTGCGTGTAGATGTTCGCCGGGATCGGCTCGATGCAGGCGCTCGTGCCGCCGCAGATGATCGAGATCGACGCGGTCGGCGCGATCGCCATCTTGCAGGAGAAGCGCTCCATCGCCCCCATGTCCTCGGCATCGGGGCAGGGGCCGCGCTCTTTCGCCAGCATCATCGAGGCCTCGTTGGCCTTGGCGTTGACGTGCTTGAACATCTTGAGGTTCCACACTTTCGCCATCGGGCTTTCGAAGCCGATGCCCTTCGACTGAAGGAAGGAGTGGAAGCCCATCACGCCCATGCCGACGCTGCGTTCGCGCATGGCCGAATACTTCGCCCGCGCCATTTCCGGCGGCGCGCGGTCGATATAGTCCTGCAGCACGTTGTCGAGGAAACGCATCACGTCCTCGATGAAGAGCTTGTCGCCTTCCCACTCTTCCCACTTTTCCAGGTTGAGCGAGGACAGGCAGCAGACCGCCGTGCGATCGTTGCCGAGATGATCGCGGCCGGTCGGCAGAGTGATTTCCGAGCACAGGTTCGAGGTCGAGACCTTGAGGCCCAGCTCGCGGTGATGCTTGGGCATCATCCGGTTCACCGTGTCGGAGAAGACGATGTAGGGCTCGCCGGTGGCAAGCCGCGTCTCGACCAGCTTCTGGAACAGGCTGCGCGCGTCGATCGTCTTGCGCACGCTGCCGTCGCGCGGGGAGACGAGATCGAAGGTCTCGCCGGCGCGCACCGCTTCCATGAACTCGTCGCTCACCAGCACGCCGTGGTGCAGGTTCAGCGCCTTGCGGTTGAAGTCGCCAGAAGGTTTGCGGATCTCGAGGAATTCCTCGATCTCCGGGTGCGAGATGTCGATGTAGCAGGCGGCCGAGCCGCGCCGCAGCGAGCCCTGGCTGATCGCCAGCGTCAGGCTGTCCATCACCCGCACGAACGGGATGATGCCGCTGGTCTTGCCGTTGAGGCCGACCGGCTCCCCGATCCCGCGCACCTGGCCCCAGTAGGTGCCGATCCCGCCGCCGCGGCTGGCGAGCCAGACGTTCTCGTTCCAGGTGCCGACGATCCCTTCCAGGCTGTCCTCGACCGAGTTGAGGTAGCAGGAGATCGGCAGGCCGCGGTTGGTGCCGCCGTTCGACAGCACCGGCGTCGCCGGCATGAACCACAGCTTCGAGATATAGTCGTAGAGCCGCTGCGCGTGGTCCTGATCGTCGGCATAGGCATCGGCGACGCGCGCGAACAGGTCCTGGAACTTCTCGCCCGGCAGCAGGTAGCGGTCGACCAGCGTTTCCTTGCCGAATTCGGTCAGCAGCGCATCGCGCGATTCGTCGATCGTAATGTCGAACCGGCGGTCGAGGATCTTCTTCGAATCGTGCTGCTCGGCAGAGGCCTTGGCCGCTTCGGCCATGGCGCCGGCGATCGCCTCGCCCGCCTTTTCCGCGACGAGCTGCTCGCTGCCCTTGTCCGACTTGTCCATCTTCATCGCCGCCTTCCCGGGCTTGGCGTCTGCCGGGGTTTCGTCACCCTCGAGCGTCACGCCATCCGTCTGATCGAGTCCCATCGCCGCATCGTCCCCGGTTCTGAAATCCATGTTCGCCCCACCCGTTCTCGCGCCATTCGGACAATCGCGCCGACGGCACGATGTTCCGCTTCCGTTCGATTCGGCGGAAGCCTGGTTCCGCCTACCATTTCCCGACGAACAGGGGGGAATTACTTATCCCCCGATCCGCCCCGGCCAGGCCCTTGCGAGGGGTGTTTCCGAGACCGGCCGCCGCCTGCACCCCTGTGGGGCGTATCCTCGGCGGCAACACGATCTAGTGGGTTCCCCTGCGTTCCTGACCACTAGATACTGAATCACCCGCGAGTCGGGTGCAAGGGGTTAAATGGTCAGAAACCATTGCGGACCGCGGTGTCCTATCCAAGTGCCACACCGCGACGCGTGGAAACTCCTTGGGTGTGCACCGGTGCAAGCCCCAAAATGAATCCGTGAAAAAATTTATATGCGGAAAGTGGGTATTCGGGGGCTTTGAATCAATCGAATCGGGCCGCGCAATTTCATGGCGCCGCGCGGCCCTCCGGCGTCATGCTGCTGCGGCCATCCGGGTATGCCCGGCGATGGCGTCGGCGATCGGCTCGACCAGTTCGAGCGGCAGGTCGTGGCCCATGCCGGGGAAGCTCCGCAGCGTGGCGCCGGGAATCGATGCGGCGGTGTCCTTCCCGCCCGGGAACGGGACCAGCGGATCGTCCTCGCCGTGGATCACCAGCGTCGGCGCGGTCACGCCCTTGAGCCGCGCGCGCCGGTCGCCATCGGCGAGAATCGCGGCGAGCTGGCGCGAGAGCCCCTCCGGGTAATAGCTGCGCCGCACGCCGGCGGTGACGTTCGCCCGCAGCCGCGTCTCGTCGGGCGGGTAGCCGGGGCTGCCGATCGTGCGTGCGATTTTCATGCCGTGCGCGATCAGGATGTCCTCGTCATCGGAGACGGGGCGCTTGGTCAGGACCTCGATCGCCTGCTTCTGTGCAGGGGGCAGGCGGCGGTTGCCGGTGGTCGACATGATCGAGGTGAGCGAGAGCACGCGCTCAGGGTGAGTGAAGGCGATGTGCTGCGCGATCATCCCGCCCATGCTCGCGCCGACCACATGCGCCTTGTCGATCCCGAGCGCGTCGAGCAGCCCGACGCCGTCCGCCGCCATGTCGGCCAGCGTATAGGGCACGCGCGGCGTCAGCCCGAGCCGGCCGAGCAGCATGAGCTTGACAATGCCCGGCGCCTTCACCCCGTCGAACTTGTGGCTGAGCCCGATGTCGCGGTTGTCGTAGCGGATCACCCGGAACCCCCGCGCCACCAGCGCTTCGACCAGCTCCATCGGCCACAAGGTCAGCTGCGCGCCGAGCCCCATGACCAGCAGCACCGGCGGATCGCCCGGGTTGCCGTAGTCCTCGTATTCCAGCGTGATGCCGTTGGCGGTGATTTGTGTCATTGGTCCCCCTCCTCCCCTTCCGTTCGCGGAAAGGCCCGGGTGGACATAGCGCGGGTGCGCCAACCTTCAAACTGCCTGCGTTGCGCGAGGCCCACCCCGCTGCGACTAGGGCCTGCCGCGCAGACCCAAGTCTCGCTCCCCTCCCGCTTGCGGGAGGGGCTGGGGGTGGGGCTGGAACGTCACGGCATCAGTACGGTGTCGCACGCGTCCGTCAGGGTCTCGGGGTAATCCAGCGTGAAGTGCAGGCCGCGGCTTTCGTGGCGTTTGAGGGCGCTGCGGACGATCAGGTCGGCGCACTGGTGGAGGTTGCGCAGCTCGATCAGGTCGGTCGTGACGCGGAAGCTGCCGTAGTAGTCCTCGATCTCCTGCGCGAGCAGTTCGATCCGGTGCTGCGCGCGCTCGAGGCGCTTGGTGGTGCGCACGATGCCGACGTAGTTCCACATCATCCGCCGGATCTCGGTCCAGTTCTGCTTGATGACGACTTCCTCGTCGGAATCGGTCACGCGGCTCTCGTCCCACTCGCGGATCGGCGGCGGGTCGTCGAGCTGGTCCCAGCATTCGGCGATGTCGCGCGCGGCCGCCTCGCCGAAGACGAAGCATTCGAGCAGGCTGTTGGAGGCCAGGCGGTTGGCGCCGTGGAGGCCGCTTTCGGTGCATTCGCCCGCCGCCCACAGGCCCGGCAGGTCGGTGCGCGCGTCGAGGCCGACCGGAATGCCGCCGCAGGTGTAGTGCTGTGCGGGCACGACCGGGATCGGCTCCCTGGTCATGTCGATGCCGAGGCCCAGCAGCTTCTCGTGGATCGTCGGGAAGTGCTGGCGCACGAATTCGGGCGGCCGGTGGCTGATGTCGAGATGGACGCAGTCGAGGCCGTAGCGCTTGATCTGGTCGTCGTTCGCCCGGGCGACGATGTCGCGCGGGGCGAGTTCGGCGCGCGGGTCGTAATCGGGCATGTAGCGGTGCCCGGTCTCCGGGTGGAGCAGGTGGCCGCCTTCGCCGCGCACCGCCTCGGTAATGAGGAAGTTCTTGACCTCGAGATTGTAGAGGCAGGTCGGGTGGAACTGCATCATCTCCATGTTCGCGACCCGGCTGCCGGCGCGCCAGGCCATGGCGATGCCGTCGCCGGTCGCGCCGCGCGGGGCGGTCGAGAACTGGTAGACGCGGCCCGCTCCGCCGGTCGCGAGCACGGTCGCGCGGGCGACATGGGCGACGACCTTGCCGCTCGCCTCGTCGAGCGCATAGACGCCCCAGACGCGGCCCGAGCCGGAAAAGGTCTGCTGGTTGCGCCCGGTGATCAGATCGATGCAGGCCTGGCCGGGCAGGAGCGTGACGTTGGGATGCGCCTCGGCCGCCTTGAGCAGCGCCTCCTGCACCGCCCAGCCGGTCGCGTCGTCGACGTGGACGATCCGGCGGTGCGAGTGGCCGCCCTCGCGGGTCAGGTGCAGGTCGCCGCTCTCGCGGTTGAACGGCACGCCGAGCTCGACCAGCCGGTCGATCGCGTGCGGGGCGCGCTCGATCACGAACTCGACCGTCTCGCGCCGATTGAGGCCAGCGCCCGCGACCATCGTGTCGTGAATGTGGTTCTCGAACGTGTCGCCGGCGTCGAGCACGGCGGCGATCCCGCCCTGCGCCCAGGCGGTGCTGCCGCCGGTCAGCGAACCCTTGGCGAGGACCAGCACTTTCCGGGTTTCCGCCAGAGCGAGCGCCGCACTGAGCCCGGCTGCGCCCGAGCCGATGACGATGATATCGGTATCGTTCATCACGCCTCTGTTGCACAGCGCGCGGCGGGGCGACAGAGAGGATTCGATGAGGGGCGTGAAGAGGAATCATCGCCATGGGTGAAGCAGGATTTGGCCGCCGCGCGGTGCTCGCCGGGATGGCGGCGCTTCCGCTCAGCGCCTGCGCGCCGGGCCTTGCGGGCGGGGCGACAGGACGCCTGCGGGTCGCGACGTTCAACATCTGGCACGACGCGGGCGGCAACTGGCCGGTGCGGCTGGGGCTGCTCGCCGATGCTCTGCGCGCGGTCGATGCCGACGTGATCGCGCTGCAGGAAGTGCTCGGGGACGCGGGCAAGGGCCTGCCCAACCAGGCCGACACGATCGCGGCCGAGCTCGGCTATCCCGAAGTGCACTTCGTCGCCGTCGAGCCGGAGGGCGCGCCCAAGCGCTACGGCAATGCGATCCTCACCCGGCTGCCGGTGATCGAGGTCGCGCGGCGCAAGCTGGAGCCGCTGTCCGACTACCGCACCGCGATCCGCGTCCGGGTGCAGACCGAGGCCGGGCCAGTCGACGTGGTCGGCACGCATCTCGCGTGGAAGCCCGACCAGGGCCCGGTGCGCGCGCAGCAGCTTGCCGACCTGCTCGCCTGGCTGCCCGACGACGGCACGCCGCTGATCGTGATGGGAGATTTCAACGCGCCGCTCGACGATCCGGGCCTGAAGGCGATGGGCCCGCCGCGGTTCGAGACCGCGCTCCCGCCCGGCGCAGCCGAGACCACGCTGAACCCGGCGCGCGGGCACGAGCCGCGGGTGATCGACCATATCTTCGCCGAGCGCTCCGCCTTTGCCGTCGCCGATGCCCGCGTGATCGGGGACCGGGCGGTAGACGGCGAGTACCCGTCCGACCACTTCGGCGTCGCCGCAACCCTGACGAGGCGCTGATCCGATGACGCTTGCCCGCTTTGCCGCCTGCCTGGCCTTCCTTCTCGGCCTCGCCGCTCTCGCGCAGCCCGCCGCCGCCGCGCCTGTCTGCGCGATCGGCGCGCCCGGTACGACCCAGCGCGTCACGGTGGGCGAGACCGGGCGGGCGATGCTCGTTCACGTCCCCGTCGGCGTGCGCCGCATTCACGACCTGCCGCTGGTCTTCCTGCTCCACGGCAGCGGCGGTACGGGGGCGGGCATTCTCGAGAACTCTGGCCTCGCCGCGACCTCGGACCATCACGGCTTTCTGCTCGCCGCGCCCGACGCGGGCATTCCGGTCGACAAGGGCTTCGTGTGGAACATCCCCGGCGTGCCGACGATCACCGGCGAGATTCCGACCGCCGACGATCCGGACGACGTCGTCTTCCTCACCGCCGCGATCGACTGGCTGGCGGACAGCGGCTGCATCGATCGCGAGCGGGTCTATGCGACCGGGCTCTCGGGCGGCGGGCGGATGACCTCATGGCTGGGCTGCGTCGCCTCCGACCGTTTCGCGGCGATCGCGCCGGTCGTGGGTTTGCGCGCGGGCAATCCGCTCGCCTCCGATCCGCAGCGCCCCGACCCGGCGACGTGCCACCCTGAAAACCCGATGGCGGTGCTGGCGTTCGCCGGGGAGACCGACACGGTCAATCCGGTCGCCGGCGGCGGCGCGGGATACTGGCAGTATTCGATGGATGCGGCGCTCGCCCGCTGGGCCGAACTCGGCGATTGCCGCGCCGGGCCGGAGACCGCTGCCCTGTCCGAAACGGTCGAGGAGCAGCGCTACGACCGATGCCGCGGCCGCGTGCAGGTGATCGGCCAAGTGACCGAGGGGCGCGGTCACGAATGGGTCGCCGACAACGAGGCGATGTGGTATTTCTTCTGGCGTCATCGCCGCTGAGATACGGCCCGAATCGCGGCAAGGGGGCAGGGGACAATGGAAAACTCGAATTCGAAGTCGGAACGGCTGCGCAAGGAGCGCGACGAGGCCGAGCATGACAAGGCGATCATGCAGCGCCTGCTGAACCGCGCCGCGGCGGAAATCGAGCAGCTTGCCGACGCCGATTGCGACGAGGATTCGAAGGATCAGGCGCTGGCGGCCGCCAAGCGCTTCCGCCGCGCGGCGACGCCCTAGCCGGCCTCAGCGCGCGGCGGTGAGCTGGACGAACACGTCCTCCAGATCGGGCTCGCGCGTGGTCACGTCCTCGATCGCATAGCCGTGCGACTGGATGCGCGCGAGCACCTGCCCGGCGCTCGCCTTGTCGCGGTCGTACGTGATCTCGAGCGTGCGTGGATCGAGCGCCTCGGCCTTGACGAAGCCCTCCTCCATCGGCGGTCCGGCGAGATCCTTGTCGAGCGTCACCCGCACGATCTTCTCGCGCGCCATGCCGACCAGCTCGCGGGTCGGCTTGTTGGCGATCAGCTTGCCGTGATTGATGATCGCGATCCGGTCGCAGAGCTGCTCGGCTTCCTCGAGATAGTGGGTCGTCAGCACCACGGTGACGCCCCGCCGGTTGAGATCGGTCACCAGTTCCCACAGCTGCCGCCGCAGCTCGACGTCGACCCCGGCGGTCGGTTCGTCGAGCACCAGGATCGGCGGCGAGTGGACCATCGCCTTGGCGATCAGCAGCCGCCGCTTCATCCCGCCCGACAACGTGCGTGCATAGGCGTCGCGCTTGTCCGCCAGGTGCACGGCGGCGAGCAGTTCCTCGCTGCGCCGGTCGCGCTTGCCGATGCCGTAGAAGCCGCCCTGATTCTCGAGCACTTCGAACGGGGTGAAGAACGGGTCGAAGACGATTTCCTGCGGGACGATGCCGATCATCCGCTTGGCGTTGCGCGGGTTCCGGTCGATGTCGAAGCCCCAGATCTCGGCGCTGCCGCCGGTCTTCCGCACCAGCCCGGCGAGGATATTGATCAGCGTCGACTTGCCCGCCCCGTTGGGGCCGAGGAGACCGAAGATCTGCCCCTGCGGCACGTCGAAGCTGACCCCGTCGAGCGCGAGCTTGCCCGGCTCGCCCTTCTCCCCGGCGTAGCGTTTGGTCAGATCGCGGATGGCGATTGCGGGTTCGGCAGCGGGGGCGGTCGTCATGGCGCCCCACTTGGCGTCCGGCGGGCGATCCGTAAAGGGTGTGAGGCCCCGCAGGGCGCAGTTGCACGCGGGCGCGCTTCGGATTATCGGCGGGCCCATGGACATTCCACCGCCCGAAGTGACCCTGGTCGACCATCGCCGCGTCAAGTGCGACGGCGCGCAAGCCATCCGCGGCGGCGACCGCTATCGCCCCTCCGCGCTCGGCCATCCCCGCGTCTGGCTGGAGATCGACGAGCACGGCTACGTCGACTGCGGCTATTGCGACCGCCGTTTCGTGCTGCGTGGCGGACCGGCCGACGGCGCCGCGCAGGCCGCGCTGGAGGACATCTCCGCCGGCAGCGACCCCGGCCACCGCTGACGGCCTTGCCACCGCTGACGGGTTGCGGCTGACATTCGCGCGGGCGTGCCTATATCGCATGCCATGACCCTATCAGCCGACCTCCGAGCCGATCCACGCACCTTTCTCTACGGCGAAGGCAGGCTCGACCCCGAACGCGCACCCGCGCTCGCGGCCGAGCTACTCAAGAGCTGCGACGACGGCGAACTCTACCTGCAATATACCGCGCGCGAGGCGCTGGCGTTCGAGGACGGGCGGCTCAGGACCGCCGACTATGCGCGCGATTCGGGCTTCGGCCTGCGCGGCGTCTCAGGCGAGACGACCGGCTTCGCCCATGCCAACGAGATCAGCGAAGCGGCGATCCGCCGGGCCGGCGAGACGCTGCAACTGCTCGATCCCACCGCAAGCCCGCTTGCCGCGCCGCCGCGCCGAAGCAACCGCCACCTCTATACCGCCGACAATCCGCTCGACGCCGTGCCCTTTGCCGAGAAGGTCGCGCTGCTGCAGGCGATCGATGCCGCCGCCCGCGCGCGCGATTCGCGTGTGGTGCAGGTCAATGCCAGCCTGCTGGCGAGCTGGAGCGTGGTCGAGATCGTCCGGCCCGACGGCTTCGTCGCGACCGACGTGCGGCCGCTGGTGCGGCTCAACGTCGGCGTGGTCGCCGAGGCGAATGGCCGGCGCGAGCG
Source organism: Pelagerythrobacter aerophilus (assembly GCF_003581645.1). GTDB lineage: Bacteria > Pseudomonadota > Alphaproteobacteria > Sphingomonadales > Sphingomonadaceae > Pelagerythrobacter > Pelagerythrobacter aerophilus. The sequence goes on along the minus strand of NZ_QXFK01000019.1, from coordinate 503,816 downwards.
CGGCAGCTTCGGTTTCGGCGGGCGCTATCTCTACGATCCGCTGTTCGAGCCCGCCGGATGGGGCCGGGCGGTGGACGAGGCGGTGCGCCAGGCGCTGGTCAACCTCGACAGCGTGGACGCCCCGGCAGGCGAGATGACCGTTCTGCTCGGCCCCGGCTGGCCCGGCGTGCTGCTGCACGAGGCGGTCGGCCACGGGCTCGAGGGCGATTTCAACCGCAAGGGCACGAGCGCCTTTTCCGGCCGCATCGGGGAGCGCGTCGCCGCGCCCGGCGTGACGGTGGTCGACGACGGCTCGATCCGCGACCGGCGCGGCTCGCTCTCGATCGACGACGAAGGCACGCCGACGGCCGAGACCGTGCTGATCGAGGACGGCATTCTCAAGGGCTATATGCAGGACCGGCTCAACGCGCGGCTGATGGGTGTCGAGGCGACCGGCAACGGCCGCCGCGAGAGCTATCAGCACGCGCCGATGCCGCGCATGACCAACACCTTCATGCGGGCCGGCAGCGACGATCCGGCCGAACTGCTCGGCCGAGTGAAGAACGGCATCTATGCCAAGAGCTTCGGCGGCGGGCAGGTCGACATCGTCTCGGGCAAGTTCGTGTTCTCCTGCACCGAGGCCTACAAGGTCGAGAACGGCGTGATCGGCGCGCCGATCAAGGGCGCGACGCTGATCGGCGACGGGCCGAGCGTGTTGACCCGCGTTTCCGGCATCGGCAACGATCTCGCGCTCGACGAAGGCGTGGGCGTGTGCGGCAAGGGCGGGCAGAGCGTGCCCGCCGGCGTGGGCCAGCCGACGCTGCTCGTCGACCGGCTCACCGTCGGCGGAACGGCCTGACGCAGCTACGCCGCCGCTCATCGTGCATTCACGCCTGCTGTGCTATAACGCGGGACATGATTGGTACGAAGTCCATCTCGCTCCTGCTGGCGTCGCTTGCGCTCGCCGGCGCGGTTTCCGCTTCCGCGGAGGAGCCGGCGCGCGGCGAGGCGAAGCTCGCTGAAATTCTGGAAGGGCGCGTGGCCGGCGAGCCGGCCAATTGCCTGAACGAGTCGCAGCGCGACTCGATTCAGATCGTGGACGGCACCGCGATCGTGTTCCGCGACGGCGGCACGCTGTGGGTGAACCGACCGGCCGGCGCGCAGTTTCTCTCGCGCAGCGACCTGCCGGTGTTCCACCAGTTCAGCTCGCAGCTCTGCCGACTCGATCAGGTCGAACTGCGCGATCGCCTCGGCAGCGGCACGATACCCGGACCAAGGTTGGCGCTCGGTGACTTCGTCCCATACACGAAGGCGGACGATCAGAAGGCCGCCGAAGGAGGCTGACCGATGAAAACAGCAACTCTCATTGCCGCCATCGCCGCCGGTGCCCTGTTCGCGGGGCCGGCCGCGGCCGAGGAAGCCAAGCCCAAGGGCGAGGCCGAACTCGCCAAGCTGCTCGAAGGCCGCGTGGCGGGCGAACCGCAGAACTGCGTCCAGACTTTCCCGAGCACGAATATGCGCATCATCGACGGCACGGCGATCGTGATCGAGCGCGGCAGCACGCTTTACGTGAACATCCCGCAGCATCCCGAATCGCTCGACGACGACGATGCGATGAAAATCCGCCGGACCAGCAATCAGCTCTGCCGCTCCGATATCGTGACGACCTTCGATCGCACGGGCGGGTTCTACACCGGCAATATCTTCCTCGGCGATTTCGTCCCCTACAAGAAGGTCGAAGGCTGACCTGACGCATGACCGCCGCCCCGCGCCGCTGGGCGGCGGATCTGCTGCATCTCTGGTTTCATACTCTCGGTCCCACCGACTGGTTCGGTGGCGGCGCCGAGGTCGACGCGCTGCTGCGCCGCCGCTTCGCGGGCGAATGGCAGGCGCTGCGGCATCGGCCGGCGCATGAGTTCCTGAGCGATCCGCTGACCGCGCAGGCGGCGGTGCTGCTGTTCGATCAGGTGCCGCGCAATATCTTCCGCAGCGATCCGCGCGCCTTCGCCTCCGACGGGCTCTCGCTTGCCATCGCCAAGGGGATGATTGCGCGCGGCTGGCACGAGCGCGTGCCGCGGAAAATGCGCGCGTTCACCGGCATGCCGCTGATGCACAGCGAGGCGATCGCCGACCAGCTCGCCTCGCTGCGCTTCTTCGCGTGCGAGCCGGAGAATCGCACGTTCGCCGTCAGCCATCACCGGATGATCGCTCGCTTCGGGCGCTTCCCGCACCGCAACCCGGTGCTCGGCCGCCGCTCGACGCCGGCGGAGGAGCGCGCGGTGGCGCGGGGCTTCGCCTGGTAGCGCCTCAGGCGCGGCGCAGCGCGTCCATCCGGTCGATGATCTCGTTGGCCTGGCGCATGATCCTCTCGATCAGTTCCTGGCACGTCGGGATGTCGTAGACGAGCCCGGCGACCATGCCGCAGCTCCACGCGCCGCGATCCATCTCGCCCTCGCGCATGATCGAGGGGTACACGCCGGCGACTTCCTCGATGATGTCCTCGAACTTGAGGTTCGCGCCGAGTTCGCGCTCCTTCTCCAGCAGCCGCTCGACCGCGGCGTTGTTGAGCACCCGCTCGGTGTTGCGCAGCGGGCGCATGACGAGCCGCGTGTCGAGTTCGCTCGCGGCGAGGATCGCCTGCTTCACATTGTCGTGCACCGGCGCTTCCCGGGTCGCGATGAAGCGCGTGCCCATGTTCATGCCGGCCGCGCCGAACGCGAGGCTGGCGATAAGGCTGCGCCCGTCGGCCATGCCGCCGCTGGAGACGAACGGGATTTCCAGCTCGTCCGCCGCGCGGGGCAGGAGGATGAAGTTGGGCACGTCGTCCTCCCCCGGATGGCCGCCGCACTCGAACCCGTCGACCGAGACCGCGTCGCATCCAATCGACTGCGCCTTCAGCGCATGGCGCACGCTGGTGCACTTGTGGATCACCCGGATCCCCGCGTCCTTGAGGTACGGCAGCACGGCCTGCGGGTTGTTGCCGGCGGTCTCGACCACCGTGACCCCGCCTTCGATGATCGCGCGGACGTAGCCCGGATAATCGGGCGCGTTGACCGTGGGCAGGAACGTCAGGTTCACGCCGAACGGCTTGTCGGTCATGTCCCGGCAGCGCGCGATCTCGTTCGCAAGGTCGCCCGGCGTCTTCTGCGTGAGCCCGGTGATGATCCCGAGCCCGCCCGCATTCGACACCGCCGCCGTCATCTCCGCCAGGCCGACGAAGTGCATCCCGCCCTGGATGATCGGATGCTCGATTCCGAACATCTCGGTAATCGCGGTTTTCATCGTGCGTCCTCCCGTCCTCTTGCGCCGGACGGGACTGTCGCAAATCGTGGCAGGTGGCAAGTCAGGCGGCGGGCTTCAGCCCCTTGCCCGTCAGGCGGAAGCGCAGGGCCATCAGGAGGCTGAAGACCGGGCCGAGCCAGCAGAACACCGCCCAGGGCGCGTAGGCGAGAGTCGCGACGCCGAGAGTAGAGGCCATGAACAGGCCGGAGACGGTCCAGGGCATCAGCGGTTCGGTGATCGTGACCGAGTCGGCCAGCGCGCGGCCGAGATTCTCCGGCGCGAGATCGCGCTCGGCGTAGGACGGGCGGAACAGGCCCCCGACGACGAGCGAGGTGACGCCGCCGTGGCTCGTCATCCCGACCATCGTCGCGCCCGCCGCCATGGTCGCCGCGACCAGCCCGAAGGCACCGCGCACGGCGCCCAGCAGTCGGGCGAGCAGCGTATCGAGCGCGCCGGACACTTCCATGCCCGCGGCCAGCAGGAAGGCGGCCAGGATGAAGACCAGCGTCGGCGCCATGGCATAGAGGCCGCCGCGCTCGACCAGGCCGGTCAATTGCTCGCTCACCGCGGCGCCCGGCGCGACCTGATCGAGCGCGAAGCCGGCGACGAACGCGTGCACGCCCGCAGCGGCGGGAAAGCCGTTGACCGTTACCCCGATGACGAGCGCCACCAGGGCCGAGGCGATGATCACCGGCGCCGGCGGGTAGCGCAGCGCGATCCCGCCGACGGCAACCGCGAGCGGCAGGGCAGCCCAGAGGCCGGGCGCGAAGAGACCGACCAGCTCGGTGCGGATCGCCGCCGCCGGATTCGCGCCGGCCAGCTCCGCCCCGGGCGCGAACAGCGCGAAGGCGGCGATCGCGATCAGCGCGGGCGGCAGGCTGGTCGGCAGCATGTTCCGAATATGCGCGTAGAGCTCCGCCCCGGCGCCGATCGCGGTGATGTTGGTCATGTCCGAAATCGGCGAGAGCTTGTCGCCGAAATAGGCGCCCGAGACGACCGCGCCGGCGACCGGTGCGAGCGGCAGGCCCATGGCCTCGGCCGCGCCCATCAGTGCGACGCCGATCGTGCCCGCCGAGCCCCACGAAGTCCCCGAGACGACCGACATGACCGCCGTCGCGAGGAAAGCCGTCAGCGCCATCCACTGCGGGCTGATGAGATCGATCCCGAGCACGACCAGCAGCGGGATCGTGCCTGCGAACATCCAGCTTCCCAGCAATGCGCCGATGCTAAGCAGGATCAGCACCGCCGGCAGCGCCTCGGCCAGCAGCCGCCCGGCCGCGGCCTGGACCTCCGCCCAGCCATGCCCGCGCGCCCGCGCGATGGCCGCCGCGACCGCCGCGGCGAAGAGCAGCGCCAGCAGCAAGGGTTCGCCGCCGAAGCCGAACACCGCCGCGCCGCCGACCCCGGCTGCGAACAGCGCGGCGATCGGCGCCAGCGCGAGAGCCAGCGGCAGCGGCGCCCGCTCGGTCCGTTCGATGTCGCTCATGCCAGTGCCTGCTCCAGATCGGCGATCAGGGCCTCGGCGCCTTCCAGTCCGACCGAGAAGCGCAGCAGCGTGCGCGGCATGCGGCCGTCGTGATCCGGCCCCGGATCGGTCCTGTGCGCGCTCGACACCAGGCTTTCGACGCCGCCCCAGCTTATCGCCTTGCCGAACAGGCGCAGGCGGTTGCCGAGCGCGAGCGTGGCGGCGTGGTCGGGCAGGTCGAACTCGGCGGAGAGCAGGCCCGAATGGCCGCGCATCTGCCGCGCGAACAGCGCCGCCTGCGCGCCTTCGGCCAGCGCCGGATGGAACACCCGGCGGACCTTCGGATGACCCGCGAGGAAGCGCGCGACGGCGAACGCGTCGGCTTGCTGCTGCGCCAGCCGGGCGGGCAATGTCGCCAGTCCGCGCAGGAGCAGCCAGGCGTCGAACGGCGCCATCACCGCGCCCATCAGCATGTAGCCGCGCCGGAACACGCGCTCGACGAGCTCGGCCGAGCCCGCGAGCGCGCCGCCGAGCGTGTCCGAATGCCCGCCGACGTACTTGGTCAGCGAATGGAGCACGAGGTCGCAGCCCATCGCGAGCGGCTTCTGCAGCAGCGGCGTCGCGACGGTGTTGTCGGCCACGGTCAGGATACCGCGCCGTTTGGCGAGGGCGCAGATTTGCGCGATCGGCAGCAGCTCGAAGCGCATCGAACCGGGGCTTTCGAAGTAGATCATCTTCGTCGCGGGCGTCAGCGCCGCTTCGATCTCGTCGATTCCGGCGGCGAAGCACCGGCTATGCGTGACGCCGTAGTCCTCCAGCCGCTGGGCGAACTCGATCGTCGGGCCGTAGATGTCGCCGCAGAACAGCACGTGATCGCCCTCGGCGAGCAGTGCGAAGAGCGTGGCCGAGATCGCGCCCATGCCGCTGGCGAAGCACTTCGCGGCTTCGGCACCCTCGAGCCGCGCGAGCGTCTCCTCCAGCTCACGCACGGTCGGATTGGTGCCGCGCGAATAGACGCAGACCTCGTTCTCGCGCGCCTGCGCGCCGTGCAGTTCCTCGAGCGTTTCGAAGCGGAACAGCGAGGCCTGCACGATCGGCGGCATGACGGCCCCAGCGGCATCGCCGGCGCGCAGACAGATCAGCGCATCGTCCGCATCGATCGGATTCATCGGCGCCAAACTCCCATCACCTCTTGCAAGCCGGTCGCGCGCCATCGACGAGATCGCGCCGTCATGCAACCCCGGCCCCGCACGTCCGTCAATGGCGCCTGATCGTGTCGAGGAAGCGCTCGCCGTAGGCCTGGAGCTTCTTCGCGCCGACGCCGCCGATCTCGCCCAACTCGGCGAGCGAGGAGGGCCGGCGGGCGGCCATTTCGCGCAAGGTGGCGTCGTGGAAGATGACATAGGGCGGGACCTGCGCTTCGACCGCGAGCTCGCGGCGCAGTTCGCGCAGGGCGTCGAACAGCGGATCGCCGACCGGATTCGGTCCGCTGTCGCGGCGGCGACGCTGGCGTTCGCTGCGAGGAGGAAGGACGATCTCGACCGTCTGTTCGCCCTTCAGGATCGCGCGTGCGTCACCGGCGAGGGCGAAACCGCCGTGCTCGGTCGAGACCAGCGCACCGCGCGCCTGGAGCGCCCGCGAGAGCGGCTGGAGCAGGCGCGCTTCCTCTCCGTCGACGATCCCGAACACGCTCAGCCGGTCATGCCCGCGCTGGCGTACGCGCTCGTCCTCCGCCCCCGTCAGCACTTTCTGCAGGTGCCCGAAGCCGAAGCTCTGCCCGGTGCGATAAGCGGCCGAGAGCAGCTTGCGTGCGGTTTCGGTCGCGTCGATGACGCCGGGCGGAGACAGGCAGTTGTCGCAATTGCCGCAGCTCTCGGGCGGGCTTTCGCCGAAATGGCGCAGCAGCACCGCGCGGCGGCACCCGGCGGTCTCGACCAGCCCGGCGAGCGCATCGAGCCGCGCGCGCTCCCCGGCCCGCCGCGCTTCGTCCACTTCGCTCAGCCGCTGGCGCGCCTGGGCGAAATCGCCTGCGCCCCACAGCATGACCGCGCGTGCCGGATCGCCGTCGCGCCCGGCGCGGCCGGTTTCCTGATAGTAGCCCTCGATCGACTTGGGGATGCCGGCATGGGCGACGAAGCGCACGTCGGGCTTGTCGATCCCCATGCCGAAGGCGACCGTGGCGACGATCACCATGTCCTCGCTGGCGACGAAGGCCGCCTGGTTGGCCGACCGCACGGCGGGATCGAGCCCCGCGTGATACGGCAAGACCGAGCGCCCGGTCGCACCGGCGAGCTTTTCCGCCAGGTCCTCGACCTTGCGGCGGGTCGGGGCATAGACGATCCCGGGGCCCTGCTCCTCGGCCATCAGCGCGGCCAGCTGGCGCACCGGATTGTCGCGGTGGCGCATCACGTAGCGGATGTTGGGCCGGTCGAACCCGGCGAGCACCAGCCCCTCGGCCGGGATGCCGAGCTGTTCGAGGATGTCCGCCCGCGTATGCGCATCGGCGGTCGCGGTCAGCGCGAGGCGCGGCACTTGCGGGAAGGCGTCCATGAGCCCGCGCAGCTGGCGGTAGTCGGGGCGGAAATCGTGGCCCCATTCGGACACGCAGTGCGCCTCGTCCACCGCGAACAGCGCCAGCGGGGCGGAGGCAAGCAGCTCGCGGAAACCGGGCTGGCTCGCGCGTTCGGGCGCGACGTAGAGCAGGTCGAGCGCGCCGGCGCGGAAGCGGTCGAGCGTTTCGCGCCAGTCGGCATCGACGCTGGTGAGCGTCGCCGCCTCGATCCCGTTCGCCCGCGCGGCGCGGAGCTGGTCGTGCATCAGCGCGATCAGCGGCGAGACGACCACGCAGGTGCCCGGCAGCATCGTCGCGGGAAGCTGGTAGGTCAGCGACTTGCCCGCGCCGGTGGGCATCACCGCCAGGGTCGATTCGCCGGCCAGCACGCGCTCGACCACGCGCGCCTGAACGCCGCGGAAGTCGTCGTGCCCGAACAGCCGGCGCAGCTCGGCGCGTGCCGTATCGAGCGGCTCAATCCTGTCGTGGCCCGCGTCCATTGCCGAGCCGCATGGCAGATGCGGCGCGGCAGGTGAACGGCCAATCGGACCATTTGCCGTTTGCCCGGGGACTTGTGCCCCGCTAGCGTGCCGGCGCCCTGGCCGTGCCGGGGCGGGAATTCACAGGAGAATATCGATGAGGAAGATCCTTGCCAGCGCGTTCGCGGCTTCGGCGGCGCTTGCGCTCGCCGCTTGCGGCAGCACCGAAGATGCATCGGCCGATGCCGAGGCGGACACGGTCGAGATGCCGGCGGACGAGGCGCTCGCGCCCGTGACCGAAGAGCCGGTCGAGGCGCCGGTGGCCGAGCCGACCGCCGAGAATACGGCGACGGTCGATGCCGACGCCGCCGCCGACGAGGCGGGCGCTGCCGCCGCAGCCGCGGCCGCCGATGTCGCCGCCGAAGCCGCGGCGGCGTCGCAAGAGACGACCGAGTAAGTTTGTCCGCGCGCCCTTCGCGGGGCCGCGGCAAATCGGTGAGGCGGGCGGATCGTTCAGGCGATTCGCCCGCTTTTCCTTTGTCCGCCGTTCGCTATGGTGCGCGGCGATGACGCGCTTCGCCTTTCTCGCCTTCCCGCTCCCCCTCCTGCTCGCCGCCTGCGAGCCGGCGGACAACGAGCCCGGCCCCGGCGGGGTCACGGTGGGCGAGGCCAAGGCGCTCGACGAGGCGGCCGAGATGCTCGATCAGCAGCGACTGCCGCCCGCCGTGTTCGACGAGCCCGCGCCCGACGAGGGCGCCGAAACCCCATCCTCCCCAGCCGCGACCCCGACGGCGGAGCCGGCACCCGCCGGATAGCCCGCCGAATCATCACAGCGAGAGGACAAGACACACATGATTCAAAGCGGCATGGATCCGGAACTTTTCGAGCAGTTCATCGACCAGCTCGAGCGCTATGTCCGCGAACGGCTGATCCCCGCCGAACGCGAGGTGATCGAGAACGATTCGATCCCCGCCCCGATCCTGACCGAGATGCGCGAGATGGGGCTGTTCGGCCTGACCGTGCCGGAGGAGTACGGCGGCGCCGGTCTCAACACCAGCCAGTACGCCCGCGTGGTCAGGACGATGGCCTATGCCGCGCCCGCGTTCCGCTCGATCTTCTCGATCAACGTCGGCATGTTCAACTCGGCGATCAAGAACGGCGCGACCGAGGCGCAGAAGGCCGAATGGTGGCCGCGGATCGCCGGGGGCGAGATCGCATGCTTCGGCCTGACCGAGCCCGGTTCGGGCAGCGACAGCGCCGCCATGCAGACCACCGCGAAGCCCGATCCCGGCGGCAACGGCTGGATCCTCAACGGCACCAAGCGCTACATCACCAATGCCCCCCAGGCCAAAGTCGGCCTGATCATGGCCCGCACCGAGAAGGAAGCGCTGCCCAAGAACGCGCACGTCTCCGCCTTCATCGTGCCGATGGATGCGCCGGGCGTTTCGGTCGGCAGCGCGGACAAGAAGATGGGGCAGTCGGGCGCGCAGATCGCCGACATCATCCTGGAAGACGTGCATGTGCCGGGCGACGCCCTGCTCGGCGGGGAGACCGGCAAGGGCTTCGTGTTCGCGATGAAGAGCCTCGACAACGGGCGCATCTCGGTCGGCGCCGCCTCGACCGGCTATGCCCGGCGGGCGCTCGACTCCGCACTGCGCTACGCCACCGAGCGCAAGGCGTTCGGCGAGCCGATCGCCAATTTCCAGCTGATCCAGCAGATGCTCGCCGAGAGCGAGACCGAGATTTACGCCGCCGAATGCATGATGGCCGACGTCACCGCGCGCGCCGACCGGGGCGAGAACATCCTGCGGAAAGCGGCCGCGTTCAAGGTCTTCGCCAGCGAGATGTGCGGCCGCGTGGTCGACCGCGTGGTGCAGATCTACGGCGGCGCCGGCTACCTCGCCGAATACGACGCCGAGCGCTTCTTCCGCGATGCGCGGATCTACCGCATCTACGAAGGCACGACGCAGATCCTCCAGCTCCAGATCGCCAAGCACATGCTGCGCGATTTCGCGGCGGGGGTGTGACGGCAAAGGTGGCTTGGGCCCGCCCCATTGCAGCCAGGCTCGCCTGCGGTTCGCCAAGCTTCATTCCCCTCCCGCAAGCGGGAGGGGAGCGAGACTTGCAGGCTTGCCGGCTAGTCGCAGCGGGGTGGGCGTAGCACGCAATGTACGATCTGCTGCGCGACCTCTCGATCGTCGAAGTCTCCAGCTTCGTCGCCTCGCCGACCGCGGGGCTCTACTGCGCGCAGATGGGAGCGGAGGTCGTGCGGGTCGACCAGATCGGCGGCGGGCTCGACTACGACCGCTACATGCAGACCGCCGAGGGGCGCTCGCTGAGCTGGGAGAACCTCAACCGCGCCAAGAAGAGCGTCGCGCTCGACCTGCGCAGTGCGGAAGGGCGCGAGCTGTGCGTCGAGCTGGCGCGCAAGACCGGTCAGCTCATCACCAACCTGCCGGAGAAGAGCTTCCTCAGCCATGCGGCGGTGAGCGAGGGGCGGCCGGACATGATCTCGGTCCGCATCATGGGCTGGCACGACGGGCGCCAGGCGATGGATTTCACGGTCAACGCAGCGAGCGGCTACCCGCTGATGACCGGCCCGGCCGAGTGGGACCCGCAGACTGCGCCGCCGGTGAACCAGATCCTGCCCGCGTGGGATTTCATCACCGGCGCCTACTGCGCGTTCGCGCTGATGGCCGCGCTGCATCACCGGGCCGCGACCGGCGAGGGGAGCGAAGTGCGCGTGCCGCTGGGCGACGTGGCGCTGGGCACGGTCGCGAACAGCGGCGCCATGGCCGAGATGCTCTATCGCGGGGCCGACCGCGAGCGGCTCGGCAATGCGATCTGGGGCGCCCTGGGGCGCGACTTCACCAGCCGCGACGGCAAGCGCTTCATGGTCGCGGTGCTCACCGCCAAGCAGTGGACGGCGATGGTCGCAGCGTTGGACATTGCCGAACCGGTCGCGGTGCTGGAGGCCGAGACCGGCCTGTCGTTCGCCCGGTCGGACCGCAACCGCTTCGAGCACCGCGAGGCGCTGTTCGCGATCGTGCAGGATGCCGCCGGGCGCGAGGACTATGCGGTGCTGGCCGAGCGGCTGGCGGCGGCCGGCGCGACGTTCGAGCGCTACCGGACGATGCACGAGGCGGTGACCGATCCGGTGCTCGTCGACGACAACCCGCTGTTCGGCCCCTCGCCCGCCAATCCGAGCGGTTTCGCCTATCCGGCGCCCCGCTCATTCGCCAACCTGCCCGGGCGCGCCGCTGGCGATCCGGCGCCCGCGCCCTACCTCGGCCAGCACAGCGAGGAAGTGCTCGCCGAGCGGCTGGGGCTGTCCTCAGGCGCGATCGGGGACCTGATCGACCGGGGCGTCGCGGCGCCGGGCGACCGGGAAACCTTCCGGGGAACCACCTGACAGAAATGTTCCTATTTGGTTATTTATCTTGACATAAGTAAATTATTCGGTTATATAACCGGTCGAGATTCGGAGATTTGCCAATGACCAGACGCCGCGCCGCCATCGTCAGTCCGCTTCGGTCCCCCGTGGGGCGGTTTCTCGGCACGCTCGCGCCGCTCACCGCCGGCGACCTCGGGGCGGCGATCCTCAAGGCGCTGATCGAACGGAGCGGGATCGATCCGGCGCGGGTCGACGACGTCGTGTTCAGCCAGGGCTACGGCAATGGCGAGGCGCCGGCGATCGGCCACTGGGCCTGGCTTGCGGCGGGGTTGCCGCTGGAAGTCCCCGGCTACCAGCTCGACCGGCGCTGCGGTTCGGGGCTGCAGGCGGTGGTCAACGCGGCGATGATGATCGAGGCGGGCCATGCCGACGTGGTGGTCGCCGGCGGGTGCGAGTCGATGTCCAACGTCGAGCACTACACCACGGCGCTGCGCGGCGGGGTCAAGGCGGGCAATCTCGAGCTGTGGGACCGGCTCACGCGCGGGCGGCTGATGAGCCAGCCGATCGAGCGCTTCGGTGTGATCAGCGGCATGATCGAGACGGCGGAGAACCTGGCCAAGGACTACGGCGTGACCCGCGAGCAGGCCGATGAATTCGCGGTGCGCAGCCACCGCAACGCCGCGGCCGCATGGGACGCAGGGCGGTTCGACACACAGCTCGTCCCGCTCGAAGTGCCCCAGCGCAAGGGCGATCCGGTCACGTTCGATCGCGACGAGGGTTTCCGCCCCGACGCCAGCATGGACACGCTCGGCAAACTGCGCCCGATCGAAGGCAAGACCAATCCGGATGCCGTTGTCACCGCCGGCAACGCCAGCCAGCAGAACGATGCAGCGGCCGCGTGTCTAGTCGTGGCGGAGGACAAGCTGGAGGAACTGGGGCTCGAACCGATGCTGTGGTTCTCCGGCTATGCCGCGGCGGGCTGCGACCCGAGCCGCATGGGCATCGGCCCGGTTCCCGCGGTCGAGCGGCTGTTCGCGCGCACCGGCAAGGGGTGGGACGACGTCGGCCTGGTCGAACTCAACGAGGCGTTCGCGCCGCAAGTGCTCGCCGTGCTCAAGGGCTGGGGCTGGTCGGAGGACGACAGCCGGCGCGAGATCCTCAACGTCAACGGCTCGGGCATCTCGCTCGGCCACCCGATCGGCGCGACCGGCGGGCGCATCCTCGCCGACATGGCGCACGAGATGCATCGGCGCGAGGTGCGCTACGGGCTCGAGACCATGTGCATCGGCGGCGGCCAAGGCATCGCCGCGCTGTTCGAACGCGCGGCTTGAGGATGCGCGGGCTGTCGTAGCAGGAGCCGAACATGATCGAATGGAATGCCTGGATCGGGCGCGAGCAGCGGAGCGCCGATCGGCTCGACCCCTCGCTGGCGGCGCGGTGGTGCGCGACGTTCGACCTGCCGCCGCCCGCAGGCGAGGCCATGCCGCAGGGCATTCATTTCTGCCTCTGCACGCCCGAGGCGCCGACGGCGCAGCTCGGCGAGGACGGCCACCCGCGGCGCGACGACAGTGTGGCGAGCTTCCTGCCGCCCGTGCCGCTCCCCCGCCGGATGTGGGCCGCGAGCGAGATCGAATTTCTCGGCCCGATCGCGGTCGGCGTGCCGGTGGAGCGCGTCTCGCGCGTCGCTACGATCGCCGCGAAGGACGGGCGTAGCGGGCCGATGACCTTCGTCGAGGTGGTCCATGAGACCTCGGCAGGCGGCGCGCTCGCCGTGCGCGAGACGCAGACGCTGGTTTACCGCGAGGCCGCGCCCGCCGACGCGCCGCTTGCACCGCCCCCGCCGGGCGAAGGCGCCTTCGACCCAGCGGGCTGGGACGCGCACCGCGTGGTCCATCCCGATCCGCGCCTGCTGTTCCGCTATTCGGCGCTGACTTTCAACACGCACCGCATTCACTACGACGCGCCCTATGCCGCCGAAGTCGAGCGCTATCGCGGGTTGGTGGTCCACGGCCCGCTGACCGCGAGCCTGCTGCTGCAGCTCGCCGCGCGCGAGCTGGGCGACAACGTGCTGAAGCGCTTCGCCTTCCGCGGCCTCAGCCCGGCGATCGCGGGGGAGCCGTTGCACCTGGCCATGCGCGGGGCGGGCGATGCGATCGAACTCGCCGCCTTCGCGGGCGACGGGCGGCAGGTCACCCGGGCCACCGCCGCCGCGTAAAACCTGCACCGCATAAGAAAAGGGCGGCAGAAACGCCGCCCTTCCCTTGTAGCAAATCCCGCGGCCTTATGCTTCGGGATCGGCCTCCTCTTCGGTATCCGCCTCTACTCCGGCGTCGGCCGAGGCATCGGCATCGGCGCTCGCGTCGGCCGCGTCAGCAGCATGATCGGCGTGATCAACCGTCTCGTCCACCGCGTCGCTGGCGGTGTTCACCGGACCGGTCACATCGTCGGTCTGCGCCTCAACGCTGGCATCGACTTCGGCGGTCGCCGGATCGGCCGGCTCCGCGGACTGGGCATAGGCCGCCGAACCGGCAGCACCAAGCGCGAGGGCGAGCGAAATTGAAATCATCTTCTTCATCGAGTCCATCCTTACTAATCCCGTTGGCTGGGACCGAAAGGACGCGCCATCTCTCCCGAAGCTCCCGGATTTGCGGCAATCCGCGCCGCAGGGTCGCCGAGGTGAGCCCGTTAATCGGAGGTTTAGCTTCCACGGCTCCCCCCTCGATCGCGCTTCCCACCGCGCCGCGCAGCGGCTAAGCGCGCCGGGCTTGCGCCAGGCAGGAGGTTTTCGAATGAGCGGCAGCGACGAGACGGCGACGATCGCCAAGGCCCAGGTGCTGATCGAGGCGCTGCCCTATTTCCAGCGCTATGCCGGGCGCACTTTCGTGGTCAAATACGGCGGCCATGCGATGGGCGATCCTGCGGCCGCGCGTGACTTCGCCGAGGATATCGTGCTGCTGAAGGCGGTCGGGATCAACCCGGTCGTGGTCCACGGCGGCGGGCCGCAGATCGGCGCGATGCTGAAGAAGCTCGGGGTCGAGAGCACCTTCGTCGACGGCCTGCGCGTGACCGACGCACAGACCGCGCAAGTCGCGGAAATGGTCCTGTCGGGCGCGATCAACAAGGAACTGGTCGGCTGGATCAACCAGGCCGGCGGCAAGGGGCTCGGCATCTCGGGCAAGGACGGGCGGCTCGTCACCGCGCAGAAGGTGCAGCGCACGATCAAGGACCCGGACAGCAATATCGAGCAGGCGGTCGACCTCGGCTTCGTCGGCGAGCCCTCGGCGGTGGATACGGCGGTGATCGATACCGCGGTCGCCGCGGGCATGATCCCGATCGTCGCCCCGATCGGCGCGAGCGAGGACGGGCAGACCTACAACATCAACGCCGATACCATGGCCGGGGCGATCGCCGCGGCGCTGGGCGCGGCGCGGCTGCTGCTGCTGACCGACGTGCCCGGCGTGCTCGACAAGCAGGGCGACCTGCTGACCGACCTCAAGCCGAGCGACATCGAGCGGCTGCGCGCCGACGGAACGATCGGCGGCGGAATGATCCCCAAGCTCGAGACCTGCGTCCACGCGGTCGAGGCCGGGTGCGAGGCGGCGGTCGTGCTCGACGGGCGGGTGCCGCATGCCATGCTGCTCGAATTCTTCACCGCGCGCGGGGCGGGCACGCTGATCCATGCGGAATGACAGGTCTCGGGACCGTCTTAGGCGGTTGATACAGCCGCCACGAAGCGGGTAGGAAGGCGGCCGAACCGCAACGCGGCCAGGAAAGGACAATACGTGGGTCTCATCATCGACATCCTCGGCATGCTGATCAACGTGATCGTAATGCTGGTCATCATCCAGTTCATCATCGGGCTGCTGTTCGCGTTCAATGTGATCAACCAGCGCAATGAATTCCTCTGGCAGGTCTACAACTCGATCAACTCGCTGCTGGAGCCGGTGCTGGCGCCGATCCGGCGGATCCTGCCGCAGACCGGGGCGATCGACTTCTCGCCGCTGGTGCTGATCATCGGCCTGCAGGTCTTCATGCGCATCCTGATCTACGCGGTTTACGGTCAGTAATGGCGGCCGAGATCATCGACGGAAAGGCGTTCGCCGCCTCGCTGCGCGAGAAGGTCGGCGCGCTCGCGGCTGCGTTCGAGGCGCAGGCCGGGCGCAAGGCGGGCCTCGCAGTGGTGCTCGTGGGCGAGGACCCGGCGAGCCAGGTCTATGTCGGCAGCAAGGGCAAGGCGACGCTCGCCGCCAATATGGCGAGCTTCGAGCACCGCCTGCCGGCCGAGACCAGCGCGGCGGAGCTGCTGGCGCTGATCGACCGGCTGAACCGCGATCCGGCGGTCGACGGCATCCTGGTGCAGCTGCCGTTGCCCGATCATCTCGACGAGCAGGCGGTGATCGCGGCGATCGATCCGAACAAGGACGTCGACGGCTTCCACGTCATCAACGCCGGCCGGCTCGCGGTCGGTCAGCCCGGGTTCGTGCCCTGCACGCCGCTCGGCTGCATGATGATGCTGACCGACCGGCTGGGCGATCTCTCGGGACTGGAGGCGGTCGTGATCGGCCGCTCGAACATCGTCGGCAAGCCGATGGCGCAGCTCCTGCTCGGCGCCAATGCGACCGTCACCATGGCCCACAGCCGCACGAAGGATCTGCCGGACGCGGTGCGGCGGGCGGACATCGTGGTCGCCGCGGTCGGCCGTGCGGAAATGGTGAAGGGCGACTGGCTCAAGCCCGGCGCGACCGTGATCGACGTCGGCATCAACCGGCTGGCGCCGGAGCTCGGGGCGGCGAAGGGCAGGCTGGTGGGCGACGTTGCCTTCGACGAAGCGCGCGAGGTCGCGGGCGCGATCACGCCGGTGCCGGGCGGGGTCGGGCCGATGACGATCGCGGTCCTGCTCAGGAACACGCTCGTCGCCGCGCACCGCAACGCGGGCATCGCGCTGGCGGAGGATGCGATATGATGCGTGCGATCGGCGCCGTGCTCCTTGCGGGCCTGCTCGCCTCGTGCGCGTCCGGCCCCGGCGGCAACGATCCGCGCGAGCGCTTCTACCGCTCGCTCGCGCCGCGGGCGAACCCGAGCGCGGTGATCGCGACCGAACTCGCCTTCGCGCGCGAGGCGCGGGAGGAAGGGCAGTGGACCGCCTTCCGCGAATTCGCTGCCGAAGACGCGGTGATGTTCGTGCCCGAAGCGGTGAAAGCGCGCGACTGGCTGGCGAACCGCGCCGATCCGCCGCAGCCGGTGCAGTGGCAGCCGCATCAGGTCTGGTCGAGCTGCGACGGGTCTCTCTCTGTCACCAAGGGTGCCTGGCAGCAGCCGGACGGTACGGTGGGCTACTTCACCACGATCTGGCAGCGCGAGAGCAGTCGGCGGCGCGAGGAGTACCGCTGGGTGCTCGATCAAGGCGATGCGCTGGCCGAACCGTTGCCCGAGCCGGACATCATCCGCACGAAAGTCGCCGATTGCGCAACCGGGGGGCTTCCAGCGGCATTCGATTCCGCACAGGCCGATTGGGAGGCGAACGCCGATGCGGCGGGAGCCGTTGCCGGCTACGGCGAATCCCGCGACGGGACGCTCGTCTATCGCTACCAGGTCGCACCGGGCGGCGCTCGCGTGATTTCCGTTTTCCTCCGGAACGGGGACACGATGGAGGAAGTCCTGCGCAGCGAAGTTGCGGCACCGGCCGGAGGTTAGGCATTGCTCGAGCTCTTCGTCTCTGCCTTCGTCACGCTGTTCGTGGTGATCGACCCGCCCGGGTGCGCGCCGATCTACGCCGGGCTGACCAAGGACGCGAGCGCCGCGCAGCGCCGCAACATGGCGATCCGCGCGACGCTGCTCGCAGGGGTGATCCTGATCGCTTTCGCGTTTTTCGGCGAGGCGCTGCTCGGCGCGCTGCATATCGATCTCGACAGCTTCCGCATCGCGGGCGGCATCATGCTGTTCGTGATCGCGCTCGAGATGGTATTCGAGAAGCGCACCCAGCGGCGCGAGGACCGGGCCGAGAAGATCATCGCGCAGAACGAGACGACGCCGGAGGTCGAGGACGTGTCGGTCTTCCCCATGGCGATGCCGATGCTCGCCGGGCCGGGCGCGATCGCCTCGATCATGCTGCTCACCAGCGGCGCCGACATCGACGGCACGCTGACCGTGCTGGCCGCGCTTCTCAGCGTGCTGCTGCTGACGATGCTGGCGCTGATCGCCGCGGGGCCGCTGATGCGGCTGTTCGGCGACCGGGTGGAGGCGGTCATCACGCGGCTGCTCGGCGTGCTCCTCGCCGCGCTGGCCTCGCAATACGTGATCGACGGACTGCGGGGCAGCTTCGGGTTCTAGACCGCGCGACGCGGGCCGGCCGTACTCATACGGCGCCTGAGGGCATTTATTGCAGCGTCACGCGGTCCTCGTCGCCGTCGCGGCGGCCGTAGAACTGCATCAACTGGATCAGCAGCTCGCATCGCTCGCCCAGCGTATCGGCCTCGAGCAGGGCCTGCTTCGAGGCCGGATCGAACGGCGCGATCTGCGACACGCCGTTGATCAGCGACATGTCGTCCAGCCGCGCGACCGATTCCCAGTCGACGCTGTAGCCCTGGGCGTCGGCGAAACGGCGCGCCTCGCGCTCGAAGCCGGCGCGCTCGATGCTGCTGAGCACTTCGTTGGCGTCGTCACCGATCAGCTCGGCCTCGACCTTGCGGAACAGTGTCGCGCTCTCGACCTCACGCACCACCCGAAAGCGCGCCTCGCCGTCGAGCACGATGTTGTAGCGCCCGTCCTCCAGCGCCTCGACTTCGCCGATCCGCCCGACGCAGCCGACGGCGAACAGGGGCGCGCCTTCCGCGGGGCGGTGCGGCTGGATCATCCCGATCCGCCGATCGCGCGCGAGCGCATCGCCGACCAGCGCGCGGTACCGCGGCTCGAAAACGTGCAGCGGCAGTTGCAGGCCCGGAAAGAGGATCACGCCCGGCAGGGGAAAGATCGAAAGGCGGGTGGTCATCGGCCCGACCGATCCCCGCTCCACCAGGCCCGGCATCGCCTCATCCGAACAGGATCCTGGACAATCGCCGCCGCGTCGCGACGACCCATGGGTCCTCGAGCCCAACCGCTTCGAAGATCTGCAGCAGCTTGGCCCGTGCGGCGCCTTCGTTCCATTCGCGGTCATGCTCGATCATCGCCAGCAGCGTGTCCGCCGCCTCGTCGCGCTGGTTCGCCGCAAAGGCTGCCTCGGCGAAGGCGAGCTGCTTGTCCATGTCTGCCGGCGCTTCGGCCGCGGCGGCGCGCAGTGCCTGAAGCTCGCCCTCGTCGACCTGCGTTCCGGCAAGCTCGAGGGCGCTCTTCGCGGTGCGGATCACCGGGTCTTCGGCCAGTGCCGGATCGAGCGCGTCGAGCGCCGCCTGCGCTTCGTCCGGCCGCCCCGCGGCGACCAGCGCGCGGATCAGGCCGGCCTGCGCCGCGGCATTGCTCGGCATCATCTCGGTCACCTGGGCGAAGATGCCCGCCGCGCGTTCCCCGTCGCCGTCGGCAAGAATCTGCTCGCCCATGGCGACGAACTGCGCGACGTCCTGCTCCTGCCGCTGCGCGGCACCGCCGTCCCCGCCGTTCACCGGAAGCTGCTCAAGCAACTGGTCGAGCATCTGCTTCAACTGCGATTCGCTGCGCGCATTGGTCAGGTCCGCCACCGGCTGACCCTGGAACAGCGCATAGACGGTCGGGATCGAGCGGACCTGGAACTGGCTCGCGATGAACTGCTCCTCGTCGACATTGAGCTTGGCCAGCACCACGCCCTTGTCGGCATATTCGGCCGCAACTTTCTCCAGCACCGGCGCAAGCGCCTTGCATGGGCCGCACCACTCCGCCCAGAAGTCGAGGATGACGAGTTTCGACATCGAGGGTTCGACGACATCCTTGCGGAACCGGTCGACCGCCTTCTGCTCGTCGAGATTGAGGCCCATGCTAGCCAAGGCGCGCTCCCATTCGTTAGGTGTTCGAACAAGCGGCCAATGTGGGTGTTTTGCCCGAATTGTGAAGGAAAAAGCGCCGGGCGATTTTCCCCTTGCGGCCCTGCATCGCCACTGCTAATCGCGCCGCCTCCAGCCGGAACGCCAGGCGTCCGGCAGCGCCAGTGAGCGGGCGTAGCTCAGGGGTAGAGCACAACCTTGCCAAGGTTGGGGTCGAGAGTTCGAATCTCTTCGCCCGCTCCAGTTTCCATGTCAGCGATAGACTTCATGCGGTGGCGAGACCGCGTCGCATCGGGCGCGCTTGCGTCCCGGGCGCAGCGGCACTCGACCTTCATCCCGCTCTTTTTGCAGTTTGTCGAGAACTGCGGTGGACATGGCGGCGCGAATCGCTATGAGGCCGCGATATGTTGTATCGTCATCTGATCGCGGCGCGGCCGCTCGTCCTTCCGCTCGGCCTGGCTCTCTGCGCCATGGCCGCCCCCGCTCACGCACAGGAGCGCGCGCAGAATACGCGTGAGACCTCCGAACCCGACGATTTTCACGACCGCCGCGTGGCCACGAGCGGGGAAATCGTGGTCACCGCCGCCGGGCTCGAACAGCTCGACGTGCTCGCAGGCACTTCGGTGGTGGAAGGCGTGGAGCTGCAGCGCAATCTGGACGGTCAGATCGGCGAAGTGCTGGCCAAGGTCCCGGGCGTCTCGGCGACCAGCTTCTCCCCCGGCGCCTCGCGCCCGGTGCTGCGCGGCTTCTCGGGCGAGCGGGTCAAGGTCCTGATCGACGGGATCGGCGCAATCGACGTGTCGAACACTTCGGCCGACCACGCGACTTCGATCGACCCGCTCACGGCCGAGCGGGTCGAGGTCCTGCGCGGGCCCGCGGTGCTGCTCTACGGCAGCCAGGCGATCGGCGGCGCGGTCAACGTGATCGACAAGCGCATTCCGCTGCGCCGGCTGAACGAGCCGTTCCACATCGACGCGCTTGCCGGCGTCGATACGGCATCAGACCTGCGCCAGGGCGGCGCTTCGCTCGATGTCCCGTTGAGCGATCGCTTCGTGGTCCATGTCGACGGGTCCTACCGCAAGACCGACGATCTCGAGATCGCCGGCTATGCCGCCGCGCCCGGCCTGCGCGCAGACCTGCTCCACGACGCGGAGCACGAGGAGGAAGAGGGGCATCTCGACGAAGCCGAGGAGTTGCGCGAGCTGGCCAATCAGCGCGGCGTACTGCCGAACAGCGGGACCGAGACCTGGAGCGTCAACACGGGTTTCGCCTTCTTCGAGGGCGACAGCAATCTCGGCGCGGCGATCGGCTGGTACGACACGACCTACGGCGTGCCGGTTCGCCCGGGCGCCGGGCACCATCACGGTGAGGAAGAACACGAGGGCGAAGGCGAGCACGAGGAAGGCGGGGAGCACGAGCACGGCGACGAGCTCGTCACCATCGGCCTCAGGCAGTTCCGTGCCGACATGCGCGGCCGGCTGGCGCTCGGCGACGGGTTCTTCTCCGCGCTGAACACGCGGGTCGGGTTCAGCGACTACACCCACACCGAGTTCGAGGGTGACGCGGTTGGGACCGTGTTCGACGTGAAGGGCCTCGAAGCGCGCGCCGAGCTGGAACAGAACGACCGCGGCGGCTGGAGCGGCTCGACCGGCGTGCAGTACTACTTCCGCGACTTCGACGCGTACGGGGCCGAGGCCTACGTGCCGAAGAATCGTACCGACCAGTTCGCAGTGTTCACCCTGCAGGAAATCGCCTTCGATCCGCTCCAGCTCGAACTGGCGGGGCGGTACGAGGCGACCGACGTCGAATCGCAGGTGCTCGGCTTCCAGCGCTCGTTCGACACGTTCTCGGGCGCGCTCGGCCTAGTCTACGAGACCGACGGAGGGCTGCGCTTCGGGGTGACCGGCAGCCGCGCCGAGCGCGCGCCGAGCGCGGAGGAGTTGCTCTCGAACGGCCCGCATATCGCGACCCAGGCGTTCGAGGTCGGCGATCCGAACCTGAAGGTCGAGGGCGCCTGGGGCGTCGAGGCTTTCGCGCGCGGTCCGATCGGCGACGGGACGGTCAGCCTCGCCGTGTTCAACAACTGGTTCGACAACTACATCTACCTGTCAGAGACCGGCCTGGAGGAAGACGGGCTGCCGGTGTTCGAATACCTGCAGGGCGACGCGCGCTACTTCGGGGTCGAGGGCGAGGTCAGCTATCCCGTCTATGAAGCCGACGGCTTCACGCTGCTCGCCGACCTGCGCGGCGACTATATCCGCGCGGAGCTGAGCGACGGCACGCCGCTGCCGCGCATTCCGCCGCTACGGCTGCTCGGCGCGTTGGAGGCGCAGACCGGGCCGTTCGACGCGCGGGTGGAAGCGCAGTGGTTCGGCGAGCAGGACCGTATCGCGCCGTTCGAGACCGAGACCGACAGCTTCACCCACGTGAACGCCTCGCTCGCGTGGAAGCCGATGCGCGGCAACGACAACCTGACGGTCCTGCTCCAGGCGGACAATATCTTCGATGCCGAAGGGCGACGCCATGCGAGCTTCACGAAGGATTTCGTGCCGCTCGCGGGGCGCAACTTCAAGCTGAGCGTGCGGACGAGCTTCTGACGGCGGCCCGCCCGCACGCGATCCGTCAATCGGCGGTAGTGTGCGTGGCGAGCCCCTCGGCCTTGCCTTCGGCATGTGCGGCGCGCAGCTCGGCTTTGCGCGTGCGGTTGCGCTCGCGCATGTAGTCGAAGCTGCCGCGCACCTGGCCGTAGGCGAAGACGAGCAGCAGGCCGCCGGCCATGGCGAGGTTCTTGAGCGCGGCGGTGAGCTGGGCCTGGTCGCCCAGTTCGTTGTGGAAGAAGAATGCGGCCAGCAGGGTGAAACCCGCGAGCAGGATGGCGACGACCCGCGTCATCAGCCCGACCGCGAGCATCAGTCCGAGAACCAGTTCGAACACGCCGGTCGGCAAGGCGAGACTGCCCGGCAGCGTGGTCACGCTTTCGATGTACTCGGCCGTGCCTGCCGGATCGACGATCTTCCCGATCCCCGACAGGATGAAGATGACGGCCAGCATGATGCGGCCGACGACCGCTGCGATGGTGGACATTGGTTGCTCTCCTCTTCCCCGTGGTTTCCCGCCGAGCCAACGCTCGGGAACGGAAAATGGTCATCGCCCCGCGAAACCGCGGCGCCGTCAATCCTCGGGCGCGAAGGCGATCTCGGCATGCTCCTCGAGCCGCTTCACCAGCGCCTCGCCGAGGAAGTAGCCGGGGGTGCCCACGCCGCCCGGCACCTCGCTGTCCAGCAGCGCCATACCGGTTTCCGCCAGCATGCGGCTGGTCGAGCCGTAGCCCGGATCATACCGGCCCTTCACGCCGAAATGGAGCCGCTCGCCGCCCGGCATCTCGCCGATGAACAGCACGTCGTATGAGCCGTTCTCGCGCTCTTCCCGGCTCGGGCCTTCGCCCGGCTTCGGCGGCTTGGCTCCGAACGGGTTCTTGAGCATCTCGGCCGCCGCGTTCGCAGCCGCCTGGCCGGCCTCGCCCGGGCTGGTCAGCATCATCTCGTCATAGCGGAAGTCCTCGCCATAGGGGAAACCGGCGAGAAAATTGGTCCGATGGACGTTCTTGGTGTTGATCGTCGCCATGATGAACGGCGCCGCCCATTTGCCGAGATCGTCCTCGTAATGCGGTACCAGGCCCATCGGCTGGTCCGGCCCCTCGAAACCCGGCGTCAAGCCGAACGGGCTCTGGAGAATGGGAACGAGCCTGGGGTTCTTCGCGACGGCCTTCACGGTGGCGGAGAGGCTTGCGGCAGTGCCGCCCGAGAAGGTGCCCTTCATCGCCCGCACACGGCCGCGGACGCGGGGGGCGGGCTTGCCGAAGCGCTTCACCGCCTCCTTCTGCAGCATCAGCACGCCGAGATCGAAGGGGATCGA
Source organism: Pelagerythrobacter aerophilus (assembly GCF_003581645.1). Taxonomy (GTDB): domain Bacteria; phylum Pseudomonadota; class Alphaproteobacteria; order Sphingomonadales; family Sphingomonadaceae; genus Pelagerythrobacter; species Pelagerythrobacter aerophilus. The sequence continues at coordinate 480,802 of NZ_QXFK01000019.1, read as the reverse complement.
ATCGAACCCGCTGGAAAAGCAGATCCGCGCGCCGTTTGCCTTTGCCGCCTCGTGATGCAGGTCGATCTGTTCGCGCATCCAGCCGGGCTCGCCGCACAGGTCGGCATAGTCGGTGCCGGTGCGGACGCAGACGGCGATCAGCGCATCGCCGTAGAGCTGGTAGGGGCCCACGGTGGTCAGGACCACGCGCGTCCGGCGGCACATGGCCTCGAGGCTCGCCGGATCGTCCGCGTCGGCGACGATCAGCGGCGTGTCGGCCGGCGCGCCGATCGCGGCGCGTACGTCCTGCAGCTTGGCCAGGCTGCGCCCGGCCATGGCCCATTTCGGCGCATCCGGCCCGCCGCCGTACTCGCGAACGAAATGCTCGGCGACGAGCCGCCCGGTGTAACCGGTCGCCCCATAGACGACGATGTCGAATTCCCTGTCGGCCATTCATGCTCTCCAGCCGTCGTGCAGCGGGAGCAGGATGCGCCATTTCCTCAGGCGATGCCAGTACCTCTGGCAGGGCGTTCTAGAGCCGCGGCAGCGTCACCCCGAGCTGGCCCATGTATTTGCCGGCGCGGTCCCGGTAGCTCGTCTCGCAGCGCTCGTTGCCTTGCAGGAAGAGGAACTGGCAGGCGCCTTCGTTGGCGTAGATCTTCGCCGGCAGCGGGGTGGTGTTGGAGAACTCCAGCGTCACATGGCCTTCCCAGCCCGGCTCGAGCGGCGTGACGTTCACGATGATCCCGCACCGCGCATAAGTGCTCTTGCCGAGGCAGATGACCAGCACGTCCTCCGGCACGCGGAAGTACTCGACCGTCCGCGCGAGAGCGAAGGAGTTGGGCGGGATCACGCAGACGTTGGTCTTGCGGTCGACGAAGGAATTGGCGGCGAAATCCTTCGGGTCGACCACCGCGCTGTCGACGTTGGTGAAGATCTTGAACTCGTCCGCCACGCGCGCGTCGTAGCCGTAGCTCGACAGGCCGTAGGAGATGCAGCCTTCGCGCCGCTGCGCTTCGACGAAGGGCTCGATCATGCCCTTCTCGGTCGCCTGTTGCCGGATCCACCGGTCGGAGAGAATCGCCATGGGCCGGTGATTCCCGACTGGCGCGGAGGGGGCAAGTATCGCGCCGACCTTATCCCCTCCCGTTCACGGAGGGGTGATCGCTAGTCGATCGCCTCGGCGCCGAGCTGTGGGTTCAGCACGGTGATGTGATTGAGCCACTTCTTCGGCCGGCGCAGCATGTCCTTGGGATAATCCACTCTTAGACCGGCGATGCGCGCCATGGCCCCGACGAAGTGGATGCAGTTGCGCTTATCGAGGTCGTAGTACTTCCCCGGCGCATCGCGCCATTTCGTCACCTCGCTGCGCACCTGCCAGTATTGCGCGTCGGTAAGGGTCACCGTGAAGTGCCGGTTGGTTTCCTGGATATACTTCTCGTCCTCGACCTCTACCGCATGCTCAACGGGCTCGTTCAGGAGCCGGGTCGAAACCGTTTTCGCGGTGAATCCATAGTTCTCCTCGATCGGCTGGCCGGTCTCGTCGAGGGTCCCCTCCAGCACGATGAAGGTGTGCGGAAAGCGGCCGAAGAGGACCGAGCCGTTGAAGCTGTGAAAGCTCATCCGAACGTCGGCCGCCGCTCCGACCGACCAGGCAAGCGCAACGAGCGAAAGGATCAGGGCGGCAAGGCGGCGCATCGCGCCCGCTCTAGCAAACGGCCGCGACGCGCTGCAACACAATGCCGCCAGGCCTCAGCTCGCCAGCAGGCTCGCGTTGCCGCCGGCCGCGGTGGTGTCGATGCAGACGACGCGCTCGGTCGCGAAGCGGGCGACGTAGTGCGGGCCGCCCGCCTTGGGACCGGTGCCGGACATGCCTTCGCCGCCGAACGGCTGGCTTTCGACCACCGCGCCGATCTGGTTGCGGTTGACGTAGAAGTTGCCGACCCGCGCACGCGCCTCGACGAAGCGGCGGGTCGCCTCGATCCGGCTGTGAAGGCCGAGCGTCAGGCCATAGCCCGTCGCATTGATATCCTCGATCACGCGGCCCAGCTCGCTCGCCTTGTAGCGCACCACGTGCAGGATCGGGCCGAAGTTCTCGCGCCGCAGGTCGAGAATTGAATCGATCTCGATGATCGTCGGCGCGACGAAGCAACCGGCGGCCGTATTGCGCGGCATCTTGCGGCGCCACACCATGCGGCCGTGCTTCTTGCGCCGCGCGACATGGCGCTCGAGCGCGGCCTTGGCATCGGGGTCGATCACCGGGCCGACATCGGTCGCCAGCTCTTCGGGATCGCCGATCGCGAGCGCTTCGAACGCGCCCTTGATCATCGCCAGCGTCTCCTCCGCCACATCGTCCTGGAGGTAGAGCACGCGCAGCGCGCTGCAGCGCTGGCCCGCGCTCTGGAAGGCGCTGTTGACCACGTCGCGCGTCACTTGCTCGGGCAGGGCCGAGCTGTCGACGATCATCGCGTTCTGGCCGCCGGTTTCGGCGATCAGTGTCGCGATCGGCCCGTCGCGCGCGGCGAGCGTGCGGTTGATCGCCTGCGCCGTCTGGGTCGAGCCGGTGAAGGCGACACCCGCGAGGCGCGGATCGGAGGTGATGAGCTGGCCCACCTCGCCCGCGCCAGGGAGGAGCTGGAACACGTCTTCGGGAATGCCCGCCTCGTGGCACAGCTTGACCGCCAGGGCGGCGATCAGCGGCGTCTGTTCGGCCGGCTTGGCGATCACTGTGTTGCCGGCGGCCAGTGCCGCAGCGGCCGGGCCGATGAAGATCGCGAGCGGGAAGTTCCACGGGCTGATCGTCGCGAACACGCCGCGCCCGTGCAGGCTGAGCCGGTTCTCCTCGCCCGTCGGCCCCGGTAGCGGGAGCGGACCCGAGAACAGCCGCCGCGCCTCGTTCGCGTAATAGCGCAGGAAGTCGACCCCTTCGCGCAGTTCGAGAACGGCGTCCATCAGCGTCTTGCCCGCTTCGCGCTGGCACAGGCTGAGGATCTCGTCGGTGTGCGCCTCGAACCTGTCTGCCGCAGCTTCCAGCAGCAGGGCGCGCTTCTCGCCGCCGAGCGAGTCCCAGCCCGGCTGGATCGCCATCGCGCGGGTGATCGCGACGTCGATCTCTTCGGGCAGCGCGTCGCGCCGGGTGCCGACTTCGTGAGTCAGATCCTGCGGCTGGGTGATCGGCGCGACTTCGCCCTGTTCGGGCGAGCGGAAGGTCGGCTCGGCATGCCAGCGCCGTGCGTCGAGCACCGCCAGCCGTTCGAGCAGAGGCTCGCGCACCAGCGGATCGGCGATGTCGATCCCGGCGCTGTTGCGGCGGCCGGGGAAGATGTCGGCCGGCAGCGGGATCGCGGGGTTACGGCGCGGCTCGGTCGCGGCGAGTTCAGCCACCGGGTCGCCGGTCAGCTCGGTCACCGGTACTTCGGCATCCGCCATGCGGTTGACGAAGCTGGAGTTCGCCCCGTTCTCGAGCAGACGGCGCACGAGATACGCGAGAAGATCCTTGTGGGTACCGACGGGGGCATAGATGCGCACCGGAGTCTTGCGGTTGCCCTCCACGGCGGCGAGTTCGGCATAGACTTCCTCGCCCATGCCATGCAGCCGCTGAAACTCGTATTCGCCTTCGCCCTTGGCGGCGAGCGCCTTGACCGCGCCGATCGTATAGGCGTTGTGCGTCGCGAATGCCGGATAGAGGACGTCGCGCGCCTCGAGCAGCTTGGCGGCGCAGGCGAGGTAGGACACATCGGTCGCGACCTTGCGCGTGAAGACCGGGAAATCCTTGTACCCGCCGACCTGGCTCAGCTTGATTTCGGTGTCCCAGTAAGCGCCCTTGACCAGGCGCACCATCAGCCGCCGGCCATGACGCCGGGCGAGCTTGGCGGTCCAGTCGCACAGCGGCACGCCGCGCTTCTGGTAGGCCTGGATCGCAAGCCCGAACCCTTCCCACGCGCTGCCGTCGCGGCGGGTGAACAGCGCGTCATCGGCCACCAGCGCTTCGAAGATGTCGAGCGAGAGCTCGAGCCGCTCGGCCTCCTCGGCATCGATCGTGAAGTGCATGTTGGCGTCGCGCGCCTTGATCGCGAGATCCTTCAGGATCGGCACGAGCGCCTGCGTCGCTGCCTCGGCGTGGAAATAGTCGTACTTCGGGTAGAGCGCCGACAGCTTGACCGAGATACCGGGCGAGCCTGTGATGCCGCCGTCGGTCTCGCGCGAAAGCCGCTCGATCGCCCGCTCGTAGGCCCGGCGGTAGCGTTCCGCGTCAGGAAACGTCATCGCCGCCTCGCCGAGCATATCGAAGCTGTGCGTCAGCCCCTTCGCGCGTTCGGGTGCCGCGCGCTTGAGCGCTTCCTCGATCGTACGGCCGAAGACGAACTGCCCGCCGAGGATGCGCATGGCCTGCAGCGTCGCCTTGCGGATCACCGGCTCGCCCAGGCGGCCGATGGCGCGCCGCACCGTCGCGCCCATGCCCTTCTGATGCTCCTCGGGCCGTTCGAGCACTTCGCCCGTCAGCATCAGCGAGAAGGTCGCGGCATTGACGAAGGTGGAGCTCGATTCGCCCAGATGCTCCGACCAGTCGATGTCGCCGATCTTGTCGCGGATCAGCGCATCGGCGGTGGCGTTGTCGGGCACGCGCAGCAGGGCTTCGGCAAGGCACATCAGCGCGATGCCTTCCTCGGTCGCGAGGCCGAACTGCTGGAGGAAGGCGTCGATCCCGCTCGCCTTACGGCCGCGCGCGCCCTTGATCAGCCGCCCTGCAAGCGCCGCGGCCTCGTCATGGAGAGCGCTCGCAGGCGCAGCCTGTCGCAGCCGCTCGGCAATGCACGTGCCCTCCTCCTGCCGGTAGGCGACACGGACGGCGGTACGATCAAGCGGGGCGGGAACGGGCATCTTCTTGCGACTCGGCTGAAAGGGGACGGGTTCGAGCGCCCCTTGGACGCGGCGTCCGCGGCAATCAAGCGAAGTCGCTTCAGCGCGCCGCCGCCGCGATTTCAGGGGCTTCCGCCATCATATGTAGGCCGAGTTTGCTGCGGCGCCAGAGCAGGTCCTCTGCGGTGTGCGCAAACTCCTCGCGGCGCAGATAGTCGGCTTCCGCTTCGGTCATCCCGCCGCCGAGGTCGCGCCCCAGATCGGCGAGCGATTGCGCGCGCCCGATCACCCGCTCGATCCGCGTGCCGTAAGCGCGGGCGAAGCGCAACGCGGTCTCTTCGGGAAGCCACGGCCACAGCGCGCGGACTTCGGCGAGGAACGCGTCGAAACTCTCCGCGAAGTCGCCGCCGGGCAAGGCGGCATCCGCGGTCCATGGTTCGCCCGGAACCTCGAGATGCTCGCCCAGCCGTTCCAGCGCGTGCTCCGCGAGCTTGCGGTAGGTTGTGATCTTGCCGCCATAGACGCTGAGCAGCGGCGGGGCGCCGCCCGTCTCGCCGTCAGGCGCGTCGATGGCGAAGACATAGTCGCGCGTCACGGTCGCGTTGGTCGCGGCATTGTCTTCGTAGAGCGGGCGGATGCCTGCATAGGTGGAAACGACATCGGCGGGCTCGACCGGCTCGCGAAAATACTCGCTCGCCGCGGCGCAGAGGTAGTCGCGCTCCTCCTCCGAAATCGCCACCGCATCGGGATCGCCCTCGAACAACTGATCGGTGGTGCCGATCAGCGTGAAGTCGCGCTCGTAGGGAATGGCGAAGACGATCCGTCCGTCACCGTTCTGGAAGATATAGGCGTGCGGCCCCGCGAACTTGCGGCGGATCACGATATGACTGCCCTTGACCAGCCGCAGGTGGGCCTCTGCCCGGCCGCCGGTCGCCATGGCCGCGACGCTGTCGACCCAGGGCCCAGCGGCGTTCACCACCGCCCTTGCCCTCACGGTCTTGCCGGCCCCGCCGGCGCGGAGTGTCGCGCGCCAGTGCTCACCGACCCGGTCGAGCGCGATGCACTCGGTGCGGGTCATTACTTCAGCGCCGCGCTCGCGCGCGTCGACGGCGTTCAGCACCACCAGCCGCGCATCGTCGACCCAACAGTCGGAGTATTCGAACCCGCGCCGGAAGCGGTCCTGCAGGATCGCGTCGTGCGGCGGCTTGCGCAGGGCGATGCCGCGGCTGCCGGGCAAGGTGCGCCGCCCGCCGATATGGTCGTAGAGGAACAGCCCGAGCCGTAGCATCCACTTGGGCCGCAGTCCCCTGTCGTGCGGCAGGACGAAGCGCATCGGACGCACGAGATGGGGGGCGATCCTGAGCAGCACCTCGCGCTCGTGCAGCGCATCGCGCACGAGGCGGAACTCGTAGTGCTCCAGATAGCGCAGACCGCCGTGCACCAGCTTGGTGCTGGCCGAGGAGGTGTGGCTGGCGAGATCGTCCTTCTCGACCAGCGCGACTTTCATCCCCCGCCCGGCGGCGTCGCGGGCGATCCCGGCGCCGTTGATGCCGCCGCCGATAACGAGAAGGTCGAACATGCGCGGCGGCCCTATCGGCCCCTGCCGCGCGAGGCGAGCGATTTGCGCCACGTTGTTTGCCTGGCGCTGCCGGGCGGCTATGGCGCTCCCGACGAAGACTTGGGGAGCGCAGAATGGCAGGCCGCTATTTCGACGAATGGCAGGTGGGCGATCGGATCGACCACGAGATCCGCCGCACGGTCACCGAAACGGACAACCTGCTGTTCACGACCATGACCCACAACCCGCAGCCGCTCCACCTCGATGCCGAGGCGGCGCGCGAGTCCGAATTCGGCCAGATTCTCGTCAACGGCACTTTCACCTTCGCGCTGATGGTGGGGGTGAGCGTGGGGGAGACGACCTTGGGCACGCTCGTCGCCAATCTCGGCTACGACAAGGTCACGATGCCGAAACCGGTCGCGATCGGCGACACGCTGCGGGCGACCAGCGAGGTCACGGCGCTGCGTGAATCGAAGTCGCGGCCCGGTGCGGGTATCGTCACCTTCACGCACGAGATGCTCAACCAGCGCGGCGAGGTCGTCTGCCGCTGCGAGCGCACGGCCCTGCTGAAGAGGAAACCCGGCTGAAGGCGCCGGGAGCCGAACGGCGGCCCGCCCGTTCCTGCGAAGGATTATGACGCAGGAACCGCACAGCATCGAGGAAGTGCTCGAAGGGATCGAAGATCTCGGCGAGCACCGCGAAGAGGTCTGCGTCGGCGACGCGCTCGACGAGTTCGGCCGGCGCAGCTTCGGCCCGATCCTGCTGCTCCTGCCGCTGATCGAGCTCTCGCCGATCGGCGGGATTCCCGGCGTGCCGAGCCTGCTCGCACTGTCAATCGCGCTTATTGCAGGGCAGCTCCTGCTCGGGCGCGATCATGTCTGGCTGCCGCCCTTCATCGAGCGCCGCGCGGTCAACGGCGACCGGCTCGCGCGCGCGGCGCATCACCTGGACGGCGTCGCGGCGGCGATGGACCGCTGGTTCAGGGGCAGGCTCAAATGGCTCACGAAAGGGCTCTGGCCCCGCGCTGCCGCTGGTGTGATCCTCCTCCTGTGCTGCATGGTGCCGCCGCTCGAGCTCCTGCCCTTCGCCAGTTCGGCGCCGATGATCGCGATAGCGGCCTTCGGGCTCGCGCTGATGGTGCGCGACGGACTGCTCATGCTGATCGCCTTCACGCTCTCGCTGGGTGCTCTCGGTGTCGTGATCGCGCTCGTCACCACGGGCGGTCTCGCCGGCTGAGCGCCCGGCGCGCTTGACGGCGCCCCCCGCTGTGTCATTGTACCCGCGGGCCGCAGAACGACGCATATCCGGGGGGAGGATGCGATGGCGGGATCGAAGACGGGAGTGGTGGGCCTGGCACTGGTGGCGTCGCTGGCGCTGGCCGGATGCGATGGAGCTGAGCGCGAGGCGCAGCGCGCGGCGGACGCCGAAGCGGCGGTCGAGATCGCGGAGTTTCCACAACAGGTCCTGTGGGGCGACACCCACCTCCACACCGACAATTCCATAGACGCCTTCGGCTTCGGCACGCGGCTGGGGCCGGAAGAGGCGCTGAAGTTCGCGCGCGGAGACGAGGTGACCTCGAGCACGGGGGTCAAGGCGAAGCTCTCGCGCCCGCTCGACTTTCTCGTCATCGCCGACCATTCGGATGGACTCGGCGCCATGCGCCGGCTCTACGACGCGCCGCGCCTGTTGATCCGCGATCCCACGCTGCGCCGCTGGCACGACATGATGCACGAGAGCCCCGAGCAGTCGCAGCGCGCCGTCGCCGAGCTGATCGACGCCGCGGCGACCGACTCGCTGCCCGAGGCGTTCCGCGATCCCGAGGGCCGCGAGGAGAACATGCGCGAGATCTGGGACGCGCACCTGCGGCTGATCGACCGCTACTATCAGCCCGGCGAATTCACCCCGCTCGCCGGCTTCGAATACACGCTGATGCCCGGCGGCAACAATCTCCACCGCGTGGTCATGTTCCGCGACGGCTATGCGCGGACCAGTCAGGTCCTGCCCTATCCGGGTCTGCAAGGGCCGGTCGACGACCTGTGGGACTACATGGACGCCTACGAGGAAGCGACCGGCGGCGGGGCGCTCGCGATTCCGCACAACTCCAATCTCTCGAACGGGCTGATGTTCGAGCTGACCGATTCGCAGGGCGGGCCGATGAGCGCCGACTACGCCCGCCGCCGCGCGATGCGCGAGCCGGTGGTCGAGGCGACGCAGATCAAGGGCGACAGCGAATCGCACCCGTTCCTCTCGCCCAACGACGAATTCGCCAGCTTCGGCGATGCCGGGTGGGAGCTCGGCAACCTGCCGCTGACCGAGCGCAAGGCCGATACCATGCTGGCGGGCGAGTACCTGCGCGAGGCGCTCAAGCGCGGCTTGTCGATCGAACAGCGCACCGGGGTGAACCCCTATGCCTTCGGGATGATCGGTTCGACCGACAGCCACACCTCGCTCGCCACTGCGGACGAAGACAATTTCTTCGGCAAGCACACGGGCAACGAACCGGCGATCGAGGACCGCGCGCTGGAGCCGCAGGACCTCGGCACCGAAGTCGGCCGGTTCGGCTGGCACTACATGGCCGGTGGTTATGCGGCGGTCTGGGCGCGGGCGAACACGCGGGCCGAGATCTTCGATGCGATGATGCGCCGCGAGGTCTATGCCACCACCGGCCCGCGCATGACGGTGCGCCTGTTCGGCGGGTTCGACTTCACCGAGGAAGACTGGCGCGGCGACTGGGTGGGGGCCGGCTATACCCGCGGGGTGCCGATGGGCGGCAAGCTGGTGGACCAGGGTAAGGCGCCGACGTTCCTGATCTCCGCGCTCAAGGACCCGGAAGGCGCGCACCTCGACCGGGTGCAAATCGTCAAGGGCTGGATCACCGCCGACGGCGTGCTGCACGAGAAAGTCCACGACGTCGTCTGGTCCGACATGGACGAGCGGCGGATGACCGGCGGGAAAGTGCCCGCGGTCGGCGATACGGTCGATCGCGAGACGGCGACTTACGCCAACACGATCGGCGCGCCGGAGTTGCGCGCGGTCTGGACCGACCCCGATTATCGCGAGGGTGAGAGCGCGTTCTACTACGTTCGCGTACTGGAAATCCCGACGCCGCGCTGGACGCTCTACGATGCGGTGCGCTTCGGGATCGAGCTGCCGGCCGAGGCAATGGCGGACGCGGTTGCGCAGGAACGCGCCTACACCTCGCCCATCTGGCTCGGTCCGGCAGACCCGGCACCACGCGCCGAGCGGCAAGCCGGCTGGTTCGCGCGCGCGTGGCTTCGTGGATGACCCTGCCGCGCTGGACTCGCGAGCCGATGGTGCACTTCCTCGCCGCCGGGGCGGTGCTTTTTGCCCTGTTCGCCTGGCAGGGCGAACCCGCCGATCCGGCGAGCCGCACGATCGACGTCGGCCTGGAGGACCGCGCGCGACTGGCGCTGCAGTACGAGCGGACGATGCAGCGCCCGCCGACCGACGCCGAGCTCGATACGCTGACCGAGCAGTACGTGCGCGAGGAAGTGCTCTACCGCGAAGCGCTGCGGCTCGGACTCGACCGGGATGATGCGGTGGTGCGCAAGCGCATGGCCAACAAGATGGATTTCCTCGCGCAGAGCATGGCCGAGACCGTCGAGCCCTCTGACGAGGTACTGGCGACATGGCTTGCCGATCATCCCGAGCGCTTCGCGCGCGAGGTGCGTTACGGTTTCGACCAGCGCTTCTTCGCCGACCGCGCGGCAGCGCAAGCGGCGCTGGGGCGCTTGCGGGCGGGCGGCGCGATGGAGGGCGAGGCGATCTCGCTCCCGCCCTCGGTCGAGGGCGCTTCGCGAAGCCGCGCGGCCGAGCAGTTCGGCGAGGCCTTCGTCGGCGCTCTTGACGCAATGGAGCCGGGCGCCGACTGGTCGGACCCGGTCGCCTCGGGCTTCGGCTGGCATGTCGTCCGTCTGCGCACGCGAGAGGCAGGCGAAGTATCGCCGCTGGCGGACCTCCGCGAGAAGGTCGAAAACGACTGGCGCGCGGAGACGATCGCGCGCCGCCGCGACGAGGCCTATGCCCTGCTCCGCGATGCCTACACGGTGACGGTCGCGCGGTGAGGTGGCTCGCCGCCCTGCTGCTGGCGCTTCCGGCCTTGATCGCGGCCCCGGCCAGCGCCGACGAGCTGCGTCCCGGCTATCTGGAATTCACCGAGAGCGCCCCCGGCGAATGGCGCCTCGCCTGGAAGGAGCCGTTCACGGCGCCGCCGCTCGAAGCACCCCCACCGCCCAATCTGCCCGCGAACTGCAGCTATTTCGGCGCGGTGGAGCAGGGCGTTGCCGGCCTCGCCATCGTCGGCGCGGCCGAGGCGCACTGCGAAGGCACGGTGCGTGGCGGCATGATCGGCATGCCCGGACTGATCGGGCAGGCCGACATGCTCGTGCGCGTCGCGCCGCTCGGCGATCCGGTGCAGGCGCTGCGCCTCACGTCGGCCGAACCGCGCGCGACGATCCCCGCCCGGCCCGACCAGATGCAGGTGCTCGAGAGCTACTTCGTGATCGGGGTCGAGCATATCCTGCTCGGCTGGGACCACCTGCTGTTCGTGATCGCGCTGGTCCTGCTGCTGCGCCGCTGGCGCCCGGTGGTCTTCGCCGCGACCGCCTTTACCGCCGCGCATTCGATTACGCTCGCGGGCGCCTCGCTCGGGCTGCTCGGCATGCCGCGGCGCCCGGTGGAGGCGCTGATCGCGCTGTCGATCGTGTTCCTCGCGCTGGAGATCGTGCGGCTGCGCAAGGGGGAGGAAAGCTGGACGCTGCGTTACCCTTGGGCGATCGCCTTCGCTTTCGGGCTGCTGCACGGTTTCGGCTTCGCCGGCGCGCTTGCCGCGATCGGATTGCCGGAAGGGGAAATCGCTGCCGCGCTGCTCGCCTTCAACCTCGGGGTCGAGGCCGGGCAACTGCTCGTCGTCGCGGCCCTTATGGCGCTGCTCGCCGCGCTCGACCGCCTCGCGCAGCCCGCGATGGCGACCGGTTTGCGAGTCGCCGCCTACGGTATCGGAATCACCGGATCGTACTGGCTGATCGACAGAGTGATCGGCTGACGCGCCGCCCCGCGGCAAGCGGGCCGCCGTTATCTTGCCATTCACCCGCTCGCCCCTACATTGTGCGGTGAAAGGATTCCTGTTCCGATGAACGACGACAAGCAGCCTGGCGACCCCGAGGGCGGCGGCCCCAATCCCTGGATCAAGAGCCTGATGGTCTGGGGCGGGATTTTCCTCGCGCTCGTGCTCCTCGTGTCGATGTTCGGCAACGCCGGGCAGCCGGCCGGCAAGGAGATCGGCTATTCCACCTTCCGCGAGAACGTGGAGGCGGGTCTCGTCAAGGACGTCACGATCTCGCCCGAGCAGATCACCGGGACTCTCGACAACGGCGAGACGTTCAGCACCGTGCCTGTCACCAACGACACGCGCCTGACCGAATTGCTCGATGCGAACGGCGTCGAATATACCGGCACTGCGCCCGAGCGGATGAACATCCTGCTCGCCGTGCTGATCCAGTCGTTGCCGTTCATCCTGATCCTCGGCATCGCCTTCTTCGCGCTCCGCCAGGTCCAAAAGGGCGGCGGCGGCGGTGCGATGGGCTTCGGCAAGTCCAAGGCCAAGATGCTGACCGAAAAGCAGGGCAAGGTGACGTTCGACGATGTCGCCGGCATCGACGAGGCGCGCGAGGAGCTGGAGGAGATCGTCGAGTTCCTCAAGGATCCGCAGCGCTTCTCCAAGCTCGGCGGCCAGATTCCCAAGGGCGCGCTGCTGGTCGGCTCGCCCGGCACCGGCAAGACCTTGCTCGCCCGCGCCATCGCGGGCGAGGCAGGCGTGCCGTTCTTCACCATCTCCGGCTCGGACTTCGTCGAGATGTTCGTCGGCGTCGGCGCCAGCCGCGTGCGCGACATGTTCGAACAGGCGAAGAAGAACGCACCCTGCATCGTGTTCATCGACGAGATCGACGCGGTCGGCCGTCACCGCGGCCACGGCCTCGGCAACTCGAACGACGAGCGCGAGCAGACGCTCAACCAGCTCCTCGTCGAGATGGACGGCTTCGAGGCCAACGAAGGCATCATCATCATCGCCGCGACCAACCGGCCCGACGTGCTCGACCCGGCGCTGCTGCGCCCCGGCCGCTTCGACCGCCAGGTCGTGGTGCCGGTGCCCGATGTCGACGGGCGCGAGAAGATCCTCGCCGTGCACATGAAGAAGGTGCCGCTGGCGCCCGACGTCAACCCGCGCACGATCGCGCGCGGCACGCCGGGCTTCTCTGGCGCCGACCTCGCCAACTTGGTCAACGAGGCGGCGCTGCTCGCCGCGCGGCGCAACAAGCGCCTCGTCGCGATGCAGGAGTTCGAGGACGCGAAGGACAAGGTCATGATGGGCAGCGAGCGCCGCTCGATGGTCATGACCGACGACGAGAAGAAGATGACCGCCTATCACGAGGCCGGCCACGCGCTCGTCAGCCTGAACGAGCCGGCGTCGGACCCAATCCACAAGGCGACGATCATCCCGCGCGGCCGCGCGCTGGGCATGGTCATGCGCCTGCCGGAGCGGGACAACTACTCGTATCACCGCGACAAGATGCACGCCGACCTCGCGGTCGCGATGGGCGGGCGCGTGGCGGAAGAAATCATCTTCGGCCACGACAAGGTGTCGAGCGGTGCCTCGTCCGACATCCAGTATGCGACCAAGCTGGCGCGCAACATGGTCACCAAGTGGGGCATGTCCGACAAGCTCGGCCCGCTCCAGTACGAGGAAAGCCAGGAAGGCTATCTCGGCATGGGCCAGACCGCGCGCACGATGGGCTCGGACGAGACCAACAAGCTGATCGACGCCGAGATCAAGACGCTGATCGAAGGCGCGCACAATCGCGCGACGGAGATTCTCAAGACGCAGGAGGACAAACTCCACCTGCTCGCCCAGGCCATGCTCGAATACGAGACCCTGACTGGCGACGAGATCCGCGAACTGCTCGACAGCGGCAAGATCGACCGCCCCGACGCACCTACCCGCCCGGCCGTGCGCCCGGTCACCGGCTCGGCGATCCCGAAGGCGGGCAAGCGCTTCGGCAGCGGCGAAGGCGCCCCGCAAGGCGCCTGATCGTCAGAATTTTGTCGGATAGCTGGCCGGCCCTGTGGGGCCGGTCAGTGCCCGGCCATCCAGCCGATCGCCATCAGGAAGAAGCTGATCGCAATCCACGCGAACAGGCTCAGCGCCAGCATGCGCCAGAGTGCGCCGAAGCGGCTCGTGCCGTAGGTGCCGCGGATCTGCCGGTACATGTGGTACGGCGCATAGAACAGCAGCAGTCCGCCGATGCCCGGCATGCCGAAATAGAACAGCAGGCTCGAGACTGCCGCCAGCGCGATCATGAAGGCGATCGAATAGGTGGTGAAGACCGTGTGGTCGTAGCCCTTGAAGCGGCGCGCGAAGGGGAACAGCAGCCAGACGAACGGCACGCTCAGCGGAATGAGCATCCAGCTGAACTTGTAGGCATTGGTCTGCAATTTGTAGATCGTCAGCTGCGGGTTCGCGGCCGCCTTCTCCCACGCCGCGGTGAGGGCGTTGCCTTCGGGTAGCGGATTGTTCTCGAAGCCTTCCCTGAAGTTCGTCTCGAACTCGCTTCCGACTCCGCCGATGACCATTTCCAGACCCTGCTGGTCATCCTTGAGCTCCGCGATGCGCTCGTCGATCTCGGCCAGATCGGCGGGATCGTCGAGGTTCCGCTCGCGCTTGTCCTGCAGTTCGGCCAGCTCTTTCTGGTTGGTGGCATAGGCCGACTTGACCTGCTCGATCCCGCTAACATCGGGCGCGAACGCCGTCGATCCGCCCAGCGCACTGAAGAGGGCGTAGCTCAGGAACACCACGAACAGGAACAATGCGATCGGGCTGACGTAGCTGGCGCGCTTGCCGTCGATATACTCGCGGGTCAGCTTGCCCGGCTGCCACACGAGCAGCGGCAACGTGCGCCAGGTCTTGCCTTCGAAATGAAGCACGCCGTGCAGCAGGTCGTGGAAGAAGGCGCGCAGTGTGCGGTGGACGTGCGCCCGCTGGCCGCAGTTGTGGCAATGCGGCCCGGCGAGCGGGGTGCCGCAGTTGAGGCAGACGCTCTCATGCGTGTGACCCGTGGCGCCGGGGGTTGCTTCCCCGCCGCCCGGCTCGACCACGCGCGCCGCCAAAGCCCCGGTGGCGATCTCCGCCATTCCCTCGCCGATATCCCCTGTCATGCGGCGCTTCTAGCCGTGCGGTGCGATCGAGGGAAGCACGCGAACGGAATACGAAAAGGGCCGCCCTTGCGGACGACCCCTTCGAAAGTCGCGGAAGGCGGTTTAGCCCTCGTAGTCGGAGCCGATCGAGGTCGAGCGGGTCGGAGCGGAGGCGGTGATGCGCAGCGCTTCGGCCGACTGGCTCAGCGAACCGATTTCGTCCGCCTCGTCCTCGTCGTCGGGCAGGATCTTCTGCAGGCCGGTGACGAGCGATTCCTTGAGTTCCTTCGGCCGCACCGTCTGTTCCGCGATTTCGCGCAGGGCGACGACCGGATTCTTGTCGCGGTCGCGATCGACGGACAGCTCCGCACCACCCGAGATTTCCCGCGCGCGCTGCGCGGACAGCAGCACGAGATCGAAACGGTTGGGGATCTTGTCGACACAATCTTCGACGGTAACGCGCGCCATGTGGCACTCCGATGTTTGCGAATGGGTTGTTCGGAAAGCGTGCCAGCTAGGCGGCCAGGGCGCGAAAGTCAAGGATTTGCGCCCGGGCGCGGCACGCCCTAAGGCTGCGCGATGGCCGGTGCGCAGACCTCAGGCGATATTGCCGATCGTGCCGCCTTCACCGATCCCGATCCCTTCTCGATGCACGCCGGTGGGCAGGATCTGACCTTCTATCCGGGGGGCAAGGATCGGCGCGAGGCGCTGTTCGCGATGGTCCGCGAAGCCAGGCGCTCGCTGAAGCTGTGCTTCTACATCTATGCCAAGGACGAGGTCGGCACCGCGCTGCGCAATGCGCTGATCGAAGCGGCAGGGCGCGGCGTCGACGTCACGCTGATTCTCGACGGCTTCGGCGCGGCGGCGGGCGACGCATTCCTCGCCCCCCTGCGCGCCGCGGGGGGCACCGTCCATTGTTTCAGCCCGCGCTGGACGCAGCGCTATCTGATCCGCAACCACCAGAAGATCGTCATCGCCGACGACGAAAGTGGGATGATCGGCGGCTTCAATATCGAGGATTCCTACTTTGCTCCGCCCGACGAGGACGGCTGGAACGATCTCGCCATCCGTATCGAGGGAACCGCGGTGAAGGGGCTGACCGACTGGTTCGCGCGACTCAGCGGCTGGTGCGACGTCGACGACCACAAGTTCCGCTCCATCCGCCGCGCGGTGAGGACCTGGGACTGGGCGGAGGGCGGCGCGCGCTGGCTGGTGGGCGGACCGACCAACGGCCTTTCCACCTGGGCGCGCTGTGTCAGCGAGGACCTGCTGGAAGGGCAGCGGCTCGACATGCTGATGGCCTATTTCTCCCCGCCCACGCGGCTGCAGCGGCGGATCGGCCGGATCGCGGCGAAGGGTCAGACGCGGCTGGTGATGGCGGGCAAGAGCGACAACGCCGCCACCGTGGGCGCGACCCGATCGCTCTACAGCTACCTGCTGCGCAAGGGGGCGCGGATCTGGGAATTCACGCCCTGCAAGCTGCACACCAAGCTGATCGTGCTCGACGACGTGGTCTATCTCGGCAGCGCCAACTTCGACATGCGCAGCCTCTATCTCAACCTCGAGCTGATGCTGCAGATAGAGGACGCCGCGCTGGCGGAGCGGATGCGGGAGTACATCTCGCATCACATCGAAGCGTCGGAGGCGATTACGCCGGCGCTCCACCGCAAGCGCGCGACGCTGTGGAACCGCGTGCGCTGGAACATCGGCTGGCTGCTCGTCTCGGTGATCGACTATACGGTGACGCGGCGGCTCAATCTGGGCCTATAGGCAACTTACGGACCCCCGGCGCCGTCCCGCGCGTTGGTGGCCGAAGGAGAACTCCATGCGAATTGCGATCCTCGGCGCGGCCCTTGTGCTGGCAGCCTGCGGCGACGCCGGTGAACCGACTCGGGAGCCGGACGTTGCTGAGCCGTCTGCCATGCCGGCCGTCGAACCGTCGGCGACGCTGGAAGAGCTGGGCGAGGACGATATTCGTGCTGCCCGGCTCGAGGGCGAACTCGCCTGCGCGTTCCGCCGCAGCGACGGGCAAGTGCCGATCTTCCTCGGGCGTGGCAATGTGCTCGACGAAGTCGGCGCAGTGGCCGCCGTGAAATATGGCGGCTCGGTACAGCGGCTCGAGATGGAGGGTCGGGGCGGCTACGACGCGATGGCGGATGGCGCGCGCTTCGGCGGCCAGGGGCTGACGTTGACGATCGCCAGGACAGGTGAGGCGCCGATCGCCGAAGAGCCGCAGGCGGCGATGGAATCACCGATCTATCCCGCGACGCTGACTTTCACCGGTCCTGGCGAGGCGAAGCGGGTGATCGAGGGCTTGTTCGAATGCGGGCCGTGAAGCCCTAGTCGTATTCGCCGGTGCGCCGGTCTTCCTCGGCCAGGTCCGAGAAGCGCGTGATGCGCGGTTCGAAGCGCAGCCGCACTTTGCCGGTCGCGCCGTGGCGCTGCTTGGCGACGATCAGCTCGGCGAGGCCGAAGACGCGCTCCATTTCCGCCGCCCATGCGCTGTGCGCCTCGTGCGTCTTGGCATCATCGCTCTCCACCGGACGTTTCGGTTCGCGCGCGGCGACGTAGTAGTCCTCGCGGTAGATGAACCAGACCATGTCCGCGTCCTGCTCGATCGAGCCCGATTCGCGCAGGTCGGAGAGCATCGGCCGCTTGTCGTCGCGCTGCTCGACCGCACGGCTGAGCTGCGAGAGGGCGATCACCGGCAGGTCGAGCTCCTTGGCCAGCGTCTTGAGGCCGCGGCTGATCTCGGAGATCTCGTTCACGCGGTTGTCGCTGGCGCGCCCGCTGCCTTGCAGGAGCTGCAGATAGTCGACGACCACCAGGCCGATGTCGTGCTTGCGCTTCAGCCGCCGCGCGCGGGTCCGCAGCGCGGCGATGGTGAGGGCGGGCGTGTCGTCGATGAATAGCGGCAGCTCGGCGAGGCGCTGGCTGGCGAAGCTCAGCTTCTGGAACTCGTCGCGGCTGATCTTGCCCATGCGGAGCGCTTCTGAGCTGATCCCGGCCTGCTCCGCCAGGATACGGGTGGCGAGCTGGTCGGCGCTCATTTCCAGGCTGAACAGCGCCACGCCGGCGCCGACCGACTTGCCCTCCTCGATCTGGTCGCGCCGGTCGCGCAGCAGGCGGTCGGCGCAGTTGAAGGCGATGTTGGTTGCCAGCGACGACTTGCCCATGCCCGGACGGCCGGCGAGGATGATGAGGTCCGAATTGTGGAGGCCGCCGCACTTGTCGTTGACCGAAGTGAAGCCGGTCGTCTTGCCCGAGATGTGGCCGCCGGAATTGATCGCCAGTTCGATCATGCCTAGCGCCTTGTTGGTCGCCATGCCGAAGCTCGACGCCTCGCTCGTGCTCGAGGCGCCTTCGGCGACGCGGAACAGGTCGGCCTCGGCCTGTGCGATGCGGTCCATCGGGGCGACGTCCTCGCTCGTGTCGAGCGCCCCTTCGACCAATGTGCGGCCGACGCTGACCAGCTCGCGTAGCAGCGCCAGGTCGTAGATCTGCTGGGCCAGTTCGCGCGGGGCAAGCAGGCCCTGCCCGTCCGCGGTGAGCTGCGCGAGATAGGTGATCCCGCCCAGTTCCTTGAGCGCCTCGTCAGCCTCGAAATAGGGCTTGAGCGTCACCGGCGTGACCACCGCGTTGCGGTCGAGCAGCGTCAGCACGCGCTCGTAGATCCGCTGGTGGACGGGCTCGAAGAAATGCTCGGGCCGGACCGCGACGGGGAGTTCCTCGATCACCCGGTTGTCGATCAGCACCGCACCGAGGAATGCCGCCTCCGCCTCGATATTGGCGGGCAGCGCGCGCCCTTGCGCGGTATCCGATTCGGGGCGGGTCAGGAGGTCTTGTTCGGCCATCGGCGGCCTTGTGCGCAGGGCTGCGCAGCGATGGCAAGTGCAGCGGTACCAACGCCGCTTGTGGATAGTGGGGATGACGCTCGCAAAGGCGCCGGGTTCTCGCGAATCCTTTATGCCGCTGCCACCGCCGGATATATTTCCGGTCGTCATATTCGATGCTTGCCCCGGCCCCTTCGCATCTGCGAAAGCGCGAGGGATCATGCCCGCTCCCGACAATCCCTGGCGCATCGCCCACATCGCGCTCGATCAGGACACGATCCTGTGGCGCAACGCCGATGTCGAGCAGGAACGGCGGGTCGCGATCTACGATCTGATCGAGGAAAACACGTTCAAGCCGCTGCGCGCGGTGGAGCGGGGCCACGAAGGGCCCTGGCGCCTCAACCTTGCAGTGCACGACGGGCGGCTTGCGCTGGACATTCGCGACATGGCGGAAGCGCCGGTGGAGACGATCGTTCTCGGCCTCGCCCGTTTCCGGCGGCCGATTCGCGAGTATTTCGCGATCTGCGACAGTTATTACCAGGCGATCCGCAAGGCGACCCCGGCGGAGATCGAAACGATCGACATGGCCCGCCGTGGCATCCACAACAACGCGGCCGAGCTGCTGCTCGAGCGGCTCGACGGCAAAGTCGAAACCGATTTCCCCACCGCACGGCGGCTGTTTACCTTGATCTGCGTCCTCCATATCAAGGGGTGACGGGGGGCCAATGGCACGCAAGGCGAGACGAATCGGATGGCGCACGCGCGCGCTCGGGCTACTGCTGCTCGCCGCGCTGGCGGGCGGCGCATGGCTGTGGTGGGACCTGCAGCGCTGGCGGCCCGACGAGACCGCGTTTCCCGATCAGGGCGCGCGGATCGGCCCGGCCGACGGCGCGGTCAATTTCCGCACCTTGCGCGCGCTCGGCGCAAGCTTCGTCTATATCGACGCGAGCGACGGCGCCAAGGGCCGGAACCTGCACTTCGGGAACCAACTCGCCGAAGCGCGCGCGGCGGGGCTGCAGGTCGGGGCAGTCCATCGATTCGACCCCTGCACCATGGCGGACGGGCAGTCGGCCAACTTCGTCACCATGGTCCCGCGCGATCCGGCGCTTTTGCCGCCGGCGATCGAGCTGTCGCGCATCGCGCAGGAGTGCAGCGAGCGCGTCGGCGATGCTGCGGTCGAGAGCGAATTGATGACGCTGATCAACCAGATCGAGATGCACGCGGGCAAGGCGGTGATCCTCAAGGTCGATCCGGGTTTCGAGGAACGCTATCATCTGGCGGGCATGCTCGAACGCCACCTCTGGCTCACCCGCACCCGCTTCCCGCCCGAATATGCCGGCCGGCCGTGGCTGCTGTGGACCGCCAGCACTTCGCTGCAGACCGAAGCTGCCGAAGGGCCCCTGCGCTGGGTGGTGGTGCAGCCTTGACGTTTTCTCCGTAGGATCTCGGAATGACAATGACCGACGACGACCTCATCGCCGCCGCCCGCGCCGCGGCTGATAAAGCCTATGCGCCCTATTCGCAGTTCCCGGTGGGAGCCGCGCTTCGTTTTGCCGACGGCAGCGTGGTGACGGGGGCGAATATCGAGAACGCCAGCTACGGCCTCGCGCTTTGCGCGGAGACGGTCGCGGTGGCGAAGGCAATGGCGGACGGTGTGCGCGGGGGGCTGGAGGCGGTGGCGGTGACCGGGCCGGGCCGCGAACCGCTCACTCCCTGCGGGCGCTGCCGGCAGGTTCTCAACGAACTTGCCGCGCTTGGCGGCACCGACCCGGAGGTGCTCTGCGTCGGCCCGAATGATGTGCGCCGGACCAGGCTTAGCGCGCTCCTGCCCGACGCATTCGGGCCGGCGAGCCTGAACTAGCTTCGAGCAGGAGGAGGCCGCCCGTTGCCGGACGGCCTCTCGTTTGCGTCAGAAGCGGACCCCGAGGCTCGCCACGGCCTGATCGGTCGTGGCGTCGCCGTAGGTGCCGTCGGCAATGTCCTTGTAGCGCGAGCGGCGATATTCGAGGCGTCCTTCGAACGGGCCGGGCAACTGCACCTGGACGCCGCCGCCGAAGCGCAGGCCGCCGGCATTGTCGTCGAGCTCCTCGAGCGAACCCGAGGAGGTGAAGGCCTTGGTATCGAGCGAGGTGTAGCCGATCTTGCCGTAAGCGGCGATGCCCGGCGTCAGCGCGACGCCGGCGCGCGCGCCGATGTAGTACTGACCGTCGGCGTCCAGTCCGTCTCGCGCGCCCGAGAAGCTATCGGGGAAAGTCGTCGAACCGCCGCTGGTCGAAAGCTCGCCCTCGACTCCGACGAAGGCGCTGCCGAGGCTGAGGTCGTAACCGGCAGTGATGCCGTAAACCGCCGAGTCGGCGTCGGCGCTGACCGAGTTGTCGGCCGATTCGACTTCGATCCCCTCGTAGCCAGCGATGGCGCCGACATAGAGACCGCCAGGGGCGGCATTGTCCTGCGCCATGGCGGGCGCGGCGACGAAGCCTGCCCCGAGGGCGGCCAGGGCAAAAACTCTTTTCATTGCTTGTCCTTTCGCGTGCGTTGACATGCACGCTCGCCGGTTCAGCCCGCGCATCTTGCCCGGGCATGAACCAGCGGATGGCACGAGCGGGCGGTGCGACGGATCGCCGCCGCGTTCCGGTCAGTCGGCGCCCTCGAGCCACTCCAGCAGAGCGCCCAGGCAATCGCGGCCCAGTTGCTTGCACCGCTCGGGCGACCAGTTCTGATCCGGATCGGGCATGTCGTCGTTGTCTTTGTACGGCATCTCCAGCGTCATCGCGGTGCAGCCGAAGCGGTGCGCGACCTGGGTCGTGCTCATGCTCATGTTCGCCTGGCCCGGCTTGGAGACGGCGTAGCCCTTCTCGGTCTGGAAATCGGGCGTACGGCGTTCGAGGATCGCGCGGTAGCGGGTGAAACCGGCGAGATGCTCGTCGGTCAGGTCCGGAATGCCTTCGTAGCCGGCGACGAACACGGCGGGAATCGCCTCATCGCCATGCACGTCCATTGCGAAATCGACGCCGGTCTCATCCATCGCATTGCGGATGGCGAGCACTTCGGGCGAGTTCTCCACGGTCGGGTTGTCCCACTCGCGGTTGAGGTTCACGCCCTTGGCATTGGTCCGCAGATGGCCGCGGCGCGATCCGTCGGGATTGCTGTTGGGCACCACGTGGAAGCGGCAGCGGGCGCGCAGCGCACGGGCGACCGGGTCGGCGGGGTCGGTCAGGCGTTCGAGCGCGCCTTCCATCCACCACTCGGCCTGCGTTTCGCCGGGGTGCTGGCGCGCGTAGAGCCAGACCTGCTTGTCGCCATCGCCCATCTCGAGGCAGTCGATCGGCTGCCCGTCGAGGCTGCTGCCGAGGCAGCGGTGGGAGACGCCCTCGCTCACCGCGCATTCGGCGACGAGGTCGTGGTGTCGCTCCATCGAGTAGGGCGCGAAATAGGCGAACCAGGCGATGTCGCTCGCCGGCGCATAGCGCACGGTCAGCGTGCCGCCATCGGCCTGCTTGTCGTAGCTGGTCGAGGCGGTCGCCCAGTAATCGCGGTCTTCGCTCACCCGGCAGTTGTAGCCGGGCCAGCCGAGCGGATAGGCCGAGCCTTCGAGCCCGGTGATCTTCAGCACCAGCTCTCGTCCCGCCGCTCCGCTGGCGCGGAAGTGGAACCATTGCTTGAACTCGGACAAGTGGTCCTGGCGGATCGCCAGGGTGGCCTCGGCGCCGCTGACCGACAGCACCTCGATGTTGCCGCTGTCGAAATTGCTGTCGATCCGGATATCGTTCACTCGCTAACCCTTACTTCTATCGTTTCGCCATTGTTGCCCGGGAAGCCCCGAAACAGCGCATCGGCGATGGCCGAGGCGTTGGCAGTGGTATCGGCATATGGTGAATTGTCACTTACCGAAAATTGCGCACGGCCTTCCCAAAGTGTCGCGCCGCTTTCCTTGTCTTTTATCATTACGCCGATCCGTGTGTCGAGCATCTCGCGCGGTCCGCCCCCGCCGAGGTTGATGCCAACTCCGAGCCCGACGCCCGAGCCGTAGCTGCCGGTCGACCCGCCCACGCCGACGTTGACGGGGGAGCGTTCGCGCCCGTTACGGCCGGAGACGAAGCGCTCGACGCGCACTTGCGCCACTTGCGTTGCCGCGGCGCGCGAGGCTTCGCGGTAGCCGATCTCCTCCAGCTCGCGGGCGATCGCCTGCTTGTACGGAGCGAGTGCGAGCGAATCGCTCTCCGCTCCCGGGGCGCTCTCGACGAAGATCGTACCCTGCCCGAGCCGCGTCTGCGCGGTGGGGTCGAGGAAGCGGGTCACTTCGACCGGACTGGTGACGGCTGGGGTGGTGCATGCGGAAAGGGTCGCCAGCGCGGCAGCGGCGGCGATCGCGGCGGGAAGGGTTCTCATCGGCGGGGCTCCTTCATCGGTCGCGCCATCAACGCGCGGATGCGCCCATCTGTGCCCGGCGCGCGGCAGAAGCAAACGGTTCGTTTACCTTGCATGGCCTAGCACGGCTCCATGGAATCCAAGCCCCCCGTCCTGGTGACCGGCGGCGCCGGCTATATCGGCAGCCATGCTGTGCTGGCGCTGCTCGACGCCGGCTGGCCGGTCGCAGTGATCGACAACCTTTCGACGGGGTTTCGCTTCGCCGTGCCCCCGTCGGTGCCGTTCTACCACGGCGACGTAGCCGACGGTGCGCTGGTGGCGTGCATCTTCGCGGAGCAGGGTACCCGGGCCGTCATGCACTTCGCCGGATCGGTCGTGGTGCCCGAATCGGTCACCGATCCGCTCAAGTACTACGACAACAACACTGCGAAGAGCCGCGCGCTGATCGCCGCAGCGGTTGCGGCGGGCGTGCCGCATATGATCTTCTCCAGCACCGCGGCGACCTACGGCATGCCCGAGGTCTCGCCGGTCACCGAGGCGACGCCGCAGAACCCGATCAACCCCTACGGCTGGTCGAAGCTGATGACCGAACGCATGCTGGCCGACGTCGCCGCCGCGCACCCGATCAACTACTGCGCGCTGCGCTATTTCAACGTGGCCGGCGCCGATCCGCAGGCGCGCAGCGGCCAGTCGACCGCCGGAGCGACGCACCTGCTCAAGGTCGCCTGTGAGGCGGCCACCGGCAAACGCAGCCATGTTGACGTGTTCGGCACCGACTACGCCACCGCCGACGGCACCGGCGTGCGGGACTACATCCACGTCAGCGACCTTGCCGCGGCGCACGTGCTCGCGCTGGAGGCGCTGATTGCGCAGCCCGGACGTTCGCTGGCGATGAACTGCGGCTATGGCCGCGGCTTCTCGGTGCTCGAAGTGCTCGATGCGGTCGATAGGGTCACCGGCGGCAGGATCGAGCGTCGCTTCGGCCCCCGCCGTGCGGGCGATCCGGGGGCGCTGGTCTCCGACCCGTCGCTGATCCGCGCCACGCTGGCGTGGGAGCCCAAGTATGCCGATCTCGAACAGATCGTGTTCCATGCGCTGCAGTGGGAGCGGATGCTGGACGAAGTGCATCGCGAAAGCTCCGATGCCGCGCCGCTACGCGTCATGCCCGCGGCCTGAGCGCGCTTGACTTTGCCGCCTGCCGCCCTTAGGCGCGCGGCTTGATTTTCCGGCATCGGGGGACGATCTCCGGTGCCGATTTCATTTCCCGGGAAAGACCAATGAAGATCCGCAACAGCCTCAAGTCGCTCAAGGACCGCCACCGCGATTGCCGCGTCATTCGCCGCCGCGGGCGCACCTACGTGATCAACAAGACCAACCGCCGCTTCAAGGCCCGCCAGGGCTGATGTCGGCCGCGCCGCGATTCGTTCGCGGCCGCGATGGAGCGAGAGGCCTCCGCGAAAGCGGGGGCTTTTTGCATGTCCGATAGGCAGACGAACCAGATCGACGCCGTCGTTTTCGACGTCGGCCGCGTGCTGATCCAGTGGGATCTGCGCGCGCTGTTCGGTAAGCTGATCGAGGATGCCGAGGAGCTCGACTGGTTCCTCGCCAACGTCGTGACCGAGGAATGGCACTTCCAGCACGACGGCGGCCGCCCGCTGGCGGAAATGGTGCCGGAGCGGAAGGCCGAGTTCCCCAAGCATGCCGCCTTGCTCGATGCCTATGCCACGCGCTTCCTCGAGACGATTCCCGGCCGCGTCCCCGGTACCGACGCACTGGTCGAGCGGCTGGCCGAGCGCGGCGTGCCTCTGTTCGCAATCACCAACTTCGGCGCCGACTTCTGGGCGCAGTTTCGCCCTACCGAAGCCCTGCTAGACCGGTTCGCCGATATCGTGGTTTCGGGCGACGAGCGGATCGCCAAGCCGGACGCTGCGATTTTCGCGCTCGCGGCGGAGCGATTCGGCCATGCCCCGGAACGCATGCTGTTCATCGACGACAACCGCGCCAACGTCGATGCGGCCGCGGCGCTGGGCTGGCAGGTCCACCACTTCACCGATGCCGGAACGCTCGAGCGTGACCTTGCGGCACGCGGCCTGATCTGAAAAAGGCCCCCGGCGCGTGCCGGAGGCCCTTGCAGTTACCACCCTGTGATGGAGAGGACGGGGTGGAGGATTACTTGTTGCAGCGGGCGAGGTCTTCAACGTCGAGCGCTTCGCCCTTGGCGGTGAAGCCGGTCACTTCGCCGAGCTCGCGGGCGACGCGCTGGCAGACGACGACGGCGCGCGAGTTGCTCTTGGCTGCGGCGCAGTTCGTGCCTTCGCACTGCCAGGCGACGCCGCTGATGATGTTGGTCCGCTCGGCTGCGGGTGTGGCGAGTTCGGCGGTGTAGAACGCGGCGCCGTTCGCGTGGGCAGGCGTGGGCGCCAGGCCGGCGCCGAGGGTGAGCGCGCTGCAGACAAGCGCCAGCGAGGCGGTGCCGGCGTTGCGGAGGAGGGGAGAGGAGAGATTCATCGATCTGGTCCTTTTGCGCGAGGGGCTTTCAAACCGGTTGAGTTTCGATTAGCAACCAGTTGCGATTCGCTACCTACCGACTCGCAAACTAAGTTGCAAGAGAAAACTTAGTTTCAATTTTGTGACGGCGCGCCTTCGCGGTACACAGGGCGCCGGGAGAACGATGCGATGGGCGAAGTTAGAGAACCGCTACGCGAACTGACCTCCTGCGGTCTGCCCGAGGCGCTGGAAGTGATGGGCGAACGCTGGAGCTTCATGATCCTGCGTGCGAGCTTCAACGGCCTGCATCATTTCGAGGAGTTCCTGAGCGAACTCGGCATCGCCCGCAACATTCTCTCCAACCGCCTCGCCAAGTTGGTCGAGCACGGCATCCTCGATCGGCAGCCCTGCCCCGACGATCGCCGGAGGATCGAATACCGCCTGACCGAGAAGGGCTACGATCTCCTCCCCGCCATGGTCGCGCTGCGCCAGTGGGGGCAGAAATACGGCTCCGAAGTGGTCGAGGATCCGATCCTGGTCGACGCCTTCGACCGCCTGCCGATCGGCCCGACCTCGATCCTCTCCCACGACGGCCGCATCCTCGGCCCGCAAGACCTCCGCCTCGTCAAACCCGACCGCGTCGGCCAGCGCGAGGACGGCTCCCGCGCCAAACCGGGCGAGCCGCTGGGACGGGGCGATCTGGCCTATAGCGACCGGGTGCAGGCGGCAGAATAGCGCCGGTAAAACCGTTCGCGAACAATCGATCTACCGAACCGCTTCCCGTATCCTCGGCAGCATGTCTGGGGTGAGTTCGGCGGGACGCGCCGGCAGAGGGGTAGCCGCACGTTCGCCGTTCTGCTCGATGTCCTCGATCAGCAGCTTCATTTCGGCAATCTCCCTCACCTGACTCTCGATGATTTCGTCGGCGAGCTTCCGCACCCTCGGGTCGCTTATCGCCGCCTTGCGTGCATTGTTGATTGCGATGGAATGGTGGGGGATCATCGCCTTCATAAAGCGGGTGTCATCGACAAGAGTCTGGCCGCGATTGAGCGCCAACAACGTGGCCGCAACAAGCAGACCGATCGTAAGGACCGCGATTTTCGTTCCCTGCGGCGTGTACATTTTCCACATGAAGGCGAGCATCACCGCAGCCATCACCCCGCCCATGATCAACGCTGAGAGGAGCCGGTTCACACTGAACATGGCATGGTCCGCGCGGTAAACGAGGTGGTACATGAGGAAGAACATGATCACGGTCGAAGTCGCGATCATCGCCCCGAAACGGCCCCAGCCCATTTTGCCTTCCTTGTGCATTTCCACGTCGCCGCCTCCATCTGATGTATGGTGAGCCGTCAACGAACGCGTCCGAAGGTTGTTTCGAAGCTGAGTGTCCGCCCCACCTTCGCTGGTGCGGTCGGCTAAGCCCGTGGCGGCTGGCGCCGGTAAGACAAGGCCTCGGCGATATGGATACGGCCGATCTGCTCGGCGCCCGACAGGTCCGCGATGGTTCGCGCGACGCGCAGCATTCGGGTGTAGCCGCGCGCCGATAGCCGCATGGCTTCGGCGGCCTGCATCAGCAGTTTGCGTCCGGCCTCATCGGGTGTGGCGAAGCGTTCGAGGGGGTCGCCGTCGAGCTCGGCATTGGTGCGGGCGCCGGTCTCTTTTGCCCGTGCAGTCTGGATGGCGCGGGCGCGGGCGACGCGGGCCGCGACTTCGGCCGAGCCTTCGGACGGCGGCGGGAGCGCGAGGTCGGCGGCGCTGACCACCGTCCTCACCAGTGCGACCACGCGCAATCCCCCTGTTCCCCGCGGGCGTTGTGGCCGGAATGGGCCCGGCTGTCGAGACGGGGGCGAGGGAATGGTCGGAGATGGAGCGAACAGGGTAAATCGCGCGGCAAGCATGTCGCTTCCGATTTGCGCAAGACCGCCCGCCGCATACCGGCAGGATGCGAACGGTGTTCCTCGCCCTTGCAAGCCTCCTCGCCGCCTTGGCCGCGCCGGCGCACGCGCGCGAGCCGGCCGCCATGGTCGTGCTCGAGCAAACGGCCGAGACCGGTTCGACCCGGTTCGTTCCGGCGCGGGTCGCGGCCGAACGGCAGGCCATCGCCAGCTACGGTCCGTTCCGCGTCCTCGACAGCGGCCGCGCCGCATTGGTCGGGGTGACCGATTCGGCGGCGCCGGCGCAGTTCGCCGCCATGCTGCGCGACCATCCCGCGCTCGCCACGCTCGAAATGATCGAATGCCCGGGAACCGAGGACGACCGCGCCAACCTGAAGCTCGGCCGTCTGATTCGCGCCGCCGGCCTGGCGACGCAAGTTCCGCGCGGCGGCTCGGTCCGTTCCGGCGCAGTCGAGCTGTTTCTCGCGGGTACCGCGCGGCATATTGACGAGGGCGCCGAGTTCGCGGTCCATTCCTGGATCGACGAGGACGGGCGCGAGGCGGCGGATTTCGCGCCGGACGCCGCCATCCATCAGCCCTATCTTGCCTATTACCGCGAAATGGGCATGGATGAGGCGGAGGCGCGGGCATTCTACGCGATGACCAATGCGGCTCCTTTCGCAGCGGCCAGATGGCTCGATGCGGCGGAGATGCGCCGGTGGGTCGGAACGCGTGTGTCGCGGCCGCAACCGCGCATCGCCTATCTTGACTTGCCGGCCACGCTGCCCTAACCGCGCGGCGATGCAGGCGGTCGCCTCCCTCGGCTAAAGCGGCGGGGCGGCCCTTTTTATTTCGACCTAGAGGTTATCATGAAGCGCACTTTTCAGCCCAGCAATCTGGTCCGCGCCCGCCGTCACGGCTTCTTCGCGCGCAAGGCGACTCCGGGCGGCCGCAAGGTGCTGCGCGCCCGCCGCAAGCGCGGCCGCAAGACGCTCTGCGCGTAACTTGTTTTCCGCACGCCCATCCGGGCGTGCGATCTCCTCGCGCCTTACGGCGCTGCGAGCGGCCGGTCGGCCTTGCGGGCTCCCTTCGGGAGCCCGTTTCGTGCGTGCTTACCATCGTTCGCGTTTGATCCTATCTCTCCGGCCATGACCATCGGGACGATCCGCAAGCGGGCCGACTTCCTTGCGGCGAATCGGGGGCTGCGCGTGGCGCGGCCGGGATTCGTGCTGCTTGCCCATCCCAACGGCGGGCGAGGCAAGCGCTTCGGAGTCACCGTCACCAAGAAGATCGGCAACGCGGTGGTACGCAACCGGATGAAGCGCCGGTTCCGCGAACTGCTGCGCGCCGCGCTGCCCGAAGGCGGGCTGCCTGATCACGATCACGTGCTGATCGGCCGCGAAGGCGGAGTCGAGCGCGATTTCGCGCGGCTGCAGGCGGAGCTCGCCGAAGCGCTGCACCGCGCCGCCGAGGGCAAGGGCGATGCGCCCCGCCGCCGCCGGAGTCGCGCAAGGTGAAGCGGATCCTGATCCTCGTCGCCCGCGCCTGGCAGCTCGGCCCTTCGCGGGTGCTGCCGCCGACCTGCCGCTACGCCCCGAGCTGTTCCGAATACGCAATCGAGGCCCTCGGCAAATACGGGGCAATCAAGGGTGGATGGATGGCGCTCAAGCGTATAATGCGCTGCCACCCATGGGGCGGGCACGGCTATGATCCGGTGCCGTAGTGCCTATATAATACACCGACCACGTCAGAATACGGGATCGAAGCCTTGCAAAACCAGCGCAACCTCCTGCTCGCCGTCCTGCTGAGCGGCCTGCTGATTCTCGGCTGGGACGCCGCAATGGGCTGGCTCTACCCCCAGACCGAGAGCACCGCGGTCGAGGGCAAGGTCGATACTCCGGCCGAGGTGGCCAAAGTGCGCCACACCCGCGAGGGCGGGCTGACCGACCCCGCCGAGATCGCGCAGGAGAGGGCGGATCTCGCGACCTCGCTCGCAGCGCCGAGCCGGGTTGCGATCGACGCCCCCGAGATCGGCGGATCGATCAATCCGGTGGGCGCGCGGATCGACGACGTCACGCTCAAGAGCCAGCGCGAATCGGTGAAGGACGATAGCGGGCCCGTGCGCCTGTTCTCGCCGCAGGGCACGCCGGCACAGCACTTCGCGCAGTTCGGCTGGATCGGCGAGGGCATCGAAGTGCCCGATGCGCAGACCGCGTGGCAAGTCGAAGGCGGGCCGCTGACGCAGGAGAGCCCGGTCACCATGCGCTGGGACAACGGCGAGGGCCAGCTCTTCACCGTCCGGCTGACGGTCGACGACAATTACCTGATCACTGCCGAGCAGACTGTCGCCAACACCGGCGACGGTGCGGTGATCGTGCGTCCCTTCGCGCTGCTCAACCGCACCAGCCGCACCGCCAGCCAGAGCACCTGGACGCTCCATTCCGGGCCCATCGGCTATTTCGGCGACGGCGTGCAGTTCGGCCCCGATTACGACGATCTCGACGAAGACGGTCCGCTGACGCCGGAGGGTCGCGCCGGCTGGGTCGGGTTCACCGACATCTACTGGCTTTCCGCGCTCGCGCCGGAGGCGGGAAGCAATCCCGAGGCCGAATTCCGCCCGCTCGGCGGCGAGCACTATCGCGCCTCGCTGGCCTACCAGCCGGTCAGCGTGGCTCCGGGGCGCCAGGTCACGCGGACCACGCGGCTGTTCGTCGGCGCGAAGGACAATGAGGTGCTCAACGCCTACGAGCAGGCGGGCATCCCGGGGTTCGGCAACGCGATCGACTGGGGTTACTTCGGGATAATCGAGAGGCCGATCCTGTGGCTGCTCAAGCACCTCTACGGTCTGGCCGGCAATTTCGGCGTGGCGATCATTCTGCTCACCGTGATCGTGCGTCTGCTGATGTTCCCGATCGCGCAGAAGCAGTTCGCCAGCATGGCGGCGATGAAGGCCGTCCAGCCGAAGATGAAGGCGATCCAGGAGCGCCACAAGGACGACAAGCAGAAGCAGCAGCAGGAGATCATGAAGCTGTACAAGGACGAAGGCGTCAATCCGCTCGCCGGGTGCCTTCCCCTGCTGCTCCAGATTCCGATCTTCTTCGGGCTCTACAAGGTCCTGATGCTGTCGATCGAGATGCGTCACAAGCCGTTCGCGCTGTGGATCGAGGATCTTTCCGCGCCCGACCCGGCGCACATCCTCAACCTCTTCGGGATGCTTCCGTTCGACGTGCCGGGCCTGATCGCGATCGGCCCGCTGGCGGTGTTGCTGGGCATCACGATGTGGCTCACCTTCCGCCTCAACCCGACGGCGATGGACCCGATGCAACGGCAGATCTTCAGCATCATGCCGTGGGTGCTGATGTTCGTCATGGCGCCGTTCGCGGCCGGCCTGCTGCTCTACTGGATCACCAACAACTTGCTGACGCTGGCGCAGCAGAGCTACCTCTATTCGAGGAATCCGCAGCTCAAGGCACAGGCGGAGAAGGACAAGGCCGACCGCGAGAAGGCGGCTGAAAGCGAACAGAAGGGCAAGGCGTGAGCGAGCCTTCCGACTCGTCCGAGCTGGAGGAGCGCGCGGCCAGGCTCTTCTCCGGCCGGGTCGAGTTCCTGCTGTCCGCGCCGCAGCTCAAGTTCCTGCCCGAGCCGACGGTGCCGGAGATCGCCTTCTGCGGCCGCAGCAACGTGGGCAAGAGCTCGTTGCTCAACGCGCTCACCGGCCGCCGGGCGATCGCGCGCACCTCGGTCACGCCGGGCCGGACGCAGGAGCTGAACTTCTTCGAGGTCGGCGATCCCACGCTGTTCCGGCTGGTCGACATGCCCGGCTACGGTTTCGCCAAAGCGCCGGTGAAGGTCGTCGAGCGCTGGCGGCAGCTCGTGCGGACATACCTCAAGGGCCGCGACGTGCTCCACCGCACGCTGGTGCTGGTCGATTCGCGGCACGGCCTCAAGGACGTCGACCGCGAGATGATGAAGATGCTCGACGAGACCGCCGTGGGCTATCGCCTCGTCCTGACCAAGGCCGACAAGGTCAAGGCGAGCGAGCTTGCCGCGGTGCGCGATGCGACCGCCGACGAGGCACGCAAGCACCCCGCCGCGCACCCCACGCTCCACGTCACCAGTTCCGAGAAGGGCATGGGTATCGCCGAACTGCGCGCGGCGGTGCTGGAGGACGCGCGGGTATAGCCTCGACAGGTCCGGGGGGACGCCTTAGGGCCGGCACGGCACAAGCAGTAGGCATGCTATGAAGCTGATTATCGGCAACAAGAACTATTCGAGCTGGAGCCTGCGCGCCTGGCTCGCGCTCAAGCAGTCGGGCCTCTCGTTCGAGGAGCTGATCGTCAACATCGGCGGCGAGGAATGGGCTTCGGTGCGGCGCGAATCGGGCGAGATCATGCCCTCCGGCAAAGTGCCCGTGCTGTGGGACGGCGAGACCGTCATCTGGGACAGCTTCGCGATCCTCGAATACCTCGCGGACAAAGTCGGGCGCGAGCGCTTCTGGCCGAAGGACGACACCGCGCGCGGGATGGCGCTGTCGATGGTCGCCGAAATGCACAGCTCCTACCAGGCGCTGCGCAGCCAGTGCCCGATGAACGTCCGCAAGCGGTTCGAGGGCGTGCGGATTACCGACGAGGCGAAGGCGGACATCGTGCGCGTGCTCCAGCTCTGGGCCGAGGCGCGGGCACGCTTCGGCAAGGGCGGGCCGTTCCTGTTCGGCACTTTCGGCGCGGCGGACGTGTTCTACGCGCCGGTCGTCAGCCGTTTCGTCACTTACGGGGTCGCCGTACCCGGTTTCGCGCAGGCCTACATGGAAGCGGTGTGGGAACACGAATGGATGCAGGCCTGGATCGAAGGCGCGGAAGAAGAACGATGGGTCATCGAGCAGTACGAAACCGCGCCGCGCACCTGATCGGCGCTCTGGCGCTGCTGCTCGCGGCGCTGCTTCCCGGCTCCGCCCAGGCCTGGGGCTATTTCGGCCACCGGACGACTGCGCAGATCGCGCTCGCCAACGTCAGGCCGGAAACCCGCGCCGCGATCGCACGGCTGATCGCGCACGAGAAGGAACTCGGCACGCCCGAGTGCCGCATGAGCGATCTGGCCGACGCCGCGACCTGGCCGGATTGCCTCCGCGGCGCCTACTGGCGCTGGTCCTATACCTTCGCCTGGCACTATCGCACCGCGCCGGTGTGCGAGGCTTACGACGCGAAGAAGCACTGTTCCGGCGGCAACTGCGTGACCGCGCAGATCGAGCGCAATTTCCGCATACTGTCCGACGAGAGCCTGCCCGCGAACGTGCGGCTGGAGGCGCTCGCGTTCATGGTGCACTTCGCCGGCGACGTGCACATGCCGCTCCATTCGGGCGACAAGGACGACCGCGGCGGGAATGACCGGGTGACCGATTACGGCATCGTGCCCGACCTCAACCTCCATTCGATCTGGGACACCGCGCTCGCCGAACGCGCCATCACCGCGGCCGAGCCGCCGCTGGTGCGACGCTATTCGGCAGAGGAGAAGGCAGCGCTCGCCGGCGGCGGCCCCGCCGAATGGGGCCGCGAGAGCTGGCAGATCGCGCGGGATTTCGTCTACCCCAACGCCTTCGACCGCGATCCCTGCGAGGGTGATCTGCCTGATGAAACGGCGCTGACGCAGGAGGACATCGTCGCTGCCGTCCCGGTGGTCGAGCGCCGGGTGACGCAAGCGGGGCTGCGGATCGCGGACCTGCTGGACGCGGCTTTCGCGCCTGGCGCGGTGAGCGCGTTGCCCTAGCCTCCCAGAAACGGGGCCACGATTTCCCGCCGCACGCGCGCCAATCGGCCGCTCTCCCGGTCGAGCATCGCCCAGGTCGTCGCGGCGGCGACGATGACCTTGCCCTCCGCATCGCGAAACTCGACCCGGCGGATCGAAGTCGCACCGCGCGGTTCGTCTTCGATCCAGGTCTCCGCCGTCGCGCTCTCGCCCTCGGAGATATTGCCGCGGTAGTCGATCTCGTGCCGCGTCACGACCCAGACGTAGTCGCGCACATGGTCCGGCGCGGCGGCCGCTTCCCAGTGCGCGCCGGCGAGATCCTGCACCCACTGCACCCAGACCGCGTTGTTGACGTGGCCCATGACATCGATGTGCTCGGGCCGGGCGGTGAAAGTGCGATGGAATCGGGAGTTCACGTTCTCTGTCCTGCCGCTTCGCTGCTCGAGGGCGTGGTCGCCATGCCCATCTGCCACAGGATGAACGCAAACTCCTCGGCGGTTTCCTCGAGGCTCTCGAACCGCCCGGACTTGCCGCCGTGGCCCGCGCCCATGTTGGTCTTGAGCAACAGCTCGTTGTCGTCGGTCTTGAGCTCGCGCAGCCGGGCGACCCATTTGGCCGGCTCCCAGTAAGTCACGCGCGGATCGTTGAGCCCGGCGGTCACGAGCATCGGCGGATAGGCCTGCGCGCGCACGTTCTCGTAGGGGCTGTAGCTGCGGATCAGCTCGAACGCCGCCTTGTCTTCGACCGGGTTGCCCCATTCGGGCCACTCGCCGGGCGTCAGCGGCAGGCTTGCGTCGAGCATGGTGTTGAGCACGTCGACGAACGGCACGTGGGCAACCACCGCGCCCCAGAGCTCGGGATCGGAATTGATCACCGCGCCCATCAGTTCGCCGCCGGCCGAACCGCCCGAGATGCTGATCTGGCCGGCCGCGGTAAAGCCGCGCGCGATCAGCCCCTTCGCCGCGTCGACGAAGTCGGTGAACGTGTTGACCCGCCGTTCGAGCTTGCCGGCCTTGTACCAGGCGCGGCCCAGATCGTCGCCGCCGCGGATATGCGCGATGGCATAAGCGAAGCCCCGGTCGACCAGGCTGAACCGCGTGGTCGAAAAGCCCGGCGGAATGGCGATCCCGTAGGCGCCGTAGCCGTAGAGGTGCAGCGGCCCCGCGCCTTCCGTCAAGTTATTGGCGCGGTCGGCGCGGTAGACGATCGAGACCGGGATCGGCGTACCGTCGCGCGCCGGGATCTCGATCCGCTCGGTGCGGTAGAGCGACGCGTCGTAGCCGGACGGGATCTCCTGCACTTTCAGCGTCTCGAGCCGCCGCTCCGCCACATGGTAGTCGTAAACGGTCGAGGGGCTGACCATGCTCTCGTAGGACAGCCGCAGCGCGTGGGTCGCGAACTCGGGATTGTTGCCGAGCCCGGCGGTGTAGCTCTCCTCCGGGAAAGCGATCGGCTCCACCCGCTCGGGGTCGCCGTAGTATCGCACCTCGATCGTATCGAGGCCCGCCTGCCGCCCTTCGACGACGTAGAAGTCGCGGAACAGCGCGAAGCCGGTGAGGTAGAATTCGTCCGAACCCTCGATCAGCGTCGTCCAGTCGGAGGGTTCGGCGAGCGGCGCGGTCGCGAGGCGGAAGTTCTCGTGCGTGTCGTTGGCGTGGATGAACAGCGTCTCGCCGTTCGTGTCGACGTCGTATTCCACGCCCTTGCGGCGCGCGCGGACCAGCAGCGGCTCGGCGAGCGGATCGGCGGCCGGGATCAGTCGGACCTCGCTCGTCTCGTGGTCGCTGGTGCCGACGATCAGCCACTTGTCGTCCGCCGAGAGCGTCGAGCCGACGCGGAAGCCCTCGTCGTCCTCGTGGTAGAGCTCGACGTCCTCCTCGAGCGGCTTGCCAAGCCAGTGGAGCCGCGCATTGTCGGTCCGCCACTGCTCGTTGGCGAGCGAGTAGACGATGCCCCTGTCCCCCGCGACCCAGACCAGCGCGGAGAGCGTGCCGGGAATCTCGTCGGGCAGCATCTCGCCTGTCGTCAGGTCCTTGATGCGCACGGTGAAGCGTTCGGAGCCGTTGTCGTCGATCGAATAGGCCAGCTTGCTGCCGTCCTGGCTGACCGACAGCGCGCCGACGCGGAAGTAGTCCTTGCCCTCGGCCAGCGCGGGTTCGTCGAGGATGAGCTGGTCGGCGCTGCCGTCGTCGGGCGCGCCGACCGGGCGGCGCCACCATTTCTTGTATTCGGCGCCTTCCTCGAACTCGATCCAGTAGAGCCAGTCGCCGTCCTTCTGCGGGACCGACTTGTCCGCTTCCTTGATCCGCGCGCGCATCTCCTTGAACAGCGTGTCGACCAGCGGGCGGTAGGGCTTCATCCGCGCTTCGAACCAGGCGTTCTCCGCGGCGAGGTGCGCCAGAACCTCGGTATCGTCGACCACCGGGTAGCTCGCGTCGCGCAGCCAGGCGTAGTCGTCGGAAATCTCCAGCCCGTGGTACGTTGCTTTCACGGGCCGCTTCGCCGCGATCGGCGGCTTGATGGTGGCATGATCCATCCCGCGCCTCTATGTGGGCCACGAAAGGACCGCAACCATGCTGATGCAAACCCACGAAGCCCGTCTCTCCGCCCTGCGCGAGGAACTGAAGCGACGAGGGCTGGACGGTTTCGTCGTTCCGATCTCCGACGAGCACATGAGCGAGTACATCGGCGGCTATGCCCAGCGCCTCGCCTGGCTGACCGGTTTCGGCGGCTCGGCCGGCAGCGCGGTGGTGCTGAAGGATCGCGCGGCCATGTTCGTAGACGGCCGCTACACGATCCAGGTGCGCGAGCAGGTCGACGGCAAGCTCTACGACTACTGCCTGGTGCCCCAGGTCTCGATGGGCAAATGGATCGCCGACAACGCGCCCGAAGGCGCGAAGATCGGGTTCGACCCCTGGCTCCACACCAAGGGCTGGGCCGACCAGGTCGGCAAGGCGCTGACCAAGAAGGGCAGCGAGCTGGTCGCGGTCGAGAGCAATCCCGTCGACGCCGTATGGGCCGACCGGCCCGAGCCTTCGACGGCTGCCGCACTGGTCCATGCGGACGAGCACGCCGGCCGTTCGAGCGCGGAGAAGCGCGCCGAAGTCGCCGACTGGCTCAAGGACGAAGGCTACGACGCCGCGGTCGTCTCGGCGCTCGATTCGATCGCCTGGCTGCTCAACATTCGCGGGGCAGACGTCGAGCGGACGCCGGTCGCGCTGTCCTACCTCATCGCGCATGACGACGGCACGGCAGAGCTGTTCATCGCACCCGAGAAAGTCACGCCCGAGCTGGAAAAACACCTCGGCAACGCGGTGACGATCCGCGCGCGCAGCGAATTCGAGAGCGCGCTGTCGGGCATGAAGGGCAAGACCGTCTCGGTCGATCCCGACTACGGCGTGGCGGCGATCTTCCGCTTGCTCGAGGATGCCGGCGCGAAGCCGGTCGCCGAGCGCGATCCCGTGATCCTGCCCAAGGCGATCAAGAACTCGGTCGAGCAGGAAGGCCATCGCCGGGCGCAGGAGCGCGACGGCGCGGCTGTCGCGCGGTATCTCCACTGGCTTTCGGTCGCGGCGCCCAAGGGCGGCGAGACCGAGCTTTCGGCCGCGGCCAAGCTGCAGGAATTCCGCCTCGCCACCGGTGCCCTCAAGGACAACAGCTTCGACACGATCTCCGCCGCCGGGCCGCACGCCGCGATCCCGCACTACCGGGTCGACGAGGAATCGAACCTGCCGATCGAGCCGGGCAGCGTCTTCCTGTGCGACTCGGGCGGGCAGTACCTCGACGGCACGACCGATATCACCCGCACGGTCTGGATCGCCGCGTCCGACGGTTCCGCAGAGCCGACGGCCGAGCAGAAGGACCGCTTCACACGCGTGCTCAAGGGCCATATCGCGATCGACCGCGCGACTTTCCCGCAGGGCACCAACGGGAGCCAGCTCGACGCCTTTGCGCGCCAGTTCCTGTGGCAGGCGGGGGTCGACTACGGCCACGGCACGGGTCACGGCGTCGGCAGCTATCTAGGCGTGCACGAGGGGCCGCAGCGCATCGCCAAGGCGAGCGGTGGACAGGCCGGCACGGGGCAGGAGCTCCACGCCGGGATGATCCTCTCGAATGAGCCGGGCTACTACAAGGGCGGCGAATACGGCATCCGGATTGAGAACCTGATCCTGACCGTGAAGCGCGAGATTCCAGGCGGCGAGGGTGAGTGGCTCGGTTTCGAAACGCTCACCTTCGTGCCGATCGACCGCACGCTGGTCGAGCGCTCGCTGCTGACCGAGGAGGAGATCGCCTGGTGGAACGATTACCACGCGAAGACTCGCGAAATCCTCGCGCCGCAGCTCGATGGCGAGGCGCTCGCCTGGCTCGAGGAGGCCTGCCGGCCGCTCTGAAAGGTCTTTCCTACACGATCATGTTCCTGTAATGTTCCATCCGATCGCGAGTCGCTGATGGGAGAGATGCGATGATCGGGTACGTAACGCTGGGAACGAATGACCTGCAGAGCAGTGCCGGGTTCTACGATGCCATCGCGAAGGAGATGGGCGTCGGGCGGATGATGGATTTCGACACGTTCATCGCCTGGGGCGCATGGGATGGTGGCGCGGGCATTGCGCTGACCAAGCCTTACGACGGGAAGGCCGCGAGCGTGGGCAACGGCACGATGGTCGCGCTTCAGGCGAAGGATTCCGAGCAGGTGAGGCGGCTGCACGAGATCGCGCTCGCCAACGGCGGGAGCGACGAGGGTGCACCGGGGCCGCGGGGCGAGCCGGACGCGCAGGGCAATACGTTCTACGCCGCCTATTTCCGCGACCGCGAGGGCAACAAGCTCAACGCCTTCTGCATGGTGCGGGACCAATGAGCGGGACGTCGATCGAGCGGTTCCCGATCCACCTCGGGCTCGGCGCCGCGGCGGTGCGCGAACCCGAGTTCACCGGCATGGAATGGTACGGCGACTATGTCGCGCGCCATGCCGCCGACGGGAAGGAAGGGCGGCTGGTGAGCTTCCACCGCTTCACCGAGCCGTGGGATAGCTGGGAGATGCATCCGGCGGGCGACGAAGTCGTGCTGTGCCTCGAAGGCACGCTGACGCTGCACCAGGAACATGCCGACGGCTCGGCTGCGACGGTGACTCTCGGGGTCGGCGAATACGCGATCAATCCGCCGGGGACCTGGCACACGGCAGATGTCGAAGGCGAAGCGGCGGCGCTGTTCATCACCGCGGGTGAAGGGACCGAGCACCGCCCTCGCTAGCCGCATCGCGGTCTCGATCCTTGCGCGTTCTTGAACGCTGCGAGGGTATTGCGACAATCCGCGACACTTTGGCCCATCGGTGGGATAATCGTGCGACAATCGCGGGCTAGAAAGGCACTCTGAGCTGCGGGAGCCGCCTTCAACCTCCCCCCTTCCGGGCGGCCTCGCAGTTCAACCTTTCCCCCGAACGGAGGTTCGACGATGAACAAGATCGCCCTTTCCCTTTCCGCAGCCGCGCTCGTGCTGGGCGGCGCCGCCGCGGCTCTCGCGCAGCATGGCGGCAGTCGCCACGGCCCCGACGCGGACCGCGACGGCAATGTGACCCGCGCCGAGATGACCGCGCATGCGGGCACCATGTTCGCCCGGCTCGACGCCAATGGCGACGGCAGGCTCGACGCCGCCGATCGCGAAGCCCGCAAGGCCCAGCGCTTCGCCCGCCTCGATACCGACGGCGATGGCGAGGTGACGCAGGCCGAGATGGACGCGCATCGCGCCGAGCGCCGCGCAAAAATGGCCGAGCGGCGTGCAGAGCGCGCCGAAAAGCGCGAAGAGCGCCGCACCGAGCGCTTCGCCCGGCTCGATACCGACGGCAGTGGCGGCGTATCCCAGGCCGAGATGCAGGCGGCACGCGAGGCCCGCAGCGAAGCGCGCGGCGAACGCAGGATGTCTCATGGCCGCCGCGGCGGCCGCATGATGGGCATGGCAATGCTGCGCGGGGCCGACGCCGATGGCGACAAGGCGATCACGCGCGCCGAATTCGACGCGGCGCTCGAACGGCGTTTCGCCCGCTCGGATGCCGATGGCGACGGCACGATCACCGCAGCCGAACGCCAGGCCGCCCGTGAAGCCATGCGCGAGCGGATGAAGGAACGCCGCGCCGCGCGTCAGAGCGGCTGAACGCAGCTCGCTTGATCGCCGGCAGGCCGAAGGCCTAGGCGGGAGACAATGGACGAAACCGCGCCCACACGCCTGCTGCTGGTCGACGACGAGGCCAGCCTGCGCGAACCCCTGGCGGAGTATCTGGCCCGCCAGGGGTTCGTCGTGCGGCAGGCACCCAGCGCCGCGGCGGCGCGCAGCGCGCTGCTCGACGAGGTCCCCGATCTCGTGCTGCTCGACATCATGATGCCGGGCGAGGACGGCCTGTCGCTCTGCCGCCATCTGGTCGAATCGCGCGATCTGCCGGTGATTTTCCTGACCGCGAAAGGCGAGGCGATGGACCGCATCATCGGGCTGGAGATCGGGGCGGACGACTACGTCGTGAAGCCGTTCGAGCCGCGCGAACTGGTCGCCCGCATCCGCTCGGTCCTGCGCCGGGCGGGGCGTGCCGCCGCGCCGGCCGAGAGCGACGCGCACTACCTGTTCGAAGGCTGGCGGCTCGACCCGCTCAAGCGCAAGCTGACCGATCCCGAAGGCGCCATCGTGCCGATCTCGACCGCAGAGTTCCGTCTGCTGCGCGCCTTCCTCGACCACGCGCGACAGGTGCTCGACCGCGACAAGCTGCTCGACATGGTCCAGGGGCGCGAGGCGCATCTGTTCGACCGGGCGGTCGACAACCAGGTCAGCCGCCTGCGCCGCAAGATCGAGGAAGACAGCCGCAGCCCGCATTTCATCCAGACCGTGCGCGGCGGCGGCTACCGCTTCGCCGCCGACGTGCGCCGCGCCGCGCCGGAACCTCGCTGACCATGCGCTTGTGGCCCCGAAGCCTCCTCGGCCAGATGCTGCTGGCGGTCGCGGCCGTGCTGCTGATTGCGCAGGCGATCTCCGCCGCGCTCCTGTGGCAGGCCGCCGAAGCGCGGCGCGAGGCTTCGGTCCTCAACGCCGCGGCGTTCGCCTTCATCGTGCGCGGAGAGCCGCGCAGCGAGGGCGACGGACGATGGCGGGGAGAGGGACGTCGCCGGCATCTGATCGACCGCTTCACGCGTCCGCTGCGGATCGCGCGGACCGACAGCTTCGCGCCACTGCCAGGCGACGAGATCGACCCCGAACGTGCCGAGGCGCTGCGCGCGGTGGTCGAGGATCAGGGCATGGCCGTGGCCGAACTGATCGTGGTCGAGCGGCCGATAGCGCGCGACCCCTACATCCTCGATCGCCCTCGTCTGTACAGGCGGCTGGTGGCCGGTGACGGCGAGCCGCGACGGGTACTTGTCGCCGCACTTAAGCGGAGCGATGGCGAGGGGTGGATGATCGCGCGGGTTCCCATTCCTCCGCGCCAGCGGGGGGTGATCGGATCGATCCTGCTACAGACGCTGGTGATCTACATTCTGCTGGTCGGCCTGCATTTCCTGCTGTTGCGGCGGATCACACGTCCGCTCGCCGCGCTGACCGAGCGGACCGAGGCGTTCGCGCGCACGCAAAGCCCGGACGGGCAGCTCACCCCGGACGGGCCGCACGACGTGCGGCGCCTGATCGCCGCGCATAACGCGATGGAGGCGCGCATCGCGGCGTTGCTCGACGAGAAGGACGTCATGCTCGGCGCGATCGGACACGATCTCAAGACTCCGCTCTCGGCGCTGCGCGTGCGGATCGAATCGGTCGAGGACGAAGGCGAGCGCGCCAAGATGGCCGCCACGATCGAGGATATCACCCGCTCGCTCGACGACATTCTCTCGCTCGCCCGCGTCGGCCGCGCGAGCGAGCCGCCCGAGCGCGTCGATCTCGCCGCCCTGGCCGCCGCCGTGGTCGAGGAGTTCGAGGACATGGGCGATCCGGTCACGCTCGGCCAGACGACGCGCATGGCCCTGCCGGTGCACATCACCTGGCTGCGCCGCGCCCTGCGCAATCTGATTGCCAACGCGGTGCGCTATGCCGGTGGAGCCGAAGTCGCGCTGCTGCGCGAAGGCGACCGGGCGATTCTGCGGGTCGACGACAAGGGACCTGGGATTCCCGAAGGACGCATTGCGGAGATGACCGAGCCTTTCACTCGCGGCGAGGCATCGCGCAACCGGGAGACCGGCGGCGCGGGCCTGGGCCTCACGCTCGCCCGCGCGATCGCCGAACAGCATGGCGGTGAGCTCGCCCTCGCCAACCGTGCGGCCGGCGGGTTGCGAGCCGAAATCCGGCTACCGCTCGCTGCCGGTACGATGCCGGGTGCGGACCGGAAGGACGCCGCCTAGGGTTCGATCCGCCGGGCTGGGCCGCTGCGGCCCGGGACCCGGGATCAGTTGGCGAGCTTCTCGCGCGAGAGGCGCAGCGTGACGGCAAGGCCTTCCTTGCGCCAGTCACGCTCGACCTTGCCGTCGAGCTGCGCGGTCACGCTCATGTCGATCAGCCGCGTGCCGAACCCGCGCCCTTCGTTCACCACCACTGGCTCGGGCCCCCCGGCTTCGACCCAGTGGACCACCATGTCCTCGTCCTCGGCCTGCAGCGTGATGGCGACGCGCCCGGTCTCCACCGACAGTGCGCCGTACTTGACCGAATTGGTCGCCAGTTCGTGCAGCACCAGCGCGAGCGGCGTGGCCGATCGCGAGCCGATCGGGGCCGTGTCCCCCTCTACCGAGATATGCGCCGAGTCTTCGCCGGAGAACGGATCGAGCAGCCCCTGGACCAGCCCGCGCAGGTCGCCCGACCCTTCAGCGCCCGAAACCCGGACGAAATCCTGTGCCTTGGCCAAGGCGGCGATCGTGCCGACGAGGTTCTCACCGAAGTCGCGCAGCTCCTCGTGACCCCGCGTGCGGACCGAGACCAGGCCGGAGATCAGCGCGAATATGTTCTTGATCCGGTGCACCATCTCATGCGCGACAGCCCCGCTGCTGTCGGCCTGACGCCGCTTCTCGTCGATATCGGTGAGCGTGCCGAACCACCGCATGACCGCGCCGCTCTCGTTCTTGACCGGGAGCGCGCGCGCCATCGTCCAGCGCCAGCCGCCGTCGGTCTGGGAAAGGCGGTATTCGGCCTCGTAAGTATCGCCGCGTGCCGAACAATCGGTCCAGCCGGCATAGGTCGCATCCCAATCGTCCGGATGGATGAACGGCTGCCAGCCTTCGATATCGCGCGGAGGTTTGCGCCCGGTCACCTTCTCCCACCGGCCGCTGAAGTAATCGAACCGGCCCTCGCCGTCGGACGACCATATGATGTCTGGCAGCCAGTCCCCGAGCGTCCGGAACTGGGCATTGCGCCGGGCATGCTCCGCCTCGCTCTCGCGCGATTCGCGGCGCGCCTGGATGCGGCGCTTGACCGTCTGCGCCAGCACCGTGAGCCCGTGCCGCTGCAGGTCGGTCAGTCCGTCCGGCCGCGGCGCGGTATCGATCACGCACAGCGCGCCGATCGGCGCACCTTCGGCCGAGGCGAGCGGCGCGCCGGCGTAGAAGCGCAGCCCGAACTCGCCGGTCACCAGTTCGAAATCGGCGAAGCGCGGGTCTTGGGTCGCGTCGGGCACGACGAGCAGCCCGCCCCCCATCATCGCATGGGCGCAGAGGCTGGTCGAACGCGGCGTCTCGTCGATGTCGACGCCGGTGCGCGCGAGGAACCGTTGCCGCTCGGCCTCGACCAGAGTGACCAACGCAACCGGCGCGTCGCACAGTTGCGCGGCGAACCGGGCGATCTCCGCCAGTTCGGGGTCGTCGCGCAGCGAGTTGAAGCCATGCGCGGCGAGCACCTTTGCGCGCTGGCCGTCCCCGCAGAACGCCGGGGCGGGCGCCGCGCGATGCGGCCAGAGAGTCGAGTCGTTCGGTTGCATTTCGATCCTCGGGCACGATAGTAAAAAATGGCCGGAATCCCAGATACTTTTGCGATGGGGCTTAACATCTGCGTGTTTCGCCTGGCGCGCATGTTTGCCGCCATTCGCGCGCTCGGCTATGCGCCGTGGCCGCAAACAGGAGTTCTCATGCGCGCCACCCCAGACTTCGATTTCCAGCTCGGCGAAACCGCGGAAATGATCCGCGAAAGCGCGAGCCGCTTCGCCGACGAGCAGATCGCTCCGCTGGCCGAGAAGGCCGACCGCGAGGACTGGTTCCCGCGCGAGCTGTGGCCCGCGATGGGCGCGCTCGGGCTGCACGGGATCACGGTGGAGGAGGAGTTCGGCGGGCTCGGGCTCGGCTATCTCGAACACGTGATTGCGGTCGAGGAAGTCAGCCGCGCCTCGGCCTCGATCGGCCTCTCCTACGGTGCGCATTCCAACCTCTGCATCAACCAAATTCGCCGCTGGGGCAGCGACGAGCAGAAGACGAAGTATCTGCCGAAGCTTATCTCGGGCGAACACGTCGGCTCTCTGGCGATGAGCGAGGCGCAGGCCGGCTCCGACGTCGTCTCGATGAAGCTCAAGGCCGACGCCGTCGAGGGCGGCTTCCGGCTCAACGGCACCAAGTTCTGGATCACCAACGCGACCCATGCGGACACGCTGGTGGTCTATGCCAAGACCGATCCCGAGGGCGGCAGCCGGGGGATCACCGCCTTCATCATCGAGAAGGACATGCCCGGCTTCGCGATCGGGCAG
Source organism: Pelagerythrobacter aerophilus (assembly GCF_003581645.1). Lineage (GTDB taxonomy): Bacteria > Pseudomonadota > Alphaproteobacteria > Sphingomonadales > Sphingomonadaceae > Pelagerythrobacter > Pelagerythrobacter aerophilus. The sequence goes on along the minus strand of NZ_QXFK01000019.1, from coordinate 437,206 downwards.
AAGATCGACAAAATGGGGATGCGCGGCAGCCCGACGGCCGAGCTGGTGTTCGACGATTGCTTCGTTCCCGAGGAGAACGTGATGGGCCCGCTGCACGGCGGCGTCGGCGTGCTTATGAGCGGACTCGACTACGAGCGCGTGGTGCTCGCGGGCCTCCAGCTCGGCATCATGCAGGCCTGCCTGGACTGCGTGATTCCCTACGTCCGCGAGCGCAAGCAGTTCGGTAAGCCGATCGGGGCGTTCCAGCTCATCCAGGCCAAAGTCGCCGACATGTACGTCGCGCTGCAGTCGGCACGCGCGTACACCTATGCCGTGGCGAAGAGCTGCGACGCGGGCCAGACCACGCGCTTCGACGCCGCGGGCGCGATCCTGCTCGCCAGCGAGAACGCTTTCCGCGTCGCCGGCGAGGCGGTGCAGGCGCTGGGCGGCGCGGGCTACACCAAGGACTGGCCGGTCGAGCGTTACCTGCGCGACGCCAAGCTGCTCGACATCGGTGCGGGAACGAATGAGATCCGCCGCATGCTGATCGGCCGCGAGCTCATCGGGGCCGCCGGGTGAGCAACCCGTCTCCGGCCAGGGAGGAACGGTTCGGCGCCGAACGGAAGCCGATCCCGCAGATCGCGATGCTGATCTGGACCGTCGGCTTCCTGCTCGGCGCGGCGAGCCATGCCGCTGACGTCGTCACTTACGGTTGGCTGCCGTACGAGTTCATGCCGCTGGGCTTCAATGCCTACTGGACCAGCCTATTGTTCCTGGACCCGATCGCGGCCCTGCTGATCTGGTGGCGGCCCGCGCCGGCCCTGGTCCTCGGCTGCCTGATCATGGCGTCTGACGTGCTGGTGAATGCCTGGACGGCCTTCGTCGCCGGCTACACCGAGCTGCTGCCCGGTCTCGCGCTGCAGAGCGCCTTCGCCGCCTTTGTCTTTTACCTTGCGATACGCCAGAAGCGCTCGTCGCAACGCCATTCGGATACCCCATGACCGCACCCGTTCTTACCACCAAGCTCGATCGCGAGAGTCCCGAGGCCAAGGCCCGCTTTGCGCACAACAAGGCGCTGGCGGACGAGCTGCGCGCCCGCGTGGCGGAGGCGGCGCTGGGCGGGCCCGAGAAGCACCGGGAGCGGCATGTCAGTCGCGGCAAGCTGCTGCCGCGCGAGCGGGTCGAACGCCTGCTCGATCCGGGCTCGCCATTCCTCGAGGTCGGCCAGCTTGCGGCGAACGGGATGTACGAGGGTGACGTCAACGGTGCCTCGATGATCGCCGGCGTCGGGCGCGTTTCCGGACGGCAGGTGATGATCGCCTGCAACGATCCGACCGTGAAGGGTGGCAGCTACTACCCGATGACGGTCAAGAAGCACCTGCGCGCGCAGGAGATTGCGCAGGAGAACCGCCTGCCCTGCATCTATCTGGTCGACAGCGGCGGGGCGAACTTGCCCTATCAGGCAGAGGTGTTCCCCGACCGTGACCACTTCGGCCGGATCTTCTTCAACCAGGCGAACATGAGCGCGCTCGGCATCCCGCAGATCGCCTGCGTCATGGGCTCGTGCACCGCGGGCGGCGCCTATGTGCCGGCCATGAGCGACGAGACGGTCATCGTCCGCAATCAGGGCACGATCTTCCTTGCCGGCCCGCCGCTGGTGAAGGCGGCGACGGGCGAGGAGATCAGCGCCGAGGATCTCGGCGGCGGCGACCTCCATGCTAAGAAATCCGGCGTGGTCGATCACCTCGCCGAGAACGACGAGCACGCACTGACGATCGTGCGCGATATCGTCAGCCATCTCGGCGAGAACCCGAAGAGCGCCGAGAGCGTGCAGCTGCGCGAGCCACGTCCGCCGAAGTTCGACGCGGAAGACCTCTACGCGCTCGTGCCCGAGGACGTGCGCGCGCCCTATGACGTGCATGAGGTAATCGGGCGGATCGTCGACGGCAGCGAGTTCCACGAGTTCAAGCAGCATTACGGCTCCACGCTCGTGTGCGGCTTCGCGCATATCTGGGGCATGCCGGTGGCGATCCTCGCCAATAACGGCGTGCTGTTTTCCGAAAGCGCGCAGAAGGGCGCGCATTTCATCGAGCTCGCCTGCCAGCGGCGCATTCCGCTGCTGTTCCTGCAGAACATTTCCGGCTTCATGGTCGGCGGCAAGTACGAGGCGGAAGGGATCGCCAAGCACGGGGCGAAGCTTGTCACCGCCGTCGCCACCGCGACGGTGCCCAAGATCACCGTGGTGATCGGCGGCAGCTTCGGCGCCGGCAACTACGGCATGTGCGGCCGCGCCTACCAGCCGCGCTTCCTTTTCACTTGGCCCAACGCGCGCATCAGCGTGATGGGTGGGGAGCAGGCCGCGAGCGTGCTCGCCACCGTCCACCGCGACGCGGATAGCTGGAGCGCGGAACAGGCCGAGGCGTTCAAGGTCCCGATCCGCCAGAAGTATGAGGACGAGGGCAACCCCTACTACGCCACCGCGCGGCTGTGGGACGACGGCGTGATCGATCCGGTTCAGACGCGCGACGTCCTCGGCCTCGCTTTCGCCGCGGCGCTCGAGGCACCGATACCCGAACGGCCCACGTTCGGCGTGTTCCGGATGTAAAGAACCACGGCGCCCGGCCTGCGGACTTTCTCGAAACCCCGCCCGGGGTTCGCGCATTGAACGGGCGAAGCTTACGGAGGAGAGAACCATGAACACGCCTGCCCGCCTCGCTCTGGCTATCCCCCTCGCTCTGGCGCTCGCCGCGTGCGGCGACACCACCGAAGTCGACGACCGCGTGGTCGAAACAGACGATGTCGAGGCACCGGTTGACGTGACTTTGCCCAAAGTGGACGTCGAATATCCCGAAGTGCCGCTCGATGCGCGCAGTACGGTCCAGTACGCAGGCACCTACGAGTTGCACAACAGGGACGGCCAGATCGACCGGATCACGCTCGGCGACGACGGCACGTACACCTGGATCGCGCCCGACGGCACGGAGGACACTGGCGAGTTCACCTGGGGCGAGGACAACAGCCGCATCCTGATCACCCGCGATGGCGAGACCAATGCCTTCGCCGTGGCCGAGGGCGTGCTTTATCGCCTCCCGGAAGAGAGCGCGCCGCTTGCCGGCGAGCGCTCCGAGGAGACGACCTGGCGCCGCAGCCATCCGACGCCGACCGACGGAAATCAGGCGGACGGAAATCAGGCCGACCGTCCGAGCGAGTAGCGGCCTACGTGAAATTCGCGCCGCACGGGCTTTAACCGGCGAAGAGCCGTCCCTAGATTGCGAAAAATCTAGCGGACGGATCTTTGCCCATGACCTCGCCCAGCGATGCGGACAGCGAACGCGACCGACTCGTCACCCTCGCGATGCGCGTGATCGAGCGCACGGGCGAGAACATCACGCGCACCACGCTCGCCAAGGAAGCGCGCATGCCGCGCGCACGGGTCGATGCGATCTTCGGCAGCGAAGACGCACTGTTCGATGCGATCTTGGAGAAGTGGTACGCGCCGGACATCGCGATCATGGAGGAAGTCGTTGCCTCCGATCTGCCGATCCGCCGCAAGTTCTATGAATTCTTCGCCCGCCGCTTCGTTCGCCAGCGCGCGCGTTTCCGCAAGGACCCGGCCGCCTTTGCCGTCTATTGCGAGGTCGGGAGCGACAATTTCGAGAACGTGAGCGGCTATATCGACCTGGCCGATCACTATCTCGCCGAGTTGATCGCCCAGGCCCAGGAAGAGGGATACTTCGCCGGCCTCGGGATCAACCAGGTGCTTTCGCTGATAAATCAGATGGTGGTCTGCTACACTCTGCCGCAGATGCTGACGATCCTGGTCGAGGACAAGCTCGAGGAAGGCAAGCTCGCGACGATCATCGACACGCTGTTCGACGGTCTGTCGGGCAAAGCGCGCGGCGCCGCTCCCGTTGCGGGCCTGCGGATCGCCTGATTTCTCCGCTCAGCGCTGCGTGACGTCGGTGACTCGTCCCGTCGGGGGGAGTTGCCGCATTTCCGCAGCTCCGAGGTATTCCTCCATCGCGTCGAGATCGTTCGGGCCTGTCACCGCATCGGTTCCCTCGGCGAACACGGTGAAGGTGTCGCCACCGGCGGCGAGAAAGCTGTTCATCGTCACGCGGTAGCTTGCGGCAGGATCGATCGGCTCGCCTTCCAATGTCGCCGAGACCACGCGGCTCCCTGTCGGGCGACCCAAGTCGTAGGAGAAGGCGAAACCTTCGGAGACCGAGAAGGTCTGGACGAAGCCGTCCTCGTCGAACTGCTGTTCGAGCAGCGCGAGAAGCTGCGCGCCGGTGTAGGTCTTGGTCACGAGCGCGTTGCCGAACGGCTGTGCGGCATAGATGTCGCCGAATGTCACCGTCCCGTCCTCAGCCGGCACGATCGGCGCGCGCACGCCGGAATTGTTCATCAGCGCTATCTGCGCACCCGCATCGCGCGTGGCGAAGAGCTGCGCGTCGGCGATCAGGTTGCCGAGAGCTGTCTCCTCCGTCGCCGGGCCGGGATCCGGGGCGGGGCCGGAGATCCGGCCGACCGGGCGCATCTCGGCCTGCTGCGCAGCCTGCGCATAGCGCGTGACGTATGCGGCAAGTTCGGGGTCCGGCTGGAACACTTCGAACGAGGGATCGGGTGCCACGCCGTCGAGGGCGGCGTTCTGGACCACCACATTGCGCGCGGTGGTTTCGGTTACCCCGCCCGCTGCCGGATCGATGGTCAGCGTGATGTCGGTCAGCAGCGTACCGCCGTATCCCGCGCTGCTGACGGTGAATGCGCGTGCAGGATCGACGGTGGCAAAGTCGCAGACGTAAGTCCGGTGCGTGTGACCGGAAATCACCAGATCCACGCGAGGGTCGAGCCGCTCTAGGATTGCACGCAGCGGCCCGGCGATCGCGCCGCAGCCGGAGAACGGCGTACCGGGTTCGGGCTGGAGCCCCTGATGGATCGCAACCACGATCGCGTCGGCGCCCTGCCGCTCGATCTCGGGCACAAGCGCGTTGATCGCTTCGGCCTCGTCGCCGAAGGTGAGGCCCGCCACACCGCCGGGAGTGACGAGCGTCGGCGTTTCCTTGAGCGTCAGGCCGATCACGCCGACGGCGACTTCGCGCGCGCCAGTGCCGAAGCGGCGAATGGCATAGCCGGGGAACAGCGTCTCGCCGCCCTCGGTGAGCACATTGGCGGCGAGGAAGGAGAAATCGGCGCCGCCGAAGTCCGGCTCGACCGCGCAGGGATCGCGCAGGCCATGCTTCTCGCAGCCGCCATCCTGCATGCGCCGGAGTTCACGCCAGCCGCGGTCGAACTCGTGATTGCCGACCGCGTTGAAGTCGAGCCCCATGCGGTTCATTGCGCCGATCGCTGGTTCGTCGAGGAACAGCGAGGAGACAAGCGGGCTGCCACCGATAAGGTCGCCCGCGGCAATGACCAGCGAATGATCACCGCCCCTGCGATATTGCGCGATGGCCGAGGCGAGATAGGCCGCGCCGCCGGCCGCGACTTCGTGCTGCTTGCCAGCCTCGTCGGTCACGCCGATCGGGCGAGAAAGCGGCTCCAGGTTGCCATGGAAATCGTTGAGCCCGACGATCTTCACCGTCACCGGCGCTACCGGAGCGCGGGGCACCTGGGGCACGCTGACGCAGGCGCCGAGCGCGGCGGCCGCGGCAAGAGGGAGGAGGTTGCGAAGATTCATGGCTCGGCCCTTGGCTGAAGCGGATGTCCGGCAGATGACAGACACGTCGCCGTCTCCGTGGCGGGGGCGGGCACGAGACTCAACTCGAAATCGTGCGAGACGACACGCAGGGGGCGGGGCGCTTTTCCGAAATCTGTCATCTAACCGTCGTAACCGGCTCGCAGCACGAATCGACAGGAGCCGATGCAATGTACTGCAACCATGCCGCGATCGCCTTCATCCTTGCCGCCCCGCTCGCACTGGCCGCCTGTGGCGAGCAACCGAAGGGCGAGAATGCGGAGGACTTCGCTGCGCGTGTCAACGGTGGCGGCGCTACGGCGGAGCAGACGGCGCGGGGCCGCCCGCAGCCGGACGGTCCGCGCGATCCCTCGCTGCCGCGCGTGGCGGCGGATGGGAGCAAGGCGCTGCAACAGACTGCCGCCTATACCCGGCCGAATCCCGATGGCACGGCCGACAGCCTGTTGATCGCGAACGATGGCAACTTCACGTTGGTCGAAGGGGGCCGCACGCAGACCGGCACCTGGGAATGGCTGCCCGACGGCAAGCGCCTGCGTCTCCAAGGCGTCGTACGCCAGCCGATCGTGCTCGTCGCCGACGGCGCGCTCTATCGCATGCAGAACGAGAACGTTCCGTTCGACGACGTCACGCCCGACCGTACCTACCGGCTCGCGCCGTCCGCCGCGGAATAGCTCCGATCAGATATCGAGGTTGGCGACGTTCAGGGCGTTGTCCTGGATGAACTCACGGCGCGGTTCGACGATGTCGCCCATCAGGCGGGTGAAGATTTCGTCCGTCACGTCGGCGTCCTCGACCTTGACCTGCAGCAGCGCGCGGTTCTCCGGATCGAGCGTGGTCTCCCACAACTGCTCGGCATTCATCTCGCCCAGCCCCTTGTAGCGCTGGACCGAGAGCCCCTTGCGTCCGGCGGCGAGCACCGCGTCGAGCAGCTCGGTCGGCCGCGTGATCGCCGCGTCCGGCGAAACGACGACTTCCGTCTCCTCGTTGTCGCCTTCACCGCTCTCCTCTTCCTCGGCCGCGTCGCTTTCCGCCCCGAGACGCGCCAGCCGCGTGGGCCGGGCATAGACGTCGGCATTCTCGCTCGCGAGACTGTGCAGCTTGCGCGCTTCCGCGCTGGCGAGGAAGGCCGCCTCGATATCGTGAACGTCGGTCACCCCGCGCCACAGCCGCTCGAACCGCACGCTGCCGTCGGCGCGCAGTTCCGCGCTCCATTCCGCTTCCGGATCGGACATGCCGAGCCGCTCGGCGGCGAGGGCGAGCGCCTGCCGCCGCGTTCCGCTGTCCAGCGCAGGGTCGAACACGCCAGAGAGCGCCATCTGCTCGACGATCGCGGCATCGTACTTGCGCGGGATGAAGGCCATCAGGTTGCGGATGCGCAGGCCATGCTCGACGAGATTGCGCAAGTCGGCGCCGCCGCGCGTACCGCCTACCGTTTCGAGCATCCGGCCCTGCAGTCCGGCGTCGACGAGGTAGCGGTCGAGGGCGGCCTGGTCCTTCAGATAGACCTCGCTGCGCCCCTTGCTCACCTTGTAGAGCGGCGGTTGGGCGATGAAAAGGTGCCCGGCCTTGATGATCTCGGGCATCTGCCGGTGGAAGAAGGTCAGCAGCAGCGTGCGGATATGAGCGCCGTCGACGTCGGCGTCGGTCATGATCACGATCTTGTGATAGCGCAGCTTCTCGAGATTGAAGTCGTCGCGGATGCCGGTGCCCATCGCCTGGATCAGCGTGCCGACTTCCTTCGATCCGATGATCCGGTCGAACCGCGCGCGTTCGACGTTGAGAATCTTGCCCTTGAGCGGCAGGATCGCCTGCGTCTTGCGGTCGCGGCCCTGCTTGGCCGAACCGCCGGCGGAGTCGCCCTCGACCAGGAACAGTTCGCTCTTGGCCGGATCGCGCTCCTGGCAGTCGGCCAGCTTGCCGGGCAGGCTGGCGACGCTCATGGCGCCCTTGCGGCTCATCTCGCGCGCCCTGCGCGCCGCTTCGCGCGCGGCCGCCGCATCCACGACCTTCTGGATGATCGACTTCGCGTCGGCCGGGTTTTCCTCCAGCCATTCGGTCATCTTCTCGCTCATCAGGCTTTCGAGCGGCTGACGCACTTCGGAGCTGACCAGCTTGTCTTTGGTCTGCGAACCGAACTTCGGGTCGGGCAGCTTGACGCTGACGATCGCGGTCAGCCCTTCGCGCATGTCCTCGCCCGTTAGCGAGACCTTTTCCTTCTTCATCAGGCCCGAGGCGGAGGCGTAGTTGTTGAGCGTGCGCGTCAGCGCGGCGCGGAACGCAGCCAAGTGCGTGCCGCCGTCGCGCTGCGGGATGTTGTTGGTGAAGCAGAGCACGTTTTCGTAGTACGAATCGTTCCATTCGAGCGCGACGTCGATCCCTATGCCGTCCTTCTCGGCGGAGACCGAGATCGGTTCGGCAACCAGTGCCTGCTTGTTCCGGTCGAGGTACTTCACGAATGCGGCGATCCCGCCTTCGTAGAAGAGATCATGTTCAGTCGTCTCCTCGTGGCGCAGATCGCGCAGCAGGATGCGCACGCCCGAATTGAGAAAGGCCAGCTCGCGGTAGCGGTGCTCGAGCTTCTCGAAGTCGAACTCGGTCACGTTCTTGAACGTGTCGGTCGAGGGGAGGAAGGTGACCCGCGTGCCTTTCTTCAGGCCGTTCTCGTCGCCGTTCGATGCGACCGGCGGCGCATCGCCGACCACTTTCAGCGCTGAGACCGCGTCGCCGTGTTCGAAACGCATCCAGTGTTCCTGGCCATCACGCCAGATCGTCAGCTCGAGCCATTCGGACAGCGCATTGACCACCGAAACGCCGACGCCGTGGAGACCGCCCGAAACCTTGTAGGCATTGTCGTCGCTGGTGTTCTCGAACTTACCGCCGGCGTGAAGCTGGGTCATGATGACTTCGGCCGCCGACACGCCTTCTTCCTTGTGCATGTCGACCGGAATGCCGCGCCCGTTGTCCTCGACCGAGACCGAGCCGTCGGCGTTGAGTTCGATCAGCACCAGATCGCAGTGGCCCGCCAGGGCCTCGTCGATCGCGTTGTCGGACACCTCGAACACCATGTGGTGGAGGCCCGATCCGTCGTCGGTATCGCCGATGTACATGCCCGGCCGCTTGCGCACCGCATCGAGGCCTTTGAGGACCTTGATCGAATCCGCGCCGTAGCCGTTCGTCTTCGCCGCTGCGGGCGGGGTGTTTTCAGGGGTCTCGTCCATGGACATCATATAGGCACGAAGGGCGGGTTTCGGAAGGCGAGAACACCCTTTCCATCCACAGGCGAATCGCAGGCGGGGAACGCCGCGCCGCCCTGCGGCGTTGCTCCGCCATGGGCACCAAGGGGAACGCGTTCCTGCGCCCCGCAGGAACGATCGTATCAGCCGCAATCCTGATCGCTGGGCTCGCCGCATGTGCGGAGCTCCCGCGCGACCCCGAAGGAACCACCGAGCGCATCCGCCGCACCCACGAAATCGTACTGGGCGACATCGCCGGCGCTCCGCCCTCGCCCCATGCCCAGCGAGTGCTTGATCGCGTTGCCGCTCGGCTGGGAGCGCATGTCACGCGGGTGGACGGGCATGGCGAGGATCTGCTGAACCGGCTCGAGAAGGGCAAAGTGGATCTGGTCTATGGGCACTTCGCGAAAGCGTCGCCATGGGCGGGGAAAGTCCACTTCGGCGGCCCGCTCGGACGGAGGCGAAGCGTGGGCGAGGAAGAGCACGTGCCGCGTTTCGCCTTCCGGAATGGCGAAAACGGCTGGATCGCACTGGTCGAAAGCGAAGCGCGGTGAACCGCCTGCCCGAGCAGATTCGCGGTGATTTCGCCCGCGCCAAGCGGCTCGAATGGCAGACGCTGTTCTGGATGAGCACCGTCGTCGCGGTGATGTTCGTGACGATGGGGGGCAGTCAGGCGATGCGCTCCGCCCTGATCGAGGACGTACTGAGCCTCGTGCCGGCGATAACGTTCCTCATCGCGGCCCGGTTCGAGCCGAAGGATCCGACCCGGAAATACCCGTTCGGCTTCGTTCGCGTGAACAGCCTCGCGTTCCTCGTCGCCGCGGTTGCGCTGACCGCGGTCGGCGGATTTCTGATGTACGAGAGCGCGTTGACCTTGCTCATGGCCGAACATCCCACGGTCGCTCCGGTCGAGGTCTTCGGGCATTCGGTCTGGCTCGGCTGGCTGATGATCGCCGCGCTGGGCTGGTCGGTGGTCGTGCCGATGATTCTCGGGCGGATAAAGTTGCCGGTGGCCGAAAGGTTGCGCGACAAAGTGCTGCACACCGATGCGCTGATGCAGAAGGCCGACTGGCAGACCGGTCTCGCCGGGATCGCCGGCATTCTCGGCATCTACTTCGGTTACTGGTGGGCGGATAGCGCCGCGGCGCTGTTCATCGCCTTCTCGATCCTGCGCGACGGGTTGTCGAGCATGGGCATCGCAGCGGCGGAGCTGCTCGACGGCGCGCCGCGCGAACTCGACAGTTCGGATATCGCAGCAGAGGCGCAGCGGCTGCAGTCCCGGCTCGAGGAGCTCTGGCCCCAGGGCGAAGTAAGGCTTCGCGAATCGGGCCGCTATATCGTGGGTACCATCGAAGGTGTGCATTCACCGGCCGATCTGCCGAAACTGGACGAGCTGATGGGCGACGACCCCGCCTGGCGCCTTGTGCGCCTGTCGTTCTCGCCGCCGGAGGCCCTGCGCCGCGAGGACGTAGGCTGACCTCTTTCTCCGCGAGTCTCTCGACAAGTCCGCCGGGGCAAATAGAAAGGCGGGTATGCCGATTACCGATCCCGCCGCCGCGCTCGCCGAACCTTACGGTTCGTTCTCCGACATTCTCGCCGCCTGGGCTGTTTGCCAACCCGACGCCGTGGCGCTGCGCGACGAACGGGGCACGCTGACCTGGGGCGAGTTGGCCGACCGGGTCGAGCGGATCGCGGCCCGTCTCCAGGCCGATGGGTTGAAGCGCGGCCAGTCGGTCGCGATTCTCGGGCTTTCGAGCATTCCTTACGCGCTGGTCTTCCTCGCCGCGGTGCGTGCGGGCGGAGTCGCAGCCCCGCTGACGACCAGTGCCAGCCGCGAACAGCTCGAGGGCATGGCGCGCGACAGCGGCACCTGCCACCTGTTCGTCGACCGGGCCCGGCTGACCGAGCTTGGCGACGACTTCCTGCCGCACCTCGAACGGATCGTGCTCGATGAAGACCTCGATGCTTGGATGGCCGCATCGGGAACCCGCGCCGGCCCGTTCGCCCCCGAGCCGAGCGAGCCGTTCAACATCATCTATTCCAGCGGCACGACGGGCATTCCCAAGGGGATCGTCCATTCGCACCAGATGCGCTGGCGGCAGTTCGCCGCCATGGCCGCATCCTATCGCGCGAGCGGGAACGAAGTGCGCTCGCTGGCCTCGACCCCGCTCTATTCGAATACGACGATGGTCGCCTTCCTCCCTGCCTTGCTGGCGGGCGGCAGCGTGCGGGTCATGGGCAAGTTCTCGACCCTCGGCTGGCTCGAAGGTGCCGAGGCGGATCGCGCGACCATGACCATGCTCGTGCCCGTGCAATATCAGCGCTTGATGGACGAGCCGCGCTTCGGCGACTTCGATCTTTCGTCGCTGGCGATGAAATACTGCACCTCCGCCCCTTTCCCCGCGCCCCTCAAGCGGGAAGTTCTGCAGCGGATGCCGGGCGCGCTGATCGAGATCTATTCGATGACCGAGGGCGGGGTCGTCTGCATGCTCGCCTGCCACGAGTTTCCGGACAAGCTTCATACCGTGGGCCGCCCGACGCCGGGAGGCGAGCTCAAGGTCCTGGACGACGACGACAACGAAGTGCCGCCCGGAACCGCCGGCAACCTAGTGGGGCGGAGCCCGACGATGATGAGCGGCTACAAGAATCAGCCCGACAAGACTCGCGAAGGGTACTGGACCGATCCTGCCACGGGCGAGGTGTGGCAGCGGATGGGCGACATCGGGCGGATCGACGCCGACGGTTTCGTCGAACTCGTCGGGCGCGCGAAGGACATGATCATCTCGGGCGGGTTCAACATCTACCCCACCGACCTCGAGGCGGAGCTGGAGAAGGAACCGGCTGTCGCCGAGGCGGCCGTAGTGGGCGTGCCGAGCAGGCGCTGGGGCGAAACGCCGGTCGGCTTCGTCCGGCTTGCAGGCGAGGCAACCTCGACCGGCAACATCCTCGCGGCGGTCAACGCGCGGCTCGGCAAGACACAGCGCCTCGCCGCGCTTCATGCCGTAGACGAGATGCCTCGCAGCCACATAGGCAAGCTGCTGAAGACCGATCTTCGGGCGATTGCGGAAGAAATGGGCGGCATCGACTGATCCGCCTCAAGCGAGCGGTTGAGACGCGGCCACCAAGGGGGGGAGAGGACTGAGTGGCGGCCGCGTCTCGTTCGCTGCCTTTCGGCTCAGGCGATCGCTGCGCCGAGCATGAGGCTGCTGATCGAAGCAGCCACGACGAAGGCAAGGAAATGCGAAGCTGTGGTGCGCATGGCCTGTCTCCTGTCTAAGAAGCCGGGGGAAGGGGGAGAGAGGAGAGAGGACCTTCCGCCCGGCTCGAGGTGGGAAATAATCTTTCGTCGGACTTTTCACAAATGAGAAAACTGCGCTAGCAGTTGCAAAATACGCAACAAATGCGTGACGAAAGCCCTCGTTTCACCCAAAGTTTGCACGTTGGCCGATGCAAAACATGCAGCAGCAGGTGATCTATGGAGTTTGACCCGGCGCCAAGCCCCCCACCGGGCCGCCCACCACAACTTCAACCGCCCGCTGGACAGCCCGCCGCACTCGCGCCTAACGGAGCTTGCCATGGACCCGCAGCATCTTCCCGATTCCATCCTCATCGTCGATTTCGGCAGCCAGGTGACCCAGTTGATTGCACGCCGGGTGCGCGAGGCGGGCGTCTATTCCGAGATCGCACCCTTTACCCAGGCGGAAGAAGCCTTTGAGCGGCTGAAGCCCAAGGGCGTGATCCTATCCGGCGGCCCGGCCAGCGTTCCCGACGAGGGAAGCCCGCGTGCCCCGCAAGTACTGTTCGACAGCGGCGTGCCGATCCTCGGCATCTGCTACGGCCAGCAGGTCATGACGCAGCAGCTCGGCGGGGAAGTCCGGCCCGGGCACGAGACTGGCGAAGGCGGCGAATTCGGCCGCGCCTACTGCACCGTGAGCGAGGAATGCGTGCTGTTCGACGGGCTGTGGCAGCAGGGCGAACGGCACCAGGTCTGGATGAGCCACGGGGACAAGGTGACCCAGCTCGCGCCAGGCTTTCGCATCGTGGCGGTCAGCGACGGCGCCCCCTTCGCGCTGATCGCGGACGACGAGCGCCGCTACTACGGCACCCAGTTTCACCCGGAGGTCGTCCACACGCCCGATGGCGCGCGCCTGCTCGCCAACTTCGTGCGCCACGTCTGCGGCCTCGCCGGCGACTGGACCATGGCCGAGTTCCGCAAGACCAAGATCGAGGAAATCCGCGCCCAGGTCGGCGACGGCAAGGTCATCTGCGGCCTTTCCGGCGGCGTCGACAGCGCGGTGGCCGCGGTCCTGATCCACGAGGCGATCGGCGAGCAGCTCACCTGCGTCTTCGTCGATCACGGCCTGATGCGGATGAACGAGGCCGAGCAGGTCGTCACGCTGTTCCGCGACCACTACAATATCCCGCTGGTCCACGTCGACGCGGAAGAAATGTTCCTAGCGGGCCTCGCCGGCGTCACCGACCCCGAAGCCAAGCGCAAGTTCATCGGCAAGGCCTTCATCGACCTGTTCGAGGCCGAGGCGAAGAAGATCGGCGGCGCCGATTTTCTCGCCCAAGGGACTCTCTATCCGGACGTGATCGAAAGCGTCAGCTTCACCGGCGGGCCCTCGGTCACGATCAAGAGCCACCACAACGTCGGCGGTCTGCCTGAGCGGATGAACATGGCGTTGGTCGAGCCGCTGCGCGAACTGTTCAAGGACGAAGTGCGCGCGTTGGGCCGCGAGCTCGGCTTGCCCGAAGTCTTCGTCGGCCGGCACCCCTTCCCCGGGCCGGGCCTCGCGATCCGCATTCCGGGTGAAGTGACCAAGGAACGCTGCGATATCCTGCGCAAGGCCGATGCGGTCTATCTGGAGGAAATCCGCGCTGCCGGCCTCTACGACGCGATCTGGCAGGCCTTCGCCGTGTTGCTGCCGGTCAAGACCGTGGGCGTCATGGGCGATGGCCGCACTTACGACAGCGTCTGTGGCCTGCGCGCAGTGACCAGCACCGACGGCATGACCGCCGACGTCTACCCGTTCGACGCCAGTTTCCTCACCCGCGTCGCCACCCGCATCGTCAACGAAGTGAAGGGCATCAACCGCGTGGTTTACGACTATACGTCGAAGCCCCCCGGCACGATCGAGTGGGAGTGACGGTCTTCGATCAGGAAGCCGGGTAGGAGAACGTGCAGCTCCCCCTCGGCCCCGACCCGCGCACCGACGTGCTGCGCAGGATGCAGGCGGCTCTGATCGCGCGGTTCGGGCGGATCGTGCGGCCGCCGGAGAAGCGGCGCGACGCGGTCTGGGTACTGGTACAGGGCGTGATCGGCGCGCGGACCAAGACACGTGTGTCGAACGAGGCGACCGATCGTCTGCTGGCCGACTTCGGAACCTGGGAAGCGATCGCGCAGGCTCCGATCGAGGCGCTGGAGACTCGCCTCGCCAACCAGACCTTTCCCGACATCGCAGCCATGCGGCTGAAGGACTCCCTCCTCGCCGTGATCGACCGGCGCGGTGCGGTGAATCTCGAGCAACTCGCCGACCTGCCCACTGCCGAGGCGATGGCCTGGCTCGAAACGCTGCCCGGCGTCGCGCGCAAGATCAGCGCCGGGGTGATGAACGCCTCGCATTTCGAGCGCCGCGCGCTGGTGATCGACAGCCATCATCGCCGCATCATTCAGCGCATGGGGCTCGTGCCGCCGAATGCCGACACCGCCCGAGCCTACGACGCCCTGATGCCGGTTCTGCCGGAGGAGTGGTCCGCCGCCGATATCGATGAGCACCATCTGCTGGTGAAGCGGCTCGGCCAGACGCTCTGCCGGCCGAGGCGTCCGCAGTGCGCCGACTGCCCCATACGCAGCGATTGCCGAACGGGCCGGGCCAAGAGGGATCGCGACGCTTTAGCTCACCGTTAATCCCTTCGGGCTAACCCGGCGCCATGGATACTTGCGCCCGCACCACGCCCGCCCGCCTTTCGCTCAAGACCGCCGCGGTTGTCGCCGCGCTGGCGGCGGGGGCGATCCCTGCAGCCGCGCTCATCGCGCAGCCGGCCAGATCGCCGTTTACGGTAGTCGAGACCGGCGAGAGCTATGCCTCACTCCAGCAGGCAGTCGACGCCATCGGCGAGGGCGAAGGCAGCATCGCGATCGCCAGCGGCACCTACCGCGAATGCGCGGTGCAGGAAGGCGGTGCGGTCTCGTACCTCGCTGCCGAGCCGGGCAAGGCGGTGTTCGACGGCGTTACCTGTGAAGGCAAGGCGGCGCTGGTGTTGCGCGGGCGCGCAGCAAAGGTGTCCGGCCTCGTCTTCCGCCGCATGGCGGTGCCCGACGACAACGGCGCAGGTATTCGGCTGGAGCAGGGCGACCTTATGGTTGCGCAGAGCTGGTTCGCCGACAGCCAGCAGGGCATCCTGACCGCCGACGATCCATCGAGCCGCATCGTCATCGACAAGTCGACCTTCTCCGGCCTCGGGACCTGCGAGGGCTCGGGCGGCTGTGCGCATTCGATCTATATCGGCGACTATGGCCACCTGCGCGTGACCCGCAGCCGCTTCGAGCGCGGCACCGGCGGGCACTACGTCAAGGCGCGCGCGGCGCGGGTCGAGATCGCCGCATCGAGCTTCGACGATTCGGCCGGGCGCGGCACGAACTACATGATCGACCTGCCTGCAGGCGCGACCGGGCAGATCACAAACAACTGGTTCGTCCAGGGCCGTGACAAGGAGAACTACTCCGCCTTCATCGCGGTCGGCGCGGAGGACATCCGTCACAGTTCCGACGGGCTGCAGATCGCGGGCAACGATGCTCGTTTCGTCCCCGCGCTCAGCCGCAGTTCGGCCTTTGTCGCCGACTGGACCGGCGCTAAGCTTGCCATCGGCGAGAACAACCTCGGCGCCGGGATCAAGCGCTACGAGAAGCGCTGACACGGAACTCTCCCGCGCATGAGCGTGTTGATCGCGGGAAGGAGCACTTCGCATGGCAGGCGGCTGGACCCGCGACGGGGCCGTTCAGGATCAGATCGACGACACCGTGAACGACGCGGTACAAGCGGCGCGCACCCGCATGCCGCGCGGCGAGAGCGCTGAATTCTGCGACGTCTGCGGCGAGGAAATCCCCGAGAAACGCCGCCAGGCCCTGCCCGGCGTCCGCACCTGCGTCACCTGCCAGTCGGAACGTGACGCCGCGGTGAGGTCCACCGGCATCAACCGCCGCGGCAGCAAGGACAGCCAGTTGCGGTAGGGGTGCGAGGGGGGCGTGTCATAAATGCGAACGGGTTTTGGAGAGTGGTGCTGATTTATGGCACGCCGCTCTAGGCGGGGGATGAATTCCAACTGCTGGCGAGTCGCTTGCATGGCCAGTCGAGATCAAATGTCTGGAATTGGGTGAGAAGCGGTCATCGCCTAGAGGCAATCTCCAGTCGTGCAAATGGCGACAAGTCCGATCCACGGCATCGCGAATGCTAACACAGTCCCATATGCAGCGAAGGCGATCAATTTTGTGAAGATCGGCCAGCGACTGAACGGCGAGTCGAGTATCAGCACTCCGATACTACCTGCCACCATAGCGATCCCTAAAGTCACAGCTTCGCGCCACTCACGATCTGCGTCAAAATCACGGAAGAAATGGGCGTAAATGAGCCAGACCAACAACGGGCCGACAAGCATTAGGGAAAATGCGAGAAAGTTGCGCATCCATCGATAGGTCGCACACAAACTGTGCGCCCGCAATTGGGCCGTATTCTGTTTGACCGAATTTCTCCGCGCTGCCGAGGCCCGCAGATCAGCCGAATCCACGCGCGTAGGTCACCGCGCCGCTCGTCCTCGAGGCGCCGATGAGGAGGCGCTGGAAATATTCGGGCGGAGGGCCGGGATAGGTGAGCGCTTGGTCGTGCGCGAAGCCGAACCGTCCGTAGTAGGCCGGGTCGCCGAGTACCACGCAGCCTGCGGCGTCGCGCTCGCGCAGCAGTGTCAGGCCGCGCTCTATCAGCGCTGCGCCGATGCCCTCGCGCTGGCGTTCCGGCATGACGGCGACCGGGCCGAGGCCGAACCAGTCCTCACTGCCGTCGGAGATCGTGACGGGCGAGAATGCGACGTGGCCCACGATCTCTCCCCCGTTCTCCGCCACTAGCGAGACCGTGAGGTCGCCGTCGGCGCGCAGGCGGTCGACGATGGCCGGTTCGCTGCCGTCGCTGTGCGGGTGGCCGTCGAAGGCCGCGTGCACGACGTCGTGGATCGCGCGCTCGTCGCCCGCGCGTTCGGGGCGGATCGCCACGCTCACGTCAGCAGGTGGCCCGAGCGGTCGCGCTTGGTCGAGAGATAGTGCGTGTTGTGCGGGTTGGCGGGGAGCTGGTGCGGAACGCGCTCGGCCACGGCGATGCCGCTGGCTACCAGCGCCTCGACCTTGGCCGGGTTGTTGGTCATCAGCCGCACGTCGCTCACACCGAGCAGTTCGAGCATGCGGGCGGCTACCGGAAAATCGCGCGCCTCGTCAGGCAGGCCCAGGCGGCGGTTGGCGTCGACCGTGTCGAAGCCCTGGTCCTGCAGGCGGTAGGCGCGCAGCTTGTTGACGAGGCCGATCCCGCGCCCCTCCTGCCGCAGATAGAGCAGCACGCCCCACCCGCCGCGCGCCGCCTCGTCCGCCATCGCATGGAGCGCGGCGTCGAGCTGCGGGCCGCAGTCGCATTTCAGGCTGCCGAGGATGTCGCCGGTCAGGCATTCGGAATGGAGCCGCACGAGCGGCGCAACGTCCGACCGCTGCTCGCCGATCACGAGCGCCACGTGTTCGCGCAAGTCGTCGGCGCTGCGGAAGGCGACGATCTCGGCATCCTCGCTGGCCGAGACGGGCAGACGCGCGCGGGTGGCGATCGAAAGCGCGGTGGCATCGGCCCAGGCTGCGAGATCGGACACGGCGATCGGCTGCGTTTCGCCCGCATCGGTGGGATCGACGAGAAAGGCGGGCAGGATTCCGGCGATCCGCGCCAGTTCGAGCGCCGCCGCGGCCTGCTCCGCCCAGCCGATCGTCTCGGCCCGGAATGGCCCCTTGAGCGGGGCGGCGAGATCGAGCGCGGGATCGGCCACGGGCAGCGCTGCGGCGAGGTCGAACGGCTCAGCGCCGTGGATCAGCACCGGCGCGTGCGGCTCGGCCGCCTCACGCTGGTTGGCGAGCTTGAGCGTTTCCGCGCGCGCGGCGGAGATCAGCATGCGCTCGGCACTCGCCTGCCGCGCCACCGCCGTCTCGACCGGAAGCAGCACCGGGCCGCCGTCCATCGCCAGCGGCCAGCCGTGGCGCAGGGCATCGATCGCCTGCGCCGCGCGGCGGGCCGGGGATGGGCCGGAGCCCGTCAGAGCTCGAACTCCGTCACCAGCGGCACGTGGTCGCTCGGGCTTTCCCAGCGCCGGGTTTCCTCCACGAAGCGATGGCTCGTCGCCTGCTTGGCGAGATCGGGGCTGGCCCACATATGGTCGAGCCGCCGGCCCTGATCCTTCTGCCGCCAGAAACTGCGGTAGGACCACCAGGAATAGTTGCGCTCCGGCGCGGGAATGAATTCCCGGCCGAGGTCGACCCAGCCGTGCGCATCGCGGAAGCGGCCGAGCGTCTCGACCTCGATCGGCGTATGGCTTACGACCTTGAGCAGCGCCTTGTGGTCGTAAACGTCGCATTCGAGCGGCGCGACGTTGAAATCGCCGACGATCAGCGTCGGCCGGTCGAGCGCTTCGGCCCAGCGGGTCATCCGCTCGAGGAAGTCGAGCTTCTGGCCGAACTTCAGGTTGACCTCG
This sequence comes from Pelagerythrobacter aerophilus, assembly GCF_003581645.1. Taxonomy (GTDB): domain Bacteria; phylum Pseudomonadota; class Alphaproteobacteria; order Sphingomonadales; family Sphingomonadaceae; genus Pelagerythrobacter; species Pelagerythrobacter aerophilus. The sequence continues at coordinate 418,525 of NZ_QXFK01000019.1, read as the reverse complement.
CGGTCCGGCACATCGCCGCCGGCGGGGATATAGACGTTCTCCAGAACCATGCCCTGTCCGGGGCCGAGCAGTTCGACGCCGACATGGCGCGCCTCGCCATTGTCCTGCCAGTCGTGGCGGGAGAACTCGCGGAAGGGGATGCGGCTGACGGTGGCAACGCCGTGATAACCCTTCTGCCCATGAACCGCCTGATGGACATAGCCCATCTCCGCCAGGGCCTTGGCCGGGAACTGGCTCTCCTGGCACTTGATCTCCTGCAGACAGAGCACGTCGGGCGATTGTTCGCGCAGGACGCGTTCGACCTGGGAAAGACGCAGGCGGACGGAATTGATGTTCCAGGTGGCGACAGAGAGCATGGAGGCGGGATAGGGAGCGCCGCAGGGCGCCGCAAGCCGACGTGCAACAAAAAACCCTCGTGCCGGGGGCATTGGCACGAGGGTTCCATGTTAGCGTTCGTCACGCTTGTACAAGGCGACATTCTCTTGCGAGGTCAGGGCAACAGGGGGGAAACCCGCCTCGCGCCGCCTTGTGCCTTGCAAGATAAGACGGGCGGCCTTGCTTGCCAATGAACGACCCGCAGCGCCTCGTCGCAATCGCCCCACGCGCTGCCGCCGAAACGTTTATCCCGGGCGACGGGTGGATCGGCGCGGATCCTTGTAGGTGAACGCGCTGTCGGGCACCGAGACGCCGTAACGGTGATTGCGCAGCCGCACGGTGGTGCGATTGTTCTGCGCATCGAGCGCGACCCAGTTGGCCAGCTCCAGCCCACCCGGCGCCGCGGAATTGCGGGTGAAGATCAGGGTGATCACGCCGAACTGCGGCTTGTTGGGATCGCGAACCTCGACGCTGACGACGTCGGGATGGCCCGTCGAGACCAGCTTGCCGTACTTCTTCACGTCGCGGTTGGGATCGAGCAGCGCGCCGAGCGGCGATTCGGAGATCGGCCAGCGTTCGACCTGATTCACTTCGTAGTCGATCATCGTGAACGACTTGCCGTTCGACACCAGCAGCAGCGGTACGCCATCTTCGTACTGGAAGCGGATTTTGCCGGGCCGCTTCAGCGTCATCTCGCCGGAAACGGTCTGGCCCTTGCGGTCGGTCTGGGTGAAGTTGGCCTTCATCGTCGAGATGCCGCGTAGCGCAGCGACCGCGCGGTCGAGGTCACCCTCGGCCGCGGCGACCGGCGTGGGTATCGCGAGGAACGCCGCAGGCGCGGCAACGGCCAGCGCGCCGGCGATCGCGGCACGCAGCGGGGTGACGGTAAGCTTGTGCACTATGGTCATGCTCCGTTGACTAGGATCGGAGCATTGAACCGATGCTGAATTCATCCGGTTCCGGAAATTCAGCTTACTTGATCTTCGCTTCCTTGAACTCGACGTGCTTGCGCGCGACGGGATCGTACTTGCGGAAGGTCATCTTCTCGGTGATGTTCCGGGGATTCTTCTTGGTCACGTAATAGAAGCCCGTGTCGGCAGTCGAGACGAGCTTGATCTTGACGGTTGCGGGCTTCGCCATGGCGTGTTCCTAAGATCGTTCTGAGGCCCCAAACACCAGTGCAAGGGGCCGAAAAAATACAGGCGGCGCGCGCGGCACCGCCATTCCGGCGCGGCCATTGAGTGATTCACGGGGAAAAGTCAAGCACGCTACCAGTCGACCTTGCCCCGGTTGGCCTTCACCGCGCCGCGCGATTTCTTGGCTTTCAGGCGTTTCACCTTGCCGACGCGATTGACGCGGCTCTTGGCGCGCTTCTTCGGTTGCTTGTGGGCCTCCTCGATCAGCTCGACGAGGCGGCTCCGCGCTTCCTCGCGATTCGCCTCCTGCATGCGATGGGTGCGCGCGGTGAGGACGATCTCGCCCCTGGCGGTCATCCGGCTGCCGGCGAGCGTCTTGAGCCGCGTGAAGACCGGCGGGGGCAGGCGCAGCGCGAATACGTCGAGCCGCAACTGCACGGCGGTCGCGACCTTGTTGACGTTCTGCCCGCCAGGGCCGGAGGAAGCGATGAAGCTTTCCTCCGCCAGCGCCAGTGCGCGCTCCACGGGAGAGGGCGGCTCCTCATCCATCGGCGAATCCGAGGGCGGCGAAATCGGCGGGGAGAGGCGCCGCGGCCTCGATCGGCGGCTTGCCCGCGCGCGGCACGACGAGCCCGGCCGCGTGGAGCATGGTGCGCGCAGCCCCCTTGCCGTTGCCATAGACCGGATCGCCGAGCAGCGGCACGCCGAGCCCGCTGGCGGCATGGACGCGGATCTGGTGCGTACGCCCGGTCTCGGGCCGAAACTCGACCAGCGTGCGGCCTTGTTGCCGCGCGACGACGCGCCAGTGCGTGACCGAGGGCTTGCCTTTCTTCGCAGGGATCATCCGCCAGCCTTTTTCCGCGCTGCTGATCTTGCTCAGCGACAGCGCGATCGTGCCTTCGGCCTCCGGCAGCTCACCGTCGAGAATACCGAGGTAGCGCTTTTCGACCACGCGCTCCTCGAACGCCATCGCAAACCGCTTCAAAGCCTTGGGATTGCGCGCAAGCAGCAGGCAGCCGGAGGTGTCGGTGTCGAGCCGGTGGACCGGCATCGGCGCGCGCTGGAAGCCGAGCTTCAGGTCGTCGAGATGATCCTCCAGCGACCGGCCGCCCTTGCGCGGGCGTTCGATCGGCAGCCCGCCGGGTTTGTCGATGACCAGCGCTTCGCCGTCTTCGAAGAGGATATGCAGAGCGCTCATTGCCGACCTTCTTTTCGCCCCAAGCTTGTCGAAGGGCCGTTCCTGTGTCCAGCATGCGCGCTAGAGGAAAGGCCGGGCGTTGGCCAAGGCTCTCTTCGGGTTCGACGCGCCTGACCCTAGAGCGCGAGTTCCGCCCGCATCAGGCCGCGCAGGGCGTTGCCGATCAGGAAGCCGTCTTCCAGGTCGGCCAGCGTCAGCTCGGCCTCGCGCGCCCGGCCCTGTTCGAGCAGGATCCGCCGCCCGATCCCCGGCAGCAGGCCGAGCCGCGCGGACGGGGTCAGCAGCACGCCATCGCGCTCCAGATAGATGTTGGTGAAACTGCCCTCCGTCACGAGCCCGTCGTCGCGCACGAACAGCGCTTCGGCTGCGCCGATTTCGCGGGCCGCCGCCAGCGCGTCCTCGTAGAAGCCGCGGTCGCTGGTCTTGTGCCGCAGGCGCCAGTCGCCGGAATCGACCGGCAGCGGCAGCGCGGTGCAGCGCACCGGCTCGCCCAGCGGAGGGGACAGGTCGCCTGCCTCGACCGCGATCTCACCGCTACGAGCGCAAAGCAGGCGCACGCGAGCGGGTCGCTCGAGCTCGAAACAGAGCGCGTGGATGCGATTGCGTGCGACGTGGCGGTCGAAGGCGAAGCCGAGCTCGGCGGCGCTCGTTTTCATCCGCTCCAGGTGCCCTTCGATCAGCGCTATGCCCTCTTCGGGCGTGAAGCGCATGGTTTCGATCAGGTCGAACGCGGGCGTCGTGTGAGCGGGTGAGCTCCGCCGGGCGAAGCCGCCCTTCAGCACGGCCTCGCGCCACTCGGCCAGCGGCTCGCTGTCGGCGACGATCGCCGAGCCGACGCCGAGCACTGCCGTCCCCTGTGCATTCTCGATCGGAGTCAACCGCAGCGTGCGAATCGCGACGTTGAAGGCCGCGTCGCCATCAGGGCCGATCCGGCCGATGGCGCCGCAATAGGGACCGCGGGCATCGCGTTCGACTTCGGCGATCAGTTCCATCGCGCGGATCTTGGGCGCGCCGGTGATCGAACCGCAGGGGAAGATCGCGCGCACGAGATCCGCCGCGCCTTTCCCTTCGGCCAGCGTTGCGCGCACGGTCGAGACCATCTGGTGGACGGTCGGATAACTCTCGACCGCGAACGGTGCGTCGACACGCACGCTGCCAGGTTCGGCCACGCGCGACAGGTCGTTGCGCATAAGATCGACGATCATCAGATTCTCGGCCTTGTCCTTGACCGAGGCGGCGAGATCGGCCGTCAGCGCGCGGTCCTCGGCCGGATCGTCCGACCGGGGCCGCGTGCCCTTCATCGGCTTGGCTTTCGCCTCGCGTCCCTTGAGCGATACGAACAGCTCGGGGGAGAGGCTGAGCAGCCAGTGCGTGCCATCGAACACCATCCCGCCGTAGCCCGCCTGCGCCGCCGGGCGCAGCGCCGCGTAGAGTGCAAGCGGATCGCCGCGGTACGAGCCGGCGAGCGGGAAGGTGAGATTGGCCTGATAGATGTCGCCGCCGCGGATCGCCTCCTGAAGTCGGGCGAAAGCCTCGCCATAGGCACCAGGCGAGACTTGCGGATCGAGCGGCCCAAGCGAGGCTTCGCCCTCGGCACGCGCGGCGAGCCAGGCGGGCATGTCCGCGGCGGGAATGACAGTTTCCGTCTCGAACAGGCCGAGCCAGACGAGTGGCCCCGCTGCCCCGGTCCTTGTCTCCGCCAGCGCGTGTAGCCTGGGTTCGAGCGCCAGCCCTGCCTCGTAGGCGAGGAAGCCCGCGAGCCAGCCACCGCGTTCGGCCCGCGCCGCATCGGCGGCGGCAAGCACGGCCTCGACCTCGCCGGGCTGGCGCGCGACGAAGATCTCCACCGGGTTCTCGTAGAAATGCGCGTCGGCGGCGCTCTCGGCGCGCGCATCGTCGAGCAGCACGAAGGGTGTTCGCTCTCCCATCGCCCCCGCCTTAGGGTCCGGAACCCTATCCGCCAAGCCGGGAACTTGCGGTGCGCGAAGGCCTGCGCCATGCCTGATCCCGATCACGGCGGGAGAATCACACGTGAGTGAAATCTTTCTCGGGCTTGCCGGCAACGGCGAGAAGCAGTTCCTCAACCTCGGGCGCGCCAATCGCCACGGGCTGATCGCCGGCGCAACCGGTACCGGCAAGACGGTGACGCTCCAGGGCCTGGCGGAGAGCTTTTCCGCGCGGGGCGTGCCGGTCTTCGTCGCCGACGTGAAGGGCGATCTCTCGGGCATCGCCATGGCCGGCTCCCCGACTTTCAAGAACGCCGACAAGCTGGAGGCGCGCGCGAAGGAACTGGGCATGGACGACTATGCCTATTCCGACAATCCGGCGATTTTCTGGGACCTCTACGGCGAGCAGGGGCATCCGATCCGCACCACCATTTCGGAGATGGGGCCGCTGTTGCTCGCCCGGCTGCTCGACCTCAACGAGACGCAGGAGGGCGTGCTGCAGATCGTCTTCCGTCACGCCGACGATCACGGGCTGCTGGTGCTCGATCTCGGCGACTTGCAGGCGATGCTCGCCTGGTGTGCGGAGAATTCGAAGGAGCTGAGCGCCAAGTACGGCAATATCACCAAGGCCAGCGTCGGCACGATCCAGCGCCAGCTCCTGAGCTTCGAAAGCCAGGGCGCGGACCGGTTCTTCGGTGAGCCGGCGCTGGAGATCGACGATTTCCTGAAGACCGACGAGCAGGGCCGCGGCTACATCAACGTGCTCGCCGCGGACAAGCTGATGCGCAGCCCGAAGCTCTACGCGACCTTCCTGCTCTGGCTGCTGGCCGAAATGTTCGAAAGCCTGCCCGAAGTCGGCGACCCCGAGAAGCCCAAGCTGGTGTTCTTCTTCGACGAGGCACACCTGCTGTTCGACGATGCGCCCAAGGCCCTGCAGGACAAGGTCGAGCAGGTCGTGCGCCTGATCCGCTCGAAGGGCGTGGGCGTCTATTTCGTGACCCAGAACCCGATCGACATCCCGGAGGAAGTCGCCGGGCAGCTCGGCAACCGGGTGCAGCACGCGCTGCGCGCCTTCACGCCGCGCGACCAGCGGGCGATCCGCGCCGCAGCCGAGACCTTTCGCATCAACCCCGAGCTCGATGTCGAGACGGCGATCACGGAGCTCAAGGTGGGCGAGGCGCTCGTCTCCACCCTGCTCGAGGACGGCGCACCCTCGATCGTTCAGCGCACGCTGATCAAGCCCCCGTGCAGCCGCCTCGGTCCGGTGACCGAGAAGGAGCGGGCGATCGTCCAGTCGGTCAGCCCGGTGGCCGGCAAATACGACACGGCGGTTGATCGCGAGAGCGCGGAAGAAGTGCTCGCGCAGAAAGCCGCCGATGCCGCCGCGACGGCGGAGGAGGTCGAGGAGAAGGGACGCGACGAGGTCGAGAAGCGCCCGCGCAAGAGCACCTCGATCTGGGGCAAGGCATTGAAGCGCGCGGTGGGCGCGGCGACCGGTTCGGGCGCGTCGATCGCCGCAAGCACGATCACCGGGCGCAAGTCGCGCGCGAACCCGATGAAAACCGCGGCGACTTCGGGTCTCGGCTCGCTCGCGACCGACCTGGCGGGCCCGCTCGCGGGCCGCTTCGTGCGCAATCTGATCGGTGGGCTGATGCGCTAGGGCGCCTAGGGTATCCGCTTCGTCGGATAGGGCGTGCCATCCTTGTGGAGATAGCCGTCGGGTCCGAACTTCATGTCGATATCGGGGTACTCGCCGTAATCGGTCGAGCTGTCGCCCGCGCTGATCGCGACGAACACGCAGTCGCTTCCGCTGCGGTTCTGCAAGTGGTGCCCCTCGCGCACACCTTTCGGCCATGCGGCAACGTCGCCGGCGCGGAGCACCGTTTCGCCGCCGTTTTCGACCAGCACCGCCTCGCCCGCGATCATCACCAGCAACTCGTCCTGTCCGCCGTGCCAGTGGCGCTGCGACGACCATCCGCCCGGCTTCAGCACGACATGGCTCGCACCCATTTCGGTAAGCCCCCCTTCGGGTGCGAGGCGGCGGTACCAGCGGCCCTCCACCTCGCGATCGTAGGGCGCAGGGTAGCCGGTGGCGTTGGTCTGCGGGAGGCTGTCGAGATCGAGCTTGGGCATGGAGCGACTCCGATGGGTGGTAAGCGGCGAATTGCTCGTCTAACCCCCGCGCGATGACCGACGCCAGCCTGTTTGCCGAAAAGCTGATCGCCGCGCCGAGCGTGACTCCGGCGACCGGCGAAGTGTTCGACGTACTGGAGGCTATGCTGTCGCCGCTCGGCTTCGAGGTTCACCGCTTCGCGTGCGGTGAGGCGCCGGACGGGCCGGTCGAGAATCTGTTCGCGATCCGGCGCGGGCCCGAAGGCTCGAAGCACTTCGCGTTCGCCGGCCATGTCGACGTCGTCCCTCCCGGAGACGGCTGGACCAGCGCGCCATTCGCGCCCGAGCGCCGCGGCGAGCTGCTCTACGGCCGCGGCGCGGTCGACATGAAGGGGGCGATCGCGGCGATGATCGCCGCCGTGGCCGAAGTTCCGCGCGATGCGGGGACGATCAGCTTCATCGTCACCGGCGACGAGGAAGGTCCGGCTGTCCACGGCACCCGCGCGCTGATCGACTTCATGCGGGAGCACGGCCATCGGCCCGACTTGTGCCTCGTGGGGGAGCCGACCAGCGTCCACCGGCTCGGCGACATGATGAAGATCGGGCGCCGCGGCTCGGTGAATATCTGGCTCGAGGTCGAAGGCACCCAGGGCCACGTCGCCTATCCGCACAATGCCGACAATCCGATCCCCAAGCTGGTAGCTATCCTGGCGGAACTCGACGCGCTGGTGCTCGACGAGGGGACCGAGTGGTTCCAGCCGTCGAACCTGGAGATTACCGATCTCGACGTCGGCAACCCGGCGCATAACGTGATTCCGGCCAAGGCCACTGCGCGCATCTCGATCCGCTTCAACGACCGGCACACGGGCGCATCGCTGTCCGAGAAAGTCGGCGCGATCGCCGCAAAGCACGGCGGAACCGCGCTTCCGATCATTTCCGGCGAGCCGTTCCTGACGCCGCCGGGCGAATTCTCGCAGATGATCGCCGATGCGGTCGAGGCCGAGACCGGCCTCGTGCCCGAAGCCTCGACCAGCGGAGGAACGTCCGATGCGCGGTTTCTGCGCGCCGTATGTCCGGTCATCGAGTTCGGGCTATGCAACGCGACCATGCACAAGCGCGACGAGGCGGTGGCGCTGGCGGACCTCGATGCGCTAGGCCGCATCTATGCGCGCATCGCCGCAGCGGCGCTGGGCAAACGATAAGACGATACCGGAGGGGAAGCGAGAGATGGCAAGCCAGGACGCAGCGGAGATCGCCGCAGGCGCCGCACCGACGGGACACGGCAAGCTGCAATGGCGGATCCTAATCGGGTTCGTGGGCGGCCTCGTCGCCGGCCTCCTCGCCTATACCTTCGCGCGCGACGCGGCATGGATCGAAACGATCGTGACGTACGTCACCAATCCGATCGGGCAGATATTCCTCCGCCTGCTGTTCATGCTGGTCATCCCGCTGCTGTTCAGCGCGCTGGTGGTCGGGATCGCGGAGATGGGCGAGGTCAAGTCGCTGGGGAAGGTGGGCCTCAGGACCTTGCTCTACACGGTGGTCGTGTCGTCGATCGCGGTGGCAATCTCGATCACGCTGGTCAATCTGATCAAGCCGGGCGAGGGAATCGACCCGGCGGCGGCCGCCGAACTGCTGGCCGAGGGTGCGGAGGGAGCCTCCAGCATCGTCCGCGCGAGCGCCGAGAGTCAGGCGGGCGTCAACCAGGTTATCGCCATCGTGCCGAGCAACGTCATCGCCGCGATGTCGTCCAACGACATTCTCGCGGTGATGTTCTTCGCGCTGTTCTTCGGTATCGGCCTGCTGCTGGTCCAGACGCGGCGGACCGAGACGCTCAAGGATGCGATCGAGGGCGTGTTCGAAGTGGCGATGAAGCTAATCGGCTTCGTCATCCAGCTCGCGCCGATCGCGATCTTCTGCTTCATGTTCAACCTGACCGCGCAGTTCGGTTGGGACCTGCTGTTCAAGCTCGCTGCGTTTGTGGGCGTCGTGCTCCTGGCGCTCGGCATCCAGATGTTCGGGGTCTTCCCCGCGATCCTGAAGTTCGTCGCCAGGAAGAGCCCGGTCGCCTTCTTCAGCGAGACCCGCGAGGCGAGCGTCATGGCATTCTCCACCGCCAGCTCGAATGCAACGCTGCCGACCGCCCTGCGTGTAGCCGATGCAGAACTGGGCCTGCCCCGCCGCATCGCACGCTTCGTGCTGACCATCGGCGCGACCGCCAACCAGAACGGTACCGCCATGTTCGAAGGGGTGACCGTGCTGTTCCTCGCCCAGTTCTTCGGGGTCGATCTGTCGCTGATGGATCAGGCCTTCGTCATGCTGATCTGCATTCTCGCCGGTATCGGCACCGCGGGCGTACCGGGCGGCTCGCTGCCGGTGATCGCGCTGATCCTCGCCGGCGTGGGCGTCGACCCCGCGGGCATCGGCCTGATCCTCGGCGTCGACCGCTTCCTCGACATGTGCCGAACGACGCTCAACGTGGTCGGCGACCTCGTCGCGGCGCAGACTATTTCGGCGCTTTCGCCCGACTTGCCGGAGGTTGAAGCACCTTCTGCTTGAAGGCGCACAGATCGACGACAGGGCAGCGCCAGCATTCGGGCACGCGTGCCTTGCAGATGTAGCGGCCGTGCAGGATCAGCCAGTGGTGCGCGTGCAGGCGGAAGGGCTGGGGAACGCGCTTTTCCAGCTTCGCCTCGACTTGCTCGGGCGTCTTGCCCCGGGCCAGGCCGGTGCGGTTGCCGACGCGGAAGATATGCGTGTCGACCGCGAAGGTCTCCTGCCCGAACCAGCAGTTGAGCACGACGTTCGCGGTCTTGCGGCCGACGCCGGGGAGCTTGACGAGCGCGTCGCGGGTGTCAGGCACTTCGCCGCCGAACTCGTCGATCAGCATCTGCGAGAGCGCGATGACGTTCTTGGCCTTCGAGTTGAACAAGCCGATCGTCTTGATGTGCTCCTTCAGCCCCTCTTCACCCAGGGCGATCATCTGCTCGGGCGTCTCGACTTCGGCGAAGAGCTTGCGCGTCGCCTTGTTGACGCCGACGTCGGTTGCCTGCGCCGACAGTGCGACCGCGACGACGAGCTGATAGGCATTGCCGTATTCGAGCTCGGTCTCGGGCGCCGGGTTGTCTTCCGCCAGGCGGCGGAAGAACTCGAATATCTCGTCCTTGGTCATCGCGCGGCGGGGTCGAGCACGTCGTCCATCGTGTAGCGCCCCGGGGCGCGGCCGATCAGCCATTCGGCGGCCCTGACTGCGCCGCGCGCGAAGATCATCCGGTTCTCGGCGCCATGCGAGAGGACGAGGCGCTCCTCCTCGCCGGCCAGGATCACGCTGTGCTCGCCCGCAACCGTGCCGCCGCGCAAGGCGGCAAAGCCGATAGCGCCGGGTTGGCGCTCGCCGGTGTGGCCGTCGCGCCCGCTCTCGCGGTTGGTAGCGAGCTCGATCCCGCGCCCCTGCGCCGCCGCTTCGCCTAGCAGCAGCGCGGTGCCCGACGGGGCGTCGACCTTGCGCCGGTGGTGCATCTCGACGATCTCGATGTCCCAGTCAGGCCCGAGCCGCGCCGCGGCCTCGCGCACGAGCTGTGCGAGCACGGTCACGCCCAGCGAGGTGTTGCCGGTTTGCAGAACGGCAATGGCGCGCGCGACATTGTCGATCGCGGTGTGGTGGCGTTCCTCGAGCCCTGTGGTGCCGATAACGATCGGAATGCCGGCGCCGATCGCCGCGTGGACATTCCCTTCGAGTGCGACCGGGGCCGAGAAGTCGACCAGCACGTCGCTCCGGTCGGCCAGCGCAGCCGGGTCGCCCCCGCGGTCGACGCCGCCGGCGTACTCGTGCCCCGCGTCGGCAACCGCGCGGGCAAGCGCCTGTCCCATCCGTCCCTCGCTGCCGATGATGCCGATGCGTGCCATTGCGCTTCCCCGATTGGCCATGCTTCATGGCGGCCATGGCAGACATTCGCAACATCGTCATCCTCACCGGCGCGGGTGTGAGTGCCGAAAGCGGCATCGACACCTTCCGTGACGCCGGCGGGCTGTGGGAACAGCACCGGGTCGAGGATGTCGCTACGCCCGAGGCGTTCGCGCGCGACCCCGATCTCGTGCTGCGCTTCTACGATATGCGTCGTGCCGCGATTCAGGAAAAGCAGCCGAACCCCGCGCACGAGGCGCTTGGGCGGCTCGACCGCGAATGGCTCGGCGAATTTCTGATCGTCACGCAGAACGTCGACGATCTGCACGAACGCGGGGGCGCTCGGCGGGTGCTGCACATGCACGGCACGCATCTCAACGCCTGGTGCACGGCCTGCGATGTGCGTTCGCGCTGGACGGCGCCGCTGATCGACCGCCCGCCCTGCCCCGGCTGCGGCGAGCGAGCGCTGCGACCCGACGTCGTCTGGTTCGGTGAGATGCCCTACGAGATGGAGCGCATCTACGCCGCGCTGCGGCAGGCCGATCTGTTTGTCTCGATCGGCACCTCGGGCGCGGTCTATCCCGCCGCCGGCCTCGTGCGCGACGCCCGCGACCTCGGCGTACGGACGCTAGAGCTCAATCTCGACCGAAGCCAAGGCTCTGCCTGGTTCCACGAATCGCGGCTCGGCCCCGCAAGCGCGCTGGTACCGGCTTGGGTGAACGAGATACTAGAGCGGTAGGATCAACCGGTTACGTTCGACCCACACGCGCGGCAGGCGGGGTCCTTCGCGATGTGGAAGCTGCGCATTTCGGCCTTGAGGCCGTCGAGCAGGTGGACACGGCCCCATTGGGGGTCGCCGAACGCCGCCTTGCCGGAGAGGAGGACGCGGATCGCGTGCATCGCGGCGAAGGTGCCGGTCCAGCCCGACATGGCGCCGAGCATGCCGTCCTCGGCGCAGGTATCGCAATCGTCGGCATCGAAGGCGTCGCCGACGAAGCAGCGGTAGCAGGCCTCGTCCGGCAAGTGCCCCGCAAAGGCGCCGACCTGGCCCTGAAAGCGACCGACGGCGGCCGAGAGGAGCGGGATGCCGGACGCAACGCAGGCGTCCGACACCGCGAGGCGGGTCGCGAAGTTGTCGGTCCCGTCGAGCACCAGGTCCGCGCCCGCGATCGCGTCCCCGGCATTGTCGCGAGTCAGGCGCCGGTCGACCAGCTCGACCGCGATCTCGCCGTCGAAGTTCGCCAGCCAGCGCCGCGCCGACACTGCCTTGCCGTGCCCCACGTCCCGTTCGGAATAGATCGTCTGACGCTGGAGGTTGGAGAGCTCGACCCGTCCGTCGTCGATCAGCGTGAATCGCCCCACGCCGGCGCCGGCGAGGTATTGCAGCGCCGGGCTGCCGATTCCGCCCAGCCCGACCAGCGCGACATGTGCTACGGCAAGCGCCACCTGCCCCGCGCCGCCAATCTCGGGCAGGACGATATGGCGCGCGAAGCGGTCGATGCGGTCTGGGGGCAGGGCCATGGACACGCTGTTGGCAGGCTGTGCGCGGAGTGTCGATATCCTGTGAGTTCCCACGGAGGCGGGGACCTCAACTCACGGATGACCAAGAGGGCCGAGGCCCCCGCCTGCGCGGGGGAGCTCGGATCAGGCAATCAGCTCTCGAGCTGCCGCAGCAGGCTGCGCACGTCGCCGTCCATGTCGGCGTCGCGCTGGCGCAGGTCCTCGATCAGGCGCACCGCGTGGATCACGGTCGAATGGTCGCGCCCACCGAACTTGCGCCCGATCTCGGGGTAGGAGCGCGGGGTCAGCACCTTGGAGAGATACATCGCGACCTGCCGCGGGCGGACGACGGCTCGCGCGCGGCGCTTGCTCGACATTTCCGCGCGATCGATGCGGTAGAACTGGCACACCGTGCGCTGGATTTCGTCGATCGTGATCCGGCGGCGGTTGGCCGAGAGGATATCGGTCAGCTGCTCTTCGGCGAGCTGGAGCGAGACTTCCTGGCCCGTGAGCTGGGCATAGGCGATCAGCTTGTTCAGCCCGCCGACGAGCTCGCGCACGTTGCGCGTGATCGTGCGGGCGAGGAAGTCGATCACGTCCTCGGGCACGGAAAGCGGCGCGAACCGGGTCAGCTTCGATTCGAGGATTGAGCGGCGCAGCTCGATGTCGGCCGCGGCGATGTCGGCGACGAGGCCCATCGACAGGCGGCTGAGCAGCCGCGGTTCCACTCCGTCGAGCGCCTGCGGGGCGCGGTCGGCGGCGAAGACCAGTCGTTTGCCTTCGGCCAGCAGTGCGTCGATCGTGTAGAGCAATTCCTCCTGCGCGCTGGCCTTGCCGATGATGAACTGGATGTCGTCGACCAGCAGCAGGTCGAAGCTGCGCAGGCGCGCCTTGAACTCGATCATCTGGTTCTGCTTCAGCGCCTGGACGAATTCGACCATGAAACGCTCGGCACTGCAGTAGAAGATCCGCGCGCGCGGGTGGCTCGCGAGATAGGCGTGGCCGATCGCGTGCAGCAGGTGCGTCTTGCCCTGCCCGGTCGCGGCCTTGAGGTAGAGCGGCGAGAACTGCGGCGTCTCGGTCGCGGCCATGCGCTGCGCCGCGTTGCAGGCGAGTACGTTCGATTCGCCGGTGACGAAAGCCGCGAAGGTCAGCGAGGGATCGAGACCCACCGAGGAGGTGAAGCCCTGTTCGCCGATCGTGCCGGCGGCGACCGCGATCATCGAGGAATCGGCATCGTTGGCCGGACGGCGTCCGTCGCCGGCCAGGCTCAGTTCGGGCAGCTTGCGGCGGCCCGGATGGACCGAGACGCGCACGTTGCGCACTTCGCTGCGTGCGATCTTCCAGGCGAGCGAGAGCCGGTCGACGAAGCGGTCCTGCACCCAGTTCGCCGAGAACTCGGTCGGCAGATAGAGCTCCAGCGTGCCGGTTTCCTTGCAGAACCCACCGAGCTGGATCGGTTTGATCCACTGGCTGTGGAGCTGATGCCCCAGATCCTTTCGCAGGCCCTGGCTGATGTCCGCCCAATCCGCAGCCAGGTTTACCGCTTCCAGATCTTCCATCGATTCCTCTTGCCCTTTGCCCAGTGCCGCGCGTGCTTCGCCGTTCCTGCTTTTCATTTTCGAACCGCTCCCATCGCGCCCGGTCTGCCCCCGGACACCCTCATGAACCCCACAGACGGCACGCACAGCTCCGTCCTGCCCGGAATCGGGGATTCCAGACCGAACGCGACCGTCCAATTTTCAGGAGCACCAGCCGTCCCGCCTCGTGCTGTGAACCTTTTAAGAAGCGCTTCGCTTGAGTCGCAAGGGGCCTGCCTGCAAAAAAACTGAAATAAAGGATATTGACTCGTCGCAACCCCGCAGCCGCCCGTTCAAGTCGTTGTTTGTATGAGGAAATCCCATACCGTGCGATGCGAATCGCGGAACTTCCTCGCTTTTCTCAAATCGCGTCGGACGAAGGGTGGCAAAACGAAACGGGCCAGCGCTCCTCGCGCCGGCCCGTTCGGCATTTCAATGTTGCTGTGGCCCCGATCAGGGGCCCGCGAATCAGAGCGCCGCGACTCGCTTGGAGAGGCGCGACATCTTGCGCGCTGCGGTGTTCTTGTGAAGCACACCGCGTGCGACGCCGCGAGCGAGCTCGGGCTGCGCGGTCTTGAGCGCTTCGGCAGCGGCCGTCTTGTCGCCGCCGGCGATCGCAGTTTCGACCTTCTTCAGGAAGCTGCGGATGCGGCTGATGCGCGCACCGTTGATCTCGGCGCGGTTGGCGTTGCGACGGATGCGCTTCTTGGCTTGCGGCGTATTGGCCATGTTCGTCCTTGTCTCGGGCCGTCTTGCGAACGGCCGGATTTCGTTCGTAAACCTGCAGAAAACGGCGGCATGCCCGCCGGAAAGCGCGCGCCTTAGCGGCGGGGGGCCGAATCGTCAAGCACGGCGAGCGGTGAGGCGGCGGCGGGAGTGCCGCCCGCTATTCAGGTGGGATAGGCCGGACGGGATTCCGTGCATGAGAAGGCAGGTCGGCCGGAAGCGGCAGCCAGTGATGCTTCTCTTCGGTCCAGACGGCCTGCTCCGGCCTCGGGAAATCGGGATCGGCGAACGACCCCGCCGCCACGCCCACGAGGTCCGGAAGGCGATCGGCTTCCCACCAGAGATTCGAGCCGCATTCCGGGCAGAAGTGAAACGTCACGTCTTGGCCGCTGGCGGACGGACGGCGAAAGGCTGCCGCCTGACCGGTCCTGAGCTCCACGCTCGCCCGCGGATAGAAGGCGGCCACGCTGAACAGCGAGCCGGTCCGCCGCTGGCAATCGAAGCAGTGACAGAGAGAGACCTTGGAAGGTTCGCCGCTGCAACGGAGCGTCATCTTTCCGCAGTGGCATCGCGCTTCCCGGATCATGACGCGGGATTGAACCTTTGCCTTGCGATCCGCAAGGACGAGGTGGTCGACCCGGCCCCATCTGGAGCTGTGACGCCGCCGCTCACCGCTGGCAGCGCGGGCAGAACCAGGTGCTGCGCCCACCCTGCGCGACGCGGCGGATCGTGCCACCGTCATCGCGCCGGCAGGGCTCACCTTCCCGGCCGTACACGTCGAAGCGTGTCGCGAAATAGCCGAGCTCGCCGTCGGGCCGCGCGTAGTCGCGTAAGGTTGAGCCGCCGTCGGCGATCGATTGCTCCAGCACTTCGCGGATCGCGGGAACCAGCCGCGCGAGCGCCGCGCGCGAGACGCTGCCGCCTGCCTTGCGCGGATCGATCCGCGCGCGGAACAAGGCCTCGCAGACGTAGATGTTGCCGAGCCCGGCGACGATCCGCTGGTCGAGCAGGAGGAGTTTGATCGCCTGCTTGCGGCCTTTCAGCGCAGTGTGGAGATGCGCGACGGTGAGATCGTCGCCCAGCGGCTCGGGCCCCATGCCCGCAAACGAGGGCCACGCGTCGAGGCTCTCGGTCGGCACGAGATCGACCCAGCCGAACCGCCGCGGGTCGCATAGCGCGAAGCGGTGCTCCTCGGTCTCGATGACGAGGTGGTCGTGCCGGTCGTCCGTCGCTGGATCGATCCGCCAGCGCCCGCTCATGCCGAGGTGGAACACCAGCGTCTGCCCGCGGTCCGTATGGATCAGCCCGAACTTTGCCCGCCGCCCGAGCCCGGTCACGCGGGCGCCCGTCAGCATCTGCACCAGGCCGGGCGGGAAGGGCCGGCGCATGTCGGGCCGGTTCACACGGGCACGAACCAGGCGTTTCCCTTCAAGGAAGCGGGCGAGGCCGCGTACGGTGGTTTCGACTTCTGGGAGCTCGGGCATGCCTCGCCGTCTAACACCCTTTGCCGGGGCGGCAATTCCTCCTAAGGCCCGGCGCATGAGCGAGAAGGTTTCATTCGGCTACGAGGACGTGGCTCCCGAAGAGAAGACCGAGCGCGTGGGCGCGGTATTCTCCAATGTCGCGGCGAAGTACGACGTGATGAACGACGCCATGTCGGGCGGGCTCCACCGGCTATGGAAGGACCGCTTCGTCCGCCGGGTGAAGCCGCAGCCGGGCGAGGCGATCCTCGACATGGCCGGGGGTACCGGAGACATCGCCTTCCGCATGGCCGCGCGCGGGGCCGAAGTGACGGTGGCGGACATCAACCAGGATATGCTCGACGTCGGGGTCGAGCGTGCGGTCGAGCGGGGGATTACCGGCCTTACCTGGTCGTGCCAGAACGCCGAGGAACTCGGCTATCCGCGCCGCATGTTCGACGCCTATACGATCGCCTTCGGCATCCGCAACGTGACCCGGATCGACAAGGCGCTGGCCGAGGCGCACCGGGTGCTCAAGCACGGCGGGCGCTTCTTCTGCCTGGAGTTCTCGACCACCGAATGGCCGGGCTTCAAGGAAATCTACGACCTCTATTCGCACAAGCTCGTGCCGCAGATCGGCAAGGCGATCGCGGGGGATGAGGCGAGCTATCGCTATCTCGTCGAATCGATCCGCCGCTTCCCGCCGATGCCCGAGTTCGAGGGGATGATCCGCCAGGCGGGCTTCTCGAACACGCGCGTCGAGCCGATCATGGGCGGGCTCGTGGCGATCCATTCGGGATGGAAGGTGTGAGCATCGCCTTGCAATCCCCCTCCCGCTTGCGGGAGGGGTTAGGGGTGGGCATGGGCCGCGAGGCCCATCCCCAGCGGCTCCCACAAGCGGGACGGGAGAGCGAATGACCCAGCCCGCTACGCACATCTTCCGCCTGCTCAAGTGGGGCCGCACGCTCGCGCGGCACGGGGCGCTGCGCGGGATCGAACGCGACCCCAACACGCCGGGTCCGGTGAAGCGGCTCGCGCGGATCGCGCGCTTTGGCACGTTTCAGCCGGCGCAGCCCGACTATGCCGGCGCGTTCCAGGAGATCGGCCCGGCGGCGATCAAGCTCGGCCAGTCGCTCGCGACCCGGCCCGACCTGGTCGGCGAAGACGCGGCGCGCAACCTGCTGTCGCTGCAGGACAGCCTGCCGCCGGTCGCCTATCCGGAGATCGAGCGGGCGATTGAGGCAAGCTTCGGCCAGCCGGTCGATACGCTGTTCGCTGAAATAGATTCGGTCCCCGTCGGCGCGGCCTCGATCGCACAGGTGCACCGCGCGGTGACGACCGACGGGCGGCAAGTCGCGATCAAGGTGCTGCGGCCGGGCATTCGCGAGCGCTTCGCGCGCGACATCGCGACCTACGAATGGGCGGCGGCGCATCTCGAGGCACTGGGCGGCGAGGCCGCGCGGCTGCGCCCACGGCTGACGATCGCCAACTTCAAACGCTGGACCAATCGCGAGCTCGACCTGCGGCGCGAGGCGGCCTCGGCCAGCGAACTGGCGGACGCCATGCGCGGGGTCGAGCGGTACTGCATCCCCTCGATCGACTGGGACCGGACCAATGGCCGGGTGATGACGATCGAATGGATCGACGGCATCAAGATTTCGGACCGCGAGGCGCTCGTCGCCGCCGGACACGACCTGCCCGAGCTGGCGCGGCGGCTGGTGCTCGCGTTTCTGCGCCAGGCGATCAGCGCCGGGTTCTTCCACGCCGACATGCACCAGGGAAACCTGTTCGTGCAGGCCGACGGAACCATCGTTGCGATCGACTTCGGCATCATGGGCCGGATCGACCGCCAGGCGCGGCAATGGCTGGCCGAAATCCTCTACGGCCTCACCACCGGCAATTACCGCCGCGTGGCCGAGATCCATTTCGAGGCGCAGTACGTCCCGAGCTACCATTCGGTGGACGAGTTCGCGACCGCCCTGCGCGCGGTCGGCGAGCCGATGCGCGGCAAGCCGGTGAGCGAGTTGTCGGTCGGCCAGATGCTCGACGGTCTGTTCGCGATCACCCGCGACTTTGACATGCAGACCCAGCCGCACCTGCTACTGCTGCAGAAGACCATGGTCATGGTGGAGGGGATCGCGACCCAGCTCGATCCAGAGATCAACATGTGGGACGTATCGGCGCCGTACGTGCGAAGCTGGATCCGTGACGAGCTCGGCCCCGAGGCGGCGCTCGCCGGTCGCCTGCGCGAGGATACCGAGACCCTGCTGCGCATCCCGGCGCTGATCCGGCGCCTGGAAGAGAAGTTCCCGCCCCGCGGCGGCGCACCGGAGCCGCCGCCGTTGCCGAAGATCGAGCTGATGTGGCAGCGCCGCAATCGGAAACGGCGCGACTGGCCGGGCTACCTTCTCGCCGGGCTGATCGGCGGCGGCGCGGTGGCGGCGGCCACGTTGCTCGACTGGATCGGCTGAGCGCCGCTCAGGTCGTCGGGTGCGGCAGGACGCGGCTGGCGACGAGGAGCACGATCACGGTGACGGCCTCGATCACCATCGGCATCCAGAAACCGGGCTCGGTCCCGTCCGCCGCGATGCTGACGAATCGGCCCACCAGCGCGATACCGAACAGGCCGGCAGGGACCAGCAGGATGTCGCCGTTGCGGCGCCAGGCGCCGACCAGCATGCATATCGCGGCGATGACGAAGAACGCGGTCATGTCCGCGCGCATCGTCGCCAGGCCGTCGGCGTCGATCGCGCGCAGGCCGAACGTCTCGCCCGAATTCACCGGATCGGCCAGGAAGCCCATCCCGGTCACCAAAAAGAACAGCCCGCCTACGAAAATGAGCGCCGTCAGTATGATCCGCATCGGTCCCCCTCCTCCATTTCTGCGTCCCGACCGGTCTACAGGCGGGGACGGGTGCACGGCCAGCCGAATCTTTACATCGCCCGGCAGGGCTGGCACGCGGCGGCGCGCCGGGCTAGGCTCGCGCGCAGTGAAAACGGGGACGATCAACCATGACCGTTGACAGCCGCTCGGGCGCTCCCCGCATTCTGCTCATCGTCGGCGGCGGCATCGCGGCCTACAAGGCGTGCGAGCTGGTGCGGTTGATCCGCAAGGCGGGCGGATCGGTCACTTGCGTGATCACCGAAGGCGGGCAGCAGTTCGTTACCCCGATGACTTTGGCGGCGCTGTCGGAAAATCCCGTCTACACCACATTATGGGATCTCAAGGATGAGGCCGAGATGGGCCACATCCAGCTCAGCCGCGAGGCGGATCTGGTGGTCGTGTGTCCGGCGACGGCGGATCTGCTGGCGAAGATGACCGCCGGCTTGGCCGACGATCTCGCGACCACGCTGCTCCTTGCGACCGACAAACCGGTCCTTGCGGTGCCCGCGATGAATGTGCGCATGTGGCAGCACGCGGCGACGCAGCGCAATATCGCATGGCTGCGGGAATCGGGTGTCGAGGTGATGGAGCCCGATGAAGGGCCGATGGCTTGCGGCGAATATGGACCGGGCCGCCTGCCCGAGCCGGAGACGATCTGGACGGCAATCGCCGCGCGGCTCGCACTCGTCGCACCGCTTGAGGCCGATCCGCTTTCCGGTCAACCCGACTTCGATGCGGAGCCGGCGCATCGCCCGCTCTACGGCCGCCATGTGCTCGTCACCGCCGGACCGACGCACGAGCCGATCGATCCGGTGCGCTACATCGCCAACCGGTCGAGCGGGAAGCAGGGCTTCGCGATCGCCGCCGCGGCGGCCGCGGCAGGGGCTCGGGTGACGCTGATCGCGGGGCCGGTCACGCTCGAAACACCGTCCGGCGTGGAGCGGATCGACGTCGAATCGGCGCGCGAGATGGCCGATGCGGTGAACGGCGCGTTGCCTGCCGATGTGGCCGTGATGGTGGCTGCTGTTGCCGACTGGCGCAGCAAGGACTTCGCCGCACAGAAGATGAAGAAGCGCGGCACTGCCCCGCCGGCGCTGCTTCTT
The DNA here is from genome assembly GCF_003581645.1 of Pelagerythrobacter aerophilus. Taxonomy (GTDB): domain Bacteria; phylum Pseudomonadota; class Alphaproteobacteria; order Sphingomonadales; family Sphingomonadaceae; genus Pelagerythrobacter; species Pelagerythrobacter aerophilus. The sequence goes on along the minus strand of NZ_QXFK01000019.1, from coordinate 398,602 downwards.
GCCGAAAACCCCGACATCCTCGCCGGTCTCGCCGTCGCCCGCCAACGTCCGCGTCTGCTGATCGGTTTCGCAGCGGAAACCGAGAACGTGATCGCGAACGCCAAGGCGAAGCGCGAACGCAAGGGGGCCGACTGGATCGTCGCCAACGATGTCTCCGGCCCGAGAGAAGACAGCGTGATGGGCGGCGAGAGCAATGCGGTGCATGTGATTACGGCCGGGGGTGTGGAAACGCTCGAGCAGATGCCGAAGAGCGCGGTCGCGCGCGCGCTGGTCGAGCGGATCGCGAGAGAATTGGAGCCGAAAGACGAATGACTGATGCGATACCCGTCCGGGTCAAGCGCCTGCCGCATGGCGAGGGGCTCGATCTTCCGCGTTACGCCACCGAAGGCGCAGCGGGCATGGATGTGCTGTCTGCCGAGGACGTGACGATCGCGCCCGGCGCACGGCATGCGGTGGCGACCGGCCTCGCGGTGGCCATTCCAGCGGGTTACGAGATTCAGGTCCGTCCGCGGTCGGGCCTCGCGCTCAAGCACGGGATCAGCGCGCCCAATGCGCCGGGAACGATCGACTCGGATTATCGCGGCGAGCTCAAGGTGATTTTGATCAACCACGGCGCTGAACCCTTCGCGATTGCGCGCGGCGACCGGGTGGCACAGCTCGTGCTCGCGCCGGTGACGCGAGCGGCGTGGGAGGAAGTCGCGGACCTCGACGAAACCGCGCGCGGGGCGGGCGGTTTTGGATCCACCGGCGGGCACGCGCAGCTCGCATGATTCGGGTCAGTCGGGCGGAGCGGCTCGCTATGGGGCCGCTCCGCCCGGTGGTCAGAGCATGATTGCCAGGGCCGCGAGCCCTCCGATCAGCAGGGCGCCCACCGCGCCGGCGATACCCTTCTCGAGCGCGGACAGGCGGTCGAGATGGTCCTTGCGGAACTGCTGGTAGGGGCCGCCGAGGTGTTCGTCGCCGGCGAGCATCGCGGTTTCGAGCGCTGTCGCCTCTTTGCCGAACCAGCGGCGGAGGTCGTCGATCTCGCTCTGCGAGAGGTCGGGATAGCGCGCGAGCAGGGCTTCGGCCTGCGCGCGCCGGTCGTCGCCGGGCGAAGCGGCCCGGCTGGTCTGCATTGTCATGATTCACCTGGAATAGTTCGTTGTCGTCGTCGGCGCGCGGCCGAGGCGGGAACAGTCAGGCGAAAGGCGGCGCGCGCGGCGCCAGCGAAAGGCTGGTGAGCTCGCGAGCCGGTGACGGCGGACCGGTCGATGCCGGCAACCTGACTCGTGCATAAACCGCCGTTGGTGCGGCCGCTGGAGAGGCGGCGCGTATCGCAGGAACCGGCGGAGGCGGCACCGGCGGTTCGAACCGCTCGACCTCGCCTCCGCTCGCCGTGCGCAGCGCGGCCGGGATCGTGACGTCGACCGAGGAAATATCGAAGGCGGAGCCATGATGCCGGTCGATACCGACCGGGTGCGAAGGCACGGCCTGAAGGCCGATGATCGCCAGCAGGAGGGCCGCAAGCGTGCGAATCGCAAGGAGGTTCGGTGACAAGATCATGGTTTCAGCGCCGGATGTAGCGCTCAAGGTCGGAGCGGCAAGATGGGCGCGCGCGGCGCCCAACAAAAAGGGCGGACCCGCTCGCGCAGGTCCGCCCCCTTGGTGATCGCTTGGTGTGCGGTCGGATCAGTCGATCCGGCGCACCGTCGTCTCGCCCTCGGGCTTGATCGAGATGCGCACCGTCTCGCCCGAGTTGCCGGGGAAATCGGTGAACATGGCGTCGACCAGATTGGGGACGAGATATTGCAGCCGATCCGACGTCGAGACGGCCTCGGCCGTGCCTTCGAACAGCCGCTCGCCGTCCGCCGCGCGGTCGATCTTCAGTTCGATGCCGCTGGTGTAGACGGTGTAGCTGCGAATATCGGGCCCGCCGAACCACGGATCATGGAAACCGTAGCCCCACGAACCGGTCGGCACGTAGGCGACGCGGTAGCCATCGCGCGTGCGCACGTAGACCGGGCGGCGCGAAAAGCCGTACCACGGGTCGTAGAACGGATCGCGGAAGCCGGGTGTCGAGCGGATCCGCTCGCGCCCGTTGTCGACGCCGTAGTCGAACCGGACCAGCAGCGTGGCGTTCTCGGGCGAAGCCTGAGTGTAGCCTAGCTGCTCCATCTCCGCCTCGACATAGTCGGCATAGCGCGCGAATTCGAGACCGCCGGCGAGCGCCGGATCGTCCGCCACGACGGCGAACGTCTGGCCCTGCGGCGCAGGCAACTGCGATTGGAAGCGCGACACATCGGCCTTGAACGGCGTGGCGCAGGCGGCCAGGCCGGCAAGCAGCACCGGCACGGCGGCGAGCTTGAGGGTGCGGCCCCAACCTTTCTTGCGGGTGTTCATCGTATCATCCCCTTAGGAAGCAGTAACGCATAGCGCGACCGTCCCTCACGCCGGCTCTACGCTGTCATCGATAGGGCGTGTTGTAAAGAAGGCGGGCTGAATGAGGATTGAATGAGAACATAGAGAAAACACAATAAAATCAGTTATGTCTGCTCATGCTGATCTCGTTCTTCGATGGGCGCAGGATACTCCCGTCACCCCCGCACGAGACCCAGTGCTTCGTAGGTCGCAGCGAGCGTCGGTGCGCCGCGCTCGCGCGCCTTGGCCGCGCCCTTGGCGAGAATCGCGTCGAGTGCCTCGCGGTCTTCCAGCAGCGCGCGGAACCGTCCGGTGATCGGTGCGATCACCTGGACCATCAACTCGCCCAGCGCCGGCTTGAACGCGCCGAATCCCTGTCCGCCGAACTCGGCCAGCACCGCGTCGATCGAGGTTCCGGCCAGCGCACCGTAAATCGAGACGAGATTGTAAGCCTCGGGCCGTCCGCCCAGTCCGGCAGCGTCGGACGGCAGCGGTTCGGCGTCGGTCTTGGCTTTCTTGACCTTCTTCATGATCGTGTCCGCATCGTCGGTCAGGTTGATGCGGCTCATCTCGCTCGGGTCGGACTTGCTCATCTTTGCGGTCCCGTCGCGCAGGCTCATGATCCGCGCCGCGTCGGGCGGGGTGATCGGATCAGGCAAGGTGAACACGGGTGTTGCTTCGCTGGCAAAGTCGTTGTTGAACTTCTGCGCGATGTCGCGGGCGAGCTCCAGGTGCTGTTTCTGGTCCTCGCCCACCGGCACATGGGTCGCCTGGTAGAGCAGCACGTCGGCCGCCTGCAGCACCGGATAGGTAAACAGCGCGGCGCTGGCGCCCTCGCGGTTCTTGCCGCTCTTGTCCTTGAACTGCGTCATGCGGTTCAGCCAGCCCATGCGGGCGGTGCCGTTCAGTAGCCATTGCAGCTCGGCATGGGCTGGGACCTGCGCCTGGTTGAACAGGATCGAGCGATCGGGATCGATCCCGCAGGCGACCAGCGCGGCGGCCATCTCCAGCGTCGCGCGGCGGAGTTCCGCCGGGTCGTGCGGCATCGAGATCGCGTGCAGGTCGGCCAGGAAAAACAGGCACTCGCTGCCGTCTTCCAGCTCGTCCTGCATGCGCACCCAGTTGCGAATCGCCCCAAGGTAGTTGCCGAGGTGGAGATTGCCTGTGGGCTGGATGCCGGAAACGACGCGCATGACGGTCCTGTTGTTTGGATGAAAGAGGGGGAGCGCTTCCGGCTCCGGCCCCGCGATGTCAACCCTCGCGGCGCATCAGCCGGGCGATGGCGGCACGGTCGAGCACGCCGAGCAGCGCTGCGAGTATGAAGTAGATCACCCCGCCGATCGCGACCAGCGCGGCGATCGATCCGATCCGCTCGAGCACGCCGCCGGCATAGAACTCCGCGCCCCAGGGCATCGCGAACCACAGCGCCGCGCCCATCAGCGCCGCGGCGAGCGCGATCCGCGCGATGCGCCAGGCGACTCGCCCTGTCATGTGGAAGTGCCCCTTGCGCGCCAGCAGCGCGTAGAGCAGCGCGACGTTGGTCCATGCCCCGGCGGATCCCGCCAGCGCGAGCCCGACGACGCCGAAGCGGGGCACGAGGACGAAGTTGAGCGCGACGTTGAGCGCGAGCCCGGCCATCGCGGTATAGACGGGCGTGCGCGTGTCCTTGCGTGCGAAATAGTTGGGCACCAGTACCTTGATCAACACGTAGGCGGGCAGGCCCACCACGAGCGCGGAGGTCACCGCGCCGGTCGCCATCGCATCGGACAGGGTGAACGCGCCGCCGGTATAGAACGCGCGGGTGAAGGCGCTGCCGGTGACGAACAGCGCAACCGCGGCCGGCACGGTGAGCAGCATGGCGAGCTCGATCGCGTTCGACTGCAGGCGCTGGGCCGCGTCATGGTCGGCGCCCGCGATATGGCGCGAGAGCGAGGGCAGGATCGCAGTGCCGAGCGCGATGCCGACGATCCCGAGCGGCAATTGGTTCAGCCGATCGCCCATCGCGAGGAAGGTGTAGGCGCCGTCGGGCAGGGTCGAGAGAAAGAACAGGTCGATGAAGCGGCTGATCTGATAGACGCCCGCGCCGAACACGGCCGGGAGGATGAGGATGCCGAGCTCCTTCACCCCGTGCGTAATGCGCGGACGGCCCAGTCGCATACGGAAACCCGCCTTCCGTGCCCAGGCCCACAGCCAGACGAGCTGAAGCAGCCCCGACACGGTGACCGCGATCGCGAGTAGCTCGCCGGTCGCGCGGCGTGCCTCTACCCCGTCGCCCAGCGTCATGCCGGCGATCAGTGCCGCGATCATGCATAGGTTGAGCAGGATCGGCGCAGCGGCGGCGGCGGCGAAACGCGAGAGCGAGTTGAGAATAGCGGCGAACAGCGTCGCGAGGCTCATGAATGCGAGATAGGGAAAGGTGATCCGCGCCATCAGCACGGCGAGGTCGAACAGCTCGGGGTCGCCCTCGACCCCTTCGTTGGCAAACAGACCGGCGATCCACGGCATCGCGATCAGCGCCAGCGCGCCGAACACGATCAGCACCGGGATCAGGAACGCGAGCACCTCCTCGGCGAAGCGGCGCGCTTCGGAGAGGTCGTCGCGGCCTGCCATGCGCCGGTTGAACAGCGGCACGAAGGCGCTGGCGAAGGCGCCCTCCGCGAACAGGCGGCGGAAGATGTTGGGGAGCTGGAAGGCGAGCTGCCAGGCGTCCGCCACGCCGCCGGCGCCGAGAGCGCGGGCGAGCAGCATGTCGCGCGCGAAGCCGAACAGGCGGCTGACCATGGTCAGCCCGCCGATCGTCCCGACGTTCTTGAGCAGGCTCATGCTACCCGTACCCTTCCCGCTAGCGCTGTGTGGGAGGGGCGCGGAAGCTCAGGCCTCGCCCGCCGGCGTGCCACCCGCAGCGGCCTCTTCCTGCTGCTTCTGCTGCAGGCGCTGCGTGTAGAGGCCGTTGAAGTCGATCGGATCGATCATCAACGGCTGCTGGCCCGCGTCGCGGCTCGCATCGGCGAGGATGCGGCGGGCGAAGGGGAACAGCAGGCGCGGCGCTTCCGAATAGAGGAAGGCGTGCGCCTGATCCTCGGGCAGGTTGCGCATGCCCAGAAGGCCGCAATAGGCGACCTCGACCAGGAACACGTTGCCCTTCTCCGCCTTGGCGGTGGCGTTGATCTTGAGTTCGACCTCGTGCACCTCGTCGCTGATCTGGCGGGCGGCGATGTTGAACTGCACGTCGACCTGCGGCGCGTCCTTCCACTGGAAGCACTCGGGCGCGTTGGGTACTTCGACCGACATGTCCTTGACGTACTGCGCGATGATCCCGGCGGCGGGCAGCGTGTCCGCGCCGTTGCCGGTGGGTGCGGGATCGAGATCGAGATCGGTGAGGACGTCGCCTTCGTCGGCCATGATGGAATACGCTTTCGTCGAGAATGGTACGGAGCGCCCGCCCGGCAAGGGGGCGAGCCTGGCCCGCGCGCCTAGCACCACGCGCGCGGGGCCGCAACTCGCGCTTGTCGTGCGGGGCAGGCCGGATCGCAGACGGGGCGATACGCGTTGTCCATTTGTATTTTGCCACTATCTAGGGCACGATCGAACCGGATGCGGCGTCTGGCCGGTCCGCTATGCAAACGGACAGCTTTTCTGTGATCTACGAAATCGTCATCCTCGCCATGATCGCCGCCTTCCTTGGCATGCGACTCTACTCGGTTCTCGGCCGCCGTGCCGAGCATGAGGAGGAGCCGATTCCGACGCGGTTCGACAAGGGCAAGCAAGCCGCACCACGCGCTGCTGCGCCGGTGCACCGTCAGAACGTGCCGCTGCCGCGCGCCGCGGGCGTCGTCCCGGCGGTCGAACGCGGGGTGCAGGAGATTGCTGCTGCCGACCGCTATTTCGATCTCACCGCCTTCCTCGAAGGGGCCAAGGGTGCCTATGCCATGGTGCTCGAGGCGTTCTGGAAGGGCGACCGCGAGACGCTGCGGGAGCTGTGCGACGACGACGTCTACGCCGGCTTCGACGCTGCGATCACCGCGCGCGAAGAGGCGGGCGAGACGCTCGACAACCGTCTGATCCGGATCGAGGACGCAACGATCCACAGCGCGTCGCTCGACGGCAGACGGGCGCGGATCGCGGTCAACTTCGTCTCCGACATCGCTGCGGTCACCCGCGACAGCGAGGACAACATGATCGCCGGATCGCTCGACGATGCGATCGAGAGTCGGGACGTGTGGACCTTCAGCCGCATGGTCGACTCGCCCAATCCGGACTGGCTGCTCGACGAGACCGACGAGGGCTGATTGCAGGCATAAAGGGGAGGGACCGCGCATGCGCCGCTGGGGGATACTGGCCGCGCTGGCCCTGATAACCGGCTGTACGATTGTGCCTCAGGGGGGAGGACCACGCCCTTCCGGCCCGGCCGCGCCGCCCGCCGGTGTGACCAGCGCCGCCCTTGCCGGAGTCGCTGCCGGCCCCAACGTGGGTTCGCTCGGTCTGCGCGCCGCTGATGCCGACATGGCGCTCGCCTCGTTCCGTGAAAGCTGCCGCTGGCTGCTGACCCGTCCCGATGCGAGCGGACTGACCCGCCCGGACGACTGGCGTCCGGCCTGTGGTGCGGTGAGCACCTGGGCTCCGGGCCGTGGACATGAATTCTTCCAGCAGTACTTCGAAACTGCCCGTGTCGGTGACGGCGCGGCTTTCGCCACGGGCTACTTCGAACCGGAAATCCGCGGCAGCCGGACGCGCATCCCCGGCTACGACGTGCCGGTCTATGCCATGCCGCCCGACCTTGTCCGCGCCTGGCCAGAGGACGTACCCGCAAGCGAGCGCACCGGCCGCCCGCCGCTCGGCCGTTACGACGAGAGCGGCAAATTCACGCTCTATTACGACCGGGCGCAGATTGAGGCTGGGGCGCTCGCGGGCCGCGGGTTGGAGATTGCCTGGGTGGCTGATCCGGTGGAATTCTTCTTCCTGCAGATCCAGGGCTCGGGGCGCCTCGTCGCGCCGGACGGCAGCGTTATGCGGATCGGCTATGCCGGGCAGAACGGGCGCGAATACGTCGGCGTGGGCCGCGTCATGCGCGAGCGCGGACTGATCGGCGACGGGCCGGGCCAGTACTCGGGCTCGATGCAGGGCATCATGGCCTATATCCACAAGCACCCGGAAGAAGGCCGCGACCTCATGCGGCTCAACAAGAGCTGGATCTTCTTCCAGGAGCTGAAGGGCGACGGCCCGCTCGGTTCGCTCGGCGTGCCTGTGCGGCGCGAAAGCTCCGTCGCGGTCGATCCCGCCTTCGTTCCCTATGGCGCGCCGGTGTGGCTCCAGGTCGACCGGCCCGAGGCCGGCGGGCTGTGGGTCGCGCAGGACACCGGGGGGGCGATCAAGGGCGCCAACCGCTTCGATACGTTCTGGGGTGCTGGCGAGGATGCACGGCGGATCGCTGGCGGTATGAGCGCGCGCGGCCAGGCGCTGGTGCTGCTGCCGAAGGGGACCGTCGCGCGCCTCCACGGGCGATGAGCGCGCCGCGCGGATTGAGCGAGGCGGAGAAGGCGGCGTGGGAACGCCTCGCCGCCACCGTGACGCCGCTGCATCCTCTCCGCCCCCGGGCAGGGACCGTGCCCGCCGACCCGAAGCCTCAGGCCAAAGCGCCTCCGAAACCGCCGGCCAAATCCACCAAACCGCTAACGCCGGGAACGCCGCCTGTACCTCTTCAACGACCTCTGGCGAGTGCCCCTCCCGCCAAGGTGGAGGATGGACTCGATTCGCATTGGGAGCGGCGCTTCAAAGCGGGCAGCGTGGCACCCGACTTCACGCTCGACCTGCACGGCCATACGCTCGATGCGGCGCATGCGCGGCTCGAGAGCGGACTGTTTCAGGCCAAGGCCATGGGCGCCCGGGTGATCCTGTTGATCGCCGGCAAGCCGCGCCCGGTCGACGCCGCCGACCGCGGCAGCCGCCGCGGTGCTATCCGGGCGAAGATCCTCGACTGGCTCGCCGCCGGCCCGCACGGATCCGACATCGCCGCCATACGAAAAGCGCACCGCCGCCACGGAGGCGACGGTGCGCTCTACTTGGTGCTGAAGCGGCGGAGATGACCCGGACGGGGCGCGCGTTTCCCCCCTTCTGTCATCCCATCGCACGCTGGGGTCGGTCTATGCCAGGTCGCACCTCACTGCACGCGATCCCAGCTTTCGCTGGGATGACGGTGGTGGCGAGGGCGCTCAGGCTGCCTCGGCCACCGCCACCGGTTCGTTGCGGATCAGGTAGTCGAAAGCGCTCAGCGCCGCCTTGGAGCCCTCGCCCATGGCGATCACGATCTGCTTGTAGGGCACGGTCGTGCAGTCGCCCGCGGCGAACACGCCGGGCAGATTGGTCGCCGCGTCGCCGTCGATTTCGATCTCGCCGAACTTGCTCAGGCCGAGGCCGCTGTCCTTGAGCCACTCGGTGTTGGGCACCAGCCCGATCTGGACGAACACGCCCGCCAGCTCGACGCGGTGCTCCTCGCCGCTCGCGCGGTCCTTGTAGACGAGACCGTTCACGCGGCTCCCGTCGCCGGTGATCTCGGTCGTCTGCGCGTTGGTGAAGACCTCGACATTGTCCATGCTGCGCAGCTTGGCCTGCAGCACTTCGTCGGCGCGCAGCTTGGTGTCGAACTCGATCACGGTGACATGGTCGACGATCTTGGCGAGATCGATCGCCGCCTCGACGCCCGAGTTGCCGCCGCCGATCACCGCGATGCGCTTGCCCTTGAACAGCGGGCCGTCGCAGTGCGGGCAATAGGCCACGCCCTTGTTGCGGTATTCGGCTTCGCCCGGCACGCCGAGATTGCGCCAGCGCGCGCCGGTCGCGAGGATCAGCGAACGCGTCTTGAGCGAGGCGCCGTTGGCGAACACGACCTCGTGCAGGCCGCCCGGCTGCGAGGCGGGAATCAGCTTCTCCGCCTGCAGGCGGTCCATCAGGTCGATCTCGTATTCACCGACATGGCTTTCGAGCTGCGCCGCCAGCTTGGGACCTTCGGTATAGGTCGTGCCGGTCAGGTTCTCGATCCCGAGCGTGTCGTGGAGCTGGCCGCCGAAGCGTTCTGCGGCGATGCCGGTGGAGAAGCCCTTGCGCGCGGTGTAGATCGCCGCAGAGGCGCCGGCGGGGCCGCCGCCGACCACCAGCACTTCGAACGGTTCCTTCTCGGCCAGCTTGGCGGCCTGGCGCTCGCCGGCGCCGGTGTCGAGCTTCGCCAGCACGTCCTCCAGGCTCATCTTGCCGTTGAAGAACGGCTCGCCGTTCAGGAACGTCGCTGGCACCGCCATCACATCGCGTGCCTCGACCTCGTCCTTGAAGGTGCCGCCTTCGATCAGCGTCGCGGTGATGCGCGGGTTGAGCAGCGCCATCAGCGTGAGCGCCTGCACCACGTCGGGGCAATTGTGGCAGCTCAGCGAGAAGTACATCTCGAAGTTGTAGTCGCCCTCGAGCCGCTCGATCGCCGCGATGGTTTCGGGATCGGCCTTAGGGGGATGGCCGCCGGCCCAGAGCAGCGCGAGCACCAGCGAGGTGAACTCGTGCCCCATCGGCAGGCCTGCGAAGCGGACCCATTTCTCGGCATCGGGGGCGCGGCGGATGATGAAGCTCGGCTTGCGTTCGTCCATTCCGTCGAACTGGGCCGAGACATGCTCGTGCAGCTCGGCGATTTCCATCAGGAGCGCGCGGGTCTCACCGGACTTCGCATCGTCGCCGAGGGAAGCGACGAGCTCGATCGGCTCGCGCAGATTGGCGAGGTACTGCTTAAGCTGCTGCTTCATCGCGGTGTCGAGCATGGGTGAACTCCTGATTCGGTAAGCCGTCATTGCGAGCCGCCGAAGGGCGCGCCGCGATCCACGATGCGACCTGGCTGCCGATGCGACGGCGCGTTCGGGTCATGGATTGTTTCATCGCTCGCGCTCCTCGCAATAACGGGGAGGACGCGGCGTATGAAGGCCCGGGGCGGGGGAGGGGGGAGGTGCCCCGGGCCTTCCACGTGACCCGGGCCGAAGCCCGGGTGCCTGTGTTCGGTGGCTAAGCCTTAAAGCTTGCCGACGAGATCGAGCGAGGGAGCCAGCGTTTCGCTGCCTTCTTCCCACGCCGCCGGGCAGACCTGGCCCGGGTTCTCGCGGACGTACTGCGCCGCCTTGATCTTGCGGGTCAGCTCGTTGGCATTGCGGCCGACGCCTTCGCAGGTGATTTCCATGATCTGGATCACGCCGTCGGGATCGACCACGAAGGTCGCACGGTCGGCGAGACCGGCGCCTTCACGCAGCACGCCGAAGTTGTTGGCGAGGATGTGGTTCTGGTCGCCGAGGAAAGCGTATTCGAGCTTGCCGATCTTCTCCGACGTGTCGTGCCACGCCTTGTGGCTGAAGTGCGTGTCGGTGCTCACGGCATAGACGTCGACGCCCATCTGCTGGAGCAGGTGATACTTCTCGCCGAGATCTTCGAGCTCGGTCGGGCAGACGAACGTAAAGTCGGCCGGATAGAAGAAGAACACGGCCCACTTGCCCTTCAGGTCCTCGTCGGAAACCTCGAAGAAGTCCTTGCCCTTCTGGAAGGCGGTCGCCTTGAACGGTTGGATCGTGCTGCCAATGATACCCATCTGTTGTGAATCCTCTTTCTGGGGTGAAACTCGAGGCTTCAGATAAGGTCCTGCACGATCAACAAAAGCGTTTTTGTGCGATTGCGAACATCGGAATAATCGATCACAGTGCTGGAACTTTCAAAAAGCGCAACGGACTCATCATGAGCATTGCGCCCGGTGCAACAGCTTATGGTCGGCAAGCACCAGCGCCATCATCGCAGCGACCACCGGAGTACCGCGGATGCCGACGCAGGGATCGTGGCGGCCCTTGGTGCGGACTTGCGTCGCCTCGCCTTCGCGGGTGATCGAATCGACCGGGGTAAGGATCGAGCTGGTCGGCTTGAAGGCGACACGGCAGACCACCGGCTGGCCGGTCGCAATGCCGCCGGCGATGCCCCCGGCATGGTTGGCGGCGAACTCCGGCCCGTTCTCGCCAGGTCGCATCGGATCGGCGTTCTCCTCGCCCCGCAGCGCGGCGGCACCGAACCCGTCGCCGATCTCCACGCCCTTGACAGCGTTGATTCCCATCATGGCGGAAGCGAGGTCGGCGTCGAGCTTGGCATAGATCGGCGCGCCCCAGCCCGCCGGTACCCCTTCGGCCACGCATTCGACCACCGCGCCGAGGCTGGAGCCGTCCTTGCGCGCCCGGTCCACCAGTGCCTCCCAGCGCTTGGCCGCCCAGCTATCGGGGCAGAAGAACGGATTGTCTCCGATCGTTTCGAGATTCATCGCCTCGCGATCGATTGCGTCGTCGCCGATCTGGACGACATAAGCGGTAATCGTCACTTCCGGGATCACCAGCCGCGCCACCGCGCCCGCCGCGACCCGCGCCGCCGTCTCGCGCGCCGAACTGCGCCCGCCGCCGCGATAGTCGCGCAGGCCGTACTTCGCGTCGTAGGCATAGTCGGCATGGCCGGGGCGATAGGCGGCGGCGATTTCCGAATAGTCCTTCGAGCGCTGATCGGTATTCTCGATCATCAGCGAGATCGGGGTGCCGGTCGTGCGGCCCTCGAACGTGCCGGAGAGGATCTTCACCCGATCCGCCTCCTGCCGCTGGGTGGTGAACTTCGACTGCCCAGGCCGCCGCGCGTCGAGGAACGGCTGGATCTGCTGTTCGGAAAGCTCGAGCCCCGGCGGGCACCCGTCGACCAGCGCGCCCAGCGCGGGTCCGTGGCTCTCCCCCCAGGTCGTCATGCGGAAGACCCGCCCGAATGTGTTCCAGCTCATGGCCCTCGTCATACCCCAAGCGCCGTTCGTGTCGAGCGCAGTCGAGACACGCTTTCCTTGGGCGCGCAATAGTCCGTCTCTCGGCGAAAGCTGCGGATGCGCTACGAAGGGCACTGGACGCGCCCGGCTTTCACCGGCAGGAACAAAGCATGATTGCGAAGCTGAAGGGCCTGCTCGACGAAACCGGCGCGGACTGGGCGGTGATCGACGTCGGGGGCGTCGGCTATCTCGTCCACTGCTCGTCGAAGACTCTCGCTGCGCTGGGCGATGTGGGCGAGGCCTGCACGGTCTATACCGATCTGCAGGTGAGCGAGAACGACATGCGCCTGCTCGGCTTCGCGGAAGGCGCCGAGCGCGACTGGTTCCGCCTGCTGACCCAGGTACAGGGCGTGGGCAGCAAAGTCGCGCTGGCGATCCTCTCTGCGCTCTCGACCGGTGAACTGCAGGCCGCCTGCGCGGGCGGCGACGCCGCGATGGTCGCGCGCGCGCAGGGTGTAGGCCCGAAACTGGCGAGCCGGATCGTCAACGAATTGAAGGACAAGGCAGGCGCGCTGCCGGGCGGTGGCGGGGTCGGCGCCGTGCCGGTCACCCCCGCAGGCGGAGCGAGCGCTGATGCGGTCTCGGCGCTCGAAAACCTCGGCTTCAAACCCGCCGTCGCCGCCCGCGCGGTCGCCGCCGCGCAGGGCGAGCTGGGCGAAGACGCCAGCGAAAGCGACCTGATCCGCGTCGCGCTGAAGAGGGCGGCGGGGTGAAGCTCGCACTCGGCCATCTCTCCCGCTGGAGCGACCTCACCTTGTTCGGCCTGCGCGCGCTGACCGGCGGCTTCCTGATGCACGAGACCTGGGACAACGTGACCAGCCGCGCCCGTATGAACGAGTTCGTGCAGTTCCTGGACCAGTTCGGCTTTCCCTTGCCGTGGTTGCTCGCGCCGTTCTCGGTCGCCGTTCAGTTCGGCTGCGGCGCGCTGTTGGTCGTGGGCCTGCTGACTCGCTGGGCCGGGTTGCTGGTCGCTGCCAACTTCGCCGTCGCGGTCGTCATGGTGCATGTGAACGAGCCGTTTCGCGGCTGGTGGCCGGCGATCGTGCTGGTGTTCCTGGGGCTGCATTTCGCGGCGTCGGGATCGGGCAAGTTCGGTCTCGACAGGTTCTTCGGGAGGGGCCGGTGAACCTCGACGATCCCGACCGGCTGACCGCGCCCGAGCGCCAGAGCGGGGACGTGGACGCCGCTCTGCGGCCGAAATCGCTCGGCGAGTTCATCGGGCAGGAGGCGGCGCGAGAGAACCTGCGCGTATTCATCGAGAGCGCGCGGTCGCGCGAAGAGGCGATGGACCATGTGCTGTTCTTCGGCCCACCCGGCCTCGGCAAGACGACGCTGGCGCAGATCGTCGCCAAGGAGTTGGGCGTGGGTTTCCGCGCTACCAGCGGACCGGTCATCGCCAAGGCGGGCGATCTCGCCGCGCTGCTGACCAATCTCGAGCCGCACGACGTGCTGTTCATCGACGAGATCCACCGGCTCAATCCGGTGGTCGAGGAAGTGCTCTATCCGGCGATGGAGGACCGCGCGCTCGATCTCATCATCGGCGAAGGCCCCTCGGCGCGCAGCGTGCGGATCGACCTGTCGCCCTTCACGCTGGTCGGCGCGACCACGCGGCAGGGACTGCTGACCACGCCGCTGCGTGACCGGTTCGGCATCCCCGTGCGGCTCAACTTCTATACCCACGAGGAGCTCGACCTCGTCGTCACACGCGGCGCGCGGCTGCTGGGGATGGACATCGACCCAGCGGGCGCACGCGAGATCGCCCGTCGGAGCCGCGGCACCCCGCGCGTCGCCGGACGGCTGCTGCGGCGCGTGCGCGACTTCGCGCACGTCGCGGGCGACGGCGTGGTGACGCGCAAGGTTGCCGATGAGGCGCTCACCCGGCTGGAGATCGATCGGCTCGGCCTCGATGCGATGGACCGGCGCTATCTGACCATGATCGCGACGACCTATCGCGGCGGCCCTGTGGGTGTGGAGACGCTCGCAGCGGGGCTCTCGGAGCCACGCGACACGGTCGAGGAAGTGATCGAGCCGTATCTGATCCAGCTCGGCCTGGTGGCCCGCACGGCGCGCGGGCGCTGCCTCAACGAATCGGGCTGGACCCATCTGGAAATGAAACCGCCCAAGGGCGCGCAGTCAGGCTTGTTCGACGAAAACCCCTAACGCGAACGCAAGGAATTCCGCGGTTTTCGCCCCAACGCGGGACAAGTCGCGCCTGTCCGCGGATTTTGGCCGGTTTTCTTCCGCTGCGGCTTCCGAAAAGTGGTTAAAACGATTGCCGCGTTAGCCGCGTTGGGTTCCCATGGCATGACAAGGAGCGGTCTGGGGCCGGGTTCGCCGGCTGCCGGAGCTCCGAGGCAACGAGAGAACCTGTCATGTCGGTAAAGATGGCTCTGGCGAAACTGTCCGTGACTGCGGTCGGCGGCGCGCTGCTCGCAGGCGGCGCGGTCCACGTGGCCGAGAAGCAGATCACCGACGCGCCGTCGTACAAGTCGGACAAGACGCAGCCGGTGCGCTACATCAAGGAATCACCCAAGATCGTGAAGCGCGCGGTGCCCGAGGAACGGCGCAAGCGCCGCGTGGTGGAGCGCGAGGTGGAATGTGTGCCGACCGGCCCGGCCGCACCTGCGCCTGCCATGCCGGCGCCGGCCTATGACGAGGAATGCCCACCGGCCTATCAGGTAGCGATGGTGCCGGTGCCGCTCCCGCCAGCGCCCCCCATTTCGGGCGGCAGCAGCGGCGGTGTGACGGTAATCGGCGGCAGCGGAGGCTTCGGCGGTTTCGGTGGAGGGTTCTTCGGCGGCTTCTTCGGCGGCGGGAGCAGCAGCGGCGGCAATGTCGTGGTCACCTCGACCACTTCGGGCGGCTCGACTTCGACCTCGACGGGCGGCAGCTCGACCTCGTCAGGTGGCAGTTCCACCTCCACGTCGTCGGGCGGCAGCTCGACGTCCACTTCGACCGGGGGGAGCTCGACCTCGACGTCCACCGGGGGGAGCTCGACTTCGACTTCGGGCAACGTGTCGACCAGCACCTCGACCTCGGGGAACATCACCAGCAGCACGAGCACCAGCAGCTCGACCAGCACATCCAGCAGCACCTCGAGCAGCACGAGCTCCAGCACGAGCAGCTCGACGAGTTCGAGCACGTCCTCCAGCACGGGCGGCACCACCAGCGGTACGCAGGTGCCGGCCCCGCCGATGACGATCCTGTTCGGACTTGCCGCCGCGGCGGTGCTCGGGCGGCGCAAATTCAAGGCGGTGAAGGCGGTCTAAGTTCCTTCGCCACTCCCACGAGAAAGGGCGGCCCCCGCGAGGGAGCCGCCCTTTTTTGCGCCCGCGCGGTGCTGGCGGCTCAGGCCGCCAGCTTGCGCAGCACGTAGTGGAGGATGCCGCCGTTGCGGTAGTATTCCATCTCGTTGGCAGTATCGATCCGGCACTTGGCGGTGAAGGTGAAGCTCTCGCCGTTGGTGCGGGTCACCTCGACCGTGACGTCCTGCGCCGGCTTGAGGTCGGCGAGACCCTTGATCGTGAAGCTGTCCTCGCCCGTCAGGCCGAGCGTTTCGCGGGTTTCGCCTTCGGCAAACTGCAGCGGCAGCACGCCCATGCCAACGAGGTTGGAGCGGTGGATGCGCTCAAAGCTCTCGACGATTACCGCACGCACGCCGAGCAGGATCGTACCCTTGGCTGCCCAGTCGCGGCTGGAGCCGGTGCCGTATTCCTTGCCCGCGACGACGACCAGCGGCGTGCCGTCCGCCTTGTGCTTCATCGCCGCGTCGTAGATCGCCATCTGCTCGCCGCTATAGGCCGTGAACCCGCCTTCGACGCCCGGCACCATCTCGTTGCGGATGCGGATGTTCGCGAACGTGCCGCGCATCATTACTTCGTGGTTGCCGCGGCGCGAGCCGTAGGAATTGAAGTCCGCCTTCGCGACCTGGTTTTCGATCAGGTACTTGCCTGCCGGGCTGTCTTCCTTGATCGAACCGGCCGGGCTGATGTGGTCGGTGGTGACGCTGTCGCCGAGGATCGCGAGCGGCTTGGCATCCACGATATCGGTGACTGGCGCCGGCGTCATGCTCATGCCCTCGAAATAGGGCGGGTTGGCGACGTAAGTGCTGCCCGGACGCCACTGGTAGGTGTCCGACCCGGTCACGTCGATCGCCTGCCAGTGCTCGTCGCCCTTGTAGACGTCGGCATAGCGCGCTTCGAACATCGCACGGTCGATCGCGCCCGAGCGGATCGTGGCGATCTCCTCGTTGCTCGGCCACACGTCCTTCAGGAACACATCGTTGCCGGCCTGGTCGGTGCCGAGCGGGGTCTCGGTGATGTCTTCCGTGACCGTGCCCTTGAGCGCGTATGCGACGACCAGCGGCGGCGAGGCGAGGAAGTTCGCGCGCACATCGGGGCTGACGCGGCCCTCGAAGTTGCGGTTGCCCGAAAGCACGCTGGCGGCGACGATGTCGTTGCCGTTGATCGCCTGGCTGATCGGCGGGGCGAGCGGGCCCGAGTTGCCGATGCAGGTGGTGCAGCCGTAACCGACGAGATCGAAGCCGATCGCATCGAGATGCTCCTGCAGGCCGGCCTTCGCGAGGTAATCGGTGACCACCTGCGAACCGGGCGCGAGGCTGGTCTTAACCCACGGCTTGGGCTTCAACCCGCGCTCGTTGGCCTTTTTGGCGACCAGGCCGGCGGCGACCATCACGTCGGGGTTGGAGGTGTTGGTGCAGCTCGTGATTGCGGCGATCACGACGTCGCCGTCGCCGATGTCGTGGTCCTTGCCATCGACCGCGACGCGGGCGGGCTCGCTCTTGCCGTAGAGTGCCTTGAGGTCGGAATTGAACAGCTCGTCGACCTCGGGGAGGATCACCTTGTCCTGCGGCCGCTTCGGGCCGGCGAGGCTGGGGACGACGGCGCCGATGTCCAGTTCCAGCGTCCGGGTGAAGACCGGCTCGTTGCCCGGTTCGAACCACATGCCCTGCTCGCGGCTGTAGGCTTCGACCAGCGCGATTGTCTCCTCGCTGCGGCCGGTCAGGCGCATGTAGTCGAGTGTCTTGCCGTCGATCCCGAAGAAGCCGCAGGTTGCGCCGTATTCGGGCGCCATGTTGGCGATCGTCGCGCGGTCGGCGAGGCTCAGGGTCGAGACGCCCGGGCCGTAGAACTCGACGAAGCGGCCGACCACGCCGGCGGCGCGCAGCATCTGGGTGCAAGTGAGCACGAGGTCGGTCGCGGTCACCCCTTCCCCGAGCTTGCCGTCGAGGCGGAAGCCGACGACTTCGGGGATCAGCATGGAGACCGGCTGGCCGAGCATGGCCGCCTCCGCCTCGATCCCGCCGACGCCCCAGCCGAGCACGCCAAGTCCGTTGACCATGGTTGTATGGCTATCCGTGCCGACGCAGGTGTCGGGATAGGCAACCATCTGGCCGCTCTCGTCCTGGCTCGACCACACACCCTGGGCGATGTGCTCGAGGTTCACCTGGTGGCAGATGCCGGTGCCCGGGGGTACGGCGGAGAAGTTGCGGAAGCTCTTGGAACCCCACTTGAGGAAGTCGTAGCGCTCGGCATTGCGCGCATATTCGAACTCGACGTTCTGGTGGAACGCGCGGGGATGGCCGAACTCGTCGACCATGACCGAGTGGTCGATCACCAGGTTGACCGGCACCTGCGGGTTGATCTTGGCGGTGTCGCCGCCGAGCTTGGCGATCGCGTCGCGCATGGCGGCGAGATCGACCACGCAAGGCACGCCGGTGAAGTCCTGCAGCAGCACGCGGGCCGGGCGATACTGGATTTCCGCGCCGGTCGCCGGGTTCTTCTGCCAGTCGGCGATCGCGCGGACGTGTTCCTCGCCCACGGTGAAGCCGCCATCCTCGAACCGCAGCATGTTCTCGAGCAGGACCTTGAGCGAGAACGGGAGGCGCGAGATGTCGCCGACGCGCTCGGCCGCCTTGGCGAAGGAGTAGTAGGCGTAGTCCCTGCCGTTCACGTTGAGAGTGGAGCGGGTCTGGAGGCTGTCCTTGCCGACCTGGGTCATGCTGTGCGTCGTCCTTTCGTGAATGGCGTCCACCGTCTGCGCTTCGGCGGAAAGAGTCGCGATTTTGCCGCGGCACCTGCGCGTTCGCGCGCGAAGCGTCAAGGGCGTGCACCCGGAACCGCGCGGTGCACCGAGGCATTGGTCCTGCGAAACGGGCCGTCAGCCGAGTGCGCGGCCGACTGGAGAGACACGATGATCGACCATCCCAAAGCGGATTCCGATCCGCGCGATACCGTGCGCGCGGCCGCCCTGGCCGGGGCGCTTGCGGTGGCAGCCTGCTTCGGGGCTGCCGCGACCTTCGCCGGGCAACCGGCCGCGGCTTCCGAAGCCACGCAGGTGGAGCGGGCCCGCTAGAGCGCGCTTTGTTCGGGCCGACGCCGCGCGGCGATCCAGCAGCCGATGACGATCAGCGCGGCGCCGGCGACGGTACCGGGGCCCAGTTCCTCGCGGAAGAACAGCCAGCCGAACAGCGCCGCCCACAGGAAGGCGGAATATTCGATCGGCAGGAGCACCTGCGCCTCGGCTCGCGCATAGGCCCAGGCGAGCGCGATGGCGGCGCCCGTCGCCAGCAATGCGGCCGCGCCGATGTCGCGCAAGGCCGCGGCCTCAGGCGTGACGAACAGGAGCGGTGCGAGCGGCAAGAGCGTGAGAGCGACGATACCGTTCTGAAAAGTTGCGACTTCGAGGGGGCGGGCGACCAGTGCCTGCTCGCGCTGGATGACCAGATTCCAGGCGTAGAGCAGGGTGGAGAACGCCATCGCGGACAGGCCGAGCAGCGCGTCGCGGTCGAGTTCCTGAGTTCCGAGCTTGCCGATGACGATCACCACCACGCCCGCCAGTCCGAGCAGCGCGGCGACGACTGCCCGCCGCTCGATCGTTTCATCCAGCAGAATCGCGGCGAGATAGAGCGCGATCAGCGGTGCGACGAAGGACAGTGCGATCGCCTCCGCCAGCGGCAGGCGCACGAGCGCGAAGAAGAAGGTCAGGGCCATGAAGGCGACGACGATCCCGCGCTTCAGGTGGATGCGCAGCACACGCCCCGCCGGCCAGCGCCCGCCGAGCCCGAGCCAGAAGGGTGCAACCACGGCCAGCCCGATCGCGGTGCGCAGCAGCAGTGCGCTATAGGCGCCGACCACTATCGAGGCGGACTTCATGAAGGCGTCCATCGCTGCGAACAGCGCGATTCCCGCCACGGTGACGAGGATGGGCAACTGGCGGTGCTCGGGAAGCATCGCAGCGGCCATAGGCCGGGTGTTGCGGCGCGTCATCAGGCATGTGCGATTCAGCCGCCAGTCAGCCGCGGTGCTTGATGCGCATGTTTCATTAAGGCAGATTCGCGCCGGCCCTCGCTACGACCAGAGGCGCCCGGGGCTAGAGACAGGACCAAATGACCAGCAAACTTTCGCCGATTCTTCTTGCTGCCGCATCGCTGACGGCGCTTCATCCCGCCGCAGCGGCGGCGCAGCAGCAGGCGCCGGAGAACCTCCTGCCGGAATCGCAGGCGGTCGGCCAGTATCCGGTTCGGCCGGACAGCGACGTCGTTGCCGGCGAGCCGGCGCAGCCCGCCCGGCCCGCGCCGACACCGCCGGTCGCGATGCCCGGCGATCCGGTACGCACGATCGCCAAGGAAGTGGTTCAGCAGTTCGAGCCGGCGGTCCAGCCCTGGACGGTCGCGAACGCGGAGAAGCTCGCCACCGTCATCGCCGGGATCGGCGCCGAAGGGCTCGATCCGGCCGACTACGACGAGCTGGCGCTGCGCCAGGCGATCGCGGGCGGCCCGGGCGAGCAGCTCGACCAGGTGGCGAGCCGCGCCTTCGCATGGCTGGTGGAGGACATGCGCGATGGCCGCACGCCGATGGAAGCGCGCAAGCAGTGGTTCGTGGTCGATCCCGATCCCGACCGCTACCGCACTGGCGACGTGATGGCCCGTGCGCTCGCCAGCGGCGATATCGCGGGCGCGCTGCAGAATCTCGCACCGCTCCATCCGGATTACGCCAAGCTCAAGACCGAACTGGCCGCGACTCCGGCGGGTCAGACCTCGAAGCGCAAGCTGATCCGCGCCAACATGGATCGCTGGCGCTGGCTCGCGCGCGATCTCGGCAACCAGTACCTGATGACCAACGTGCCCGAGTTCCAGCTCCGGCTGACGGTTAACGACAAGATCCTGCGCACCTACAAGACCATCGTCGGCAAGCCGGGCCGCACCGCGACCCCGCAACTCGCCGAAATCGTCGAAGGGGTGATCTTCAACCCCACCTGGACGGTGCCGCAGTCGATCGTGAAGGGCGAAGGGCTGGGCGCGCGGGTGCTCGGCAATCCGGGCTGGGCGCGCGCCAATGGTTACAAGGGCTGGCGCGACAAGGAGACCGGCTTCGTCACCGTGGTGCAGCAGCCGGGGCCGGGCAACTCGCTCGGGCTGATGAAGCTCGACATGCCCAACCCGCATGCGATCTTCCTGCACGACACGCCGTCGCGCCACTTGTTCAACAACGCCAACCGCGCGCTCAGCCACGGCTGCATCCGCACCGAGCGGGCGAGCGAACTGGCGATCACGCTGGCGATCCTGGCGAAGAACCCGACCTCGGACGAAGAGCGCAAGATCGCCGCGGAAGAAGCGGTCGAGATCCTCAAGTCGAGCGAATACACCAAGGTCCCGTTCACGACGCGGATGCCGGTCTACATCACCTATTTCACGATGGGCACCGACATCGACGGCGAGATGCGTACCTTCAAGGACATCTATGGCCGCGACGCACCGGTCCTCGCCGCGTTCGACCAGCCGCGCGAAGCCAACCGCGCCCGCCGTACGAGCGAGGAAGCGGTGCAGATCATCGACGATATGAAGACCACCTGAGGGGGTTTCGCCGGCATCATCCCAGCGAAAACCGGGAGCCGGCGCCGCCAGGTTAAACGTTGCTGCCGTCGGGATCGGAGCTTGCGTTCGGCACAGTAAGGCCGAAGCAACCGATCCCTTCGCCGGTCGCCGGCTTCGGCAGATACCTCTCCTCTGCGCAGGGGTGCCGTAAGCATGTATCGAGTGCATGATGAGGCACGACCGCACCGGCATCACTGAACGATAGCCTGATCGACCGCTCCGTTTCACGTGCGACAAGGCCGCCACTTACATAGTTGAGATCGGCCTCGCCGACTTCAGGGCGGATGGTTATGCCGAGCACGTCTAGCCAGCCCATTCCGTCATGATCGAACGGTCGAAGGCGCCCCGTTTCAGGCAGCTGTGCGTCGAGCGCGAACGGGGCCGACCGATCGAATGGCACCATAGACGGTTGGGGCATTCCATTGCTCCTCCTTCTCGTTGGGCATTGCCTCCCTGAAAGAAATGTTTTAGGTTTAAAACAAGTAAGGAGATGAGATGCGTGTAGCGTGCCTCGGCGGCGGTCCTGCCGGACTATATTTTGCCATTTCGATGAAGCTGCGCGATCCCGCTCACGAGGTCGCGGTGTTCGAACGCAACCGGCCCGACGACACGTTCGGCTGGGGGGTCGTGTTCTCCGATCAGACGGTCGAGAATCTGATGGCCAACGACCCCGTAAGCGGGAAGATCATCCAGGACGAATTCGCCCATTGGGACGACATCGACGTCCATATCCATGGACAAGCGATCCGCTCGTCCGGTCATGGCTTTATCGGCATCGGCCGCAAGCGGTTGCTCAACATCCTCCAGGAACGGGCTCGCGAGCTCGGTGTCGTGCTTCATTTCGAGCACGAGGCCAGCCCGGATCTCGACGACTGGCGCGATTACGATCTCGTGATCGCGGCGGATGGCGCCAACAGCCGTATCCGGACCCGTTATGAGGAGCAATTCGGCGTCGACATTCAGACGCGGCGGAACAAGTTCTTCTGGTTCGGTACGCATCAGGTGTTCGATGCGTTCACTTTCGCCTTTGAGGAAACGAAGGCGGGCTGGGTCTGGGCGCATGCCTATCGCTTCGACGACGACCTTTCGACCTTCATCGTCGAAACGGCACCCGAGACGTGGGAAGGCCTCAACCTCGACCGGATGGACCAGCCCGAGGCGATCGCCTTCTGCGAGGAACTCTTCGCCAGGTATCTCGGCGGCCACCGTCTCATGTCCAATGCCGCCCATCTCAAGGGGCCCGACGCCTGGCTCAACTTTCGCCGCATCATCTGCGACAACTGGTCGTACAGGAACCTGATCCTTCTGGGCGATGCCGCGCACACCGCGCATTTCTCGATCGGATCGGGCACGAAGCTTGCGCTGGAAGACGCAATCAAGCTTGCCGAGGTGCTGAACAGGCCCGGCCTGTCGCGCCATCAGGCGCTGGAGGAATACCAGGCCGAGCGGAACCTGGAAGTGCTGAAGCTCCAGAACAGCGCGCGAAATTCAACCGAATGGTTCGAGACGCTTGGCCGGTACCTTCATTTCGAGCCGATCCAGTTCGCCTATTCACTCCTGACGCGCAGTCAGCGCGTGAGCCACGAGAACCTGCGCCTGCGCGACAAGGACTGGCTAGAAGGCGTCGAGCAGTGGTTTCAGTCAAGGGCCACGGGTGCGCCCACCGATCGTCCGGCGCCGCCGATGTTTGCGCCTTACAGGTTGCGTGAGATGGAGCTGGCGAATCGCGTCGTCGTTTCGCCGATGGCGACCTATTCGGCCGAGGACGGAATGCCGAACGACTTCCACCTCGTTCACTATGGCACGCGTTCTCAAGGTGGGGCGGGGCTCGTTTATACGGAGATGACCTGCGTTTCTCCGACCGGGCGCATCACGCCGGGATGCCCCGGCATGTACACGCCGCAGCATCGCGACGCCTGGAAGCGCATTGTCGATTTCGTCCATGGGCAGAGCCACGCCAAGTTCTGTCTCCAGCTCGGTCACAGCGGGCCGAAAGGCTCGACGAAGGTAGGATGGGAAGGATATGACGTGCCGCTGGAGAGCGGCAACTGGCCTGTCATGGCTGCCTCCGACGTCCCGTGGAGTTCGGGTAACCAGACGCCCATTCCAATGACCCGCGGCGACATGACGATTGTGCGGGACCAGTTCGTCGCGGCGGTGGAAATGGGGCGTGAAGCATGCTTCGACATGATCGAGCTCCATGCGGCGCACGGCTACCTCCTCTCCAGCTTCATCACACCGCTCACCAACAAGCGCACTGACGAATACGGCGGAAACCTCGAAAACCGCCTCCGCTTCCCCCTTGAGGTGTTCCGCGCGATGCGCGCTGCCTGGCCGACCGAAAAGCCGATGTCGGTCCGTATCTCTGCCAACGACTGGATGGGGGATCTCGGCATCACGCCGGACGATGCGGTCGAGATTGCCCGTGCGTTCTGGGAGGAGGGTGTCGACCTGGTCGACGTTTCCGCCGGCCAGACCTGGGCGGACTGCAAGCCCGTCTACGGCCGCATGTTCCAGACGCCCTTCGCCGACCAGATCCGCAACGAAGCCCGTGTCTCGACGATGGCGGTCGGGAACATCTACGAGACCGATCACGTCAATTCTATTCTCGCTGCCGGGCGCGCCGATCTCGTTGCGCTTGCCAGGCCGCATCTCATCGATCCGATGTGGACGCTCCGTGCCGCCGCGAGCCATGACTATCGGGGCGTCCATGTACCGCCGCCTTATCTCGGTGGCCAAGCCCAGCTCACGCGTAATCTTCAGCGCGAACAAGAAGCGGCGCTGACGGCGTGATGCGTTTCCAGGGTCAACATGCGGCCGTTACCGGCGGCGGCACGGGTATTGGTGCTGCCGTCGCGCGTGCACTCGCGAAGGAGGGCGCGAAGCTCACCCTCATCGGCCGCCGCCGCGAGCCCCTGGAGCAACTTGCGGTGGATCTTCCAGAGGCACTGGTCGCGCCCGCGGACGTGACGGTTCGCAGCGAAATCGACAATGCATTCGCGAGCGCTCGTGCCGCGCATGGCCCCATCACCATCCTCGTCAACAATGCCGGCGCTGCGCACAGTGCCCCCTTCGCACGCGTGACTGCCGAAAGCTGGCGCCGGGCGATGGCCGTCAACCTCGATGCCCTGCTCCATTGCTGCCAGGCTGCGCTTCCCGACTTGCTCGCCGCGTCCGCCGGACGGATCGTCACCATTGCATCGACCGCCGGGCTCAAAGGCTATGCATACACCGCGCCCTATGTGGCGGCGAAGCACGGCGCTGTCGGGCTCACCCGCGCGCTTGCAGCCGAGTTCGCGAAGACCAGCCTTACCGTGAACGCAGTCTGCCCCGGCTTCACGGACACGGATATCGTTGCCGATTCTATCACCACCATCGCCGCCACGACGGGCCGAGGGCGTGACGATGCGCGTGCGGCGTTGACGAAATTCAATCCTCAGGGCCGTCTTATCGATCCCGTAGAGGTTGCCAATGCCGTCGTCTGGCTGTGCCAGAAGGAGAGCCGTTCCATCACCGGACAGACCGTTGCCGTTGCAGGAGGGGAAATATGACTCTGAACCCTAACGAATATGCTCCAGTCCATTTCCGCTGGAGCTTCGAGGACGGAGTGGCAACTGTCACGCTGAACCGCCCCGAGCGCAAGAACCCGCTCACCTTCGAAAGCTATGCAGAGCTGCGCGACACGTTCCGACAACTGGTTTACGTTCCCGAAGTGAAGGTCGTTGTGATTGCCGGTGCCGGCGGCAATTTCAGCTCCGGCGGCGACGTGCACGAGATCATCGGCCCGCTGACCGAGATGGAGATGCCGGGACTGCTCGCCTTCACCCGCATGACCGGGGATCTGGTCAAGGCCATGCGTGCCTGCCCGCAACCGATCATCGCGGCGCTCGACGGCGTGTGCGTTGGAGCCGGCGCTATTCTCGCCATGGCTTCCGATATCCGGCTGGCGACTCCCGAAACCAAGACGGCCTTCCTGTTCACCCGCGTCGGCCTCGCGGGCTGCGACATGGGCGCGTGCGCCATCCTGCCGCGCATCATCGGACAAGGCAGGGCGTCCGAACTGCTGTTCAGCGGACGGGCCATGACCGCTGAGGAGGGCGAGCGTTGGGGCTTCCACAACCGTCTCGTCTCCGCCGATAACCTGGTGGATGAAGCGGCTACACTCGCGCGTGGGCTCGCGAGCGGGCCCACGTTCGCTCACGGAATTACCAAGACACAGCTCAATACCGAGTGGGCGGTCAGTCTCGACACGGCGATCGAGATGGAGGCGCAGGCCCAGGCGATCTGCATGACGACCAAGGATTTCAGGCGCGCGTTCGAAGCTTTCGCCGCGAAGCGTCAGCCCGAGTTCGAGGGCGACTGATGGTGGACCGTTCCTTTCTCGACTGGCCCTTTTTCGATGACAGCCACCGGCAACTCGCAGATGAGCTGGAGAGTTGGTGCGCTGCCGAGCTTTGCGACGAGCATGGGGAAGAGGACGTCGACGACGCCTGCCGTTCTCTGGTCAGCCGGCTGGGTGAAGGAGGCTGGTTGCGCTATTGCGTTCCGGCCGCTTACGGCGGCGTACACGAGACGCTCGACGTCCGTTCGCTCGCTCTGATCCGCGAAACCCTCGCTCGCCATTCGGGCCTCGCGGACTTTGCCTTCGCGATGCAAGGTCTCGGGTCCGGGACCATCACGCTATTCGGGACCGAAGCGCAGAAACAGGCGTACCTGCCTGCCGTTGCTGCGGGGACCAAGATTGCCGCCTTCGCGCTGACTGAACCACGCTCCGGCTCCGATGTCGCATCCATGGAAACCACAGCTGACGAAGCGCCGGATGGCTATCTCGTCAACGGCGCCAAGACCTACATCTCCAATGGCGGCATCGCGGATTATTATGTGCTGTTCGCGCGGACTGGAGAGGCGCCGGGGGCGAAGGGCATCTCCACTTTCCTCGTCGATGCCGACACGCCGGGGCTCGAAATGAGCGAGCGCATCCGCGTGATCGCGCCGCATCCTCTCGCGACGCTGCAATTCTCCAATATGGAGCTTGCGGCTGATACCCTCCTTGGCGAGCGCGGTCGCGGCTTCGCGCAGGCGATGGCGACGCTGGATATATTCCGCACCACCGTCGGCGCCGCAGCGCTCGGGTTCGCGCGGCGGGCACTGGACGAAGCCACAGGTCGCGCTCTCGGTCGCAAGCTGGGCCAGGGGGTACTCGCGGATAACCCGATCACCCAATCGAAGCTCGCCGAAATGGTGCTCGATGTCGATGCGTCGGCCCTGCTCATCTATCGGGCGGCATGGCTCAAGGACGTTAAGGGTCAGCGCAACAGTCGCGAAGCCGCGCTCGCGAAACTCCACGCCACCGACCGCGCCCAGATCGTAATCGACAAAGCCGTCCAGATTTTCGGCGGGCTCGGCGTGACCCACGGCGTGCCGGTCGAAAGCCTCTACCGAGAAGTGCGCGCCCTGCGCATCTACGAAGGGGCATCGGAAGTACAAAAAGTGGTAATCGCGCGCACTCATCTTGCGGAAGCCAACAAATGAGCACGCGTTTTCAAGTCAGCTATCCGATCCGGTTCGCCCACTGTGACCCCGCCGGGATTGCCTATTATCCGCGCTACTTCGAGCTGTGCGACGCCGCGGTGGAGGAGTGGACCGACACGGTGCTCGGCGTGTCACGCAAGACGCTTCATCTCGAGATGGGCCTTGCCTTGCCTACGGTCGATCTCCGCGCCGGATTTTCGGCGCCGAGCCGTCTCGGCGACTGGCTGGATCTTGCGGTCGTCGTCGAGGAGGTCGGACGATCGTCGCTCGTACTTGCTGTCACTGCGACGAGCGAGAAAGAACGCCGCTTCGGTGCTACATTTACGCAGGTCCTAACCCGCATGAAGACGATGAGACCTGAGCCTTGGCCGACTGAATGGCGGCAACGGCTGATAGCATTTTCCAAAATAAAACAGGAGATTTCCGCTTGACCGCTCACCAGACCCTTCTTCCCGCCGGCTGGGACCGACCAAGGGGGTACGCCAATGGCATGGCAGCGCACGGCCGCCTTGTATTCACTGCCGGTATCGTCGGGTGGGACGAGCGACAGCGCTTCGTCTCGGAAGACATGGTGGGCCAGTTCGAGCAGGTGCTCGTCAATACTGTGGCGATCCTCGCCGAGGCGGGTGCGCGGCCGGAGCATATCGTGAGAATGACGTGGTACGTCACCGACAGAGCGGAATATGTGAACAACCTGGCTGAGATCGGCCAGATCTACAAAAAGTTTATCGGGAAGGTCTTCCCCGCGATGACGGTAGTCGAGGTGACCGCGCTGGTCGAGGCAAGCGCCCGTATCGAGATCGAGACGACAGCGGTACTTCCCGACCCCGTTAGCTGATCGGGATCCTAGACTCGGTTCCGGCCGCTGAATCACCGTTTCTTCTGCCGGGAACGAGCACTTCCAGATTTGTGTGCATCTGGTCGAGGCTGTTCGTCAGATGCTCGAAATCCTCGATCGAGAAGCCCTGGATGATCTGCGCGTAAACCGGCGCGGTGATCGTCCGGGCTTCGGAAAGCTTCCGCTTGCCTTCAGCCGTCATCGTTACCTTGACCACCCTGTTGTCCCTTTCAAGCGGGCGGCACGCCACGAGCCTTGCCGTTACCATCCGCTGGACGATGCGGGTCATGGTCGAAAGCGGGATCACGGCAGCCTCGGCAAGCTGCCCGACGCTTCGCGGGCTCTTTTCACCCAGCACCATGAGCACCCGCCAGTAGGGAATATCTATTCCGACCGCTTTCAAGCGGGCCTCGATCACCAGATTGTACCGGCTCACCAGACGATTGAGCAGATAGAACGGATATTTTTCGAGCTGGAACGCCGCCGTTCCGGGATCTCCAAGCTCCCGCGGGTCCTGCATCAGCTCCCCCCTTTCTCGCACAATTTTGTTACCCCGGATCCGTTGAGACCGACCAATTGATTGCATTTGCAAGTTTCATCTGACATAAAGAGCCAAGCAGACCAAGAGGAGAGGAAACATGGCAGCGGAGACATTGCAGGCATTCGCTTCAGGCATGGCGTCGGGACGGATACGGACCGTCGATCTAACACAGATCCTCTCACCAGATACGCCAACTCTTGTCCTGCCTCCCCAATTCGGTCAATGCGCCGGTTTCTCGATGGAGGAGATATCCCGTTACGACGAGCGTGGGGTTGCCTGGTACTGGAATAACTTCACTGTAGGCGAGCACACCGGCACGCACTTCGATGCTCCCGTTCATTGGGTGACGGGGCGCGATCTCCCGAGGAACACCCTCGATGCCATTGACCCGAATGACTTTGTCGCGCCAGCGGTCGTAATCGATATCTCGGCCGCTGCGGCCGAAAATCCGGATTACCTTCTGACGGTCGCGGATATCCAGGAATGGGAAGGCGTCCACGGCCGCATTCCCTCCCGCAGTTGGATTCTGCTTCGTACCGACTGGTCCAAGCGGCAGGTCGAAGAATACGTGAACCTGCAGGAAGACGGCGCCCATACCCCCGGACCTACGGTGGAAGCTGTGCGTTTCCTGATCGAGGAACGCGATGCCCACGGCTTGGGTGTGGAAACCATCGGCACCGATGCGGGCCAGGCCCATTTGCTCGATCCGCCTTATCCGGCACACGCCCTCTTCCACGGTGCGGGTCGATACGGCCTGCAATGTCTGACCAATCTTGACCAGCTGCCGCCAACCGGCTCGCTGGTGGTCGCCTCGCCGTTGAAAATCGAGGGAGGGTCGGGCAGCCCCTTGCGGGTTCTGGCCTTCGTCGAAGGCTGACCGATGGCGGAGCGTTCGTTCAAATCCGAGGTCGAGAAGCTCCGCAAGGGTGACGGCGAGCTCTTCCACGGCGAGGGTATCCTTGCGGTAACGAAGGGGCTCCTCCAGTCCGGGGTCGCCTACGTGGGCGGATATCAAGGCTCCCCGATATCTCACCTTATGGACGTGTTCGCGGATGCGAACGAACTCATGCAGGAACTGGGCGTTCATTTCGAGGCGAGCGCCAGCGAAGCCTCAGCCGCGGCAATGTTGGCGGCGTCGGTCAACTATCCGCTTCGAGGCGCGGTCGCCTGGAAGTCGGTTGTCGGAACGAATGTGGCGTCCGATGCCCTCTCCAACATCGCCTCGGGCGGCGTCACGGGCGGAGCGCTCGTGATCGTTGGCGAAGACTACGGTGAAGGTTCCTCGATCATGCAGGAACGCACGCACGCGTTTGCCATGAAATCGCAGATGTGGCTGATCGATCCCCGGCCGAACCATTCATTGATCGTCGATCTTGTGGAGCGCAGCTTCGAACTTTCGGAAGCTTCCCACACGCCCGTTCTGTTCGAGATGCGCGTCCGGGGCTGCCATCAGACCGGAACATTCACGGCACGCGAGAACCGGTCCCCGCCACTGACCGTCGGCGAGGCGGCCGAGGCGCCGCACCGCGACGTCGACCGGATCGTCCTGCCGCCGGCGAATTTCCAGCACGAGACCGAGAAGATCGAACATCGCTGGCCGGCGGCGGTGCGCTTCATTCAGGAGCACCGGCTGAACGAATGGTTTGGGACCGATGCCGACGCGGAGGTCGGCATCATCGTTCAGGGAGGCCTTTTCAACACGCTTAACCGAGCCCTCGAGCTGATCGGCATTTCCGATTCTTTCGGCAACGCAAAATTGCCGGTTTACGTCCTCAACGTAACCTATCCGCTGATTCCGGACGAGGTGCAGGACTTCTGCGCTGGAAAGCGTGCTGTGCTGGTGATTGAGGAGGGGCAGCCCGAATTCATCGAGCATGAACTGAATACCCTGATCAGGCGCGCTGACCTCCAGACGCAGGTGCTCGGAAAAGCGATTCTGCCGCGTGCCGGCGAGTACACCGGCGCCGTCCTGCAGGACGGGGTGACCCGGTTTCTGGCCCAGTGGGCGCCTGACCTCGCCCCGGCGAGTGAGTCGGAATCTCCCGCGCCGCTTGGTCCCGCCGATGTGCCGGCCCGTCCGGCGGGTTTCTGTACAGGCTGTCCCGAGCGGCCCATTTTTTCGGCGATGAAACTGGTCCAGCGTGAACTCGGACAGTTCCACGTTTCTGCAGATATCGGTTGTCACCTTTTCTCAATCCTGCCGCCGTTCAACATTGGCAACACGACCATGGGCTATGGTCTGGGAACGGCGGGAGCTTCGGCTTTCAAGCCGCGGGACAAGAGGGCCATCGCAATCATGGGGGACGGCGGCTTCTGGCACAACGGGTTGACGTCGGGCATCGGGAACGCTGTCTTCAACAAGGACGACAACCTCACCATCATCGTCGACAACGGATATTCTGCTGCTACCGGCGGCCAGGACATTCTTTCGTCTCGCGCAGAAAATGCCGTCCGCCGAACCCGTCATCCCATCGAACGCGCGGTGCGCGGTATCGGCGTGAGATGGGTGAGGACATTGACGCGGACATACGACGTCGGCGGCATGCGTGACATGTTGCGAGAGGCTCTGACCAGTAAGGAGAAGGGCCCGAAGGTCATTGTCGCGCAGTCGGAATGCCAGCTCAATCGCCAGCGGCGCGTCCGGCCGGCGATGATGAAGGCCGTCAGTGCCGGGAAGCGGGTAGTTCGGGAGCGGTTCGGGGTAGATCCGGATACTTGCACGGGCGATCACAGCTGCATCCGGCTGTCGGGCTGTCCCTCACTCACGATCAAGCCCAACCCGGACCCCTTGCGCGAGGATCCGATAGCGCATGTCGAGAACAGTTGCGTCGGTTGCGGCGTATGCGGTGAGGTCAGCCACGCAGCCGTCCTCTGCCCATCCTTCTACAAGGCGCGGATCGTGATCAATCCAACTGGCTGGGATCGTATTCGCAACCGGATGCGCACATCGGTGATCGCTGCGTGGCAGCGATGGACCCACCAGTCCCTTGCCCGAAGGGCCTTCTGAATCATGGCGGGTGAATCCCTGACGCGTCAGCGTATCACAATCGCCATCCTCGCACTGGGCGGCGAAGGTGGCGGCGTTCTTGCCGAGTGGATCGCCGAAGTCGGCCGGCAGCAAGGCTATATCGCGCAGAGCACCTCCGTGCCGGGGGTGGCCCAGCGCACGGGCGCTACTGTATATTACATCGAGCTTTATCCGGAGGATCACGCCTCGGTGAGCGGCGGTGAGCCGATTCTCGCGCTTATGCCGGTGCCCGGCGATGTCGACATCGTCATAGCCTCGGAACTGATGGAGGTCGGTCGAGCCGTCCTGCGAGGGTTCGTGGCCGAGGATCGCACCACCCTGATCGGCTCGACCCACCGTGTCTACGCAATTTCCGAGAAGTCGGCGATGGCCGACGGTCGGGCGAGCGGTGAACGCATTCTGGATGCGGCCAAACGGAAAGCCCGGCGCTTCGTCGCTTTCGATATGAACGAGATCGCGGAGCAGCACGGCAGCATGATAAGCGCGGTCATGTTCGGCGCGCTCGCCGGAAGTGGGGCGCTGTCTTTCCCGCAGGCGGCATTCGAGCAAGCCATACGCGCGGGCGGCAGAGCCGTGGCTTCCAACTTGGCAGCCTTCGAGGCCGGCGCCAGAGCCTTGGCTGGCGAGACCGGACGGCCCGCCGAGATACACCACCTGCCCGCTCCCACCACGAAGAAGGGCCGCGCCTTTCTGCGGCGCATTCACGAGTCGCTACCCGAGCCGGCTCACGCATTCGCGATTCACGCCGTGCGGCGCTTGATGGACTATCAGGACGCTGCCTATGCGGAGCTCTACCTCGAGCGTCTTACATCGGTTCGGGAACTGGATACCGGTGAGGAGGATTGGCGGCTGACCTGCGAGACGGCGCGGTACCTCGCCCTCTGGATGAGCTATGACGACACGATACGCGTTGCAGACCTCAAGGTGAGGGCCAGCCGCTTCGAGCGCGTACGCGAGGAAGTCAGGGCGCGGCCACAGGATGTTCTCGATGTTATCGAGTATATGCATCCCCGCCTGGAAGAGGTGTGCGAAACCCTGCCCGCGGCGATTGGCCGCCGCATACTCGCGAGCGGCACTCTATCGTCTTGGCTGCGGCCGCTCTTCCGAAAAGGGCGCCATGTCGAGATAACGAGTATCCGCTGGTTCGTTATTCTTGCGCTGCTTTCCGGGATGCGCCGGTGGCGCAGGACCACCCTTCGCTACGCGATCGAACAGGAGAGAATCCTCCTGTGGCTAAACCGCATCCGGAGTGCGGCCCGGATAGATCCGGCCACCGCGGCCGAGCTGGTCGAGTGTCAGCAGTTGATCAAGGGCTACGGCGACACGTTCGAGCGGGGAATGTCGAGGTTTGGTCTGATCATGGATGTATGGGAGACAATCAAGTTCGAACCTGACGCTGCGCCTACTTTGCGCCGCTTGCGCGAAGCGGCGCTCGCGGACGAGGCAGGCACGACATTGGACGGCGCTATCGCGGAGTTGCGGTTCGCCTCGTGATGGTGCGAATCCCGGAGGTGCGCCCCGTCGCGCGTGAGTAGCAATGATGGCTGTCAGCAATGCATTGGCACGATCGATGGAGCTCCTTCGGGCTGGCCAGCTCGGGCCGGCAAGCGTGCTCCTCGAGGAAATCCTGCTCGCTACCCCCAAAGAGCCCGATGCGCTGCAGCTTCTTGGAATGGTGGCGCGGGCCCGCAAGGATCATGAAAGAGCGGCCTCGCTGTTTCGGCAATCCCTTGAAACCAGACCCGATCAGCCGCACGTGCTCAACAACCTGGGTAACGCGTTGCTCGACCTGAAGCGGACGGCCGGCGCCATCGAAGCCTATCGTGGCGCATTGGCGCTTCAGCCGTCTCATGAGGACGCGCTCACCAATCTGGGTCTCGCCTATATCGCCGCGGGTGAATACGGGAAAGCATGCGAAACGCTGCGTCGGGCGATCGATACGAACAGCACCAACGCCAAAGCCTGGTCTGCACTTGGTCGGGCGCTGCGTGCGGCGGGGCAGCTCGAGCAAGCGGTCGCGGCGTTCGGCAAAGCCTTAGCGCTGCGCCCGAATAGCGTTCCGACGCGGCACAATCTCGCAGTTGCGCTTCGTCTGGCCGGGAAGCCCGAACAGGCAGCCGATCTGCTGGAAGAATGCGCCGCCGCGAATCCCGCCGCTGCCGAAATTCAGTATAATCTAGGCCATTGCTACTACGATCTCGGTCGGCTGGACGACGCGGCCGCTGCATATCGGGCGGCGATCGGCGCGAGGCCGGGTTACCGCGACGCCCACGACTCGCTGAACCGTCTTCTGTGGCAGCGCGGCGATACAAGCCATTATCTTCGCAGCTATCTGGAGGTGCTTCGTGACGATCCGGGCGATTCCGGCCTTCTGGCCGATCTGGCCAATCGTCTGAACCTGGGTGGCCGGACCGGAGACACCATCCGACTGCTTGAAGACGCCCTTTCCAGGGGTATCGACAACGCCTCGATCCGGCATCGCCTAGGGCAAGCCTGCTGGGCAGAAGGGTTGGCACAAGCCGCCCTTGCTCATCTCGAAGCCGGATCGGAATCGGATCCCGGCGCCGATTGCCGGCTCGAGTTGGTGCGATCCCTGATCGTTCTCGGTCGCTATCACGATGCACTTGATGCGATCGAACCGGTACTTGCTGATGAACCGTTCAACCAGCAGGCCATCGCCTATCAAGGGCTTGCCTGGCGCCTGCTTGGCGACAGGCGTGCCGATATTTTGAACGACTATGACCGCTTTATCTCGGCCCGGGTCCTTCAGCCACCTCCGGAGTGGGGCAGCGTTGCGCAGTTCAATTCCCGCCTGGAGCGGGCGCTGGGGAAACTGCATGTGACAAGTCAGCATCCGCTCGAGCAGACACTTCGCGGCGGCACACAGACCATGGGCAACCTTTTCGACAAGGATCAGCCCGAGATAGCGGCGCTGAAGCAGATGATCGAAGCCGCCGTGGCCGATTTCATCGAGGCGCTGCCGCATGATGAGGACCACGTCTTCCTGAAACGTCGCGCAGACGGCTTTCGCTTTTCCGGATCTTGGTCCGTGAGGCTTCGGCGGGATGGGTTCCATCTGAACCATGTCCACTCGGAAGGGTGGATCAGTTCCTGCTATTATGTCGGAGTGCCCGCGTCGGTTGCGGACGAAGTTCGCAAGGAGGGCTGGATAAAATTCGGCGAAACAGGGCTGGGCCTGGGCGAACGGGAAACAATCGCGAGAACTGTCAAACCGGAGGTAGGGAAGCTGATCCTCTTCCCCTCATACCTGTATCACGGCACGGTGCCATTTACGGATGAACGTGAGAGAACAACGGTCGCGTTCGACGTTGTGCCGACGTAGCTGCCGCCCTTTGCCGGCATACGCACGGTTGGCCTTGTTGAACTATGCGAGGGAGGGGGCGCCCCCGTCCCTCGCTGATCCGCACATCAGAACCTAACCGTCGCGCCGGCGAAGAAGCGCGTGCCAAGAGGATCGTAAGTGCTCGGGAATGTGTTCAGCTGTTCCTGCGAGCTACCGATCAAGGTCTGCTTGTTGTTCGTGAGATTGATGACCCCGCCGAAGAAGGTGAACCGCTCGACATCCCACGAAAGCGAAAGGTCGAAATAATGTTCCGGATCGATCGTCGGGACGGCGAGATCGGCTGCGGAGAGCAGTTCGCGCGTGACCCGGTCGTCGGTCACCTTACCGACATAGCGATAGCGAAGACTTGCGGTGAAGCCGTCGATCATGAGATTCGCACGGGCCGTGCCTTTCCACTCGGGCAGAGGCTCTCCGCAGGTCAGACCATAAGCGCCGGCGCAATGGTTCACCAGACCCTCGACATCGACCACGGGGTTCCTATCGAACTTGTTGAGCCAGTTTACGGAGCTAGCCAGGCTCAGACTGCTGTCCCCGCCGAAGATCGACGACACATCCATCGAATAGCTGAAGCCAACGTCGATGCCGTCGGTCTGGATTGAGCCGATATTCGCGAAGAGGGCGCTAACGCCGCCGGGACTGCCGATCGTGCCGTCCGGCAGACGGGCGACCGACTGGCAGTAGAAGCTGTTGATGTCCTGGAACTCGTTGTAGCAGAGATCGAGCACCACGTTGAGCGGCGCCCGGAAAATGGCGTCCTTGATGTCAATATTATAGTAGTCGACAGTGATGGCCATTCGATCCATCGGACGGACCACCGCCCCGAGCGTGTAAGTGTCGGTGGTCTCCTCTTCCAGATCCGGGTTGCCGCCAACGATGCCGGTCAGCTGGAAGTTGGGCTGGATTCCGCTGTTGCCCACCGCCGCCGAGGGTACCCCGGTCGCGATGCAAAGATCGCGAATGGGCCCGGGCGCCGCTGCGGATGCCAGCGCGCAAGGATCGGTCGCGGCTTCCGATATGGTGGACTGCGAACGATAGAGCTCGTCCACGCTCGGCGCGCGAACGGCGCGCTGGTACTGGCCGCGGATCATCAGCGCAGGGAAGATCTGCCAAGTGGCACCGCCGCCATATGTCCACACCCCGTTCACATTGGGGAGGGAGTAATCCGAATAGCGGAAGGCGCCGTTCAGCTCGAAGCCTTCAAAAACGGGGACACGGACCTCACCGAAGACTTCCTTTACGTTGTAATCGCCTCCGGAGATTTCACCGACGTCACCGATGCCGCCCTGCGACGGGATGAAGAACGCAGACACGTCGCGCCATTCAACACCCGCCGCGAATCCCACCGGGCCCGCGGGCAGAGTGGTCAGATTGCCCGAGATATAGCCGGTCGCAACCTGCATCTCGGCTTCCTCGCTGCTGGTCGACCGGGTCGTTATGAAGTCGAGGCCTTCCTGGGAAATGTTGGGGCCGAAGATGTTCAGCGGGACGCAGCCATTGGATTCATTCTCGCACACGAGTTCGCCGCCGCCAGGCACGCCGGCGAACGGAAAGGGGCTGGTCGCGCCGGATGCCGGATCGCGGAACACGGTCGTCACGCCTTGGGTGAAGGCGGCCGCGAGAATATTCCCTTCCGACTGCGTGGAATTGCTGGTCCGCGCGAAGGAATAATAGCCGTCATATTTCAGATCGGTGAGGAAGTTGTCGCTAACGGATCCGAGGTCGCCTCGCACGCCGGTTACTACACGCCAGGCATCGCGTTCAAAGGTTACATCGCGCGTCCCCCCTTCGGAGATGCGCCGCCCAATGCTGAGATTGGTAAAGCCGTCGTTCCGGGTAGCGGCATCCGCTTCGGTTTCATCGAGCGCGCGCAGCAAATCCTGGACACCGCTCGAGAGGAAGGGACTGTTCACCTGGAAGCGGTAGCTCCCCCCGATCGGCGTTGCGGCTCTCTGCGTTCGAACGATATTGTTGGTATAGACGCCCTCCACATACAGTTCGGCGCCATCGCTGATTTCGTAGTTTACCATCCCCCCGATGATCCGGCGCTCCTGGGGGAGCTGGAGATAGTTGTCCGGATTGAAGTTGTATCGATCTCCGGGGACCACGAACGGGCTGACTTGCGTGCCAGTCGCATCATACTTGAAACCATTGGCGTCCAATCCGCTAAGCCCAAGCGCGTCGAGCGCGGCCTGGACCTGTGGCCGCGCCGCAAGCTCGGCGCCAAGCGGGAGACCGGCGAAGCGGCCGTTCGGAATGCCGGCGCTGCCGCCGCAGGCAAGCGCGGGTTGTCCGTTCACCGTTGTATCCTCAAGGAAGCACTGCGAGCGCGCGCGCGCGTCCGCGAACGTGCCGTCTCGCTTGAAATAGTTCAGATAGAGCGTCGCGTTGCCGCGATCCTCGGCGAAGTTTCCACCGACGATCAGATCGAGATTCGCCTTGGCCGCGTCACCCTGGGCGGTGATATCGTATTGGGCGGTGGCTTCGACGCCTTCGAAATCATCCTTGAGAATGAAGTTCACCACGCCGCTGACGGCATCCGATCCGTAAACCGCCGAAGAACCGCCGGTAATCAGTTCGACCCGGTCTACCAGCGCGGTGGGTATGGTGTTCAGGTCCGTGACCTGGCGTGCGTCAAAGAAAATATACCGGCGCCCGTTAACTAGGATCAGGTTGCGCTGCTCCCCCAGTCCGCGAAGGTTCACCGTCGCGACGCCGCTGCTTTCGTTGTTCGTGAAACCCGATTCGCCCGGAACCACCTGAGGAAGAGTATTGAGCAGGTTTTCCGCTGTCGCGGAACTCGTCAGGGCGAACTCTTCGGATGATATCTGGGAGACCGGATTGGGTGCAGTCAGCGCCTTCGAGACAATTCTGGAACCAGTGACGACGATCACCTCGTCCTGCGCGGCCGCTTCCTCCGGAGCGGTCGAGACCGCGTCCTCCCCTTCGGCGGAGTCTTCCTGAGCAAAGACCGGTGTCGCTGCTCCGGCAACGAATAGTGTCGACGCAATCCCGGCCAGCAGGTGCGTGCGAAGCTTTTTCACGTTCGTCATAGTATCCTCCCCTAAAGGCGTGCATGAGCGTGTGCTCATTCTTCTCCTGCGATCGGTGTTTCTGAGGGCGTCCGGGTCGGACCGGGCAGCGCCACGGATGCCACGCGTCGGCTTCCACCGATCTCGTTCGACAAGCTCGGGTACGGCCCACGGGGCCCTGGAAGCTGTCGGCCTTTGCTCATGAGGATCATGCGATCATGCTCTCCTCGGCTGTTCGTGAGCTTCCGGCAACGCGAGGCTCAATATGCTTTATGTATAAACTATCCTGGAGAGAGCTCAAGAAAATTCTTCAAGGCTTGAAATTTCTTGCCGTTCTGGATCAGAGATCGGATTGTTGATCGGTGCTAAGAGCTACCTTTGATCGGCTCCGGTCTCACGCAGGGGAATTGCAATGAATCAGGAACGTTCGAAATCGCGCGCGCCGGATTACGTCCTGGCGGAAAAGCACTACGACGCGGTGTCTGAGCCGGCCGCGGTGCGGCTGTGGTTGCGGCTGCTCACATGCTCGCTGACGATAGAGAAGCGGCTGCGCCGGCGCCTGGCGGAAGATTTTGCCACCACATTGCCCCGATTCGATGTGCTCGCCGCTCTCGACCGCCGCGCCGCTGGGATGACGATGGGAGAGCTGTCGCGTGCGCTGCTGGTGTCGGGCGGAAATCTGACGGCGCTCGTCCGACAGCTCGAGCGGCAGGGCCACCTGCAGATGGAACGTGATCCCCAGGATCGTCGCTCCTGGCTGGTGCGGATCACCCGGTCCGGGCGCGCACACTTCAAAGAGGTTGCTGCGGGGCACCACCACTGGATCGCCGACATGTTTGCCGGAATGTCCGCCGATCACAGCCAGCAGCTCTACGACCTCCTTGCAGAACTCAAGGATTCGCTGGCTGCCTCTTCGGAAGAGCCTCGACAATGAGCGACGCTCTGCAAGAAGCGGTGATCGCCAGCCCCAAACCCTATTACCGCGAGCTCAAAGCGAATCGGCCGATAGCCTGGTGTCGTTGCGGCCGGTCGGAACGCCAGCCGTTTTGTGATGGACGATCGCATGAAGGAACTGCCTTCAAACCGCTCGTGTACCGGCCGCGGGCAGACGAAGAAGTGCTTCTCTGCGGCTGCAAGCGTACCGGCACACCGCCGTTTTGCGACGGTACACACAACAATCTTCCCGGCGGCTACAGCACGGATTTGCGCAGCGACGAAGAACGCGGGGCACTTCGCCGCTCGACGACGGCTGCCGATGGGATCGCAAGGCTCGATGGGCGCTGCTATGTTGCAAGTCCTGCTCGGATGGCGGGCGGGCAAGGCGCGCATTCCCGTACGTTGAAGATCATCAGCCGCTCACTGGGTGCTGAGCATCAGGCGCTGTTCCTTGTCGAGTTGAAGTCCGGTTCTTCACCTGCCTTCGGCACTGGATCGGCGGATATGGTCCTGTTCCTCGCGCGGGGCTCCGGATCGGTCACGATCTCCGGCCGCGACTTCGCAGTTCGAGAGGGAGACGGTCTGCACGTGCACCCCAATGAATGGTTCCGCATTGCGAGTCCGGCAGACTGCCGGCTCTTCGTCTCCACTCTTCCCGGGGTCGAGGAGCTTGAGCAGGTAGCGACGCCGACGTCCGAGTTTGACGCTCGCTTCCCAAATCGCTTGGTGAGCGTCGATCAAACCATGCGCTCCGAAATGGGGCCGCGCTATTTTCAGATGCTCGTCGACAAGGCGGCCGGCCTCGAAGGCGCGGCGCAGTTCATCGGGCATATCCCGCAGTCCCGTGCGGAGATGCATCGCCATCTCTACGAGGAGGCGCTGATCGTGCTCTCGGGCGAAGGAATTCTGTGGAACGAGGAGAGCTGTACCGATGTCACAGCCGGGGACGTGATCTTCCTGCCTCGCAAGCACGCCCATTCCCTCGAATGCATCGGGGCAGCGGGGATGGACGTGGTCGGCGTCATCTACCCCGGCGATAATCCGAGCATAAATTATTAGGCGAGTAGGTCTCGATTGGCCCGCAAGGCGTCGACGAGCCGGTCGGTATCACTTTTATCGTTGTAGAAGTGGAAGCCCGCTCGAAGATTACTCTCGCGATACGATGTCACTACACCCTGTTCGATCAACCTGGCCACGAGGGTGGAGGGATCCTGCGCCTTGAGAGCCAGCATCGGCCCGCGCGAGCGCTCATCTGCGGGCGTCATCACGGTAAAGCCTTCCGCGGTGAACCGGTTGAGCGCGTAGCGGGTGAGCTCTGCTACCCGCGCCGCGATCGCTTCGACACCGTATTCCAGAATGATCTCGAGTCCGGCATCGGCAGCATAGCAGCTCAGGACGGGCGGCGTGCCGGCCTGAAAGCGGCTGGCCGCTCGGCTCGGCTCGTTCGCAAAAATATTCATCGCGCCGACATCGTCTTGGGCGAACCATCCGGACGCCGTGGGCACCAGATCGGCGATCCGTTCCTGCCGCGCGTATAGGAAACCACTTCCCGCCGTTCCCAGCAGGTACTTGTACATTCCGCCGACCGCGAAATCCACGCCCAGCTTCTTCACATCGATCGCCTGGGCACCGACGGACTGGAAGCAATCGAGGATCACATAGGCGCCCTGACGATGGGCCATTTCGGCGATAGCCCTGATGCTCTCGTCCGAAAACTTGCCGCCATGCCTGTAGCAAACATGCGACAGCACCACGATCCGTGTTCGCTCGTCGATCAGGTCGGCGAAATGCTCCGGAGGGATGAGCCCCGATACGTCTTCCGCCACATGTTCGACCACGGCGCCACGACGTTCCTGCGCGTGCCAGATCTGTCCGCTCGTCGGGAACTCGTAGTTGCTCACCAGGACCTTGGTCCGGTCGCCGGAAAAATCGAGCGCTGTTGCGAGCGCATTGATGCCGGCAGAAGCCGACGCCGTGATGGCGATCTCGTCCCGTTTCGCATTGAGCAGCCGCGCCATCTTGTCGCGGACGCTCTCCGCCCGTGCGACCCAGAGATCCCAGTCCGCGCCGACCGCCACCCGGTGGTCCATGTAATCGTCGATCGCCAAGCGCACTGTGTCGCTCAGCAAGCCGTACGATCCGCTGTTTATGTAGGCGAGCCTTTCCAGCGTCGTGAAGCGGCGGCGCGCGAACTCCAGACGATCGCTTTGCGACGAAGTTTGCTGGGCAATGGAATCGAGACTGGACATTCTGCGCGGAATAGAATTATTTTATGCTTATAGCAATAGGCTGCCGAGTCTGCGCAGCGTCAACGGGGGAGTAGAGATGCGCCTGTTCAAAGCCCTGACCCTTACTGCTTGCGCAGCCATTAGCCTGGCTATCCCGGCCGCGGCCCAGCGAAATGTCGAGCCGGGCCAGCCAGCTCATCCGGCAGCGAGAACGGCCCTGCCGGCCATAATCCATGCGGGGCATCTTATCGTGGAGCCAGGAAAGCCTGTGATGGCCAACGCCACGCTGGTGACGGTGGACGGCAAGGTCCGGTCGATCGAGGAGGGTTTCAGGAGCGCAGCGGAACTGGGCTTGCCTCCTGACGCGCAGTTGATCGACTTGTCATCAAAGTGGGTTCTGCCCGGCTTCATGGATCTCCACGTTCATGTGACAGGGAGCGGTATTGCAGAGCATTACCCGGGCTTGCGCCTTCGGGAGGAAGATGCCTTTTTCGCACTCAATGGCTATACCAACGCGCTCGCCACCTTGATGGCCGGATTCACGACGATCCGCGATCTCGGCGCGCCGAATGCCGCCATCTTCTCCCTTCGCGATGCGATCGATTACGGCGTTGTCCCCGGCCCGCACATCATTGCTGCAGGAGAGGGAATCAGTCCCACAAACGGACACGGCGATTCGCACGGCATGAAACGCGCATTTCTTGACGCTGAGCCGCATGACAATGTCTGCGACGGTGCAGACGATTGCCGCCGCGCCACCCGTGCCGCCATCAAGTATGGCGCCGACGTGATCAAGGTCCACGTCACCGGGGGCGTGCTCGATCCGTCCGACGCAGGCACGGAGCAGCAGTTTACCGACGAGGAGCTGACGGCGATCGCTGACGCAGCTCACTCGATGGGCCGCAAAGTTACCACGCATGCGCATGGCAAAGGCGGCATCGATGCGGCCGTTCGGGCAGGCTACGATTCCATCGAGCATGGCATGTGGGCGGACGAGGAAAGCCTGCAGCTGATGAAGCAGCGCGGGACTTACCTAATCCCGACGGTATGGCCGATCACCTGGGTGGGCGATACGCCGGAAAAAGTCCTTCGGGGCCCGATGAAGGACATCAATCCGGCATCACTGAACAAGCTGCTGAAGCTGGGAGATCAGCCGAAAAAGCTGGTGCGCATGGCGATCGAGATTGGAACACCGATCGCACTGGGTACCGACAGCGGCATAGCGCCGCACGGCACCAACGCGCAGGAGATGGTGGAATATGTCGAAGCGGGAATGACCCCGGTCGAGGCACTGAAGACCGCGACGGTCAACGCCGCAGACGCGGCCGGCCTGAAGGATCGCGGCACACTGGCGCCGGGCATGGTAGCGGACGTGATCGCCCTGGACGGCGACCCCACCGCAGACATCAACGCTGTCTCGAGCGTCAGCTTCGTCATGCGCGATGGCATCGTGTTCAAGCGCGACGGCGCGGAAGTAAAGGAGTGACCCTGATGATCGGATTCCCCTCCCGTTTCGCCGCGTGCGCGAGTGCGCTTGCGCTGGTCCTGACCACCCCGGCCCTGGCCGAGGATCTCGTGATCGAGAACGTAACCCTCATCGACGGCACCGGTCAGCCGAACCAGACGGACATGTCGGTCGGCGTCGAAGATGGCCGCATCACGTTCGTCACGCCGACCGCCGTCGCGCCCGAAGTGCCCGGCCGGCACATCGACGGTTCCGGCCGATACCTGATCCCGGGGCTGATGGATGTACACATCCATCTCAAGGGTGCGCGCGGCGGCGATGGCCGGCGGATGGTCGGCGTAGACCGGACCAACCCGCAGGCGACGCCTCCTCCTCCGGCGCAGGTCGCGGCGGACGCGGCGACCGCTCACGAAGCCGGCCTCGAGGCGCTGGCT
The DNA here is from genome assembly GCF_003581645.1 of Pelagerythrobacter aerophilus. Classification (GTDB taxonomy): domain Bacteria; phylum Pseudomonadota; class Alphaproteobacteria; order Sphingomonadales; family Sphingomonadaceae; genus Pelagerythrobacter; species Pelagerythrobacter aerophilus. Next base: position 356,055 of record NZ_QXFK01000019.1, on the reverse strand, counting down.
AGCTATCTCTATTCGGGTGTCACCACCGTTTTCGACGCCGGAAACGTGCCCGAGCATATTCTCGGTCTTCGCGCGGAAGAACGCGCCGGAGAAATTCTCTCGCCGCGCATTTTCGCCACCGGAAATCTCGTCACCTATCCGGGGAGCCACGGCAGCGGCATGGCGATCGAGATCGACGACTGGAGCGAGGACAAGCCGGCGCTTCTCGAATACCTGAAGGAGCAGAAGCCCGATATCGTGAAGCTGACGCTCGACGAGCACGGCTGGGGTACGCGTCCGCTTATCAGCCTTCTGCCCCTGGATCTCATGCAGGACATCATCCTCGAGGTGAACCGGCACGGCATCCGGACCACCGCCCATACCTCAAGCGAACTGCGTGCGACCGAGGCGATTTTCGCCGGGGTCGACAGCCTCGCCCATCCGGTCATCCAGGGCCCGATCACCGAGGAATTCGCGAAACTGATGGGCGCCAAGAAGACGCCGATGGCGACCACCCTGACTATCGGCGAGGGCTACAGCCGCCTGGTCGAACATCCCGAATTTCTCGATCAGCCGCTCTACCAGGCGTCCTACAGCGCTGAGGAGATCGACAAGCTCAAGACCGAGACCTTACCCGCGTGGAAGGAACGCGGCTGGACCTGGTGGATGAAACTGATGACGCCGGTCGCGCAGGAGAACATGCGCATGATCGACGCCGCCGGTGGCGTGATCGCCATCGCGACGGACCAGACGCTCGGGCCCGCCGTCCACCGCGAGATGGAGTTGTTGCAGGCCGCCGGGGTTCCCGCTGCCCGCATTGTCACGATCGCGACGCTCAACGGCGCGAAGCATCTGGGCAAGGCGGACGAACTCGGGTCGATCGAGCCCGGCAAGCTCGCCGATATGGTCCTGCTCAGCGCCGATCCGACGGTCGACATCAACAATGCCAAGCAGATTGTGTGGGTGATGAAGGGCGGCGAGTTGATCGATGAAGACAAGCTGCCGCTTGCCGGCGGCAATTTCCCTCTCAGGCGCGAGCAGCGCTAACTCCAGCCATACACTCGGCCGCCGGTGGCGGTCAGCCGCGAGGATCCCGATGCCGAAGCTTGCCCGACGAATTACCGACACCTCGAAGAAGAGCTTCGGAATGTTCGCGCGAGCTGCCGCATTGGGCAAGGCGGGCGAGGATTTGATACACCTCGAACTTGGCAAGCCGATCCATGATACGCCCCAGCCGATCAAGGACGCGGCCATTGCCGCTCTTCAGGGAGGCATGGTGCACTATGGCGACCTCCAGGGTGAACCGGCATTCAGGGCGGCCCTCGCCGAGAAGCTCGGGAGCTTCAATCGTATCGACGCATCGCCCGACGAGGTGATTGTCACCAACGGGCTTACCCAGGCTTCGTTCGCGGCCATTTTCGCGCTGATTGACCCGGGCGACGAGGTGATCCTCCTCGAACCATACTATCCCCAGCATGTGGGCAAGATCGAGCTGGCCGGAGGTACGGCGGTCACGGTTCCGCTCGACGCCGCTGATGACTTCCGCATCCGGTCGGACTGGATTGAACAGGCAGTCACGCCGAGAACGAAGATGATCGTGCTGGTTAACCCCTGCAACCCGACAGGCCGGGTCTACTCTCGGCAGGAACTGGAGGGGCTCGCCGATGTCGCCATCCGACACGACCTGTTCGTTCTGTCCGACGAGGTGTACGAATATATCACGTTCGACGGCAGCGAGCACGTCAGCATTGCGGCGCTGAATGGAATGCGGGAGCGGACCGTCTCGACTTTCGCCTTCACCAAAGCCTACGCGATGGATGGGTGGCGCCTCGGCTATATCGCGGCCGACGCCAAGCTTATTCCGGCCTTAATGAAGATCACCTCTAACGAAGTGACCCATGTCAATACATTCATTCAATATGGCGGCCTCGCGGCCGTAACCGGCGGGATGGAAGCCGTCTCGCGGATGGTCGATGACGACCGCGTGAAGCGCGATACGGTTGTGAGGGCGCTCAACCAAATGCCGGGCGTGAGCTGCGCCCGTCCCGAAGGCACAATCTACGCATTTGCGGACGTCTCCCAGACTGGCCGCCCTTCCCAGGTCCTCGCGGAAGATCTCCTCGAAAGAGCCCGTGTGGTGGTCGAGGCGGGAAGCTTCTACGGTGCGGCCGGCGAGGGGCATCTGCGCATCTGCTTCGGTTCGGTCAGCCACGAGCAATTGGACGAGGCGATGAGCCGGATGAGCCGCTTCTTCAACGATCTCACAGGCTAGCGTCGCCGCTTGCTATTCGCAGCGTGACGATGGTTCCGGAGCCGGCCTCGAAAGGGAGCTTGTTCACGCAACTCATGCTGTTGCGCATTTTCGTGAACACGGAGCGACGGAATCGACGGTTCGGACCAGCTACAAGGGGTTTCCGGGCCTGATACAAAGCCAGCCCGTCAGTGGGGATGCAGCGTATAGGAAATGCTTTGGAGTGCAGGGGGTGGGACCTGGGTTCTTCGCCTTTGTAGCTCCTTCAGGACACCAGCGAGTCGGGGGCCACACTCTCTGCGGCGGCGCGGTTGCGCCGCTTCCAAAGGAAATAGGCGGTGGAGATCAGGATCAGCCATGGCACGCCCACGATCCACGACACATTCCAGAACTCGGTGTCGAAGGCCATCGTGAGAAGGATGGCAGCGAGAAGCGCCAGCCCGGCGATCTGGAGGTAGGGGAAGAACGGCATCCGCACTGGCAAGTGCGATACGTCGTGCCGTCGGCGGAAGCTGATGTGACTGACCAGGATCGTCATCCACACGACGATGGCGCCGAAGATCGCAATGCCGAACAGGTAGTTGTAGGCGCGCGGCGTTATCACCGAAACGCTTGCCGCGAGCAGGATGCACAGGCCGGATGTCAGGATCGCTCCGACCGGGGTTCCGTTGGCGCTGAGCTTGCCGAGAAACTTGGGGGCATAGGAACCGCGCGAAAGCGAGAACAGCATTCGCGAACAGAGATAGATGTTCGTGTTCATGCTGGAGAGGGCGGCGCTGATCACGACGAAATTCATGATCGCAGCGGCATGTGCGATACCCGTATAGGACAGCACCTTCACGAACGGGCTCTGCTCGACGACTTCGGCACCGGATTCGGTCCACGGCACGAAGCTCACCACGATCGTCAGAGCCAGCAGGTAGAAGAGGATAAGGCGCAGCGCCATCGTGCGCAGCGCCGCGGGGATCGCCTTTTCCGGCTCCTTGGTCTCGCCAGAGGTGACGGCGATGACTTCTATGCCAACGAACGAGAAGATGCCGATAAGCACCCCCATCCATACGCCGGTCCATCCGTTGGGCATGAAACCGCCCGGCAGGTCGGTGAGGTTGTGAAATCCGACCGGCTCGGTCCCAATGCCGAAGATGGTGCCGAGCCCGAGAATGATGAACAGGACGATCGCTGTCACTTTGATGAAGGCGAACCAGTATTCGAACGTGCCGAAATCCCCGACCGAGCGCGAATTGACGTAGAGGAGAATGAAGGCGAAGCCGAGCGACCAGGCCCACACTGGCGTGTCCGGCATCCAGTAGGTCATGTAAACGCCGGCGGCCACCGCCTCTCCCCCGATCGCGATCACCTGCGCTATCCAGTAGGTGTATCGAACGACGAAGCCGGCCCAGGGGTTGAGGTAGGTTTCGGCATATGTGCCGAACGATCCGGCCGTAGGGTGCATCACCGCCATTTCGGACAGGCTGAAGACCATCACGACGGCAGCGAAGCTGGCGATGAGATAGCTCAGCACGACGGCGGGGCCAGCATAGTTGATCGCGATGCCGCTACCCATAAAGAGACCGGTGCCGATGGCGCCGCCCAGCCCGATCATCACGACCTGAGCCTTGCTGAGACCTTTCTGGAGGCCGCTTTCCCGTTCTACGATTTCGTCTTCGGTCACGACCCCTCCAGGCACTCTTCTTCTGTCCGGATCGGCAGGCCTATCATCATCGGCGTCCCGGTCCAATTATTTTAGGTATGAAATGTATCGAGCGGGCCAATGCGCGCATCAGCGCACGAGCGGTCCGAACAGGATTGCGTTGAACAGCAACTGATGCAGGTGGGTCCACTGGTTGCGCAGGTTGGGGTCCTCCCCGAACATTATCACTCGGCCCTGGCCGATATTCTCCGTCATCAGGAAATCCGTCGTCGCAAGGCGGGCCGAGTCATCGTCGAGCAGATATCCGGCGACATTCAACCCCTCCGCATCGACATAGGAGAGGACGGAACGGCCGCTTTCGCCGGCCGAGAACAGCCGCGTGTTCCTCGACAGGACGTGGAAGGTGTCCGGATAACCGGTCGTCAGCGGCGAGCGGCCCCGGGTTTCCACGCGAACGATCGCGCCGGGCGTCTTTTGCGTCACGCCCAGCGATTGCGTGCTCGTCAGCCCGCCGCCGTCCGCAGAGGCGAAGGCAGTACCGCCCTTGACCGTGATGAGTGTGCCCCCGCGCTCAACCCATTCGCGCAGGTGTTGGGTGCCTTCCTCCCGGAAATACCATTCGTAGGGCTTACCGCGGATTTCGCCATCTCTGACGCTCTGGCCGCCGTCCGGAATGATGATCGTGTTGTATCGCTGCAGATCGACTTCCGCGAGCTCCGGCACCGCGATCGGGGTGAAGGGCAGATGGTACATCTCGTCGAAGAAGAAGTAGAAACTGCCCCAAGCGGTGGTGTCCGTTCCCTCGCGCGTTAGCACGGCAACGGCCGGCTTGCCGACGGGCTGGAGCAGGCCCGAGCCGAGATCCGATCCGTCGGCGGCATGGCCAGTCGAAACGGCCTCGATCCGCACGGGGACATCCTCGACCACTGCGCGCATGAGATTGTGGATCGATTCGTCGTTCTCGTCGACCGGCGCGATGAAGGCGGCGTCGTACGAAGTGCCGGCGACGGTGGCCGGGCCCGGATGCAGATACAGGTTCACCCCGCTCTCCGCGAGGCGATAGGCGGCTGCGGCGTCGAGCGCGCCGCGATACGGCCAGACATAGGCGAACCCCGCCTTGCCTCCGGCCACCTCGCCCTTGGGTGATGGCGGTTCGCTAACGGATTCCATCGCGACGTGCGGCACATCGTTCATCCAGTACCCGTCGATCCCGTACTGGTAAGGCAGAGCCCATACGGAGATGTCGTAGAAGACCGGAATCGAATGGTAAGGTTCCTTCTCCAGCAGCGCGTTGGCCAGGCGGCTGAGCGGCTGCTTCAGCGAAACGATGTAAGTGCCAGCCGGAAAGGCGTGACGCTCCGGTTCGTTGGAGAAATATCCGCTCGCTCGGCCGACCGAGAAGGGTTCGCTTGTGCGCTGCACCTCGATGCCGTGGGCGAGCAGGCTGTCGATGAACTGCGACATCTTGTTCGGATCGTCGTCTGGCGGGAAGGCGTAGGCCTTCTGCTGGACGCCGGGCACACCATCCATCGACGACTGGAAGAATTCCTGAAAATCGCGGTGCAGTTCCTGCCGCTTCGCCACTGTCGTATCGAGGTAGGACATGATGCCTGTGACATGGTGCTGCACGCGGTCGCGGAGCGTCAGCAGCGAACCGTTCTTCCGCTCGAGTACCAGCCCGCCGCTGCCGGCCGCCTGCTCGAAGAGGATGCCGATCATACCGTGATACTGCGTGTACAGCGTATGCATGCCGAGGAACGGCGAGCCGAACGAATCGCCGGAAAAGTATCGCCAGCCACGCGCGTCGAACTGCTCGCGCATGTCCTTCGCATAGATCTCCCACCACTTCTTCAGCGTGTCGTTGGGTAGGTTGGTGTTGTAGGGTTCGGGATAGGGCGGGAAGAAGAAAGTCGATTCGGCGCCCATCTCGTGGATGTCGAGAGCGAGTTCGGGTCGCCATCTTCGGATCAGTTCCACCTTGGCGCGGCCTTCGCGCATCTTCAGCGGCACCATGTCGCGGTTCGGATCGAGCTGATAATGGTTCGAATCGTTGCCGACGCCCCACGGCGGGTTGTGCTCTGCCGCGTTCGGATCGGCCTTCGGAATCCGGCTGCGGGCCGTGTGGTACCACGAGACATAGCGCTCGCGAGGAGAGGGATTCTCGACCGGTATGATATAGGTCAGGACATTGTCGAGTATGCGCAGGGTGCGTGCATCCGTGCCGGCAAGCAACTGATAGGCGACGATCTGCATCGCCTCGACCGAGGAAGCCTCGCTGGTGTCGATCGTCGAGATCATGACTGTGGCTGGCGTGTTTGCGACGATGGAATCGAGTTCGCCGGCGCCCAGCTTGCGCGGATCGGTCAACTTGCCGAGATTCGCGAGGTGCGTGTCCAGGGCGGCGAGATTTTCGGGGCTGCTGACCACCAGCATGTAGAGCTTCTTGCCCTCGTAATCTTCGCCATAGGTAATCAGCTTGGCGCGATCCGAAACCTCGGCCCAGCGATGAAGCAGTTTCTCGGTTTCATAGAAGCTCGTAAATCGCTCGATCGGTTTGAATCCGAGTACGTCCTCGATCGTCGGAACATCGGAATAGCTGCTGCCCGGCACCCAGTCGTCCTGTGCCGCGGCAGCTCCTCCCAACAGATGAGCTGTAAGAAGGCAAACCGCTCCCAACATTAGCCTGGCAGGGTGCATGAACCTCTCCCTTTGCCGTTGCGCAGCACTTTCAGCTCAATTTACTATATACATAAAATAGTTTTGTGAAAACCGTTATATCTGGCCCCATCGAAGGGTCTCTGAAGGGCTCGGCCCGAGCGCGTCGGTCCTTTGTTAACTGCCTTGCTTTCGGCGCATTAGGGCTTGTTGCGGCATTCTGAGCCATCCGCTCAGCACGCGCCGCGATTGCAGCTGCGCCTATATCAGGCGTCGGCCGATCGAGAATGTCGATGGCCCCCCAACTGCTGTAACCGCCGTGAGAAGCCGGTCTCTAATGCCGGTCTCTAATAACGTCGACGGGCAGGGGCAGCTGGGATGACGAAGGATGAAGCGGTCTCAGTAGACGCCCGGGTTGAGGATATCCTCGCCGCGCGGGGGCTGGGGCGTCAGCGGCGTTATCTGGCCGGCGCCTTGTGCGGGACGCGGGACGGTCGTGCCGTCCGCTGCCAGGCCGAGACGGTCGGCGAAGAGCACGCGGCCGCCGCCGAGCTGGAGCAGGGCCAGCTTGAAGTCCGCGTCGCCCATCGCGAAGCAGCCGTTTGAGCGGCCGAGGCGGCCCCAGCGCGCGAGATGCGCCGGCTCGGCATAGTCGGCGCGGTGCATTACGATCGCGCGATCGAGCGCGTTGGAATTGTCCGCCTCCAGCCCCTCCAGCCGGATCGAGGTTCCGAACCGGCCCGTGTACCAGCCGTAGGTCATGTAGGCGCCGCGGCTGGTGCAGAGCGATTCGGGCACGTTCGAGAACCAGTTGAGCCAGCCGTCGTGCTCCGGATCGGAGCCGCTGCCGTGCGTGACGAGGTACGAATCGACCCGCCCCGCCTCGAGATTGACGAAGTGGAAGCGCGGCTCCGAACTGCGCAGCCCGAAGTCCGCGATGCCGACGATGTCGGTGCGCCACAGGATCGATCCGGCCTTCTCCTGCTCGCGCTTGGCGATCTCGGCCAGAATCGCGTCACGCGGGTTTCCGGCGCGCACTTGCGCCGGGAGGCGGGTCGGAAGAGCCATGGTTGCGCCCAAAGCAAGGGCGCCCTTGATGATGCCGCGTCTGTTCATTGTTAGGCCCTAGCATAGCAAGCGGTAACGGGAGCGTGAACGGGGAACGGCTTTCGTCGTCCACACGTTTGCGGGATATGAAACACATCGCCCTGCCGGCGCTGCTGGCGCTCGCGGCCTGCACTGCCGCCGCTCCGCCACCCGAAACCGCCTCGCCGCCCGAGACCGCGACGCCGGCTCCGGCCGCCACCCGCATTCTCAGCCAGGACGCCGCGCATCGGTTGCGGAACAACAGCGGCATGACGCTGCAATGGATCACCTGGGACCGGCGCGGCGACGTGGAGGTGACGGTCGACGCGAACGGCGTATGGCACCTGTCGGGCTCGCAAAGTGCGCAAGACGGACCCGGACGGGTGACGGTCGATGGCGTGGTGACGGAGATCGGCGTCGACTACTTCCTGCTCGACGGCCGAGTGGCGATCACCGACACGCCCGACGCGGGCCGCCGCTGCGCCGCGGACAAGGTCTGGCGGTTCGGCGTGACGCAGGGCCGTCAGTATTGGCGGCTGCGCGAATTCGAATGGTGCGACGACCTGACGGACTACGTCGACATCTACTTCTGACGGCGGATCATTCCGCAGCCTCGGGCACTTCGTGCTCCTTGGGGGCGGCTTGGCCCGCGTCGCTCATGTCCGCCTCGATCTCGGCGGCTTTCTTCTCGACCAGATCCACAATGTGGTCGAGCATGTCCGCGTCGGAGACGTGGTGGTCGGTCACCCCCGAGAGATAGACCATGTGCTTGCCCTTGCCGCCGCCGGTGATGCCGATGTCGGTCTCACGCGCCTCGCCCGGGCCGTTGACCACGCAACCGAGGACTGAGAGCGAAAGCGGCGTCTTGATGTGGGAGAGCCGCTCCTCCAGCGCCTGGACGGTGCGGATTACGTCAAAGCCCTGCCGCGCGCAGGACGGGCAGGAGACCACCCGCACGCCGCGCGTCCTGAGGCCGAGAGCTTTGAGGATCTCGAACCCGACGCGTACTTCATCCTCTGGTTCGGCGGACAGCGAGACGCGAATCGTGTCGCCGATCCCGGCCCAGAGCAGATTGCCGATGCCGATGCTGGACTTGACCGTCCCGCCGATCAGGCCGCCGGCCTCGGTGATGCCGAGGTGCAGAGGGCAGTCGACCGCTTCGGCAAGGCCCATGTAGGCAGCGACGGCGAGGAACACGTCGCTCGCCTTCACCGCCACTTTGTATTCGTGAAAGTCGTGATCCTGCAGCAGCTTGATATGGTCGAGCGCGCTCTCGACCAGCGCCTCGGGGCAAGGCTCGCCGTATTTCTCGAGCAGGTCCTTCTCGAGGCTCCCGGCGTTGACCCCGATGCGGATCGCGCAGCCGTTCGCCTTGGCCGCCCGGACCACTTCGGCGACGCGCTGGTCGCTGCCGATGTTGCCGGGGTTGATCCGCAGGCACGCCGCGCCGGCGTCGGCCGCTTCGAGCGCGCGCTTGTAGTGGAAGTGGATGTCGGCAACGATCGGAATGTTCGAGGCACGCACGATCAGCGGCAGCGCGGCGGTCGCTTCCTCGGTCGGGCAGGAGACGCGGATCAGGTCCGCCCCAGCCTCTTCGCAGCGGCGGATCTGATCGATCGTCGCCGCCGCATCCTCGGTCGGGGTATTGGTCATCGTCTGCACCGTGATCGGCGCATCGCCGCCGACCGGCACGTTGCCGACCATGATCTGGCGGGACTGGCGACGCGCGATCGTGCGCCACGGACGTATCTCAGACATGGCCCGCCATATAGGCGTGGTCCGATGAAGGAGCAATGACAGCGCCCGGCGTTTGCGGCAAGGAAGGCGCGATGGACGATGTCGCCGATCCGACCGACGAGAACGAGGACGAAACCGCCCTGCTGTTTGGTCGGGTGCTGGACGGCCGGGGCGGCGCGCGGGCGATCGGCTGGGACGAGGCGCAGGGCTGGCGGCCGGCGGCGCCGGGCGAGGTCCTGTGGCTTCACCTGCGCCGAACGGAGGCGGGCATGTGCGACTGGCTCCAGGCGGAGCTCGGCGTTCCGGAGCCGACCGCCCGGCTGCTCACCAGCGACGCGACCCGCCCGCGGGCCTTCAGCGAGGGCGAAACGCTGGTTGCCGTGCTGCGCGGGATCAACTTCAACTCCGGCGCGGCGCCGGAGGACATGGTCTCGATGCAGCTGTGGAGCGACGGGAGGCGGCTCGTCACCCTGCGCCGCGTACCGCTGCAGACGCCGCGGGACACGCTGCTGGAATTCGACGCGGGTTCCGGCCCTGTCGACGCGGGCTCGCTCGTCACGTCGCTGACCGGTCACATGGTGCAACGGATGAACGCGGCGATCGTCGACATGAACGATGAGATCGACCGGCTTGAAGATCTCGACATGGAGGAAGAGGAGAGCAATGACGAGGTGCTCTCCAAGGCTGTCGCCATCCGCCGGAACTGCCTTGCGCTCCAGCGCCACATGGGGCCGCAGCATGTTGCGCTGGAGGCGATCGCTCGCGAGGCGCCGGAGTGGTTCGAAGGACACGACCGGCGCGAAATTGCCGAAACGATCGCGCTCCTGCGCCGCTTTCTCGACGACGTGGACATCAGCAAGGAAAGCGCGGTCGTGCTCATGGACGAGTTGCGTGCGCGGTCGCTCGCCGGCGCGGAACGCACCAACTATCTGCTGACCATCGTGGCCGCGATCTTCCTGCCGCTGACGTTCCTCACCGGCCTGCTCGGGATCAACGTCGGGGGAATACCGGGGGCTGACGACGGTGCGGCGTTCTGGATCGTGGTCGGCCTGTGCGCAGCCATCATGCTCATGCAGCTCGCACTGTTCCGGAAGTGGAAATGGCTCTGAAGGGGTAACCATCGTGATCCTCGCGCGGTAGGCCCAGGTTAAGCATGCGGCTTAACCGTTCTTGCCGCACCCGGGCACTATGACGGGCGTTTCCGCCCCGCTGCGGAACTTTCGGAGACCCATCGATGCAGCCTAGGGCCCTCTTTCGCGAGGCCGACTCGGTCCTGACCGAGATCGCGTTCTCGCGCAGCCTGCGCACGGCTGCGCTGTTCCTGCTTCCCTATGCCGGCGTACTCGTCGGGCTCGACGTGGCCGCCCACTACGGCGAACTGACCGAGGCGCACCTGCCGGTCCAGTTCTTCCTCGCTTCGGACGGGGGCTTCGGCGAATGGCTCGAATATTCGCTGACGTTCGCGATTGCGGCGATGCTGCTGGTCATGTGGCGGTGGGACGGGGCGAGCGTCTATCTCGCCAATGCGCTGCTGTTCGCCTGGTTGACCCTCGACAACAGTATCGAGATCCACGAGCGCTTCGGCCATGCCTTTGCCGGGGCATTCGCCGGCTGGTCGCTGCCGGTCGCGCCGAACGACATCGGCGAGGCGAGCTTGTTCCTGGTGATCGGCGCATTCTGGCTGATCGCGCTGGTCGCCGCCTTGCGCCATGCGCGGCTGCGTGCCGCGGTTGAATCCCTGATCCTGTCGGGTTGCATCGCCGCCGCGGCATTCTTCGGAGTCGTGGTCGACCTGATCGTCGTCTGGGGGGCGCACACCCAGGCTTTGATCGAGGTCGAAACCTTCATCGAGGACGGCGGCGAATTCGCAATGATCTGCGTGGCGTTTCTAATCCAGGTGGCGCTGTTCGATGCTGCCTGGCGGGGCCGAAGCGGGCGCGGGGTCCGCGGTCCTGAGGTCGGCCTCTCTCCGTGAGTGCCGGCACAAAAAGGGGGCGAGACCCGAGGCCTCGCCCCCTTTTCTAATCCCGCCGGCCTAACGGCGGCAGGACATCCGGTCAGGTCCCGGGCGGTAGCGGCTCGTCGGACGTTCCGCCTTGCCGCGGGCCCGTCGTCGAGGACGGCACCTTTGCATCCCACTCGTTCAGCTTGCGGCCGGCCCAATCGCGGCCGCCGAGCCCGAATGCGAGGGCGGCGGCAACCGCGCCGCCGATCACCAGCGCGCTGAAGAAGATGCGCACGATCTCGTCGCCGACCTGCATGAAGCTGAGGCCCATGAAGGTGAAGACGAAGATCGTCGCCCACTTGATGATCGTGCCTGCCAGGCTTTCCTCGCCGGCCCCCGACGTCATGCGTACGAGCAGCCGGGCGATCAGGAAGCCGACCAGGATCACCACCGCGCCGAAGATCACGCGGCCACCGAGTTCAAGCACCTGGTCGAGGATCGCCGTAAGTTCCGGGAAACCAAGCAGCCGCGTTGCGGCGATGGCAAAGAACAGGACGATCGCGATCTGCGCCACACGCGCGATCACGTCGGTGGCCGTGGCACCCTCGGGCAGGAGCTCGGTCGCGCCCAGGGCCCGATCGACCCCGAGCCCACCGAGCACATCCTTGATGAGCTGCACCACGAACCGGCTGATCAGATAGCCGATCCCCAGCAACAGGGCGGCTCCGATAATCCGCGGGATTGCATCGAAGATCAGCTGAAGCATGTTGCTCGCCGGTTCCGATACGCTCTCGAGGCTCAGGGCATCGAGCGCGAGGATCGAGGCGAACACCACGACCAGAGCATAGACGATCGTACCGATCGTGTTGCTGATCGCGCTGTTGCCCGTGACCGTGTCGACACCGCCGCGGTTGGCCCACTTGTCGAAATCGAAGGTCTGCAGCGTGGTAACGATGAGATCGCGGACGATCCGCGCCACCATCAGTCCGATGAAGAAGATCAGCCCAGCCCCGACCAGACGCGGAACGAAGGCCATGACGTTATCGAGCAGTGTATCCAGCGGTCCGACCACGTTGCCGAGACCGAGAACGCTGAGGATGATCATCAGGCCGAACAGCCAGATTAGCAGCGACACGATCTTGCCGAGCGATTCTCCCAGGCTTGCTCCGCTGCCGGTACTGCGTCGGAACAGGGCGACGTTGTCGACCAGTTTCGCGAAAGTCCATTTGGCGGCGCCTGCCAGCGCCCAGGTGACGATCAGGATCAGCAAGGCCCAGATCACTTTTTCGCCGATCTGCATCGCCAGTTCCTGGTCGAAGCGATAATTACCTATTCGCATTGGATTTCTCCCCGATGGCGGCGGCGCAAACCTAACATGCAGCAAGAAAAAGACAAAATCCTGCGGCTGGGGGGAGAAAACCTCCTTGCTCCCGCCGGGCGGGGCGCTAGCCTATCGCCATGATCAAGCCTGCAGCCGCGCTTCTCGCGTTTCTCGCCCTGTTCCCCGCCGCTTCGCCGTCAGCGCAGGAGGCGGCCGCGCCGCCGCGGGGCTGGTCGCTCGCCATCCACGGCGGGGCAGGCACGCTGAAGCGCGAGAACATGAGCGCCGAGCAGGAGGCCGAATATCGTGCCGCCATGCAGGCTGCGCTCGATGCGGGCGCGAAAGTGCTCAGCGAGGGCGGCAGCGCGATGGATGCGGTCGAGGCAGTGATCGTGCTGCTGGAGGACGACCCCAAGTTCAATGCCGGGCGCGGCGCGGTGTTCACCTGGGACGGCAAGAACGAGCTCGACTCCTCGATCATGGACGGCAGCACGCGTGCCGCGGGCGCGGTCGCGGGAGTGACGACCGTGCGCCATCCGATCCGCCTCGCGCGCGCGGTTATGGAGGACGGGCGTCACGTGTTCCTTTCGGGCAAGGGCGCCGAGCAGTTCGCCACCGAGAAGGCGCTGGAAATCGTCCCGCCGGAATGGTTCCCGACCGAGCATCGCCGCAAGCAGCTCGAGAAGATGAAGGCGGAGAACCTCGCCGCGCTCGACGTCGAGTTCAAGTTCGGCACCGTGGGCGCGGTCGCGCGCGATTCCGCGGGGCATCTCGCCGCCGGAACCTCGACCGGCGGGATGACCGGCAAGCGCTGGGGCCGGATCGGCGACTCGCCGGTGATCGGCGCGGGCACCTGGGCCGACGACCGCGCCTGCGCCGTCTCCGCCACGGGCTCGGGCGAATATTTCATTCGCGCCGGCGTCGCGCACGCGATCTGCGCGCGGATGTTGCTGGCGGGCGAAGGGGTGCAGCAGGCGGCCGACGCGGTGATCGCCGACGTCGGCGAACTGGGCGGGGACGGCGGTGTGATCGTCGTCTCGAAGGACGGCGAGGCCGTGTTCAGCTTCAACACCCCCGGCATGTACCGCGCTCGTGCGACCAGCGAGGGTATGAACGAAGTGGCGATTTTCGCCGGGGAGTGACCGCGGCGGTCAAATTCAGGTCGCGCGAGCGTATCTCGCAATGACGCGTCCCACTTCCGCCAGCACGGCTTCGGACGCCGGATCGGCTGCCGTGTGCTGGCGAGCGGCGCGGAAGTAGGCGGCGAAGGTCAACGGCGCGCGGGCCGGCGGCTCGACATAGCCGACGTCGACATAGACGCTGCCCATGCCCGGCGCGAGCGACGTGCCGGTCTTGTCGCCGGAGGGCCATTCGGGCGGAAGCCCGGCGCGCACGCGCTTGGTGCCGGTGCGCGTCTCTGCCATCCACAGCTTCAGCGTGGCGCGCGCCGCTTCGCCCAGCGCGTCGCCGTAAAGGAGCTTGCCCAAGGTGCGCGCCATCGCGGTGGGGGTGGTCGTGTCCTTGATCTCGCCCGGCGGCACCAGGTTGAGCTCGGGTTCGTAGCGGTCGAGTCGGCTCGTCTCGTCGCCGATCGCGCGCCAGAACGCGGTCAGCCGCTCGGGACCGCCGAGCCGCCGCAGGAGCACGTTTGCGGCCGTGTTGTCGCTCAGCTTCTGGGTGAACTCCGCCAGCTCGCGCAACGTGGCGCCTTCCTCCAGCCGCTCCTTCGCAAACGGGGCATAGGAGAGCAGGTCGTCCTCGGTCCAGGTGACATGCTCGCCGGCATCGAGCGCGCCGGTCTCGTCGAGGTGCAGCACCAGCGCGGCCAGCGAGAGCTTGAACGAGGACAAGTGCGGGAAGCGCGCATAGTCGGCATGGCCCCAGACGCGGCCGGTGCCGGTGTCGAGCACTGCAACGCCGAGCGTGCCGTTGCCCTGCGCCTCGATGATGCGCAGCAGGGCGCCGAAGCGCCCGGCGAGATCACGCTCGACCGGTACGCAGGCGCTCGCCGCCAGCGCGAGGCCGCCCGCCAGCGCGGTTCTTCGGTCGATCGTCACAGCCATTTCTCCATGCACAGGCTGAATTCGTCGGAGACATAGTCGCCGAATGCCGGGCATTCGGCAAAGCCGTGCTTTTCGTAAAGCCGCAAGGCCGGCCGGAATGCTTCGGGGCGCCCTGTTTCCAGCCCGAGCCAGCGGTAGCCGCGTGCCTGCGCCTCACCCAGCAAGTGGAGCAGAACCGCCTCGCCCGCGCCCTTCCCGCGGTATGGCGGGGCCGCGCGCATCGACTTGAGCTCGCCGCGGTCGGGCGCGAGTTCCTTGAGCGCACCGACCGCTGCCAGCCCGTCGCCGTCGCGCACCACGTAGAACGTCACGTCCGGCTCGCGCAGCCGCTCGGCCGGCAAGGCGTGGACTTTGCAGGCCGGCGACCAGCGATGCATTTCGTCGAGGTGGAGCTGGAGCAGCGCGAGCACCTCGGCGTCCTCCAGCGGGTCTTGCGCGATCCGGTATTCCATCGCCGCCTTGTGCGCCGCCCGGCGCCGGCCGGCAAGCCGTCTAGCTGAACTTGTCCGCCTTGCGCTTGCCGAAGCGCATGTCGCTTTCGAGCTTGGCGCGGAGCTGGGCGTAGAACGCTTCGAGGAAGGCGCGCTCGTCGCCGTTGCCGGGGTTCCAGCCGATCTTGCGGCAGATCGCGTCGTGAACCGATTCGAGCGCTTCGGACCGGTCGTCGCGCAACACGCGCTCGAGCGTCTGCAGCTCGTATTCGCCGTAGATCGCCAGCTCCGCCTCACCGAAGCGGTATTCGGCGCCGGTCAGCGCGCTCGCCCCCTCGCGCGCGGCGCCTTCGGTCGAAAGCGTTTCGGCCAGTGTGGCGCGCGGTGCCTCGACCACCCAGGTGCCCGCGATCAGGTCGCCCGCGCGCAAGGCGTCGCGGTTGAAGAAGGGGAACAGCAGGAAGATCAGGAACCACGCGGCGGCGGCGATGCCGGCAGCCCCGCCCTCGCCGCTCGGCGCGCTCAACAGAAACACGATCGGCAGGAACAGCTCGATATCGCGCAGAAGATTGCGCGCCACGACCGCCTCTGGCGTGAGCCGCCCGCCGTCGCGTGAGGCGACCCGGATGCCGGCGGCGCGCTTGCCGAACGTCGCTCCGCGCGGCCCCATCTCCATGACCATGAAATAGCCGTTCCAGAGGAGGAACCAGAACAGGGTCCAGAACACGGCGATGAACTCCATCGCGCCGCTCGTCCCGCCGGGGCCGCCGACCGCCTCGAACAAGCCGCCGGCGATCCAGATCAGCGTCAACGTGACGGCGACGCCGGTGACGAACATCAGCGTCAGATCGAGCAGCAGGGCCCCGGCGCGCGCGCTGCGGCTGGCGACCGTGAAGGGAAGCGCGATCCCTTCGGGCGTCACCACGTCGCGGCGGCGTCGAGCGCGGTGCGCGAGATGCGGGGCGGCGCGAGCGGTCATGCCGGTTCCGCCTTTCTCTCGCGCCCGAAGGCGAAGAAATAGGCGAGCCAGAAGAGAAGCATGACGCCGCCGATAATCAGCCGGCCCTCCGTCCCCAGCAATTGGCGCGGAAAGGCCTCCAGCAGAGCAGCGGCGACGAGCATTAGCACCACGCCGACCATGACCTGCGCCCCGCGGCGTCCGCTCTCCGCGGCGGCGGCGAGGATCGAGCGGTTGCCGGGAAAGGCCATAGAGCGGCCGATGTGCATGCCGGCCGCCCCGGCGAGCAGGATCGCGAACAGCTCGGTCGTCCCGTGCACGCTCAGCCAGGCCGCGAATTCGAGTGTCAGTCCGGCGTCTGCATAGAGCCAGAGCATCGCGCCGAGTACCGCCATGTTGTGCATCAGCAGCATCAGCGAGGGAATGCCGAACGCGAAGCCGAGCGCGAAGGCGAGGATCGAAACGCCGGCGTTGTTGCTGAACAGGAAGGCGGCGAAGGCGGACATGCCCTGCGTGTCCTTCTCGACCTGGAGGCTTTCGATCAGCACCTCGCGGCTGGCGCCGGGCACGCGGGTGTCGGCAAACTGGACCGGGACGAAGGCGTAATACCATTCCCTGTCCTGTGCGACGAGCAGCCAGCCGGTGATCGTGCCCGCCACCATCACCGCCAGCGCGATGCAGATGTCGAGCCAGATCTCCCGGATCGAACGGCTGAGCCCGCCGCCGAGAAATCCGCGTAGCCAGGCGACGAAGCCCTGGCGCGGCCCATAGACCTGAAACCAGGCGCGCTGGATGAGCGAATCGAGATACTCGAGCGTGGCCGCGTCGAGCGAGGTCTCGCGTGCGACGGCGAGGCTGGAAGCGGCAGTGCGGTAGAGTGCGGGCAGCGCCAGGACGTCCTCGTCCGAGAGGCCGCGCAGCCGTCCTTTCTCCATCCGCACGACGATGTCCTCGAGCCGCCGCCAGTCGTGCTCCCGCTCCAGCCGAAAACGGTCGGAACGCAGCGCGGCCGCCTCGATGTCGGGCGGCGGGGCGACTTCGGCCTTGCCGAAGAGGGTCTTGAGGATGGGCGCCTTCACCCGATCGCCTCGGCGCGCTTGATTTCGAGGTAGCGGTCGATGAGGCGGTAGCCGATCCGGTCCCACGGCGCCTCGATGATGTCGACCCCCATCTGCCGCAGCCGCTGGAGCACGAGCGCGCGCTGGCGCAGCAGCGTGTCGGCGGTGACGGCGGTCGCCAGCGCATCGAGCGAGTCGGGCTCGGCGGCGGACATCGCAGCGAGGTCCTCATCCTCCATGGTGACGAACAGCACCAGGTGCCTGTCGACCAGTCGGCCGACGCTCTCGATCATCAGCTCGGCGCCGGTCGGATCGGTAAAGTCGGAGAACAGCACGATCAGCGAGCGGCGCATCAGCCGGGCGGCAAGGGTCGCCAGCGCCAGCGTGAAGTTCGGCTCCTCTGCATGGTAGTCGAGCCCGGCCGCGGCGTGCTGAAGGCGATGGAAGTTGCGCGAATCGCTAATGAACGGCGTCGACAGTTCGGGCCGCTGGGCGAATCCGAACAGCGCCACGCGGTCGCCGCCCTTGAGGGCGACATAAGACGCCGTGAGAGCCGAGGTGACCGCGCGGTCGATCCGCGGCAGACCGCCGACCGGCTCGCACATGGCCTGGCCGCAGTCGAAGGCGAATACGATTTGGTTGTTGCGCTCGCTCTCGTTCTCACGCGCGTAGAGGCGGGTATGGCGCGCGCTCGCTTTCCAGTCGATCCGGCGGCGGTCCATCCCAGGCTCGTATTCGCTCAGTGCCTCGAACTGCGTGCCTTCGCCGCGGATGCGGCGGGCGATGAGGCCGAACTGGGCGTCACGCAGGAATGTCTGCAACTCGGGGCTGCGGACCGGCGCGAGATCGGGCCAGATGCGGATCGCGCGGTCCAGCTCATGGCTGACCTGCCGCGCGCCGAGACCAAGCGGTCCGGTCCAGCGGAGCCAGACGCGTTCGATGGGAGCGGTGCCCCGGCGCGAGGGCGTGACCTCGGCCGTTCCGTGCCAGGTGCCGGTCGCGGGGTCGAACGGAGCGGCGAATTGCACACCGCCGCCCGGTTCGAGCCGCGGATCGACGGCGAGGGCGACCTCGACAGGCGTGCGCGCGGCGTGCCCGGCAATCTCCGCGAGCAGAGCGACGGTCAGTGGCTCGCCGACCTCGGCGTCGGCCGGCGCGTGGAGCCGCCAATCGCTCATCCGTCCGGCGAGCGCGCCGTCGAGCAATGCGAGCACCAGCAGCGCCACTCCGGCCGCGGGGGCGATCACCCATGCCCCCGGCGCCGCTGCAGCGATCACCAGCGCCAGCGGCGCCGCCAGAGCGGCGAGCCACGCGGTGCGGGCAGTGGGGACGACGGGGAGGATCGGGTCCCCTGATCTCACCGGGGGGCCTCGGTGCTTTCGACGAGATCGGCGACCAGTGCCTCGACCTCGCGGCCCTCGATCTCGGCGGCGGGGCTCAGGACCAGGCGGTGGCGGAGGACGGCAGTGGCGAGGGCTTTCACATCGTCGGGGATCACGTAGTCGCGCCCCTCGAGCGCGGCGCGGGCGCGGGCCGCATTGGCGAGTAGCACTGCCGCTCGCGGGCTGGCGCCACTCGACAGGTCGGTGCTCTCGCGCGTGGCGCGCACCAGCCGCACGACATAGTCGACGATCTCCCTCGCCACGGTCACGCCTTTCAGTGCAGCACTCGCCTCGCCAAGCCGCGCCGCGTTGCTGACAGCGGCAATGCCGAACTCGGCTGGCCGCGGTGGGCCCTGCCGCTCGCCGAACCGGGCGACGATCGCGGCTTCCTCTTCTTCGCTCGGATAGGGAACGAGCAGCTTGAACAGGAAGCGGTCGAGCTGCGCTTCGGGCAGCGGATAGACGCCCTGATTCTCGATCGGGTTCTGCGTCGCGACGACCATGAACCGGTCGGGCAGCGCATGCGTTTCGCCGTCGAGCGTCACGCGCCGTTCCTGCATCGCTTCGAGCAGCGCGGCTTGCGTCTTGGGCGGCGTGCGGTTGATCTCGTCCGCCAGCAGCAGCTCGCAAAAGATCGGCCCGCGCGTCAGGGTAAACTGGCTGGTCTGGAAGTTGAACAGGTTGGAGCCGAGGATGTCGCCCGGCAGCAGGTCGGGGGTGAACTGGATGCGGCCGTAGTCGAGCCCCAGCGCACAGGCGAAGCACTGGGCGAGGAACGTCTTGGCGGTCCCCGGCGGCCCTTCGAGAAGGACGTGCCCCTCGCTCACCAGCGCGACCAGCAGGTGATCGACCGTCGCGTCCTGGCCGACGATCGCCTTGCCCACTTCGCCGCGGATCGCCTGCGCCATCGCGCGAACATCGTCGAGCGTCATCGTCATCGGATCAGCTTCCTTTCAAGGGATTTGAGTGCGCTCGCGGCGCGCAGGATCTCGTTCGGGCGGGTCGCCTGCCGCAGCGCCTCGGCGCTCTCGGCGAAGCCCGGCGCATCTGGCGCGCGCCGGTCGAGGGCGTGGTCGAGCGTCTCGTCGTCGCTCCGACGCAGCCGGAGGGCAGCGACGAGGCGTTGGCGGACGGTCTCCACGTAGGGCCCGGTCAACAGGTGCAGACGCCGCGTGCGCAGAATCAGGGCAGCGCTGTTCGCAACCAGCCGCCGCTTGCCGAAGGCGATCGCGCGCGCCTCCGCGAGCGGCGGACCGAAGCGGCGGAAGGCGCGCCAGGCAACCACCATCATCGCCAGCGCGAGGCACAGCGTCGCGGCCAGGAAGGGCGGTGCGAAAGCGAGCGTGAGCAGGTTCTGCGTTCGCCCAAGGCCGTTCAGCGTCAGATCGAACACGATCGGCAGATCCTGCCCCTCCATCGCCAGATCGACGATCTCGTGCGCGAGCGCAGCGCGCTCGCGGTCGGCCATGCCGTAGTTGTCGAACAGATCGGGCTCGGCCACAACCATGAAGTTCCAGCGGCTGGTGTCGAGATCCTCCTCGTCCGCCGGTGGCAGCCCCGCTGCCTCGTCGAGCACCGGATAGTATCCGCCGTCGTCGTAGTATCCGGCGAGGATGTTGCCGTTGCTTGCGGTCACCAGCGGGATCATCGTCGCGTTGGCTATCGTCTGAACGTGCTTCGGGTCCGGCAATTCGCCCCGGTGCGCACCCGATTGCCAATCCGGCCCTTGCGTCCGATCGAGTTCGCCGAGTGCGAGCTCGGTCGCATATTGCCCTTCGAGGGCTTCTATCCACGACGGCTTGCTTGCACCGCCGAGGACGACCCACCCGTCCTCCTTCTCGACCGGAATCGCATCGGGGATCGTCATCGCATGCCACTTGGGCAGGATTACTAGCGTAGGGCCGGCGTAACGGCGACTGCCGATCAGCTCGACGATCTCCTCTCCGTCGGCGAAGACCGGAGGGGTCAGGATCAGGAGCGCTTCGTCGTCGAACGCCCCGGGGCTGCGCGAGAGCGAAACCTCGTGCCCTTCCGCTTCGAGAATCTCGGCGAGCGCCGCGTACCCGGTCAGGCCCTTCGCAGCGGCGTGGCTGCCGCCGTCGTTGGGCCCGCGCGAGGTCTCTCCCGCACCGATGAAGTAGAGCGTGGCGGCGAACGCGATGGCGCCGAACAGCAGCAGGCCGAGCACGACCCTGGGGTTGAACGCAGGCGCACCCTGGCCGGTCATGCGGCGCGGCCCGGAAGGCGCTGGAGCGCGAATTCGGCGTAGGCCGCGCGCGCGGCCTGCCAGTCTTCGGCCCCGAGGCTGCGCAAAGCGAAGAGGCTCCGTTCGACCCGCTCGGCAATCGCGGCGAAGGCCGTGCGGGCCGCATCGGGCAGGGCTGCCAGCGCGGCGAGTTCGCGCGCCGTGCTCGACGGTTCGACCCAGTCGGGTCGGGCGGCGGCGATCTGGCCGACGCTGCGCTGGAGCAGCAGGTGCGTGGCCTCGTCGTAGCGGCCCTCCGCGGCGAGCCGGTCCGCATCCTCGAGCAGTGCAAGCGCTTCGGCGCGGTCCGGTACCCATTCGGGCTCTTCCGCCTTCACCCGACGGGGCCTGACGAAAACCGGCGCAAGCAGTCGCCAAAGCAGGTAACCGGCCAGCAGCACGCCCACGCCGAGCAACACCCATTTGAACACTGGCCACGACATGCCGAGCGCCCGGCCGATCGGCGCGAAAAAGTCGCCCAGCGCCTCGAAAATCGCCGTCAGCCAGCCAGGGGGCTCCTGCTGCTCGGGCAGATCGATCGGGGTGAACTGGATCGTGTCATCGGCGCGAACGGCGTCCCAGCCGGTCTCTGCCGGCGCCGCTCCGCCCTCTGCGATGTCCCCAGCGCCCCGTGCCACGGGGATGAGTGGTGGCAGGTCGCCGGGCGCGGTGCAAGCGCGATCGGCGCCCGGTCAGGGTCGCGGGCGTGCTTGGCGGTAGCTGCCGAGCAGGCGCAAGTCCTTGCAGTGGAACGCCAGTTCCTCGAACGCGCCGTCGACCCGCGGGTCACCCGGCGCCCCCACGATGTCGGCGTAGAACATCGTCGCGGCGAAGCTCGCGCCCTGCTGATAGCTTTCGAGCTTGGTCATGTTGACGCCGTTGGTCGCGAAGCAGCCGAGCGCCTTGTAGAGCGCGGCGGGCACGTTCTTCACTTCGAAAACGAAAGTCGTCATCGCCGCATCGCCCTCGAGGCTCGCCGGATCGAGCGGTTCGCGCGCGAGGACGACGAAGCGCGTGGTGTTGTCGGCGGCATCCTCGACCCGGTCCTCCACCACCTGCAATCCGTAGAGTTCCGCGGCGAGCTTCGGCGCGATCGCGGCCAGTCGGGGGTCGCCCTTTTCCGCGACGAAGGCGGCCGAGCCGGCGGTGTCGGCATGGCTCAGCGGGACGATCCCCCGCTCGCGCAGGAACATCCGCGACTGGCCGAGCGCTTGCGGGTGGCTATAGGCTGCCTCGAACGGGCCGAAGCTGCCGTCGGCATTGGGAATCGCCATCAGCGCGTGGGTGATCGGCATAAAGTGCTCGCCCACGATCGACAGGCCGCTGTGGGGCAGCAGGAAGTGGATGTCGGCGACGCGGCCGTGCTGGCTGTTTTCGATCGGGATGATGGCGCAGCCGGCGCGCCCGTCCTTCACCGCCTCCAGCGCGTCCTCGAATCCGAAGCACGGCAGCGGCAGATAGTCGGGCGCGGCCTCGCCGGCGGCGCGGTGCGAGTTGGCGCCGGGTGCGCCCTGAAAGGCGATCGCGCGCGTCGGATCCTGCGCGGCCGCGGCGCGCATTCGCTCGACCATGGCGAGCGCGGGGGCGGGGAAGCTTTGCATGGGGACTGGGCCCTAAGCGCGCCCTGCGCGGCGGGCAAGAACTATGGCTTGCGCTTGCGAGGGGTGCCGATTAGAGCGGCGCGCGAAACAGCCACAATCGTATTCCTCGGAACTCTTTGCGCATGAACGACCGTTTCAACACCGCCGCCGGATGGCTTCTTTTCGCGGGTATCGTCGGCCTTGGCTTGTCGAGTGTGAGTTCGCGCTATTTCGCCACGCACGTACCGGAAGAGGGCGGCTATCCGATCGAAGGTGCGATCGAAGAAGGCGGGGGCGAGGAAGCACTCGACATCGGTACGCTGCTCGCGAACGCCGACCCGGCCGTGGGCGAAGCGGCCGCCACGGCGCGTTGCGGCACCTGCCACACCTTCAATCAGGGTGGTGCGAACGGCCAGGGCCCCAATCTTTACGGCGTCATGGGCGAGCCGGTCGGCGAAGGCATTCCGGGCTTCACTTTCAGCGATGCCCTGGCCAGCCACGGTGGCACGTGGACTTACGAAAACATGTTCGCATGGCTGGAAAGCCCGCGCTCCTTCGCGCCTGGCACGAAGATGAGCTTCGCCGGCCTCTCGAGCCCCGAAGACCGCGCGAACATCATCCGCTTCCTGTACGAGAACGGCGGCGGCCCGGCACTTCCCGAGCCCGCTCCGGCGGTGGAGGAAGCCGAAGCGGCGGCCGGCGGCGACACCGAAACGCCCGAGGCCGAAGAAGCCGTTCCCGGCGCGGATCAGATCAACCCGGTCGGCGAAGGCGCCTGAGGCGATTTCCCTATCCCGGCCGAAGCCGGGATCGCTCCCCGCAGTCTCACTTGCCGTTGTGACGGTCGGTTAGCCCCGCCCCTTGAAGCCCTGCGCTACGACGTACCATTCGGACGAACCCTTGCGGCTCGCCGGGGGCTTGGCGTGCTTGACCGTGCGGAAGTGCTTCTTGAGCAGCGCGAGCAGTTCGGCATCGGTGCCGCCGGCCAGCACTTTGGCCAGGAACGTGCCGCCTTCGGCCAGGTTCTCGACCGCGAACCAGGCCGCGGCTTCGACCAGGCCCATGGTGCGCAAGTGGTCGGTCTGTTTGTGGCCCACGGTGTTCGCCGCCATGTCGGACATGACGAGGTCGGGCGGGCCGTCGAGTGCCGCTTCGAGTGCGGCGGGCGCCGCGTCGGCCATGAAATCCATCTGCAGGATCGTGACGCCTTCGATCGGTTCCACTTCGAGCAGGTCGATGCCGACGATTGCCGCCTTGGGGACCTGCTTGCGCACGACCTGGCTCCATCCGCCGGGCGCGATGCCGAGATCGACCACGCGGCGCACGCCCCTGAGCAGGCCGAACTTCTCGTCGAGTTCGATCAGCTTGTAGGCCGCCCGGCTGCGGTAGCCTTCGGCCTTGGCCTGCTGGACGTAGGGGTCGTTGAGCTGTCGCTCGAGCCAGCGGGTGGACGACGCGGTGCGCCCGCGCGCGCTGCGCAGGCGCTTGTCGGGATTGCGGCCGGAACGTGCCATCAGGCGCTCGCCGATGCTTGCGGGGCCTGACGGGACGCAGGGGCGACCCCGGCCGCCATCAGGCTGCGCAGGATGCCTTCGCGAATCCCGCGATCCGCCACCCCGAGCCGCTCGGCCGGCCAGATGTCCAGAATCGCCTCGAGGATCGCGCAGCCGGCCACGACCAGTTCCGCACGGTCGTTGCCGATGCACGGCAGCCGCCCGCGCTCCTCCGCACTCATCCCGGCGAGCCGCGTGCTGATGGCGCGCATGTCGCTTGAGGGGACGATCAGACCGTCCACCGCGCGCCGGTCATATTGCGGCAGTTCGAGATGGACGCTGGCCAACGTCGTCACCGTGCCGCTGGTGCCGAGGAGCCGGATCTCGCGCTCGGTCTGAGCGGCGCCAGCGATCCGCTCGGCGAACGGGGCGAAGCTTTCCGCGACGACGCGCCGCATTTCCGCGTAACGGGCGAGGCGCCCTTCGGCCGTCCTCTCGCCCCTGGCGACCATGTCCGTCAGCGAGACGACGCCCCATGGTACGCTCTGCCAGTCGAGAATGCGCGGCACCGGACCTTCGGGCTCGATCAGGACAAGCTCGGTCGATCCGCCGCCGATGTCGAAGATCACGGCCGGCCCTTCTCCGCGTTCGAGCAGGATATGGCAGCCGAGTACGGCAAGCCGTGCTTCTTCCTGCGCCGAGATCACGTCGAGCACGATGCCGGTTTCCTGCCGGACGCGCTCGATGAATTCGGCGCCGTTGACCGCGCGGCGGCAGGCCTCGGTCGCGACCGAACGGGCGAGATAGACGTGGCGGCGGCGCAGCTTCTCTGCGCAGATCCGCAGCGCGCCGAGCGCACGGTCCATCGCCGCATCGCTGAGCCGTCCCGACATCGCGAGCCCTTCGCCGAGGCGCACGACACGGCTGAAGGCGTCGATCACGGTGAAGTTCTCACCTGCGGGCCGCGCGATCAGCAGACGGCAGTTGTTGGTGCCGAGGTCGAGTGCAGCATAGGCCTGGTTCCGGTGCGGAGCGCTGCGCGGCTCGCCCCTGGCGTCGGAACGTGCGTCCGAGCGGCGGACGGGACGGCTCCCGGGCTTGCTCTTGTCGGTAGGCGCGGGGCGCTTGTAGCGAAAATCGGCTACTTTGCCGGACGTCTTGCCCCGTCGTGCGCCTGGTCTCCTGTCACTGTCCGGCGGAGAAAAATCCGCCATACTTCAATACTTTCAATTCCGCCCGCACGTGCTTGCGCGGGGACCTGGCGGCGATGCTAGCGTGCGGAGCAGGCGGGGGCAAGCGCCCAGACCAAACCGGGCTTGACCTCGGCCCCGCGCAAAACTAGATGCGCCCCCTCGCGACCACGCTCGCGCGTTGCCCCGTCGTCTAATGGTAAGACTACGGACTCTGACTCCGTCAATCGAGGTTCGAATCCTCGCGGGGCATCCAAACCGAAATTCTCCAACATTCGCCAGCCTTCGCAGAACCTTGGGGCTTCCGCCGGGGTTCTCTGCATGTTCTTCGCGCTCCTTCGTTGACATTCGCCTAAAGTCGCCCAATATTGTGGGAGCGATTGAGGGAGCGCTCCCCTGCCCAAACTAACTGCCTTGAAGGTGAAGAATGCAAAGCCCGGCCGCCATGGAGACGGTGAGGGCCTATATCTGCTGGTGTCACCGACCGGGGCGAAGTCGTGGGTTCTGCGTGTCAGCGTGAAAGGCGGCAAACGCCGTGACATAGGGCTTGGCGCCCTGTCCGACCTGTCGCTGGAAGAGGCGAGGGAGAAGTCACGCGGGCTTCGCAAGGTGGCCCGCGCCGGCGGCGATCCTATAGCAGCGCGAGACAAGCGCGAAACCGCACCCCCGTCCTTCAAGGACGCTGCACAGGCAGCTCATGCAGCCTTGGCGCCTGGATGGGGCGACCGCCACGCTGGCGCGTTCCTCTCTACCCTCAAGCTCCACGCATTCCCGAAGATAGGCGGACTGCGGGTAGATTCGATCGACGAAAAGGATCTGCTCACCGTCCTGTCGCCTATGTGGGCACGGACCCCCGCAGCGGCACGCAAGATGCGCCAGCGCCTCGGGGTGGTTCTCGACTATGCCAAAGGGATGGGATGGCGCGCGACTGGTGCGCCTCGTGATGGCCTACGTCCGCTCCTGTCGCGGCAGGCCAAGGCGGGCAACTTCGCGTCGATGCCCTATCAGGAATTGCCGCCGTTCGTCAGTAAACTAGAGGCGGAAACAGAGACGATGGGTCGGCTCGCGCTGCTGCTGACGATCTACACCGCCGCGCGGCAAGGCGAGACACGGCAGACGCTGTGGTCGCACTTCGACCTTGAAGCGGGGGAATGGCACCGCCCTGGGTCGATCATGAAGAATGGCGAGCCACACATGGTTACGCTCTCCCCGCAGGCTCTGGCGATCCTCGCAAGGGCGAAGGCGTTGCGGACCTGTTCGCGGGATTGTCTCGTCTTTCCAGGGAAGGGTGGTGCGCCTCTTTCCGACATGACGCTGTCGAAGATGGTTCGCCCCTTGGGTTTCACGGTTCACGGCTTCCGCTCCACTTTCCGCACTTGGGCTGCCGAGCGTATGCCGAGCGTTCCTGAGGCGGTGGCGGAAGCGGCCTTGTCGCATACCATCCCCGATAAGGTTATCCGTGCCTACAATCGCGCCAAGTTCAACGACATGCGCCGAACGCTGCTCGATGCTTGGGGGCGCTATGCCTCCGGTCAGCCGGGCGATGTGGTCCAGCTCCCGCTTAGGCTGGGAGCATGACGGGTGGGGCGGCTAGGGTAGCTCCCGAAAGGTCGGTTTCCGCCCGACCTGCCGCCCCACTTTGAATGCCAGCGGAAGCCCTACGGAGGGGTTGATAATGGATTTTGATTTGATTGAACGCGAGGCTCGCCTTGATGGTGAGGCTTGGCTTCGGGAGTTCGCGGAGGCGGAAGCGCCGGAAGCGCGGGCGTCCGCTGCGAGGCGCGCCCTGTCGCATTTCATAGAGGCGGCTTGTGCGAAGGTTGGTCCTGACGTCTTGGCTGCGGCTTGGGGCGAAAGTCCTGCCGAGACAGATGCGAAGGCGCGATTGGAGTGCCTAGCGGATCGCGTAGAATTGTTCGCGCCCCCGCCCGCAGCTGTCCCGCAGGATCGGCTTTCCCTCGCCTCGCTGGCGACCGAACTTCGGGCGATAGCCTTGGGCGACAAAGCACAAATAGTTGCGCCCGCCCCCTATCACGGACTTAAGAACAACAACGCGATACGGCTAGCTAGGCATAGGCTTCGGGCGCTTCAGTGGGATGCGTTCCTTGAAGCCAATGGCAACAAGCCTTTTGAGCGTCACAATGCTGTTTCGTCTGCCTACGGGCAGGACTGGACGACGATCAAGGCATGGAAGGCCGCTGTCGCGAACGCTCTTGGTGAGCAAGAACTTCAAGTAGCGTTGGAGGTCGCGTCCTGCCGTGTCAGATATCCCAATCGAGCGTTCCCATACTCGACCGGCGAAGAGGCGCTGGCCGCGCTGGCGCTCGATGGTCAGGATTTCAAGAACGAGATGAAGCGGCAATTTGCGGTGGTTTGAAAAAACCGCCACTTCAGTTTTTGCCAGGACAGTAAGCGCCTAGCTTTTAAAGAATGAACGCCTCTGTTTGATTGGCGAATAGGGCGATCTTTCGCCTACTTACTCCGTCACCCGCTAGCCTTCGCGGCAGCAACGGTGACGGAGAATAAGAAATGGAACCACTGGCTTTAGCCCCCAAGGATGCTTTCGCAGCAATCGGCGTTGGCGTTACCAAGGGATATGAACTCATCAACGCTGGCGAGCTTCAGACGTTCAAGATCGGGCGCGCCACTCGCGTAACCACTGAGAGCGTTCGAGCATATGTCGCCCGCCGGCTTGAACAGCGCGAAGCCGCATGAACGGTGGTCTGCATCAGAGATGGTTATTCGGCCAGCCGTAAAGGCCGAAGCCGCCCGATCCTGACCTTAAAGAGGGGATCGAACGGCTCCGAAAAAAATGCTCTGCTTGGAGGCGGTGAGCAACCTGAATATAGCGGAAACCGCAGCGAATTGCAACGCTTCGAGGATGCGCTGTGGTCGGCGAGGAATCGCTGGGACATAGCCCGCCGCGCCCTTCCTTCCGATGCTGACGGCTGGATCCGTGGGGTCGGTCTGTTCGGGCGAGGGCGCATCAAGCCTGCCGACGCCGACAAGCTGCTGAGGAAGGCATTTGCCGCCCTGGAAGACGCAAGCCCCGGGGGTGCAATATGACCGCGCTCGATACTCGGGAACGTGCCCGGCTCGCTGCCGCGCTCGGGCCGCTGTCGGCTCACATGGTCGGGGCGAAGTGTCGCCCTGCCCCGTTCTGGCAAGAGGGGGAAACAGACCACCAACGCCTTGCCCGCTGTCTGCTTCAAACCAGCTTCAAGTGGGGTCGCTGCGACAACCTGTTCTTGCGGCAGGCGGTGAACGATCCGTCTCCCTCATTGGCAAGTAGGGTGCGGTTAGCGGGCCTTCGGGAATGCTTCTGGAACCGGGGAGCCGTAGCATGATCCTGTCTATTCGAACGCCAGCGGGGCGCTACGTCCTGAGGCACGGCGATTACAGCCTCGCCCCCTACTATCGGCAGGAAGCGAAAACGCTGCTGGCTCTTGCTCCGTTTTGGAGTGAGGCCGAGTGGCAGCTTCTCCAACGCATCGCGGACGGGGGCCAAGTCACCCGGCGGGAGGCAAAGGGGTTCTGGGACTGCAAGGCATACTTCGCGAGCCTGTCGCGGGGAGGTGCGGCATGATCGACCTTGAAGCGATCAAGCAATCTCACGCCCTGCCGGAAGTCGTGGGGGCTGTCGTGAAGCTCCAGCGTGCCGGGCGGGAGTGGAAGGCCTGCTGTCCGCTGCATAACGATCGCTCGCCCTCGTTTACGATCTTCGACGACGGCAAGCGCTTCCAGTGTTTCGGGTGCGGTGCCAGCGGCGACGTTCTCGATTTCATTGGGGCGCTGCATGGTGTCGGGCTGCGCGAGGCTGCTGAGATGCTGACCGGCGAGGAACTCCCCAAGGTCCAAGTCGCCCCCCTCCCTCCTGCGGACGACGCGAGCGATCGGGTGGAGGAAGCCCGCTCGATCTGGCGCGCTGCCGGGCCGGTCGAGGGTACGCCTGCGGAATCCTACCTGCGGTGGCGGGGTATCTCGATCCCTGCGCCCCTGAGCGTCCGCTACAGCGTCCTTCCGTATGGAAAGCGCGGTCGGGCGCTCCCGTGCCTCGTTTGCTGCGTATCATCACCTGAGGGGCCTCTACAGGGCAAGCCAAAGCTGAATTGCCGCGCCGTGGGGCGTCTGTGCGGTCGTGGATTGTATGAAATTCTCGGCCTCGTCCATGATCGCGTATTGGTCGCGCTCGGCCTCGGTGTCGAAGTCCACCCCGATAACATCAAGCGTGTCGGCTGCTGCGACTATGCGCTGCCATGCTGCCTCCAATGCGGCGTCGGGCCTGCTTTGCGCTTGGAGGGCAATCGCACCATGGGGCAAGGGGAGCGCAAGTGCTGCCCCCACTGCTGCGGTTCCGGCGAACAGGTCGCGGCGGTTGATGGGCTTACCCATGCTCATGCCCTCCCTGCTGCGCGGTCTGCTGCAATGGCGCGGCAAACCTTGGGGGAGGGGAAGGCGATCAATTGTGCCGGATCCATCTCGACGAAGCGGGCGGCTTTCATCGCGGCCTCGGCCTCAAAGATGGCGTGGTGTCCACCCGAACGCCTCACTTGTCGGCGAGATCGGCGGTGCTCTCACCTCGGGCTTTCTCATCCCCTACGGACAGGGAGCTCGCACCGTGCCCCAGCTTGCCCGCGTGGGTGCCGTCTATGGCGGGACCGAGGGCTTCATGGGGACTGATGGTACCGTGCCGCAGCGCCTTACTGGAGCGGCCATAGGAGCGCCTGCGGGGGCGATCATCAACGCGGCGGGCGGCAAGGCCCTCGAAGCTGCTGCGCCGCTGCTCGGTCGCGCTGCGGGCGCTGTGCGTGGCCGCCTCGGTCGTGAGGCTTCCCCGACGGCGATTGCTGCGGCTGAGACGGCTGGCGAAGCCGGCATAGACTATGCGGACGACACAGCGCGCGGTGCCGTAGAAGATGCAGCGTTGGGCACTGCCGATGGCTGGCCGGGCCGCGTGGTAGACGAACGCACGATCGCGGTGAACGCCGCCCCCGGACCATCGCTGTCCGCCCCGACGCGCGAGCGCGATTACCTCGATGTCCAGGCGGTGCGTCCCACGCTTCTTTCCGATCCCCTTAGCGATGCCCAGCGCATGGCTGCCGCCGCCAACCTCCAGCCGAGCGATGTGTTGCCCCTGCCTGCGAACACGCTAGGCGGGGTCGAGGAAGCCATTGCCAAGGATGCAGGTCGGTTCGTCGAAGCGAGGGCGCCCAACGAAAGGGTCGAACTCTCCCGCACCACGATCAGGAATTACGTGGGTGCGCCCGTCCCCAAAGTTGGCCCCATGGATATGGTCGGCTGGCTCCGCACGCGGGGTGGCTTAGTCGATCAGGACGGCGAACTTTCTGCGATGGGGATCACGTCGAACGCTGCCCGCAAGGGAATGGATTTCGTTGGGCAAGAGACGCGCTTTGGCCCGATGGTGAACGACAATGGCCTGACGCTGGACGAAGCCGCGTTGCAGGCATGGGAAGCCGGGTTCTTCCCCGAGCGCCTAGAACGCCCCGATGTGAGCGCGTTCCTGGACGCGCTGCGCGAAACCTACGAGGGCACGCGCGGACGCCGGTTCCTGCCAGCCGATCTGCCGGAGCTTGAACGCTACTACAGTATGCAGGGTGATCGCTACGATCTGGAGCAGCGCCAAGAGGAAGTTGGCGGGCCGGTCTATGAAGATGCTGCAACCCCGGCTGGCGAACCTCTGCCGTTCCCGCCGGCTGAAGCATATGACGATTGGGCAGGCGTCGACGCGGTCCAGCAAGTCGGCAATATCGATGTCACCAAACTGGATTCGCCGCAGGATATCAGTCGTGCCTTGAAGGCCACCAGCGACATGATGGGCGGCTTCGACGCTGCCACGCGCGGACGGATCACCCAGGCTGAAACCGGACTGCTCGCGTCTGACCTGAACATGACGCCCGAACAACTGCTGTCGCGCCGCAAGGGGCAGGCGATGAATGCAGAGGAGGCGCTGGCCGCGCGCCGCATCCTCGCGAAGTCGGGTAACGAATTGGTCAACCTCGCCAAGCGTGTGAAGCAAGCAGGCGACTTTCCCGATGGCGAGTTGCTCGCGCAATTTCGGCAAGCGCTGGTGCGGCATTCGGCGATTCAAGAACAGGTCGCTGGCGCAACGGCAGAGGCCGGACGGGCGCTCGGGCAATTCCGCATGGCTGCCGACAGCCGAGAGGTTCGGCGCGATATTCTTGAGGCATTCGTGCGTGGTGGTGGCGGGCAGGATCGGCTTGAGGAAGCGGCCAACGTGTTATTGGATGCGGTCGAGATGGGTCCGGGCAAGTTCAACGCTGTCGCGGAGAAAGTCGCAAAGCCCAAGTGGCGCGACAAGATCGCGGAAATCTACATCAACTTCCTCCTCTCGTGGCCACAAACGCACGCGGTCAACATCACGTCGAACACACTCACGTCATTGGCGCAGATTCCTGAATTTGCGGTGGGCGCCGGGATCGGTGGCCTTCGCCGGGCGGTGGCTCTCGTCAATGCCGCCCGAGCCGGAATGGCTTGTGATGGCGCGCTTGGTTAAGAGCGCTCAACCACGCTAGGGCCTTCGCTCATCGAGGTCGAATGAAGTGACGATTGAGCCGACGGGTCGCGGCGGCTGAAGATCGACAGTCAATGCGGAGCTATGCTGACTGCTGCCAAGCGTCTCGGGTGGACGCGGGCAGCGCTTGCGTCCATGGTGCGGTTTCGTTGCAGCGAGCCTCGGTTTCAGCCCGTCCATGCTTCTTTACCAGCCCAGCCGACTGCAATCCTCCGTTATCGCACGACATCGCCATGCCCGGCCGTATGCGACCGTTGTCCTGTCCGGGCGCTACGAGGAAGCGGGCGACGCCGGGCGGTTCAAGGTCGAGCCCGGCGATGTGCTGCTCCATCGGCCGTTCTCTGCCCACCTCGACCGCATTTCCGGCGAGGTGGCGACCGTCCTGGACTTGCCGCTGCCGCTCTACGCGTCCTTCTGGCCGGCGAAGGGGCGGATTGCCGATCCCGATGAACTGGTCCGCCTTTCGCAGACCGATCGGCGGAGCGCGGTGGAATATACCCTGAAGGAATTCAGGGCGGTTTGCGATGACGGAGAGGATATCCCCGATCTACTGGCCAAGGCGCTGGCGGGCGTCGAGGCGCCAGCGATCGGTGGATGGGCCGAAGCCGCCGGTCGCACGAGAGAGCATGTCTCGCGCGCGTTCAGCGCGGTCTACGGCGTGTCGCCGGCGCGCTACCGCAGCGAAGCTCGTGCGAGGAACGCCTGGCAAATGATCGTCGCGGGCAATGCCAGCCTTGCGGCTGTCGCGGCGGACGCCGGATTTGCGGACCAGGCCCACATGGCGCGGGCGATCCGAAGCTTCACCGGCACCACGCCGACCGCTTGGCGGAAGTGGGCGCAGCGCTCGTCTTCGAGGCAAGAACCGACGGGCGAGATAGCCGTGAGCTAGGGATCACATTCGTTCAAGACAATCGCGGCGGCGGTCGTGAAAGAGGGGCGTATGACCCAGCTCGCAGCTCCACACCGCTTCATCCAGCTCTACGATTTCCGTTTCCGGATCTGGCCCATCGTGCTGGCCGCGCTCCTGATGCATGGCATCCTTACCGGCGGGCGGGAAATCGCCAGATGGTTCTACAAGAGCGGCCCGGCGGCGTGGGAGGGTCACGTTTCCATCTTCCTGCTTCTGGCGATCGCGTTCCAGGCGCTATTCGGCCTGGCCGGCATTGCGGTCGCAAAGCGCCTGGTGCCCGAGATGGATGCGCATCTGCGCTGGCCTCCGGAGCGCACATATGTCGGCCTCGCGCTCGTGACCGGCCTGGCCATGGGCCTGATAATGCTGATTGCCGATTATTGGCCGGCGCTGCTGAGCCAGACGCCGCCCACCATGCAATACTCTACGACACCGCTCGATTCGGCCGGCTTTCTTCTGGGAATGCTGACGACCGGCCTCGCCGAGGAGACCATCTTTCGCGGGCTCCTCGTCGGCCTTCTCGTCGTGCTGGTGCCGGGGCGGCTCCGGATCGGGGCCGTCGACCTCCCGGTGGCCGCGTACATCGTCGCGCTGCTTTTCGCTTTGGCGCATTGGCAATCGTTCGTGGTGGACCCGCTTCACCAGGCGCTGGCCCAGCAGACTTATGCCTTCGTGTGGGGGTTGACCTACGTCTGGCTGATGGAGCGCTCCAGAAGCTTGCTCGTCCCCATCGTGGCGCACGGCATGGGCAACTTCACCGAAGTCGCCATCGTCATCATGCTCGCGGCGGCGTGGGCCTGACCGAGCCTGCCGCGATCTATGCGGGCAAAGGCCGCCCGCGGGCCTGTTTGCGCGATGCGGCCAGGACCGAGGCGGCGATATAGAGCGCGAGGCCGATCCAGAAGATCGCCACGAAGGGCGCTTCGTTGCCGATCGTGAAGCGCGCCACGACCGTTGCGGCCAGCGCGACCGGGTTGCCGACGATCACTCCTGTCCAGGCGGCGCGCAGGCGCGGTTCCTCGATCCCGCGGCGACGGCGCTTGCCGAGCCAGATATAAGTGCCGGTGGCGCAGATCGCGGTCAGCGCCGCGCCGAAGATCACGTAGGCGATCTTGACCCAGAACCCGCCGAAGTTGCCGAAGTGGAGCTTGTAGGTCGATGCCGCGGCCTGCTGGCCCAGCGCGCCGTCGGCGAGCCCGGCGGTGCCTTCGAAGCGGCCTTCGCTGTCGAACGTGTAGTATTCGCCGAAGATCAGCCTCTGTTCGTGCTCGCCGACCATCTGCACGTGCTGCCCGGCCGTGAGGGGATCGTGGAGCACGGCATACGTCAGCCGCACCTCGGGATACTCCGCGGCCATGTGGCGCAGGGCGGCGGCGAGATCGGGCGCCGGGGCCGGGCTGGCGTCGGGCGCGCCTTCTTCGCCGAAGATCGGACCGTAGACCGCTTCGACGTCGCCATCGTAGGCACTTCCGGCGACACCGTAGGCAGTGACGACCGCAAGTCCGATCAGTGCGCCGGTCAGCGCGATCGCGATTGTAAAGGGCAGGGTCCAGACGCTCAGCCGGTTGTGCCAGTCGACCAGGCCCACGCCGCCCTTGTCGCGGGCGCGCAGGCGGAAGGCGTCGCGGAAGATGCGCGGATGCGCGATCACGCCCGAGAGCGCCAGCGCCAGCATCATCACGCCAAGCACGCCAACGATCGTGAGCCCGACGAGGCTCGGCAGATTGAGCGTGTAGTGGAGCTGGACCAGGAAATCGTTCCACGCGATCTCCTCGGGCATGGCGAGATTGCCCTGCGCATCGAGATGGAACGCCTGGTTGTCGGTCGTAACGGTTGCGCGCGGCAGTTCCTCGACCGGGATATGGACGTAGAGGTGGGTGGTCGTCGGCAGCCCGGCGGCGTCCTCGGCTGCGAGCACGCGCTCGACACCGCGTTGGACGGCTTCGGGCGCGATCGAGGTCATCTCCGGCGCGCCGGGTTGCTCGAAGCGCTGAAGCTCGTTGTAGAACACCGCGAGGGTGCCGGTCAGCGAAACGAGGTAGAGCAGAGCCCCGGCGATCAGGCCGATCGCGGCGTGGGCGGACAGCGCACGCTTCACGGTGCCCGGTTCGATGGTTGCGCTCATCATGCGGCTCCCACAAGGATCGCGGGCAGGGCCGCGCTGGCGGTGACGGCGAGATAGACGATCTGTCGCTTCCGGCTCGCGGTCATGAGTAGCATGAAGGCGAGGACGGTCCAGACCACGGGCGTCGCGAAGAGGGCGAGGACGTTCGCATTCGCCTCACCCGCGCCCATCGCGGCAGCGAGCCAGCGAACACCCACGGCGAAGGCGATCGAGCTCAGCAGGGCGACAATGGCGACGAGGGTGAAGGTCGTCAGGCGCGCGCCGATTTGAAGCGGAGCCGGACCTTCGGGCATCATGCCGGCCCGGCGGTTCGACGCCTTGGCGCGGCTCGCCGGTGAGCGGAAACCCTCCCACGCCAGAACCGCGCAGGCCGCGCCCATGGCCCAGAGCGCAACCACGCTGGCACCCCAAGCCCCGGCGGCTGTCCATCCGAGAATGAGAGCGGCGAGCGCAAATCCCCATCCCGCGGCGTTGAGCGCCGCCGAGCGTCCCTTCTGCCCCCACGAGACACGCAGGACCGCGACGGCCACGATCGCGAGTGCCGACCCGGCGATGATGCTCCCCCCGGCGCCCATCAGAAACGATAGCTCACGGTGCCGAACACGTTGCGCTCGCTGCCCATGAAGCAGTCGCCGCGCGCGAGGCAGGCGGAGTAGTAGCGCTTGTCGAACAGGTTCGTCGCGTTGATCGCGAAGCTCCAGCGATTCCAGCTCACTTCGGCGAATGCGTCCGCCAACGTGAAGGCGGGGGTGACGATCCCTTCGGGGAAGGCGGGACCGTAGGACCGGTTCTTGCCCACGTGGCGCACGCCGCCGCCGAGCAGAAGCGCGGCCTCGTCGGACAAGGCGAACCGTTTGGTCGTCCAGAGCGAAGCGTTGAACTTCGGTACGTTGTCGAGCTGCTGGTCCGTGCCGTCGACCTCGGCCTCGTTGTAGCTGAGGTTGGCGATCAGGTTCAGATCGCCGGGTAAAGTGGCGTTGCCTTCGAACTCGACGCCCTTGGAGGTCATCGAACCGATCTGGATCTGGTCGAACGGGTCGGGCGTGCTGTCGTCGGAGACCGGGCGATTGCTTTCCTTGATGTGGTAGCCGGTCACAGTGACGAGGACGGCGTCGGTCGGATGGAACTTGACGCCCGCTTCGTACTGCCGGCCCATCTTCGGCACGAACGGGCTGCCATCGCTCGCCGTGCCGGCAATCGGCTCGAAGCTCTCCGTGTAGCTGAAGAACGGCGACACTCCGTCCAGGACCTCGGCGATCACGCCGGCGCGGAACGTTGTCGCGGCATCTTTCCGCCGGGGATCGCTGAAGCTGCGCGAGCTGGTCCAGTCGCGCCGAGCGCCGAGCACGACCGAGACCCTGTCGAAGAAGCGGATCTGATCTTGCAGATAGAGGCCGACCTGGTCCTGCTTCACGTCGTCCGAAGGGCCTGAGGGCTGCGGCAGCCCGCCATCGAAATCGGACAGCGCGTCGTAATCGATGTCGTAGATATCGATGTACTCGATGCCCATGCCGCTGGTCTTGCGAACCCGGTTGAAGCTGAAGTCGATGCCGGCGAGAATCACATGCTCGACATTCGCGCCGGTGTTGAAGTTGAGCTGGACGTTGTTGTCGGTCGAGAAGATTTCCATCCGCGCGCGGCTGCCGTCGGCGTAGAGGCCGATCGTACGCTGTTCCTCGTCGAGATAGGGATTCGCCGGATTTGCGTAGCTGTTCGGGTAATGCGTCAGATAAGTGAGGTCGCTGTCGATATAGCGCGCCTTGAGATTCAGCGTCGCGCTCTCGCCGAACCGATGCTCGAACAGCGCGGTGCCCTGCAGCAGGCGGCCGTCGTAGCGGTCCCAGCCGGGCTTGCCGATAAACAGGTCGTTCGGAAGCCGTCCGTTGGGATTGGGCAGGATCGTGCCGACCAGCGGGAGGAACTGCGAGGTCGAGCCGCCATCGTCCTCCTGATAGAGACCGATCAGCGTAAAATCGGTGTCGGGCGAGGGCTGGAAGGTCAGTGAGGGCGAGATGAGCACCCGGTCGTCCGGCACGAAGTCGGTCTGGGTGTCCGCATCGCGCACCCGCGCGACGAGGCGGCCGGCGAGGTTGTCGGTCAGTGGCCCGGTCAGGTCGGCAAGCGCTTCCTTGCGATCGTGGGAGCCGTAGCGGATCGAGACCTCGCCGCCGGTCGTGAACTCGGGCCGCTTGGAGACGAGATTCATGATCCCGCCCAGCGCGCCCTGGCCGAACAGGACCGAAGCGGGGCCGCGCACCAGTTCCACCTGGTCGAAGTTGTACGGATCGGCACGGATGGTCGCGTAGTAGCTGAACACGTCGCGCATGCCGTCGCGGAACTGCAGGGCGTTGATTCCGCGCACGAAGGCGCCGTCGACGCGGCTGTCCGGCCCGTAGGGGTTGGCGGTGACGCCGGATACGTAGTTGAGCGTGTCGCTGACCGAGATGGCGCCCTGCGCGAGGTAGAGCTCGTCGTCGATGATCGTGATCGGCTGCGGCGTCTCGATGATCGGGGTGTCGGTCTTGGTCGCAGTGCTGCTTTCCTGGCGCGCGCCGGTGACGATGATCTGGCGCTGCTGGTCCGCGGCGTAAACTGTCTCGGCCGCAGCATCCGCTGCAAGGACAGGCGCTGGAACCAGAGCGGTCGCGCAGAGAATGGAGAGCCGGAAAAGTCGCATGAATACCCCTCGAACCTGAATGTGGGCGCGACGGCTAATGCGAGTCACTCTCACTTGCAAGTGGAGGATATTTATTTTTTGTGAGGATGGGTGGCGAACCCATGCGTCTGCCGCCTGCTGGAACACAAAAAAGGGGCGACGCAGGACGCCGCCCCTTTCAGCGCGCGGTCCCCGCGCGCGTGGCGCTTCGATCAAAGCGTGCCGGTATGCGTTTCGATCAGATTGGTGGCCTCGGTGATTGCATCGCGCGCGGTGATGGTGCCGTCCTGGATCTCGTTCGCGAGTTCGAGCAGGCGGCCGCTGATGACCGTCCCGGTGTTTGCCTCCTCCTCGATGACGATCCCGCCTTTCGCGGCCGCGATGTCGTCCCACTTGGCCCGCACTGCAGCCCAGTAGTCCTTCGTTGCCGCCCAGTACGCGTCGGCCGCCGAGACGTCGTAGCCGCCGAACTTGGTATAGGTGTTGAGCACGTATTCCTGCACCACCGGCTGCAAGCCGTCGGCAGCCCCTTCGGCGGGCATCATCTTGGTGTTGTCCTGCCAGTGGATCCAGCCGGTGGGGGTGAGCTGGTGTCGGTTGATCGCGGCGTAGCGATCGTAGATCGGATCGCGCACCGCGTCGCGCCGGGCGAGCGGACGCCAGCTCCAGTTGGAGCGCCAGCGGCGGATGCCGTGCGTCGTCTCCCATTCGCCCCAACCGGCGTAGCGCGGGCTGTCATCGACCTGATAGACCGTCTGCGACCAGCGGCCGTTGCGCATGCGCTCGGGCACATCGGTCCATTCCCAGCGGCCGGGGCCGGTATAGGCGAGGATCTTCGCGGGTTCGTACTCCCAGTCCTGCCGCCAGTGCTTGATGACGAAAGTCTCGCCCTCATGCTCGGCGACGAGCAGGTGCTGGAGGACGATCTTCGTGCCGGTATCCTCGATCACCCGGACCGATTCATGCCCGCCGGAGATCTTGCGCTCGAGCGGCTGGTAGCTCTCCATCCACGGTGTGGATTCCTGCATGTCGAAGCGCACCTTGTAGTCACCCGCCATGGCGAGGATCGTGGCGCGATCCTGCTCGAACATCGCAGTTTCGACCGCTTCGCCGCGGTCGGCGATCGGCCCATCGGCGAGTGCCGGTGTGGCGGCGAGCGCGATGGCGAGCAGTGCGGAGCCGATGAAAGTCCTGGTCCTGGTCATAGTCGTTTCCCCTCTTAGAATCGGAAGCTGAGCGAGACGCTCGCGTTGCGGCCGGGCCGCGTGTAGGCGTCGATGGCGGGCGCATCGGCGCCCAGCCCGCGCACGTCGGACCAGTAGGCGTAGGTCTCGTCGGTCAGGTTGAAGACGCCCGCGCGCAGCTTGATCGCGTCGGTCAGCGCGACGAAGGCGGTTGCATCGAGAATGGTGAAGGCGCCGGGCCGGTAGCACTCGGTGGAGCAGACGCCTTCCGCGTCATCGAGCGACTTGCGCACATGGTGCGTCGCGATCAGCTCCGCGCCGAAGCGGCCTGCCGGCTCGCGATAGCCGAGCCCGGCGACGAGATTGAGCGGGTCGACTGTATCGAGCGGGCGCCGCGTCTCTCCCGGCGAGAGGATATCGCCGTCGGCATAGGCGATCGCGAACCGTCCGTAGACGCCGCTGTCCATGGTGTAGGTCGCCTTGGCCTCGAGCCCTTCGATCTCCACCCGATCGTAATTGACGAACTGGTAGATCGCGGGATCGGCCGGGGTGAACGATCCGCTCACCACCTGCTGGCTGATGAAGTCGTCGTAATCCGCATGGAAGGCCGCCAGCGAGAGCGAGACCGCTTTGCCGGTGAAGCGGAGGCCGGCTTCCCAGCTTTCGCTGCGCTCCGGGCCGAGATCGGGATTGGGTGCGGAGATGTAGCCGTGGGCGATATTGCCGAAGAAGTTGTTCACCTGGCTGGGCGTCGGGGCGCGGAAACCCTGCGCGTAGTTGCCGAACAGCAGCACGCCCTCCGCCAGCCGCGCGGTCACGCCGAGCTTGGGAGACAGGCGGCTGTCCTTCTGTCCGGCGCCCTGGAAGCTAGGCAGCAGCGGATCGTCGGTCGGGTCGAGCTCGTAGAAATCGAAGCGGAGCGCGGGGAAGATCGTCAGCGCACCGTCGAACAGCCCGATCTCGTCGGCGAGGAACACGCCGCCAAGTGTGAAGTCGGTGACGGGAAAGGCGCGAGTCGGGAACGTCTCGCCCGGCGGCGGCTCAGTGCCGTCGCGCAGACCGTCCTGCCGGGTGAAGCTGACGTCCCCCCCGAAAGCGAGCGTGTGTGCAACCGGCCCGGTCGCGAACGTGCTGCGCGCTTCGGCGGCAGCGCCGTAAACACGGTTCTCGAACGTGTTGAGGCGCTCGCGGTCGGGCACCGGCGTCCGATCCTCGCGCGTGAACTGCACGTCCTTGCCATCCTGATAGTAGACAGCGGCGTGGGCGTAGTCGATCGCGCCTCCGCCTTCGCCCGTGAACGTCCAGTCCAGCGAAACGCGGGTGCGGTCGGTCTTGTCTCGGGCCGTCAAGGCGTCAACGATCCAATCGGGATCCACCCCTGGCCTTTTGCCTCTGAGGTATTGCTCTCCTTGGCCCGAGAGGATGTCGCTGGACAGCTCGCTTTGCAGGTACTCGCCCGTCAGTCGCACCCGGTGCGCCCCGCTTTCCCACACGAGCTTGCCGAGCAGCGCGTTGGAGTGGCCATCCTGCGGGTTGGGAAGGGTCCGTTCCTCGCCGATGCCGCCGATGGTGCCCTTGTTGTCGAGCTCCTCGAAATCGCGGCGAGTGTAGGCGACCAGCGCCGACCACTCGCCGCTGCGGCCTGCCAGCGCGGCGGTTTCGGCGAACTCCTCGTCGGCGCTCGAGTATGAGGCACGCACGAAGCCCCCGATGGACTTGCCGGCGTCGATCAGATCCGCGGGATCGCTGGTGGTGAAGCTGACCGCACCGGCCAGGCCGTCGCTGCCGTAGAGCGCCGAGGCGGGGCCGCGCAGGATCTCGACCGACTTGACTAGCGAGACATCGGTATATCCGCCGCGGCCGGCTTCCTGCGCGCCGAAGGTGAAGCCTTGCGGGCTGCGGATGCCGTCGACCTGGATCAGCACGCGGTTGCCGCCGATTCCCCGGATCACGAAGTCCTCGTTACGCGCGCGGCCGGTGGTGCCGAGCGCGGCACCGAAGCGGGCCGGCGCGCGGCGGACCGAGACACCCGGCTCGTAGCGAACGAGATCCTTGATGTCGGTCGCGATGGTGTCCGCGATCTCCTCGTCGGTGATGACGGTAACGGTCGCTGGCACGTCGTCGATCGACACGGGCGTGCGGGTCGCGGTGACCACGATGTGCGGACCGTGCGCGGCGCCCGCATCGTCCGCCGCACCCTCGGCTGCCTGCGCGGCCCCCGCGCCGAGCATTGCGAGCACAATCCCCGCCGATGTGCACGACCATCTGCCCGACCGCACTGCGATCCGCAGCCTGTCCCTCATTCCGCTACTCATCTGAACCCCCGCTTGATCATTTATTGATAATGATTCGCACTAGAATCAGTGTGAGGGCGCGTCAAGGGTGATCCCAAGAGGCGAGGACGAGGAGCTCAGCGAGACGGGTCGGGACTAGATAAGTGTAAGTTTTTCAGCGGCATGCTTCCGCGAGACCGGCGGTGCGCCTTACTACCCAAAGGGACCGCTTTGCCTGGATTCGCAGGTCTTTTTGTACACAGCCCTTGCCATATCTGCGCTAATGAGAATAATTCGCAATTATGCGATGCAGGAGAGCGATGTGGCGATAGGCAGGAACACGTTCGCGCAGGGAATTGTCATCAGGCTCTTCCGTGCCTGGTCCGCGCAGGTCGAGGCAGACCATGCACCCATGAAACGTCTGCAGGAGATCGTCGCGCCGCTGGGCCTGCCCGACGAAACGGCGATCGCCTGTGCAAGCCTGTTCGAACTGATCGAAGGGCATCTCGGGCGCCGGCTCATCCGAGAATCCTGCTGCAGCCGGCGGTTGTCGCCCGACGAAAGCGCGCTGCTCGGCGTGCTTCGCGTCGCGCCATCGCTCTCCGCGGTCGCCGGCACCCTTGCCGTCCCCCATGGGCTTCCCGGCGCGATCATCTGGGCGGTGATTGCCGTGCGCCAAGCGTTGGGCATGACCGAGCCCGACGATGGTGCGGACGATTCCTCGCCGGGACCGCTTCCCACCTGCCCATTCTCCCCACGTAACCGCCGGATGGAGGCGCTCCATGGCTTTTGATCTCGCCGCGCTGACCAGCACGCCCGACTTGCGCGATGTCTCACCGATCCACGCACGGCTCGTCGGGGCGATGCGCTACACGCATGTCGCGCGCCGGGCGGAAACCTACTCGCACGCGGACCTTGCCCGCTGGCTCGGCACGCCATGTGCGGTCCAGAGCTTTCACGTCTTCCTCGACGAGGCGGGCCGCGCCTGGCCCGATCCGATCGCGCTCAACCCGCCGTGCCAGCCGCTCTTCAGCTACGATGAGATGCTGCTCGTCGACCTTGCCACCGCCGCTGCGCGCAACGATCGCGATGCATTCGACGACTTCGTTCGCGACATGGTCGGCCTGAGCGGCCGCAACGCCGTGTGGCGCGCGGCCCGCCGACTGATGCGCTATCTCACCGCGGTGGTCAGCTGACGGCGCTCGCGCCGCGCATCACGCTTGCCCGGCCGGGGCGGCGCGCCTAGGGCGCTGGCAATGGCAGACGAAGAAACGAAAAAGAGCGAACGCGAT
This sequence comes from Pelagerythrobacter aerophilus, assembly GCF_003581645.1. Lineage (GTDB taxonomy): Bacteria > Pseudomonadota > Alphaproteobacteria > Sphingomonadales > Sphingomonadaceae > Pelagerythrobacter > Pelagerythrobacter aerophilus. The sequence continues at coordinate 314,037 of NZ_QXFK01000019.1, read as the reverse complement.
CTCGCCGATCGCAAGTTCTACCCCGCCGACCAGGAAGCCGCTTTCTCCGATCGGGCATCCCCCGACACGCCGCAGACGCGCCATCCGGCCTATCGCCTGGCGTTCCGCGACACGGATTTCCTGCTGCGCGACGAGCTCCGGCCGGTGCGCTTCCAGCTCGAGTTGCTGAAGCCCGAGATGCTGCTCGATGAGGCAGGTGTCGGCTCGACTCTGGTCATGTACGGCTCCGCCCGGATCCCGCCGCCCGAGTCGGTGGCCGAGGCGATGGAGGGGGCGGCGAAGCTGCCCGAGGCGGAGCGGCGCGTGGTCGAGAACCTCGCCAAGAAGGCGAAGTATTACGGCGAGGCCTACAAGCTGGCCAAGCTGGCCTCGGAAAAGTCGATCATAGAGGATGGCAAGCGGCAGTTCGTGATCTGCTCGGGCGGGGGGCCGTCGATCATGGAAGCGGCCAACAAGGGTGCGAGCGACGCCGGTGCGGAGTCGATCGGGCTCAACATCGTGCTGCCGCACGAGCAGGCGCCCAATTCCTACGTCACGCCCTATCTCTCGTTCCAGTTCCACTACTTCGCGCTGCGCAAGATGCACTTCCTGCTGCGGGCGAAGGCCGTGGCGGTGTTCCCGGGCGGGTTCGGCACGTTCGACGAGTTCTTCGAGCTGCTCACGCTGATTCAGACGGGCAAGATGAAGCCGATGCCGATCCTGCTGTTCGGCAAGGACTTCTGGAACCGCGTGGTCGATTTCGAGGCGCTGGCGGACGAGGGCACGATCAACCACAAGGATCTCGAGCTGTTCCGCTGGTGCGAGACGGCCGAGGAAGCGTGGGAGAAGATCGCCGGGTTCTACCAGCTCGAAGACTATGCTCCTCCGGGGAGCGAACCGGCCTAACCTCCGCGCACGGCTTGATGGCCGAGCGGGCCACTGCCCGCGCCGAAGCCGGGCGCCTTGTGCAGCGCCTCGATGACGAAACGCCGTGCGAGGCGAATGGCATGGTCGAGCGGTTGCCCGTGGCCGAGCAAGGTCGCGATCGCCGACGCGAGCGTGCAGCCGGTACCGTGCGTGTGGCGGGTGTCTATTCGTGCATCGTCGAACGACGCGAAATCGCCGCTGGCGTAGACGAGGCGGTCGACGACCCGCTCGCCGCTCGCGTGGCCGCCCTTGGCGAGCACTGCGCAGCCGTGTTCCGCGGCGAGGTGGTGCGCTGCGGCTGCGATCTCGTCGGGCGTCTCGCATGGCATGCCGGTGAGCGCGGCGAGCTCGGGCAGGTTGGGGGTCGCCAGCGTCGCGCGTTTCATGAGCTCGGCGAAGGCGGCGATCGTCGCGTCGCTCGCGAGCACTGCGCCGCTGGTCGAGACCATCACCGGATCGAACACGACGTGCCCCTCGAACCCGGCGAGCCGCTTGGCGACGGCATGGGCGATTTCGGGCGAGCCCAGCATGCCGATCTTGATTGCGTCGGCACCGATATCGGACAGGCAGCTTTCGATCTGCTCCTCGACGAATGCGACGGGGAGCAGTTCCACACCCTGCACGCCGGTGGTGTTCTGCGCGGTGATCGCGGTGATCGCGGTCATCGCGTAGCCGCCGAGCATGGTGATCGTCTTGATGTCGGCCTGGATGCCGGCGCCGCCCGAGCTGTCGGACCCGGCGATGGCGAGAATGCGCGGAGGTGTGGTCATGCGCCACGCCTAGCCCCCGGTGCGGGGCGAAGTCGAGATGCGAACGGGCCTACGGTAGCCGGCTATCCCTTGAATTTGCGCTCGGCGCTCGGCGGGTACTTCGCGTGGAGCGCTTTCGCGCGCGTGGGGCGGTCCATCAGTTCGCCGCCGCAATTCGGGCACACATCGTCGAGCGCCTCGGCGCAAGGGGCGCAGAAGGTGCACTCGAAGCTGCAGATGAACGCCCCCGGCGCTTCGGCCGGCAGGTCCGCGCCGCAGCGCTCGCAATCGGGGCGCATTTCGAGCATCAGGCCGCTTCCTGCACCGCGGCGCAGATGCGGTCGACCACGCGTTCGACCTGCTGCCCGTCGTCGCCTTCGGCCATGACGCGGATCAGCGGCTCGGTGCCAGAGGCGCGGATCACAAGGCGCCCCTTGCCGGAAAGCTCCGCCTCCGCCGCGGCGATGCAGGCCTTCACCCGCTCCGCCTCCAGCGGGGCGCCGCCGTTGTAGCGCACGTTCTTGAGGAGCTGCGGCACCGGATCGAACACGTGCAGCAACTCGCTCGCGCGCTGGCCCGACCGGACGAGCCCGGCGAGCACCCGCAGCGCCGCCAGGGTGCCGTCGCCGGTGGTCGCATGGTCGAGCAGGATCATGTGTCCGGATTGCTCGCCGCCGACGTTGAAGCCGCCCGACTGCATCCGCGCGAGCACGTGGCGATCGCCGACCTTGGTCCGCTCGAGCGAGAGGCCCTTGCCCGCAAGATAGCGCTCGAGTCCGAGATTGGACATGACCGTCGCCACGACCCCGCCGCCGCGCAGCGCGCCTTTCTCGGCCATGCGGGTGGCGATCAGCGCCATGATCTGATCGCCGTCGACCGTGCGGCCTTTCTCGTCGACGACGATCAGGCGGTCGGCGTCGCCGTCCAGCGCAATGCCGATGTCCGCGCCTTCGCGCACGACCGCTTCGCAGATCGCCTCGAGCGAGGTCGAGCCGACCCCGTCGTTGATGTTGGTGCCATTGGGCGCATCGCCGAGCGTGATCACCTCGGCGCCCAGTTCCCAGATCGCAGAGGGCGCGACCTGGTAGGCGGCACCGTTTGCGCAGTCGACCACGACCTTGAGCCCGTCGAAGCGCGTTTCGCTCGACACCGATTGCTTGACCGCGTGGATATAGCGCCCGCGGGCATCCTCGATCCGCCGGGCGCGGCCGATCATCGCCGGTTGCGCCAGCGGCGGCTCGCACTCGAGCAAGGCCTCGATCGCCAGCTCGTCCTCGTCGGAAAGCTTGAAGCCGTCGGGGCCGAACAGCTTGATCCCGTTGTCCTCGAACTTGTTGTGGCTGGCCGAGATCATCACGCCGAGATCCGCGCGCATCTCGCGCGTGAGCAGCGCGATTGCCGGCGTGGGCAAGGGACCGGTCGTGACCACGTCCATGCCGACACTGGTGAACCCTGCGACCAGCGCGCTTTCCATCATGTAGCCGGAGAGGCGCGTGTCCTTGCCGATCACAACGCGGTGGCGATGGTCGCCGCGCAAGAAGTGACGGCCGGCCGCCTGGCCCACGCGCATGGCGGTGGCGGCCGTCATGACGCCCTCGTTGGTGCGGCCGCGGATGCCGTCGGTGCCGAAAAACTTGCGTGTCATGTTCGAAATCTATCCCGATGCGATTTGCCACGCAGTTCTGGCGCGGTTAGGCGACGAATGGAAGGGACCCGCAATCGGATGGCCGTCGAAAAGGCAGAATCGAACGAACTCCTGGCGATCCGCCTGCCGGTCTGGTGGACCTTCGGCGGGCTTGTCGCAGGTCTGCTGGCGGGACTCGTCCTCGCCGGCACCGATGCGCTAGCGCCGGTGCTCGCGGTAACGGAGCCGGCCGGCACCCTGTGGCTGCGTGCATTGCAGATGACGATCATTCCGCTCGTCGCCGCGCTGCTGGTGATCGGGATCGCGCAGATGGTCCGCGCGGCGCGCGCCGGCGCTGCGGCGCGGCGGATGCTTGGCTGGGTCTTCGCGGTGCTGGTCTTCTCGGGTCTGGTCGCGGCCGTATTCATGCCGCTGCTGCTCGATATCTTTCCGATCCCCGCAGCCGCCGACACGCTGCTGGAGACGGCCGGCATCGCGCCGCAGGAAGTGCCCGGCGTCAGCGAGTTCGTCACCTCGCTGATCGCGCCCAACGTGATCGCCGCGGCGGCGGAAACGACGATGCTGCCGCTGACGATCTTCTTCGCGTTGTTCGCCGTCGCGGTGGCGCGCCTGCCGGAGACGCAGCGCGCCACGCTGCTCGGTGTGTTCCAGGCGCTCGCCAACGCGATGCTGACGATCATCGGCTGGGTGCTGTGGATCGCCCCGGCCGGCGTCTTCGCGCTCGCGCTGGGCGTGGCGGCACGGGCGGGCGGCGGCGCCTTCACCACGCTGGTGCACTATATCCTCGTCGTTTCCGCAATGGGCGGCGTGGTCCTCGTCGCCGGCTACCTGCTCGCGTGGTTCGCAGGAGGGATCAGTCCGCTGCGTTTCGCCAAGGCGATGATCCCCGCGCAAGCGGTTGCCGTCTCGACCCAGAGCTCGCTCGCGAGTCTGCCCGCCATGCTTGCGAGCGCGCGGCGCCTGTCGCTGCGCGAGAGCACTGCCGACTTCGTACTGCCGCTGGCGGTGGCGATCTTTCGCGCCACCAGCCCGGCGATGAACATGGGCGTCGCGATCTACGTCGCCACCCTGGCCGGCGTCGAGCTGACGCCCGCGGTCCTCGCCGCCGGCATCGCCGTGGCGCTGGTGATCAGCGTCGGATCGGTGAGCCTGCCCGGATCGATCAGCTTCGTCGTCTCGATCGGCCCGATCGCGCTGGCGATGGGCGTTCCGGTCGAGCCGCTCGCGCTGCTGGTGGCGGTGGAGATGCTCCCCGATCTCATGCGCACCCTCGCCAATGTCACGATGGATGTGGCAGTGACCGCCTCAACCGATCACACGGACGAGGAGCCGGACTGAAACATGCAACGCATCCGCCGCCCGTGCGTTGGTCGGGCGAGCCGGGAACCCTTCACCACTGAACCTAGAGGAGCCAACCCATGGCATTCAAACTGATCGACCTGCCTTATCCCAGCGACGGCCTCGCGCCCGCGGTTTCCGCGGAGACCCTGTCGTATCACCACGGCAAGCATCACCAGGCCTATATCGACAAGACCAACGCGGCAGTCGCGGGCACCGACCTGGAAGGGCAGCCGCTCGAAGCGGTCGTCGCCTCGGCGCGCGGCAGCAACCAGGGGCTGTTCAACAACGCTGCGCAGAGCTGGAACCACGGGTTCTACTGGCACTCGATGGCGCCAGATGGCGGCGAGCCTTCCGCCGAGCTGGCGCAGCTCATCGACGCGGCCTTCGGTTCGCTCGACGATCTCAAGACCAAGCTGGCTGAGCGCGGCGCGGGCCACTTCGCGAGTGGCTGGGTCTGGCTGGCGGAAAAGGGCGGCAAGCTCTCGATCGAGGAAACCCACGACGGCGACACGCTGGCCGACCTCGATTTCAACCCGCTGCTGACGGTCGACGTGTGGGAGCACGCCTACTACCTCGACCACCAGAACCGGCGCCCCGACTACCTCGACAAGGTGATCAACGAGAAGCTGAACTGGAAGTTCGCTTCGGAGAACCTGGCGCGCGGCGAGACCTGGAAGTATCCCGCCTGATCCACGGCAAGGATTGAAAGAGGCCCGTCCCGCGTCGTGCAGGGCGGGCCTTTTCTATACCGGCTCTTCTTCCTGCCCCATCTCCATGAGATTGGCTGCGAAGAGCGGCTCGCCGAAGATGAAACCGACGAGATTGGGCCGTCCGACATGGTCGAAGAAGGCGGTCAGCATCAGCAGGATCGGTACGGATAGCAGCGCGCCGAACACGCCCCAGACCCACGAGAAATAGCTGAGCGCGATCAGGATCAGCACCGGGTTCATGGTGAACCGCGCGCCGAGGATCGAAGGGGTGACGATGTTCGATTCGATCGTGTGCAGGCCGAGATAGGCCGCGGCAGGAACGATCCCGAGCAGCACCGTCTCCGCCGTGCCGATACCGAACAGCGCGAGTAGCGCGGTCATCGCCAGCGGCCCGATATAGGGCAGGAAGTTGAGGATCGCGGCCAGGCCGCCCCACATGACCGGCGCCTCCACGTCCAGCGCCCAGGCGCCGAGCGCGACGATCACCCCGACGCCGGCGTTGATCCAGGCGACGGTGAGAATGTAGGCGGCGACCCGGTCCTGCACCTCGCGCATCACGCGCGCGGCCTTGATGCTGGTGCCGAAGCTGGCCCGGTCGAACAGCAAGTGACGGCGCAGCCGGACCCGCGCCTCGATCATGAAGAAGGTCATCAGGAAGGTCAGCAGGACTTCCAGCACGACGCTGGGCGTGGCGAAGGCAAGCTGTTCGATGACCGAAGGGCTGGCGAGCACGACTTCGCGGCCCGAGCGGCCCATGAGTCCGGCCAGCCGCTCGTTCGCCAGCGCGATCCAGGCGAACTGGTCGCGCAGCTCGGAAAAGCGAGCGCCTACCTGGTCGGCCATGCGCGGCAGCGAATCGAACAGGGCAATGGCGGGTTGCAGGATCAGCGCGAGCGCGAGCAGCAGAACGCCGAAGAACGCCGCCAGGGCGATTAGCGATGCGAGCACGTTGGGCAGACCCCAGGCGGCGAGCTTGTCGGCCAGCGGGGCGAGGATGATCGTCAGCACCAGCGCCGTCACCAGCGGCAGGAACACGACCGATCCGATCGAGAGGACGAACGGCAGGGCGAGGAACAATCCCAGGCCGATCAGCAGCACCAGCGCGGAGATCAGCCGCAATTCCTGCTCGGCGAAAGCTGTGCGCCGCAGCCGCCGTATCGGCTGCAGGTCGCTCCCGGCGCGAGTGTCAGGTGGCACCTCGGTCATGCGGTGGTCGGATCCCGTCTGTGGCTACGGTGGAGCTTGCCGCCGCGGGGCTGCGCAATCAAGCGCTCACCGCGTCGGCGAAGTCTCGCCGCGGCCGGCCGCGACGTCGTCGAGCTCTTCGAGGATGGCGCGGTGGGCAACCTCGTCCTCGACCGAACGCTGCGGGATCGAGCCGTCCTCGAGCATGGCGTTGAGCGCCGCACGCGCACGGCCCACACGGCTCTTGATCGTGCCGACCGCGCAGCCGCAGATCGTCGCCGCCTCTTCGTAGGAGAACCCGCCCGCGCCGACGAGCAGCAGTGCCTCCCGCCGTTCGGGCGGCAGGGTCAGCAGCGCGCGGTGCATGTCGGACAGATGGATCGGCTCCTCCTGCCCGGCCGGCTGGGTCAGCAGCCGCTCCGCGACGTTTTCGTCGTACTCGCCGCGGAAGCGGTTGCGCCGCATGTCGGTGAGATAGGCGTTGCGCAGAATGACGAATGTCCAGGCGCGCATGCTGGTGCCGGGTTCGAACCGTTCCTGCGCGGCCCAGGCCTTCAGCAGCGTTTCCTGCACAAGGTCGTCGGCCATGTCGGGACGACCGCACAAGCCGCGGGCAAACGCCCGCAGATGCGGTACGACCTCGGTCAGTTCACGTTTGAAATCGGCCTTTTGCGAGGCCGTCCGCTCGTGTCGCGCCATCAGGATTTGTCGTCCAGCTTGGCCAGAAGATCCTTGAAATTATCCGGAAGGGGCTCGTCGACCACTGAATCGTAGAGCTGGCGTAGCCCCTGGGCCCACCCTGGATTCTCGCCGCTCTTCGATTTCCCGTCGCCCCCCCGGGCTGCCCCCGTGCCTCGATCCCTGTCAGTGTGCATGCAGGTTCACAAATCCTTTAATGAAAGTCATACAACGCACTTAACCGTAGTCGGCGCTGCCGGAATTTTCCAGTTTCGATGTCTGGGGAACGAAGGCAGCTTTCCTTGGTTCCCGCAAGGCAATGGGGGTCCAGGCACCATGATACAAAGACATCGGATCGGGGGTCACGGCGCGGGTTGATGCGAATACAAGGGCCTCGAAGAACCAGAAGGCGCCGATGGCTGGTTGAATATCCTCGCGCAGCTCCGGTCGGAATATTTCTCCTCATCGCGGCGATCACCGCGCTCAGCGTCTTTGCGATCGAGCGCGGGGAAGCCGAGCGCGAGGCTGCGACCCTCAACGAGCGCGCGCGGGCGGTCGCTTCCGCGCTCGAGCGGCGGGGCAACGCGAGCGCCGCCTATTTGCGCGCGGGATCGGCGATGTTCGCAGCGGTCGACCGGGTGGACGAGAATCTGTTCGACCGGTTCGTCTCCGAACTGCAGCTCGATTTCGATTATCGCGGCGCGGAAGGAATCGGCTGGGCGCAAAGCCTCCGCCCCTTCGAACTCGACCAGTTCCGGCTCGGCGCCAACGAGGGCGTCTCGGAGTCGATCAGGATCAAGCCCGCGCCGACGAGCGTGACGGGGCGGATCGTGCCGGTCACCTTCCTGCGCCCGCTCACCGAGCGCAACCACCGGATGCTCGGCTACGACATGTATTCGGAGCCGGTGCGCAGGGCTGCGATGGACGAAGCGGAAGCATTGGCCCGGCCCGTCGCCAGCGGCAAGGTCGTCCTGCCCCGCGGAGGCGCGGACAGGCCCGGTTTCGTCATCTATATGCCAGTCTTCCGCGACAGTGGTGTAGGGCGGCGCTTGCGCGGCTTCGTTTTCAGCCCCTTCGATGCCGAGGATTATCTTACCTCGGCGCTCGAACTGGCCGACGCGGGGGACCGCGGCGTGCGCCTCTATGACGGCGAAGCGACGCCCGACCGGCTGCTCGCGCAGATCGAACCGGCGGCCGGATCCGGAATCCTCGCGCAGAAGCAGGTCATCATCGCCGACCGGCCGATGGTGGTCGAAGTGGAATCCGCCAGCTCCTATTCGCTTTCCACCCTGTCGATGCTGACCCTGCTGTTCGGGCTGCTGGTGGCGAGCCTGCTGCTTGTCGTCGCGCGGCTGGTGACCCAGCAGGCGCGGGAGGATCAGCTCAAGCTCGAATGGCTCGAGGAGCAGGATTCGATCCGCAATTCGCTGACCCGCGAGCTCAATCACCGGGTCAAGAACACGCTCGCCAACGTATTGTCGATCGTTGCGCTCACTCGCCGGCGCTCGGAAACGCTGGACGAGTTTGCCGACGGGCTGGACGGGCGCATCCGCGCGATCTCGGCGACCCACGACCTGCTTACGCAGTCCGAATGGGGCACCACCCCGGTGCGCGCGGTCGTCGCGGCCGAGCTCGCGCCGCACGTCAACGATAGCGGCCAGGATTTCGTCATCGCCGGGCCCGAGGTCGAACTCGCGCCGAACGACGCGCTGACACTCGGACTGGCGATCCACGAACTCGCGACAAACGCCTCGAAGTTCGGCGCGCTGAGCGAACCGCAAGGGTGCGTTTCGGTCACCTGGGAGCTCGAGGGCAAGGATATCGTGCGGATGGACTGGGTCGAAACCGGCGGTCCCCGGCTGGCGGGCCGCCCCGAGGGGCGCGGCTTCGGTCTGGATCTGATCGAGAAGATCGTCGCCCATGAGCTGAACGAGAAGGTCGAACTCGATTTCCCGCCCGAAGGGGTACGCTGCACCCTGCGCATTCCCGTGCGCCGGCCGAGCGAATTCGCGATCCGCGCAGCGCGGCGGCGGAGCGTGATGGAAGGTTGAACGGGCAGCGGGCGGCCGGCTTGCCGACCGCCCGCAACCGGAGCCGATCAGGCGATCGGGCGGCTCGAGTTGAAGAACAGCGCCTGGCTGATGGCCGTGCGGACGGTGGCTTCCTTGAACGGCTTGGTGACCAGATAGGTCGGCTCCGGGCGATCGCCCGTCAGCAGCCGTTCGGGGTAGGCGGTGATGAAGATCACCGGCACGCTGTCGATCGCGAGAATGTCGTCGACAGCGTCGAGCCCCGATGAACCGTCGGCGAGCTGGATATCCGCGAGCACGAGCCCGGGGGTACGCTGAGCGACGACTTCCTGCGCCTGCGTGCGCGTCGCCGCGGTCCCGCAGATCTCGTGACCGAGCGAGGTGACGAGATCTTCGAGTTGCATCGAGATGAGCGGCTCGTCCTCGATGATCAGCACGCTGGTGGCCGATTCACGGTCGATCTCCTCGACCGCTTCCTGCACCAGCTTCTGTACGGAGTCGCTGTCGAGATCCATAATCTCGGCGGCCTGGTCGATGCTGAAATCCTCCAGCGTCGTCAGCAGCAGCGCCTGCCGGTTGAGCGGCGTGATCGTGCTCAGGCGGTCGTGCGCGGCAGCCTCGTGACCGTCGACACCGTTTCCTGCACCCGCGACCTCCATGTGGGCGCTGGCCCAGATCTTGTTGAACGCCCGGTACAGCGGCACCCGGCCATCGGCCAGCGACGCCTTGAGATCCTCGTCGGCAAGCGCGGCTTCGAGCGTCTGGCGCACGAAGGCGTCTCCCGTCGACTGCGACCCCGTCAGCGCACGAGCGTAACGGCGCAGGTAAGGCAGATTGTTGGCAACTTGCTCTCCAAGCGGCATGAATTCCCTTCCCTAGATAGGCGTCGCTAGAACGCGCGCCGGCAGGCATGGTTCCAATGAGCCCGTCTGGTGGACGATAAGCACTTGTTGCGCAACAGCTTAAGGGGGTTCCGGCGGCCGTGCGAAAATTTTTTGAGAGCGCGGGGAACCGGATTTCAGGCCGAACATTATCCCAGTGTCACCGCCGAGACCCCCCTCCCGTCCAAGCGGCTGGTGATACGATCCCGAAGGGCCTCCGTTCGAATTTCGAGCGGAGGCCTTTTTTCTTGCCCTCCGCGCGTGCCGGCTGATCGGATCGGCGCAGTCTCGCGCGGAGTCAGCGGGCGATAAGCCGGAAGCGGGAGAGGAGGCCGCGCGGGTGCTGCTCGCGGACGGCACGGACGAGTGCGGCGGGTTCGTACGGCTTCACCAGGATCGGGCCGAGCGCGGCGATCTCCGGCGGAATCCGTTCGGGCGCGCCGGTGGAAAAGATGATTCCCGGCGGCTTGGGGCCGATGCCGCCGACCAGTTCGGCGACCGCCCAGCCATCGTCCCGGTCGGCCAGATGAACGTCGAGCACGATCACGTCGGGCGGGGCGCGGCGCAGCGCCGCAAGCGCGGCATCGGTCGTATGGCAGATTTCGACCTGCGCGGCGCCGGCATCGATCAGCGCACCTTCCATGCTCAGCGCCAGCATCGCATCGTCCTCGACGATCAGAATGTGCCCGAGCTTGTCCGTCGACTCCATGATGCTCGCAATCCGTTGGGCCCGGCCCGTTGCCGTGCGCTGGCTGTTCAACGGCAGGCGAGACGGCGGGGTTCCCGCAACGACCCACTTGCCCGCGTGATTCAGCTGCCGTTTACAGTGTCTTGCGGTAGATCGCGTATTCGCGGTTGATCCGGCTCTCGATAGTGTCCGCGATCGCGATCATTCCCTGATTGTCGTCGAGGATCCAGCCGATCTCGCCGCGGGTGGTCCCGTTGACGCGCGTCGTGTCCTCGCGGATCTCGCTGATCATCATGAAGGCGAGCTGGCTGGCGAGCCGCGAATTGTGGAACTCCTTGAGAACGCCCATCAGCGGCACGCGCGCGGTCCGCGCGCGCGGCTTGCGCAGCCAGCGCAGCATGGTGATCCAGCCGAAGGGAAACAGCTTGCCGCCGATCCGCGCCAGCGGTTCGTTGATGTCGGGCAGGGCGAGCATGAAGGCGACCGGCTTGCCGTCGAGCTCGGCGATGCGGGTCAGCTCCTCGCGCACCAGCGGCTTCAGCTTCTTGGCGCCGTATTCGATCTCGCGCTCGGTGAAGGGCACGAAGCCCCAATTGTTCGACCAGGCATCGTTGAGAATATGCAGCACGGTGCGCACGTCCTGCGTGTAGTTGGCATGGTCGACCGGACGAATGCAGATGCGCGGGTTGCGCCGGCCCGACTGGACGATGCGCCGCACCAGCGGCGGGAAATCCTCGCTCACGTCGAGCTCATAGGTGAACAGCCGCTTGGCGACTTCGTAGCCGGCGCTCTCGATATAGCTCTGGTAGCGCGCCGGGTGGTGGCCCATCAGCACTGTCGGGGAATGGTCGTGCCCGGCGACGAGCAGGCCCGGTTCCTCCCACATCGACAGCGAGATGGGCCCGAGCACGCGGGTCATGCCGCGCGCGCGCAGCCAGTCCTCCGCTGCCGCCAGCAGCGCCTCCGCGGCCGGCTGATCCTCCGCATCGAAATAGCCGAAGATGCCGGTGCCGGGGCCGAACCCCTGCTCCGGCCGCATCTCCAGCATCAGGCGGTCGACGCAGGCCGCGATCCGGCCGACGGGCTTGCCGCCGCGCCGGGCGATGAAGAGCTGGACGTCGGCATGCTCGAACAGCGGATTGCGCTCGGGATCGAGCAGTTCGAGCTGTTCGGAGCGCAGTTGCGGCACCGAATGTGGCGTCTCGTCTGCGAACCGCCGGCCGACGTCGACGAAGGCCGCGCGCCCCGCCTTGGTCTTGCCGTCCAGGGGTTCGATTACTACTTGGGCGTCGATCACGGGGCATCCTGTTCAGCTTGGGTTAGCCCTGTGTTTGCTTGTTGCAGATTGTCAAGCGACAGCGCCAAATGGCCGCCACCGGGACGGGATTGTTCCGCAAGGCGGTTTTTTGCTGTAGGGCGCGGTTTCCGGGAAACATGGCCATGAACATGCATCAGAGCATAGATTCCGCTGCCCTCGCACGTGCGGCAGCGACAGTGCCGCCGAAGCAGGCGATCGCGGACGACAAGGACATGCTGCGCGCCGCCCGCGATCTGACCAAGGATCTGATCGCCGCGAAACCGGCGATCTACTGGACCGACATGCTGCTTTCGGCGGGGCTCGGGTACGCCGCGCTGGCCGGAACGATCCTGATCGGCAGCGTGCCGCTGGCCATCGTGCTGGGGACCATCGCCGCGCTCTCGCTCTACCGCGCGCTGCTGTTCATCCACGAACTCTCGCATATCCATCGCGACGCGCTGCCGGGTTTCCGGCTGGCCTGGAACCTGCTCGTCGGCATTCCGATGCTCACCCCCTCGTTCATGTACGAAGGCGTGCATACGCTGCACCACGCGCGCACCCGCTACGGCACCGTGGAGGACCCCGAGTATCTGCCGCTGGCGCTGATGAAGCCTTGGTCGCTGCCGCTGTTCGTGCTCATCGCGCTGCTGCTGCCTTTCGCGCTCCTGTTCCGTTTCGCGGTGCTGGTGCCGCTGGGTGCGGTGATCCCGCCCATCCGCACGATCGTGTGGCAGCGGTTCTCCTCGCTCTCGATCAATCCGCAGTTCCGCCGCCGCCCGCCCGAAGGCGAGCTTCGGCCCAGAGTGTTCTGGCAGGAACTGGGGGGGAGTGTGTGGGCTCTCGCCCTGCTCGCCAGCACTTTCGCGGTCGGCTGGCAGCCGCTGCTGATCGCGCTTGCCGTGTTCTCGGCCGCCGCGGTGCTCAACCAGTTGCGCACGCTGGTGGCGCACCTGTGGGAGAACGACGGCGAACCTATGACGGTGACCGCGCAGTTCCTCGATTCGGTGAACGTGCCGCCGCCGGGGCGGATTGCCGAGATCTGGGCCCCGGTGGGGCTGCGCTATCACGCGCTGCACCACTTGTTGCCGAGCATGCCCTACCACTCGCTGGGCGAGGCGCACCGGCGGCTCGCGGCGCATCTCGGCACGGGTTCGACTTACGACGGGGCCAATCACCCGGGCATGGTCCCGCTGGTCCTACGTATAGCCCGCAGCACGATGCGCCCGCGCTAGGTCCTGAGCCCAGGTTCCGTTATCGGCAAAGAAAAAGGGCCGCTTCCGGTGAGGAAGCGGCCCTTATCTTGTGGTTCGGGTGCGGGCTTATTCGCCCTCGACCGTCAGCGAAGGATCGCGATCGACATCGGCGCGTACGCGCGTGTCGGCATCGCCCACATCGGCCTCGATACCGTCTTCGCTGACCGTGACGCGGTCGCCGTCGTCGGCAGTGGCATCGTCCTCGGTCACGACAGTGGTGGTCTCCGGAACCGGCACCACGGTTTCCTCGACCACGGTCTCGGTCTCCGTCGGCTCGGGAGCATTCGCTTCGCTGCAGGCGCCGAGCGCAAGTGCGGCAGCGAGCGCGGGAATGGCGAGGATCTTCATGCCAGGTCTCCTTTGTGACGACATTGTGGCATAGACTCGCAGCTCGGCGGGAGGTTCCCCGGGGTGCTATTCCTCGGTACGGACCAGCACCGTTTCGCCGATCAGCAGGAACAGGAAGAACGGCGCCCAGGCCGCCAGGAACGGCGGATAGCCGCCGAAGCTGCCCATCGCGAGCGCGGCGTTGTCGATCACGAAGTAGGCGAAGCCGAGCGCCATCGCGATGATCGCGCGCAGGAAGAGCTGCCCCGAGCGGGCGAGCCCGAAGGCGGCGATCGCGCCGAGCAGCGGCATGAGGAAGGTCGATAGGGGGCCGGACAGCTTGTGCCACCAGGTGGCGCGCAGCTCCGCGGTTCGCCGGCCGGCATCCTCGTAGGCGCCGATCGACTGGAACAGCTCGACGAAATTCTGCGTGTCCGGATCGACGCTCTCGAGCGCGATCTGTGCCGGGGTCAGCCCCTCTGCCACCACCAGCTCGGGCAGGCGGGTGGTGTCGGCGCTCGCAACGTCGAAACGCGCCGCGTTCTCGAGCCGCCAGCCGGGGGCGGCATAGGAAGCAGACTCAGCGCGGACCTGCTCCACCAGCATTCCGCCGTCACCCCGGCGGTACCAAGTGACGCCGCGCATGGTCATGTCACCGCCCTGGCCGGCGAGCGAGCTCGCGGTGAGGATGTCGTTGCCGTCGGTAAGATAGACATTGGAGCGGACGCCCGATTCCTGCGGTATGGGGCCGAAATCGTTGGCTTCCCACGCCTTGAGCGTTTCGGTCGTGCGGGTGACGACCACTTCGTTGAACGTGAAGCTGATCGCCGAGACCACGGCGGCGGTGAGCAGCAGCGGCGCGAGCACCTGATGCGCGGAGAGGCCGGCGGCCTTCATCGCGATCACTTCGCTGTTCTGGTTGAGAGTCACGAGCGCGATGATCGTCGCCAGCAGCACCGAATAGGGCAGGAACCGCGCCACGAGCTGCGGCACGCGGAGCGTGACATACGTCCACAGCTCTCCCTGCCCGTTGCCCGGCGCGGCCAGGATGTCGCCGCTGGTGCTGAGAAGGTCGAGCATCATCAGCACGAGCACGAGGACTGCGAGCATCGCCACGATCCGCACCGCGAACAGCTTGGCGAGGTAGAGCGTGAGCGTGCGCGAGGGGAAGAAGTCGAACTGCATCGGTCGGGCGCGCTACTCGGCAGGAGCCAGTTCGGGAACCCGCTGCCGCCGCCAGCCGAACAGCTTGCGAATGCGCTTGGCCAGCTTGTCGAACGCCGTTTCGAGCGCACCGATCGGCTGCCCGCCGGGCACGACCGCGACCTTGTGGTACATCCACAGGATCAGCGCGGCGAACAGCAGGAAGGGGACCCACAGCGCGAGCACCGGTTCGAAGCGCCCGAGCGCGGCGAAGTCCTCCCCGTACTGATTCACCTTGTGATAGGCGACGACCATCACGACCGAGAGGAACACCCCGAGCGCGCTGGTGGATCGCTTGGGCGGGATCGCGAGGGCGACCGCCAGCAGCGGCATCAGCGCCATCATCACCACCTCGACCATACGGAAGTTGAAGCTCGCCTGGCTCGCGTCGCGCTTGGCCTGCGTCGTCGTGTCGCTCCAGCCGATCTTGAGGAGCTCGGGCAGGATGTACTCGCGCTCGGCATCGCCGCGGTCGCGGAACGATTCGATCTGCGGCAGATCGATCGGCAGGTCGTGGCGGGTGAAGCTGAGCACGCGCGGAGTGTTGCTGCCGGTGTCCTGCACGATCGTGCCGTCGGTCAGCCGCAGGATGATCGTGTCGGGGCTGTCGGTGGTGGCGAGGAAGGCGCCCTCGCGCGCGGAAATGGAGAGCACCTGTCCCTTGTCGTTGGCGACACGCGCGAAGATGCCCTGCAGCCGCCGGCCCTGGTCCTCGCTCTCCTCGATCCTGAGTGCCATGCGATCGGCGAGCGTGGTGAACTCGCCGACCTTGATCGAAGCGCCGAGAGCGCCCGATCGCAGCTCGTAATCAAGCTGTTCGTAGTAATAGCGGCTGACCGGCTGGACGTAGAACACCAGCGCCAGGTTGACCGCCATCAGCACCCCGGTAATGATGTAGGGGACGCGCAGCAGCCGGCCGTAGCTGAGGCCGACCGCACGCATGACGTCGAGCTCGCTCGAGATCGCGAGCTTGCGGAAGGCGAGCAGGATCCCGAGCAGCAGGCCGAGCGGAATGGCGAGGCTGGCGTATTCGGGCATCAGCGCGCCGAGCATCTTGAACACGACGCCGATCGGACCGCCTTCCACGGCGACGAAATCGAACAGCCGCAGCATCTTGTCGAGCAGCAGCAGCGAAGCCGCGATCGCGAACACCCCCAGCATCGGCAGGGTCACCAGCCGGAAGATATAGCGATCGAGAGAGGGGATGAAGTTGAACACGGGTCCCGAACGGCAGCTAGGTTTCAAGCGCCTCTAGCGCGATTTTGCCGCCCGGTCATGCCTCCGATGCGCCGAACGCGACGGTCAGGCCTTCTCCAGCGTGCATTGCAGCGGATGCTGGTTCTGGCGGGCGAAGTCCATCACCTGGTTCACTTTGGTCTCGGCGACCTCGTAGGGGAAGATGCCGCACACGCCGACGCCGCGCTGGTGGACGTGCAGCATCACCCGCGTCGCCTGCTCCAGATCCATGCGAAAGAAGCGCTTGAGCACCATGACGACGAACTCCATCGGCGTGTAGTCGTCGTTCAGCAACAGAACCTTGTACTGGCTCGGCTTCTTGGGCTTGGCCTTGGTCTTGGTGGCGATGCCGAGCTGACCATCGCCCGTGCGGTCCGAATCATCATCGTCGCCCGCGCCGCGGGGGCACAGGTCGGGAATGGGGGCGATGGAGCGGGGGATCGTCATGCGTCGGCAATATCGTATGGCAGGGCGGCATTCGCAAGATGGCGCGCGGCGATTGCACACGGGTTGACGGTGCGGCGAAACGAAAAAGGAGCCGGCCAGCGCATGGCTGACCGGCTCCCATATCAAGGCCCCGGCTGTTAGGGAGAGGAGGTGCCGGGCCTCGTGAAACGTGCCGGATCAGGCGGCCTTGCGGACCTTGTCCATCGCCAGGCTCACGCGGCTCGAAAGCGGCGCGGCGACGTCGTTGGCGAGCTTGACCCAGGTTTCGGTCGCCTTCGAGAACTGCGCGATGGCGGCATCGAAGTTGCGGCTGGCGATCTTGCCCTGGAGCTGGACGAGTTCGGTCGGCGACTTGACCGCGGCGATCTCGCGAGCGTCGGCGGTCAGGGTCTCGACTGCGGCCTTGCTCTCTTCGGTGGCGGTCTTCGTCAGGTCCTGCAGGGCGGCGGAGAAGATCCGGCCGGATTCGACGAACGCGTCGAAGTTGCCCTTGCTCAGCTCGCGCATCTCGGCGGCATATTCGGCGCCCTGCTCGTAGGCGCTCTTGGCACGGGCCTGAAGCTCGGCAAGGCCTTCGGTCATCTGCGCGGTGTAGTCGGTGGTCTTGGTCATGGCGGGTTCCTTGGAAATAGGTTTGCTGGCGGTTTTCGCCGCGGGCTTGCGGGCGGGCGCAGCCTTCTTTTTTGCGGCGGCTTTGGTCACGGTCTTCCTGGGGGTCACGGTCTTCTTCGATTTCGGCGCCGCCTTGGCTGCCGGAGCAGCCGCGGCGGGAGCCGTGTCATCGGTCTTCACCTCGGCCTTCGCGGCGGAGGCTTCGGCATAGGCCTTCTCGGCCACTGCATCGGTCTTCGCTTGGGGCTGGGTAGCCATTGCGGTCGTCCTGTGCCTGCGGGCGCAATGCCCTTCATGTTGCAGTGCACAAAATAGTTACCGCAAGCGCGAAGTCAAGACAATTTTGTGCAGCGCACAATCGGCCTGGCCTCGCCTCCGCGGACAGCCCTCACCGCGTCTTGACGTAACGCCCCGGCGCATCCTCGATCACCCGGTCGCCTTTGCCGCCCGGCTTGCGCTTGCCTTTCGCCGGCACGCGTGCCGGATCGTGCGCCTCGAGCCAGGCCAGCCAGTGGGGCCACCAGCTTCCCGCATGCTCGCTCGCGCCTTCGATGAATTCCTCCAGCGAGCCGGCCGCGCTGTCGCCGGTCCAGTGCTGGTACTTGTTTGCAGCGGGCGGGTTGACCACGCCTGCGATATGGCCCGACCCCGCGAGGACGAACGTGGTGTCGCCGCGGAAGTGACGGGTCGCGCGCCAGACGCTTTCGGCGGGGGCGATGTGATCTTCTCGCCCGGCCTGGATATAGGCCGGAGTCTCGATCCGGGTGAGATCGATCGGCGTGCCGTCGGCGGAGAGGGCGTCGGGCACGACCAGCTTGTTGTCGCGGTAGAGGTCGCGCAAGTAGGCGCCGTGCCAGGCGGCGGGCAGGTTGGTGACGTCGCCGTTCCAGTGGAGCAGGTCGAATGCCGGGTAGTCCTCCCCCAGCAGGTAGTTGCTGACGACGTAGTTCCAGATCAGGTCGCGGCTGCGCAGCGCATTGAAAGTCGCGGCGAGATAGCGCCCGTCGAGATAGCCCTCCGGCGCGAGCTTGCCGATCATCTCGATCTGCTGGTCACCCACGAAATTGAGCAGCTCGCCTGCGTTCTCGAAGTCGACCTGCGCGGTGAAGAAGGTCGCGCTCTTGACTTTCTTCGCCTCTCCGCGCCGGGCGAGCACTGCCAGCGTCGCGGCAAGCGTGGTGCCGGCGACGCAGTAGCCGATCGTGTGCACCGCCGGTACGTCGAGCCGGCTGCGCACCTGATCGATCGCGTCGATCTGCGCGCGGATATAATCGTCCCACACGACGTCCTTCATGCTCGCGTCGGCCGATTTCCAGCTCACCACGAACACGCTGAGGCCCTGGTCGACCGCCCACTTGATGAAGCTCTTCTTCGACGTGAGATCGAGGATGTAGAAGCGGTTGATCCACGGCGGGAAGATCACCAGCGGCACGGCGAGGACCTGGTCGGTCGCCGGGCTGTACTGGATGAGCTGGTAGAGCGGCGTCTCGTACACGACCTTGCCCGGCGTGGTGGCGATGTTCTCCCCCAGCGCAAAGGCGCTGGAATCGGTATGGGTGAGCTGCCCGCGCCTGAGGTCGTCGATCAGGTGGCGCATGCCCTTGACGAGGTTCTGCCCGCCGGTCTCGATCGTGCGCCGGAGGACCACGGGGTTGGTCGCCAGGAAGTTGTCGGGGCTCATCGCCTCGAGCAGCGTACGGGTCGCGAATTCGAGCTGCGCGCGTTGCTCGTCGGGCACGCCCTGCACGCTCCTCGCCGCGTGGACGACGTAATCGGCGAGCATGAGGTAGGTCTGGTGGAGCAGCAGATAGGCCGGGTGTTCGCGCCATGCCGGATCGGTGAAGCGCCGGTCCTGCCGCGGCAGTTCGGGCGCCTCGCCTTCGCCGTCCGGCCCGGGCCCGAGCATCGCACGGGTCATGCCCTGCCAGAGCTGAAACCCCTCGCTCATGAACCGCTGCGCGGCCGCTGGATCGGGCGACGGCGCGGCATTCGTCCAGCTCTGTGCCAGCAGTGCCCACTGGGCGGGGTCGAACGGGTTGGCCGGGTCCGGCCCCTTCGCGAGCCGCTCCTCGGTAAAATCGAGCCACATCGCGCGCAACTGCTCGGCCGCCCCCGACCATTGCCCGGTCGGGCTCTCCGGCGGAGCGTCCGGCGCGAACCGGCCCAACATCTCGCGCATCAGCTCGCCCTGCATGTCGAAGAAGGCGGCGAAAGGGTCCTGCCGATCGGCCATCGATACGCTCCTGAAGGTCGGCCTCGGGCGGTGATAGCGAAAAGCGCTTTCCACTGCGACCGCTATTCCGTTAGGTTTGCGCTGCGCGAGGGGTCTCGCGTTCCGCCAACAGAGACGAGGTCGATGCACACCGATTTCTACCGCATGAAGCGCCTGCCGCCCTATGTGATCGCCGAAGTGAACGCGATGCGGCACGAGGCGCGACGAGCGGGACGCGACATCATCGATCTCGGCATGGGCAATCCCGACCAGCCGCCGCCACAGCATGTGATCGACAAGCTGTGCGAAGTCGCGGCCAAGCCCGATGCGCACGGCTATTCGCAGTCGAAGGGCATCCCCGGGTTGCGCCGCGCGCAGGCGAATTACTACGGACGCCGGTTCGGGGTCGATCTCGATCCCGAAACCGAAGTCGTGGTGACGATGGGATCGAAGGAGGGGTTGGCCAGCCTCGCCACCGCGATCACCGCGCCGGGCGACGTGGTGCTCGCGCCCAACCCGAGCTATCCGATCCATACCTTCGGCTTCATCATCGCCGGCGCGACGATCCGCAGCGTGCCGACCACGCCGGACGAAAACTATTTCCGCAGCCTCGAGAAAGCGATGCACTTCACCGTGCCGCGCCCGAGCGTGCTGGTGGTCAACTATCCCTCCAACCCGACCGCCGAAGTGGTCGACCACGCGTTCTACGAGCGGCTGGTCGCCTGGGCGAAGGAGAACAAGGTCTGGATCCTGTCGGACCTCGCCTATTCGGAGCTCTACTTCGATGGCAACCCGACGCCCTCGATCATGCAGGTCAAGGGCGCGAAGGACGTCGCGGTCGAGTTCACCTCGATGTCGAAGACTTATTCGATGGCCGGTTGGCGGATGGGTTTCGCGGTCGGCAACCGGCATCTCATCGCGGCGATGTCGCGGGTGAAATCGTACCTCGACTACGGCGCATTCACGCCGATCCAGGCGGCCGCCTGCGCGGCGCTCAATGGTCCGCAGGACATCGTCGAGACCAACCGGCAGCTCTACCACAAGCGGCGTGACGTGATGGTCGAGGCGTTCGGCCGCGCGGGCTGGGACATTCCGCCGCCGCCCGCCTCGATGTTCGCCTGGGCGCCGCTGCCGTCGGCGCTCAAGGAGATGGGCAGCCTCGAATTCTCCAAGCAATTGCTGATCCACGCCGACGTCGCGGTCGCGCCGGGTGTCGGCTACGGCGAGGAGGGCGAAGGCTACGTCCGTATCGCGATGGTCGAGAACGAGCAGCGCCTGCGCCAGGCCGCGCGCAACGTGAAGCGCTACTTCGCCTCGCTCGGCCTCAACACGGTCGCTCGCACCGGCTGACGTTCGCTCGGCAATGCCGCCGGATCGGATCGACTGTGCATTGACGGTTCGATCCGCCCGTTCCTAGCATCCCCCGGAAAAACAACGGGTCGGGGGACGCATGGATAATTTTGGGGCGGCGGGTTCGTGATGTGGTGCGCGCAGGATATGGAGCGGCCGGTTCTGCCGCGCCGCTTTTCCGCCGGACCGGTCATGCTCGACCTGTTTCACCGTGACGGGCTCGTGCGCGATCGCTGGCTGCAGCTTCATCCGCGCGAGTTCGAGGTGCTCTGGCATCTGGCGGAATGCGCGCCCGAACCAGTGTCGCAGGACCGCCTGCTGCGCGACGTCTGGCGGCTGGACTTCGACCCGGAAACGAATCGCGTCGCGGTGGCGATCTGCCGGATACGCGCCAAGATGCGCGCCGTGGGCCTTCGCGGGCTGATCGCGACGATCCCCGAGCGTGGCTATCTCCTGCGCGCGGGCGCGGAAGCGCTGGACAGCCTCTCGCGCTTGGGCGACGATGGTGCGTTCCAATCGGCGGCAGGTGAGATCAATGGGGTTTCGGGAAAACGATCGGATTTCGATCGATCTGGGTAGCGACGGCGTGGCGCAAGTGCGCCTGACGCGGCCCGACAAGATGAACGCGCTCGATCCGGAGATGTTCGCCCGTCTGATCGAAGCGGGCCGCGCACTGCACGAGATGAAAGGGCTGCGGGTGGTCGTTCTTTCGGGTGAGGGGCGAGCGTTCTGCGCCGGGCTCGACCTGTCGAACTTCGCGAAGGCGCCCGATCCGGACGGACCGCGAATCACCGACCGCACGCACGGCAACGCCAACATGTTCCAGCAGGTCGCCATGCAGTGGCGCAAGCTGCCGGTGCCGGTGATCGCGGCGGTTCACGGCGTCTGCTTCGGCGGCGGCCTGCAGATCGCCAGCGGCGCCGACATCCGCGTTGCCGCGCCCGATACCCGCATGGCGGTGATGGAGATGAAGTGGGGCCTCGTCCCCGACATGGGCGGTTACGCGCTCTGGCGCGGCCTGGTGCGCGACGACGTGCTGCGCGAACTCATCTACACCAATCGCGAGTTCACCGGGGAGGACGCACTGACTCTCGGCTTCGCCACCCATGTCGATTCCGACCCGCTCGCCCGCGCCACTGCGATCGCCGCGGAAATCGCCGGCCGCAATCCGCACGCGATCCGCGCCGCCAAGCGGCTCGCCGCTGCGATGGTCGAACGCACGACCGACGAGATCCTGCTCGAGGAAAGCATGGAGCAGCACAAGATCATGCGCACGCCCAACCAGGTCGAGGCTGTGATGGCGGGGATGGAAAGACGCCTGCCGAAATTCACCGACGTCTGAGATCGATCAGCCAAAAATCGCCGCTGCCTGCATCCCTTCGAGCATCTGCTGCCCGCCGGCATTCCAGAGCCGCAGTCGCTCCGACGAATAGCCGTGGTCCGCATGCTGGCTGGCGTTCTCCGACAGCCACCAGCCGTCGCGGGTCGCGGGCGCGGCATCCAGCACGTTGAATGACCAGTTGATCGAGCTGACCGGCCCCTGCCGCTGCATCGCGCGCATGGCGCCGGGCGGCAGCACGTCGCCCATCAGGATCAGCTCAGATACGGGATCGAGCACTCCCTGCCCGGTCAGCCGCGCCCAGCGCCGTACGACCGGCGCGCCGGGGCCGCGCTCGTCCTGCGCGCGGCGGAGATCGAAGTTGCGGATGAAGGCCGGGCCCTTGTCGGTCATCACCGGCTCAGAGTCCTCGGGTGCGCCGGGCCAGTCGCTGGGCTCGGCCGCGGGGTGAACGGCGTTGGGCTCGCGCGCGGTGCCGAACAGCCAGAACGCCGTGAGTGCGCAGGCCCCCTCGCACCAGATCTCGCTGCGCACTTGCGCGACGTTGCGCCCCTGGCGCACGATCTCGCGCCGCAGCTCGATCTCTCCCCCGACCGGGGCGACGAAAGCGATCTGCCCGGCGCGCAGCGGCGGCAGGTCGGGAAAGGCGCGGACGGCGGCGGTATAGGCGACCAGCGCCGAGGCCCCGCCGTAGAGCGTACGCCCCTGCATCCAGGCGTCCGCCTGCGAGAGGTTGGCGGGGCCGCCGGCGGCGGTGACGGGATCGATCAGGCTGGCAATGCTCATGCCGGCAAGCATTTACGGCTTCGCCGGGCGGGGTCCAGACTGACGTTACGGAAGGCGAGTCACCTAACCGATTGCCTTGGCGCGGCCGACTCGCTAGGGGGCCGCTTCCGTCCGCATCGGCGATGCGGAAGGGCGAGGCCCGATGGCGGAGTGGTTACGCAGAGGACTGCAAATCCTTGCACGCCGGTTCGATTCCGGCTCGGGCCTCCACTCTTCGCGAAGCAAGGCATTGCGGCCCGCCCGCCGTGCCGATAAAGGCCCGCGATCAGTGCCGCTTTAGCTCAGTTGGTAGAGCACATCATTCGTAATGATGGGGTCACGTGTTCGAGTCACGTAAGCGGCACCATTTTGTTTCAGATACTTACGACAGGTTCGATATGCCTGCAGGCGATCTCAGATCCCTCCACGTAATCGCCACGTAAGCATGCCACACAAATAGCCCGATGGTCAGCGTCCGGGTTTAGTGGGTCGCGCCGGAGCTTACGCTAGGCGCCGACCCGACTCGGCGTCATGGGGCTGCCTTATCTTAGCCACGCACCACTTGATCTCGATGACGGCAGCGAAGAGGAAGTAGTGCCGGGCTTCCCCGGCCGCTCTCTATTGCGCCTGAAATCCTCGTACTACCCACCAGATTATGGCAAGCCCCAGCGCTAAGGGTAGGGCCAGCAGGCCCCACAGAAGAGCCATCTCGACGATCGCCGCATTTTCGCTCGCCCTCTGGTTGGCTAAAACCATCTCTCGCATGTTTTCGTCTGCGGATGCCTCAAGGAAGATGTCTGACCATGTCCTCTGCCGCCACGCCGCGAAGCCACCGATGGCTGTCCAAACTGCTATCCACGATCCGACAATAGCGATCGAGAGGCGGCGATACCCGCGAGCAAAGGTCATTCCCCCGTCTCCTTAGCCAGGTTGGTAGGCTTGGGTGTTCTGGCAGGACGCCGAGGTCGGACCATCCGTGAAGGTATTGGCGGTAGCGTCATAGCTGAACATTATCGGAGTACCGCGCGTTTCGCCTGTTGTGCTGGACTCAAAATCAGCCTTGCCGCTGACCTCCCTCCCTTCAACCCGCATAGCCGTGACGACGTACCGTATGTCCTGCCCCAGGTATTGATACCTGATATCTCCCTCACGCTCAGCGGTGTTCAGTGCGAGCCAATATTTTGACAGGCCGCTGTCGCTCACACAGTATTTCTCAAGCTGGGTCGGGATCGGCTTCTCGGTGCAGGCCGACGTGAGCAGGATGGCGACGGCCAGGAAGAACACCCATTTCATAAGAACCCCCTGTTGATTCTCCCGCAGGAGAGAGGGGTATTGCCCCCCCAGTAGTCTGGTCAACCACCCCTTTCCCCGGGCAAAGCTCTTGCCCTGTAGTCAGCTTCGGGCATACTTAGATGCCGAGGGGGGATATTATGTCGATTGAAAAGCTGAAAAGTGCCGGCGGCATGGCGGCAGGCTTGCTATTGATGCTTGTCTTGCTCGCCCTTCCGTTGATGCTTCTGTTGGGTGCCGCTGAGATCAGTGTTTGGGCGCTCGATTGGATTCCTCAAGCGATTGGCATTGCCACGCTCGGATGCATGCTCCTGATACCCTTGGCGATCATTCCGGCGACCAGAGGGCTCGCGGCAAGTTTATTTGGTCTCGCTTCTCTCGTGTTCGGTGCTTGCCTATGGCTGTACGCGTTAGCTTTCACCTACCTCGAATGGGGCATGCTTGGCGTCGTCATCGGCGTTTTGATTTTTGGTGTCGGCGTAGTGGTCACTGGCACATTGGCCGCGATTTTCTCGGGGATGTGGGTGGTTCTGGGCAATGTAGCCTTCCTACTCGCGTTGTTCGTGGGCACTCGCCTCCTGAGTGTATGGTTGGCGCGTCTCGCTGACGAGCGCCACATGAGGAAGGCAGCGCGTGAGACGCCGTCGGAGGTTGTCATCGCGCACAAAATCGAGGGCTGATTACCGCGCTCGATGCGTTGGTCTAGTGTGTGTGAGACCGATGAGAATTTGACGCGGCCAGCGGCCAGTGCCACCCCGATCACGTCTTAGCGACGGGAGGCTCGCAAATGCGGATGATGCTAGCGCTCGGATCGATCCTGTTGTGCGGATGCGCAGCGCAACCCATCGACGAGGAACCCGCGCAGAAGGTTGGCATCGCAAATCCAGCGTCGGAGTATTGCGTCGCCCAAGGCGGCGAGGTCGAGATACGCGATGGCGCCGATGGCCAGGTAGGATATTGCCACCTGCCGGATGGTACGGTTGTGGAGGAATGGGAGTTCTTTCGGGCCAGCCAATCCGATCAGCCGCAATGAGCCTGGTACATCGGTCTAGTATGTGAGACCGATATCCAAGCCGCTGAAATATTTCCTTTCGCCCTCTTGCGTCCCTGAGTCCCGCTCCGTCACACTATTGCCCGCAGCAGGGAGTTAGTCATGTCGGCAGCGACGGGGTCGAGCGGAGAGCGGCGGTTCGTGACGATGCGGTTCAAGCGCATCAAGACGTGGGGCCATGTCTACCATGTCCGCCGCCACAACACTCGCGAGATGGAATGCCGGCATCTGGAGAAGGATGCGCCACCGCCTACATTGATGGTTGGCACGGCAGATGTGAGCGGAGAGATCCGGAAGTTGCTCGATCGGTACGGCGTGAAGCACCGGCCCGGCGGAGTCCTCGCGCTGGAGTTCGTCGTCTCGACCTCTCGCGAGGTGTTCGAGGGACTCGACCAGCCGGCGTACGAGCGCAGGCTCCAGAAGTTCATTGTGCAGACGCTCCGTGCGTTCAGCGATCGCTTCAAGATTCCGGGCCAGGTGGTCTCGATGGCGCTGCACGAAGATGAGCGCACTCCGCATCTGCACCTAGTTGTCGTTCCGCTGATTCATGAGCCCGATAACCGCAGGAAGGACAAGGCGCCCGTCTACCGCCTTTCCGCCAAGCGCGTTGTGGGCGGACGGGGCGATATGAGCCGGGAGCAAACACGGTTCGCATCGTTCTTCGAGGAGATGGGACTTGAGCGAGGGAGGGAGCGCTCGGGTGCCCGCAACATTAGCAATCGTGAGCATGAGGTTCGGCTGGAAGAAGCCAGGCAGGCTGCGCTGGCGGAAGGGACCGCGTTGTCGAAGGACCGGCAGCGGGTTTCTGAGCTCGCCATCCAACTGGACAGTGAGCGCGGCGCGCTTGCGGCTGAGCGTCAGCGGTTCGCCTACGGCTTGGAGCGAATCAAGTCAGACCGGGAGAGGCTGGACGCCGAGCGGGCTGCTGTCGAGCGCGAGCGGGCTGCGCTTCGGGCGGAGCAGGGCAAGCTGCGCGAACAACTAGATCGGCTCGCAACGGAGCGTGCAGCGGTCATCGCGAAAGCAAAAGAAGCCGAGGCGCTGAAGAGGCGCGCCGTCAAGCGGGCGCTGGCTCTACGCGGCATCCTCGAAGAAGGAGAGAGATTCCGCGCAAAGGTGAAGGCGCTGCCTGCTGAACGACGGTCGCTCGCCATGGAAGAGACGCACGTAGTATCGGAGCGGGTTGCGGCGGCTTCCCGCATCGCATCGCAAGACGACGCCTGGCTTGCGGCCATGCTTGCGCATCGTGACGGGCAGGGAGCATCGCGGTAGGATGGCGTTCGAAGCGCCCATGTTGGCAAACACGCCCCGCACAGGCACTGACAAAACCGACAGAACAGTCAGCGCGCTCCTTCATGCGGCTTAATGCCGACAAGGAAGATCCGAAGATCGTCCGGACCCACCGGCCCGCTCTCGGCTTCGTAGTCAGCGATTGCGTCGGCTTCCGATGTGCCATCCTGCATGCCGATCAGGTGACAACGCACGGGAACGAAGGGCTTTGCTTTCACTTCGAGCGCATCGAGGCGCTTGTGTAGATTACGCATGTCGGGGCTCCGGTGAGATGAATCGAATGAAGAAGCAGCTATCTTCGCCAAGCGGCCCGTGCTCAGCCTCGTAGGCGGCAATACCGTCCTCTTCGCTCTGACCCTCGTCGAGGATTATCCGGTGCCACGGTTTGAAAGCTGGCGGGTTGGCGGCGCGGTCCAGCGCGTCCAGGCGGCGCTTCAGACTACGCACAAGGCATCTCCTTGAAAGCCTTGCGCAGGGCCGGGTGCACCGAGCGGCCGGAAGGCAGAGACACACCGTCGAGAGCGTCGAGCAGTTCTCCGATCGTATAGTAGGCCCGGTCGCCTTCGAGAGCTTCCAGTCGGCGGGACAGCCTATTTGCCATTTGCTTTCTCCAATGCGGTGAGACGGGCCTCCAACTCGCCGGACTCGACGAGTGTCTTATGCGAGGACAGCAGCGCCATGACTCGTCCAGCCTCGTGGGGTGTCACCTCGCCTGCTGCGACGGCGGCAAGCAACGCGGACGATGCCTCCACGGCGTCCTCGATGGAGCGAATTGGCGGCAGTTCGAATGATACGGGCGAGTCCTTGCGGGGAGGTGCCAGACGATCCAGGCACAGCCGTAGCGCTGTGGTATCGCCGTCGAGTGCCTTGGAAATAGCCGCACGGGTCAACGCCTCGTGTTCGCCATCAAGCAGCGCCTCGATCGCGAGTGTGGTCTTGTTTCGCGAACCCGGCGTGCGACCGCCCATCTTGTTGCCGGGGGCGAACGTCCCATCCGATTTCCGGCCGCTATCTTTCGGCTTGCTCATCGACCAGCCTCCGCCATGCCACCCAGAGCCGGGGCGCCATAGTAGTCATCGAAGCCGGCGTGCAGGTGACCATCGTGGATGAGTGTCCGCGCCTTCGGATCGTATCTTTTCACCTGTGCCCGCAACCAACCCAGTGACTTCCCCGGCGGCGGCAACATATCGAGCGCTGCCCCGTCCAGGTGCTCGCTGTTCTTCGCGGGATTGTAGCCGCGCGCCCGCAGGCTCTCGTTGTACTCAGGCGTGCGAAAGCCCGAGGTGAAGCGAATGCCGGGGATCGCGCGCTCAAGATCCGCCTTCACATCCCGCCCGGCAACAGGCTTACCCGGCCATTGCTCCCCATCGCCGGATTGTACAGGCGCACCCGGCCAAGCGTCGGCCTCATCGTCGGTCTCGCTGCTATCCCCAGCCGTCCATTTGCAGCTTCAGTTTGTCCGCCGCGCGATCGCGCATTTCGCTGTCGATCTCGAACGCCCGCTTCGCGTCGAGCCGCAGCATATCAAGGAAGGCCGCATCCCGCTCGTCGCGCGGCTCGCCCAGCGCCGAAAAGTCGGATTCAGCAGTCTGTGCTTCTCGCGGCTGGACAGGCTGAACCTCTTGGCCGTTCGGATTCGCCACCGGGGCGAAAGCCTGCTCGAAGGCGCTCGGCGTCGCCTTCGCAGGCTCAGTCCCTGCTACACCTAGGAGTGCGTTCATCGGTGCACCCCCCGAACGCGCGGGAGGCGTGCTGCCAGCAATGTTCGCAAGAGCATTGCCGCCGCCATAATAGCGTGCCGCCGCGTCGTTGAACTGCTGCGCTAGCCGTTCCTCGTGAAGCTGTGCCGCCAGCCGAGGCTCGAGCTCGGCTATCGTGCTCATCGCCTCGGGATCATCGGGGTTTGTCGAGTATGTCGCCAGCGCCTTCTTGAGCCGCTGACGTTCCCCCATCGCCTGCCCGCCGGCAAACGACTCCATGACCCCAGCTCCAATGTTGGGACTTTGCAGTCCTGCTAGTGCGTTCATCGTTCAGTCCCCTCAGAGCTTGCCCATGCCGGCCAGAATCCCCACGCCGCTGCCGACGCTGTTGGCAATGTTGCCCCACATGGCGTTCGAGTTGTTCGCCTGCGCCACAGCCGCGTTCGCAAGCGCGTTGCCCTGAGACATCGCCAGGTTGCCTGCGTTGTTCGCGTAGTTGGTGTTGACCCCCGACATCGCGTTGGCAGCGCCCGCCGTGAGGTTCTGTTGCTCACCGAGCATGTTCCAGTAATTGCCGAACTCGGCGGTCGCCATGCCCTGGCGGTAGTCGTCAAGCGCCTTCAATGCCGCCCCTGAACGCAAGAGACCCGAGCCCGCGAAGCCGCTGTTGAGCGCATCCTGTCCTTGGTCGATGCGGAACTGATACCCGGTCGAGTTGCGGAACACGTCAAACGCGTCCTCTGCCGCCTCCTGCGGGGTCTGCCCGGCGGGCGTGGCCTGTGTGCCATCGGCGTTCCATGTGCCGCCGCCATAGCCGCTTATCGGCCCCGGGGTTTGCGGGCGAAAGTAGCCCTGTCGCTCAAGCGCGTTGTCGAGCGCGTTCCAACCCGTAGGCCCGCGCATCGTTCGTGTGCCCGACGTGTCGGGATTGGCCCCCTGATACTGCGCAAGCGCGTTCGTGGTGTTCGTGTTTGCGGCCTGCGGGGCAGTCCCACCAAGCCCCAGAAGCGCATTCCGTGCGCCCATCGCAGGCAAGCCGGCATCGTAGATGGGCCGCTGGAGCGCCAAATTCTCAGAGCGCGCCTTCTCCTGAGCAGCAATTGCCTTGTCGTTGGCCGCTGTCTGGGCGTCGGTCGCCTTGTTGATCGCCTTGCTGTTCTTGTTCGCGCCAATGACGCTGGCGCCGGCGCCGATGACGCCCGCGCCGACAACTGCTCCTAGCGGCATAGTAACACCTCCACTCCCGCGACCCCCAGGCCGACAATCGCATCTCCCGCATCCACGACGACCGGGGACATGCTCAAAAGGCTCAGGGGGGAGTATCCGCCCACTCCAGCCCACGTGTTGTAGAAAGCCGCGCCCTTCTGCGGCTGGCCGTGTTCAAACATCAGCAGCGCGGCACCTACGGCCCGCTCGTGCGCCGGGTCGTGCGCGTGCGTCGGCAGGCTCGATCCCGCCTTGCGCTTTGCCTTCTCCAGTAGCGCGTGGAAGCGCTCGCCGTGCTTCTCCAGACTTTCAGACTGCATCGCCCAGCGCATGATCGGCAGTTCGACCATCTCAGTGGGGCCGAAGCCCAACAAATCGCCCTCGAACATCGGGCGCAGCCCACCCGCCAAAGCGAGTCCCTTCGCGGCCCGGTTCGACTTGGGAACCTTCGACCAGATCGACACGCAGTCCGTCCGCGTGAACACCCATTCCTGAGCAGCTCGCATCGCGCGAACGGGCGCTGTCCCCTGTCCAGGCTTGAACAGCGAGTGCACTTCGTATGCGCCCGACGATAATGGGGTGAGAACAAACCCGCCGCTTGAGCATACCAGCGCAAGGTTGGCTGGGTCCGCGACGGCCTCAGAGAGATCTAGCTCGCCTTCGCCGCCAAGCGCGGGACGCACAGCAGGGTCATTGGCAACCTCGTTGAGAAAGGTCGCGTCGAGGGTGCGGCGGACGATCATACGATAGCCTCGCGCAGTTTTTTGGCGGTCTTGTGGGCGCCGGGGGACACGGCAGCGGCCGAGGCCACAACCATGGAGGCCATGTCCTCGTCGCCCTCTTCGGCCATGATCTCGGCCAGCAGATAGCCTTGCCCTTCGTAGGTGTCGGCAGCAGCGGCATCCCCGAGGGCGCGGCATTCTCCCGCAAGCTGACCGTACAGATACACGATCGCGCGCAAGTCGTCGGGAGTGCCATCTACCGCCGCAAGCCGGGCGAAGCTCAAGGCCTGCCCCAGCTCCGCGATCCGGCCCAGGCCAGTTAAATCGAGGCCGGAATTGTGATGCTCGCTAGCAAGTGAACGCAGAGAATCGCTGTCTCCCCGACCAGCGTCATGGATCGGAGAGCGCGAGGAGCGCGATTTGAGAGCTTCCCCAAGAATGTCGCCAAGGCTTCGCTCGCCGCTCACTGGAGCCCGACCTTCTCGCGGACCACGGAGCGGAGATATTCCGAAACAGAGCAGCCCGCCCTCTCGGCGCGCCGGGCCAACTCCGCCACTACAGCGGAGTTGGCCCGAAAACTTACATGAACGTCCTGCATCGCTTTACACCTCTGTCATCCCGACGATGTGTGGTGCGTCCGTAGCACATCCCCTCTCAAAAGTCAATGTATGTTCGCGGATATCACCCGGTTTAGGCGCTTTTTGTTCTCTTGGCCCACGCGGGATATGGACGCGGGTGCGGCCCTGGGACATACTGCTGCCATGCAAACCTCAGGACGGATCGGCAGCCAGAAGATGGTCAATCGCCCCTTCGAGCAGTGGAAGCGCGGTGCGGCGGTCGCTGCGTTGGTTGCAATCGGGTTGCTGCCTGGCGCGGTCGCGGGAGCAGTGGCGATGCTACTTGGTGAGATCTTGCTGAGTGAAACGGCAGGAGTGTTCGCTGGAGTTCTTGCGTTTGCTACTGTGGGACCTTGGGGGCTGGGTCAGCCCGTGATTGGGCGACAGATAGGCGGCTTGCTCCGTACGAGCAGGTAGCCGCTCCGGAGAAGGAGCGACCTCGATATCCCTCAGAGATGGCCGCGCGTTACCAACTTGAGGAAGAGGATTCGGGAGCGGGACTGTGAACATCGTCGATCGACAGACATTTCTCTTGCTGCCTGCCGGCACGGTCTACGCGAAAGTCACGGACGCACATGCTGGAGAGTTCGGCGCAGTCTGCATCAAGGGCGAGACCGTTGGTGCAGACTGGTATGAGCAACGATTGATCGGCGAGTTTACCGAGTTGGACAGCGAAGAGGGTCGCGTCGAGGCCCTGGGTGCCATGCGACGCGGAGAGAGCAGGACGCCTGATTTTGAGACCCCGCGTCGGGACAGCCTGTTCAAAGCCGATCAACTGTTCGCGGTGTTCGAGCAGGCGGATGTTGTCGCGCTTACGTTTCGGCTGACGCGGGCTACGTTTGACGCCTACAGGGATTTGGGAACGTCAGAGGATTGACGGAGGGGCTGCAAAGACGTTCCGAATGCGACGCGCGTTAGGGCGGCGAAGGTCAATGCGATCGGCAAGCATGACGCGGAGGCACGGGCGGCGGTGAAAACTGAGTAGGCGTTAGGCGCTAACGTATCCCCGAGAACCCGAAACATTTTAGGGTAATTGCATTTTCGACCCGTTGGCGCATGTGTCGCATCATTGGAGATCGCGATCATGCTCGAATGGCTTTCCTGCCTTCTCCGCGGCCACCGACCCCATAGGCGCCGGGTCAAAGCTGGCCCGAACGGGCTGCTCCGCGGTCATTGCAAACGCTGTGGCCGTGCGATTGTCAGAATCAAGGATGCCGAGGGCAGGCGCTGGCGCTTGGACGACGGATAGTGTGAGGACGGCGCGGCTACGCGCGCCTCCAAGAGTCCACTGTTCGCTCGATCGCAACCGCACCGGCATAGGGTACACAGAGCGCCCTTGCGTCCTCTGCCGGCGCTGACTGCCACCGCTCGTAATCATCCGGACGCAGGATCACCGGCATGCGGTCGTGCACTTCAGCCGCAGCGCCGCCCGCATCGGTCATGACCATCGAATAGCAGTCGCCCCACTCGTCGCTGCCGCGCCAGATCCCCGCGCAGGCGAAGATCGGCTGATCGGGCAGGCTTAGCCAGGTGCGGGTCATGGCGCCCTTGGGCCCCTCGGCTTCCGCCCACGCCGTGAGCGGGATGAGGCAGCGCCGTTCCTGAAAGCTGTAGCGCCACATGAAGCTGTCGAGATTGTCAGTGCGCGCGTTGTTCACCGGGCGGGGCTTGAGCGGCAGTCCGGTCCTCGCGCTCTTCTGCGCCAGCGGGAAGCCCCAGACCATCGTCCGCAGCGCGCCTTCGGCCACGACCAGGCCGGGATAGCCGGGGTAGACCTCCTCGGCCGCGTTGCCGATTGTGTTCTCGACACGGAAAAGGCGGGCGATCTCGTCGTTCGCCTTCGTCATGCGGTACAAGTTGCAGATGGCGGGCCTCCCCTATCGGAACGAATATAGAACAAACCGCTTGCGTCGAATCGGACGGCCGGTGTTCCAGTGAGGCATGTGGCCGCCCCCGAAGCAAGAGCGATTGCAGCGAAAGACAGGTGCGCCTCCACGGCGCTTCCCGCTGCCGTGGACGGTGCGTAGCAGCGAGGAATGCTACTGGATCGAGGACGCAAACGGGAAAAGATTCGCGCACACGTATTTCGTAGATCGCGATCTTCCCATCGGGCCCGATTATGAGAGGCGGCTGACTCGGCGCGAAGCGCTGATGATCGTCCGCAACATCGCTAAGCTGCCGGACTTACTCCGGAAGTCCTGACGGGCAGTCCTTCAGCTCCAGCCCCTGCTCTCGCCGGCCGGTCAATTGGCAGATGATCAGGCTATGCGGAACAGCGATACGAGCACGACGGCGAAGGAAACCGCCACCAGCGCGCCGAACACGCCTTGTTCGATGCGGTGAAGGATGCTCGGCCGCTCTTCGTCGCCCCAGGGTTTCATTCGCACCAGACTTCTCTGCGCCCGCTCCACGTTCGAGCGAGTCCTTCCGCGACGAGCTGGTCGCCGACCGAACCGCGTGCGTTCACGACGATCGCGAGCGTGCGGCCGTAGCGGTCCTCTCCCTGCCGATGGATCTCGAACGGCGCGGCGTTGAGGATCGCGAGCAGTCGATCCCGTGCCTGGCGCGCGCGGGCCTTTTCGCTCGGACATTCGCCGCTGAGCTCAGGCGCATCGATATCGGCGATGCGCACCTTCTCGCCGGCAAGCCAGAAGGTGTCGCCATCGACCACGCAGTTGTCGCGAGGACCCGGAGCGCAGAGGGTTAGGGCGATCGCGGCTAGAATCATCCAATCCCGTTAGTTTTCACCGGCAGTAGGATCAACGACAGACGTTGATGCTTGGGTTACCACGGGTTCGCTAGCTATTACGGGAGTCACCGCTACGGCCTGAACCGGCACAGGTGCGAGGGTGGCGCCCTCCGGTAGTGCAACGGGTAGATCGGACTCCAACGTCGCCATGAGTTCCCGTCCCTGTGGGATCACACCGCTGCGCCCGGTAATGAACCCCGCAAAAATCCCCGCCGCAATAACGCCGCCCACAGTGGCGAGAGTGGCACCGTTCCCTTCTTGCCGGTATGTCCCGTCGATGTTGATACGACGACCGGCGAGTTCGAGATATTCGAGCTCAATGTCCATCTTCCCCGACTTGCCGAAAGCGCCCCGGCTGGTCAGCCAGGTTATCCGTCCGACGGCCTTGGTGCCTTCTGGGATGACCACGAAGTCGCCAAGCATGACAGGCGAGGCGACGTTGAGATTGAATTGATCGCCCTCTTCCCAGCCACGCCCTTTCGTGGTGACTTCCTGGGCCATCTTGAGCGCGATCTCGGTGCCGGCCGGCAATCGGGTCGCAGGCTGCGGAGCGAGAGGAACGGCTTGAACCGGCAGCGGCGATTGAGTGTCCTGCGCAGCAAGCGGCACGGCAACGAATGCGGCAGACGCCGCCAAAAGCGTGAATTTCATACTTCCCCCCATTTGAGGGAGCGCTTCCCCAAGCGCTCCTCGCCGGGAGGATGCAAAGAAATCGAGCAGAGTTCCAGTCAAATTTATTTTGCTGCAAGCGGAGGGCGGAGAGAAGCCAGGCTGGTCTCAGGCTATTCGGGAACGCTGACACTCGCTCGGCCTGAGCGGCGAGAGAAGTTCGCTCCCGCCTCTTCCAAGGCTTTCGCAAGTTTCAATCTGTTCTCATCGGTGATGTTCGACCCCGCTTCAAAGCGCGCGATCGTGGCGTATCCCACACCCGACAAATCCGCGAGTTCACGACCCGAGATGTTGAGCCCGCTTCTCGCCATACGGCACTGCTTCGCATCCATGTGATAGCAAATACCGCACGAGAGGGATTGACGCAACTATCGAACAGGTGATAGCAATGCTATCGCCAAGGCATAAGCCAAGGCGACCGAGCAATGGGGCGGCCACCCCAAAAGCCCGGTCTGATCGAAACCCTTGTTCACGAAGGGATACGACTATGAATGCACCTATCACCACACCCGTGGCGGGGAAAGCCGCGCCAGAAATCTACAGACACTCCACTGACGTGCAGATCCTCTGCACTCGCGCTCGAAGCCTAGCCCGCGCGATCGATACGGCTGCGGATGAAGCGCTCGGAGAGGAAAGTCCGGAACTTCGGCGAAGGGCACTCAGCTTGATCGTAGATTTCGCCTCCATGATCGAACGTGAGGCCGAGGACGCGATCGCAAAGGCGGAACGTATTGAAATTCTGTCGAGGGCAATCAAGCCGGTCGCCGAGGAGGAGCAATGATGGGGGCGGTAGTTGACCTTGCCGAAGCCCGCCGGCGCCGCCACGAGCGGCAACGGCAGGAGAGCGACGCACCCGAATGGGCGCACGACATCCAGCATTGCTGCCTTTATGCGCAGATGCTGAAGGCAGAGCACGACGCCGAAACGGCGAGACTCCGATTTGAAAAACATCGGGACGGCATCAGTGCCTGGTGGGAGGCGCCTTCAGATGTGCAGGATCGGGTGCACGCCAATAATCGCGAGTGGGAACGGTACCGTGCGCTGATGCAGCACATCGCCGCATTGCCTGCCCAGACTCGCCAGCAGGCGCAGATGAAGCGCAATACGATCGGGAGCCTCTGGCTTCGGCCCCATCGTGACGAATGGTATGCAAGGTTGCGCGCTGGATGCGAGCAAGACGATCACCTTTTCCCGGCGAGCGCTAAGTTAGCGCGAACTAGCCGAAGCTGACATTGGCCTTTCAGGAGTCACTACCCCCAGATTGCGCCCCGGCCCCTCCGCCGGGGCGTTTCCCTGTGGAGCCGCGAACGCACGACTTCCATGCTAGCCTCGCGCTTTCCAATCAGTACTCTGAAGCGCCGTGGTGGATGGATATCTACCGCCGCGCCTTCCCGACGCTCGTCAGCGCGGTTTCAGTTCGCGATGATGGATGGGCGCAACGCGGCGGCATCGATCGCATCCTGACGCTCGCCTGTGGTCGTGTGTTCACCGTCGACGAGAAGGTCCGCACCAACGACTGGCCCGATATCCTGTTGGAACGGTGGAGCGATGAGGAACGACGCAAGGCCGGCTGGATACAGAAGCCGCTGGCGTGCGACTTCATTGCCTACGCCTTTGCTCCCAGCCGCCGGTGTTATTTATTGCCGGTTGCGCCGCTACAGCGCGCCTGGCGCATAAATGGGCGGCATTGGATCGAGCAGTACGGCCAGCGTCAGGCATTCAATCCGGGGTATCGCTCAACGAGCGTGCCAGTACCGATCTCGACGTTGATGGATGCGATCTCGGCGGCGATGGTGCTCTAATAGATAACGGGAACCACCATGAATTTGGCCGGTTTCATCCGTCAACGGCGAGCAAAGGGGGATCGCCGTGCTGCACCCCCATACCCAAATGCCATCAGAGCACGTCAGCCAGCCGCCCCCGACCCCTTGGCTGGCTTCCTCGACCCCGCTTCGGCGGGGTTCTTTATGCGTTCTTGACGGCCAGCCGCTTCTCGCGTCATTCTGCCGTGAGGGGGAGGGGTAATATGGCTGGTTTGATAGGTTTCAGTATTGGCTGCCTTTTGGGCGGCATGGTCGGGGCTGCGCTTTTCGGGTGGATCGTCGAGCGCTTCGCGTTCCGTGACAAACCCCCTGCCACGAGGGCCGCGTTGACGATTGGCGTGGCGTGGTTGCTGACGGGGACTCTGGCCGCATGGGGATTTGGCAGGGGCGTGGACCTCTACTGGCCAGCAGCTCTCTACTATGTCCCAGGGTGCTTCCTCTATTACCTGCTCTATCGCCGTCGCCTTGAGCGGGCTTATGTGGAGGACACGGACGCTGACGTGTTTACCTGATGGCGGAGGGTGGCGAATATTTCGTGAAGCACTGGCGAGGCGAAATGCCTCTATTCCGGTCGTTTTGGGTGAACTTGGCGGGCACCAACGTACTGTCTGCCATTGTCTTCTTGCTGAGCGAGCCGTGGCCTATCGTAGCGTTGCTCGTTTTCTTTTTAGCCTTCGCCATTTGGCTCTGGGCGGCAGTCGGTGTCTGGCGGAGCGCGGATGCTTATTCCAAGCGCTATCGAGGGAAGGTCTGGGGGCACATCGCATCGACAGTGGTGGTACTCCAAGGCTTAAGCTGGATTGCGCGAGCTATCCCGTAGCATCGCAAGCCCGCGTCGCTGAGGATCGGACGGAGGTGTTGAGCTTGGTCTGCAATCGCTCTGCGGGCACTCAGGGTATGGTCGTGCTGCCCACACCCCAAAACGGTTGAATCTCTCGGCTGCCCGTTTGGTTGAAGGTTTTCGTCTCTCCGTGCACCCGCCAGCTCGCCGTGTTCGCCGTCATCACTAGGCCCGGCCGATCGCGCAGATGACACAGGCCCTTGCTGAAGCGGTCGATGATCCCGCCGAGGCCCGGCATGCCGGGAAGCACCCCAAAGACATCCCCGGTTCCCCATCCGTCGTGGGCGGCTGTCCGCCCGAAGGCATCGAGCCACCAGATAGAGCAGTCGTAGAGATCGGCCCAGCGATTGCGTTCGAAGCCCGGCAGGGGCGCGCAGGGATCGACTGCGCAGAGGCTTTTCCACCAAAACCGCAATTGCTCGGCTGGCGCTCGATTCTCACGAAGACGCGCGGGGGAGGCACTGACGAAACTGACAGAACCTCCTTTTGTCGGTTTTGTCAGTGCCTCGTCAGGCCCTTTCTGCGAAACGAACGCGCGCAGCTCGTCGAGATAACCCATCAGGGCCTCACTGCGGGATTGATGATGTAGGTGGGTAGCGAGGGTCGGCCGCCACGCTCGCCTGGACGATCCCCGGCGACCTCGCGAATCCAGCCGTAGTCGATCAGTATCGAGAGACCCGCCTGTATGCGCTCGCTGTTCGATTGCAGGCCTGCCCAGCCGCGTCGTTCGATCTCACGGCGATTGAAGCCGTCCGGCAGATCGCCCGCCTTCAAGTGGCGTAGGATTGCCTTCGCTGCCTGCGCCGGCTCGTTGACGGCCGATTGGTAGACCCTGAATGCATGGCCTTCCAGAAAATCGCCCCACGCTATGGCCGACAAAAGCGACAAAAGCCCGACCGGCCCCCGCTTTCCGCTCATCAGGTGATGGAGGAGCGCCAGGGAAGGGATGAGCGAGCGATACTTGGAAAAGTGGCTTTCGATCGCAGGATGCAACTCGTCGGAGCGGAGCCGCTCCATGAGTTCGGTTAGCCAGACCTTGAAACGCTCGCCTGCCTCAGCGTCGAAGCGCAGGTAAGGGAAGCGTTGATCGTATTGGTCCGTCTCCGCATCGACGCTCTCTGCAGTCAGCCCGTTCAGGTGATCGAAGACATCGAACGCAGCCTGCCGATATTCGGAGCGCGGCTGTCGGTCGATGTATTCCCACGAGGGCGGTGTGTCCGGCCAGACCATCATTGAGAAGCGCTGAAGAAGACCGTCGTCCCCATCGCCGCCTACAATCCTATCGACGTAGCCCTGGATCTTGGCGGGCTGGGTAGAGCCTAAAACCGAAAGGGTGAGGGCGGGGACATGCAAATTCTCTCCGCGGCCGATGCGGTCGAAAGTGTAGCTGCCATCGCCGTTCCAGCCCTGGAGATAGAAGGCCCGCGCCTCGCTGTTCTCTTCGCGATCAAGAGGCTTCAGCAATCCCATCAGTTCGTCTTTCGAGACGAGCAGTCCGTTCGTGTTGTGCCGCAGCAGCTCTCCGAGCATCTGATAGCTCGAATCGTTCGTGCTGAACCTGCGCAGGGAAGGGCGATCTTCTTCCTCTGCCCGCAAATGCGACACGTCTGCCCGAGGATCGGCGCTGAGCGCCTTCTTCATCGCAGCCTTTGCCGCGTCTCGCCGCAGTTCACGCTCCATGTTCGCAGCGTCGAATTCAGCCTTCTCAAACTGGAACTGCTCGTCTGCAAGGGCCGCCAGCCGCCCCAGGGGCTTGAGCGCTTGCCCGATTGCGGGCGACTTCAGCACGCCGGGGCGGCCGATAATGCAGCCCCACAGGTTTGGTACCTCTCTCCAGTCGTCATGCTGCTTGGGCCGAATCGCGACCTTGCGTCCGACCACGGTTGCCGCCGCCACCATGGCGGGGATTGCCACGTACTCCGGCGGGGTCTGCATCCGCTCGGCAATGTCCTCCACCCACGGGCGAAGCGTGACCGGCAGCAACTCGCAACTAAAGCTCTCCACTGGATGAAGGCCACCGGGAAGCTCTCTCGGCTCCGGCCATGCGTTGATGATTTCGGCGCTCGCGAACGCCTCCTTGATTGTGGCGGCAGTCATGCGCGCGCCCCTTCCATAAGTTCAGAATTGAAATCCTTGGCGCCGACCGGGAAGAACACCCGCGTCTCGATGCCGCGTCTGGTGAAGGCCTTGGCCGCTTTGTCGGCTGCCTCGCGCCCCGCTTCGTCTGCATCTCCGCCGATGGCGATCGACCGAACCAATTCGGGCAGTCGCATCGCCGGCAGCATCGAGGCGCCGGCGGCGACCCAGACTGCCGCTCCGAGCTCTTGCTGAAGCGTCAGCCCGTCCTCCAGACCCTCGCAAACGATCAGGTTGGCAGCAGCGGGCGCCAGCCTTATTGCGCCGCCCGAAACGCGACCAAGCGACAGCTTCGGTTTTGCGACCGCAGCCTTGCCTCGGCCATCATCCGCCAGATAGGTGCGCTGGATCCCCGACAGCCTGTTGTCAGCTCCAGCGACGGCGGCAACCAAACATGGATAGTCGCGCCCCTTCCTGCCGTACCGGAGCTGTGCGAACCGAATTGTCGGCGGAATAGCTAAGTCCAGACCGCGCCATCGCAGATATGTTTCAACCGGGGTGCCCTGGGGCGGTTCTGCATTTCGCCAGATGGCCCGCGCCTCATCCAGCCGGTCGCCTTGATCGTTTGCTGGCAGGGGCTCGACCTCGATGGTCGGCGCATATCCTCCTGTCAGCATGTCCGCTGCCTCGCGCAGGCCGACACCGTGGAGCCGCTGGATGAAGTCCAAGACATCGCCCGAGGCACCGCAGCCGAAGCACTGAAAGCGCTTGCCATCGTCAAAGATCGTGAACGAGGGACTGCGATCCTGATGCAACGGACAGCAAGCCTTCCACTCCTGCCCGGCGCGTTGGAGCTTTACGACAGCCCCCACAACTTCGGGCAGGGCGTAGGATCGCTTGATTGCTTCGAGGTCGATCATGCCGCACCTCCACGCCGCAAGCTCGCGAAGTATGCGTTGCAGTCCCAGAACCCCTTCGCCTCGCGCCGGGTAAGGTGGCCCCCGTCCGCGATGTATCGGAGCAACGACCGCTCACCATCGCTCCAGAACGGCACGACCGACAGCAGCGTAGCCGCCTCTCGTTGATAGTATGGATCGAGGCAGTGCTCGCCGCGCCGCAGGAGGTAGCGCCCCGCATTGGTTCGAATAGCGAGGATCATGCCGCCAGCCTTTCCCCGAAACGCTCCGCCAGCCGGTCGAGCCAGTAGCGTTGCCCCGGTGTCAGTGGCGCGGCTTGCAGGAGTATGGTTTGCAGGAA
This sequence comes from Pelagerythrobacter aerophilus, assembly GCF_003581645.1. Lineage (GTDB taxonomy): Bacteria > Pseudomonadota > Alphaproteobacteria > Sphingomonadales > Sphingomonadaceae > Pelagerythrobacter > Pelagerythrobacter aerophilus. The sequence continues at coordinate 273,892 of NZ_QXFK01000019.1, read as the reverse complement.
GTCTCCCTCCCACTGGCTTTCCGGAGCGCGGGCCTGGAGCAGTTGCTTGGCCGTGAATTGGTCGATGGAATAAAAGCCATCGCGCAACTCTCTCGTGCACGGCAGCCTCCATAGCCCGTTCCACGGCTGGAGCCCTTCGACGGGTTGACTGTTAGGCGCCATCATGTGCGCCTCCGTCGATCGCAGCGAGTGCATTGCGCTTGCGCTCCGCACTCCTGTTCAGAGCGGCAAACGCTTCCCGCAGCAGGCGCTCGGCATCGCGGCGAGAGAGTTTACCTCGCCCTGCAAAGCCGCCCCCGTGCAACCAGCCTTCCGCGTCGTTCGGCAGAGACCGCCGCGCTATGTCCCAGCTATTGCGTGCGGCCCACAATGCGTCCTCGAAGCGTTGCGTTTCCGACCGGGTTTCGCTAGATTGTTCGTGCTCGACGCCGCCAAGCTGAGCACTCTTTCTGGAGCCGTTCGATCCTTTCCCCAAGGTCAGGATCGGGCGGCTTCGGCCTTTACGGCTGGCCGAAACACCATCCCTGATGGAAACCACGGCTCATGCGGCCTCGGTTCCTGAGGTCGACTGGAACCTCTGCCGCTCGGACACCCACCTGCGGTAATCGCCAAGACGATATCGGACGAGACGCCCGTCTTTCAGGAACGGCGGTCCATCGCCCTTGAGGCGCTCCTTCTCTATCCGGTTGGGTGGTACATTCCGGAGAGCCGCAAGCTGTTCCGTCGTAAGCAGTGTATCATCATCTGCCATGTGTAGTCTCCGCTACGTCTTCCCGCTGCTGCGGGGCGGCGCAACTGCGCGTCGCGGAAACCCATAGAAGGCATAAGAAATGTTCTGGCCACAGCCACCCAAATGACGCGACAATTCTTTCGCACGACGTTTGGAATGACGGCTAGGAAGCCGTGGGCCGCCGTCCTTTGCGTTGGCCGGTCATAAGTCCTGTAATCGTCTCCTTCTTCGGGACGGGGCCGTCCGTGGTGTCCCAAAGCCTCGCAATCAGGGGGGCTTTTACGTCGCGTATGGCTACCCCCTCGGAATCCAGCCGCGCCGCCAGTTCTTTGCATTTCGCTTCGTCGGCTTTGGAGGGAGCCTCGCAGTCGCCTTTCGCCTCCGGTTCCTCAGGACCTGAGGAAATGCGAATGATTTCACCGTCCGGGTTTATTGGGTCGGGGAACTCGACCGGGACGGCCGGCATGAAGGCTTCCGCGAACGGCTCCTCCTCATCCGGTTCGCGAAGCTGAATGCGCAAGAGGAGCTTCTGCCCCTCAAGGTAGGATGTGAGATCCCGCCAGTCGATCATCACGCCGCTCAGCTTGACCCTGTTGCGTTCGTTAGGAATGGCGACAAAGGTACCAGCGGCCCAATTCTGAGCTGGCGAGAGCTCAATGGACGTCCATAGCTCCGCCGGAATGGGCCAATCGTTCTCTGCTTCAACTAGCTTTCCATTGCCTCCTAGGCCGGCTGCATCAAAGCTTCGCTCCATCCGAGTAGCGATGGCGCGAACGGCGCCTGAAGCGCAGGCATCTCGAAGTTCCTTCGCGCCGTCCGGCGCGCCCAGTCGCATTGGCGGCCCTGAAATGTGAGGGACAAACGGGGCCAGTACCTCAAGTGCATCCGAGACGCTGAGCAACGTTTCTTCGTCGACGAACGTCACCTTATTCACGTTATTGTTGTAGCGCCAAATCTTATCGCACATGCGTTTCAGCCCAATTTCCTCCACCCAAATCCAGTGAGGGAGATCGGGCCGGCTGCTCAGCTCGTCGTCGGGGTCGATGCTCCAGGTGCGGAAGCGAAGAAAAATGTCTTCCGTGTCCCACCATTCTGAGGGGATGGGCTCGACGGGACCTGCGCCACCGATGCGACGATGCCCTGTCACTAGAAACTCGCAGCGGCAAAGCTCAGTAAATTGCTCCGCAATCTGCGTCGCCAGCTTACTGCGGTACTTTGCGAAGCCCGGATTCTCCGTTGGGCCAGGCGATTCCAGCGCATGCACGAAGGAATAGGCCGCTTCGAGACCACTGCCTTCATTTAGCAGCGCCTCGGCTACGGCTGCCACAGCCGCCGATAAGTGAACCCACCCTTCGGGCCACCTGGCCGGATCGGGTATCGGCGTTCCGTCCATCCGGCTCGCCGCCGCGGCCCTTACCACACTCTCCATATCATTCACGCTCGCCTCCGCTGGCGATCCGCATTGTCGGAAGTGGCGCGGCAGGCCGGGCGGAAACCGGCTGTTCGGGCGCTACCCTAGCCGCGCCACGATCACGCTCGCCGATTGGCAAGCGGGACCACGTTTGACTCCTCTGCGCCTCTGACCAGTTGCTCCAGGTGTGCGCCCCACTTTTCGAAGGCGGTGCGCTTCTCCGGTTCGTACTTCCAGAGGTGATAGACCTTTGCAGCACCCGTACCGGCCTCGCCGGACTTGTGGTTCAGGCAGGCATCGGAATGCTCGACTGGGATGCCCAGACTTTGCATCGCGGTGGTCCCTGTCCGCCGGATATCGTGCAACCGCCATGGCTCGAGTTGAACCGACTGAGCCTCTTCGCCCAGCGCCTCAGCGCGACTGTCGGCAAGCTCCTGCAGTTTCGCGAGCATCAGCTTATCCAGCCGCCTTTTCATACGACTGAAACCACTGACTGGCGTTTTCCCGGTTGTGGTGAGGACGAGTCCTCGCCGCTTCCAGCCTCTTTCTGAAAGCTCTCGCAGGGCAAGTTCATTCAATGGGACTAGGTGATCCTCACCGTTTTTCGCGCGCTCGCCGTGAATGTGCCAAAGTCGCCTATTCTGATCGAGTTCCTTCCACGGCAACCCTGCAACCTCGTTACGTCGCTGAAGGGTCGCGAAGAGCAGGCGAATAAACGGACCCCACGGCTCGCCAACTTCAAAGCTGGCACGCCAGGCGGCGATGATTTCGTCAGGCGAAAGAACGCGCTTGCGATCTGCGGGCTTAGGTGGGGGCTTCATTCCCGCCATAGGATTGCTGTTGGCGGGGAGGTCGTGCTGTTCGATGGCCCATGTGAATAGGCGGTTGAGCACTGCCCAGACCTTCCTGGCCAACGCCCTCTGCGAACGGATCGGATCAATCACCGCCCTGATATCAGCCGCATCGATCTCGGGAAGAGCGCGAGATTTCAGCCGAGGGACCACGTGCAAAGTGAGGCAGCGCTCTGCGTCTTCCCACGATCCCTCCCACTCCACCTTCAGGCACTCGTCGGAAAAGCGCTTGGCGTACGCCTCGAACCCTAAAGTGCGCGCATCCTGCGCCTTCTTCTTTGCCATGGCGACGGGATCGATCCCGCTCTTCACCTCGATCAGGATCTGCTCGGCACGTGCTCGCGCCTTGTCGGGGGTCCAGGGCGAGCCGTGGATGCCAAGCGTCATTCGCCGCGCTGGGCGTCCCTTAAGGCGATACTGCACAACGTAGCTCTTGACCCCTCGCGGGGTGACGCGGAGGCCGAAGCCACTCAGTTTGTCGTCCCAGTAGTAGATGTCGCCTGAGGCTCGCGCTCCGGCGGCATCCACTTCCCGCTTTGTGATCCGCATCGATGGCACTGCTTGCCCTCACGTAATCGCCACGTAATCGGTTCAGGGGAAACCCAAAGAACCTTATGGGAACATAGCGGCAAGAACGCGAGTGGAACAAGGGCTGTTTTCTGCGGATAGCGGAAAGCTGGGGAAACTCGATGAAATAGCGACCACCTAATTCGTAATGATGGGGTCACGTGTTCGAGTCACGTAAGCGGCACCATTTCCGACCCACTTTTCCTGACATGGCATCTGGCCGCGCGTAAGTCCGTCACAGGCTTCGCAAGGACGTGCTCGCTGTGGCGCTCCGTCGGCGGGAGAATCGCCGGCAAACCGCACATCCGCGCGCCGGCCGCTGGCGCAGATGCCGCCGAAACGGATCAAGTTGCGGGTCTGAGCGTTTCTTAACATTGATATCAATGTCAGTTGTGATAGAAACGATACCAGATTTTAGCAACGGGTCATCAAGATCCGCGAGAAAATGGAGAGAGGGAATCTGCAGACGCGCCTTGGGCCCCGCGCCGCGCCGGAGCGATCGGTGCGGTGACGCTCGGCTGGGTTTATACGCCCTGTGTTCCTACTCGTCCGCATTGTGACGGGCCATGGACCGTCCGTCCGGCGCCACCGACAGTGCGAGCCGCACGCCGAAGGGTTCGCCCGCCTCGAACAACGCGCGTGTCGGCGTGTGGGCGAGATCGGCGTTCGCGGCCACGCGCTCGCCCGCCTCATTGCGCCCAAGCACCACGGCGACCGGGCCTGAGCGGCTCTCCAGCACGGTATAGGTTTCGACGGTTAGCCATGCGGCCGGCTCCTGCGCCTTGCGCACGGCCTCGGTGGGGGTCGGAACCGCGATCCAGCGGTCGGCGCCCGACCAGTCGGCGGGTTCGGCCGAGTAGATGCCGGCCGAGTACTTGCTCATGAACCCGCCGTTCGCGCCGACCAGCGCATAGCTGCCGCGCCGTTCCCGCAGGCGCTGCACCGCTTCCGCGATGGCATGGGCGGAATAGTTGTTGCCCGCGCCTCCGAAGAACGGCAGCCCGCCGGTCAGGGTCAGCCCGCGCGGATCATCGATCGCCAGTCCGAAATGGTCGGTCACATTGAATACCGGAATCGCGAAGCAACTGTAGAGGTCGAGCAAGGCCATATCGCCGAGCGTACGGCCGCTGCGCTCCAGTGCGGTCTCGATCGAGGCGATCGAGGCAGGGCTGCGCGCAAGATCGGGCCGTTCCATCACCGGCAGCTCCTTCGCGTCGGCGACCGCGTGGATATGGACCCACCGGTCCTCTGAGATCCCCAGCGCGCGCGCCTTGCCGGCCGATGCGATCACGATTGCGGCCGCCTGGTTCACCTGGTCGCGCGCGACCGTCATCCGGGGGTAGGGCTCGGCCACGATCCGGTTGCGCGGGGTCACGCGCGCCAGCTCTGCCGCGCTGCGCACCTCGCGCGCGGCGGCGTGCGGATTGGCCGCCGCCACTTCGGTGAACGGGGCGAAGAGCTCGCCGATCGCCGCGCGATATTCCCCGAGCGAACATCCCAGCCGCGCACGCCGGGCATTCTCGAACAGCGCGTAGTGCGCGATCGCGCTGACCGCGCCGTGGCGAAGCAACTCGGCGTCGAACATGCCCTCCAGCCCGAAGCCGCGGTCCTCCAGCTCGCCGCCGACCTCTTCCGACCAGTCGCGCGTTTCGCCGGCGCCGAGCAGCGCGCGCACGGTCGAGATCGCCTCGGCGCCGACGATCGCGGCCATTTCGCTCTCGCCGCGGGCGATGGCGGCGGCGAACTCGCCGACCAGCTTCTGGTTGGTCTGCCCGCCGGTCGTCTCCAGAATCGCGCGCCGCGGCTCGGCACCGACCCGACGCCCGATCGCGCGCGGCGGATTGTCCGCCCGGCCGAACGGCGCCTTTGCGTCGGGACGCGAGATTTCGAACTGGCGAATGGCGCCGATCGTGTCGATCGCGCGCGCGGCGTCGCCGGCAGCGCGAGTGTCGGCAAGCGCGGCTTTCAGCGCTTCGCCCGCCAGATCCATGTGCGACAGTGCGCGATAGCCCGGGTCCTGGGGACGCTCCGAGGCTTGCCCGACCCCGACGATAACGGGTGTCAGCTCATGGATTTCGGACATCGCGGTTGCTCTTCCTCCCCGGCGAGATTAGCGACGGATGCGTGTTCGACAAGGCCGCTTTCCGCAACGCGCTCGGCAGCTTCGTGACCGGCGTGACGATCGTCACCACCCGCGACGCGTCGGGCCACCCGGTGGGCCTGACCGCCAACAGCTTCAACTCGGTCTCGCTCGACCCGCCGATGGTGCTGTGGAGCCTGTCGCTCGACAGCGGCAATCTCGCGGCCTTTCGCGACGCGCAGAGCTGGGCCGTTCATGTCCTCGCCTCGGGGCAGCAGGCCATGTCCGACCGGTTCGCGCGGCGCGGGGCCGACAAGTTCGCCGGGCTCGAGGTGACCGACGGGCCCGAGGGCGCGCCGCTGATCGAAGGCTGCGCGGCGCGCTTCGGCTGCTGCGCCCGCTTCGAGTACGAGGGCGGCGATCACGCGATCTTCCTCGGCGAAGTGGTCGATTTCGGCCGCAGCGAGGCCGATCCGCTGATCTACCACGGCGGGCGATATGGCCGGGTCATGCCCCCGGCGCGGGAGGAGCTCGATCCGCAGGACCACGCGCAGCTCGTCGCCTCCGGCCTGCTGCGCGAGAGCGGCGGGAAATGGATCCTGACCGGGCAGGGCGAAGCGCAGCTCGCGCTGCTGCAGCGGATCGCGCGCGACAGCCCCGGCTGAAGGCGCCGCAGCCGCAGGATTCTGCGCGCTTGCACATATAACAATATCTTTATATGTAACTCGCATGCGGATCGAGACGATCATGCGGGCGCTTGCCGACCCCACCAGGCTGCGGATCATGCGGCTGCTCGCTGCCATGGAACTGGCGGTGGGGGAGCTGGCGCAGGTGCTCGGCCAGAGCCAGCCGCGCGTCTCGCGCCACGTGGGCATCCTGTGCGATGCCGGCCTGGCCGAGCGGCACCGCGAGGGGAGCTGGGTCTTCCTGCGCGCGAGCGTCGGCAAGGAACGCGGCACGCCGGTGGGCGAGGCGGTCGCGCGGCTGCTCGCCACCGCCGAGCGCGAGGACGCGGACTTCGCCGCCGCCTGCGCCGAGGACCGCCGCCAGCTCGCCGCGATCCGCGCCGCGCGCGAAAGCAGCGCGGAGACCTATTTCGCGCGCCACGCCGAAGTCTGGGACGAGCTGCGCCAGCTCCACAGCCCGGACGAACTGGTCGAGGCGAAGCTGGTCGAGGCGCTGGGCGACGAGCCGCTCGGCCACGTGCTCGACATCGGCACCGGGACCGGCCGCATGGCCGAACTCTTCGCCAGCCGGGCGGAGCGGGTCGTCGCGCTCGACAAAAGCCTGGACATGCTACGCTTCGCACGCGCAAAGTTGCAAAACTTGCCCTCCGGCGCAGTAGAACTCGTCCAGGGCGATTTCGCCGCGCTCCCTTTCCCGGCACGCGGGTTCGACACGGTGCTGCTGCATCAGGTGCTCCATTTCGCACAGGACCCGGCCGCGCCGCTCGCCGAGGCGGCGCGGGTCACTCGCCCGGGCGGGCGGATCGCGATCGTCGATTTCGACGCGCATCAGCGCGAGGAGCTGCGCGACCGCCATGCCCATGCGCGGCTCGGCTTCACTGACGCGGCCATCGCCGGCCTGCTGACCGAGGCGGGGTTCGCCCCCGCCCCGCCGATCGCGCTCGAGGGCGGCGAGCTGGTGGTCAAGATCTGGCTCGGCACGCGGCAAGGCGCTCCCGCCAGTGCGGGAAGGAAAGCAGCGAGATGAGCCCGACGTTCAATCAGATGCAGGAAGCGCGCATGGCGCTCGACGCGCCGCTGTTCTCCGGCCTGCCGGGGGACATCGACGTATCGTTCGAGTTCTTCCCGCCGCGGACCGAGAAGATGGCGCAGACGCTGTGGGAAAGCGTCAAGACGCTCGAACCGCTGGGTCCGCGCTTCGTTTCGGTGACCTACGGTGCGGGCGGCTCGACCCGCGAGCGCACGCACGAGCAGGTCGTCCGGATCAACCGCGAGACGAACATCCCGGCTGCCGCGCACCTCACCTGCGTCCAGGCGACGCGCGAGGAGATCGACGAGATCGCGCGCCATTATTGGGAAAGCGGCATTCGCCACGTGGTCGCGCTGCGCGGCGATCCGCCGGACGGCCAGTCGCGCTACACGCCGCATCCCGGCGGCTATGCCAATGCGGCCGAGCTGATCGCCGGGCTGACGGCGGTCGCGCCGTTCGAGATCTCGGTCGCCGCCTATCCGGAAGTCCACCCGGACGCCCGCGATGCCGAGGCCGACCTCGACAACCTGAAGCGCAAGCTCGATGCAGGGGCGACCCGCGCGATCACGCAGTTCTTCTTCGAGCCCGAGTGCTTCTTCCGCTTCCGCGACAAGGCCGTGGCGGCGGGCATAGACAGCGAGATCGTGCCCGGCGTCATGCCGGTGATGAGCTTTGCCAGCGTCCAGCGCATGGCGGGCCTGTGCGGCACCGCTATTCCTGCATGGATGGAGGGCCTGTTCGAGGGGCTCGACGAGCGGCCGGCCGCGCGCCAGCTCGTCTCCGCCACGATCGCCGCCGAGCTCTGCCGCCGGCTCTATGCCGGGGGCGTGCGGCAGTTCCACTTCTACACGCTGAACCGTGCCGAGCTGAGCTACGCGATCTGCCACATGCTCGGGCTGCGGCCGAAAGGGATCCCCGATGACTGCTAGAGAGTGCCTGCTTGCCGAAGCGGCCAAGCGCATCCTGATCAAGGACGGGCCCTACGGCACGGCGATCCAGCGTGCGAAGCTGTCGGCTGAGGATTATGCCGGCGACACCGGCCTGTCGCACGACCAGAAGGGCAACAACGATCTCGTCAACCTGACGCAACCGGCGCTGATCCGTCAGGTCTGCGACAGCTATATCGACGCAGGCGCGCATGTGCTGGCGACCAACACCTTCAACGCCAATCGCATCAGCCAGGCCGACTACGGCGCCGAAGCGCTGGTGCGCGAGATCAACGTCTCCGCCGCGCGGGTGATCCGCGAAGCGGTCGATGCGGCCACCGCGCGGGACGGCGTGGCGCGCTTCGTCGCGGGCGCGGTGGGGCCGACCAACAAGACGCTTTCGCTGAGCCCCGACGTCGAGGACCCCGGCTTTCGCGAGGTTACCTTCGACGAAGTGAAGGAAGTCTACCGCGAACAGGCCGCGGCACTGATCGAAGGCGGGGTCGACTTCATCCTGGTCGAGACGGTGTTCGATACGCTCAACTGCAAGGCCGCGATCATGGCGGTGAAGGAGCTTGAACGCGAGCTAGGCCGCGAGCTGCCGCTGATGCTTTCGCTCACGCTCACTGACCTGTCGGGCCGCAACCTCTCGGGCCATACGGTCGAGGCCTTCTGGTACACGGTGCGCCACGCGCGGCCGGCGACCATCGGCCTCAACTGCAGCTTCGGCGCCGAGCAACTGCGCCCGCACGTGCAACTGCTTTCCGGCATCGCAGACACTCTGTTGATGGTCTACCCCAACGCGGGCCTGCCCAACGAGCTCGGCGAGTACGACGAAGCGCCGGAAGAGACCGCCGCGCTGGTGAAGAGCTGGGCCGAAAGCGGCCGTGCCAATATTCTCGGTGGCTGCTGCGGCTCGACGCCCGAGCACATCACCGCCATCGCGCAGGCGGTGGACGGCGTGGCGCCGCGTCGCATCCCCAAGGCGCCTGAGGGAACACGGCTCGCCGGGCTCGAACCCTTCACGATGGCGGCCTGACATGGCGGCGAATAGAGTCCCCTGGCGCATCCGTGAAGCGACCCGCGAGGATGCCGGAGCGCTCGCGCTGATCGGCGCGGCGACCTTTCTGGAGACCTTTGCCGACGTGCTCGATGGCGCCGCGATCGTCGCGCACTGCGAACACGCACACAGCCGCGCGACCTATGAAGCCTACCTGGACGCCGGCGCGCAGGCCTGGCTGGCGGAAGTCGAACCGGGATTGGCCCCGGTCGGCTATGCGCTCTCGGCCGAGCCCGATCTGCCCGGCGCGCGCGATGGCGACCGGGAGCTGAAGCGTATCTATTCGCTCTCACGCTTTCACGGCAGCGGGCTCGGCGCAGCGCTGATGGCGGCGGCAGTCGAGGCTGCGGCAGGCCACGAACGGCTCCTGCTCGGCGTTTATGCCCGCAACGCGCGCGCCATCGCCTTCTACTGCAAACAGGGCTTCGAACCGATCGGCGAACGCCGTTTCGACGTCGGGGGCAAGCTCTACGACGACGCCGTACTCGCGCGCGCCCTGCGCTGAGTTGCCGGCATAACGGACCGTTGATGACTGATAATCCTTCCTCCGCCCGCTTCGTCAATATCGGCGAGCGTACCAACGTGACCGGATCGGCCCGCTTCAAGAAGCTGGTCATGGCCGGGGACTATGCCGCCGCCGTCGAAGTCGCGCGCCAGCAGGTCGAGAACGGCGCGCAGGTGATCGACGTCAACATGGACGAAGGCCTGCTCGATGCGGTCGAGGCGATGACGACCTTCCTCAAGCTCATTGCCGCCGAGCCCGACATCGCGCGGGTGCCGGTGATGATCGACAGCTCCAAGTGGGAGGTGATCGAAGCCGGCATCAAGTGCGTTTCGGGCAAGCCGATCGTCAACTCGATCTCCATGAAGGAGGGCGAGGAACAGTTCCTCGACCATGCGCGCAAATGCATGGACTACGGCGCTGCCGTGGTCGTCATGGCGTTCGACGAGACCGGCCAGGCGGACACGAAAGAGCGCAAGGTCGACATCTGCAAGCGCGCCTACGAGCTGCTGACCGGCATCGGCTTTCCGCGGGAAGACGTGATCTTCGATCCGAATATCTTCGCGGTGGCGACCGGGATCGAGGAGCACGACCGCTACGGGCTCGACTTCATCGAGGCGGCGCGGGAGATCAAGGCCGCCTGCCCGCACGTGCATATCAGCGGCGGGCTGTCCAATCTCTCGTTCAGCTTCCGCGGCAACGAGACCGTGCGCCGCGCGATGCATTCGGTGTTCCTTTACCACGCGATCCCGGCCGGGCTCGACATGGCGATCGTCAATGCCGGCCAGCTGGACGTTTACGACGCGATCGATCCCGAACTGCGCGACGCGTGCGAGGACGTGATCCTGATGCGCCGCCCGGATGCCACCGAGCGGCTGATCACGCTCGCCGAGAGTTACAAGGGCAAGGACCCGAAGGCCGACAAGGAAGCGGCCGAATGGCGCGGCTGGCCGGTCGAGAAGCGGCTGGAGCATGCGCTGGTGAAGGGGATCGACGCGCACGTCGTCGAGGACACCGAGGAAGCGCGGCTGGCATTCGACGCGCGAGGCGGACGCCCGATCGAAGTGATCGAAGGGCCGCTGATGGACGGGATGAACGTCGTCGGCGACCTGTTCGGCAGCGGCAAGATGTTCCTGCCGCAAGTGGTCAAGTCTGCCCGCGTGATGAAAAAGGCTGTCGCCCACCTCATCCCGTTCATCGAGGCGGAGAAGGACAAGCTCGCTCCGGAGGATCGCAAGGCCAAGGGCAAGATCGTGATGGCGACCGTAAAGGGCGACGTTCACGATATCGGCAAGAACATCGTCGGCGTCGTGCTTCAATGTAATGGGTACGAGGTAGTCGACCTGGGGGTGATGGTGCCCTGGGACCGGATCCTCCAGACGGCGAACGATGGCAATGCGGACATGATCGGGCTTTCCGGCCTGATCACGCCGTCGCTCGACGAGATGGTCACCGTCGCCGAGGAGATGCAGCGTGCGGGCATGACCATGCCGCTGCTGATCGGCGGCGCGACGACCAGCAAGGTGCACACCGCGCTCAAGATCGATCCGGCCTATGAAGGGCCGGTGATCCACGTGCTCGACGCGAGCCGGGCGGTCGGCGTGGCCAGCCGCCTGCTGTCGGACACCCAGTGCGAGGGCTTCGTCGCGGAAACCGCGGCGGACTACGCGCATGTGCGCGATGTGCGCGCGGGCAAGACGGCGAGCGTGCTCCTCAGCCTCGAGGATGCGCGCGCCAACGCGCCGGCGATCGACTATAGCGACAAGCCGGCGCCGCCCCTGCAGCCGGGCATCCACACGTTTCCCGACTGGTCGTTGGCGGATCTGGTCGAATACTTCGACTGGACACCGTTCTTCCGCGCCTGGGAACTCGCGGGAACCTATCCGTCCGTCCTCGACGACGAAGTCGTGGGCGAAAGCGCGCGCCAGCTCTTCGCCGACGCCCAGGCGATGCTGGAGAAGATCGTCGCGGAGAAATGGCTGACGGCCAAAGGCGTTTGCGGCTTGTGGCCCTGCGCGCGGGACGGCGACGACATCGAGATTCATCTCGCCGAGGAAGAACGTCACGTGCAAATGCCGTTCCTCCGCCAGCAGGTGCGCAAGAGCCGCGATCGCGCGAACTTCTGCCTCGCCGATTTCGTCGATCCGGCCGGCGACTGGATCGGCGGCTTTGCGGTCGGCATCCACGGTGCCGAACCGCACTCCGAACGTTTCCGCGCCGCGCACGACGATTATTCCGACATTCTCCTGAAAGCGCTGGCCGACCGTTTCGCAGAGGCGTTTGCGGAAGCCTTGCACCAGCATGTGCGGACCACCCTGTGGGGCTATGCCGAGGGTGAGCAGCTCACCAACGAGGCGCTGATCAAGGAGCAGTACCGCGGAATCCGGCCCGCGCCGGGCTATCCTGCGTGCCCCGATCACAGCCTGAAGCCGATCCTGTTCGACCTGTTGGGCGCGGGCGGGCGCGCGGGATTGGAATTGACCGAAAGCTTCGCCATGCTGCCCACTGCGGCGGTGAGCGGATTCTACTTCGGGCACCCGGAAAGCGAGTACTTCGGCGTCGCGCGGATCGGGCGCGATCAGCTCGAGGACTACGCGGCCCGGCGCGGGGCCGACCTGTCCACCGTCGAGCGCTGGCTGCGGCCCAATCTCGATTGACCGAGGGCGCGTAATCGCGCAGGGACTCCGGCGTCATCCGGAGGAGCGATTCTTCGGAAGCATCGCGCGGGAGAGATCGCGGGCCTTCGGGTTCGCGGCGCCGAAGGAGCAACCGCCCCGGAAACTCTCAGGCCACCGGACCGCGCGGTGAAGACACTCTGGAAAGCGTCTCCGCCCAGGCGGGGACCACCGAAGGGGTAAGCCGCGGATGCCGCGAAAGCGGAGCGCGGGCCAAGCTCTCAGGTTTCCCGACAGAGGGGGCAGGTGGAACGGCGCTTCACGGCGAAGCGTTGCCGGCCAGTCGGGAAGATTGATGAGCGACGACCAAGACTCCGCGGAACCGCAGACACTCCCGCTCGATGCCTGGCATCGCGCCCAGGGCGCGCGCATGGTGCCTTTCGCCGGTTACTGGATGCCGATCCAATATGAGGGGATCGTCGCCGAACACGAGTGGACGCGCACCCATGCCGGGCTGTTCGACGTCAGCCATATGGGCCAGCTCCTCGTCTCGGGCGAAGGCGCGGCCGAAGCGCTGGAAGCACTGCTGCCCGGGGACATCCTGTCGCTGAAGCCGGGGCGCATCCGCTATTCGCTGCTGCTCGACGAGAACGGCGGTATTCTCGACGATCTGATGGTCACCAATGTCACGCCCGAAGGCGGCACGCCCACGTATTATGTCGTGGTTAACGGCGCGACCAAGTGGGACGACATCGCCCATCTGCGCGAGCATCTACCCGACGAAATCACGCTGACTCACCTCGAGGACCAGGCCCTGCTCGCGGTGCAGGGCCCCGAAGCCGCGAACGCGCTGCGCCGGGTGTTCCGCGACGCGATGGGCGATCTCAAGTTCATGCAGGGCACCTCGTTCCATTTCGGCGAGATCAAGCTCGGCATCGGCCGCTCGGGCTACACCGGGGAGGACGGGTTCGAGCTCTCGATCCCCGCCGAGCATGCCGAGACCATCGCCGGCCGCCTCTGTGCCGAGATCGAGATCAAGCCCATCGGCCTCGGCGCGCGCGACTCGCTGCGGCTGGAGGCGGGACTGCCGCTCTATGGGCACGACCTTTCGCCCGAAACCGATCCCGTTTCCGCCGGCCTCGGCTTCGCCATCGGCAAGCGCCGCCGCACCGAGGGCGGCTTTCCTGGCGCCGAACGTATCCTCGGCCTGATCGAGAGCGGAACCGAAACCAAGCGCGTCGGCCTCACGCTCGAGGGCCGCTTGCCCGCGCGCGAGGGTGCGCTGGTCTATGCCGGCCACGAGGAAGTCGGCCGCGTCACCAGCGGGGGCTTCGCGCCGACGCTCGGCCACCCGATCGCGATGGCTTACGTCGCCCGCGCGCATGCTGCCGAAGGCACCGAACTGGAAATCGAAGTCAGGGGCAAGCGCCTTCCCGCCCGGGTCGCGCAAATGCCCTTCGTCCCCCACCGTTACTACCGAGGGAACTGAACATGGCCCGCTATTTCACCGAAGAACACGAATGGATCGACGTCGAAGGTGATACCGCCACCGTCGGCATCACCGACTATGCGCAGGAACAGCTCGGCGACATCGTTTTCGTCGAACTGCCGGCTGTCGGCAGCACGGTCGAGAAGGGCAAGGATGCCGCGGTGGTCGAGAGCGTCAAGGCCGCAAGCGACGTCTACGCGCCGATCAGCGGGGAAGTGACCGAAGCCAACGGTGCGCTCGAGGATGATCCGGCCCTGGTCAATTCCAATGCCGAGGAAAATGGCTGGTTCTTCAAGCTGACCATCGCCGACAAGTCGCAGCTCGAAGGGTTGATGGACGAAGCGGCTTACAAGAGCTTCGTCGACGGACTGTGACCGTCTCCCCCGTCCCGCTTGCGGGAGGGGCAGGGGGTGGGCATGGGCCGCTAGGCCCACCCCGCTGCGACTAAGACCGCTACGCGGCCCAAGTCTCGCTCCCCTCCCGCAAGCGGGAGGGGGCTAGGAGTTCGAATGCGATACCTTCCCCTGACCGACGCCGACCGCAGCGCGATGCTCACGAAGATCGGCGCTTCATCGATCGACGACCTGTTCGTGGATGTTCCGCAAGAGGCGCGGCTGTCCGGCCCGATCGAGGGGCTGCCGCTCCACGCCAGCGAGATGGCGGTGGAAGCGCACATGCGGCGCCTGTCGAAGAAGAATCTCGCCGCGGCCGACGCGCCGTTCTTCCTCGGCGCGGGGGCCTATCGCCATCACGTGCCCGCCACGGTCGACCACGTGATCCAGCGCGGCGAGTTCCTGACCGCCTACACGCCCTATCAGCCGGAAATCGCGCAGGGCACGCTGCAGATGCTGTTCGAATTCCAGAGCCAGGTCGCGCGGCTCTACGGCTGTGCGGTGGCGAACGCCTCGATGTACGATGGCTCGACCGGCTGCTGGGAAGCGGTCGCGATGGCGGCGCGGGTGACGAAGCGCAAGCGCGTGGTGCTCTCGGGTGCGCTGCATCCGCACTATGCCGAAGTCGTGCGGACGATGGCCAAGTTCACCGACGACGAGATCGCCGACGCGCTCCCCTCGCTGCAGGGGACGCCCGACAATGCGAGCCTTATCGCGCGGATCGACGAGGAGACGAGCTGCGTCGTCGTGCAGTATCCCGACATTCTCGGCCGCATTCCCGATCTTGCCGTGATCGCCGAGGCGGCGCACGACAAGGGCGCGCTGCTGATCGCGGTCAACACCGAGCCGGTCGCACTGGGCGCGATCAAGGCGCCAGGCGAGCTGGGCGCGGACATCGTCGTCGGCGAAGGACAGGCGATCGGCGTCGGACTGCAATTCGGCGGGCCCTACCTCGGCCTGTTCGCGGTGCGCGATCCCAAGCACGTGCGCCAGATGCCGGGGCGGCTCTGCGGCGAGACCGTCGATGCCGAGGGTAAGCGCGGCTTCGTCCTCACACTTTCGACCCGCGAGCAGCACATCCGCCGCGAGAAGGCGACCAGCAACATCTGCACCAATTCGGGTCTCTGCGCGCTGGCCTTCTCGGTCCATATGACGCTGCTTGGCGAAGAGGGGCTGCGGCGTCTCGCTTCCTGGAACCACGCGCTTGCGAGCAAGGCGGCCGATCGTCTGGCGCAGGTGCCCGGGGTGCGAGTGCTCAACGATAGCTTCTTTAACGAGTTCACACTCGTGATCGATGGCGACGCGCGCGAGATCGTGCGCAAGCTGGCCGACGACGGGATCCTTGCTGGCGTGTCACTCGGCCGGCTCTATCCCGCCGAGGATGCGCTCAAGGGCGGCCTGCTCGTCGCGGTCACCGAAACCACCACGGAGGAGGACATCGAAACGCTCGCCTCCGCGCTGCAGGAGGCGCTGGCATGAATGCTCCCAACAAATCCGGCTGGAAGCCCGAGATGACCGCTGCCGCCGACGGCATGCACAGCGGCCCGCGGACCGTCACCGGCAACCGCGCGCTGATGCTGGAAGAGCCGCTGATCTTCGAGCTGGCGGGCACCGACACGACCGGCGTCGACCTGCCGGAGATCGAAGGCGGCGCGAACCGCCTCGGCGGGATGGAGCGCACTGCACCGATCGGGCTGCCCGGCCTCTCGGAGCCGGAAACGGTGCGCCATTACACCCGCCTCAGCCGCCAGAATTACGCGATCGATCTGGGCCTTTTCCCGCTCGGCTCGTGCACGATGAAGCACAATCCGCGGCTGAACGAGAAAGTCGCGCGCATGCCGGGCTTCGCCGACGTGCATCCGCTGCAGCCGGTCTCGACCGTGCGCGGCGCGCTGGAGGTGATCAACGAACTGGCGTTCTGGCTGATCGATCTCACCGGCATGCACGGCGTGGCGATGAGCCCCAAGGCGGGCGCGCACGGCGAACTGTGCGGCATCCTGTGCATCCGCGCCGCGCTTGAAGCCCGCGGCGATCCGCGCGAGGTGATCCTCGTGCCCGAAAGCGCGCACGGCACCAATCCTGCGACGGCGGCCTTCGCTGGCTACCGGGTCGAGAACATTCCCGCCAACGCCGATGGCCGGGTCGATCTCGAGGCGCTCAAGGCCCGCCTCGGGCCTGATGTCGCGGCGGTGATGATCACCAATCCGAACACCTGCGGTCTGTTCGAGCGAGACATGAAGGCGATCTCCGACGCGGTCCACGCCGCGGGCGGCTTCGTCTATTGCGACGGGGCGAACTTCAACGCCATCGTCGGCAAGGTCCGCCCCGGCGATCTCGGCGTCGACGCGATGCACATCAACCTGCACAAGACCTTCTCCACCCCGCACGGCGGCGGCGGGCCGGGCTCGGGGCCGGTGGTACTCTCCGAAGCGCTCAGCCCCTATGGCCCGCTGCCGTTCACCGCGCGGACCGCGGACGGCGTGGTCCATCTGGTCGAGGAGGAGAACGCAGCCGAGTTCGACCATACGCAGGCATTCGGCCGCATGACTGCGTTCCACGGGCAGATGGGCATGTTCACCCGCGCGCTCGCCTATATCCTCAGCCACGGCGCGGATGGGCTTCGCCAGGTGGCGGAGGACGCGGTGCTCAACGCCAATTACATCCTGCGCAGTGTCGAGGACCTGCTGGAGGCGCCGTTCGGCAAGAGCGGGCCGTGCATGCATGAGGCGCTGTTCTCCGACGCGGGCTTCTCCGAGGGGCTTTCGACGCTCGACCTCGCCAAGTCGCTGGTCGATGAGGGTTATCATCCGATGACGATGTATTTCCCGCTCGTCGTCCATGGCGCCATGCTGGTGGAGCCGACCGAAACCGAGAGCAAGGCCGGCCTCGATCAGTTCATCGCCGCGCTGCGCAGCGTGGCGGAGCGCGCAAGGGCCGGGGATGCGTCGATGAAGCAGGCGCCCTATTATGCGCCGCGCCGCCGCCTCGACGAAACGCTCGCGGCGCGCAGGCCGGTGCTGGCTTGGAGCGATCCCGACTCCGCCTGATGCGGATCATCCTGAGCAGGAAAGGCTTCGACAGCACTTCGGGCGGCGGGCCGTCGCCGATCATCGGTGGCCGGCCGCTCAGCCTGCCGATCCCGGCAGCCGAGCATTCGCGCACGACTTATGGCGCGTTGGGGTTGGGCGAGCATGCCGCACGCGCCAGCAGGGGTCGGATCGGCGCGGGTGATCACTGCCACCACGATCCGATGTTCCTCGCGGACGGCACTTGCCTGTTCGGCCAGTGCGGCGCGGCGCAGACGCATCTCGCCAACCGCGGCGTCGGAGGCGGAGACGTATTCCTGTTCTTCGGCCTGTTCCGCGATGAGGACACGGGCGAGCCGCATCACCGGATCTTCGGCTATCTTGAAGTTGAGCGGCGGATCGACCTCGCGAGCTGCGACGCCGTCACGCTCGCCGGCTTGCGCGATCAGGGGCATCCGCACGCCATTGCCATGCATGGCCGCAACGATGCGATCTACAGCGGTCGCGGTAGAGAGGTAGGTGGCGCGCCCCACCTGCTGCGGCTGACCGTCCCCGGCGGTCCGCCAAGCCTCTGGCGCCGCCCTGTGTGGCTGCGGTGCGGCGGCCTGTCCTATCACGATCGGACCGACCGCTGGCTTCCCGGCGGCAGGCTGCGCGCCGTGTCTCGAGGTCAGGAGTTCGTCGCCGAGATCGGCCGGCGCAAGGCCCCGCGCGAATGGCTCGCGCGGGTGATCGCAGCTATCGAAGCGTCTTGATGATCGCCGAGAAGTCGAGCCCGCCGTTCTCGGCCGCGAACGCCTCGTAGAGCTCCTTCGCATGGCCTCCCAGTGGAGTGGGACTGCCTGCCGTTTCCGCCGCTTCCATCGCAAGCCGCAAATCCTTGAGCATCAGCGCAGTGGCGAACCCGCCCTGATAGCCGTTGTCGGACGGGCTTTGCGGGCCGACGCCGGGGACCGGGCAGTAGCTCGTCATCGACCAGCACTGGCCAGAGGAGACCGACGAAATGTCGTAGAAGGTTTGCGGATCGAGCCCGAGCTTCTGCGCCATCGTAAACGCCTCGCACGTGCCGATCATCTGGATCGCGAGCAGCATGTTGTTGCAGATTTTCGCGGCCTGGCCATTGCCCGCGTCGCCCGCATGAATCACCGCCTTGCCCATCGCCTGCAGGATTGGCTCCGCGCGCTGGAAGGCCTGCTCGCTGCCCCCGACCATGAATGTCAGCGTCCCGCCGGCGGCCGCCGCGATACCGCCGGAGACCGGCGCGTCGACCATGTCGTAGCCGGCCGCCTCCGCTGCGGCGATCACCTCGCGCGCGGTGGCGACGTCGATGGTCGAGCAGTCGAGCAGGATCGCGCCTTCCGGAGCATGGCCGATCACGTCGTTCTCGAACACGGCCTTCACGATCGCGCCGTTGGGCAGCATCGAAACGACCGCCTCCACCCCCGCCACGGCTTCCTTGGGGTCGGTGAAGGTCTCGCATCCGTTCTCGCGCGCAGCCGCAAGCGCGGGCTCCGCGAGGTCGAATGCGCGGACCTCGTGTCCCGCCTTGACGAGATTGGCAGCCATCCCGCCGCCCATGTTGCCGAGGCCGATAAAAGCGATTTTCATGTGATTACCCCAGGACTATTATGATTAATGTGATGAGTAAGAAGATAAGGGAAACTGTCAGCTTCCATGCTGCCTTGTAAGCTTCCCAGTGTTCACCAAGTGGATAGAACTTTCCGCGCTCATCGAGGTACATCATAAGCTTGCGGTACGGAATGATGCCGCGTGCTTCTCTTTTTGGACTATCCTGCCACCAAGATATCGCTAACCAACCTGCCATAACAGCGGTCAAAGTTGCGAAGATATAGCTCATCGCCCCTTCCACTGCCCCTCACGCTTCTCGATGAAGGCGGCCATGCCCTCGGCCTTGTCCTCGGTCGCGGTGAGGATCTGGAACAGGCGCCGTTCGTGGAGCAGGCCTTGGTCGAGCGTCATCTCGTAGGCGGCGTTGACCATCTCCTTGTTCACGATCGCAGCCATCGGCGGCATCGCGGCGATTGTCGCGGCGGTCTTCAGCGCCTCGTCCACCAAGCTATCGTGCGGCACGACGCGTGCGATGAGGCCGCTGCGCTCCGCTTCCTCCGCGTCCATCATGCGGCCGGTCAGGCACATCTCCATCGCCTTCGCCTTGCCGACCGCGCGGGTCAGGCGCTGGCTGCCGCCCATGCCGGGCGCGACGCCGAGCTTGATCTCGGGCTGGCCGAACTTCGCCTTCTCGCTGGCGATGATGAAGTCCGCCATCATGGCGAGCTCGCACCCGCCGCCGAGCGCGAAGCCGTTGACCGCCGCGATCCAGGGCTTGCGGGTTGCCTTGACCAGATGGCTGGTCCAGCGCGCGAAGAAGTCCTCGAGGAAGAAGTCGGCGGCGGCCTTGTCGGCCATTTCCTTGATGTCGGCGCCCGCCGCGAAGGCCTTGTCCCCTGCACCGGTCAGCACCGCACAGCGCTGACCGTCATCACTCTCGAACGCGGCGAAGGCGGCGATCAGATCCTCGAGCACCTGCGAGTTGAGCGCATTCAGCGCCTGCGGGCGGTTAAGCGTGATCAGGGTGACGGCGCCGCGCTGTTCGGCGGTGATCGTTTCATAGCCCATAGTATAACCTATCTGGTGAATTTACTTGACATCGTGGCGATGATTTGGCACAAATAGCGAACGTCGGAGAATTGCGATTCGCGAGACCTCATAGTGGTCGCCACTCTTCGGCTTCGGGTAACGGTGCGAAGATGCTGTCGAGCAGGTCCTCGGTCACACCTTCGGGCGTAGCGGGATCCCACTTGGGATCGCCGGTCTTGTCGACGATTACCGCGCGCACGCCTTCGGCGAAGTCTGGTCGGACGATGACACGGCTGGCGATCCGGTATTCGTTGCGCATGTTGTCGGCGAAATCGGTGAAGCCCTTCGCCTCAGCGAGCTGGCGCAATGCGACCTTGCAGGTCTGCGGGCTCTTGGCGTGCAGTGCGTCGAGTTCCTTCTGGGCCCAATCGCCGCCATCCTTCTCCAGGCTGGCCAGGATGTCCTCGAACCGGTCGGAGGCGAAATGCTTGGCGATCCGGTCGGCGTTCCCCGCAATGCGCGCAGAGGGAGGGGTGACCGAAAGCTCGGCCAGGATTCCGCCGATCCGGTCGGGATGCTCGGCAATCCGCACCTTGGCCTCGGGCAGCTTCGCCGCGGGCAGGTAGTGCGTGGCAAGCCCTGCCCACAGACACTCCGCGCCGTCGAGCCGCGCGCCGGTCAGGGCGAGGAACTGGCCGATCCGTCCGCCGAGTCGCGCGAGATACCAGCCGCCGCCGACATCGGGGAACAGGCCGATCCCCGTTTCAGGCATGGCGAAACGCGTGTTCTCGGTCGCGACGCGGTACTTCGCGGGCTGGCTGATGCCCACGCCGCCGCCCATCGTAATGCCGTCCATGAAGGCGACGATCGGCTTGGGATAGACGAACATCTGGTGGTTGAGCTGATATTCGTCGTGGAAGAACTTCCGCCCGCTCACGCCGTTATCGTTCAGTGCGGAGTTGCGCAGGAAGGCGATGTCCCCGCCGGCGCAGAAGCCGCGCCCCTCGGCGTGATCGACGATCACCGCCTCGACGGCATCGTCGCTCTCCCACTCCTGCAGGGCGCGGCTCATCGCGTGGCACATCTCCAGCGTCAGCGCATGGAGCGCCTTGGGCCGGTTGAGCGAGATGTGCCCGGCTTTCCCGTGGGTGTGGATGTTCACGTCTTCGGTCATCGGTTCGCTACTCACTGGCGCAACAGGTCCCGGCCCACGATCATCCGCATGACCTGGTTGGTGCCTTCGAGGATCGAATGTACCCGCAGGTCGCGCCAGAAGCGCTCGATCGGGTAGTCCTTCAGATAGCCGTAGCCGCCGAAGAGCTGGAGCGCGTTGTTGACCACGTTGCTGCCGCTATCGGTCGCGAGGCGCTTGGCCATGGCGGAAAAGCGCGTCTTGTCCGGCGCATTGTCGGTCACCTTGACCGCCGCGAGATAGAGCAGCGCACGTGCCGCCTCGAGCTCGGTCGCCATGTCCGCGAGCATGAACTGGGTGTTCTGGAAGTCCGCGATCGGCTGACCGAACTGCTGGCGATCCTTGGTATAGGCGATCGCCTCGTCCAGACAGCGCTGGGCGCCGCCGAGCGAGCAGGCGCCGATATTGAGCCGCCCGCCGTCGAGCCCGGCCATGGCGAAGCGAAAACCGTCACCTTCGGCGCCGACGCGGTTCTCGACCGGTATGCGGGCATCCTCGAAGATCACCTGCGCGGTCGGGCTGGCGTTCCAGCCGAGCTTCTTCTCCGGTGCGCCGAAGCTGACGCCGGGCGTGTCCTTCTCCACGACGAGGCAAGTGATCCCGCGGCTCTTGTGCTCGCCGGTGCGGACCATGCACACGTAGACGTCGTTGAACCCGCCGCCGGAGATGAACTGCTTGGTGCCGTTGAGCACGTAATGGTCGCCGTCCAGCCGCGCGGTGGTCTTGAGATCGGCCGCGTCCGAGCCGGAGCCCGGCTCGGTCAGTGCGTAGCTGGCGATCTGCTCCATCGTCACCAGCCGGGGGAGGAACTTCTTCTTGACCTCCTCGCCGCCGAAACGGTCGATCATCCATGCAGCCATATTGTGGATCGAGACATAGGCGCTCGTCGCCGGGCAGCCATAGGCCATCGCTTCCATGATCAGCGCCGCTTCCAGTCGGCCGAGCGCGATCCCGCCGCTTTCCTCAGAGACGTAGATCGCGCCGAACCCGAGCTCGCCGGTCTTCTGGATCACGTCGCGCGGGAAGTGGTGCTTCTCGTCCCATTCGGCGGCGAACGGCGTGATGTGGTCGGCGGTAAAGCGCCGCGCCATTTCCTGGATCGCGAGTTGATCGTCGGTGAGCTGGAATTGTCCTGTCATTGGCCCTGTTCAGTCTGTCGCGGTCTCGATCCGCGTGTTCTGGTCGTGCACGAGCCGCCATTGGCCATCCTCGAGCTGGAAGCCAAGCGAGAGATAGGCGGGGCGTCCGGGTGTCGGCCCCGCGCCATCGGGGTCGTAGCTGGTGCGATAGAGCGCGTAACCGTAGTCGCGCCCCTCCCACACCCTCACCGGCTCCAGCACCATCACCCACGCGGGATCGGCGAACCATTCGCGGTGAAAGGCGAGGAACTGCTCGCGCGTGTCGTAGCGCTCGCCGTTCGGGAAGATCAGCGTGAGGGTGTCGCCCGTGGTGATCGTATCGACGATCCCCTGATAATCGCGCGACTGGATCGCGGCAACGTGGCGGTCCAGCGTTTCGCGGAAGCTCGCCGACGACGGGTAGGGCACGCTCTGGCATGCGCCAAGCGCAAGCGGCGCGAGACAAAGGGGCAGCGCGTATTTCACGCGCTGCTGCGTCCCGAGCCGCCTGGTCTGAGCCTCCGCCGGTGCATCTTCACCCGCAGGTGATCTGGGTGATGATCATCGCGTCGTCGTACATCACGTTGACCCGGTCCTGCCGGAAATCCATCGTGAAGGCGGCGCGCGGCGGGCCCCAGCGAAGCTGGCGCGCACCGGTCGCGTCGAGGATCTGCTCGCCGATCTGGGCGGTGGCCTTCTGGCCGACGTAGGACTGCGCTGCTGCGGGATCGCACATGGCGGTCTCCCCGTTTTCGGCGTCCGGCGTGCCGGGCTCATTGGCGGACGTCGTGGCGCACGCCGCGAGCGCAGCGGCGGGCAAGAGGGCGATCAGCTTTCCAGTGTGCTTCATCATGCGTCTCCTTCGGAGCACCGGCTATAGCGCAGTGGATCGGCCATGGCGTCCTCTCCGTATTCGGTGCGGACCAGCGTCTTGCCGCCATCCTGCGCGGCGAGCGCCATGTCGCGGGTCCAGGTCATGCCCTCGCCGGTGAAGGAGAACTTGGCGCGGATGCTGTCGTCGGTGCGCTGGGCAACGTCGTCCAGCGTGGCACGCGATTCGTAGAACGTGATCGTGTTGCCGGTGACCTCGATCAACCCCTTGGCGTCGCCCCGCGTGGAGGTGCAGTCGGCCGCGACGAGACCCCAGCGGCCCTGAAGCGCGACCGGGATCGAAGCCATGTCGCCATCGGGCGAGGACGTCTCGCCGGCGGGCGGCGTTGCGCCGTCGCCAATGCCCCCATCCGGTTCGACCGGCATCGGGGTTTCGGTCGCGGCATCCGCGCCATCGGCACTATCGTCGGCAGGCGCACCGCAGGCCGCGAGCGCGAACGCCGGGGCGGCGGCAAGAGCAATCATCAGTCGCATGGAGTCCTCCAGTCTTTGCTGCGCTGCCTAAACTCGCGAACCGCGCGGATTATCCCGGCTCAGCCCATCGTCGGGATGAGGAAGGCGTTCGACCCGTCGCCCCCGCCGTCGGGCCAGCGCTGGGTGACGGTTTTGACCTTGGTCCAGAACTTGAGCCCTTCGGTGCCGTACTGGTTGGTGTCGCCGAAACCGGAACGCTTCCAGCCGCCGAACGAGTGATAGCTCACCGGTACGGGGATGGGGACGTTCACGCCGACCATGCCGACATTGACCCGGCTGGCAAATTCCCGCGCGGCGTGGCCGTTGCGGGTGAAGATGGCGACCCCGTTGCCGTACTGGTGCTCGCTCGGCAGGCGCACCGCTTCCTCGAAGTCTGCCGCGCGTACGATCTGGAGCACCGGGCCGAAGATCTCCTCCTGATAGGATTTCATCTTCGGCGTCACCCGGTCGATCAGCGTCGGGCCGACGAAGAAGCCCTTCTCGTGCCCTTGCAGGCTGAACCCGCGCCCATCGACCACGATCTCGGCGCCTTCCTGCTCGGCGGTGTCGATCCACTGCTCGATCCGCGCCTTGTGCTCGGGTGTGACCACCGGGCCGTAGTGCGCGTCCGGATCGTTCGAAACGCCGACGCGCAGGGCGTTGATCGCGGGGATCAGCTTCTCCTTAAGCCGCTCGGCAGTGTCCTCGCCCACGGGCACCACCACGGGCAGCGCCATGCAGCGCTCGCCGGCCGAACCGAAGGCGGCGCCGGCCAGATCGTTCACCACCTGATCGAGATCGGCGTCGGGCATCACGATGCCGTGGTTCTTCGCGCCGCCCATCGCTTGGACGCGCTTTCCGTTCTCCACCCCGCGCTTGTAGACGTAGTGCGCAATGTCGCTGCTGCCAACGAAGCTGACGCCAGCAATGTCGGGGTGGTCGAGGATCGCATCGACCATTTCCTTGTCGCCGTGAACGACCTGCAGCAGCCCCTCGGGCGCGCCGGCTTCCAGAAACAGCTCGGCGAGCCGCACCGGCACGCTCGGATCGCGCTCGCTCGGCTTGAGGATGAAGGCGTTGCCCGCCGCGATCGCCATGCCGAACATCCACATCGGGATCATGGCCGGGAAGTTGAACGGGGTGATGCCCGCGCCGATACCGATCGGCTGGCGCATCGAATAGACGTCGATGCCCGGGCCGGCGCCGAGCGTGTATTCGCCTTTCAGTACCTGTGGGATGCCGCAGGCGTATTCGATCACTTCCAGTCCGCGCTGCACGTCGCCCTTGGCGTCGTCGACCACCTTGCCGTGCTCGCTGGCGAGAAGCTCGGCGAGGTCCTGCATGTTGGCTTCGATCAGTTCCTTGAAACGGAACATCACCCGCGCGCGCCGCTGCGGGTTGGTCATCGCCCAGCCGGGCTGAACCTTCTTCGCAGCCGCGATCGCGCGGTCGAGCAGAGCGGCATCGCCCAGCGCGACTTCGGCCTGAACCTCGCCGGTGGAGGGGTTCCACACCTTGTGCGTGCGCCCGGACCCGCCGCCGCTTCCTCCGACGATGAAATGGTCGACCTGGCGCATGACATATCTCCTCTACCAACGCGTTGGGCGTGGATCGTGCCGATTGCAAGCTTGCAGACAACCTTCAATTTCGCAGGTAGAGGCTGCAAATATGCAGGATCTCAACTGGAACGACATCCGCGTGTTCCTGGCGGTGGCGGAAGCAGGCCAGATCGGCCGGGCGGCGCGTGCTCTCCGGCTCGATCCAACCACGCTGGGCCGCCGATTGCGGAGGCTGGAGCGGCAGCTCGAGATTACCCTGTTCGAGCGCACGCGCGAAGGCCAGACGTTGACCGAAGCGGGCGAGAGCCTGCTGGCCAAAGCCGAGGCCATGGCGCAGGCGGCCCGCACGATCGACGCGGTTCAGAGCCGCCAGACCGGCCTCGGCGGAAATCTGCGCCTCAGTGTCTCGGAAGGCTTCGGCAGTCAGTTTTTGACGTTGTATCTCCCCGATTTCGCCCGAGCCCACCCGAACCTTTCGATCGAGCTGGTCGCGAACAGCGGATTCCTGAGTCCCTCGAAGCGCGAAGCGGACATCGCCGTCATGCTTTCGCGTCCCAAGGCCGGGCCGGTCATCTGCCGCAAGCTTTCGGATTACAGTCTGATGCTCTATGCGAGCCGTCGCTATCTCGCCGCATACGGCATGCCGCAGCGTCCGCGCGACCTCGCGCAGGGCCACACGCTGGTGAGCTACATCCCCGACCTGCTCTATGCGCCCGAACTCAACTACCTCGACGACTTCCATGCCGGGCTGACGGCGCATATCCGCTCGTCCAGCATCAACGCGCAGAACCGCCTGATCGAGGAGGGGGTGGGCATCGGCGTCCTGCCGCGGTTCATCGGCGATCGCGGCGCGGATCTCGTCCCCGTCTGCCCCGACCGCTCCATCCGCCGCAGCTTCTGGATCGTGACCCACCGGGACACCCAGAACCTCGCCCGCGTACGCCTCGCCAAGGAATGGCTGCTCGACTGCGTACGGACGGGCCGCAGGGTATTGATGCCGGATTAACGCGCAAGCGCACCCGAACGTCCGAAGCGGCGATCAGGTTTTGATGTTGGCGTAGTACGGGATCGGCACGTCGTCTTCTCCGGCGCTATCGCCAACCATCATCTTCGTACGCGGGTGCATGACCGCCGGATCGGTTATTATATTGAGGCAGTACGGCTTGCCCGAGGCAAATGCCTCTTCGATGGCGCTGGTGATGTCTTCATACCGGTCGATCCGCCGGGCCTCGACGCCGAAGCCGCTCGCGACGAGATCGTAGCGCGTATCATCGAGCGCGACGATGACTTCGCGATCCTTGCCGTAAAGGAGATTCTGCGCGTTGCGCGACATGCCCCATTCGGAGTTGTTCAGGATAACGGTGACGATCGGCAGACCGTGCCGAACCATCGTGTCGAATTCCTGTATGTTGAAACCCACGCCGCCATCGCCCGCAAAACAGATTACCGGGCGATCGGGATTGGCGCGGGCGGCGCCAATCGCAAAGCCGGGCGAGATGCCCAGGCAGCCGAGATAGCCGCACCGCAGGTGCTGGCCCGCGCCCGGAGAACGGACGAGGTCGCCGACCCAATTGCCGGCCTCGCCGCCGTCGGCGATCACCGCCGTTCCCTCGGGCAGCGCGTCCATGATCGCGGCAACGGCGTGGCCCGGATGAATCTTGCCGGGGCTCGGCTCCTTCGGCGCGCTGGCGAAACCGTCGCGGGCCATCGAACGGAAGCTGCGCAGCTTGTTGGCCCAATCGGTTCGCTCGGGCCAGCTCTCGCCTTGCCCGCCTTCGATCAGTGCATCGATCGTCGTGCCCGCGTCCGCGACGATGGGCAGGTCGGCCATTCGGACGCGGCCGATTTCTTCCGGATTTACCTCCACTTGCGCGACGTAAGCGTCCTGCGGAATGATCGCGCCCATTGCACCGCCGAGGAACATGCCCATGCGCGCACCGATCAACAGAACGGCATCGGCCGCTGCGCCCGAAGCGGCTGCCGCGGCCAGACCGGCCGCGGCGCCGGCGTAGAGCGGGTGATCGTCGGGAAGGACGCCGAGGGCCTTCTGACTGGCGATCACGGGAACGCCGACAAGTTCGGCCAGCTGGCGCAGGCGCTCGCCTGAATCGGTCAGCATCACCCCGCCGCCCGCGATGATAACCGGTCGCTCGGCCCCTCGAAGCATGTCGAGAACCTTGGTGACGGCGTCGGGCCGCGGGGCCGGAGGCACGGGCCGCTCCCATGAATCGGTCTCGGGCGGCGCCTGGTCGGTCGGCCAGAACATGACATCGATCGGAATCTCGAGAAAGACGGGGCCCGGAGGGCCGCTAAGCGCGATCTCTCCGGCCCGGCGGACGAACTCGACGATTCGTTCGGGCTCGGCGACGCGCTGCGCCCATTTGGTGACCGGGCGGGCCATGGCCACGGCGTCGAAGCCGCCCTGCAACGTATTGGCCTCGACCTCACGCAGCGGAGCGGCGCCGGCAATGAAGAGAGTCGGAATTCGGTCGAGATGCGCGTTCGCCATGGCGGTCAGCGCATTGGTAAAGCCCGGGCCGGCAGTGACTGCACAGACGCCCAGCTTTCCGTTTGACGAACGCGCGTAGGCATCGGCCGCGTGGCCGGCCGACGCTTCGTGCCGCGTGTCGGTGAGCCTTATGCCGAACTCCTCGCAAGCCATGTAGAGCGGATCGAGGTGGCTGCCATGCAGAGCAAATATCTCGCTTACGCCGAGGCCGGCCAGTGTTGCGGCGACCAGTTCACCGGCAGCGCGCTTCTTCGTCATTGGATTCTCCCAAGCCGTCATGCTTCTTTTCTCATGCCTATGTCAGTGGCCGCGCCAACACAAGCCAATTGTATGCAATAGAGAATGCATTTTCCAATGAATGGCATCTCGCTGAATGCGACTGCCCGTGGTGGATCATCGCCGTGACGAGGCCGAATATTTGTGCTTTGATGGGTTTGGGAATTTATCGGTTGAACCGGCATTGATTGGATGCAATATCGGGAGGCCGGATCCACCCACGGGTTCGCTCTCGAAGTCAGGAGCGCTTGAAAATTGGCCCAGGTCGCGCAGAACGGAGCAGATCTAGATGAGCGCCGTGAGCGCCCATCGCTGCGTGTGGCGGTGATCGGTGCAGGTATGGCTGGTATCCTGGCGGCAATCAAGCTGCGGGATCGCGGCATCGAATGCGACGTGTTCGAGAAGGGCGATGGCGTTGGGGGCACCTGGCGGGAGAACACCTATCCCGGCCTC
This sequence comes from Pelagerythrobacter aerophilus, assembly GCF_003581645.1. Lineage (GTDB taxonomy): Bacteria > Pseudomonadota > Alphaproteobacteria > Sphingomonadales > Sphingomonadaceae > Pelagerythrobacter > Pelagerythrobacter aerophilus. Next base: position 245,478 of record NZ_QXFK01000019.1, on the reverse strand, counting down.
GCCTGCGACGTCGCCGCCCATTGGTATACCTATTCGTTTGCGCGCAATCCCGAATGGGATTCATTGATGGCCGAGGGCAAGGACATTCGCGCCTATTTCCAACGGGTCGCGCATGATTTCGGCGTTTTGGAGCGTACGCGCTTCAACAGCGAAGTCACCGAACTCCGCTATCGCGAGGGCGCCTGGGATCTCGCGTGCGCCAACGGGTATGAAGGCAGGTATGACTTTGTCATCGCTGCCACAGGGGTGCTGCATCACCCCAACATTCCGCAGTTCGAAGGTATCGAGACATTCAAAGGCGCCGTATTCCACTCGGCGCGCTGGGATCATGACGTTGCGTTGGATGGCAAGCGTATCGGCGTGATCGGCACGGGCTCGACCGCCGCCCAGCTTGCGACGGCTTTGGTGCCTCGGGCAAAGCGTTTCGACCTGTTTCAACGTACGGCGCAATGGGTCCTGCCCCGGGACAACGTGCCGTACAGCGAGGAGGACAAGGCCCGTTTCCGCAAGGATCCGGAGGCGCTCGAAGCGCTGATCCGCGAACTGAGGGCCAAGACTCTCGAGGGCTTCGCCACCGCGGTCATTGACGTCGATTCGCCCGAACTGGCCGCGATAGAGCAGATCTGCCGCGAGAACCTCGATACGGTGAAGGATCCCGAGCTGCGGCGCAGGCTTACACCGGATTACCGGGTCGCCTGCAAGCGGCTGGTCATCTCCAGCACGTTCTACGACGCCATTCAGCAACCGAATGCCGACCTCGTCACGTCACCGATCCGGCGAATCGAACCGACCGGCGTGCGCACCGCCGACGGGGCGCTGCACGATCTCGATGTCCTGGTTCTTGCAACCGGGTTCCTTGTCGATCGTTTCATTCGCCCAACTCGGGTAGTGGGGCGCGATGGCATCGACCTGGACGATGTCTGGGCCGACGGACCGCTCGCTTACTTGTCCGTAAGCGTCCCGAATTTTCCCAATTTCTTCCTACTCAACGGCCCGAACAGTCCCATCGGCAACTTCTCGCTGGTCGAGGTCGCGCAGCATCAGATCGAATATATCATGCAGCTAATCGACGGTATTCGCTGCGGCGAATATTCTGAAGTGAGCGCCACCCCCGAAGCCATGCATACCTTCGAAGCCGAGCGCTGCGAGGCCGCTCGCAAGACGGTCTGGGTTACCGGCTGCGACAGTTGGTACCTCGATAAAAATGGTGTGCCTGCATCGTGGACCTTTTCCTACGACCGTTTCGTCGAAGAAACCGCCGCGCCGCGGATGGAGGATTTCGAGGTGCGGTGAATCGGCGGCGCGTCCGCGGACGACAGATCGGCCCAGGCCAGCAATTGTAAAGGAGAGCGACATGATCACCCGTGAGGCCATTGCAAAGGCGCTTCGCACCCTGAACGAAACAGAGAACGCCCGGCCGCATACAAGCGTCGAGGAAGTAAGCGCCGGTATCGACGAGGTGATGGCGCCCGATGTCGAGGGTTGGCGCAACGGCGCTCATGTGCCCGATCGCGCGAGTGAGCGCGAGGTCGAGCGGCGCGCTTTCGGCGCGCTCGCCGACTATCACCGCGTGGTGGAACGCACGATTATCGACCCGCCCTTCGCAGCCACAGGCTGGACCATCCATGGGTCGTTCGACGGGCAGCCGGTGAGTGCGCCGGGTTCCTCGCAATTCGAATTCAACGAGGAAGGGCGGGTCAAGCGCTACTGGATGAACTTTAATCCCGAGGACTTCTTCTACCGAAAGGGCTGACCTTTCGGGGACGCATATTGATAACGGAGACGAATTGCATGGCAGTCAGCGTTGAGCTTCCCAGCATCAGCATGGGCGTGACGGAAGCGACGATCGTCAATTGGCTCAAGAACGTCGGCGAGCAGGTCGAAGCGGGCGAAGTCATCGCCGAAGTCGAGACTGCGAAGTCGACCGTGGAAGTCGAATCTCCGGCTTCCGGCACTCTGGCATCGATCGTGGTGCAGGTCGACGAGACCGTCGACATCGGCACCGAGATCGCCACGATCGAGGAAGCCTGACATGCCGCTGGACCGCGCGCAGCAGCTCGAGATGTTCCGGCGGATGCTGCGCATTCGCCTGTTCGAAGAGGCGTTGATTGCGCACAACCCGGTCGGTCACCTCAGTATCGGGCAGGAAGGCGCGATCGCCGGCGCGTGCATGGCCCTGCGTGACGACGACTACGTCACGGGCACGCACCGTTCGCACGGTCATCCGATCGGTAAGGGCGCAGAGATCGGGCCGTTGATGGCGGAGATCTTCGGTAAGCGGACGGGCATCTGCAAGGGACTGGGCGGGTCGATGCACCTGACCGACACCAAACTGGGTCTGATCTGCGAATCCGCGATCGTCGGCGGCGGTTTCCCACTCGCGACCGGCGCGGGGTTGAGCGCGCAGGTGCGTGGCAGCGACCAGGTCAGCCTGTGCTTCTTTGGCGACGGCGCGGTCAACCAGGGCACTTTCAGTGAGAGCGTGAACATGGGCGCGGTGTGGAAACTGCCGGTCATCTATTTCTGCGAGAACAACGGCTACGCCGTGACCACGCCGGTCGAGAAGTCGCACGGTCAGCCCGAGATCGCGCGCCGCGCCGACGGATACGGAATTCCCGGGGTGGTCGTGGATGGGCAGGATGCCGAGGCCGTACACGCGGTGACGCTCGAAGCAGTCGAACGGGCGCGGGCCGGCGAAGGACCGACACTGATCGAGGCCAAGACCTACCGGTTCGACGAGCACTCGAACCGGCTCGCCATCCCGATCGAATACCGCAGCAAGGAAGAGATCGAGCATCATCGCAATGAGCGCGATCCGATCACGCTCTACCGCGCCGTCCTGCAAACGCGCGACCTGCTTTCCGAAATCGAGGCGATCGAGGCAGAGGTGCGCACCACCATCGACGAAGCGGTGGAATTCGCCAAGGCCAGCCCGGAGCCCGAGATGAGCGATCTCTGGGACAGCATGTACGTCAACCCGATCAGTGCACCCGCCGGTGAGGGAGAGCTCTGATGACCATGCGCAACGCGACCCAGAAGCTGTCGTACCTCCAGGCCATCGTGGAAGCGCAGCGTGAGGAAATGCGCCGGGATGAGCGCGTGATCCTGATGGGCGAGGACATTGCAGTCTACGGCGCTCAGTCGCTGTTCGACGAATTCGACAACAAGCGGCTGCGCAACACGCCGATTTCGGAAAACAGCTTCGTCGGCGTGGGGGTCGGCGCCGCGCTGACCGGCCTGCGCCCGATAGTCGATCTGACGATTGCGAGCTTCTGCTACCTCGCTTCGGACCAGATCATCAACCAGGCGGCGAAGCTGCGCTTCATGACCGGCGCGCAACTGGCAGTGCCGCTGGTGGTGCGCACAAGCACGTTCTACAACAACCGCACCGCGGCCCAGCACGCCGACCGTCCCTATCCGCTGTTCATGAATACGCCGGGGCTGAAGGTTCTGGCGCCGTCGACTGCGAGCGATGCCAAGGGCCTGCTCAAAGCGGCGATCCGCGACGACGACCCGGTCGTGATATTCGAGGACATCAACCTCTGGGGCAAGAAGGAAGAGGTCCCCACCGACGAGGATTTCCTCGTGCCGATCGGCAAGGCTGCCGTACGGCGCGAGGGCGGAGACGTCACCATCGTCTCGATCGCCGGATGCCTGCCGCATGCGCTGTCCGCAGCCGATGCGCTGGCGAAGGACGGTGTCGAGGCCGAAGTGATCGACCTGCGCACGATCGTGCCGCTCGACAAGGAAACCATTCTCACCTCGGTGGCCAAGACCGGCCGGCTGATCGTCGCCGACAATTCGCACAAGGTGGGCAGCGTGGCGTCCGAAATCGCCGCCGTGGTCTCGGAGGAAGGCTTCGAAAGCCTCAAAAGGCCGATCCAGCGTGTTGCGGCGCCGCAGGTCCACGTGCCCTACAACGCCGCGCTCGAGAAACGGCTCTTCGTGAGCAAGGATCGGATCATCGACGCCGTGCGCGCGATCACCTGATCTCAACCCGCGCAATTCGAATTCCAAGGGAGACCCCAATGGCAAACAGCATCACAAAAGGTTCCATCACGCAGGAGGCGAGCGATCGCCTGATCGAGGCCGCGACCGCCAAGGCGGAAGAGATGGGCGTGCCGATGTGCATCTCGGTCGTAGACGAATCCGGCAATCTCAAGGCTTTTCGCCGGATGGACGGCGCCGCGCTTCTCTCGATCGATATCGCGACCAACAAGGCCTATACCGCCGTGAGCTTCGGCATGCCGAGCCATGGCTGGTATGACTTCATCAAGAACGATCCGCCGCTCCTGCACGGCATCGTCCATACACCGCGCCTGGTCGTATTCGGCGGCGGCTATCCGGTGAGCGAGAACGATCAGATCATCGGCGCGATCGGTGTGAGCGGCGGGCACTACGAGCAGGACATGGCCGTAGCCGAAGCGGCCCTCGCTGCGCTGGCCGGCTAGGCCTTGCAATCGACCTCGGGCGCCTCGCATGGATGATATCTCTTCGATACTCTTCGAGTCCGCGCAGCGCCTGCTGAGCGATTTGTCGGCGCGCGCGCCCATCGGTCAGCCCATGGCCGAGCAAGATCGTGCCGACGGATGGCGGCAGATCGAGGAAATGGGTCTGCCCTTCGCGCTGACGAGCGAGGAGCAGGGCGGGCTCGGCCTCTCCGATGCCGACGCCTTCGAACTCGTGCGCATCTGCGGGCGTCGCATCGCGCCTTGGCCGCTGGTCGAGACCATGCTCGCCAACCGCTTCGCAGCGGAGGGCGGTACCGTCTCTGCCGAGGGCCCGGTCGAACTACTCGGTGAGTTGACTGCAGAGCAGAGGGAAGTGGCAGCGTTGGCGCGGGCCATGCAGATGGCGGGGGCGCTCGACATGATCCTCGGCATGACCATTTCCCATGTGCAGGAACGCAGCCAGTTCGGCAGGCCGTTGGCAAAGTTCCAAGCCGTTCAGCATTCGCTCGCCATCCTGGCAAGCGAGGTTGCCGCCGGTCAGGCGGCGGCCGAGCATGCCGTCGCCCGGTTAGCGCAGGGCGGCTCCTCTGCGACTCTGGCGATTGGCATCGCCCGGGCGCGGATCGGCGAAGCAAGCTCGAAAGCGGCCGCCATCGCGCATCAGTTGCACGGCGCGATCGGCTATGCCCGTGAGCATCGCCTCCACCTCTATACGACTTCGCTCTGGAGATGGCGCGATGAGTACGGGACGCAGGCGTGGTGGACGCGCCAGGTCGGCCGACAAGTTCTGGCTGCTGGTCCCGATGCTCTCTGGCCAATGGTAACCGCGGCATGACTACGCTGACTTTTCCTCCCCCGGTCGAGAGCGAAACGGCAGAAGTCTTGCGGACGGAAGTCCGCACCTTTCTCGCCGAGACCAATGCTCAACGGATACCGCTCGAGCGCGCGGAAAGCTGGAACGGATTCGACCGCGAATTCAGCCGCGCCATGGGCCGACGGGGCTGGCTCGGCATGACCTGGCCCAAGGAATACGGCGGGCACGAACGTAGCGCCTTCGAACGTTATGTGGTGGTGGAGGAAACCCTGGCAGCAGGCGCTCCGGTCGCGGCGCACTGGATCGCCGACCGGCAGAGCGGCCCCACGCTTCTGCGCCACGGTACGGAAGCACAGAAGCGCGCAATCCTACCGCGCATAGCGGCCGGAGAATGCGTGTTCTGCATCGGGATGAGCGAACCCGACGCCGGCTCCGATCTCGCCGCCACGCGGACCCGGGCGGAACGGCAGGGCGATGGCTCATGGAAGGTCAACGGTACGAAGCTCTGGACGACCTACGGCCACGAAGCCGATTACATGATCCTGTTCTGCCGCACCTCGGGCTCGCCCGCGGATCGGCACAAGGGGACGAGCCAGTTGCTGGTCGATATGAAAGCCACGAGCGGCGTTACCGTACGGCCGATCCACGACCTGATGGGCCAGCATCATTTCAACGAAGTCCACTTCGAAGACGCAGTTCTGCCTCCCGACGCGCTCCTTGGCACGGAAGGGCAAGGCTGGGCCCAGGTGATGGGGGAACTGGCCTATGAACGGTCGGGACCGGAGCGGTTTCTTTCCTCCATCCAACTCCTGATCGAACTGATCGGCGCTCTGCGAAGCAGCGAGAGCGTTGCGGCGCAGAGTGCGGTTGGCCGCCTGTTCGCGCACCTAGTCACGTTGCGGCAGATGTCGCGTGGTGTGGCTGCCCTGCTCGAGGCAGGCGAAGATCCGACAGTCCATGCCGCGATCGTCAAGGATCTCGGCGCCACCTTCGAACAGGACCTGCCCGATATCGCGCGCAGCCTCGTCGACGAGGAGCCGGACCTGCAGAGCACTAGCGATTTCGCTGCCGTGCTCGCCTATACCACGATGGCCGCTCCCGCGTTTTCACTCCGGGGCGGAACGCGTGAGATCCTGCGCGGCATCATCGCGCGGCAACTGGGGCTGCGCTGAGGAGATCGGGATGATCGAACTGGTCGAGGTTTCCCCGAGAGATGGACTGCAAAACGAGCCGGTGACTCTGCCGGTCGACAGCAAAGTCGCGTTGATCGAGCGTGCGATCGCAGCAGGTGCTCGCCGGCTCGAGGTCGCCAGCTTCGTGAGGCCCGATGCGGTCCCGCAGATGGCGGGAGCCGAGGAGGTGGTCGCCAGGCTCCGGCCCGGTGCAGCGCGGTATATCGGTTTGGTGTTGAACAAGCGGGGTGCCTTGCGAGCGCTCGATACGAACGTCGACGAGGTGGGATTCGTCTGTGTTGCCAGCGACACCTTCGGGATGCGCAACCAGCGCCAGACCAGTGAGCAATCACTGGCCGAGGCGTGCGATGTTCTGAATCTGCTTCGGTCGGAGAAACGTGACGCGCATGCAATGATCGCTGTGGCCTGGGGTTGTCCGTTCGAAGGGCCAACGCCCCGGAACCAGGTCTTGGCGATGGCTCGCAAGCTGGCAGAAGCAGGAAGTCTCGAGATTGGCCTGGCGGACACCATCGGCGTTGCAAGGCCCAGCGAAGTCGAGGAGCTGACGCGCCTCGTCAAGGAAGCGGTCGCTCCCCTGCCGGTGCGCGTTCACCTGCACGATACGCGCGGAATGGGCGTGGCCAACGCTCTTGCCGCCATCCGCGGCGGAGCCAGCATTCTCGACGCGGCGATCGGAGGGACGGGCGGCTGTCCTTTTGCGCCCGGTGCGGCGGGGAATCTCGCCACGGAGGATCTCGCCTATGCCCTCGGCACGGACTTCGAGATCGATCTTGATGCGCTGATCGACACCGCTCTCTGGCTGAACGGCGAACTATCCCGCGATAGGGTCAGTGCCCTCGTTCGCGCGCGGATGTCCGGCGGTTGCTGATCCGATACGCTGCTGGGCACCTGGCCATCGCTTCGGCTGGCCGGTTCATTCACCCAGCCAGCGCCGCCTGATTTCATCGGTATCCTGTCCCACTTCGCGTGGCGCATTGCGGCGCACGCTTGAGGGGGTACGCGAGAGTTTGGGAAAGGTGCCTTGCATGGGGGTGGGGCCGAGTTCGGGATCGTCCACGGTCACGATTGCCTCGCGTGCGGCGAAATGCGGGTCGGACAACATGTCTTCGGCGTCGAGGATCCGGCCGGCCGGCACACCGTATTCGATCATCGTGCCTTCGAGTTCATCAACCGTGAACTGCGCAGTCCACGCACTGATAAGATCGTCGAGTTCCTGCTGGTGGCGCCCGCGCGCGGCGTGATCGGCATAGCGTGGATCGGATATGAGGTCGGGCCGCCCCATCGCGTCGCACAGCCGTGCAAAGACGCTGTCCTGGTTTGCGCCTATCAGGAATTCTCCGTCACTGCAGCGATAGACGTTCGACGGTGCGATGCCCGGCAAACGTGAGCCTGTTCGCTCGCGCTTGTGCCCGGCGACCGCCCACTCGGGAATGAGCCCTTCCATGACCTGCAGCACCGACTCGTAAAGAGCCACGTCCACGATCTGACCCCTGCCGCTCGTCTCGCGCTCGTGCAGAGCGGCAAGCGCGCCCATGCAACCATAGGTTGCCGCCAAGGTATCGCCGATCGAAATGCCCATGCGCGACGGTGGCCGGTCGGGTTCGCCGACGATCTTGCGCCAGCCGCCCATAGCTTCGGCGATGCCGCCGAAACCCGCCCGCTGAGCATAGGGTCCCGTCTGCCCATATCCGGAGACGCGAACAACGATAAGGCGTTCGTTGAGCTTGATCAGTTCCTCGGGATCGAGCGACCATCGCTCAAGCGTGCCGGGTCGGAAATTCTCGATCAGGACGTCGGCTTTGAGGATCAGCTTTCGGGCGAGCTCTTGCCCGTCAGGCGTTCGGAGATTCGCAGCAACTGAATACTTGTTGCGTCCGATCACGCGCCACCAGGTTGGCCTGTCGCCTTGCCCCCAGGCGCGCATCGGATCGCCCGTCTCCGGGGGTTCGATCTTCACCACCTCGGCCCCCATGTCGCCAAGCAACTGCCCGCAGAAGGGCCCGGCGATGAGCTGACCGACCTCGACGACCCGAATGCCGTGGAGCGCGCCCTTTTTTTCCGTCTGTTCCGTCAATTTGATTGTACCGCCTTTGTCACCCATGTGCGCCGATGCCGCCGGCGGTTCCGGGACCGACGGCTCGATCGCCAACTGGCCGGACCCTTTGATCAGCCGTGGCAGGGGCCGCTTCTATCCAAATCGGATGCAGTTTGCCGACCACTGCTATGGCGCACAGGCGCCGTTCTCCGATCGACTGAGACTTGCGGACCTTTCCGGCTGCCGTGCCCCGTCCTCTGGCAACTCGGGGAGATAAAGCCATTTTTGCACCAATCGACAAGGCAATCCCCCTCCTTGGTAGCGCGTCGATCCTAAAGCCTGCCGATCCGCAACCACCGTTGATGCACAGAAGCTTTGACTAAATTGCATGCAAATGGCAAGAGTGTTTCTTGTCGAAGATCGCGAGATCGAGCGGTTTCCAGACCTGCCGGAGAGAGGAAGTGAATGTCATCGTATTCCGCTGATGCGCCCTCGGTGTCGCGAGTGGGGGACATTGATCCCGAGGCTGCCCGCCGGCTGGAGCAATGGATGGCGCGGCATATTGACGATCACGAGGGACCGGTAGCGGTCGAGCGGTTCGCCGGGGGGCAATCAAATCCCACTTTTCGTCTTGGCACGCCCCGGCGAGATTATGTCCTGCGCCGCAAGCCCCCTGGCACGCTCTTGCGTTCGGCTCATGCGATCGAGCGCGAGTACACCGTCATGTCGGCGCTCGGTCCGCATGGCTTCCCCGTTCCGCGCACCTTCGGGCTATGCGAAGACGAATCGATCATCGGCTCCGCCTTCTTCTTGATGGAATTGGTGGAAGGTCGGATCTTGTGGGATCCCAAGCTTCCCGGTGAACGCCCGCGGGATCGGCGCGCTATCTACGACGCGCAGATCGACGCGCTGGTGGCGCTGCACGATTTCGACCCAGCGGAGATCGGCCTTGCGACCTTTGGAAAACCGGGAAACTATTTCGCCCGCCAGCTCACCCGCTGGACCAAGCAGTACCGCTCGTCGGAAGCACCGCACGACGAGCACATGGAAAAGCTGATCGACTGGCTTCCCGAAACGATGCCATCCGAAGCGTCGGCGCGTATCGTCCACGGCGATTATCGTATCGACAACATGGTGTTGAGATCTGACCGGCCCGAGATCGCTGCACTGCTCGATTGGGAGCTGTGTACGCTGGGCGATCCGGTTGCCGATCTGACTTATTATCTGATGATGTGGCGCATGCCCCCCGGCGAGCGGATCGCAATGGACACGGTCGACTTCGCAACCGCGGGCATTCCGACGATGGAGGAAGCGCTCGATCGCTATCTCGCCGAGAGCGGACGGGTGCTGGACCGGCCGATCGACTGGTACATCGCATTCAATCTCTTCCGCCTTGCCGCCATCTTGCAGGGTGTTGCAAGACGCGCGGCTCAGGGACAAGCCAACAACGACCGGGCGCTGTCGGCGCAAGGTCGCGTCGGGCCGCTGGCTCGCGCGGCCTGGGAAAACGCTCGCCGTGCGGGAGCTCCCGTATGAACTGGCCGGTTTGCTCGGTCGCGGAGGCGCGCGCGGCGCTCACGGCGCCGGGAGCGCCATTTGAAATGCGCACAGAATCGATCGCCGGTCGAGCGGTCCGAACCTACGTCAATGCCCCTGCGCATATGCGGCAGGTGCTCGACGAGAGCCGCCGCTTCGGTGACGCCGAATTCTTGGTCTACGAAGGCGAGCGCATAAGCTTCGAGGCACACTGGCGCGCGGCGAACGCGTTCGGCCGAGTTCTTGCCGAACGCTACGGCGTGGCCAAAGGCGACCGCGTGGCCGTTGCCATGCGCAACTTTCCCGAATGGTCCGTCTGCGCCTTCGCAGCCATGGCGATAGGTGCCGTGTTCGTTCCGCTGAATGCTTGGGAAACCGGCGAGAACCTTGCCCGCATGATCCGAAAGAGCGGCGTGAAAGTCATCGTAGTCGACGGCGAACGGTCAGAGCGGCTCGGGGGAGAGGATCATGGGTCGACGCTCGTCACAGTTCGTCATGGTACCGGTGAGGACACGTTCGAAGCCCTGATCGGAGCCGCCGAGGGTTGGTCAAAGTTACCCGATCGTCCGGCTCCCGACCGTGGCCTGAGGCCTGACGATCTTGCCATGATTTGCTTTACATCGGGAACGACGGGCGAAGCCAAAGGTGCGCTTGGCACGCATCGCGCCGCGCTTACGAATCTGGTCAATACGCAATACCGCGCAGCGCGGGCAGCCCTGCGTCGCGGAGAGGCTTGGCCTCCGGCTCCTGCTGTCGCGCAACAGGTTGTTCTCCTGCCTCTCCCTCTCTTCCACGCGACGGGTATGCATTCGGCGCTGGTCCCGGCGCTGGCGCGGGGGAATCGGCTGGTCCTGATGTACCGCTGGGATATCGAACAAGCGCTTGGCCTGATCGAGCGTGAAGGCGCGCATGTTCTCATCCTGGTGCCGACTTTGGTCGTGCAACTTCTGGAACGCCTGCCCAATGGAGGGACGCCCGGGCTGGAGACAGTGCATACGGTTACCTACGGCGGAGCACCCGCTCCAGGGGATCTCGCAGCGGGCGTGCAATCCCGTTTCCCCGGCGCCGTGCCGGCACAAGGTTACGGTGCGACCGAGACGTCGTCCCTCGTCGCTTCCAACAGTCATGAGGACTTGCTCGCGCGGCCCGACAGTGTCGGCACTGCGGTGCCGTGCTGCGACGTCCGCATTGTGGACGACCACGGCAATGATGTGGCGCCGGGCGACCCGGGCGAACTGTGGGTCCACGGTCCGCAGGTGTTTCGTGGCTATTGGAACAACGACGAGGCGACCGAGGCGGCGCTTCACAATGGCTGGTATCGGACAGGCGACATCGTAACGATGGACGACGAGGGCTTTCTCTACGTCATGGACCGGAAGAAGGACATGGTGATCCGCGGCGGCGAGAACGTCTATTGCGCCGAGGTGGAAGAGGCGATCGCCCGGCTTCCAGAGGTGGTTGAATGTGCCGTTTTTGGTTTGCCGGATCGCCTCATGGGGGAAATCGTCGCCTCGGTTGTTACTTTGCACGCCGGCGCCACTCTCACTGCGGAGGCAGTGCGCGAACGGGTTGCGGCCGATCTTCCAGCCTTCAAGGTGCCGGAGCGGATCGAAGTGCGGACGGCCAGCCTGCCGCGGAATGCCGCCGGGAAGGTGATCAAGCGGCAACTACGTGATGCGATGGTGTCTGCGCGGGAACGATTGCCGCAGAGCGCGAACTACGAGAACGGAGAACCATAATGGTGGAGAACGAGGCCGCACTCGAAGCCGGGCAACGTCTATTTGAGACCGTCGAGCACGGCGACTTGGAGGACTTGCGGCAGATCTTTGCACCCGGCGCGCTGGTCTGGCACAATACCGACAATGCGTTCACAGATGTGCCGACGACCATCCGTAACCTCGATACCATCCGCACCAGCGCTGTCGAATTCCGCTATGAGGATATCCGCCGCAGTCCGACGCCGGAGGGTTTCGTGCAGCAGCACACCCTGATCGTGGCGATGCCGGACGGGCGATCGATCCGCGACATGTGCTGCTGCATCTGCACCGTGACCGATGGCCGCATCGCGCGGATGGATGCCTATCACGATTCGGCTGCTACCGGGGCAATGGCGCACAAGAGCACTAAGCCGGCGGACGAGTGACACCGAGGCACTATCCAGCGCGTCATTGCCACCGAAGGTCCGTTCTAGTCCTCGCCACTCTCGCCGGGCGCGTTACCCTCCGCCGGGAGTGCGGCAGATTCCCCACCGTCCGTCTTGGACATGAGCGTCTGACGCGCCGAGCGGATGTGCGCGGTCATGATCGCCGCCGCCCAGTCGGGCTCGCGCGCGGCGAAGGCGTCCGTGAGTTCGAGATGCTGGGCTGACGAGCGTCGGATCTGCTCGAGCGAATACGACCTGAAAGTGTTGAGAACGAGTGGTATCTCCACGATGCTGCCGAGCAGATTACGCAGCCGCACGTTTCCGCTGGCATCGAGCACGAGCTTGTGGAACTCGTCGTTCAACTCCGTCACTTTCTCGACGTCGGGCGCGTCCCTCTGCGTGGTCGCGTGCATCTGCTGCGCAATCTCGCGCAGGCGACCGAGCTGCTCGTCGGAAATGTGCAACGCTGCCTCACGCGCAGCGAAGCTTTCGAGCAGGATGCGCAAGTCGTAGATTTGCTCGATTTCGCGCCGGCTCCAGGTGGCGACGAATGCACCACGATTGGGGATGAACTGGATCAGTGCCTCGGCATGGAGGCGGCGCATCGCCTCGCGCACAGGTGTCCGGCTGAACCCGGATGCTTCGGCCAACGCTTGCGCAGTAAGGTGTGATCCGGGGGGATATGTGCCGTTTCGGATTCCATCGCGGATGGTTTCGTAGGCGATGTCGACCGCTTTGACCAAAACTGCGTCCTTACCCTGTTGTACCGGCGCCGCGACTATGCCGCCCAGACTGTCTCAATCGACCCACCAGTCGTGCCTGCCCGACGGGACACGATAAGCGCCATCCAGCCGGATCACTGTGCCGTTTAGCATCCGATTGCACACGATATGCGCCACCATTTCTGCGAATTCAACAGCGTCGCCGGGTCGATCGGGGTAGATCACTTGCTCGCGCAGCCAATCCACCATGGGACCCCGTGCTTGCGAGAACATCGGTGTCTCGAAGATACCCGGGGCGATGGTGACTACCCTGATCCCGTACGGACCGAACTCACGTGCGAGAGGCAGGGTCATCGCATTGATACCGCCTTTTGCCGCAGCATAGGCGGCGGTGCCGATCTGTCCCTCAAAGGCCACGATAGACGAGGTATTGATGATGACACCGCGTTCGCCCTGTTTATCTGCTTCGGAGGCGATCATGCGTTCAGCCGCGGCCTGCGCTAGGATGAAGCTGCCGAGCGTATTGACGTCGAGCACACGGCGAAACCCCTCTGCGGTCACTTTCCGGTCCGGCCCGGCGGACAGGCCGGAGTGCCCGATACCCGTAGTGTTGATAAGGCCGCGAAGCTGGCCAATCTCACTCGCGAGTGCGTCCAGGGCCCGATCTACGCCGGTTTCGTCAGCAACATCCGCATGTGCGAACGCGCCGTCCCACTCGCCTTGTTTCAGATCGAGCACTCCCACCCGAGCTCCCGCCTCTCGCAAGCTGAGCGCAGTGGTCAATCCCAGCCCCGATCCGCCTCCGGCGATGACAAATCCGCTTCCCTTGATCTTCATTTGGCAACACCCTCGACCTCTGCAATCTCGCGGGCGATCGAGCGGCTAGCGCGCCAATAGAGAAAGCCTGACGCCAGCCCGGCGACGAGACCGAGGAGAATTCCTGCTCGAAGTCCTTCACCCTCGCCTAGGCTGGGAGCGAGCAGGTCGCTGGCGAACCCGATCAGCAGGGGGCCGAAGCTCAGCCCGACCGCGCTGTTGATGAACAAAGCCACTGCGAGGGCCGTAGCCTTTGCATCTGCGCCCGCCAGGCGCTGCATCGCCAGCGTGCCAGGACCGTACCAGACGCTCGTGAAGAATGCTGCCACCGCGAATACTACCAACGACATCGCCGCGCTGGGGACCGTGAACATCACCGCATAGCTGATCGTGCCGAGCAAGGAGCCGATGGCAGGGATTAGCACCAGGGCGCGCAAGTTTCCGACACCGAACCGGTCGCCGAGCCGGCCCCCGACCAAAGCGCCGAGCGCGCCGCCTGTGGCTCCAAAAATGCCGAGTCCGAGCCCGATTACGCCGAGCGGTTCTTGTCCAACCGCCGCCCCGATCTTGGTGAGCTCTGGTGAATGGAGGCGAAGATAATACGAACCAGCGAACGCCATCGCACCGTAATTACAGAAACTGAGCAGGGCGCTTGCGAACGCGATGAGCGTGAATGTTCGGCGTGAAAGCAGCAATTTCAACGCTGCGATCAGGCTCGGTGTTTCAGCAGCGCCCGTCGCCTTGCCGCCGTGCGCTGCGCGGGTGTCGCGCAAAGTAAGCAGCACCAGCGCACCGATGAGGAGCCCCGGAACCCCCGCGCACACCATGGTCCAGCGCCAGCCGATCACCCCTTCAAGAAGCCCGCCGCCGATCAGGCCGATGGCGGCGCCTACGGGGGCGCCCAGGGCGAATATGGCGAGCGCGCCGGAGCGGCGGTTGGCTGGAAAACGATCCGCTATCAGCGACTGGGAGGGCGGGGCGCCGCCGGCTTCCCCGACTCCCACTCCCAGCCGAAAGATCAGCATCTGTACGAAGCTGCCGGCCATGGCCGTCGCTGCGGTGAAAAAGCTCCATATCAGGATCGCTGCACCGACGACCCGAACCCTGTTCGATCGGTCCGCATAGCGGGCGATCGGCAAAGCGGCCACGCTGTAGAGCAGAGCAAATGACAGGCCGCTCAGAGCCCCGAGTTGCCAGTCCGCCAGGCCGAGATCGCGCTTGATCGGTTCCGACAGGATATTGATGATTTGCCGGTCGAGCAGGTTGAGCCCATAGCCCGTGGTCAGCAGACCGAGCATCCATCCGGCGCTGCTTCTTGCCGTATCACCGGCTGCTCCGGTGTTCGGAGCGGCCGGCGGCACTCTTGCCTTACTCGCCAAAGGAATAGCTGAACTTGATGCCCACAGTTCGGCTCGAATCCAGCGCGGGAATGTTGGAGTATCCGATCGTCGACAGCGGGGTCGAATTGTCCGTCCCGGAGTCGAGCGGCGTGCGGAATATTCCCGCGACGAAGTGCTTGTCGAGAAGGTTGCGGGCGAACAGTGCTACCCGCCAGCGGTCGTCCGAGTCCCCTATGCTCACCTGGCCGTTCAGCAGGCCGTAGCTCGGAACGATGCTGTTCGGATCGGCGACAACGCCATAGGTGCTGCTGCGGTGGCTGTACGAGGCACTGACGTCGAGCGAGAGGTCGTTGCCGACATACGTCTCGTAGTTGGCGCTCGCGCCCCAGGTCCATTTTGGCGAATAGGTCAGCGGATATCCAGCCGCGTTGAACTGCGGCGGAGTCCCCTCCGGCAGACCCGGCTGGACGTAGTTGCACTCGCCCGGGGTGGTCGCCGGATTGGTGTAGCGATCGTAGCATTGCACCGCGAACTCGGTGAACTTGGTCGGAATGTAGGCGACGTGTCCGGCCAGAGTCAGGCCGGGCGCTGCACGCCAGGTCAGATCGGCTTCCACCCCCTTGGTCTGAAGGCCGCCGGCATTGGTGGTGGTATAGTAGAAGGTCGGTGCGACCCCGACACGCTGCTGGCCCTGGAAGTCGTCGTAGTCCACCTTGAACAATGCCAGATTAAAGGCGAGCGTCCGTGCGAACAGCTCCGCCTTGAGGCCGACCTCGTACGATTTGGACAGCTCGGGCCGAAGCAGCAACTGAGGCTGGTTCGCCGGATGCGAAATCATCGGCCCCTTGTAGCCGGTTGCGTAGGTCGCATAGACATTGACCGCGGGCGTGATGTCGTACTTGGCAGTGAACTTGTAGGTGAACTTGTCCGCCTTCACCCTGGCCTCGCCCGACGAGAGGGGCAGGTCCAGCCCATGACACGATTGCCCGAAGGCATACGCCGCGCGGCACAGCCATGGCACGTCGAAATAGTCGATGGTCTGTCGTACGTCATCGTTGGTATAGCGGCCGCCGGCGATGAGCGTCAGGCCCGGGATCACCTCGGCTTCCAACTGCCCGAACAGCGCGTAGCTCTTGATCTTCGCCTTGACCCAGGATCCGTAGCCTTGGCCCGAATAGGGGCCAATCGCATTGAGCGAGAGCAGGATCGAGGAGTCATCGGGAAGATAGCCCAGGGTGCCCCCGTTCATGCCCTTCTGATACGGGCGCGCATCGTAATAGAAGCCGCCCAGGGTGTAGTTGAGGATCCCCGTGTCCCCGTTGATCCGCAATTCCTGGGTGAACTGCGTTCCGCCGGAGATGTTCTCGTTGCGGGAGTAGATTGCCGCGGGCGTTGCGTCGGTGTCGAGCGAGATCGGCTGCAGGATGTCCCGATAGGCGGTGATCGACGTCAACGTCGCATTGCCGAGATCGTAATCGATCCGGCCACTGAACGAATACGCCTTCTGCTTGGTGTAGCTGTTTCCGTCGGTCGCTACCTCGAGATTTTCCGGACCTGCCTCAATGCCATAGGGCTCCAGTTCGGCGCAGGGATCGAACGCTCCGAAGCCGCTGCCGCAATTTCGGAAGGTCCACAGGCCGTTCGCGTTGTCGGTCAGGTGGCGATATTCGCCGTTCAAGAGGATGCTGAGGTCGTCGGTGGGCTCCCACAGGAGCTTGCCGCGCAGGGAATAGCGCTCGTAGGCCCAGCGATCCTCGCCGCTATAGAGATCGCGCACGAAGCCGTCGCGGCGTTGGAGCCCTCCAGCGATCCTGAGGGCCGCGGTGCTGCCGATCGGCAAATTGAGGACCGACTCTGCATTCAGCTCGTTCTTCGTACCATAGGATAGCGATCCCTCGAGAGAGCGAACGCCGATCTCCGGATTTGCCGTGATGATCTGAATGACGCCGGCCGAGCTGTTCTTGCCGAACAGAGTGCCCTGCGGTCCCTTGAGAACCTCGATCCGCTCGATGTCGACCAGCGACTGATAGCTCGGACCTGCAAAGGAGACTTCCGGAAGGCCCTGGATCACGTCGTCGATCACCAGCGCAACCGATTGCTCCGCCGACATCAGCAGGGACTGTGTGCCCACGCCGCGAATGTTGAAGCCGCCTCCGAAGTTGGCGTTGTAGTTCACACCCGGTGACAGAAACTGGATGTCGGCAACGGTGGTGAGGTTGCTCTGCTCGAGAGCTTGGGAGGAGACGACCGATATCGAGATCGGAACGTCCTGCTGCGATTGCTCACGCCGTTGGGCAGTGACGATGATCTCGCCAGGCGCCGGAGCCGCGCCGTTATCCGACGCCGGATCCTCCATTGCTGACGGGGCCGGATCGGTCGGCACTTCCTGTGCCACGGCGGGGCTCGCCAAAGCCGCGAGGCTCGCTCCGCCCAGGAGTGCGATCTGCTTGCTTCTTTTCACCTCTAATCCTCCCTCAAATCGAATGTTCGTTGACGTCCTCGATCGAATTTCCGCGATGCGGCTCCGCGGCGAGGGCGCTGCCGCACACCTCGCTCAAACGCGCATCCCGCCATCGACGAACAGGGTCTGACCGGTCATGAAACTGGCATCATCACTTCCGAGAAAGGCGGCGACGGCGGCCATCTCACGCGGCTCGGCCGCTCGGCCGAGCGGGATCCGCGTGGAGACGAAGCGACCCATAAGTTCCTGCGGAGTCGTGCCTGGATTTTGCGATGCCAGCGTCTCGTATCGCTGGCGTACATAAGGCGTCAGCGTGATGCCGGGGGCGAAGGCATTCACGCGGATGCTTTCGCCCGCGAGCTCGAGCGCGAGATCGCGGGTAAGGGCAGTCACCCCGTACTTGGCAGCCGAATATGCCGATAGCCCGGCGACGCCGTGATAGGCGCTGATCGACGTCGTGCTGACGATCGCTCCACCCCCTCGAGCGCGAAGCGCAGGGACGGCATGCTTTGCACACAAGTAGACGGACGTCAGACTGACGGCGATCGTGTAATCCCACGCCGAACGGTCGAGATCGCTGACCGGGGTCTGGTCGACAGGACCTGCTCCCGTGCCGCCCCCGGCATTGGCGAACAGTACGTCGATGCCGCCCAGCGCATCGCGAATTTCCGCCATGGCGCTTGCAATTTCATCCTCATCGGTGACGTCGCAGCGCACCGCGAGGCCCTTCTCGCCAGTCTCGCCGAGCGAATCCGCAACCGATTGCAGCGAACGGAGGCTGCCGAAGCTCTCACGGGGCGCTTCGGGCTTGTCGCGGCAAAGATCCAGGACGGCAACACGGCCGCCTTCGCTCGTGACGCGGCGTGCGATCGCTTCCCCGATACCTCCGGGGCGTCCAGCCCCGGTGACGACCGCTACTTTTCCTTCGTAGCGCCGCATCATAAACTCGTGCGAGCGTGAGCTGCCGAGCCGCGCTCGCCGCTCTGCCTACGACTAGCGAGGTCCGTCGTGAGTGCAGAAATCCGTGGCTGCCAGAAGGACATTCCCGCTCTTCCCAAGTTCATCGACCGCTCTTTCCGGCGGCCAATGCAGGCAAGCTATCTCATCAGGCAATTGCATGCAAGATTCTTTGCATACAATATGAGGGGATGGCCGGTCGGGTGATGAATATTATAAAAGAAATGCTTTTAATCAAATAGTTGTGACTTGTGGCGCGCGGTCTGCCTCTGGCTGAGACCGAGGCGAAGTGTCATTATCGCATGCAAAAAATGTGCGGTAGGGCCTGATTCGTCATCGCTTGGTGTCAAGGCGATGGGGTTTCAATTCGGCGCGTGCGATGACGCGTGCATGCACCTCGTCCGGACCGTCGACGATCCGCATCGTGCGAATCTTGGCGTAGAGCCGCGCCAAGTCGAAATCTCCAGAAACACCGCCTCCACCATGTGCCTGGATTGCGTCATCGATCACTCTCAATGCGGCGCGCGGCACCGCCAGCTTGATCTTGGAGATATCGGCGCGCACGTCCCTGGCGTCGTTCTCGTCGAGCAGTTGCGCGGTCCGCAGCGTGAGGAGCCGCGCCATGTCGATCTCGGTGCGGGCCCAGGCGATCCGCTCCTGCCAGACCGAGCGTTCCGCCAGCGTCTTGCCGAAAGTCGTACGCCCACTCAATCGCGCGCACATCAGATCGAGCGCTTCTTCGGCCGCGCCGATTGTGCGCATGCAGTGATGGATACGCCCCGGGCCAAGCCGGCCTTGCGCGACCTCGAAGCCGCGCCCCTCACCTAGGATCAGGTTCTCCGCGGGCACGCGAACGTTCTCGAGCACGACTTCGCCGTGACCTGCAGGCCGGTCTTCGTAACCGAAAACCCCGAGCATGCGCTTTACAGTCACGCCCGGCGTGTCGATGGGCACGAGGATCTGGCTCTGCTGGGCATGCGTCGGCGCATCGGGTGCGGACTTGCCCATCACGATCAGGATCTTGCAATCGGCATCGCCGGTCCCGGTCGACCACCACTTGCGGCCGTTGATGACCCAGTGATCGCCGTCGCGTTCGATCCGGGTCTCGATGTTCGTGGCGTCGGAACTGGCGACATCCGGTTCGGTCATCAGGAAGGCCGACCGTATCGCCCCCTCCATCAGCGGCACCAGCCAGTGCTGCTGTTGTTCGGCAGAGCCGTAGCGCAGTAGCAGTTCCATGTTGCCGGTATCGGGCGGCGAACAGTTGAAGATGCGCGAGGCGAACTCGTACCGCCCCATCATCTCGGCAAGCGGGGCGTAGGCAAGGTTGCTCAGGCCGGGGCTATCAAACGCGAAGCCGTTCGCCGCGTGCGCCTGCGCCGCAGGGGGAAGAAACAGGTTCCAGAGGCCCGCAGCCTTGGCCTGAGCTTGCAACTCGGCGAGGACCGGCGGGCTTTGCCAGGGCCAATCGAACGCCGCTTCGCCGGCATGAACGAAAGCCTCCTTCGCAGGCAGGACGTGGTCGGCAAGGAAGGCGCCAAGGCGGTCGAGCCAATGGCGCTGCTCGGGGGAATAGTTGAAGTCCATGGTGGATCCGTGATCTGGAGAGATGGTCAGTAGAATTTGGGACCAGAGCCGTCCGGCCAGATGTCCGGCATGCCGTCGGACACTTGGCTGGCGAAGTTGGCTTCACGTTTCTGAAGGAAGGCCGCGACCGCTTCCATTGTGTCGGGCGAACTGCGCAGCGCGGCTATGGCGCGACTGTCGACGCGATGCGCTTCCATCGGGTGAGCCGCGCCGGCCATCCGCCACATCATCTGCCGGGTTAGGGCCGCCGCGACGCGCGAGCCGGAAAGGAACCGCCTGGCGATCGCACGGGCACGGGGAATGAGATCGTCCCGCGCGCAGAGCTCGCGAACCAAGCCTGCCTCCAGCGCCTCGTCTGCCGCCACCATGCACGCCCCCATCGTCCATTCGAGCGCGCGCGAAAGACCGACGATGCGCGGTAGGAACCATGACGAAGCCGCCTCCGGCACCAGGCCACGCTGGGTGAAGACATAGCCGAAGCGCGCCGTGTCGCTGGCAATCCGCACGTCGCAGGCAAGGATCATCGTCGCGCCCACGCCGATCGCAGGGCCGTTGATCGCGGCGATCACCGGCTTCAGGCTCTCGAAAATACGCAAGGACGCGACGCCGCCGCCGTCGCGCCATAAGCCGCCATGGCGCAGCGCGGCACGCTCGGGATCTTCGCTGAGCTGCGCAAAAGTGCCCGCGCCGCCTGAGAGATCGGCGCCTGCGCAGAACGCATCACCGCTGCCGGTGAGGATGACCGCACCGACGTCGTCGTCCGCATCGGAACGATCGAACGCGGCGACCAGCTCGTTCATCATCCGGGCGTTGTAGGCGTTGCGCTTTTCAGGCCGGTTCAACCGGATCGTCGCGATGCCGTCGCTTGCTTTGTATTCGAGCGTTTCGAACACATCCCCTCTCCGCAATTGCATGCAAACATAATGCAGAGAGGAAGGGAGATTGTCGAGACTCGCGCGCTTTCGTTCCGCTGTGGTTGCGACATATAGTAGGGAGGTTGCGCCGATACATCTCGCTATCTCCCACGTCGAGGGATAGCTTGCTCCCACATCTCTTGCTATGCTGATTTGCATGCAATAGATGGCAGGACAGCTTTGAGAAGCAAAGGGACCGAAATGTCGAAGCAACTACTCATCGAACGCGATGGTGCGGTCGTGACGATCACGCTCAATCTGCCGGAGGCGCGCAATCCGATATCGGACAACGCGATGGTAGACGCGATCGTTGATGCGTTGCAGGCGGCGGATGGCGATCCTTCGGTTCGCGCCGTCATCCTTACAGGCGCCGGCTCGGCCTTTTCCTCGGGTGGAGATCTGTCGAAGATGAAGCCGGGCTTGGGGCTGCGCGGCGAGCAGCCGGTCGCCACCGTGCGCAACTATCGTGACGGTATCCAGCGCCTGCCGCTCGCCTTTCAGCAGATCGAAGTGCCTGTCATCGCCGCCGTCAACGGCCCGGCGATCGGTGCGGGCTGCGACCTCGCTTGCATGTGCGACATTCGTATAGCGTCGCAGGCGGCGCGCTTTGCGGAAAGCTTCGTGCGGGTCGGCCTGGTCCCTGGCGATGGCGGAGCCTGGCTCCTCCCGCGGGTGATCGGCTGGCCTCGCGCCACCGAACTGGCACTGACCGGGCGGATGATCGACGCGGCGGCGGCGCTCGACTGGGGGCTGGTGACCAAAGTGGTCGAACCCGGCGAACTGATGCCCGCCGTGCGCGCGCTTGCCGACGAGATCGCGGCCAATCCGCCACGCGCCGTACGCCTGACCAAACGCCTGCTGCGCGAGGCGCAGGACGCCTCGCTGGGCACGGTGCTCAATCTCTCGGCTGCGCTGCAGGCCGTGGTCCACGAAACGCGGGATCACGAGGAGGCGGTCGACGCCTTCCTCGAACGGCGCAAGCCGACCTTCACCGGCAACTGATTTCACGAATGGGAAAGCGATAATGGGAATTCTGGAAGGTCGCGTCATCGCGGTAACCGGCGCGGGGCGGGGGATCGGGCGCGAACTGGCACTGCTCTGCGCGCGCGAAGGGGCCAGCGTCATCGTCAACGATTACGGGGTCGCCGCCGACGGTGAAGGCAACGATCAGGGGCCGGCATCCGAAGTCGTGAGCGAGATCACGCAGGCAGGGGGAGCCGCCCATGCCAACCTCGCCAGCGTCACCGACCCGGCCGGCGCCACCAGCATCGTCGAGGACGCGGTGCAGAAATTCGGCCGGATCGACGCGGTGGTCAACAACGCCGGCTTCCTGCGCGACAGGATCTGGCACAAGATGAGCCTCGAGGACTGGCGCGCCGTCGTCGACGTGCATCTCAACGGCGCATTCAACGTGTCGAAGGCGGCGACGCCTTACTTCCGCGAGCAGGGTTCGGGCAGCTTCATCCATTTCACCTCGACCTCGGGCCTGATCGGCAATCTGGGGCAGGCAAACTATTCAGCGGCCAAGTTGGCGATCGTCGGCCTGTCGCAGTCGATCGCGCTCGACATGCAGCGTTTCGGCGTGCGGTCGAATTGTATCGCGCCGTTCGCATGGAGCCGGATGATCGCGACCATCCCGTCCGACAATCCCGACGAGCAGAAGCGGCTGGAACGCATGCGGGCGATGAGCGCAGACAAGATCGCGCCGCTGGTGGCGTACTTGGCATCCGATCAGTCGAAGGATGTGACCAACCAGATATTCGCCGTTCGCAAGAACGAGATGTTCCTGTTCTCGAAGCCGCGTCCGATCCGCGCCATGCACCGGTCGGATGGATGGACGGCGCAGTCGATTGCCGACGAATTCATTCCCGCCGTCCGTTCGGACTTCGCATCGATGATCCGCTCGCCCGAGCTGTTCAGTTGGGACCCGGTCTGAGATGAAGCGGGCGGAATTCGAATGAGCGACTTCGGCATTCTGTCGTGCGGTGTCTATCTGCCGCGCCGCCGCCTCGACCGGTCCGCGATCTATGCCGCGAACCGGTGGTTTGCGCCGGGCCTCAAAGGCCTGGCGCGAGGGCATCGCGCCATCGCTAACTGGGACGAAGACGCCGTGACGATGGCGGTCGAGGCGGCTCGCGCGTGCCTCGACGGGTGCGATCGGGCGGCGGTTGAGGGGCTCACGCTGGCCAGCGTGACGCATCCTTTCGCCGATAGGTCCAATGCGGGCATCGTCAAGGAGGCGCTGAACCTGTCTGACGGGATCGCCGCGCTCGATGCGGGCGGCAGCATGCGGGCGGCGACGAGCGCCTTGCGCGATGCGCTGGAAGGATCGCGCACGCGCCTGTGCATCGGATCGAACCTGCGCAAGGCCCGCCCCGCGTCCGAAGCGGAGCTGATCCAAGGGGACGGCGCGGCCGCGATACTCATCGGCCGCGGCACACCCATCGCTAGGCTGGTCGCCAGCCATTCGGTAACGGTCGACTTCGTCGATCACTTCCGCGCCAGCGGCGAGATCTTCGATTACCAATGGGAAAGCCGCTGGGTTCGCGAGGAAGGCCATCTCGCGATCCTCGCTGACACGGTGCAGGCCTTGCTGGCGGAGGCCAGGGTGGCGGCGGGCGATATCGACCACGTCGTCCTGCCCATCGCGCCCGGCGGAACCATCAAGGCGATCGCCCGCAAGCTGGGATTGAAGGACGGGGCCGTGGTCGACACCCTGTCCGCCGAAATCGGAGACACGGGTGTCGGGCATTCCCTGCTGTTGCTCGCCAGCGCCCTCGAACGCGCGGCACCCGGCGAGCGAATTCTGGTCGCGGGCTTCGGGCAGGGCGCGGACGTTCTGCTGTTCGAGGCCACGGAGGCCATCGCGGATCACAGACCGGCTCGCCCGATCGCCGCCTGCGTCCAGGATGGCGTGGTCGACGACAACTACATGCGCTTCCTGTTTCACCGCGGCCTGATCGGTCTCGAGCGAGGCATTCGCGCCGAGCTGGATCAGAAGCAGCCGGGCACGACGCTCTACCGCAAGCGCACAGCCGTCCTGGGCCTAGTCGGCTCGCGCTGCACCGTAACCGGCACCGTCCAGTTCCCGCCGAGCGGGATTTCGGTCGATCCCAACGGGCGCAACCAGGGAACACAGGAGGATTATCCGCTGGCGGATCGCACCGCGCGGATCGTCTCCTATACTGCCGATGCACTCGGCCATTCGCCAGATCCGCCGACATATTACGGCACGCTCGATTTCGACGGTGGCGGGCGGCTCGTCACCGAGTTCGCCGAAGTCGGACCCGACGACGTGGAAGTCGGCCGCGCTATGCGCATGGTCTTTCGCGTCAAGGCGGAAGACGAGCACCGCCACTTCACCAAATACTTCTGGAAAGCCGTGCCGCTGAACGAGGGAGGCGCCTGATGGCCCGCGGAATCAAGGACAGGGTCGCGATCGTCGGCATGGGTTGCTCGCGGTTCGGCGAGCGGTGGAACGACGATGCGGAAACGTTGATGGTGGAAGCCTTCGACGAGTGCATTGCCGATGCCGGGATCGATGTCTCGCGTATTGACGCGGCCTGGCTCGGCGTCGGGTTCGAGGCGCAGAACATCGGCCCCTCCGGCATTCCACTGGCGACGGCGCTTCGGCTCCCGGACATCGGCGTGACCAAGGTCGAGAACTATTGCGCAACCGGTACCGACTCGTTCCGCGGTGCGGTCTATGCGGTGGCGTCCGGTGCGGCGGACATCGCTTTGGCCATGGGCGTCGAGAAGCTGAAAGACACCGGCTACGGCGGCCTGCCCGCCCGCAGCCGGGGGCTCAACTTCGACATGTACGGCGTCACCGGCTCGGCCCCCGGCAACTTCGCGCAGATCGCTGCACCCTATCGCGCCAAGCACGGGGTCTCGCGCGACGACCTCAAGCGGGCGATGGCACACGTTTCCGTCAAGAGCCACGCCAATGGAGCCAAGAATCCCAAGGCGCATCTGCGCAAGGCGATCGATATCGAGACGGTGCTGAATGCGCCGATGATCGCCGAGCCGCTCGGCCTGTTCGACTGTTGCGGCGTATCCGACGGCGCCGCCTGCGCAATCGTCACCACGCCCGAGATCGCGCGCGAACTCGGCAGAGCCGACCCCGTCTTGGTCAAGTCGATCCAGCTCGTCACCTCCAACGGCTGGGAGCTGCAGCACGGCGGCGGCTGGGACGGGACCTACTTTCACACCACTCGCAAGGCCGCAGCCCGCGCCTACGCCGAAGCCGGTGTCACCGATCCTCGCGAGGAGATCGACCTGCTCGAAGTGCACGACTGTTTCTCGATCACTGAGCTGGTCACGATGGAAGACCTCTTCATTTCCAAAGAGGGCCAGGCTTGGAAGGATATTCTCGACGGCTTCTACGACGCGGACGGTCACACGCCCTGCCAGATTGACGGCGGCCTGAAGTGCTTTGGCCATCCCATTGGCGCATCGGGGCTGCGCATGATCTACGAGAATTATCTGCAGTTGCAGGGCCGGGCCGGCGAGCGCCAGCGCGCGGATGGGCCGAAGCTGGCGCTGAGCCACAATCTCGGCGGCGCGCCGATCCAGAATGTCTCGGCGATCACAATCGTCGGGCTTGAAGGTGCGTGACGCCCTGGCGATGCAGGTCCTGAAAGCTCGAAGGATGAGAACCGATGTACACGTTGCTTGACGGGCTCCGGGTGGTGGAGGCGTCCTCGTTCGTCGCTTGTCCGACGGCTGGCCTCTACCTGTCGCAGATGGGCGCAGAGGTCATCCGCGTCGATCAGATCGGCGGCGGGCCGGACTTCCGCCGCTGGCCGCAGGCCGAAAATGGCGACAGCTTCTATTGGGAAGGGCTGAACAAGGGTAAGCTCTCCGTCGCGCTCGATCTGTCCACCGACGAGGGACGCGAACTTCTGGCCGAAATAGCAACCGCGCCGGGTGAGAAGGCGGGGGTCTTCCTCACCAATTTCCCGGTCGGCGGGTTCCTGTCGTGGGAGCGTCTGTCGCCCCGCCGCGAAGACCTGATCCTGACGCGCATCATGGGCCGCGCGGACGGCGGCCCGGCGCTCGACTATACCGTGGCCTCGGCCTTGGGCATTCCCTTCATCACCGGGCCGGAAAGCCTGGGCGACGAGCCGGTGAACGCGGTTCTGCCCGCATGGGATCTCCTGACCGGCGCCTATGCCGCTTTCGCCACGATGGCTGCTCTGCACCACCGGTCGGAGACCGGCGAAGGGCAGGAGGTCCGGATCCCGCTGGCCGACGTCGGCATCGCCACGATCGCGAACCTGGGGCAACTGGCGGAGACGCTCCACGGTGGCGATCGCAAGCGCTACGGTAACGATGTCTTCGGTGCGTTCGGCCGCGATTTCATAACCCGCGATGGCGAGCGTGTCATGCTCATGGCAATCACCCCGCGACAGTGGCGCGGGCTCGTCGCCGTGCTGGGCATTGCGGACGACGTGGCCCGCATCGAGAAGGAGCGCAGGACATCGTTCGAGCGCGACGAAAGCGAGAGGTTCGTGCACCGCGATGCGCTATACCCTCTCGTGGAACGCGCCGTGGCCATGTGGGAAAGTGGCGAACTCGCGTCCGCGCTCGACAGCGAAGGATGTTGCTGGGGCCCTTATCAGCGGATGGAGCAAGCCGTACGCGATCCGAATCTGGTGACCGACAACCCGCTGTTCTCAGCTATCACTCATCCAAGCGGCGCGCACTACGCGGCACCTGGCGCTATGGCGACTTTGCCAGCACATGCGCGCGGTCTGGTTCGCCCCGCTCCTTGCCTCGGTGACGACACGGAGAAGGTGCTGACCGAAGTGGTCGGTCTAGGCGAAGGACAGTTCGCTGCGCTTGTCGACCAAGGAATTGTCGGGGATCCGAAGGCCTAGTATGCATGCAAAGTGCAGCTCTGTGATCTTCCCTTGGTTTGTGGAGAGTCCTAATTTACGTGGCCTCCACCGAATGAGTCTGGACGACGTATAAAACTCTCGCCATAGTTTGCATGCAATATGGAAGAGCCTGCCGAGTGGGCTTTCCAACAAGCGTCGGGAGAAGGGCGTGGCGAAGTTTCAAGGGGCGGGTTCGCATAAAAAAAGGGACCACAGCGGTGAATCGGCTGCGGGCGGTGTTCTGCGCGCCGCAGCCCCCGTTGGCCCGGGCCTCTGATGCCGCGTCTCCCGCTCGTCAGCCGCGCGGCTATCGACGATCCTCTCGTGACGTTCATGTACGATCGCAAATACCCGGGGCGTGATCCTGCCACCCAGCCGGGGCAGACCGCGTCGGGTGCGCCGGGCAATTATGAGGCCGTACTCGCTCATTCGCCCGACGTGCTTGAGCATGCGGTGCGTGGATTTTACCTGAAGCAAACGAAGAAGCGCAAACTGCCGCTGCGTTACATGGAATTGGCGATCACTCGCATCGGCTGGGCCTGTTCTTGCCGCTGGATGTATTCCGAGCACCGCAAGATTCTGCGCGGACTGGGCTATTCGGAGCAGGCGTTGGACGACATCCCCGCCTGGCAGACCAGCGGGCAGTTCGACCGTGCTGAGCGAGCGGTGCTCGCCTACGCGGACTGCATTGCGCTCGATCACGGGCGCGTGCCCGACAGTCTCTTCGCGCTGCTGCAAGATTCGTTCGATCCCGGACAGATCGTCGAGCTGACCTATGTCGCAAGCATGTTCATGATGAACGCCGGCATGATCCGCGCGCTACGGCTCGAGCACGACGACTACGACGAGCGTGTGCGCGAGATGCCGTCGCCGCCCGACTATCGCTTCGTCGACGCCGAGCCGGCGCCGCTACCCCGTCGGGACTGACCTCCTATGTGGATGCGCGCAGCTTATCCTTATTACGTCGTCTGCTGCCTGATGGTGGCGAGCGCGCTGTCGTTCCTCGACCGGCTTGCGCTCAGCATGCTGATCGAACCGGTCAAGGCGGACTTGGGGCTCAGCGATACCGAAGTCAGCATCTTGGCCGGCGCAGCCTTTGCGGGATCCTATGTCATCTTCGCGTTCGTTTTTGGACGATGGGTCGACACGCGGGGGCGGCGCAATGCCATAGTCCTCGGGATGTCGCTATGGAGCCTCGCAACGGCGGCATGCGGCCTGGCCCGCAGTTTCGGCAGCTTGTTCGCAGCTCGATCGCTTATCGGCGTGGGTGAGGCGAGCCTCAATCCCGCGGCCTACTCGATGATCGCCGATTATTTTCGGCCGTCGCGACGGGGTATCGCGACGGCCATTTTCGCTTGCGGCGCTACTGTCGGCGGGGGGCTTGCCATCATGCTCGGCGGCCAGCTCGTCGACTGGGTCAATGCGACCGGGGCGACATTGCCGCTGATGCCCGGCGCCGCCCCTTGGCAGGTCGTCTTCGTTGCCATTGGTTTGCCCGGGCTGTTCGTGGCCTTGCTCATTGCGCTGACGGTGCGCGAGCCGGAGCGGCAACTGACGAGCGGCGAGACGCGGGATGTCCCGGGCATTCGCGATGCCCTTTCGTTCATCGGCAGCAACGCTCGTGCGCTGGTGCCGCTCTTCGCCGGCTATTCGTGCATCGCGATCATCGGCTATTCCTTCATGGTCTGGGGGCCGGTCCATTTCATGCGATTGCACGGTCTCGATGCCGGGGGCGTCGGCCTGCTTCTCGGCCTTGGTTACGGTGTCGGTGGCACGATCGGATTGCTCGCGGGTGGCATGGTGGCCGACATGCTCGTCTCGCGCGGGAAGATCGAAGCGCCGGTGCTGGTTTCGCTCGTGGCGGTTGCGATCGATGCTCCCCTATTCATCGCGGCGTATCTTGCCGGCGACTTCACGACGGCGGCGGTGCTGTTCTGCCTTGGCATGGCAGCGGCCAGCGTCGTCGGCGGGCTGCAGATCTCTATGGTGCAATCGCTTGCTCCCAACCGACTGCGGGGGATCATGGCGGCGGTCTTCGGTGCATGCGTAAACCTCGCCGGGTTCGGTATCGCACCGACGATCACGGCCTTGCTCGCCGAGAACCTGTTTGGCGGCGAGATGGGGATTGGCAAGGCGCTTGCGACAATGACGGCCATTGCGGGGATCGGAGCGGCCACGCTTATCCTGATCGGCTTGAGGCCCGGCCGCCTTCTTGCGCAGCGATTGGCAGGGGAACTCCCGGTGAACCCATCCCGGACCTGAACTAGCGGCCCGTCCAATTAGTATTGATTGCATCCAAATATGCGCTGAGCGCACCGCTAGCCCAGGCTGCTCATGCAAAATCAGGCTTGCCTCAGTCTGTAAGGGGAGTAATCTGCATGCAATAATCCAAATCGCGGCATGTATGGTGCGATGTGAGAGAGGAGGGGAATCGTGAAGAACTCGGCTCATCTGAAAGCAGGGGCGGCATGTGCGGCTATGGTTTCGGCTTTGTTGTCAGGCGTGGCGCAGGCACAGGATCAAGACGCACAAGTCCCGGCCACGAGTTCCGCGCGTCCGCAGTCCATCGGCGAGATCGTCGTCACGGCGCAGAAGCGCGAGCAGAAGCTCCAGGACGTTCCTGTCTCGATCACCGCGATCACGGGTGCGAAGATCGAGGATCTCAAGATCACCGATCTGCGCAGCGTGCAAAGCTATGTGCCCAACATGGCGGTGCTCAATTCGGGCGTTAACCCGGTCGTCTTCATCCGCGGGTTCGGCTCCGGTCCGAACAATGTTGCTTTCGATCAGGAAGTATCGGTCTACCTCGATGGTATCTACGGAGGGCGCGGAGCGCAGTTCAGTGCACCCTTCTTCGATCTCGAACGCATGGAGGTCCTGCGTGGTCCGCAAGGCGCGTTGTTCGGGCGCAACACCGCGGCAGGTGCGATTAGCCTCATCTCAGCAAAGCCGGGCCCCGCGTTTGAAGGCTATGTTTCCGCCGGATACGATTTCGAGCGTCAGGGCGTGGACTTGACCGGCGTGGTCAGCGCGCCGCTCTCCGATACGTTCGGTGTGCGCGTCGCCGCGAAGCTGACGCATCAGGATGGCTATATCCGCAATCTCTACAACGACCGCGACGAACCTGTTCTGCGCGACGAGATGGCGCGTGTGACCCTGCGCTGGCAGCCCTCGTCTGATATCGATGTCTCGTTCAAGAATGAATACGGCAGCCACGTGCTCAAGGGCGGCGTGACAGTGTCCGGCTCGCTGACCGAGGATGTTTACGACAACGATTTCGGCGACGAGCGCTACGTCTCCGACAACTATGCGGGGGCGGGCCTCGATGAAGAGAGCGGGATCGAAACCTGGAACAGCGCGCTCAACGCAGACATCGGCATCGGGGATCACACGTTGACGCTGATCGGTGGCTACTCACACTACAAGACCCGCCGGTTCACGGCCTATGACGAGATCGCCCCGGACGGCAGCATTCCGGCCGATGGCGGCAATGCGCGGTTCGGCAACGGCTTCCCGGAAGATTTCGACCAATGGTCGGTGGAGGCGAGAATTGCTTCGCCACTCGACCAGTTTCTCGAATACGTCGTGGGTCTCTACTACGACACGTCGGAATATCACCTGCATCAGGACACCTATTATCGCGACATAGCCTCGCTGACCGGCCACCAATCGACGGATTTCTACCAGGATAGCGATGCCTGGTCGGCCTACGGCCAAGGCACCTTCAACTTCACGCCCGACCTGCGTCTGATTGCGGGCTTGCGGTATTCGGAAGTCAAGAAGTCCGCCGAATTCACGCAGCGCACCGTATCGGGCGACGCGCTGAACGCGATCGGCCCGGACCGCGAGGGCCGGCTGTCGGAGGATTATTTCGACCCCTCGGGCACACTGCAGTTCGACGTGACGCCTGACATAATGCTCTACGCCACCGTTGCGCGCGGCTCGAAGTCCGGCGGGTTCGTGTCGAACACCTACAATGTCTCGGAAGACGGTTTCCAGTTCGCGGCCGAACGGTCGATGAACTACGAGTTCGGCGTTAAGTCGACGCTCGGCAACGGCCTCGCCACCATAAATCTGGCAATATTCCGGATGGACTTCGAGGACCTGCAGCAGTCCGCCTACGACCCGGACCGCCGCACCTTCTTCACCCGCAACGCAGCCAGCGCGCGGTCGGAAGGCGTGGAACTGGAAGTGCAGGTCATCCCGACCGACAGCCTCTCGCTCAACGCCAATGTCGCCTATCTGGACGCGAGGTTCGAGGACTATCCGGGGGCACCGTGTCTGGCTTACGAAACCGTCGAGCAGTGCGATTCGGCGGATCCCAACAGTCTCGCCCAGCATAACATCGCCGGACTACCGCTGATGTTCGCGCCGAAGTGGAGCGGTAACGTCGGCTTCCAGCACGAGGCGGACCTCGGCTCGCTCAAGCTGGTCACGGGCGGTAACGCGCAGTTCCGCTCGAAGTACTTCGTTGCCGACGGATACAGCCCGATCTGGGGTGTGCAGGACGGCTGGGTCAAATTCGACGCGCGCATCCAGCTCGGCGCCCAGGACGATCGCTGGAGCATCGCGCTCGTCGGCCGCAACCTGACGGACGTGCATTCCCGCGGCGCCGCGATCCGCTTCCCCGGGTCGATCACGGCGACCTCCCGCACGCTGAGCTGGATGGACGAGTATCGTGCGATCTCGCTCAACGGTACCCTGCGTTTCTGAGGTCAGGAGGGCGGTCGGTGTAATGCAGACCGCCCCGCCAACCTGAAAAGGTGTGATGGAAGAGGTCGAATGAATGAGTAACGACGGCGGCGGCGAGAGGGACGTCGATATCGAGGCATTGGCCCGCCGCTACGCCGAAGAACGCGAGAAGCGCCTGCGCGCCGATGCGGTGAGGCAATATCAGCCACTGAAGGACGGATTCGCCGCTTTCGACACCGATCCTAATGCCGCCTCTGATTTCGAGCGCGAGCCGGTGGAGCGGGAGGCCGACGTGGTCGTCATCGGCGGCGGTTTCGGCGGACTGTTGACGGCGGTGCAGTTGCGCAAGCGCGGCGTCGCGAACATCGTCATCATAGAGAAGGGCGCCGACTTCGGCGGGACCTGGTACTGGAACCGCTATCCCGGCATCCGCTGCGATGTCGAATCCTACATCTACCTGCCGCTGTTGGAAGAGACGGGTTACGTCCCGAGCGAGAAATATGCCAAGGGCGCGGAGATCCACGAGCAGTGCCGCCTGATTGCGGGGAAGTTCGAGCTCTATCGCGACGCCTTGTTCCAGACCCTCGCCGAAACGCTCACGTGGGACGAGCGCACGCGGCACTGGATCGTGACCACCAATCGCGGCGACCGAATAACGGCACGCTTCACGGTATCGGCTACGGGACTCTACAGCAGCCCCAAACTGCCCGGCATTCCGGGCATCGAAACCTTCGAGGGGCCGAGCTTTCATACCAGCCGCTGGGACTATGAAGTTACCGGCGGCGATGCAGAAGGCGAGTTGACGGGCCTGCGCGGAAAGACCGTCGGCATCATCGGCACCGGATCGACCGGCATCCAGTGCGTGCCGCCCGTGGCGCAATCGGCGGAGCATCTCTACCTGTTCCAGCGGACCCCCGCCTCGGTCGACGTGCGCGGCAACGGGCCGACCGACGTCGAATGGTTCCGCTCGCTCCCCCCCGGCTGGCAGCGCGAGCGCATGCTCAATTTCACGCAATGGACCTCGGGTCTGCCTCAGGTCGTCGACATGGTCAGCGACAGTATGACCGATCTATTCCGCGAGAAATCGACCTCGGCCGGGATCGAGATGAGCCCTGAAGAACGCGAAAAAGCCGAAATCCTGAAGATGGAGCGCGTGCGCCAGCGGATCGACGGGATCGTGGAGGACAAGGCGACGGCCGAGGCGCTCAAGCCGTACTTCCATTATTTCTGCAAGCGCCCGGGTTTCAGCGACCACTACCTGCAGGTCTTCAACCGTCCGAACGTGACCCTGGTCGATACCGCAGGCAAGGGTGTCGAACGTGTGTCTCCGCGCGGGCTCGTGGTCGAAGGGCAGGAGTACGAACTCGACTGTCTCATCTACGCAACCGGCTTCGACTTCATGACCAGCTATACGCGCGAATCGGGCCTTTCGATCACCGGCCGGGACGGCCTTTCGCTCGACGACCATTGGCAGAATGGCGCGCGCACTCTGTTCGGCATGCAGACGCGCGGTTTTCCGAACTTCTTCGTGCTCACCATCGTGCAGGCAGGGACCTCGATCAACTATCTCCACACCGCGGACGCCCAGTCGATCTACATGGCCGACCTTATCGCTCATTGCTGCGATAACGGCATAGAAACCGTCGAGCCCACGCAGGCGGCGGAGGATGAATGGGTCGATCTGTGTGTCGAGCTGTCGGCGGATCGGCACGCTTTCTTCGAGAAATGCACGCCCAGCTACTTCAACTTCGAAGGCGCCAGACCGCGGGAGGCCGAACTGAACTCGCCTTTCGGGGGCGGACCGCTCGCGTATTTCGAGTACTTGGCGAAGATGTCCGAGGAGAAGTTCGCCAATCGCCTCGAGTTCGGATGAAGCTCCGCGACGAGCATCTCGATCAAGCGCCAGAGGCCACCAAGATGCCGGCCATTGCCGGAAAGCCGGCATGCTTCCGGCCATAATCGTGACCGGCGCTGCCGCAGGCATCGGCCTGGAGACGGCAATAGCCCTGGGCGAGCAAGGGCGCACCGTCGCACTGTGCGATATCGACGGGCCAATGCTCGCGGCTGCAGCGGCTCGAGTCCGCGCCGCCGGGGGCGAGCCGGTGGTCATCGCCGGCGACCTGAGAGACGAGCATGCCATAGTCGATCTCGTACGAACGATCATGTCTCGGGGCAGTCTGGGCGGGATCGTGCACAGCGCGGGTCTGTTTCCTCAGTTGAGCTTTGCGGAAAGCGAACTGGAAGATCTCGATCACGTGATGGCCGTGAACTTCCGGGCGGCTTTCCGGCTCGCCAAGGCCGGTGTGGCTGCCATGGGATCGACGGGTGGCACACTCGTATTCCTGACCTCGGGCGCGGGCCTGCTCGAAATGGCGTCGGATCCCTTTCAGCAGCATTTCTCACTCTATGGGGCTTCGAAAGCCGCGCTCGATCGTTGGGCACTGGGTATCGCCCGCGAGCTGCTCGAGGCCAACGTCGTCGTTTCGACGATTACCCCAGGTGCGTTCGTCCGCACTTCTGGCACTGCGCGCATCGACTTGGAAGAAATGGCCGACCTTAAGGAAATTGACGCGAGCGCCGTAGGCAAAGCCGTCGCCTGGCTGGCGTCCGAACCCCGGATGCATCTTTCCGGGTGTAGGCTGAACGCCACCGAGTTCGGCGAGACCTGGGGCGAATGATCTCCCGAGCCACGGCGCCCCGTCCCGGAGGGGTCTACCGCATCAACAGACCGCCATCGACCGGAAGGACGATTCCCGTAACATAGGCTGCCTCATCGCTCGCCAGATAGACCGCGGC
Source organism: Pelagerythrobacter aerophilus (assembly GCF_003581645.1). Classification (GTDB taxonomy): domain Bacteria; phylum Pseudomonadota; class Alphaproteobacteria; order Sphingomonadales; family Sphingomonadaceae; genus Pelagerythrobacter; species Pelagerythrobacter aerophilus. The sequence continues at coordinate 211,139 of NZ_QXFK01000019.1, read as the reverse complement.
GTAGGCAATATCCTCGGGCTGCCCTACGCGGCCCAGTGGCACAAGGCGGGCTGCGGTTGCGACCGGATCGCTGGCGGCAGCGTCCACCCCTTCCATGCGGCCGAAAATAGGTGTCGCAATCACTCCAGGCGCGATTGCGTTTACACGCACGCCATCGCCTGCGGCAGCGCTGGCCTGCGCCGATGAACGTGCAAGCGCAATGACACCAGCCTTGCTGGCGGCGTAGGGCGCGAATACCGCCGAGCCGCGGATTCCCGTGACCGATGCGATCAGCGTGATCGATCCGCCACCTCCGCCTTCGCGGAGCAAGGGCAGCATATGCTTGATCGCAAGGAAAGCGCCATCGAGGTTGATCGCCTGTTGGCGCCGCCAGCTTTCGAGCGGCAGAGTCGTCAAGTCGCCCCCAACACCGATCCCGGCGGAGTGAACCAGCGCATCGAGACCGCCGAACATGCGCGACACCTTTGCGGCGGCGGCTGCCCAGTCCCGTTCGTTGGCCACGTCCAGCGGCAAGGCCTCGGCCATGCCTGCTTCGTCGGCCACGGCGGCCAATGCCAAACCGTCGATATCGCTGCCGATCACGCGCGCTCCGTGCGAAACCATGACCTGCGCGCAGGCCAGACCAATTCCGCTTGCTGCCCCGGTGATGAGCACGCGTTTGTTCTCAAGTCGCATGTGTTCTCCAGTTTGCGTGCTCTCGTTGGCGATCGCTCCTCGTGTTCCTGGACGTCTGATAAACCATGAGGATGGTTGAAAGGGCAGTGGAAGGAAAAGTCTGTGTTGACGGCCGCCGGCTTGCCATGGCAATCGCGCGAACGCACCGCCGCAATCAACCGCGCGATCGTGCACAAGTGCCTGAAATGCGGGTGTAGCTCAATGGTAGAGCAGCAGCTTCCCAAGCTGACGACGAGGGTTCGATTCCCTTCACCCGCTCCAGTTGGCTGCCTGTCATGGTGCCAGTGCGCTCCTTAAGCGCCGCTCCAGGCCGTTTTCCGGTATGAGTCTCCGGAGGTTGGCGCTAGTTCATCCCCTCCAAACACGGGTGGCGCCCCGGATCGCGCAATCTCAAGCGACGCGCATTTCGAGGGGTGCGGATGGCCGGTGCGTATAGGCACTTACGCGGGAACGAAGGTGCGATGGAAGAACGAGTTCGTATCTTGAATGCTTCCGAGCTGCCTCCGCAGCTCGACGAAATCGACCAGCCGATCCTGGATCAGCTTGCTGCGAGCCGGCAGGAAGCGACGCTTACGCAGCGGCTGGTACTGGTTGCGGCGTTCGCCTCGCTCGGCGGCGGAATTCTGGCGAGCACAGCCATGCCCGAGCCTGCCATCGCAGCCAGTTCGGTCAGCCCGCTGGTGCCGGACAGTCCGCTTGCATGTTGCGCACCGGTGGGGTCGCGCGGATGACTTCGTTTCAGCGCGTGCTCATGATTGGACTCGTGGCCTTCGTGTCGGCGGTGGCGGGCGTGTTTGTCGGCCAGCAGATCGTCGACAAGCCGCGGGCCAGCGAGACCGAGCTCCACGCGCAGCTGCACGAACGGCTCGACCTTACGGCCGAGCAGCGGGCGCGGCTCGAGCAAATCGAAGCGGATTTTACCGCGCGCCACCATGCCCTCGAGCAGGAAATGCGGGCGGCCAACGTACGGCTGGCGAAGGCGATGCAGGCCGAACATGGGTATGGCCCGGAAGTTACTCTGGCGATCGATCATTCGCACCAGGTGATGGGCTCGCTGCAGAAGGAAACGCTGCAACACCTCTTCGCCATGCGCGAGGTGCTCGACCCCGAGCAGGCGGAAGTGTTCGACAGCATCGTGGTCAAGGCGCTGACCGCCGATGCGCGGTGAACCCCACCCTTAACCAGCTTAGCGACCGGGACCTTGCTGAGCGGGCGAAAGGCCGCGATCAGCTCGCCTATCGGGAGTTCCTCCGCCGCTACAAGGCGCCCGTCTTCCGGCTGATCCGCAGCACCATCGGCGACGAGGCGGAAGCGCTCGATCTCACCCAGGAAACCTTCGTCGCGGCATTCCAGGCGATCGGCCGCTACGACGGCGTGCGGCCGTTCCGCGTGTGGATCGCACGGATCGCGCTCAACAAGTGCCGCGACTGGGCGCGACGGCGCAAGGTGCGTGCGTTCTTCGCCTCGGCTTTGCCGCTTGAGAGCGCGAACCATGTCGCCAGCGACACACCCTCTCCCGACCGGAACGCCGTCGACGCGGACGAGCTGTCGCGTGTGCGCTCGGCCATGGCGGCGCTGCCGGTCAAGCTGCGCGAAGCGATCGTGCTGTGCGGCGTGGAAGAGATGTCGCAGCAGGATGCCGCCGATGCGCTCGGGGTCACCGTCAAGACGGTGGAGACGCGGCTATATCGCGCGCGCCAGCGGTTGCGCGCGCTGTTGAACGAGGGCGGCTAGACGGCGAGCCTCGGGGTCAGCTCGAGATGCCGGGCAGATCGAGCCCCCGCTCCCGTGCGCAATCGATCGCGATGTCGTACCCCGCGTCTGCATGACGCATCACCCCGCTGGCGGGGTCGTTCCACAGCACGCGTTCGAGCCGCGCGGCGGCTTCGGGAGTGCCGTCGGCCACAATCACCATGCCGGCGTGCTGCGAATAGCCCATGCCGACCCCGCCGCCATGGTGGAGCGAGACCCAGGTCGCGCCGCTCGCCGTGTTGAGCAGGGCATTGAGCAGCGGCCAGTCGCTGACCGCGTCGCTGCCATCCTTCATCGCCTCTGTTTCGCGGTTGGGCGAGGCGACCGAGCCTGAATCGAGATGGTCGCGGCCGATGACGACTGGGGCTTTCAGCTCCCCACTCGCGACCATTTCGTTGAACGCGAGGCCGAGCCGGTGGCGGTCGCCGAGGCCGACCCAGCAGATGCGGGCCGGGAGACCCTGGAACTGGATCTTCTCGCGCGCCATGTCGAGCCAGTGGTGGAGGTGCGTGTCGTCGGGCAGCAGTTCCTTCACCTTGGCATCGGTCTTGTAGATGTCCTCGGGATCGCCGGACAGTGCGGCCCAGCGGAACGGTCCGATGCCGCGGCAGAAGAGCGGGCGGATATAGGCGGGGACGAAGCCGGGGAAGTCGAAGGCGTTCTCGACCCCCTCGTCCTTCGCCATCTGGCGGATGTTGTTGCCGTAGTCCGTCGTCGGCACGCCAGCCGCCTGGAAATCGAGCATCGCGCGGACATGAACCGCCATCGATGCCTTGGCCGCCTTCGCGACGCCCTCGGGATCGCTCTCGCGTTTCTCGACCCAGTCGGCGACGGTCCAGCCGATCGGCAGGTAGCCGTTCACCGGATCGTGCGCGCTCGTCTGGTCGGTCAGCAGGTCGGGACGGATCCCGTGGCGATAGAGTTCGGGGAGCACTTCCGCAGCATTGCCGAGCAGGCCGACCGACACCGGCTTCTTCTCGGCGCAACTCTTTTCGATCACCGCCATCGCTTCCTCGATCGTCTGCGCGGCGACATCGAGATAGCCGGTGCGCAGGCGCATCTCGATCCGGCTCGGCTGACATTCGATCGCGAGGCACGAGGCGCCCGCCATCACCGCCGCGAGCGGCTGTGCGCCGCCCATGCCGCCCAGGCCGGCGGTGAGCAGCCATTTGCCCGACAGGTCTCCGCCGTGGTGCTGGCGCCCCATCTCCACGAAGGTCTCGTAAGTGCCCTGTACGATGCCTTGGGTGCCGATGTAGATCCAGGAGCCTGCAGTCATCTGCCCGTACATGGCGAGACCGCGCTTATCGAGCTCACCAAAATGCTCCCACGTCGCCCAGTGGGGCACGAGGTTGCTGTTGGCGATCAGCACGCGCGGCGCATCGGGATGGGTGCGGAAGACGCCGACCGGCTTGCCCGACTGGACGAGCAGGGTCTGATCGTCCTCCAGCCGCTCCAGCGTTTCGACGATGCGGTCGAAGCTCTCCCAATCGCGCGCGGCGCGGCCGATGCCGCCATAGACAACCAGCTCCTCGGGCCGCTCGGCGACATCCGGGTGGAGATTGTTCATCAGCATCCGCAGCGGCGCTTCGGTGAGCCAGCTCTTCGCGTTCAGCTCAGGGCCGGTCGGCGCCTTGATCACGCGGCTGTTGTCGAGACGTGTCATCGTCATCCTTTCGCAAAATCGAGCGCGGCGCCGATCACCCGGCGCAGTGTCGGCTGGATCGCCGGTGCGCTGTCGAGGGGGCTGGGCCAGTTCGTTTCGTCAAGCGTCGCCGGCTCGGCCATGTAGCCGCGCATGGCGAGTTCCATCTGGATTGCATGGACCCCGTTCTCGGGGCGGCCGTAGTGGCGCGTCGTCCAGCCACCTTTGAAGCGACCGTTGACGACATGGCGTTCCCCGCTCGCGGCGCAGATCTCGGTGACGGCGCTTTCGAGCTCGGGAGCACAGGTCGCGCCCCCGTTGGTGCCGATATTGAACTGCGGCAGTTCGCCGTCGAACAGGCGTGGGACATGGCTGCGGATCGAATGGGCATCGTAGAGGACGACGCGGCCGTGCAGGGCGCGCAGGCGCTCGATCTCGGCAGAGAGTGCCGCGTGATAGGGTTCGAAGAAGGCCTGCTTGCGCCGCTCGATCTCCGCCGTATCCGGGCCGCCGCCACGGTAGAGCGAATCGCCGTCGAAAGTGGACGTCGGGCACAGCTCGGTCGTCGCCTGCCCCGGATAGAGCGAGGCGCCCGAAGGGTCGCGGTTCATGTCGATCACGCTGCGCGAGATAGTGGTCGCCACCGTCGTCGCGCCGAGATCGCGCACGAAGGCGTAAAGCTCGCTCACCCACCAGTCGGTGTCGAGCCGAGCGCGCCAGGGCGAGACGAAGGCATCGTCGAGCCCGGCCAGCCCTGTGCCGCCGTGCGGAAAGGCGACGACCAGCGGCGCGCTGCCGCGATGCACGCTAAGCCAGTCCATCAGGCGATCCCCGGCAGCGCCAGCCCCGCCGCCTCGGCCACTGCGCCGCTGCGCACCAGCGCATTCGCTGCTTCGATGTCAGGGTGGAAATGACGATCGTGGTCGAGTGTGGGCACTTGCTCCCGCAGCAGCGCGCGCACGGTCTCGAGCGTCTTCGACGAGGTCAGCCCGGCATGGAAATCGCACCCCTGCGTTGCTGCGAGCAGCTCTATGCCGATCACCGCACTAGCGTTTTCCGCCATGGCGAGCAGCCGCCGCGCCCCGTGCGCCGCCATCGACACGTGATCCTCTTGATTGGCGGAGGTGGGGATTGAATCGACGCTCGCCGGATAGGCGCGCTGCTTGTTCTCGCTGACCAGCGCCGCGGCGGTGACCTGCGGGATCATGAAGCCCGAATTGAGCCCAGGCTGCGGAGTCAGGAAAGCGGGCAGGCCCGACAACGCCGGGTCGACGAGCATGGCGATCCGCCGTTCGGCGATCGAGCCGATCTCGCACAGCGCGAGCGCAATCATGTCGGCGGCGAAGGCGACCGGCTCGGCATGGAAGTTGCCGCCCGACAGCGCCTCGTCGGCATCGGGGAAAATCAGCGGATTGTCGGAGACGCCGTTGGCCTCGATCTCCAGCGTCGTCGCGGCCTGGCGCAGCAGATCGAGCGCGGCACCCATGACCTGCGGCTGGCAACGCAGGCAATAAGGGTCCTGCACGCGCGCATCGCCTTCGAGATGGCTGGCGCGGATCGCAGACCCGGCCATCAGGCTGCGCAGCGCGGCGGCGACCTCGATCTGCCCGCGATGGCGGCGCAGCTCGTGGATGCGCGGATCGAACGGCGTGTCGGAGCCTTTGGCCGCCTCGGTCGAGAGCGCGCCGGTAACGAGCGCGGCGGTGAACAGCGTCTCCGCCTCGAACAGCCCGGCGAGTGCATTGGCGGTCGAGAACTGCGTGCCGTTGAGCAGCGCCAGGCCCTCCTTCGCCGCCAGTTCCAACGGGGCGAGCCCGGCGCGGGACAGCGCTTCGGTGGCCGGCAGGCGCTCACCCGCCAGGTCGATCTCGCCGACCCCGATCATCGCCGCGGCCATATGCGCCAGTGGCGCGAGATCCCCGCTCGCACCGACCGAGCCCTGCGCCGGGATCACCGGTGTCAGTCCCCTGACGAGCATGGCTTCGAGCAGCGCAACCGTCTCAGGCCGCACGCCCGACGCACCCTGCGCCAAGCTTGCGAGCTTGAGCGCCATCATCAGCCGCACCACCGCCACCGGCGAGGGCTCGCCAGTGCCCGCGGCATGGCTGAGAACGATATTGCGCTGGAGAGTCGCGAGATCATCGTCACCGATGCGCACGCTCGCCAGCTTCCCGAAGCCGGTGTTGATGCCGTAGACCGGCGCGCCCTTGGCGAGGATGCGGCTGACCGCCGCGGCGCTTTCGGCGATGCGCGGGGCGCAGGCGGGATCGAGCGTCGCCACTGCTCCACGGTAGATCGCGCGCCAGTCGGCCAGCGAAACCGCGCCGGGGACGAGTATCAGATCGGTCATCGACCACTCCAGATGCGGGCATGGAGCGGGTTGAACCCCATGCGATAGACAAGCTCGGCCGGATGCTCGATGTCCCAGATCGCGAGGTCGCAGCGCTTGCCCGCCTCCAGCGTGCCGATTTCATGCGAAAGACCGAGCGCGGCCGCGGCGTGGCGCGTCATGCCGAGCAGACATTCCTCGACGGTCAGGCGGAACATCGTCGCGCCCATGTTCATCGCCAGCAGCGGCGAGGTGAGCGGCGAGGTCCCCGGGTTGCAGTCCGTCGCGAGGGCGATCTTCACCCCCGCCGCGCGCAAGGCTTCGACCGGCGGCAGACGTGTCTCGCGCATGAAATAGAATGCGCCGGGAAGCAGGGTTGCGACTGTCCCCGCACGCGCCATCGCAGCGACGCCATCATCGTCGAGGTGCTCGAGATGGTCGGCGGAAAGCGCGCCGTATTGTGCCGCCAGCGCCGCGCCGTGCTGGTTCGAGAGCTGCTCTGCGTGGAGCTTCACGCGAAGCCCCACGCGCGTTGCAGCGTCGAACACACGGGCTGTTTGCTCGGTGGTGAATCCGATCCCTTCGCAGAAGGCGTCGACGGCATCGGCAAGGCCCAAGCGCGCGATTTCAGGGATCATTTCGCCCGCGACCAGTGCAATATACCCGTCCGCATCGCCGGCGTGTTCGGGCGGCAGAGCGTGAGCACCCAGGAATGTCGTGGCGACGCGTATCGCGCGCACGTCGCCCAGCCTGCGCGCGGCGCGCAGCATTCGGATTTCGGTGTCGATATCCAGGCCGTAACCCGACTTGATTTCGACCGTGGTCACGCCCTCCGCGATCATGGCGTCGAGGCGGGGGAGCGCGCTGTCGACGAGTTCGTCCTCGCTGGCGGCGCGGGTCGCCTCCATGGTGGAGACGATCCCCCCGCCTGCGCGGGCGATCTCCTCGTATGACGCGCCGGCCAGCCGCATCTCGAATTCGCGCGCGCGGTTTCCGCCGTGGACCAGGTGGGTATGGCAATCGATCAGACCGGGCGTGATCCAGCGGCCCTCGCAGTCGATCGTCTCATCGGGTTCGAACGAGGGCGCGTCCTCCTCCACCCCGGCATGAACGATCGCGCCATCGCGCGAAGCGACGAGGCCGGCGTTCACCAGTCCGAGGCCCGGCCCCGCCATCGTGGCCAGCCGTGCATTGCGCCACAACCTGTCGCATCGCATTGCCCGAGTCTCCTTCGCGGCAATAGATTGCATTGATCGCCGATAATGTATAGACATAATTGACGACTTCGAGAGGCCCGCGAATGAGCCACGACGCACCTCCTGCACGCCGGCATACGATCCATTTCAGCCGTGCCCTGCTGCCCGGCAGTTGGGCCGAGAACGTGCGCCTTGCCCTCGAGGACGGGGTTATCGCGGCGGTCGAAACCGCGGTCGGTCCGACTCCTGCTGACGAGTGCCACGCGATCGGCATTCCGGGCATGCCCAATGTCCACAGCCATGCTTTCCAGCGCAGCATGGCCGGGATGGCGGAGACACGCGGCGCGGGCGACGACAGCTTCTGGACCTGGCGCGAAATCATGTATCGCTTCGTCGACCGGATCGATGCCGAGGCGCTGCAGGCTATCGCCGCGCTCGCCTATGTCGAAATGCTGGAAACGGGTTTCGTCCGTGTGGGCGAGTTTCACTATCTCCACCACGATCCCGCCGGAGCACCCTATGCCGACCCCGCGGAGCTGACGCATGGGATCGTCGCCGCGGCTGCCGAGACCGGCATCGCCCTGACGCATTTGCCGGTGTTCTACGCCCACGGCGGGTTCGGCAGCCTTCCCGCGAATGAGGGGCAGCGCCGGTTCGTCCATGATCCCGAGAGCTTCGCGCGCCTGCTCGAAGCAGCGCGGGAAGCGGTGACCGTGCTCCCCGACGCGCTCGTCGGCATCGCGCCTCACAGCCTGCGCGCAGTCACCGCGGAAGAGCTGCGGCTGCTGCAGGAAATGGCCGGCAATGCGCCCGTCCATATCCATATCGCAGAGCAGGTGCGGGAGGTGGAGGATTGCCTGGCGTGGAGCGGTCGGCGTCCCGTCGAATGGCTGCTCGACAACGCGGAGGTCGACGGGCGCTGGTGCCTCGTCCACGCGACGCATATGGACGCGGCGGAGGTGACGGCCCTGGCAGCCACCGGTGCCGTCGCGGGCCTGTGCCCGGTGACCGAGGCCAATCTGGGCGACGGCCTGTTTCCTGCTCCGGCTTTCCTGGGCGCTGGAGGGCGGATCGGTATCGGGTCCGATTCGAACGTGCTGATCGATATGGCGGAGGAGCTTCGCTGGCTCGAATATGGCCAGCGCCTGGTTGCGCGCTCGCGCAATGTCGTCGCGCCGGGCGCCAACCGCTCCACCGGGCAGACGTTGTTCGATGCAGCGCTGGCAGGCGGTGCACAGGCGCTGGGCGCCCCCGCCGGGCTCGCGCCCGGGAACACGGCCGACTTCGTCAGCCTCGATGCGGATCACCCTTCCCTCGCCGATCGGCCTGCCGCGTCGATCCTCGACGGGTTCCTGTTCGCCTCCGGTCGGGGTGCCGTGGATTGCGTGTGGCGGCGCGGCGACAAGCGCGTCAGCGGCGGCCGGCATGTCGCGCGCGACGCGGTCGTGGCCCGCTACCGCAGGGCGATCGGGGCGCTGATCGCGTGAACCTGCCCCTGCACGAGAAGATCCGCAGCGAGATCGAGGCGGACATCCTGACCGGCGTACGTACTCCGGGCTCGCGGTTGCCGACCGAACACGATCTGATGCAGCAATACGGCTGCTCGCGGATGACGGTGAGCAAGGCGCTCTCGGCGCTTGCCGGCGGAGGGCTGATCGAGCGGCGCAAGCGCGCCGGATCGTTCGTCGCCCGCCCGAAGGCCCATTCGATGATGCTCGATATTCCCGATCTGGAGCAGGAGATCGTACAGCGGGGCCAGCGCTACCGCTTCGAACTGTCCGAGCGGACGATCGTGCCGCCGGGCACGCCACAGGCGCGCGAGGCCGGGCTGGCGGAAGAAGGCGAGCTGCTGATGATCGCCGGCGTTCATCTTGCCGATGACGTACCGCTCGCCTGCGAATTGCGGCTGGTCAGCCTTGCAGCGGTGCCGGAGATGGCCGCGCAGCCGTTCGATGACGATTCCCCTGGTGCGTGGCTTCTGAAGCATGTTCCCTGGACCGAGGCGGAAACGCGGATCGCCTCGGTAGCCGCCAGCACAGGCGTTGCCGCGCAGTTGAAGCTCTCCGTCGGAGCGCCCTGTCTCTTCGTCGAGCGGCGCACCTGGCGGGGCAGCGAAGGCATCACCCAGGTGCGCCAGCATTTCGTCGGCTCCGCCTACAGCCTCGTCGCCAGGTTCGGCCCCGCGAAGCGCGCGCCGGGCTCCTGAGCCGTGCGCAGTTTGCCTGATGGGCTGAGGGCAAATCGGCGCGCCTGCGTATGAACGACAGGGCATGGCATCCACTTCACTCCCGGAGTTCAATTCATGACGTCGACGATCGACCGCCGATCACTGCTGCGCGCGGGCGCAATGGGTGCCGCGGGGCTTGGCTGGTCTGGCCTGTTCCCTGCCTGGGCGCAGACCGGCTCGCCCGGACTGCGCCCGCAGATGCCGACCCTCTCCGGTGAGGATATCCGTCTCACCGTAGGGCACAGCCCGTTCACCGTGGGAGGCCGCAACGGTCACGCCATCACTCTGAACGGCGTGCTGCCCGCCCCTCTCATCCGGCTGCGCGAAGGGCAGAATGTCCGGATCCACGTCGAGAACACGCTCGACGAGGATACGTCGATCCACTGGCACGGCCTCATTCTGCCGTTTCACATGGACGGCGTGCCGGGCATCAGCTTCCCGGGGATCCTTCCCAAGACGACGTTCACTTACGAGTTTCCGATCGTCCAGAACGGCACCTACTGGTACCACAGCCACTCCGGATTGCAGGAGCAGAGCGGTCACTACGGGCCGCTCGTGATCGATCCTGCCGATAGCGACCCGGTCGCCTATGACCGCGAGCACGTGATCGTCCTGTCGGACTGGACGTTCCTGCATCCGCACGAGCTGTTCGGAAAGCTCAAGCAGCAGGGCGGCTATTTCAATCGCCAGCGGCAGACGCTGGCCGGATTGATCGGCGGCGAGGACGAGCTCGCGCATACGATGCCGCTCGAGGAACGCATGATGTGGGGCAAGATGCGGATGGACCCCGCCGATATCGCCGACGTTACCGGTGCGACCTATACCTTTCTTGTCAACGGCCACGGGGCAGCGGAGAACTGGACCGGCCTGTTCCGTCCCGGCGAACGCGTGCGACTGCGCTTCATCAACGCATCCGCGATGACCATCTTCAACATTCGCATCCCGGGCCTGCCGATGACGATCGTCAGTGCGGACGGGCAGAACGTGCAGCCGGTGGAGACCGACGAGTTCCAGATCTCGGTCGCCGAGACCTACGACGCGATCGTCACCCCGACGGAGGACAGGGCCTTCACGTTGGTCGCGGAATCGATCGACCGCTCGGGCATGGGGCGTGCGACACTGGCGCCGCGCATGGGCATGCAGGCGCCGGTTCCGCCCCTCCGCCGCAAGCCGGTTCTGGGCATGAAGGACATGGGCATGGGGGGAATGGACCATGGCTCGATGCCGGGCATGGACCATGGCTCCGGCTCGATGAATCACGGCATGCGCGACAAGTCGCTTGTACCTGACGATGTCGATGTCGACGTCGGCGTCGGCGTCGACATGATCGCGCCGATGCCGGTCGATCGCACAGGCGACCGGCCGCTGGGTCTCGAAGACGAGCCTCACCGCGTCCTCACTTATCACGATCTCGCCCCGCTGAGGCCTTTCCACGACAAGCGCCAGCCGACACGCAGCGTCGACATCCATCTGACCGGCAACATGGAACGCTTCATGTGGTCGTTCGACGGCAAGAAGCTTAACGAAGGCGCCGAGCCGATCCGCTTCGCGCGGAACGAACGCGTCCGGGTCAATCTCATCAACAACAGCATGATGAGTCACCCGATCCATATCCACGGTCACTTTTTCGAGCTGGTGACCGGCATGCCGGCCGGTAACCCGGTCAAGCACACGGTGAACGTCATGCCCGGCGGCAAGGCGAGCTTCGATCTCACCGCCGATGCGCCGGGTGACTGGGCGTTCCACTGCCACCTCCTCTACCACATGCACGCCGGCATGATGAACGTGGTGAAGGTCCGGCCGATGGACGACGAAGGAGAGAAAGCATGAAGCGTTCGCTCCTTCTCGTGGCCGCCTCCATGTTCGCGTGGACCTCTCCCGCGGCCGCCCAGGAGACGGGCCATGGGGCCGAGCATGCTCCGCCGGCATCGCCCGCGACGCCCGGCAGCAGTTGCACCCCAGAGCATGCCGCGATGGGCCACTGCACGCTTCAAAGCACACCGAGCGCGGACCCGCGCGCTGGTCATGCCGCCCCGGAACATCAGCCGTCCGGCGCTGAGAGCAGCGCTCCGGACTGCACGCCGGAGCATGCGGCGATGGGACATTGCACGCCCCGGGCCAGCCCGGCGTCCGATCCGCATGCCGGGCACAAGGCGCCCGAACCCTCGGCCGATCCCCACGCCGGCCATGCGATGCCCGGGATGGCGGCATCCGATGCGCCACCTGTCGCGCCGCCGCCACCTGAGGCATTCTCAGGCCCGGAACACGCCGCCGCGACGATCTTCGATCCCGAGCTGTTCGAACGAAAGCGACAGGCGAGGCTGATCGAGGAGCATGGCGGCTACGTCACTGCGATGTTCCTTGCCGACCAGCTCGAATACCGCGCCCGCGACGGAAGCGACGGCTACGCATGGGATGTCCAGGCATGGCATGGCGGCGACTACGACAAGCTCTGGCTCAAGAGCGAGGGCGAAGGTGTGTTCGGCGAGAGTCCTGAAGAGGTCGAGGTGCAGGCCCTCTACAGTCGCGCCATCGACCCGTGGTTCAATCTCCAGGCGGGTGTCCGCCACGACTTTCGGCCCGATCCCGAGCGGACGCACCTGGTGCTCGGCATTGAGGGCCTGGCCCCGTACTGGTTCGAGATCGGCGGATCGCTGTTCCTTTCGGACAAGGGCGAACTCGCCGCCCGCTTCGAGGCCGAGTACGACCAGCGCATCACCCGGAAGTTGATCCTTCAGCCGGCGGTGGAACTGGATATTTCGGCCGAGGACGTGCCGGAACTCGGCATCGGCTCCGGTCTCTCGACCGCGGAGATGGGGCTACGCCTGCGCTACGAATTCGTACCCGAGTTCGCGCCCTACATCGGCGTCGAATACGAACGAGCGTTCGGCGACACCGCGGATTTCAGACGATCCGACGGGGAGGGCATCGGCGGTTGGAGCGTGCTGCTCGGCATCCGAAGCTGGTTCTAGGCTAACCGGCGGGACAAACCGCGGCGCGCCGATCAATTCGCTGGCGGATCGCGCCACCCGCCGCCCAGCGCCTTGAACAGTGCCACCGCAGCCTGCGCGCGCTCGCGCCGGGCATCGGTGGCAGCCCGCGCCTGGTTGAGCATTGCGCGGCGGCTTTGCGCCAGCATGAGGCGGTCCGTCTCGCCTGACGCGGCGCGTAGCCTTGCAAGCGCCAGTGCGCTCTCCTGACGTTCCAGCGCGGCGGCTTGGGCAGTCGCCGCCGCCTGGGCGGTGGCGAAGCGATTGAGCGCCGTTTCGCTGTCGGCGAGGGCGGTCAGCACGGCCTTCTCGTAAACCGCCGCGGCGGCTTCCGCCCGCGCGTCGGCGGCGCGGATGCGGGCGCGGATCGTGCCGCCTGCAAAGATCGGCCAGGACAGGCTGGGGCCCACCTGCAAACGCGTCGCTCCGCCCGTGAACAGGTCGTCCACGCTCCGTGCCTGCTGGCCGATGCTGCCGAGCAGCGAGAAGCGGGGGAACAAGTCGGCGGTCGCGACGCCGATGTCGGCAGTGGCGGCCGCGAGGCGGCGTTCGGCCGTGCGGACGTCCGGCCGGCGGGTCAGCAGGTCCGAGCGGATACCGGCGGCAATGACGTCCGGACCGGCGGGCAGGGGTGCGGGCTGGGAAAGCAGCGGCGCCATGTCCTCCGGCTGGGCGCCGACGAGCACCGCGATGCGATAGGCGGCAGCCGTCGCCTGCGCACGCGCCGTCGCGACCGCTGCCTCGCTTGCCTGCGCTGCCGCGGCCGTACGGTCGAGCGCGTCGCGCGGGTCTTCGCCTGCCTCGACCCGCAGCCGGGTCAGGCGTTCGGCCTCGGCATCGGTCTCTGCGAGGGTCTGCAGGGTAGCGGCATCGGCCTGCGCCGCGCGCAGATCGAGATAGTTGCGCGCGACTTCGGCGGCGAGCGTCAGCATGACCTCGCGCCGTCTGGCGAGCGCAGCGTCCGCGCGCGCCTCGGCCGCCTGCACCTCGCGCGTGCGGCGGCCCCACAGGTCGATTTCCCAACTCGCGTCGAAGCCGAGGTCGAACAGCGGGAAATCGCGCTCGAAGCCCGGGATCTGGCCGACCGGCAACTGGCCTTCCTCGCTCAGGACGTTCTCGGTGGCTGAGCCGGTGGCGTTAACGCTTGGCAAGCGCCCGCCCGCCGCCGCGTCGCGGTTGGCGCGAGCTTCGGCGAGCCGCGCGGTCGCTTCGGCGAGATCGGGGCCATCAGCGAAGGCGCGCTCGATCAGCGCGGTGAGCTGCGGATCGCCGAACCCGCGCCACCATTCCAGATCCACTTCGCCGGGAACGCCGCCTTCGACCCATTCGGGCGCGACCGCGGTCTGCGGTGGGGCGTAGTCGGGGCCGACGGTGCATCCGGCGAGGAGAAGCGCGGCGAGAGGGAGAATACGAGCGGTCACGAACATCACTCCATGCGGGCGCGGAACAGCCAGGCCGATGCGGCCAGAGTCGCGCAGGCGATCACGACGAGCGGCCAGAGCTGCTCGAACACTTGCGCAGCAGGCATCGCCTTGAGGAACAGGCCCTGGACGAGGATCAGGAAATAGCGCGCCGGATCGGCATAAGTGACGATCTGGAGCCAGCCCGGCATGTTGTCGATCGGCGCGGCGTAGCCCGACAGCAGGATCAGCGGCACGGTTGCGAGGAACGATCCGAGGAACGCCTGCTGCTGGGTCGCTGAGGCGGCCGACACCAGCATGCCGACGCCGATCAGCGCGAGCAGATAGACCGACAGCGCGAGGAAGAAGAGCAGGTATGAGCCGGTGAAGGGCACGCCGAACACCAGCGGCGCGATCACCAGATAGAGCGACCCGTTGAACATGCCGACCAGGAACGGCGGCACCATCTTGCCGATCAGGATCTCGTGGACGCGCAAGGGCGAGACCATGAGCTGATCGAACGTTCCAAGCTCTCGTTCGCGCGCCACGCTCTGCGATGTGATGGCGATACCCGCCACCGCGACTATGATCGCGACCAGCGATGGCAGCGTGAACCAGATGTAGTCGAGGCTGGGGTTGTACCAGTTGGTCACGACCGAGCCGGCCGTAGCGGCCTCCGCCGCCCGGCGCGGCAGCAGTTCGGCTCCGTAGCTGCCGGCAATGGCGCTGAGATAGCCGGACACGATCTGAGCCGCGTTCGAACGCCGCCCGTCCAGCACCACGCCGACCGTGGCGGGTTCGCCGCGTGTGACCCGGGCATCGAAATCAGAGTCGAAGACAAGGGCTGCGATCACCTCCTGCCCGTCGATTGCCTGCTCGAGCTCGTCGGTGGAGGACAGGCGGCGGATGTCGCGGAAATTGGGGCTGCCTGCGACCCGCGCCATGAACTCCGCCGCATGGACCCCGCCGGAACGGTCGAGCACCGCGACGTCGACGTTCTTCACGTCCAGGGTGGTCGCATAGGAGAAGATGAAGAGCTGCAGCAGCGGCGGAACCACCAGCACGATGCGCGACTTCGGATCGCGCAGCAGCGCCCACATCTCCTTGACGATCATGGCGGACAGGCGGCGCATCAGTCGAGGCTCCGCTTCGTCACCCGGAAGGAGAGGAAGAAGAACAGCGCGCCGAAGCCCAGCATGATCGCAATATCGGGCAGGATCAGGCCCCACAGATCGCCGGCCAGAAACACCGTCTGCAGGGGCGGGATCAGATAACGCGCTGGCACGATGTAGGTCAGCGCCTGGATCGGCCAGGGCATCGAGGCGATCTCGTAGAGAAAGCCGGAGAGGAGGAAGGTCGGCAGAAAGGCGGTGAGCAGTGCGATCTGGCTGGCGACGAACTGGTTCTTGGTCGCCGCCGAGATGAACAGGCCGAGGCCCAGCGCGGGCATGAGGAAAGCTGCGGCGATGGCGGCGAGCGCGAAGGGCGATCCGCGAAACGGCACGCCAAACACGAACACCGCGATCAGCGTGCACAGCGTCATCGATCCGATGCCGAGCAGGAAGTAGGGCACGACCTTGCTGGCGATGAATTCCGCCATTCGCATCGGCGTCGCCATCATCGCTTCCATCGTGCCGCGCTCCCATTCGCGCGCGACGACTAGCGCGGTCAGCAGCGTGCCGATCATCGTCATCACGATGGCGATCGAGCCGGGGACGAGGAAATAGCGGCTCTGGAGGCCCGGATTGTACCAGTAGCGGGGCGACAGGGAGATCGGTGGCGCAGTGGCGCCGCGGCCCGTCTCCGCCGCCATCCACGCCGCCCGTACCCCTTCGCCATAGGCGGCGGCGAAGTTGGCGGTGTTGGGCTGCGATCCGTCGGTCACGATCTGGATCGGAGGCGGCGTGCCCGCGACCATGCCTTCGCCGAAGCCCTGCGGGATGACGATGATGGCGCGCGCGGTCCCGTCGATCAGCGTATCCCGCACCTGGGCCACGCTACGCGCCGGGATCACCTCGAAATAGTCCGAATGGGCATAGGCGCTGGCGAGGTCGAGCGCCTGCGCGGAACTGTCCTCCACCACCAGCGCGATCCGCGTGCGGGACGAATCGAGCGATACCGCGTAGCCGAACAGGAACAGCAGGATCAGCGGCAGCAGGAAGGCGATCAGGAAAGTGGAGGGATCGCGCATGATCTGCGCGAATTCCTTGATCGACAGGGCGATCAGCCGGCGGCGATTGAAGTTCGCACTCATGCCGCCGCCTCCAGCTCGCGCGCACGGTCGCTGTCCTCGATCAGGGCGATGAAGGCATCCTCCATCGTCGGGTCGGCTGTGTCGGAGAGTTCCGCCGCCCTGGCCTTCAGTGCGTCGGGCGTGCCGCTGGCGATCTGCTCCGCGCGATAGATCAGCGTGACCTCGTCGCAGTACTCGGCCTCGTCCATGAAGTGCGTGGTGACGAGCACGGTCACGCCCTTCTCGACGAGACCATTGATGTGCGTCCAGAACTCGCGCCGCGTCACCGGGTCGACGCCCGAGGTTGGCTCGTCGAGGAACAGCACCGGCGGCTCGTGCATGACCGCGCAAGCGAGGGCGAGGCGCTGCTTGAAGCCGAGCGGGAGCGTGCCGGCGTTGACGTTCATCCGCTCGCCGAGCTCGAAGATCTCTGCCATCGCCTCGATCGCGTGCGCGCCTTCCTGCCGGTCAAGTCCATAGGCGCCGGCGAAGAAGTCGAGGTTCTGCCGCACCGACAGATCGCCGTAGAGGGAGAACTTCTGGGCCATGTAACCGAGCGAGGCGCGCGCGTCGGCGGCCGCGCGCCGCAGGTCGTTCCCGGCCACGGCGCCCGTCCCTTCGCTGGGCGTCAGCAGGCCGCACAGCATCTTGAACGTGGTCGACTTGCCCGCGCCGTTGGGGCCGAGCAGGCCGAAGATCTGCCCGCGCGGGATCGAGAAGTTCATGTCGCGCGCCGCGGTGAAATCCCCGAAGCGGCGGGTCAGTCCGTTCGCCTCGATCATCGGCGTGTCGCTGGGTGGGATCTCGCGATAGCGTTCGGCCAGCGCGCTCGTGCCGCGGGGTCCGCCGCCGAGCCGTTCGATGAAGCCGTCCTCGAAGCGCGGGCTGGCCGGCTCGATCCGGGTGTCCGGCCCCGCGTCGAGCATGACGGCATCAGGCACCTCGCGGCCGTCGCGGATCAGAAGACGCACCGAGCGGCCCTGGATGGTCCCGTCGATGACGTCCTCGCGGTCGAGCGCCTCGGTCAGGAACCGCCGCCGCCGGGCCTCGAACCCGCTCACCCGGATCACGCGATCGGCGACCGCGCCGGTGAGGTCGCCTGGCGGGCCTTCGAACAGCAACTTGCCTTCGCTCAGCAGATAGACGGTGTCGCACTTCTCGGCCTCGTCGAGATAGGCGGTCGACCACAACACGCCGATGCCTTCGCCGGTGAGCTCGCCGACCATAGCCCACAATTCGCGGCGCGAGATCGGGTCCACGCCGACGCCCGGCTCGTCGAGCAAGAGCAGCTTGGGGGTCTTCACCAGCGCGCAGGCGAGGCCGAGCTTCTGCTTCATGCCGCCCGAGAGCTTGCCTGCGAGGCGAGCCTGGAACCGCTTGAGATCGGTGAAATCCAGCAGCCGATCGAACACCGCCTGCCGCTCGCCGCGCGGCAGACCGCGCAGTTCGGCGTAGAGCGTCAAGTTCTCGGCAACCGTCAGATCCTCGTAGAGACCGAAGCGCTGCGGCATGTAGCCGAGATCGTCGAGCGCGGCCCCCGGCGGCCCGCCGAGCATCGAGATCTCGCCCTCGTCGGCCTTCATCAGCCCGGCGAGGATGCGGATCAGCGTGGTCTTGCCCGCGCCATCGGGGCCGACCAGGCCGGTGATCCGGCCCGGCGCGACGTCGATCGCTACGCCATCGAGCGCCGTCACGCCCTCGAAGCGCTTGACCACCCCCTTCGCGCTGGCGACGGCGGCGCTCACCGGATCAGTCCTCCGCGGCGGCGGGTGTGGGGATGGTCACCGTCACCGGCTGGCCCTGGCGCAGCGCGTCGTCCGGGTCCTCGACATTGATGCGCAGGCGGTAGACGAGGTCGGTGCGCAAGTCCTCGGTCTCGACCGACTTGGGCGTGAACTCGCTGCGGGGCGAGATGTAGCCGATCGTCCCGTGATAGGCCTTCGGATTGCCGTCGGCCTTGATGGTCACGCGCATGCCCGGCCGCACACGGCTGAGGTCCGGCTCGCCGACATAGGCGCGGACGCGCAAGGGCCGATCGATGGACAGCGTGAGCACGGTCTCGCCCGGCTGGACGATGGCGCCGGGTTCGCGTGCGCGGGTAACGACGGTGCCATCGACCGAGGCGGTCAGAATACCATCGCCTCGATCGATGGAAGCGCTCTGGCGCGCGGCCCGAGCGGCGGCGACCTGGGCGCCGGCGGCCCGGATGTCCTCCGCACGGGCGCCATCCTGTGCGAGCGAGAGCGCCTGGCGTGCCTCGGCTACCTGGGCTCGTGCCCGGTCGCGGGCGGCGACGGTCTGGGCCCATACCGCCGCGCTGATCGCGCCGGGCTCGACGAGCGGCTGGCGCCGCGCGTAATCGCGTTCGGCGTTGACGAGAGCGGCCTGCGCCGCGGCGAGTTGCGCGCGGGTCTGGGCGACCTCCTGCGGCCTGCTGCCGTTTGTCAGGCGGGCAAGCTCGGCCTCGGCCCGGGCGACGTCGGCATCGGCGCGTGCGATCTGCGCGTCGAGGCTGGCGGTGTCGAGCGTCGCGAGTTGCTGGCCGCGTTTGACCTTCGCCCCTTCCTCGACTGCGATGTTGTCGATCCGGCCCGGGACCCGGAACGCCATATCGACCTCGCGCACGTCGACATTGCCGTAGAGCGTCAGCGGATCATCCCGATCGCTTCCCAGCAGGCCGAACCCGCGGGTCACGATCGCTACGATGACGAGGGCGAGGAGTACTGCAATGGCAATGAGGCGGCGGCGGTTCATGTAGGTTCCTCCCGCAGGATGGCGAGCAGATTGCTGCGCAGACGGGCCCGAAGCAGGGCGGCGACATCGTCGTCGATCGTCTCCACGCCGATGACGCGGCAGACGGTGGCGCGGCCCGCGCGCAGGATCATCGTCTGGCCGAACATCACGACGGCGGTCGCGCGTGCCTCGCGTTCCGACAGATCGGACCGGGCGAGGCGCAGCCACTCCACCACTTGTTCGGACATGCGGCGCATCACCCCGCCGTAAAGCCGCTCGAACGCCTCGGTCGGCTCCTGCTGTTCGCGCAGGATGAAGCGGGCCCAGGGCGCCGATTCCGCGCAGAGCATCATCAGCGCGAAGCTGTCGAAGAGGCCCAGCAGCGCGGCGATGGCCCCTTCGCGCGAGCCGTCGGCCAGTTCCCGCATCCGTTCCACGGTGGGCGCCTGCATTTCCGCGATGCGCTGCGCGATATGGTCCGCGGCAGCCAGATAGAGCCCGTGCTTGCTGCCGAAGTGGTAGGTGATCGAGGACATCGTCGTTCCGGCAGCCGCAGCGATCGCCCGGGTGCTCGCCCCCTCGAAGCCCTTGCGGCCGAACTGATCGATAGCGGCTTCGAGAATCGAGGGCATGGCCATGCGCCCTTCTCTAGTTCGTTCGAACGAACAAGAAAAGTGCGAACATCCCGGAAAGGTATTTTAAGGTGGGTTGAATGGACTATCGCGCCTGGGCTGTGCGGCGGTATTGACGCGGGGTCATGCCGAAGCGCTCGTGGAACCGGGCGCTGAAGTGTGAGGGGCTGGAGAAGCCCAGGCCGTAGGCGATCTCGGACAGCGATGCGCCGGAGGTGGCGATCCGGCGCGCGGCGAGATGGAGGCGGTAGACCCGTGCGTAGTCGGTGAAGTTCATCCCGAAGACCCGCTTGAAACGGCGGGAGAAATAGGCTGGCGACAGGTTGCACGAGGCGGCGGCGTTCTCGAGCGAGATCGCTGCGGAGGGATCCCGCCTGAGTTGCTCCACCGCGGGCAGCAGTCGCTCGACCTGCGTCGCATCGCTGGTCGCCTCGCTGCCGGCAACCTCCGGGGCTGCGGCGATCTGGCAGAGCAAGAGTTCGACGATGCGCCCGATCAGCGGATCGAACGGATCAGTGCCGGCCACATCGATCAGCCAGTCGCCCAGAACGTCGATGCGGCGGCGTGCGGTGGCGTCCGGCATGGCGCAGAAGGGCCGGTTCAACCGCGACAGCGACGGCTGATGCGCGAGATTCTCGACGATGTACGGATCGATCTGGATCAGCGCCCAGTCCTTCCGGCCCGGCGCGAGCGCGAAGTCGTGGTGGCGCATCGAGGGGGAGAAGGCCACTGCGCCGTCGCTCAGCGGATGCTGCCTGCCGTCGGCGATGAAAGCGCCCTCCACACGGCCGAACAGCACCAGTTCGCTGACGTCGTGAAAATGGAGGAATTGCCCCGACGCGGGCGCATCGACGGCCGAGACGACGCGCTCGGCGATCACGCTCGCACCGAGCGGAAGCTCGACCGGCTCGCAGATGGGGCGGAGAGTCATGAGGGCAACAGGGTGATAGTTTTTCCCGTTGTGCGCAAGGCCCTGCTGATGTTGACGTTATCGCGAGAGGGTCAAATGCTCGATATCCAGTGCCGGCGGACACCGTCATTCTATTTTCTGCTGACGCTTCCCGCCACTGCAATGGGCTTTGCCCTGTCGGTGCAGATCTCGGTGCTGAGCTGGATCCTTGCGACGCGGTACGGCCTCGACATTCACGAGATCGGTCTCGTCTGGGCGGCGGGCCCGATGGCGGGCATCATCGGACAGGTTGCCATCGGGCTGATCAGCGACCGGCTGTGGATCTGGAACGGGCGGCGGCGGTTCTTCATCATAGTCGGCGGCGTGCTCGCGGCGCTGATGATCCTCGCGCTTCCGGCCATGGGACTGATTTCCACTGCGCTGGGACTGGAGAGCGTGATGGGCGTCGCGATCGCCGTTGCGCTGGCGCTCGACCTCGCGGTCAACGTCGGCTTCAATCCGACGCGCTCGATCATCGCCGACGTGACCGAAGGCGGCGCCGAGCGCTCGCGCGGCTATAGCTGGATGCAGACGGTGTCGGGCAGTTTCAGCCTGCTCGCCTATGCGATCGGTGCGCTTCTCGGGAACATTGCGCTGATCTACTTCGCGGTGGGGCTTGTCCTGCTCTTCTCCGTCGTTCCCGCCCTACTCATAGAGGAGCCGAAACCCGAAGATGCGAGCGATGGCCCGGCTGCACTTCGGGATGGCGTCACGTTCCTCAGTGCGATGCTGATGCTGTCGCCGCTATGGGCGATCGCGATCTACGACATCTACGCCATGGTCGTACGGTTGGCGGGGACGATGCCCGCCGGCTACGGCGCCGAGATTGCCTGTGCGGCGGCGACGGCTCTGCTCATCGGCCACGCGCTGCTGTCCCGGTCCGACGGGAGCACGATGCCCGAGTTCCGCAAGGTTCTCGCCGCGCATTCGTTGAGCTGGATCGGTATCCAGTCGCTCTTCATCTACCTCGTATCGTTTTTGCAGTACCGGATGCCTTCGCTGGATACGGATGGGCTGGGGCGGACGGCCGCGCTCGCTTTCCTTGCCCTCAACGCCGTGGCGGCGCTTGCGCCTGCGCTGCTGCTTGCTCCGCTCGCCCGCCGGTTCCGCCGTACGCATGTCCATGCTGGCGCCCTGGCGCTGATGGCAGGGGCGTTCCTCGCGGCGTGGATGTTCGTTCGGGCGGAGCCACTGCTCTACGCACTGATGGCGGTTGCCGGTATCGGCTGGGGCGCGATGGTGAGCCTGCCTTTCGCGATCATGTCGGAGCGCGTCGACGGACGCCGCATGGGTCTATTCATGGGGCTGTTCAACCTATCGGTCGTTCTACCGCAGCTCGTCGCGAGCTTCGGCGTGGGTGCTTTCATGAGCCGGGTCGAGGACAAGGGAGCGCTATTCCTGATTGGCGCGGCCACGATCGGCCTGTCTGCGGTTGCATGGCTGTTCCTTCGCCCAAGACAGGCGGAGAACGAGGGTGGAATAGAGCCACGCAAGAACGGTACTGCACCAGATGGCGATATTCCCGCTCCGGCCATATAGAGCAAAATCACGATAGTTTATCCACTCGGTAGCAACAGTGTGGCCGGCTGACGGTGCACCACAGGCGGCCTATCATGGTCGGCATGACAAGCGCCCCTTCCGCGACGGCTCCGGCCGCCCTCTCGCCCGCCCAGCAGCTCGAGCAGAACGGCTTCGTCCGTTTCACTGATGTGCTCGATCCCGTCACCATGGACACCTTGCTGCTGCGCGCCCACGCGACGCTGCTGCGCGAGAAGGAGGCCGCGCGCGAGGCGGTGAAGTCCAACGGTTCGCTGATCCATCTGAGCGACAATCCGGAATATGCCGACGTGATCGGATCGCCGAAGATCGCGGAGCTGCTTCGCGAGGTCGGCGCCACCGATCCGCGCTGGACCGGCGGTTTCCTGATTTCCAAGCCCGCCGGGGGACCCCCGCTGTTTTGGCATCAGGACTGGTGGGGTTGGACCGAGCCGGAAAGCTACGATGTCCGCGCGCACCAGCTGTTCGTGATGATCTATTTGACCGATACGACGCCGGAGAACGGGTGCCTGCGCGTCATTCCCGGTACGCACTTGCGCGATCATCCGCTGCATCATCTGGAAGCGGCGCATTCCGAAGGCTTGCAAAGTTTCGCGAACCCGGATGCGGTCGACTACGCCGCACATCCCGACGAAGTGGCGGTGCCGGTAAAGGCCGGCGATGTGCTGATCGGCGATTCCCGCCTGATCCACGGCGCCTACGCCAACCGGACGAACGAGGAGCGGCCGCTGCTGACGCTCTGGTATATGCCGCACTGGAGCGGCATGTCGCCCGGCATGCGCGCGCGCGGGATGGAGAACTACCTCCGCCGCGACGACATCCACACCAGCGTCGCGCGGCCGCTCACGCCGCTCGACTGGACGCCGGTGTTGCGCCAGCGGGTCGAGGCGGTGCTCCCGACTTACGAGGACTCCGAACCGCCCGTGCCATGGCACCGCACTCCCGACACCAGCCGGTTGATCCCGGCATGAGTGTGCTGACCCGCGCCTGGCCGCTCGCCGCCGCTGCCACCCTGCTCGCGTCCTGCGCAAGCGTTCCCACGCCTGCGCCGCAAGCGTCCGCGGCCCTCGCGCCGTCGGATGAGGTGTTCTACCACGTCTTCAATCGCAGCCTGCGCGACAGCGATGGCGACGGGCATGGCGACCTTCAGGGGATTATCGACAGCCTGGACTACCTGAAGGAGTTGGGCGTCACCTCCATCCTGCTGACGCCGCTCTATCCCTCGGCCTTCTACCACAACTATTTCGCGTCGGATTTCGAAGGCATCGATCCCGAATACGGAACGATGGAGGACTATCACCGTCTCGTGGCGGAGGTGCACAAGCGCGGCATGAAGATCTATCTGGATCAGGAGATCCAGTATGTCGCCTACGACCATCCCTGGTACACGCAGTCGCTCGGCAACCCCGCGTCGCCCTACAGCGACTTCCTCGTCTGGCGCGGGCCGGGCAATACCCAGCCCGACGAGGGCCCGTTCGCGATCGTGGTGGCGAAGCACTGGCCGGACCTCGAGACCGGCATCACCACGCTCAACATGGAATCGCCGGAGCTCAAGGCGTACTTCGACCGCTACTTCCTGAGCTGGGTCGATCCCAACGGTGACGGAGATTTCAGCGACGGCGTAGACGGTTTCCGGATCGACCACATGATGGACAATCTCGACGAGCGGGACATGCATACCAACCTGTTCGCCGAGTTCTGGCGGCCGCTGTTCGACAAGGTGCGGGCGGTCAATCCGCAGGTCATTTTCATCGCCGAACAGTCCGATTGGGGCTACGGCGAGGATTTCCTGACTCGCGGCGATGCCGACTACGTCTTCGCCTTCCCGCTGCGCGAAGCGATCCGCAGCTTCGACAAGGCCAAGATCGTCGAGGCGATCCGCGGCACGGCGAACGCGACGCCGCAGGGCAAGCACCAGCTCATCTTCATCGAGAACCACGATATGAACCGGGTAGCGTCGGATGAGGGTATGACGCCGACACGGTTGCGCACCGCGGCGGCGCTCGGCATCCTGCTGCAGGGCACGCCGCTGCTCTACTACGGCCAGGAACTCGGCATGCACGGCGTGCAGGACATGCGCTTCGAGACCGACGAGAAGGATATCGGCATCCGCGAGGCCTTCGAATGGGAGGCTGAGGTGGAGGCGCCGATTCACGCCAACTGGTACCGCGATCCGAGCAAGAGCTATTGGACCGACAAGTACTCGCAGAGCCATGACGGCATCTCGGTCGAGGAGCAGGACGGCGATCCGGACTCGCTGCTCAACTTCTATCGCCGTCTGCTGGATCTGCGGACAAAGCATCCCGCCTTGTCGCGCGGTTCGCTCGAGGTGATGGAAAGCGCACCGGAGCTGTTGGTGGTAGAACGCAAGCTGGATGGCGAGCGGTTTCACCTCGTCGCCAATCTGTCGGACCGGATGGTGAACTATCAGGGACCCGGCCAAGCTGATCTGCTCGGCGGTTCGGGCCGGGCGCTGGCGCCCTACGACATCGCGCTCTTCAAGCTGAACTGACGTCCGAGCCCGCGATTACTTCTGCTCTGCCTTCCGCCCGAGCAAGAAAGCCAACGGTAGGTGGACGCGTTCGCGCCAGGCGCTTTCGTCGTGCGGGGCGCCGGGGAAGGACTCGGTCCTCCAGTTGCGCCCGCGCTCGTATCCTCCCGCTGCGACGACCTCGTCCATCCTGAGCTGATAGGGCTCGTAGAGCGCATCGATCGTCGCAGAGCCGTAATCGAACCACAGCCGGTGATTTTCCGGCGCGGGGAGGGCGGTGCGCAGCCAGGTCTCGAAAGTCGCGATAACCGCTGCCCGCTCCGCGGCGGGGCGCGGTTCGACCGGCCAGCTCAGGAACAGCGGCCAGTGCGTCGAGATCATCGCCGCACCGCCGTACACCTCGGGATACTCGCTGATCGCATAGAGCGAGATCAGCCCGCCCATGCTCGATCCGGCGATGAAGGTGTCGTTGCGGCCGGTGAGCGTGCGGAAGTTCGCGTCGACCCAGGGCTTCAGTTCCTCGACCAGGAACCGCAGATAGCGGTCCGAGACGGGCGTCCCTTTGTAGAGCTCGGCCAGTTCGTCTTCGTATGGGGCCGGAAGCGCCGCGAAGACCTCGTTCGGCATATATTCGAGAAGGCGCTTCGGCGTGTTCCATACGCCGACGACGATCGCAGGCCGCGCCTCGCCGGCGTCGACAAGCTCCGTGAGGGCCTCGTCGACGCCCCATTCGCCCTTATCGCCCACGATCGCCGGATCGAACAGGTTTTGCCCATCGTGCATGTACAGCACCGGATAGCGCTCGCTCGCGCCATCGTATCCGGCGGGCAACCAGATCGTGACGCCGCGCGGATCGACGTGGCGCGAGGGAAACGCTTCGTAGCGGACGAGACGGCCCGGACCCGCATCCTCGGCCGCTGCCGGTGACGCGAACGCCAGCAGCAGGGCGGAAAGAAAGACCGCGAACCTCATTCGGCGACGAAGCGGATCGCCTGTCCGCCGCCCGAGGCAAGTCGCAGCGTCAGGACATCGCCGGCGTCGACCTTGCGTTCCTCGATGACGATATCGTGGCCGTTGGTCTTCCAGTCGGCATCGGGACCGTCGCGATAGATCTGAGCCGTGTAGGTACGGCCGGGGTCGAGGAAGTCGAGCTTGACCTCGAGTTCGCGTGCGTCCTCGTTGGTGACCGCGCCGAGATACCAGTCATTGCTGTTCCGGTCCTTGCGGGCAAAGGTCACGTAATCGCCGATCTCGCCGTTGAGCACGCGGCTGTCCGTCCAGTCGACCGGCACGTCCTTGATGAACTGGAATGCCGCCATGTGCTTCTCGTAGTTCTCGGGCAGGTCGGCCGCCATCTGGATCGGGCTGTAGATGACCACGTAGAGCGCAAGCTGCCGCGCGACGGTCGACTGCAGCTTCTGGCCGCGGCCCTGGAGGCTGAGAACGCCGGGCGTATAGTCCATCGGCCCCGACAGCAGGCGCGTGAAGACCAGCTCGGGCACGTGCGCGGGGTCGTTGGGCGGATCGCCCCAGGCGTTGTATTCCATGCCCCGGGCGCCCTCGCGCGAGACCCAGTTGGGGTAGGTGCGGCGGAGGCCGGTGTCCTTGATCGGCTCGTGCGGATTGACCGCGATGTGCCGCTCTGCCGCCTCCTTGACCACTTTCAGGTGGTGGTTCGACATCAACTGTCCGTCGTGCCACTCGAAGCGGATCTCGCCGTCCGGGCCGAGCGCCTGGATGCCGCCGCTATCGGCGACATAGCCGGTCTTGACCGAGTCGATGCCGAGCCGCTTGTAGAGGTCGAGCGCATCTTCGAGCTGGCTCTCGTAGTTCGCGACGTGCCCCGACGTCTCGTGGTGACCAATGAGACGGACGCCCTTCTTGCGCGCGTAAACCGCCAGTTCCTCGATGTCGAAATCGGGATAGGGCTTGGTGAAACTGAACACCGCGCCGTTGTTGTACCAGTCGCCGTCCCAACCCTGATTCCAGCCTTCGACGAGCACGCCGCGAAAACCGTGCTTGGCAGCGAAGTCGATGTAGCGTTTGACGTTCGCGGTGTTGGCGCCGTGCTTCGGGCCCGACCCCCAGCTCTCGGTATCGAGATGCATGCCCCACCAGACCCCGACGTACTTGTACGGCTCGACCCACGAGACGTCGCCGAGCTTGTTCGGCTCGTTGAGATTGAGGATCAGGCTGGATTCGACGAGGCCGCCCGCCGTCTCGGAAATCTGGATCGTGCGCCACGGCGTGTTGAAGGGCGCATCGCGGCTCACCTTGGCGCCGTGGGACGAGGGGGCGAGCTCAGCCCGGAAGCGGCGGCCTTCGACACGCCGGAACCACATCGAGGAGTAGTCGACCAGCGCCGCTTCGTGGAACGAGATATGCAGCCCGTCCTCCGTGCGGATGGTGATCGGCGTGTGTGCTTGCGTTACCTCGCTCACCGGCGTTTCGTGGTAGAGATATTCGTAGCGGTTCCACTCGCCGGCCGGGATCCACCATGCCGTACCCGGGTCCGCGATCACGAACTCGGTCAACTCCTCGGCGATGTTGACCGTGTCGAGCGATGCCTGCTCGGGGAATTCGTAACGGAAACCGACCCCGTCGTCGTAAACACGGAACACGACATCGACGCTCCGCATGGCATGCGCCCTCTCCGTCAAGCGGACGCGCAACTCATTGTAATGGTTGTGGACGAAGCGGCGCTCGCCCCATGGCTGCTCCCATGTCTCGTCGAAGCTGCGCGTCCAGGTTCCGCCGAGCTTGAAATAGCGGTCGAGCTTCTCGGCATCGGTGAAAAGGAAGCCCAGCCGCGAGGGCTCGATCACCGCTTCGCCATTACGCTCCACCGAGTAAGTTGCGTGACCCGCAGGGTTGATGTCGATCTCCACGGTCAGCACCTCGCCGGGCGAACTGACTTCGGCCACGACCTCGGCACAGGCGGGCGCGGCAGAAACGAAGGCGATGAGGGCAATCAGGCGTCCAAACATGGCTCGGCTCCGTGCAAAATCCGGGTTGCAAAATCCGCGCGACACTGCGCAATTCGGCTCATGAAAATGTTTGTGGCAAAATTTGCATAGTGGCCGGGCGCAGCACCAGGCTGGAGGATATCGCAAAGCTGGCTGGAGTGTCGATCTCCACGGCCAGCCGCGCCCTCAACGACAGCCCCTCGGTCAACGCGCGCACCAAGCAGCTCATCTGGAAGCTGGCGCGCGAGCATGACTACCCGTTCCGCCGCTACATGCCGGCGGGCCCGATCGGGGCGAACGGCACGATCGCCATCATCATTCCGCGCCCGCAGGGGCGGGAAGGCCAGATCGACGATCCGTTTTTCCTCGAGCTGTTCGCAGGCGTCAGTGACGCGGCGCGCGCCCGGGGCTGCGACGTGCTGGTCAGCCATTTCACACCGACCAATTTCGACGATCTTTCGAGGGCGATGAACACCAGCCGTGCGGACGGTGCGGTCTTCCTCGGCCAGAGCACGCTGCACCACTCGCTGAACCGGCTGATGGAGCGCGATGACCGCTTCGTCGTCTGGGGCGCCAAGCTTCCGGACCAGCAATACTGCTCCGTCGGAAGCGACAACCTGGTGGGTGGCCGCCGCGCCACGATGCACCTCATCCGTCTGGGCCGCCGGCGGATCGTCTTCCTCGGCGACAGCGAGGCGCCGGAGGTGACGCAGCGGCTGCGCGGCTATCTCGAGGCGCTCGACCAAGCGGGGCTGCCCCAGGACCGGGCGCTCATGGTGCCCGCCCATTTCACGGTCGAGTCGTCCGAGGCGACCGTCGATGCCCTGATCAGCCGCGGGCTCGACTTCGATGGCATCGTCGCTGCGAGCGACCTGATCGCGCTCGGGGCGATACGGGCGCTGCAGCGGGCAGGACGCGACGTGCCGGGCGACGTGTCGGTCGTCGGCTACGACGATGTTCCGTTCGCCCGCTACAGCCGGCCCGCGCTCACCACCGTGTCGCAGGACACCGCACGTGCGGGCCGTCTGCTCGTGTCGAAGTTGCTCGATTCGAGTGGCGTCGGCGACATGCGGTCGGAGCGCATGCCGACCGATCTGATCGTGCGGGAATCCTGCG
The DNA here is from genome assembly GCF_003581645.1 of Pelagerythrobacter aerophilus. Lineage (GTDB taxonomy): Bacteria > Pseudomonadota > Alphaproteobacteria > Sphingomonadales > Sphingomonadaceae > Pelagerythrobacter > Pelagerythrobacter aerophilus. Next base: position 182,248 of record NZ_QXFK01000019.1, on the reverse strand, counting down.
GCGGCTGACGCGCCCGTCATGCCATTCGCTGCGCCACGAAGCCGGAGAGCGGCGGCACCACCCCAACGGCCTCAACGCCTACGCGTTCGATGACATGCCAGCCCTCCGGCAGGGTCCATTGAACGGGCTCGTCGGCAAGGTTGAAGACGCATAGCAGGCGCTCGCCGTCATCGCTGCGTTCGAAGGCGAGCAAGGGATGCGGAACAGCGATGGGCCGGAAATCTCCGATCTTCAGGGCTGAGTGGCGTTTGCGGAACGCTACCAGGCGGCGCGTGAGATTGAGGATCGAGGCCGTCCCCGCTTCCTGCCGGTCTACCGCCAGGGCCACGTGTTCCGGATCGACCGGAAGCCACGGTTCGACGGCCGAAAAGCCGGCGTGGGGTTCGTCGCCAGCCCACGGCATCGGCGTCCGAGCCCCGTCGCGGCCCTGGCCGTTGGGCCAGTTGGCGATCGCCTCTGGATCCTGGAGCCGCTCAAACGGAACCTCCGCCTGGGGCAGGCCGAGTTCCTCGCCCTGATAGAGGAACACGTTCCCGCGCAGCGTCAGCAACAGCAGCAGCAGCATGCGCGCAAGCGCGTCGCGGTCCCGCGCGGCGAGCCAGCGGGATACGCCGCGGGGTGCGTCGTGGTTGGAGAAGGCCCAGCTCGGCCACCCCTCGCCATCGTCTCCGGGCCAGAGGCCGATCGTCCGCTCGATCAGCTCGGGCGTCAGAGTCTTCTCGTAGAGGAAGTTGAAGCCGTAGGCGCTGTGGAGCCGGTCCGCCCCTTGCGTGAATAGCTTCATCTCCCGGTCGGCCTGCTCGCCGCCGACTTCGGCAACAGTAAACAGATCGGCGCCGTAGCCGTCGATCACCTTGCGCAGCCGGGTCAGGAACTCGGGGATGTCCGGGTGGGACTGGTTATGGAAATGATGCTGCCGGTCGAAGGGCCGCGCCCGTTTGGGCGCGTCTTTGACCGGCGGATTGTCGGTCAGCGCCGGGTCGTGCATCAGGAAGTTGAGCGCATCGAGCCGGAAGCCGTCGACCCCGCGGTCGAGCCAGAACCGGGCGGTCTCAAGCAGCGCTTCCTGGACCTCGGGATTGTGGACGTTGAGATCCGGCTGCGACGGCAGGAAATTGTGCAGGTAGTACTGACCGCGGCGCTCGTCCCACGTCCAGCTCGACCCGTGGAAGACCGACTGCCAGTTGTTGGGCGGCGATCCGTCGGCTTTCGCTTCGGCCCAGACGTACCAGTCCGCCTTGGGATTGTCGCGGCTGGAGCGGCTCTCTGCGAACCAGGCATGCTGGTCCGAGGTATGACAATAGACCTGGTCGACCAGAACCTTGAGCCCGAGCTCGTGAGCGCGGGCGAGCATCCGGTCGAAATCGGCAAGGGTCCCGAAGATCGGATCGACATCGCAATAGTCGGCGATGTCGTAGCCGAAATCCTTCATCGGCGAGGTGAAGAACGGCGACAGCCAGATCGCCTCGACGCCGAGCGAGGCGATGTGCTCCAGCCGGTCGGTGATGCCGGGCAGGTCGCCGATGCCGTCGCCGTTCGAATCCGCGAAGCTGCGCGGGTAGATCTGGTAGATCACCGCGCCTTTCCACCACGGGCGGGCCTCGGCCAGCGGCGGTGCCACGGCATCCAGAACCTGCTGCTCTTCGCCGATCATCGGGCGGTCTCCGACTTGCAGATCAGATATTCGAGCGGCGCAAGCTCCACGTTGTAGCTGCCCGGCGCCGTCGCGGCCGCGGCGCACTGGCCATGCAGCGATGTCCAGGCGAGCGAGTTCGTGTCTACCTGCACCTGCGCGGTGATCGGCTTGGTGCTCGTATTGAACACGGCCAGTGTCTCGCCCTCCGAACCGGCGATACGGCGGGAGAAAGCAAAGAGGCCGGGCTCATCGCCATAAGCGCGGACGATCTGGTCGCCGGAACGCAGCGCCGGATCGGATCCGCGCACTTTCGCCATGCCGGCAATGGCTTCGTAGAGCGGGTGACGCATGTCGAAATTCGCCTCGGCCGTCGTGGCATCGGTGCCGACGAGATCGTTGTCGTTGTAAGTCGCGACCCGGCTCGGGAACATGTCGGCACGCGCGTCCTGATCGCCGCCGTCACCGGCGAAGCCCTGTTCGTCGCCATAATAGATCACCGGCACGCCGCGCGAGAAGAACAGCATCGCGTGGCCGAGGATCACGCGCTTCAGCACGTCCTCATCGCTGGCGCCGGGATGCGCTTCGCGCACGAAGCGGGCGAAACGGCCCATATCGTGATTGCCGAGGAACGTCGGCAGGCGCTTCGCCGCATCGGCACCGCCTTCGTAAAGCGCGTCCGCCGCGAACAGTCGGGCGAGATTGGCGGTCGGCGCGCCTTTCGCCACCACATCGGTGACCGTCCCTTGAAACGCGAAGTCGAGCACGCTGGGAAAGCCGTCGACGCGCGTGAAGCGGGCCAGTGCGCCAGGATCGCCGTCGTAGACCTCGCCGAAGATGTGGAAGTTGGGAATGCCGCGCGCCTCCGCGCGCTCCAGCATGGCGGGCACGAAGGCCTGCCAGAATTCCGGGTTCACGTGCCGGGCGGTGTCGATGCGGAAGCCGTCGATGCCGAAATCGTCGATCCAGGTGCCGAAGATGTCGACGAAGCCTTGCACGACGCGCGGGTTCTCGGTGAACAGATCGTCCAGCCCCGCAAAATCGCCGAAGGTCGAGCTTTCGCCACTGAAGGTCGTGTCGCCCCGGTTGTGGTAATAGATCGGATCGTTGAGCCAGGTCGGAACCTTCACGTCCTCCTCGCCTTCCGGCGCATAGGGCGTGTAGGCGTAGTCGGCGCCGGTCAGCTTGGCAAAGTTCTCCGCCGTGTGGTCCTCGACGCCCGAAAAGCCCTGGTTGATCCGCTCGCCCTTCGCATCGCCGCGCGTGGAATAGGGATAGTCCGCATGGTTGCGGTAGGCGCAGTCGTTCTTCGGGCACTCGCGGTACTTGATAACGTCGGCGGTGTGGTTGGTGATGATGTCGAGATAGACTTTCATGCCCCGGGCATGGGCCGCATCGACGAACCGCTTCATGTCCTCGCGCGTCCCGAAATGCGGGTCGACCTGTGTGAAATCGGTGATCCAGTAACCGTGGTAGCCGGAGGACTCGTTACCGGGAGGGCCCTGGACCGGCTTGTTCTTGTAGATCGGGCCAAGCCAGATGGCCGTCGCGCCGAGCGACTGGATATAGTCCAGCCGCTCGGTCAATCCGGCGAGGTCGCCGCCGTGATAGAAGCCCTTGTGAGCGGGGTCGAAGCCGTGGTCGAGCCGGCCGCCGGCGATTCCGCCACGGTCGTTTGCCTCATCGCCGTTCGCGAAGCGATCGGGCAGGACGAAGTAGACGACCTCCTCTTCGGGCGAACGGTCGCGAAAGGTCTCGGCCGCCAGCGGCGACGCCGCAAGCGCCGTCAGTCCGGCGCTGAACATCAGCCTCTGAATCGACCCCATTTTCGTCCTCTCCATCGTCCATGCGTGTTGCCCAAAGGGAACAGCAACTCTCTTTTGCAAATATTTGCAGAGACGGACCAGTGCGTCAAGCGTCTCGTGAGCATCTGTTCAATTTGAAGTAAATATATGATTTCAATACTAGATATATCGATATCAATCTTCTGATCCCCGGCGGCAGCAGGCCCAAGCAAATTTTGCGCTTGCACTGATGTCGCAAATTTGCATTAATTTGTGAAACTGGAAGGCGCGCCGAACCCGTGTGCGCTCCGGATGCAAGAATAGCCCGGCCGAGGGTCGGGAGTGGAGAGACGAGGCAACCCATTTTTCACCCGTGTGCGCCGGTTCGGCGCCGAACGGTTGCCTGAAGGCAAAGACCGCGCGGGCGGGGTGCCCGGCCGGTATTGGAGGGGTAGGTAAAATGACGAGTTTCATCGACATGCGGAAGCTGTTGCTGGGCGGCACGGCCATGTTCGCGTTGACGGCAGCAGGTGCCGCTCCCGCTTTCGCGCAGGATGATGCCGCCACCCAGGAACAGGGTGAGCAGGCGGAGGATCAAGCCGCAGGCGATGTCATCGTCGTCTCCGGCTATCGGGCCGCGCTCGCCGAATCGATCGCGACCAAGCGCGAGATGGACGTCATCGTCGAGTCGATTTCCGCCGAGGACATCGGCAAGCTCCCCGATAACAGCATCGCCGAAGCGATTGCCCGCCTGCCGGGCCTTACCGCGCAGCGCATCGACGGCCGCGCGCAGGTGATCAGCATCCGAGGTCTCGCGCCGGACTTCTCGACCACTCTGCTCAACGGGCGCGAGCAGGTCACGACCGGTGACAACCGGGGCATCGAGTTCGACCAGTATCCGTCGGAGTTGATCGGGCGGGTCGACGTCTACAAGACGCCCCATTCCGGCCTGATCGGGCAGGGTCTGTCCGGCACGGTCGACCTGCGCACCATCCGCCCGCTAGAGTACGGGCGCCGGGCGCTCAGCGTCAGCGCGCGGGGCGAGAAGGTCTCGCTGGGCGAGCTGAATTCGGGCTCCACCGATACCGGCTACCGCGTCAGCGCGACCTACATCGACCAGTTCGCCAACGATACGATCGGGGTCATGCTGGGCGCCGCCCATATGGTCTCGCCGAGCCAGATCGAGCGCTACAACAGCTGGGGCTATCCCACCCTCGGTGATGGCGGCCCGTTCGTCATCGGCGGCTCCAAGCCCTACGTGCAGTCGAACGAGCTCACCCGCACGGGTGTGATCGGCTCGATCGAATTCCAGCCGAGCAGCAACTTCAACACGCGCATCGATGCGTACTACTCGAAGTTCAAGGACGAGCAGATCCTGCGCGGGATCGAGCTTCCGCTGCTCTGGGGTGGCCTCGCGCTTCAGCCCGGCTACACGGTCGAAGACGGCCTGGTCACCGAAGGCACGTTCGCGGGTGCCAAGGGCATCGTTCGCAACGATGCGAACACGCGCGATTCCGACCTCTATTCGCTCGGCTGGAACGCGGAATACGAAACCGGGCGGTGGACGCTGATCGGAGACGTCAGCTACTCGCGCGTCGACCGCAAGGACACGATCCTGGAAACCTACGCCGGCACGTCGCGCGGCGCGGGCAGCGGTCCGTACGACACCATCGGCTTCACCTTCGATCCGGAAGGCTTCTATCGGTTCGACACCGGTCTCGACTACAGCGATCCCGGCCTCATTCAGCTCACCAGCCCGCAAGGCTGGGGCGGCGACATCGTTCCCGGCGGCCAGGACGGCTACCTCAACATGCCCAGCATCAAGGACGAGCTCACCGCCTTCCGCGGCAGCGCGAATTACGCGCTGGGCGGCGGCATCGACAGCATCGAGGTGGGCGCCAACTTCACGATGCGCTCAAAGAGCTACACGCCCGACGAGTTCTTCCTGAGCCTGGCGGCGAACGTCGCCGATCCCGACCACAACACCAGTGTTCCCATACCGCAGGATGCGCTGCTCGATCCGACCGAGCTTGCCTATCTCGGCATTCCGGGAATGGTCGCCTACGACCCGATCAAGCTGATCGACAGCGGCATCTACGACCTCATCCGCGACTCCAACAACGACGTCGGCGTCAAAGGTTGGTCGGTCAACGAGGATGTGCTGACGGGCTGGGTGAAGGCGAACATCGACCAGCCGGTCGGCGATAACGGCTCGCTTACCGGCAATATCGGCCTGCAGGTCGTCTACACCGACCAAAGCTCGGAAGGCTTCGCGAACGGCAACATCGCGGTGAACGAAGGCTCGAAGTACACCGAGCTCCTGCCGAGCATGAACCTCTCGTTCCGTTTCGACGATGCGAACGTGCTCCGCTTCGGCCTTGCGCGCACGCTGGCGCGGCCGCGGATGGAGCAGATGAAGGCTTCGTTCAACTTCAACACGACCGACGCGTTCTACAACTCGACCGACCCGACCAATGCGTTCTTCAGCGGCGAGGGCGGTAATCCGCACGTGCGGCCGTGGATCGCGGACTCGGTCGACATCTCGTACGAACACTATTTCAGCCCGGAGGCCTATGTCGCCGTGGCGGGGTTCTACAAGTACCTCGAGACCTACATCTACAAGCAGAACATCCTCTACGACTTCACCGGCTTCGATTACACGCCGCCCCCGGGCGCCGGGCCGGAGCCGGGCACGTTCCTCGGTCGCGTGAACGCGCCGGCCAACGGATCGGGCGGCACCATCTATGGCCTCGAGCTTTCGGGGACCCTGCCGTTCAACCTGTTCACCGGCGCCCTCGACGGCTTCGGAGTGGTGGGCAGCTATTCCTATACGGAAAGCAGCATCCAGCCGGACCCGAACAACCCGTCGCAGCCGCTCCCGGGCCTGTCGAAGCACGTGGCGAATGGCACGGTCTATTTCGAGAAGAGCGGCTTCTCCGCCCGCGCCAGCGTTCGGCACCGCTCCAAGTTCCTGGCGGAAGTGGTCGGTTTCGGCGTTTCGCGCGTGAACCGCACGGCCAAAGGCGAGACGATCATCGATGCCCAGATCGGCTACGAGTTCCAGGACGGGCCGCTGGAAGGTCTCGGCATTCTGCTGCAGGGCCAGAACCTGACCGACGAGCCGTTCATCACGTATGAGAACGGCGACCTGCGCCGTGTCATCGACTATCAACGCTACGGCCGCCGCTATCTGCTCGGCCTGAGCTACAAGTTCTGACCGTGGCACTGGCCGCGATCTGAAGCGACTGACGGGAAAGGGCGGTGCGAGAGCGCCGCTCTTTCCCTATGGATTGTCCGATCCGGAATGCCGGACGGTTTTGAGGAGGCATGGATGGACAAGCCGAAGCTCGGCTTCTGGCAGCTCTGGAATATCTCGTTCGGCTTCTTCGGAATCCAGATCGGCTTTGCGCTGCAGGGCGCCAACGTCAGCCGGATATTCCAGACCCTCGGTGCCTCGATCGACGACTTGCCGATCCTGTGGATCGCGGGGCCCGTCACCGGCCTCCTCGTCCAGCCCGTCGTCGGCTATCTGAGCGACCGCACCTGGACCTGGCTCGGCCGCCGTCGACCCTATTTCCTCGCGGGAGCGATCCTCAGCACGGTGGCTCTTTTCTGGTTTCCGCACGCCGGCGCTCTATGGGTCGCGGCGGGGCTCCTGTGGCTGCTCGACGCTTCGATCAACATTTCGATGGAGCCCTTTCGGGCCTTCGTCGGCGACATGCTCGGGCGTGCGCAACGAACCGCCGGCTACGCGTTCCAGACCGTTTTCATCGGGGCCGGTGCGGTCGTCGCCTCGGTCGCGCCGATCGTCATCACCCAGTATCTCGGCGTCGCCAACACGGCGCCCGAAGGGGTGATCCCGCCATCGGTTCGCTACGCCTTCTACGCCGGCGGCGCGGCACTCTTTCTCGCCGTTCTATGGACCGTGGTTTCGACCAGGGAATATTCCCCCGACGATCTTGAGCGCCAGGGTGGCTATGAGCGCATCAGCGGCCCTGCGGGTCACGAGGATCTCACTGTGCCGCAAGGCGGCGTCTGGTGGCTGCTGGCCGGCATTCTGGTCTTCGCGCTGGTGGCCTGGTTCGATCTCGACAATCCGCTCTACATCCTCGGCGGCGGCCTCGCCGCGTTCGGGCTGGCGCAGATCGTCAGTGCGGCGAGAGTCCGGCGCCGCGCGAAGGTGGGGGCGTTGTCGGAGATTCTGAGCGATCTTCATGCGATGTCGCCGGTGATGAAGCGGCTTGCGGTGGTCCAGTTCTTCTCCTGGTTCGCTCTCTTCATCATGTGGATTTACGCGACGCCGGTGGTGACGCAGCACCAGTTCGGTGCCGCCGATCCGACCAGCCAGGCGTATAACGATGGGGCTGACTGGGTCGGCGTGCTGTTCGCGGTCTACAACGGCGTTGCCGCCCTCTACGCGTTCGTTCTGCCCTGGATCGCGGCGCGGCTTGGGCGGCCCGTCACGCACATGCTGAACCTCGCAGCAGGGGCGGCCGGCTATCTCTCGTTCTTGTTCATCAGCGACCCGGACCTGCTGATCGTCTCGATGATCGGCGTCGGGATCGCCTGGGCATCGATCCTGACCATGCCCTACGCGATCCTGTGCGACGCGCTGCCGCAGAACAAGCTCGGCATCTACATGGGGCTGTTCAACATCTTCATCGTGCTGCCGCAGCTGCTGGTCTCGACCGTGATGGGCAGCGTTTCGAGCGCGTTCTTCCCGGGAGCGCCGATCTGGTCCATGCCGATCGCCGCCGCGTTCATGCTGGCCGCGGCCGTCGTTGCCGCCGGCCTGCCGCGGCACACGGACCCTTATGGCGCCGGAGAGGTCTAGGCTGCCACGTTCGCGCGATGACAGTTTTCCGCCGCCATCGCGACAGGGTGCATGACTGACGGCGGGAGGCACCGCGGCTAGTCTCGCACCCATGCCGACACTGCCATCGCCTTCGCCGCGCACGGCCCTTGCCGCGATTGCGGACGGGGCGGGCGCTTTCGTTATCGAGCCCGTCGAAGTTCGCGCGCCGGTGCCGGACGAAGTGCGCGTGCGGCTGAAGGCTGCCGGCGTCTGTCATACCGATCACGCGTCGCTGCACTGGCCCGGCCCGCTCGTCATGGGCCACGAGGGCGCGGGCGTGATCGAGGCGGTGGGCGAGGCCGTGACGGATTTCGCGGTCGGCCAGCCGGTCCTGCTCAACTGGGCGATACCCTGCGGGCGCTGTGCGCAATGCGCTCGCGGCAATGCTCCGCTTTGCGAGCGGACGCTGGCGCGCGACGCGTCGCTGGGGACGAGTGCCGCCGGCTCCGGCCACACTCTCTGGAACGGCCGGCCGATCGAACGCTCGTTCAACCTCGGCACCTTTGCCGAATACACGCTCGTCCGGCCCGAGGCGCTGACCCCGCTGCCTCCGGAGCTTCCGCTGGCGCAGGCCTGCATCCTCGGATGCGGCGTGATGACGGGCGTGGGATCGGCGATCAACATCGCCGACGTACAGCCGGGCGAGAGCGTTGCCGTGGTCGGATGCGGCGGCGTCGGTCTCAGCGTGATCCAGGGCGCGCGCCTGGCCGGCGCGGGACGGATCATCGCGATCGACCTCCATCAGGCGAAGCTCGACCGCGCGCGGGAGCTCGGCGCCACCGATTGCATCGTCGCCTCGCGCGGCGATACGGACCATCAGGCGCTGATAAAGGCCGTGCTGGCTCTGACCGGCGGCCGCGGTGCCGACCATGCCTTCGAGGCGACCGGACAGGCCGCTCTGTCCTTCCTGCCGCTGCGCCTCGTGCGCGATGGCGGCAACGCGCTGCAGCTCAGCGGCTCGCACGGGGAGGTCACGGTTCCCATGCCGTGGTTCCAGTGGAACAAGCGCTACCTGACGCCGCTCTACGGCGGTTGCGTTCCGGATCGCGACTTGCCCCGGCTGATCGACTGGGCCCTGTCCGGTGCGCTCGAGCTCGCGTCGATGGTCGATGCGACCTATCGTCTGGAGGAGCTGCGAGCGGCGCTGGACGATATGCTCGCCGGCCGGACCACGAAGGGAGTTGTGCTGTTTGACTGAGCGGCCGCCTTTCCGAACGATCGAGTGTTCCGATTCCGCGCTGACGGAGCCGGGCTTCACTTTCGTGACCGTCTCCAGCCCGGCGCTCGGGCACCGCGCCGATATCACCTTCTATGCGCCGCCTGGTACGGAGGGCACCGCGGACCTGCCGATCGTTCTCCTGCTCCACGGCGTTTACGGCTCGCATTGGGCGTGGGCATTCAAGGGCGCGGCGCATCGCACCCTGGCGGATCTGGTCGCTTCAGGAGCGGTGCCTCCGATGGTACTCGCCATGCCGTCCGACAGACTGTGGCGCGACGGATCGGGCTATGTCCCGCACCGCGATCAGGACTTCGAGCACTGGATAGCGGACGAGGTTCCGCTGGCCACCCGAATGGCGGTACCCGCCTGCAGCGAACACTCGCCCACGCTGATCGCAGGGCTCAGCATGGGGGGCTTCGCGGCGCTTCGCCTCCTGGGCAAGTATCCCAGCCGCTTCCGTGCCGCGTCAGCGCTTTCGGCGATCACCGAGGCCAACCAACTCGACGCCCTCATGGCGCCCGGATCGCGCCGCGGCTGGAGCACGGACGCGGCGGATACCAGCGTTCTCGCCGCGCTTCGCAGTGCCTCGGCGCCGCTGCCGCCATTCCGCTTCGACTGCGGGCGGGACGACGATCTTCTCGCTGGCAATCGCGCCCTGCACGAGGCGCTTGAGGTTGCCGGCATCGCGCACGACTACGCCGAGTACGAAGGCGGCCACGACTGGCCCTACTGGCGCCGCCGTCTGGCGGACACGCTACTGTTCTTCGGCGAGGTGCTTCGCGGGTCGAAGGCCTGACGCCGCGGCGCTCGTCACCGCCGTTCGGGCGAGACATCGACTCCGGCGCTCAGAAACCATTGCCGGTCCGCACGCTTGCGGCGCTGGACGATCTCTTCGTGCAGTTCGAACATGCCGGGCAACGGGTCCGTGGCCTGATGCGCGCCGTGATCGAAGCGTATGTAGGCCTCGCCTTCGCCGTAGCCGGGCCATGCCGGTCCGTGATCGCTTCGCGGCGTTCCGGTGGCGGCGAAGGAAACCCAGTAGTCCATCATTGTCTGCGATAGTGCCGCGTCCGCCGGCCCGCTCGGAACCGGCCAGTTGGGCGGCAGATCCTCGCGTCGGAGCCGTCCGAACACGAAGGCCAGCTCGCCCGCGTGGAATGCGCACAAGTCTCTCGCGCGCGCTGCGGCATAGCAGTGGTCGAAGACGAAGAAGTAGGCGTTCTGCCCCTCAGCGGCCTGTTTGCGGACGATGCGCTCGGTTGCCCAGCCGTAAATCCCGTCGCGGGCCGTCGCCAGCATCGACTGGTCTATTCGGTCGGAGGGATAGAGCCGGAGGAACGCTGCAGCGAGATCGCCGTGCGCGGCCTTCGCCGCGTCCTCGTAAGCCTCAGCGCTTGTAGGGGCGGGCGGCAGGAGCGCGCGTTGGGCTCGTACCTCGCCGCTGTTGATCCCGGCAAGGACCGGCACTTTCGCCTGAGCCCCTCGATCGAACGCGTCGATGATCTGCATGGGCAGCACCTCGCCGTCGATCGTGCCTTGCGGCGAGAAACCCGCCTGCGCCGCGCGGTCGACGAACTGCTGGGCGTCCATCGCGCGGGCAGTCGGGAGATCGCGCAGGTCCAGCTTGTCGAATAGACGTTCGCCGGTCGTCTCGGCCGAAGGCATGCCGAACACCGGTTCCGCGAGCGCGGGGAAGGCCCGGGCATTGGCGCTCTGCACGATGGCCTTGTCGAACAGGCCGCGGGCGAGGGGCGAGACGAGCAGATAGCTTACGCTGAGTGCGCCGGCAGACTCACCCATCACCGTGACGTTGTCGGGATCGCCGCCGAAAGCCGCGACGTTCGCCCGGACCCAGCGCAGCGCGGCGATCTGGTCGAGCAGACCGTAGTTGCCCGACACGTGGCCGGAAGATTCGTCGCTGAGGGCGCGATGGGCCATCCACCCCAGCGCGCCGAGCCGGTAGTTGAGCGACACGAACACCGCGCCGCGCCGGGCGAAATTCGCCCCGTCGTACATCGGTGAGGCGCTGCTGCCGACGCGTAGCGAGCCGCCGTGAAGCCAGACGATTACGGGAGCCTTCCGCGCTCGCTCAGGCGCCCAGACGTTGAGTGTCAGGCAGTCTTCGGAGGTTCGGCGGAGCGGCTCGTAGTAGAGGCTGGAGGGCGGCAGCGCCGGCTGCGTGCACGCCGGGCCGAACTCCGGCGCGCTACGTACTCCGCTCCAGTTCGGAGCAGGACCGGGCGGCTTCCATCGCCGCTCGCCCACCGGCGGCGCGGCATAGGGAATGCCGCGATAGACCGCGAGCTCGCCCTCGCGCGTGCCGGCCAACTGCCCTTGCTCGATCGTCACTTGCGGGGCGCCCGCCTCGTCCGAGCCCGCCCAGGCGCCCGCCGGGAGCAGTGCGAACAACAGCGCCAGTGGCAGGCGAAGCGCTTTCATCGCACTGCAGAGGCCAGCAGATCGCGGAACGCCAGTGTCGTCTGCGCCACGGCTTCGGCTGAGACGCATCGTTCGTCGTCCTCGGCGACGTGGTGATAGCGGTGGACGCCGAACACGCCGGCGACCGGGCCGTAGCCTGCCGCCACGATGTTCGAGAGCTCGCCTGCGGTAATCTCCTCGGTCGAGTAAGGCGCTTCGAGTCCCGCAAGCCCCGCGAACCGCTTGCGGGCCGGAGCGACGAGTTCGGGGCTGACCGCGAGGAAGCGCTGCGAATCCGTGCCCGGGAGCGGCTTGCTCGCCCCGACCGTGTCGTGCCAGTCGCGCGCGGCGAGATTGGCACCGAGGTGCAGCCAGAAGGCGGTCTCCTCCGGCCGCGGCGCGACGCGGTGGATCAGCTCTTCCGCGCCGAGGTAGAGGTATTCGTGGCCGCTGTTGCAGACGAAGGCGAGATCGTGGTGCGGAAGGGCTTTGGCCGCCCAACGGGCGATGTGCAGCCACGCCGCGATCCCGCCCCCGCGCTCGCCTGCACAGGTGAACCAGCCCGAACGGGGCGTCGATACCACCACCCATTTCCCGCGGTCGCGATCAAGCCGTCCGACGAGATTGAACGCCTCGCGCCGTCCCTCTCGGCCCGTGAGCGTAAGCCGTGCCTCGCGCCCCTCCGCAGCAGCGGTGAAGAACGGCGCGGCATCGTCTGGGGCGAGCAGCGCAACGGGGCCGCCGTAGAGAGGCTTCCGCCCGTCGGTATTGAGCGCGATCACTTTGCCCGTCGGGCCATGGGTGACGATCACGCACGCCGCCGCCCCGGCGGCAAAGGCCGCATCGACCGGCGTCTTGACCCCCGGCCAGTTCATCGCCGACCAGCGGCCGAAGGGCAGGTCGACCAGCGCGATCGCGCCCCGCAGCGGCCGTGCCGCATACCCCGCAGAATCGACCCTGACGAGCGGCGCCGACAGTCCTCCGGCGGGCGTGGTGCGCACGATCGGCTGGGGCCAGACCGATGCCCGGGTGCTACCCGCCATCAGCTCGGCCGTCTCTGGCTCGAACCAGGGAACCGAGAACGTCTGCCGCTGCGTCGCGAAGCCGCTTGCGACCAGTTCCCGTTCCAGCCATTCGCCACAGGCGATGTCGCCGGCCCCGCCGGATTGCTTGTTGCCGAAACCGATATAGCGCGCGAGATCGTCTGCCACGGTCGCGGTGAGGGCCTCGTCCGACCGTGCAAGCGCCGGCACTGCCGCAAGCAGTGGCGCCGTCCCCGTAGCGGCCAGGAAGGCGCGCCGGGTGCTAGTCATCGATGTTCCGGCGGAAGGTCTCGGGCAGGAACAGGATACCGATCACGGCGGTCATGGCGCACACCAGCACCGGATACCACAGCCCGTAGTAAATATCGCCGGTGGCCGCGACCATCGCGAAGGCGGTGGTCGGCAGGAAGCCGCCGAACCAGCCGTTGCCGATGTGATAGGGCAGCGACATGGAGGTATAGCGCACGCGGCTGGGAAACAGCTCGACCAGCATCGCCGCTAGGGGGGCATAGGCGGCGGTCACCATCAGCATGATCGCGAGAATGATCGCGACGACGAGCGGACGGTTGATCTTGGCCGGATCGGCTTCGCTCGGATAGCCGGCGGCGAGCAGCTCTGCGCCGATGCGCTGCTCGAAAGCGCCGATCGCGGTTTTCAGTTCCGCGCCCGACAACGTGTCGGGGTCGGGCGCAACAACCACCGTATCGCCGATGCGGACCTCGGCGGTCGCGCCGGCCGATGCCTCGACATTATCGTAGTTGATGCCGTTCTTCGCCAGATAGGCCTTGGCGATATCGCAGCTCGTCTTGTCGAAAGTGTTGTTGCCGACCGGATCGAACTGGAACGAGCACGTGTCCTCGTGCGCGACGACGGTGACCGGCGCGTTGCGCACCGCGTCGGCAAGATCGGGATTGGCCGCGTGGGTCAGCGCCTTGAACAGAGGGAAGAATGTCAGCACCGCGAGCACGCAGGCGGTCATGATGATCTTCTTGCGGCCGATCTTGTCGCTCAGCCAGCCGAAGAAGACGAAAGTGGGCGTGGCCAGGATCAGCGCGATGACCAGCAGCACGTTCGACGTCGCCGGATCGACGTCGGCGATCCGTTCCAGATAGAACAGCGTGTAGAACTGCCCGGTATAGCCGATTACCCCTTGCCCCGCGGCCGCGCCGAACAGTGCGAGAAGCACGTACTTGAGGTTGCCCCAGCGCGCGAACGCCTCGGTCAGCGGCGCTTTCGAGGTCTTCCCTTCGTCCTTCATCTTCTGGAACACCGGGCTTTCGGCGAGTTGCAGGCGGATCCACAGCGAGATCGCGAGCAGGAAGATCGAGAGCAGGAACGGGATCCGCCAGCCCCAGTCGGCGAAGGCGTCCTCGCCCATCAGCGCGCGCAGGCCGATCACCAGCAGAAGCGCGGCGAACAGGCCGATCGTCGCCGTGGTCTGGATGAAGCTGGTGAAGAAGCCGCGTTTCCCTTTCGGCGCATGCTCGGCAACGTAGGTCGCCGCGCCGCCATACTCACCGCCGACGGCGAGGCCCTGAAGCAGCCGGAGGAAGACGAGGAGAACCGGCGCCGCGACGCCGATCGCGGCGTAGCTGGGCAGCAGGCCGACCGAGAAGGTCGAGAGACCCATGAGCACCATCGTCACGAGGAAGGTGTTCTTGCGCCCGACGAGGTCGCCGATCCGCCCGAAGACGACCGAGCCGAGCGGCCGGATCGCAAAGCCCGCGGCGAAGGCGGCGAGCGCGAGGATGAAGGCGGTGGTCTCGTTGACGCCGGAGAAGAACTGCGCGGAAATATAGCTCGCGAGCAGGCCGTAGAGGTAGAAGTCGAACCACTCGAACATCGTGCCGAGCGAGGATGCGACGATGACCTTCACCTCGCTCTGCTTGATGTCCTGTTCCGCTGCGGCGGACGTGCCCTGCGCACTCATGCGATCCTCTCCTCCATCCTTCGCCTGGCGGGTGTTTCCCGCTCTTCCGGCTGTTCGTTCGTCGCGGCGAGGGCCGCCAGCGGGCGGCCTCGCGGCGAGTGTGTTCTAGTGCGCCACTGCCACGGCGTCGCCGCCGCATCCCGCGCTGGCGATCTCGCGCTCGGCCTGGGTGAACCCGTAGGCGGGGACGATCTCCCTCGCGCGATCGGCGATACGACCCCATTCGTTCGCTACGCGCGCCGCCGCGTCGTCCGCGGCGCCAATCTGGACGCCCGCCGTGAGCGTGACGTTGGCAGCGGCAAAGTGACCCGCCCCCGCGCACAGGATCGCGCGAGTCGGCGCGTCCTCGCTCACCAGATGCACGAGCCCGGGGCTGACGAGGGCCGGATCGAGGCACGCGAGGGCGTCTTCCGACAGCACCCCGCCGGTCATCTGCGTCGCGGCTGTCGGCGCGAGACAGTTGACGCGGATGCCGTATTTCTCGCCCTCGATCGCGAGCGTCTGCATGAGGCCGACAAGCGCCATCTTGGCCGCGCCGTAGTTCGCCTGCCCGAAATTGCCGTAGAGACCCGACGAGGACGTGGTCATTACGATCCGGCCGTACTTCTGCTCTCGCATCGCTTCCCACACCGCCTTGGTGCAGATCGCGGCGCCCATCAGGTGGACGTCGACCACTAGCCGGAAATCGTCGAGATCCATCTTGGCGAAGCTGCGGTCGCGCAGGATGCCGGCGTTGTTGACCAGAATGTCGATGCGGCCCCAGGGGTCCAGCGTATCCGCCACCATCGCAGCGACAGCGGCCTCGTCTGTCACCGAGCCGGCGAACGCCATGGCCTCGCCGCCTGCGTCAAGGATTTCCTGCACCACGGCATCGGCGGCGTCGCGATCGAGGTCGTTGACGACGACTTTCGCGCCCTGGCGAGCGAACTCGAGCGCATGGCAACGGCCCAGCCCGCCGCCCGATCCGGTGACGATGGCAACGCGGTCCTGCAGCTTTGCACCGATGGTCAACGCGTTCTCCTCCCTTTCTTATTAACTCTCACGCGAGTTAATAACGTGGTCATGCTTCCGTGGGAAGTCTTTTTGCGCCGCCGCGTTCAGTCGGCGGCGCTTCCCGTGTTCTTCGGCGTGCAAATGGCGTTGAAGCCGGCGGCCATGAACGTCGCCATGCGCTCCTTCACCGCGACGAAGTCCTCCGAATTGCAGAGCCCGCCCGAAAGCTTGTCGATGCGTCCCGTGCGCGCGAGCGTCAGCATCAGCGCGCCGGTGACGAAGTGGTAGCCCCAGAACACGTCGACCTTGTCGGCTTCGGGCAGGGCGCGGTTGATGATGTCGATCAGCCGCAGCACGACCGGATCGAAATGCTCGTCCATCATTTCCGCGCCCCATTGCGGGGTATTGGCGACCTGCGAGGCGAGGGCGCCGTAATTGCGCCAGCCTTCGCCGCCGTTGATGTAGAGGTCGAGGTCGGTGTCGAGGAACGTGTGCAGTGCACCTTCGACCGTCAGATTGCCCGCGTTTGCGCGCTCGTAGTCGTCGAGCGCCTTCATCCGGCGCTCGTTGGTCACCGCCGCCCGGCGCGCGAAGACCGCGTCGAACAGCTTCTGCTTGTCGTCGAAATAGTAGTTGAGCAGCGTGTGATGCACGCCGACCCGCTTGGCGACGTCCTTCAGGGTCACACCGTAGAGGCCGTGACGCGAGAAGAGGTATTCGGCCGCGTCGAGGATCTGCTCGGTTGTTTCCGCCCTGCGTTCCGCCTTGGATTGCGGTTTACTTCGCGGTTTTCTGGCTGCCGGCAAGTTTGCGCCCCCTTCAGGTCTGGCCGCGTACGCGGCCGCAAGATCGACGTGGTCGGTCATGCCCTGCTATATTCGGTTCTCAAGCGCAACTTGTCGATCTTGCCGGTCGCGGCGAGCGGCATCCGCGGCAGGCGGACCACTTCGTCGGGGATCCACCAGTTGGCGACCTGCCCCCGCAAGGGGGAGACGAGGTCGTCGTCGCTCAAGCTTGCATCCTCGCGCAGTTCGACCAGCAGCAACGGTCGCTCGCCCCATTTGGGATCGCTTCGCCCGATCACCGCAGCCAGCGCCACGTCGGGCAGGGCGGCGACCAGCGCTTCGATCTCCGCCGGATTGATCCACTCGCCGCCCGATTTGATCAGATCCTTCGAACGCCCGGTGATCTGAAGATTGCCCTGCTCGTCGATCGCCGCGAGATCGCCGGTGCAGAACCAGCCGCTTCGCGTCGCAGGCTCGCGCTCGCCGAAGTAACGTTCCACCACCGAGGGCCCGCGCACCCACAGGTGCCCTTCGGCGCCGCGCTGTTCCGCCAGCGGCTCGCCGGTGTGATCGGTCAGCAGGAGATCCATGCCCTGCGCGGGCTTGCCCGACAGCGCCGGATTGCGCTCCGGAGCGCCGGGCGTGGTGGCGGTGCCCAGCGGGGAGATCTCGGTCATGCCCCAGGTGGTCTGCACCTCGACGCCGCGCGCCTCGATCCGCGCCATCAGCGCCGGCGGCATGGGCGCGCCGCCGACCATGACCCGCTTGAGCGACGGCACCTCGGCGCCTGTCTCGTCCAGGTGATCGAACAGGCCCAGCCAGACGGTCGGAACGCCGACGGCGATCGTCACGCCTTCGTCGGCGATCAACCGTGCGAGGCTCGCTCCGTCGGCATGCCGCCCGGGCAGGACCAGCTTGGCACCGGTGGCCGGCGCGGCGAAGGGCAGGCCCCAGGCGCTGGCGTGGAACATCGGCACGACCGGCATGACCACATCGCGCGAGGTTATCCCGGCGACGTCCGCCTGCAACTGCCGCAGCGTGTGAAGATAGTTGCCGCGGTGGGTATAGGTGACGCCCTTGGGTGCGCCGGTCGTGCCCGAGGTGAAGCACAGGCCGCACGGCGCGTTCTCGTCGAATCCGCCCCAGACCGCGTCCTCATGCGCAGTTTCCAGCGCGTCTTCGAGCGGGCGTCCAAGGTCCGCCGCTTCCCCATCGATCACGAGCACGTGGTGCAGGCTCGGGGCGTGGTGCACGATTTCGCTCGCGAGGGGAGCGAGGTCGGCACTGGCGATCAGGATCGCTGCTTCGGACTGTCCCACCATCCACGCAAGCTGCTCGGCCGTCAGGCGCGGATTGAGCGTGTGGCAGACCGCGCCCATACCCATGATCGCATACCAGCTTTCGAGATGCGCCTGCGTGTTCCAGGCCAGCGTCGCGATCCGATCCCCGCGCCGCGCGCCAAGCTGCGCGAGCACGGCCGAGACGCGATTCGCGCGTCGCCTGAGTTCGGCGTAGCCGATCCGGCGCGTCGAGCCGTGGTCGAGTGCGGTCACGACCTCTGTGGCCGGATGCCACTTCGCAGCGTGGTCGAGGAACTTGTCGAGGGTAAGGGCGAAATCCTGCATCGCGCCGTCTGTCATCGGCATTGCGGCGCCTTTGCCGGCAGCGGTGGAGAGATCACACCCACATTCCAGTTCCATTGCTGATCGCCTGCGGCGCGGCGGCGGCAGACGGTTTCCTCGTAAAGTTCGTAGCGATCGCCCAGCACGTCGTTCACGACGAACGGTTTGCGATCGAACACCATGTAGGCCTCATCGTCGCCGAACCTCGGCCAGCCGGGCCGGCCTTCCGCGTGGGGCACTCCGCTCCGCGCGAACGATATCCAGTAATCGACCATCGCGTCGGACAGCGTGCGCTGCTCCTCGGTCCGCGGGATGCGCGGCCAGTTGTCCGTGGTTTCCCAGATCGTGCCGAACATGAACGGTATCTCGGAGGCGTGGAACGCGTGGAGCCCCGCTTCGTCGGCCGCCGGGTAGCCGTGATCGAACAGATAGAGATAGGCCGGCGCGCCGATCGCTGCCTGCTTCCGCCCGATCCGCTCGGCGGTCCAGCCGTAGAGAGCGTCGCGCGTGGCGGCGAGCATGCTCTCGTCGATCGTGTCGGAGGGGTAGATTGCCAGGAAGCGGTCGGCGAGATCGCCATAGGCAGCGCGCACTTTCGCCTCGTACTCCTCGGCATCGGCCGGTGCCGGCGGCAGCAGGCGGCGCAGCGAGCGGATTTCGCCGCTGTTGAATCCCGCCAGCACGGGCACGGGCGCCTGTTCGCCGCGGTCGAAGCTCTCGGCGATCTGGTGGGGGATGACCTTGCCGTCGACCGTGCCCCAGGTCGGGTATCCCGCAGCGGTCGCTTTCGCGACGAGTTCGCGCGGACCGAGCGCGCGCAAGTCGGCAAGATCGTCTGCCTCGAGCTTCTCCTCCAGCCAGAGACCGAGCGATTCCGCCGATGGATGACCGTGCTCCGCCTCCTTCAACGCCGGGGTGGAGATCATGTACGAGCTTTGCATGACCGCCTTGTCGAACAGCTCGCGTGCGAGCGGCGAGGTCATCAGGTACATGACGCTGAGCGCCCCGGCGGATTCCCCGGCGATCGTCACATTGTCGGGATCGCCGCCGAAGGCCGCGATGTTGCGCTCGATCCAGCGCAGCGCCTCGATCTGGTCGAGAAAGCCGTAGTTGCCCGAGATGTCCTGCTCGGACTCGGCGCTCAGCTCAGGATGCGCAAGGAAACCGAGTACGCCCAGGCGATAGTTGAGCGAAACGACGACCACGCCCTCTTCGGCCAGATGCGCGCCGTCGTACATGCCGAAGCTGCTTGCCCCGGCGACCAGTGCGCCGCCGTGAATCCACACCAGGACCGGTGCGTTCGCCGCGTCGTCTGGCGCCCAGACGTTGAGGGTGAGGCAATCTTCGCTCATCTTGCCGAGTTCCTCGGCGTAGATGTTGTTGGCGGCCCCGCGCGCTTCGGGCTGGAAGCAGGGCGGGCCGAACGCCCTCGCATCCCGCACGCCTTCCCAATGCGCCTTTGCGACCGGCGGTTGCCAGCGCCGCTCCCCTACCGGGGCTTCGGCGTAGGGGATACCGCGGAAGATCGCGATCCCATCCTCCTGCGTGCCGCGAACGATACCCGCCTCCGCCCTGACCACCGGCGGCTCTCCGGCCTGGGCCGATGCCGCCAGCACCGTGCCGGCAACCCCCGCCAGCACGCCGGCCGCGCGCGTCAGAGCCGCTCTCGCCCGGATGCGAGCCGCGATCATGCCTGCACCTCTCGTCTGTTCCTCGTGCATACGATCAGAAATCGATGCCGAGTCGAACGCCGAAGGTGCGGGGCCGCAGCCTCGCGTATCGTGCGTCGAGGAACGCTTCGGGATGGACGTAAGTGATCGCGTTGTTGTCGAACACGTTCTCGACATAGGCAGTCAGCGAGACCTGGCCGAGATCGGCACCGGCGACGAAGTTGGCCACGGTGTAAGCCTCGGTGAAATCGTAGGTCGGATTGATCACGTCGGGCTGGCCGGCGACGTTCGGGAACAGCCCGGGGAATTTGCCGACATGTGCGACATTCCCCGAGACGAACGCGTCGGCGTTTGCGCCCAGCGCGAAGTCGTAACGAACGGTGGCCGAACCCTGGAAGTGCGGCGAGGCGAGCTGGATGCCTTCTTCTGCGCCGGACATCGCAGCTTCGGCGGGGGTCAGTTCGGTCACCTCCGAATCGTTGAACGAGCCGTTCAGCGAGAAGCTGAGGCCGCGGACGGGGCGTGCGGCGAGTTCGAACTCGATGCCCTTGCTCACCGCCGCGCCGATGTTGGTCGCGAACTGGACCTGATCGGAGAGGCGGTTGGCCTGCACCTGAATGTCGCGCCAGTCGATGTAGTAGAGCGCGACCGCGGCCGTCAGTTTGCCGCCGAGCCAATTGCCCTTGAGCCCAACCTCGTAGTTGGTGAGGCTATCCGAATCCGCGCCATCGGGAATGATGATGTCGGTCGGATCGGCAACGCTTCCCAAACCTGCGCGAGCATTCACGACGGGTGAGCGGAAGCCGGTGGCGATGGTGGCATAGGCAGTCAGCGATTCCGACGGCTTGTACGATGCGCTGGCCTTGTAGGAGACCTTGTTCGCCTTGACTTTGAGCCCTTCGGCCGGGGCAATCGGCACGACAGTGATGGGCACGTCCTCCACACCGCCGAGCGCCAGTGCGAGATAGTTGCTGTTGTAGCCCCAGTCCTCGGTGAACGACTGGACTTCGGTGGTCGTGTAGCGGAGCCCGCCAGTCAGCCAGAAATTGTCGGAGAAGCGGTAGGTCAGCTCGCCGAACCCTGCCATCTCCGTCTGGTTGGTGTGTCCGCCGAAGCGCTGGTAGTACTCGTCATCGAGCCCCGTCAGGCCGCGCTCTTCGAGGAATTCGATCGACGAGCGGTAGTTGTAATCCACGTCGCGCCGCTTGTCGTAGAAGAAGCCGCCGACGATCCAGTCGAACCGGCCTCCGCCCGCCGAGGCGAGACGCACTTCCTGCACGAAGATGTCGTCGTAGGCCAGGGCGTCGAGTGCGAAGGGAATGGTCTGGGCAAATGTGCCCGCGAGATCGACGATGAAGGTCTGGTCGAAGGTGGAAAGGGTCGACGAACTGGTGAGGTTCGCGAAGCCGAGATCGTAGTCGAGCGTGAAGTTGTAGCTCGTCAGCTTCGCATGAAACAGGTCCGGCCCCTCGCTGAGACGCACGAACTCACCGCGATCCGGGTTCACCAGCCCTGAGTCGCGCGGCTTGCTGTTCTCGTGCATCACCATTGCGCGCATCGAGAGACGGTCGGTCGGGTCCCATTGCAGCATGGCGCGTCCGCCGGCCGACTCCAGCGTATTCGCGTTGTCCCGCCCGGTGCCGATATTATCGACCCAACCGTCTTCGTGCCGGTAGAAACCGACCGCGCGGAAGGCGAGCTTGTCCTCGACCAGCGGGACGTTGATCATCCCGTTGTAGCGTTTGCGGAACGAGTCATTGCCGGTCAGGCCGTAGTCGACCAGCAGCTTGCCTTCGAACTGGCTGGCATCGGGGCTCTTGGTCAGGATGCGTACCGCGCCGGCGAGCGAGTTGGAGCCGAACAGCGTGCCCTGCGGGCCGCGCAGGAATTCGACCCGCTCGACATCGAACAGGGTAGGATCGAGGATCGTCGAGTTGCCGTTGGCAGAGATCGGCAGTTCGTCGATGTAGATCGCGACGGTGCCCTGCAGGTTCGCGCCGTAGCCGTTGGTGGCGATGCCGCGCGCGGTGAAGTTGTTGAAGTTGGCAGTCGGCTTGTTGACGACGACGCCCGGCGTCTCGCGCGCGAGCCCTTCGTAGCCGACGATGCCTTTCTCCGTTAGCTCTTCCTGCTGGTAGGCGGTAACGCTGAGCGGGACGTCCTGCAGGCTCTGCTCGCGCCGGGTCGCGGTGACGATGATGACGCCGCTGTCGGTATTCTCTTCGGCGGCTGGCGCCGACGCCTCCTGGTCCGCGGTGTCCTGTGCAAAGGCCACGCCGGGCAAACCCGCAACCGCCACCGCCGACGCGGAAGCAAACAGCCATCCCTTCATCATCACTCTCCCGTCCTGTCGCACCCTTCACGAGGTGCTTGTGTGGCGCGCAAACTATCTCCGAACGGCCCGATGTCAATATTCACTATCGTGAGTGTGAATAAAAAAGGTGACGTGCTCGGTGGTGTACGGAAGGCGGGGCCGGCGCAGCGAGAAACCCTTTGCAATCGCGCCTCCGCTCCGCGATCGCGCACCGCAATGGTCGACGAGATTCTCTCTCCCTGCCGCAATGTCTGCCGCGTCTCCGCAGCAGGCGACCTGTGCGAAGGGTGTGGGCGAACGCTGGAAGAAATCGGCCGCTGGGCGGCGGCAAGCGACGCGGAAAAGCGGCGGATCGTCTCAGCCGCGCGCGAGCGGCTTAGGGAGTCGGTTCGACCGGAATCCCGGCATCGGCCGGGCGAGGGCGGAACGTGATATCGAGCGGAGTCAGGTGCCCATCCTCGCGCACGCGGATGCGGACCACGCCCTGCAGCTTGGGATCCGCGAGCTGGCGCTGAAGCTCCGCAGCGCGTTCCTGCGAGACGTAGAGGCGGCCGCTCGCCAGTCCGCCTTCGGGATCGTTCCAGCCGCCGCTCGCCCGGACGGAATGCACGCAGGCTTCCTCTTCCGGTAGATGCACGCGCGTCAGATTGGGCGCGCGCCCCTCGAGGCACAGCATCCGCTCGCCGGAGAGGTCGGCCGACCCGCCTTCGAGACCCGGCCAATCGTAGGTGTAGATCACGTAATGGCCGCGCAGCAGGTCGCGCGGATCGTAGCCGCCGATCGGGACGAGCCATTCGGTGCCCCGCTGCGCCGCTCGGTGCGTCGTAGCCCAGCTCGTGGCGAGGCCGGCGAGCGGGAGCGCCAGCGCCAGGGTCAGAGCGAGTCGGCGTTTCATGGCGCGGTCTCCTCGGGCGGAGCAAGCCGGCGCGAGACCCGCACCGCGATCCATGCCACCGCGAGGATCAGCAGCCCGGCAGCGATCAGCCCTGCGCCGCTGGTCAGCAGATCGCTAGCCAGTTCGAAGCTGAGGATCACCAGACGCACGGCGATCACGGCGACGGCGAGCTGGAAGATCCGCCGCCACCCCGCCTGGAGCGCAGCGAACGCGACGCCGACCCACAGCGCCATGAACAGGATCGCGCCGCCGAGCATGCTTCCGTCGACGAGATGCGCCGCGAGCAGCACGAGCGCCGCCCCGCCGATGACGCAGCCGGCGGCACGTCCCGAGGTGCTGCGGCGGGCAGCGATTACCAGAGCGGCTGCGCCAAGGCCGATGGCAGCCTGCACGATCTGCGTCCCGAGCGCGAGGAAACGCTCCGTCTCGCCGTCGAAGTCGTCGAGCCCGCTTGCGGTCGCGATCAGCGAGGCACAGCCCAGCGCGTAGGCGAAGCCGAGCTGCTCAAGGCGCCGCCAGAAGTCCGTCCGCCTGCCGCGCCCGCGCATCCACGCGCCCAGCGGGGCGAGCAGCACGGGCAGGGCGGTCGCAATTCCTATGACGAGCCCGGGACGCTGCCCCCGGTCGAGGCCGAATAGCGGCCGCGTCGGGTCGGCGAAATCCCAGCAGGCGTAGACGAGCACGACGGCGAGCAAGGCGGCGGCAAGCCAGCTCGATCCGCGCAGCAGGACCACCGGCGCGAACAGCGCAAGCCACAGAGCAAGCGGCTGCCACAGGGGCGAGCTCGTCTGATAGACCTGACCCAGATGCCCGAAGAAGGTGAGCCCAAGCACCGCGAACACGAACAGCAGGGCCTCATGCGCCCAGGGCCGTTCGGAAAGCAGCACCCCGCCCCGCCACCAGAGCGCCGCGGCCAACAGGGCGAGCAGCGCGAAATGGGCCGCGAGCCGCACCGTTCCCGGTATCGCCTCCCAGTTGGCGGCAACGACCGAGACGAGGCCCAGACCGATCGCCAGCGCGCCGATCCCAACCACCGCCCACAGCGCGAGAGGCCGCGAATGTTCCGCTTCGTAGGCGCGGATCGACGCCGTGGTTCCAGCATCAATCAGCCCGGCCTCCTGCCAGGCGGCGAGTTTGCGTTCGATCATCCGGAAGCGACGCTACTTCGAGCTCAGATATCGGGCAAGCGCTGTTCGGCGAAACCCCAGCCGGCGAGCGCCTTCGATTCCGCCCGCTTGTGCAGCGCCTTGGCGTCGGAGATCGAGAACGGCTGCGCATTCGCGAAGTCGTCCAGTTCCTTCCAGGAGATCGGCACGGCGACCGGTGCACCCGCCCGCGCGCGGGCGGAATAGGGCACGACTGCGGTGCTGCCCCGCTGGTTGCGCAGATAGTCGATGAAGATCTTCCCCTTGCGCTTGGCCTTGCTCATCGTTGCGACGAAGCGCTCGGGTTCGGCCATGCTCAACGCCTCGGCGAAGCGCTTGGAGAAGTCCTTGTGCTCATCCCACGAATGGCCGGGGGTGAGGGGGACCACGACGTGCACCCCTTTGCCGCCCGAAAGCATGGCGAAGCTCGTGAGGCCGAGGTCGGCGAGCTTCTTGCGAATGTCCTTGGCAGCCTGCTTGACGTCGCCGAAATCGAGCCCTTCGTCCGGGTCGAGATCGAACACCATTCGGTCGGGTTGCTCTACCTCGGTGCTGCGCGCGCCCCAGCCGTGAAACTCTATCGTGCCCATCTGCACGCAGGCGAGCAGGCCCGCGGCATCTTCGACATAGAGATAATCCTCGGTCCCCCCCTTCTTTTCGGCGATCGGCACGTGATGAACGTGCGGTCCGAACGAGCCGGAATCGTGCTTCTGGAAAAAGCACTTCCGTGCCCGCCCCTGTGGGCAGCGGACCAGGCTGACCGGGCGGAACGCCGCGAAGGGGAGCATCAGCGGCGCGATGTCGGCGTAGTAGTCGGCGAGGTCGCCCTTGGTCTGGCCACCATCGGGGAAGATCACCCGGTTGCGGCTGGAGATCTTCACCGCGTCCGCCACGTCCTCCTGCGGAGCCTCGTCCGGTTCCTCCGGCGTCACCTCCTCGGCGGGCTTGTCGCTTCGCAGGCCGAGGAAGCTCGCATGGCGCACGTTCCCTTCGGCGGTGAATTCGGCGAAGGCGATCTCCGCGACCAGTTCGGGCTTGAGCCAGGTGACCCCGCGCGCCGACACCCTGTCGACTTCGGCGGCCGCTTTCTTGCGCTCCAGCCGCGCCATTTTCTGCGCCAGATCGGCCAACGCGTCCTGGTTGAAGCCAGTGCCGACATTGCCCTTGTAGACGAGTTCGCCGTCTTCATGCTGCGCCAGCAGGAGCGAAGAGAAGGGCCGCGCCTTGGCGCTCGACTTCTTCCAGCCGATGATCACGAATTCCTGCCGCAGCGTGCACTTGACCTTGACCCAGTTTCGCGTCCGCGTGCTGCGATAGGGGGAGTCCACCGCCTTCGAGATGATCCCCTCCTGCTTCGCCTGGCACATGGCGCGGTAGAGCTTCTCGCCCGCGCCAATCACGTGGTCGGCGACATGGATCGGCGGCTGGGCGTTCCTGAGCAGCGCCTCCAGCCGCTCCTTGCGCTCGATGTTCGGGAGTTTGGCGAGGTTCTCTCCCTCGACTTCGAGCAAGTCGAATGCGTGGAAGGTCAGCGCATCGCCCTCCCCTTGCGAGCCGTGCCCGCGCTTGAGGACTTTCTGAAGCGACGAGAAATCGGGATTGCCGTCCTTCCCGTAGGCGACGATCTCGCCGTCGATCAGGCATGACGGAAGGTCCAGCGCTGCGAAGTGCGCGACCAGCGGGGCGAACTTCTCGCTCCAGTCCTTGCCGCTGCGGGTATAGACGCGCACGTCCTCCCCCGCCGCGGCGATCAGCGCGCGGTAGCCGTCGAACTTGATCTCGTGCATCCAGCCGTTGCCGGTCGGCACCGCATCGACCAGCGTGGCGAGCTGGGGCGGACGGAACTTCGGCGGCTTTTCGGCAGCGGCCTTGCGCCTGGGCTTGGCCTTGCGGGCGTTGTGCTTGGCTGCCTTCTCCATCTCGCTGGCGAAGGCCTTGCCCTTCTTCCCCTTCAGCGAGTGCTCGCTTTTCACATCGGCGGCGATCTCCGCCATGGATCGGCCGGTGAGGACGCTGGTCAATTCCCGCTCGACCAGCGGATCGCCTTCCTCGGCATATTCGTCGGCCACCTTGCGCAGCAGCCAGTTCTCGCGCTTCTCCCCGGGCCGTTTCTTCATGCGCACGAGCAGCCATTCGCCGTTCATGCGCTCGCCCCGAAGCGTGAAGTGAAGATGGCCCTTGTCGATGTCCTTCCAGCTCTTGCCCTCGACGGGCGCCCAGGTGCCCCGATCCCACAGCATGACCGTGCCGCCGCCATATTCGCCCTTGGGGATCGTGCCTTCGAATTCGGCATAGGACATCGGGTGGTCCTCGGTCCGGACCGCCAGACGTTTGATGTCGGGGTCGGGCGAGGGCCCCTTGGTCACCGCCCAGGACTTGAGCACGCCGTCCGCCTCCAGCCGGAAATCCCAGTGAAGCCGCGTGGCGTCGTGCTTCTGGACGATGAAGCGGTTGCCGCCGGTGCTGCTCTCGCGCTTGCCCGCAGGTTCCGCCGTGCGGGCGAAATCCCGCTTGCGGTTGTATTCGGTGAGCGGATCACGCTTCGCCATCGCGCGGCTCCCGTTTCCTGCCGAGCACACGGCCGTCGTCCTTGTCCTCGACCAGCCGCAGCAGCGTGAGCAGGAGGAGGCTGACGATCGCGGCGACCACTACCAGCGGCCACTGGGCCGCGCCGCAGGCGATGCCGATCACCGCGGCCACCCACAGGTGGGCGGCCGTGGTCAGATTATGGACCTGCCCTCTACTGAACACGATCAGGCCGGCCCCGATGATGCCCACAAAGGCGCCGGTGGCCTCGAATATGCGCAGCGGGTCCATCCTGGTACCGTCGAGCTGGCCGTAGAGTGCGATGATCGAGACGGTCATCGCCGCTGCGGCGAAGCAGATCAGCGCATGTGTGCGCATGCCGGCCTCGTGGCCGCGCAGTTCGCGGTCGAGGCCGAGGAGAATGCCGAGAATCGCGGCCGCGCCCAGGCGCGACAGCAGATCCCAATCCATCCAGTGGATCAGAACGGGGTCGTTGAGCTCCATCAAGCGCGCTTCCTCGCCTTGGAGCTGGAGGATTTCTTGGCTGAAGCTTTCTTCGATGAACTCTCTGCCGCCGGCTTGTCTTCCTTCACCGACTTCTTGAGCGCGGCCATCAGATCGATGACGTTGGACTTGCCGGACGGCGCCGGTTCCTCGACATCTTCCAGTACCTTCTTGCCCTTCGCCTTGGCCTTCTTGTCGATCAGCTTGCGGATCGCATCGACGTAGCGATCGCGGAACTCGCCCGCGTCGAAGGGCGCGCTCTTCTTGTCGATCAGCGTGCCCGCAAGCTCGAGCATCTCCTTGTCGGGCTTGCTGTCGGGAATGTCCTTGAAATAGGTCTGCGCGCGGCGGACCTCGTCCTCGTAACGCAGCGTTTCGAGCACGATGCCCTTGCCGCAGGGCTTGAGGCTGACGAGCGTCTCGCGTCCCCGCACCGACAATTGCCCGAGCGCAACTTTCTTCTTCTGCCGCAATGCCTCTCGCAGAACGACGAAGGCTTCCTCGGCGAGCTCGTCCTGTGGCACGACGAAATAGGGCTTCTCGAAGTAGAACACGTCGATCTCGTCCGCATCGACGAACTGGACCAGTTCCAGCGTCTTGCGGCTCTCGATCTTGACCGCCTCGATCTCGTCTTCCTCAAGCAGGACATAGTTCCCTTTCGAGATCTCGTAGCCCTTGACGATGTCGTCGCGGTCTATCGGACCAAGGCCCTGCACGACTTTCTCGTACTTGATCGGCTTTCCGCTCGGTTCATGGATCTGGCGGAAGGATATCGAGGCACCGCTCTTGGTCGCGGCGTAGACTTCGACGGGTATCGAGACCAGCGCCAGCCTGATCTGCCCCTGCCAATAGGCGCGTGCCGCCATCGTTCTTGTCCCCTTTCGCGCCGATTCAGCGCTTGGCGCGGGGATTCGTTTCCGGGCATGCGAAAAGGGCGCCGTCTCCGGAGAGACGGCGCCCCTACTTTGGCGCCGGTGAAACCGGGGTTATTCGAACTCGTCGCCGGTCATCGCGGTGTGCTGCGTCGCCGCTTCGAGGTTCCTGGCCATGGCGTCGCTGGGCGAAGGGACCAGACCGATCTTCGCGAGCGGGCCGTCCTTGCCCCAGCTACGGGTCCACTCGGCGATGAATTCCTTCAGGCCGGGAATCGCGTCGAGATGCGCCTTCTTGACGTAGACGTAGAGCGGGCGCGCACCCGGATACTCGAAGCTCGAGATGTTCTCGTAAGTCGGTTCGACTCCGTTCATCGGCAGGCCCTGGACCTTGCCCGCGTTCTCTTCGAGATAGGAGTAACCGAATACGCCGACCGCCTTGGGATTGTTGCCGATCTTCTGGACGATCAGGTTGTCCTGCTCGCCCTGGTCGACATAGGCGCCGTCCGAACGGACTTCGGTGCAGATCTGGGTGTGACGATCCTCGTCGCTTTCCTTGAGCTGGTCCATCGCCGGATTGGCGTCGCAGCCGACCTCGAGCACCAGTTCCTTGAGCGCGTCGCGCGTGCCCGAGGTGGACGGCGGGCCATAGACCAGGATCGGCTCGGCCGGCAGCGAGGGGTCGACGTCGGCCCAGGTCTTCGCCGTCTGCTCTTCGCCGTAAGGCTGCGCGGCGAGCGCCTTGTAGACGATCTCGGGCGTCAGGTTCATCACGATGCCGCCCTGCGCGGAGGCGAAGGCGATCCCGTCGAGGCCGACCTGCAGCTCGATCACGTCTTCCACGCCGTTCGCCTGGCAGGTTTCGAACTCGCTCTTCTTCATCCGGCGCGAGGCATTGGCGATATCGGGCGTCGTCGGCCCCACGCCCGCGCAGAACAGCGCGATGCCGCCGCCGGTGCCCGTCGATTCGATCAGCGGCGATTTGAAGTCCGGGTTCGAGCGGGCGAAGTTTTCCGCGACCACCTTGGCGAACGGATAGACGGTCGAAGAGCCGACGGCGCGGATCGAGTCGCGCGTGCCCCCGGCACCCGGTGCGTCGCAGGCGGAAAGCGAAAGCGCCGCCGCGGCGGCAAGGCATAAAGAGATGGTGGTACGCATAGTCTTACCCCTCGGGTTTCAGGATCGCATCGCCGATATGGGCGATCTGTGACAAGTGCATGACAAGCAAGGTCACGTGCTCAGAAATCGATCTGCGCGCGCACGCCGAAGGCGTCGACGCCGTACGACGTATCGCCGCCCGCGGCAGGGATGGTCGCATTGTCATACTGCATGCGGCCGTAGTTCATCATCAACCGTGTATAGTCGGTCGGCGTCCAGACCAGCGAGACGGCATAGCCGTTCTGCGTTCCGCCGACGATTCCGGCATCGGTGAGGTCGAGATAGTCGTAGCGCAGGTTCACCTGCACCGCGCCGAAGCCGCCCTCGCCGACCGGATTGGCCGGCTTCACGCGGTCGAACGTGCCGCGCTTGTAGCCGCGCGTGTCCCCTTCGGTGAGGAACATGCCGACTTCGGCATAGCCGCCGAAGAACGTCGGGTCCGCCAGCGCGCCGGGCCGGTTTGCCTTCTGCCAGAAACCCTCGGCCGCAGCGTGGAAGGGGCCGGCGATGGCGGCGGTTTCCAGCCCCAGGCCGAGTTCGCTCGCCGCGCCGAATTCGTCGGTGTCGATGAAGCGATCGTCGGTGAAGTGGAGAAATGGTCGCTGGCGGTAACGCAGCGTCGTTCCGGCTTCGTAGTCGGCGTAGTGAACCGAGCCGCCGAGATGAAGCTGCGTTCCGCCCAGCTTCGGCATGAAGACCGCGCGCCCGTCCGCGCTCCAGTTCTCGTTCGACAGGTCGTCCACGTTGTCGCTGAACAGGCCGCCCTGGACCAACCAGTCGCGGCCCGCATATTGCGCCGAGAGACCGACGCGCCGCTCGAACCCGAAGGCATCGGTGAAGGCGGCGCGTTCCATCGTGGAGATGAAACGGCTGCTGGTCAGCTCCTCCAGACCCTGGAAACCGTTGTGCTGCCCGGCGGAGATCGTCAGCCCGCCGGTGCCGTAGGTGAGGATTGCGTCCGAGAGCTCGACTTCGTTGCCTGCGAAGTCGGCTTCGAACTTGTAGCCGAAGCCGCCGGGCATATCGCCCTCGACACCCAGACGCGCGCGGCGGATCTCGTTGCCGAAGCCGTCGTCGGCCCCGGTCGAATCCGGCGCGCCGATCACGCCGGCATCGATCTGCAGGCGGCCGCGCGGCTTGAAGCTCCAACCACTTTCGGTTTCGATCACGGGCGCACCCTTCCAGGTGATCCTGGTTTCATCGCCGCGCTCCGTTTCCAGCGGCGCTGCCGCGGGTGGGGCCGATTCGGCGGGTTCCGCCTCTGCCGCGGCCAGATCCGCTTCGAGCGCGGCGATACGCGCGGCCATGCGCGCCATCTCCGCCCGCATCGCGGCTAGTTCGTTCTGCATGGCGGCATCGTGGTCTTGCGCCATGGCGGGCGCGGCGGTGCCGATCGCTATCGCCAGTGCGGAAACGCGAAGCGCGTGTTTCATTTGGGTTACCTGTAGCTGACAGTTGTTCGACTGATGGATGACGCCGCTATGCCGTTTGTGTGACAGGCCAATGACAGTGCTCTGTGAATGCGTCGCCCGGCTCGATCGATCGGGGGAAGACAGCGCGCCGCGCGGTAGTTACAGACGCAACGGTGTCGGCAATGAGGAGTTTCATCCATGCGCATCGGCTGCCCCACGGAAATCAAGAATCATGAATACCGCGTCGGCCTGACGCCGGAAAGCACGCGCGAGCTGGTCGCGCACGGGCACGAGGTCTGGATCGAGAGCGGGGCGGGCAACGGGATCGGCGCCGATGATGCCGAGTATCGTCAGGCCGGCGCCGTTATCAAGGACGGGCCGGAGGCGATCTTTGCCGAGTGCGAGATGATCGTGAAGGTCAAGGAGCCGCAGGCGCAGGAGCGTGCACGGCTGCACGAAGGGCAGGTGCTCTACACCTACCTGCACCTTGCGCCTGACGCGCCCCAGACCGCCGATCTGGTCAAGAGCGGCGTGACGGCGATCGCTTACGAAACGGTAACCGGACCCAACGGTTCGCTCCCGCTGCTGAAGCCGATGAGCCAGGTTGCCGGTCGCATGAGCATCCAGGCGGGCGCCACCGCGCTGGAGAAAGCGCACGGCGGGCGCGGCGTGCTGCTCGGCGGTGTGCCGGGCGTGCTTCCGGGCAAGGTCCTCGTCATCGGCGGCGGCGTGGTTGGCTTCAACGCCGCGCAGATGGCAGTCGGGCTGGGTGCGGACACGACGATCCTCGACCGTGATCCGGCGGTGCTCGAGCGGGTCGGCATCCACTTCGAAAGCCGGGCCAAGACGCGCTTTTCGAACAAGGCGAACCTTGAGGATGCGGTCTGCGAGGCCGACCTGGTGATCGGTGCCGTGCTGATCCCCGGCGCCGCCGCGCCGAAGCTGGTCACGCGCGAGATGCTCAAGTGCATGCAGCCCGGCGCGGTGCTGGTCGACGTCGCGATCGACCAGGGCGGCTGTTTCGAGACGAGCCGCCCGACCACGCATGCGGAGCCCACTTACGTGATCGACGACGTGGTGCATTACTGCGTCGCCAACATGCCCGGTGCGGTTGCGCGCACCAGCACCTATGCGCTCAACAACGTCACGCTTCCGCATGCCTTGCAGATTGCCGAACTGGGCTGGAAGGAAGCGATGCGCCGCGATCCGCATCTCGCCGAAGGGCTCAACGTCCACGCCGGTCAGGTGACCTACAAGGCGGTGGCGGATGAGCTGGGGTACGAGTACCGGCCGATTGGCGAAGTGCTGGGCTAGCGCCGATTCGGGCCTCGCTGCGCGGGCGTTTAAGGCGAAGATAATAATTATTGCATAGCGCGCGGAGCATGGCTCGACATGCGCTCCGGGGACTGCTGGCGATTGTAGCCGCCGCGCTGGCGCTG
Source organism: Pelagerythrobacter aerophilus (assembly GCF_003581645.1). Lineage (GTDB taxonomy): Bacteria > Pseudomonadota > Alphaproteobacteria > Sphingomonadales > Sphingomonadaceae > Pelagerythrobacter > Pelagerythrobacter aerophilus. The sequence goes on along the minus strand of NZ_QXFK01000019.1, from coordinate 150,031 downwards.
CTCGCCGCGTCCGCCGCCCACGCGCAGCCGATCGCCCCCGCGTGCCAGGCCACGGCGACGCTGTCGTCCGATCCCGCAGGCGCCGGAGCGACGGCGCCGCACTGGCGCTGCGACGGGAGCATTGCCGACTACCGCGCGCCGCGCGCGCTGCTTCGCTTCGACCTTCCGCAGACGGGAGAGCCGCCGGCCTACTTCACGACGCGGGCGAGCACCTTTGGCCACATCGTCGTCTCGGTGGTGGATCGCGGAGGCGCAGTGCGCAGCGTGCGGTATGGCATGAGCGATGCGGAGCTGATCGGGAGCGGGCTGAACTTCGTTCTGCCACTGCCCCGGATCACCGAGAGTTCGGATCACGTCGTTGTCGCGATCGACGGGGCGTGGGTCGCGCCGGTCGTGTCGGACGGACGCCTCGTCACCTCGCCGGACGATGTGCGCTGGCCGCTCGAGACGATGCTCGCGCTGGCCGCTATCTGCGGCCTCCTGTGCATGCCGCTGCTGTTCGACCTCGCCTTCTACCGCATCCTCAAGGCGCCGTTCCTGCTCTGGCACCTCCTGTCCGTCCTGGGCATGTTGGCGTTGACGCTGGTTTCCTCGGGGCTGGTGCTGCACCTTGCCGACCTGACGCTATGGCAGGTCTCCCTGCTTCTGCCGCTGACGTCATCGATCGGAGTCGGCGCCGCAGCAGTGTTCGCCGCCGACTTGTTCGAGAAGGGATGCCTGCCCCAACGCACGCGCCGGCTCCTGCGCTGCTTCGCCGGGATCACCGCGGCGACTTCGCTCGTCCAGGCCACCAGACTGCCCATGCTCCGCGAGTTCGGTTCGGATGTCTTCTACTTCGCGTTCGTGCCGCTGATCGCGCTGTTCTCCCTGGCGCTGGGGCAGGCGGCCCTCCGCGGTAGCCGTGCTGCGCGGTATCAGTTCGTCGCCTGCATGCCGATATGGGCGATCGCGCTGGAGCGGATATTCACCAACCTCGGCTTCGGCGATGCCCCGCATGACCAGATCTTCGCCTTCAGCGCAGCGGTCGCGTTCCAACTGGTCGTCACCTCGCTCGGCGCGGCGGACCGTTTCATGATCCTCAAGCACGAGCGTGACCGCGCCCGCGAGCAGTCGCTCGCGATGGAAGCCATGGCCGAGCGCGACCCGCTCACCGGCCTGCTCAACCGCCGCGCGATCGAAGCGCGTTTCGCCGAGCTCCAGCGGCAGGGCTTCGATACGATGGCGCTGATCGATCTCGATCACTTCAAGCGCGTGAACGACACGCACGGCCACCAGGTGGGCGATGAGGTGCTGCGCGTCTGCGCCCGTGTGCTCCGCGCGGACGGCGACCGGGACGCGATCGCGTTGCGGCTCGGCGGCGAGGAATTCATGGTCCTGCTACGCGGTTCGGGAACGCGGCAGCGGGCCGAGCACTTGCGCCGCGCGATCACCCAGCGCGTCGCGGCCGATCTCGAAGGTCTCGACGCCCCCGTCACTGCGAGCATGGGCGTGATCGAGGTGCCGGCCGCGGGGCTGGAAGGCACGAGCTTTGCGGACCTCTACGCCCGGGCGGACAAGCTGCTCTACGAAGCGAAGGAAGCGGGCCGCAATCGCACGATGCACGAACGCCTTACCCTGTTCGGCGGCGGCGAGCGCGTGCACCGCGCGGCTGTCGCCTGATCTAGAGCGGATTCCCGTCGCGGTCGCGATAGATGTCGCGGCGGCCGACGTGGTTGGCCGGTCCGACCAGCCCGTCTTCCTCCATCCGTTCGATCCACTTGGCGGCCGTGTTGTAGCCGACGCCCATCTGGCGCTGGAGCCACGAACCGCTGGCCTTCTGGTTCTCGAACACGATCTGGCACGCCTGGCGGTACTTGCGTTCGTCCGGATTGTCGCTCGCGGTCAGTTCATCGTCGAAGCTGAAGCCGCCGTCTTCCGGTTCCTCGGTCACGGCATCGACGTATTCGGGCTTGCCCTGCGCGCGCCAGTGGTCGGCGACCGCCTCGACTTCCTCGTCTGACACGAACGGGCCGTGCACGCGCTTCATCGCGCCCGACGACGGCTTGTAGAGCATGTCGCCCTTGCCCAGGAGCTGCTCCGCACCCTGCTCGCCCAGGATCGTGCGGCTGTCGATCCGGCTGGTGACGTGGAAGCTGATCCGCGTCGGCAGGTTGGCCTTGATCACGCCGGTGATGACGTCGACCGAGGGGCGCTGCGTCGCCATGATCAGGTGGATGCCCGCGGCGCGGCTCTTCTGGCTGAGGCGCTGGATCAACACCTCGATCTCCTTGCCGACCGTGACCATGAGATCGGCGAGCTCGTCGACGATCAGCACGATCTGCGGCAGCGGCGTATAGTCGAGCTGCTCTTCCTCGTAGAGCTCCTCGCCGGTCTCGGGGTCGAACCCGGTCTGCACGCGCCGGCCGAGCGGCTTGCCCTTGGCGATCGCGGCCTTCACGCGCTCGTTGAACGAGTTGATGTTGCGCGAGTTGATCGAGCTCATCATGCGGTAGCGCCGCTCCATCTCCTCGACCGCCCACTTGAGTGCGCGGACCGACTTGTGCGGCTCCGTCACCACCGGGGAAAGCAGGTGCGGGATGTCGTCGTAGCTCTTGAGTTCGAGCACCTTGGGATCGACCAGGATCATCCGGCACTCTTCGGGCGTGAAGCGGTAGAGCAGGCTGAGCAGGATGCAGTTGAGGCCGACCGACTTGCCCGAACCGGTGGTGCCCGCCACGAGCAAGTGCGGCATCGCGGCGAGATCGGCGACGATCGGCTCGCCCGCGATATCCTTGCCGAGGATGATCGGCAGGTTGCCCTTGGCATTCGCGAATGCCTCGCACGCGGCGAGTTCCTTGAACGCGACCGTCTGGCGATGCGCGTTGGGCAGTTCGATGCCCATCACGGTCTTGCCCGGGATCGGGCTGACGCGGGCACTGATCGCGCTCATGTTGCGCGCAATGTCCTCGGCCAGGCCGACCACCCGGCTGGCCTTGATGCCGGGTGCGGGTTCGAGCTCGTACATCGTCACCACCGGCCCGGTGCGGACCGCGGTGATCTCGCCCTTGACGTTGAAGTCGTCGAGCACCGTTTCGAGCAGGCGCGCGTTGCGCTCCAGCGCAAGCTTGTCGAGCTTGGGGCCCTTGTCGGCGGGCGGTTCTTCGAGAATGTCGAGGCTGGGCAGCTCGTAGGCGGCGAACATGTCGCGCTGCGCGGGCTTGGCGGGCGTGGCCTTCCTCGGCGGCGCGGTGCGTTCTGCGATTTCGGGGCTGCGGCGAGGGGGGGAGGCGGTCTGCTCCGCGCCCTCGTCGTCATCGGTGGAAGGCCTGGCTTTCGCCTGCCGCCGCTGTTTCGGCAGGAAGGGAATGTCGGCCTGCTTCAGGGCGGGCGCGCGCTTGAGGAACAGCGGCAGGGTCAGCAGGGCGCGCCAGTCGATCGCGAACACGCGGGTCAGCAGCGCAACGCCCAGCGCAAGGCTGGCCAGTGCGATACCGAGGATCGCCCAGCCCTGGGCGCCTTCCGGCAGGCGGCTGGCGATCCCCTCGACGGCGGCCGCGCCGAGCAGGCCGCTGATCCCTCCCATCGAGGCAGGCAGCGCCCAGCCGGGCCCTTCGAACGCGAGCGCCAGCACGGTGGATAGCAGCACCATCGCCAGCAGCAGCATGCCGACCGGACGCAGCCAGTGCGTGTCGGTGTCGCGGTCCTCCTCCTCGACATCGCGCCACAGTTTGCGCGCGCCGATGTAGAGCAGCGGGAGCAGGAGCACCGCGCTGAGGCCGAACAGGAACAGCGCACGCTCCGCCGCCCAGGCGCCGCTCGCGCCCATCCAGTTGGCGATGTCCGTGCCCGAAGCGGCCGTCGAGGGGCTCGGGTCGGTATGCGTATAGCTGACCAGCGACAGCGTGAGGAACACGGCGGTCGCAAACAGCACGGCCGCGCCCACCATCTGCGCGGCGCGGCGCAGCGAGCGGCGCAATGCAGCGCGCCAGTCGGCTGTCGGCGATTTCCCGATTGCACGGGTGGCCATCGTCGTTCCCCTACTTCCCGTGAGTGCGGGCATCATGCGCCCGAGCGGACTCCTGCGTCAAGAATCCTGCGGCAGAGTGCGTATTTAACCGATATGGTTCGTTTTGTCAAGAGGGAACGCAGCCCCCTTCGTGATGCCCCTTCACCCGTCAGGAAAGCCCGTCGATCGCCGCCCAGCGCGGCCAATCGAGTTCCCGCGCGCGCGCCGCGGTCATTCCGCCGAGCGCGATCACCGGCATTCGGGCAAGCGCCGCCAGCGCGCGAAATCGCTCAGGGCCCAGCGCCGGTGCATCCGGGTGCGAGCGTGTGGCGAAGACGGGCGAGAGCATCACGGCGTCGGCGCCGATCGCATTGGCTGCCTCGATCTCGGCGCGGTCGTGCGCGGTGGCGATCCGCAGCCTCGGCCCGCCGGGTCCGATGCAGCCGGCCGGGCCGTAGAGGCCGTCCGCGCGCCAGCGTTCCGCTTCGCCGGCGCTGCCCGAAAGGATCGCCGCGTGCCCGCATCCCCGAGCGACCTGCGCCAGTTCCTCGAACCGCCGCCGCCTGGCGTCGGATGCGAGGTGATAGTGGCGGAAAACGAACCCCGAGCCTCGCGGCAGCGCGCGCAGCGCCTGCTCGAGCCGCGCATCGTTACGCGCGTCGGAGAGCAGCCACAGGTCGGGCAGGGGGGCAGGACGGGTCTGGCGTCGGGGCACGTGGACGCTATAGCGCGGCACGATGGAAAACCCAGAGACCCCGCTCGAACAGGTCCGCGCGAACATCGCGAAGGCGTGCAAGGTGGCGCGGCGCAAGCCCGACGACGTCACGCTCGTCGCGGTGAGCAAGACGCACCCGGCCGGCGCCATCGAACCGCTGCTGCGGCAGGGGCAGCGCGCGTTCGGAGAGAACCGCGTGCAGGAGGCGCAGGGCAAGTGGCCTGCACTCCGCGAGGCGAACCCGGCGGTGCAGCTCCACCTCATCGGGCAGCTTCAGTCGAACAAAGCGGACGAGGCCGTCGCGCTGTTCGACGTCATTCACTCGCTCGACCGCTCCAGCCTGGTGAAGGCGCTTGCCAGGGCCATGGACAAGGCGGACAAGCGCGTGTCGTGCTTCGTCCAGGTGAACATCGGGAGCGAGGAGCAGAAGGGCGGCTGTCCGATCGGCGAACTGCCGCAACTGCTGAAGCAGGCTGGCGAGGCCGATATCCCGGTCGCCGGCCTGATGTGCATTCCGCCGCTGGAGATCGAACCCGCCCCGTTTTTCGCCCTGCTCGACAAGCTGGCGCGCGACCACGGGCTGGACGGGCGCAGCATGGGCATGAGTGGCGATTACGAGACCGCCATCATGCTCGGCGCGACCCACGTGCGGGTGGGCACGGCGCTGTTCGGCACGCGCACGTAATGAAATGAAAAAGGGGCGCCCGAGAGCGCCCCTTCCTTCGTTCGTATCTTTGCTGCGCGTCAGAACTCGCCGCGCACCGTGATGCCGTAGGTCCGCGGCTCGGCGAGGAAGGCCGAGTAGGTCTGCTGTTCGGCAATGAACGGGGTGTTGAACGCGACCTGGGTGTAGTTCTTGTCGAACAGGTTCTGCACCCACCCTTCGATCGAGAAGCGATCGGCGATATTGGTTATCCCGACGCGGCCGTTGACGACGACGTAGCTGTCCTGCTCCTTGCCGTAGAGCAGGTCTGAGCCAGTGTTGTAATCGTCCGACAGGCGCGCGTTGAAGAACACGAGGCCACGCATCCCGCTCGAACCCAGCTCTGGCGTCCACGAGATCGACGAGGTCGCGACCCACTCCGGCGCGTTCGACATGTTGTCGCCCGGCAGGAGGCGCAGCGCCGGATCGAGCGGCGCACCGCTGTCGTCGCCGATCAGGTTGTCCTCGTAGCTCGTGTCGGAATAGGTCACGCCCAGGGTAACCGCGAGATCGCGGGCGGGGTTGAGCGAGCCTTCGATCTCGATGCCCTGCGCGACCACGCCCGGCTGCACGTTCTCGGGCGTGCAGGCGCCAGTCGCCGCGCTCCCATCGCGATCTGCTCCGCCGAGATCTTCCGAGCAGGCGTTGATGTTCTGGACCAGGAAGACCGAGCCGTTGAACGTGTTGAGCTGGAAGTTGGAGAACTCCTGCCGGAATGCGGCGACGCTCAGCCCGAATTCGCGGGTCGAGTACTTGGCGCCGATTTCGAACGCGTCGACCGTTTCCTCGTCGAACTGAAGCGCGCCGACGTCGATGGTGTCCGGGTCAAACAGAACCGGATTGGAAAGCGCCGAACGGTCGAGATTGAACCCGCCGGCCTTGTAGCCGCGCGAGTACGAGCCGTAGAGAAGGAGGTCCGGTGTCGGCTTCCAGCTCAGCACGGCGGTGCCGGTGAACTCGTCCTCGTCACGCGTGTCGCTGAGCGTTACCCCGTCGAGTTCCGAGGTCGAGTTGCCTTGGCACGAAAGCGAGATGATCCCGCCTGCCAGAGGGGCCAGCGCCGGCACGCCGAGCAGCCCGCCGAGAAGCGCGCGGTTCGTAGGGCAAACCGTGTTGTCGTTGCCGAACGCCGCATCGAAGTCCTTCGTTTCATTGGTGTAACGAAGGCCGAGAGTGAGATCGACCGTGTCGGTGACGTGGAAGATGTTATGCGTGAAGAGCGCGAAGTTCTTGCTCTTCTGATTGTAGACGTCGCCCGTCCCGCCAAGGTCGTTGAGTTGGGCGAGGTTGTCGAGACCAGCGAAGATGAGAGGCGTCGCCGGCCCGAAGGCACCGGCGCCGCCGTTCGCTGCGAGCAATACGGCGCGGCCGCCGGCGCTGAGACACCCGCTGCTGGTAGGCGAAGCGAGGGCCGGGTTGACCGCGTTGACCACACGGCACGGCGCGAACGCGCCGTAGTCCTCGCCGAACCGGAGATTGTCCCGCACCCGCAGCTTCTCGTTGGCGTAGAAACCGCCGACCAGCCAGTCGAGCCTGTCGTCGAACGCGCTGCCCTGGAGCCGCAGTTCCTGGGTAAAGGTCTTGAATGCGCGTGCCCCGGCGAAATCGCCCGGCTCACGGTAAAGGATGTCGAGCTGGGTGTAGTCGGTGTCCGACCCCTGCGTGTTGGAATATTCGCGATAGGCGGTGATCGACGTGAGGGTGACGTTCCCGAGCTCCCAGTTGAGCTCGCCCGAGATACCGTAATCCTCGGTCTCGCCCGCGTAGCTCCGCCCGGGGGTGACATAGATGTCGCGGTTGAACGTGCCTTGGGTCAGCGCCCGCGGATCCTGGCCGAGCGCGAGAAGGATCGGAATGATCGGGTTCTCGGTGCTCGTCAGCGCGGGTGTGCTCGTCCCCGGATAGTCGAACTTCGCCTCGGCCGAAGTGGCCGGCAGATCGTCGCTCAAACGCGCGAGCGGTGCGAAGTCGGTCTGCACGAAGGTCGAGGCGCAGCACGCCTCGTCCTTTTTCGAGTAGTCGCCGACCAGGCGGAAGCTGAGCGTGTCGCTCGGTTCGAACAGGAGCTGTCCGCGCACGAGGTAGCGGTCGCGATTGTTGACGGTCGTGTCGTTGTTGACGTCGTTGTAGAACCCGTCACGCTTGAAATAGACGCCGTCGACGCGCGCCGCAACCGTCTGGCCCAGCGGCACGTTTATCCCGCCTTCGACGCGGATCGCATCGTAGTTGCCGTAGGTGAAAGCGCCGTAGCCGCTCATCTCGAACTCGGGCGGGGCGGTGTAGATGCTGATCAGGCCGGCGGAGGCGTTGCGGCCGCCCAGCGTGCCCTGCGGCCCGCGCAGGATCTCGATCCGGTCGATCGGGCCGAGCTCGCTCAGCGCATTGCCCGAGCGCGAGCGGTAGACGCCGTCGACGAACACCGCGACCGAGCTTTCGAGGCCCGGGTTGTCGCCGACTGTGCCGATGCCGCGGATACGCGCCGAGCCGTTGGCCTCGTTGCCGGTGGAGGAGACGAGCAGCGAAGGGGCCACCTGGTTCAACTCGCGAATGTCGTTGGTGCCCGACTTCTCCAGCAATTCGCCGGAAACGGCCGAGACGGCGACCGGAACGTCGGCCAGCGACTGCTGGCGCCCTTGCGCGGTGACGACGATGACCGGGCCGGTCGCCTCGGACGCAGCTTCGGTTTCCGCGGCCGGTTCCTGAGCGCCGGCGTCCTGCGCGAGTGCCGCCTGGGGAAGCAATGCAATGCTTGCCCCGGCGAGGGCGAGCGCACGAAAGGATATCGTATTCTTCATGTTGTTCTCCTCCACCAAAACTTGACGCTTTCGTTAACGTGAGCAGGGGCTGGAGGAAACATCGTTTCCACGAACGACCGAATTCGGTCGCTCTGTGTTGCATTCACGTCGCTTCCAGCTCGGCCTGCCGCCGGTCGCTCGCGGCATCTAGGAGCGCGCTCTCGATCGCGGTGATGCGCTCGGTCGCCTCGACTTTCTCCCCCAGCAGATCGGTCACGTAGAACGTGTCCGCTGCACGCTCGCCGTAGGCGGTAACGTGCGCGGAGTGGACGACCAGCTGACAATCGAACAAGGCGCGGGCGAGCCGGTTGAGCAACGCGGGCCGGTCGCGCGCGTTGACCTCGACCACGGTGAAGCGGTTCGACGCCTTGTTGTCGACGATCACCCGCGGGCGCACGTCGAACGCCTTGGCGCGGCTGTGCGACAGCGGCCGCTTGGCCAGACGCGGGACCAGTTCGATGCGGTTGGCGAGCGCGTCGCCGATCGCGGTCTCGATCCGTCGGAGTTGCTCGGTTTCGTAGAACGGCTGGCCGTGCGGGTCCTGGACGAGAAAATTGTCGACCGCCCAGCCGGCGCGGGTGGTGTGAATGCGCGCGTCGATGATGTTCGCGCCCGCCAGATGGATCCCCCCCGCGATACGGTAGAAGAGACCCGGGTGGTCCGCCGCGATCACGCTCACCAGCGTCGCCCCGCGCGAGGGATAGACCTCGCAATGCACCGACAGGTCGTGCTGTTTGCGCCGTGCGGCAACGAACTGGCGCAAGTTGAGCGCGATGATGTCCTCGGGCTCCGCGATCCAGTAGGGATCGCCGAAATCCGCGGCATATTGCCCGACGAGTTCGGCATCCGCGCCCAGAAGCTCGCCGACGGCCTCTTTCTTCGCGGCCACCCGCTCCGTACGGCCGTGCCGCATATGGCCGAGCCGCAGGCGCTCGTGCGCCGCGTCGTAGAGCTCGCCGAGCAACTGCCGCTTCCAGCTGTTCCAGGTGCCAGGGCCGACCGCGCGGATGTCGACCGCGGTCAGGATCAGCAGGTGTTGAAGCCGCTCGACGCTCTGCACCTCGGCAACGAAGTCCTCGATCGTCTTGGGATCGGTCAGGTCGCGCTTGAAGGCGGTCGCGCTCATCAGCAGGTGCTGGCGCACGAGCCAGGCGACGAGGTCGGTCTCGTTCTCGCTCAGCCCGAACCGCGGGCACAACTCGCGCGCGACGCCTTCGCCGAGCACCGAATGGTCGCCCCCGCGCCCTTTCGCGATATCGTGCAGCAGGACTGCGACATAGGCGGCCCGGCGCGAGGCCAGCTTGTGGATCAGCCGCGTAGAGCGTGGATGATCTTCGGCCAGTTCACCCTTTTCGATCCGGCTCAGCAGCCCGATCGCGCGGATCGTGTGCTCGTCCACCGTGTAGTGGTGGTACATGTCGAACTGCATCTGCGCGTTGACCTTGCCGAAGTCGGGCACGAAGCGGCCGAATACGCCGGCCTCGTTCATCCAGCGCAGCGCGGTTTCGGGGTCGTTGCGCCCTGCGAGGAGCTCGAGGAACAGCGCATTGGCGCGCGGGTCGTCGCGCACCTCGGCGGTGATGAGGCGCGAATCGCGATCGGCCTGACGCATGGTCGCGGGCTCGATTTCGAATCCCTCGGCCTCCGCGATCCGGAAGATTTCGATCAGCCGCACCGGATCCTTGCGGAACCAGTCGTCGTGCGGCGCACCGATGCGGCCTCCGAACACGCGATAGCCTTTGAGGCTGCGGGGGCGGGCCTTGAATCCGGCGAGTAGGCCCTTGCGCGCGTGCTTTTGTGCGAACTGCTCATCGATATGGGCAAGGAACACGCCCGTCAGGCTGCCGACCCGTTTGGCCTGGAGGAAGTAGAACTGCATGAACCGCTCGACCTGGCTCTTGCCCGGGCGGTCGACGAAGTTCATCCGCATGGCGACCTGCCGCTGGAGATCGAAGGTCAGCCGGTCCTCGGCGCGGCCGGTGATCATGTGCAGGTGGCAGCGCACCGCCAGCATGAAGCCTTCGGCGCGGCGGAAGCTGCGATATTCCGGCGCGGTCAGCAGGCCGACGTCGACCAGCTCCGCTGCGCTCCTGACCTTGTGAATGTATTTCCCGAGCCAGTAGAGCGTCTGCAGGTCGCGCAGGCCGCCCTTGCCGTCCTTGACGTTGGGTTCGACGACGTAGCGGCTATCACCCATGCGCTTGTGGCGCGCGTTGCGCTCCGCCAGCTTTTCGGCGACGAACTGGCGCTCGGTGCCGTTCACCACTTCCGCCCAGAAGCGCCGACGCGCTTCGTCGTAGAGCGCCTGGTCGCCCCAGACGTAGCGTCCTTCGAGCAGCGCGGTGCGGATGGTGACGTCTTCCTTGGCCATGCGCACCATGTCGTCGGGGGTGCGGCTGGAGTGGCCGACTTTCAGCCCCAGGTCCCACAGCAAGTAGAGCATGGCTTCGATGACCTGCTCGCACCACGGTGCGCGGCGGGTGGGGGTGAGGAAGGCGATGTCGACGTCCGAATGCGGCGCCATCTCGGCCCGGCCGTAGCCACCGACCGCGAGGATCGCGAGCCGTTCCCCTTCCGAACGATTGCCGACCGGATAGACGTGCTCCACCACGTAGTCGTGGATCAGCCGCACCATCTGGTCGATCAGGAAGGCATGGCCCGCGACGCATTCATGGCCGGCGTGAGGTTTGGCCTCGAGCCGCCGGCGCAGTTCCTCGCGGCCCTTGTCCAGAGCATCGCGGAGGGCTTCGACCACCCCGTTGCGGGCGTCCGCCCCCCGATCCTCCACCAGCCCGGCGATTGTTTCAGCCAGGGCGCGCCGGTCGAGGATCGCGCGCTGCTTGGGGACGCGGACCTGGTTCAAGCGTCGAGCAGCTCCTTTCCGAACGCCGCGCGCACCGCACGCTTGTCGATTTTCTGCGTGCCGAGCCGGGGCAGCGGCTCCTCCGCCTGCCAGATGCGTTCCGGGATCTTGAACGGTGCGAGCCGGCCGGTGAGGAATTCCCGCAGGTCCTCGGGCGTCAGGGTGCAACCGTCCTTGCAATAGTAAACCGCCGCGGGAACTTCTCCGAACCGCGGATCGGGCAACCCGAAAACCGAGCATTCGGCAACGGCATCGTGCCCGTAGATCGCCTGCTCGACGTCGATGCACGAGATGTTCTCACCGCCGCGGATGATGATGTCCTTCTTCCGGTCGACGATGAAAAGATAATCGTCCTCGTCGAGGTAGCCCAGATCGCCGGTGCGGAAATAGCCGTCATCGAAGAACGCGGCGGCTGTCGACGCGTCGTCCTTCCAGTAGCCGCGGAAGTTCGCGATCGAGCGGATGCAGATCTCGCCCACCGCGCCCTGCGGCTGCGGGCGTCCGTCGTCGTCGAGAATGGCAAGATCGACCAGCGGCCGGCTGGGGCGCCCGGTCGAACCGGGCTTGGCCATGTAGTTCTCGTTGAAGTTGCCGCAGCCCACGCCGTTGGTCTCGGTCAGGCCATAGCCGAGCAGCGGGAAGCCTTCGGGGAAGGCCTCCTTGATCTTGGTCACGTGGTCGACCGGACGCGGCGCGCCGCCGGCGGCGAAGCTCTTGCAGGCGGTGAGGTCGAATTTATCCCGCTCGGGATGCGTCGCGATCTCGTAGCTCATCAATGGCACGCCGACGAAGTAGCTGACCTTCTCCTCCTCCATCAGGCGCATGGCCTCGCGTGCGTCCCACTTCGGCATCAGGACCAGCTTGCGCGCGATGGCGTAGCTCTGGAGATAGAGCGGGACTTCGCCGGTGACGTGGAACAGCGGCACGGCGATCAGCGCGCAAGCTTGCCCGGCCGGCGCGTCGCCACGCTCGGTGAGAAGCTGCGCGGCCATCGCGCTCTGCGAGACGTAGCTCATCGTGCCGTGGACGACGCCCCGATGGTCGGACCACGCGCCTTTCGCCTTGCCGGTCGAGCCCGAGGTGTAGAGGATCGTCGCGAGGTCGTCCGGCCCCAGTTCACCGAGCATGCGCATGGCGACGTCGCCTTCGCCCCAGATCGGCGCAAGCCCTTCGGACGGCGGCAGATCGTGTGAGATCGTGACGATCGTGGCCGGGTGATCGGTCCCGTCCAGCCGCCGCGCCCGCTCCTCGTCGGCCAGGACGAGCGAGCACTCGGCGATGCGCACGCCGTAGGCGAGTTCCTCGCCCGTCCAGAACCCGTTCAGCAGGGTGGCGCAGCCGCCGCCCATGATCACGCCCATGTAAGCGACGATCCAGTTGGCCGAATTGCGCGCGGCGATGCCGATGCGGTCGCCCTTCTTCATCCCGTGCTGTTGGACCAGACCGGCGGCGACATGGCTCGCGGCCGCCCAGCATTCGCCGAAGGTCAGTCTGCCGCCGGCGTCGACGAGGAAGGGCAGGTCCTTATGCTCGTTGCAGTAATGCGCGAAATAGTGCGCGAGCGTCGGCGGCGCGTTCTTGAACGCGGGGATCGTGCGGCCGAACTGTTCGAACGGCTCGGTCTCGAACGGCATACCCGGCCCGGTCAGCACGTCCATGATCCGCTCGAGATCGTCGTCCAGCTCGCTCGGCATTCGTTTTCTCTCCTCTCGCCATTGGCCTCGCGGTTCGGCTGCGATAAAATCGCTCCGGCCGCCTGAACGCAGGGTTTAACCCCGTCTCGCTCTATGCCAAAAGCCGCGCGAATTCCCGCGCGGCGGGAGCTTTTGATAAGGGGTTCGCCTAGTGCTGTCACTACTTGCCGCCACGGCAAGCGTTGCCGATCCGATCCAATGGGCGGAGCTGGGCCTGACGCCGGGAATCGATCTCGGCTTCTTCACGCTGCGCTGGTATTCGCTCGCCTATCTCGCGGGCATCGTGCTGGGCTACTGGCACTTGTCGAAGATGATCAAGGCGCCCGGCGCCCCGATGGCGCAGCGCCATGCCGACGACCTGTTCTTCTACTGCACGCTCGGCATCATCATCGGCGGGCGGATCGGCTATGCGACGTTCTACGAGCCGTCTCTGTGGACCAGCCTCAGGTTCTTCCAGTTGTGGACCGGCGGGATGAGCTTCCACGGCGGACTGGCCGGTGTGCTGGTGGCGATCGGGTTCGTGTCGTGGCGGGGAGAGCTCTCATTCCTGCGCGTCGCCGACTACATCGCGGTCAACGTGCCTTTCGGCATGATGTTCGGTCGCCTGGCCAACTTCGTAAACGGGGAGCTCTGGGGCCGCCCGTCCGACGTTCCGTGGGCGATGGTGTTCCCGGGCGCCGGACCGCTTCCGCGCCATCCCTCTCAGCTCTACGAAGCGGCGCTCGAAGGGGCGCTGCTGGTGATCGTGCTGTTGTTCCTGTTCTGGCGCACGCGGGCACGCTACCGCCCCGGGCTGCTGGTCGGCGTTTTCACTGCCGGCATTGCGCTCGCCCGCTTCACGGTCGAATTCTTCCGTGAGCCGGATGCGCAGCTCGCCGAATTTGCGGCGGACACCGGCCTGTCGATGGGGCAGTGGCTGACGATTCCGCTGATCGTGCTGGGCGTTGCGGTAACCGTGCGCGCACTGGCGCGGCCGCCGCTCGCGAGCGGCCAGGCGGCATCCGGAGCGGCATGACCGCCGCTCGCGACGGCGACCTTGCGGCGATCTTCCGCCGGCTGATCCGCAATACGGGCCCCATCTCGCTCTCGCAGTTCATGGGCGAGAGCAACGCCCGCTATTACGCCAACCGCGACCCCCTCGGCAGCGAGGGCGACTTCGTCACGGCGCCCGAGATCAGCCAGATGTTCGGCGAGCTCATCGGGTTGTGGCTGGCCGACATGTGGATCCGGGCAGGTCGCGAGGAGCCGGTGCTCTATGTCGAGCTCGGCCCGGGCCGCGGCACGCTGGCGAAAGACGCACTGCGGGCGGGTAAGCGCTACGGGTTCGCGCCGGAAGTGCATCTGGTAGAGGCCTCGACCGCGCTTCGTGAAGTGCAGGAGGACGCCGTGCCGGGCGCGATCTGGCATGCCGATCTTTCGACCGTGCCGCAGGATGCGCCGATGTTGCTGGTGGGCAACGAGTTTCTCGATGCGCTGCCGGTACGCCAGCTCGTCCGCACCGCCGCAGGCTGGCGCGAACGGATGGTCGGGCTGGATGGCGACAGCTTCGTCTTCGGCGCCGGCGCCCAGCCGATGGATGCCGCGGTCCCGGACGAATGGCGCGAGGCGCCGCAAGGTACCCTGCTGGAAACCAATCCCGGTGCGGCCGCGGTCGTTTACGAGATTGCCGGGCGGCTTGCCGAACAGGGCGGGGCGGCACTGCTCATCGACTACGGCAGCGACGAGGTACGCGCCGGATCGACGCTCCAGGCCGTCCGCGCCCATACCAAGATCGATCCCTTCGCCGCGCCGGGGGAGGCGGACCTCACCGCGCACGTCGACTTCGCGACCCTCGCACGGATCGCGCAATCGCGCGGTGTGCGGCACCTGGGGACGGTGACGCAAGGAGACTGGCTGCGCGCCCTCGGCATCGACGTCCGCGCACGGACGCTCGCCGCACGCGCGCCGCACTACGCCGAGGATATCGAGGTCGCGAAACAGCGGCTGGTCGCGAAAGACCAGATGGGCGAGCTGTTCAAGGTCATGGGCCTGGCGGCACCCGCCTGGCCCGACGGCGGCGGCTTCGGGGCGGATTAGGCGATATACCTATATCTTACTTAGTCTTACCTAATACTTTGATCCGCTCCCTCAATTTACATCCGCAGCGGGAATCCTGCCGGGCGGGACTATCGTTATCGGCCGCCGCTGATGATCAACACGGGCATCTTCATCCTGCCCGACAAGCTGTGGCCGGGGGCCGAGGAGATCGGATGGCTGGAGAACCTCAAGATCTCGCTCGACATCGAGAACCTTCTCGACACCTATCGCAGGGTGACGCTGGGCGATGGCAGCGTGCCGCCCGGCTTCAGCCGGCACCAGATCGATCCGCTCGGGCGGACGGTGGAACTGTCGGTGCGGAAAAGGTTCTAGGGCATGAACGCCCAGGCCCGCGCCGCCGTCAGCCGATGGCCGGGGGAATGCCCGAGGGGATCAGGAACAGCGGAAGGATGCGCGCGATCAGGTCACGCATCGCGTCGTCGTCCTGATCGAGCATCTCGCGCACATGCGGGCCGATCAGAGCGTCACCGAAGGCGCTGACCGCCATCATCAGCACCGCGGCGCGGACGCGTTCGGGCGCCGCATCGTCGGTGGACTGTCCGACGATCGCTTCGACCAATGCGCGCACCGCCTCGCGCACGGGTTCGAGCTGCTTCACATCGCCCGATAGGATGATCCACGCGGCGAGCTGTCCGGCGCCGCCCTTGTCGAACGCGTCGAACACTTTGTCCGCCACCGTCCGCGGCGCCGCCGCATCGGTCTTGAGCAGTTCCACCACGTTGTCGAGCGCCGAGGTCAGATCGCGGATCATCGATCCCATCAGGGCCGACTGCAGGCTCGCTGCCGATCCGAAGTGATGCAACACGTTGGCATGCGACATGCCGATCTCGCCGCCCACGTTCGCCAGCGTGACCGCCGCAGGGCCCTTGTCGAGGAGCAACTTGCGTGCCGCGACGAGCGCTTCGTCGCGGACCTCGTCGCCCATTCGCTTGCGCCGCCGGACCCGTTCCTCCTTCGGCTGTGCCATTCCCGTCCTCCATATGCGGCCCTGCCGCCTTCGTAGAGATACCACATACAGATGTGCGAAGGCGCGTCACCCCAGATCGTCGCCTGCGGCACCTCTATCCTTCGAATGTTATTTATACTGACATCAATGTCAATTAAGGAGGGGCGACAATCAGGAGGATTCGACAATGCCCTCAGCCCGAACCCCCCGAAGATATCGCGATTCACAAGCGCAACTGGAAATTCGGCCGGAACGAGCCCGCCCACCGCTGGTGGCACGGTGGAGATCCCGGGCGCACCGCATTCTTCAATGCGCTGTCATCGACCTTTCCCGTGGGCGAGAAGTTCTTCATGACCACGGTGCGCCATTACCGTGACGACGCGCCCGAGGCGCTGCGCGCGCAGATCGACGATTTCGTCTATCAGGAATCGATGCACACGCGCGAGCACGTGTTCTTCAACAAGCAGGCGCGCGATGCGGGATACGATATTCGCCCGGCGGAGGATCGCGCGGCACGCACGATCGCCTGGGCCAAGCGCCGCAAGCCCGTGATGCAACTCGCGGCGACCTGCGCGCTCGAACACTTCACCGCGACCCTGGCCAATGCCGTTCTCTCGAACCCCGAACATCTCGCCGGCGCAGAACCGGAGGCGCAGCGCATGTGGCGCTGGCATGCGATCGAGGAGATCGAGCACAAGGCCGTCGCCTACGACACCTGGCTTCATGCCACGCGCACGTTTCCCCGGTGGCGGCGCTGGCTCGGGCGCTCGTTCGCGATGGCGGCAGCGACGGTGCGGTTCCACTATGTGATCTTTCGCAACACCGCCGGCTTGCTCGAACAGGACGGCAGGAACGACTTCGCCACCTGGCGCAAACTGCTACACTATCTCTACGTTCGGCCCGGCGCGATGCGCCTGCTGGTGAGCAGCGCCATCGGCTATATGCGTCCGGGCTTCCACCCGTGGCAGCATGACGACCGCGCTCTCGTCGCCAAGGCGCTCGATACGCTCACGCCGCCGGCCGATGCGGAACTCGCGTCGTGAGAGCGGCGATGGTCATGTTCGCCCTGCTGCTCTCGGCAGCCGCGCCGGCGATGGCGGCGGACGGCAGCCGCATCCTGGGCGTCTGGGCGACCGGCAGCGAAGGCGGCCGGGTCGAGATCTACCGCTGCGGCGAGGCCTTGTGCGGCAAGATCGTCGACGCGACCCGGCTGCGTGCCAATCCAGACCTGCGCGACGTGCGCAATCCCGACCGCTCGCTCAGGGATCGCAAGCTCAAGGGGCTGGTGGTGTTGCGCGGCTTCACCGGCGGTCCTGCCGAATGGAAGGGCGGCCCCGTTTACGACCCGGAATCGGGCGACGGAGCCGCCAACGGCTATCTGACCCTGCGCCGCGACGGCAAGCTCGAGGTCAAGGGCTGCGTCGCCGCGATCTTCTGCCGCACCAAGGTCTGGACCCGCGTGCGCTGATCCTTTGAGAGCTCCTCACAAGGGACGAAAGTCGCATCCGTCCCTTGCGCGCCCGCGACGCCCATGGGTGCCGCGGGCGCCTTTTTATGCAGAAGCAGGCGAAAGTCTCCTCAGCGCAGCCGACCTGTTCCGAAGCTGATGCCCTGCATGGCGCTCAGCCGAGGATGGCGACGCTGCGCAGGATCAGGCGGACCAGCTCGGTCTGGCGGCTGACGCCCACCTTGGCGAAGATCCGCTTGGAATAGGAGCGCACGGTGCTTTCGGTCAGACCGAGTTCCTCGGCCGCTTCCGTCAGCGAGAACCCTTGGGTGAGCAGGGCGGCGAGGCCGGCTTCGGAGGGCGAGAGGTCGAACAGCGCGGCGATCAGCTGCTCGAACGTAGCACCCGGCGCCGGGTCGGTCGCATAGACGATCGCCCCGGGGCTGGCGTCGATCGGCGCCGCACGCTCGCGCTCGATAGCGCGCACCAGAATGCCGAGACCCTCGTTGGCGGGATCGGCGCAGCGGAAGGCGCGGACGAGACCGGCCCCCGTGCTTTCGATCCGGCTCAGCAGCGCTTCCTTCAAGATCCGCTCGAACTTGCGCGAGTCGGTTCGACCCCCGACCGCGAGATGCCGATCGGCGAGGCGAAAGGTCTCTCCCCGATCGATCTTGGCCTCGGCCGCCTTGTTCATTCGCAGCACGCGGCCTCGACCGTCGAGAATGAAGGTCGCGATGGTGAGGCGGTCGAGGGTGGAGGTGAGAACGCCGATCTGGCTCTCGTCGCGCTGGATGCGCGAGAACAGCTCCAGCGCGATCTGCACATGCGGCCGCAGCGCCGCCATCAGCGCCTTGTGCCGCGCCGTGAAGCGAAAGCTTTCGGAATGGGAGACAAGGCCGAGATTGCACTCGATCCCACCCGGCTCCGCGACATACATGCCGAGCGCCTGCGCGATGCCGTAAGGCTTCATGACCTCCAGGTAGAACTCGTCACGCTCCAGCCCCTCGCGCGGGGCGACTTCCTCGAGCAGGAGGATCTCGCCGGTGCGCTTCAGCGCATTGCTCATCGGATCGAGGTCACCCAGCGCAGCCTGGCGCGAGTGAATCGTGCGCGCCACTTCCGGATCGACCGCTGGAGGCTCCGCCCACAGCGTGACCGACGCAAGACCCTTGCGGCTGAGCTGGAGCGAGATCGCCGCGTTGTCGCACCCCGCCGTCTCCGCCAGCGCGCGCAGGAAGGCGCGCCAGGGTTCGAGCTCGATCGGGCCGCGATAGAGCGTTGCCAGCAGCTCGGGATCGAGTGCCATTGTTTCGGTCTTCGCTCGCGCCGTCATCCGCCGCCATCCTGTGCGAGAGCCAGGAAGGCAGGAATCTCGCCTCCGCCGTGCAGCTCGATCGCCGCGCCCGAGACGTAGGCAGCCTCCGCCGAGGCGAGCCAGGCCACGCAGGCGGCGACATCGTCCCCGCGCGCCATGCGCTTCATCGGCAGCGTGGCACCGAGCCGCGCGACGCCTTCCGCACCGCCGTAGTGCTCCACCTGATCGGGATTCTCGACCAGGCCGATCACGATCGCATTGACTCGAACGTCCGGCCCCCATTCCATCGCCAGCCCTTTGGTCGCGCTGATCAGCCCCGCCTTCGCCGCGCCGTAGGCGACGGTACCCGGCGCCGCGCGCAGACCGGAGATGCTGGCGATATTGACCACCGATCCGCCCGCATCGCGCAAGGCGCCGTGGGCGGCGCGCGCGAGGACGAGCGGCGCAGTCAGATTGAGGGCGATCACTTTCTCGAGCAACTCGGGTGAGGAGTCCGCGACCGGCGCCGCCGGCGTCCCCCCCGCATTGTTGACCAGCAGGTCGAGACGCCCGAAACGCCGGGTTGCCATCGCCACCAGCGCCTCGACAGCGGCGGGATCGCGCACGTCAGTGGGCAGGAACAGCGCCTTTCTCCCGCCGGCGGCGACCGGCTCGGCGGGTGCGCGGCGCGCGCAGACGGCGACCTGCCATCCGTCGGTCAGCAGCCGTTCGGCAATCGCGCGCCCGATGCCGCGCGTTCCTCCGCTGATCAGTGCGACGCGTTCGCTCATGTTCGTGCCTGGTCCTCTCTCACCTCGTCTGGAGCCTATCCCCGGAGACCGCAAGTCGCCGTCACCAAATG
Source organism: Pelagerythrobacter aerophilus (assembly GCF_003581645.1). Lineage (GTDB taxonomy): Bacteria > Pseudomonadota > Alphaproteobacteria > Sphingomonadales > Sphingomonadaceae > Pelagerythrobacter > Pelagerythrobacter aerophilus. The sequence goes on along the minus strand of NZ_QXFK01000019.1, from coordinate 130,630 downwards.
GGGGTATCGGCCGATCCTCCCCGGTCGCATCTCTCGGGTCGGGAAGAGAGGATCGAACGACCGGCCATGCCGACGATTGACAAGACGATGGACGCCGCTGCGGTGGTCTCCCGGTTGCGGAGCGGGATGACGCTTGGCATCGGCGGCTGGGGTCCGCGCCGCAAGCCGATGGCTCTGGTACGCGAAATCCTCCGCTCCGATCTCAAGGACCTAACGCTGGTCTCTTACGGCGGCCCCGATGTCGGCATGCTGTGCGCGGCGGGCAAAGTGAAGAAGCTGATCTTCGCCTTCGTCTCGCTCGACGAAATCCCGCTCGAGCCCTGGTTCCGCAAGAGCCGCGAAGCCGGCGCGATCGAGGTGCTGGAGCTCGACGAGGGCATGTTCCAGTGGGGTCTCAAGGCCGCGGCGTTCTCCGTGCCGTTCCTGCCGACGCGGGTCGGGCTGGGGACCGATCTGCTCGAACTGGGCGGACTCGAGACGGTCACCTCTCCCTATGGCGACGGCGAGGTCCTGGTCGCCATGCCGGCACTGAAGCTCGATGCCGCTCTGATCCACGTCCACCGGGCGGACCGGCGCGGCAACGTCCAGGCGCTCGGGCCCGACACCTATTACGACGAATGGTTCGCCAAGGCGGCGGACGAGTGCTTCGTCTCCTGCGAGGAGCTGGTCGATGCGATGGAGGCTTCCTACCCGCAGGACGTCAGGGCTAACCTCTTCGAACGGTGCTTCGTGACCGGCGTCGCCGAAACGCCGGGCGGGGCGTACCCGACGACCATGCCGCCCGCCTACGGCTGGGACACGGGCTGGCTGAAGAAATACGCCGCCGCGGCCAAGGATCCGGGGGACTGGAGTGCCGTCGCCGAATGGGCGGTCGGTGCGAGCGAGGCGGACTATCTCGCTACCGTTGGCGGACCCGAGGGAGTGGCGGCGCTGCCGCTGCCGGTGTTCTGATGGGCGTTTCGCTGGCAGAACTGTGCATCGTCGCCTGCGCGGAAGCGTTCCGCACGAGCCGCGAGATCATCGCCACCGGAATCGGACCGATCCCGCGCCTCGGCGCGGGCCTGGCCAAGCTGACCCATTCGCCGGGCCTGATGATGACCGACGGCGAGGCATTCCTGGTCGAGCAGCCGGTGCCGCTTGGTGCGCAGGGTGAGGAGCGTCCGGCGCCCGCCGGATACCTCCCGTTCTCCCGCTTCTTCGACAGCGCTGTGTGGACCGGACGGCGGCACGCGATGGTCACGCCGACGCAGATCGACCGCTTCGGGCAAACCAACCTCTCGGCGCTCGGCGGCACGCATGCGCAGCCCAAGGTGCAGATGCTCGGCGCGCGGGGCTTTCCCGGCAACGGCATCTATCATCCGAACTCGATGTTCATTCCCGTTCATTCGACGCGCGTGTTCGTCGCGGGCGAAGTCGATCGGGTGTCCAGCCCCGGGTACAACCCGGCGCGGCGCTTGCCGGGCGGAAACTACAGCGGCATCGACCTGCGCCGGATCGTCACCGACCTTTGCGTCATGGATTTCGGCGGCCCCGATCACGCGATCCGTGTGACCTCGCTGCACCCCGGGGTGACCTTCGCGCAGGTGCGAGAGGCGACCGGCTTCGAACTGATCGATACCGTGGAAGGCGAGACGCCGTTGCCGGGGGAGGAGCAACTGGCGTTGATCGCCCGGCTCGACCCGAACGGTGTCCGCGCGCGGGTGTTCAAGGACAATCCTCCGGCAGAAAGGGGCGCGTCATGACCGAGCCCGGCAACGACGGCCTCGAGCCGCCGACCCCCAGCGAGCACGTCTACGAGACCGGCGAGCCGGTCCTCTACGAAGCGGCCGGCGGGATCGCGCGCGTCACGCTCAACCGCCCGCGCTACCACAACGTCCAGAACAGCCAGATGACTTACGCGCTGGACGATGCCTTCCGCCGCGCGGTGGACGACGATGCGGTCAAGGTGATCGTGCTCAAGTCCGACGCCAAGCACTTCAGCGCGGGGCATGACATCGGCTCGCCGGGGCGGGACTTCCACGCGAGCGTCGACCGGCGGCTCATGTGGTACGACCACGCCAACAAGGCCGGCGCCGAAAAGGCCTATATCCGCGAGCAGGAACAGTACCTCGGGATGTGCAAGCGCTGGCGGGACATTCCCAAGCCGACGATCGCGCAGGTCCACGGCGGCTGCATCGCGGGCGGGCTGATGCTCGCCTGGGTCTGCGACCTGATCGTGGCGTCGGACGACGCGTTCTTCCAGGACCCGGTGCTGCAGATGGGCTTCCCGGGCCTCGAATACTTCGCCCATTGCCACGAGCTCAACGTGCGGATCGCCAAGGAATTCCTGTTCCTGGGCGAGCGGATGAGCGCGCAGCGGGCTTACGAGATGGGTATGGTCAACCGGGTCGTGGCCCGCGCCGATCTGGAGGCCGAAGTCGCCCGCATTGCCGGCCGCGTTGCAGAGCAGCCTCGGCTGGCGCTCCAGCTCGCCAAACAGGCGTGCAACCACATGGAAACGCTGGCGGGCAAGAACGCCGGGATCGACGCGGCCTTCGGCTATCACCACTTCGCTCACGCCAACAACACGCTGGTCAAGGGCGACTACATCGCCGGGTTCGACGGCAAGACAATGGCCGAGAAGAACAAGCGGCAGACGGGCGAGGATTGACGCTTGGCCGATCAGCTCGCCACTCCGCTGACCGAACTGCTCGGGTGTCGCCTGCCGGTGGTGCAGACCGCGATGGGCTGGATCGCGACGCCGCGGCTCGTGGCGGCCAGCAGCAACGCAGGGGCGTTCGGTTTTCTGGCGGGCGCGGTGATGAAGCCGGCCGAACTGGCAGACGCGATCGCGGAAACCGCCCGGCTCACGCCGCACCGGTTCGGGGTCAACTTCCACAGCTTCCAGCCCGGCGCGCGCGAGATCGTCGAGGTGATCCTCGCGAATAGCGAACGCGTCGGCGCGGTGAGCTTCGGGCGCGGGCCCGACGCCGGAATGATCGCGCGCTTCAACGAGGCCGGAATCGTCTGCATGCCGACCGTCGGAGCGGTGAAGCACGCCGAGAAGATGGTTGCGCTCGGGTGCCGGGCGATCACCGTCCAGGGCGGCGAGGGCGGCGGCCATACCGGCTCGGTCGCGACCACGGTGCTGTTGCCTCAGGTGCTCGACGCGGTGGATGTGCCGGTCGCGGCGGCGGGCGGGTTCGCCGACGGGCGCGGTCTGGCAGCGGCGTTCGCGTGGGGGGCGAGCGGCATCGCCATGGGCTCGCGCTTCATGATGACGGCCGACAGCCCGGTGCCCGATGCGGTCAAGGCCGCTTATGCGCGTGCTGGGACGAGCGACATCTTCGTCACCGACCGTATCGACGGCATTCCCCAGCGAATGATCCGCAATCCGATGCTCGATCGGATCGAGAGCGGCGGCGCGCTCGGCAAATGGAGCCGCGGGCTTACCGCCGCTCTGGCCATGAAGCGGGCGACAGGGGCAAGCTGGGGCGAATTGCTCGCCAGTGCCCGCGCGATGCGGAGCGAGGGGGGCAAGTCCCTCCCCGAAGCCATGCTCGCCGCCGCCGCGCCCGTGCTGCTGCAGAAGGCCGTGGTCGAAGGCGACGCGGTCAATGGTCTGATGGCTTCGGGCCAGGTCGCCGGACGGCTCGAGGATCTGCCGACCTGCGCCGAGCTTCTCGCCCGGATCGAAACCGAAGCGCGCGAGCGGATCGCGGCGCTCGCCGGCCGTCCGGCCGCCATCAAGGGAGCTGCGTGATGCCCATCGGTTGGTCCGTGGAAGAGCGCATTGCCGAAGTCGTCTTCGACGTGCCGCCGGTCAATGCGTTCGATTCCGCGACCTGGCTGAAGCTGCCGGGCATTATCGGCTCTCTGGCCGCGCGGCAGGACGTGCACTGTATCCTGATCCGTGCCGAGGGACGGGGTTTCTGCGGGGGCGTCGACATCAAGGAAATGCAGGCGCACCCCGAGCGGATCACCGATCTCAACCGCGGCAACTATCAGACATTCAAGGCGATCCGCTCGGCCGAGATTCCGGTCGTCAGCGCGGTGCACAGTTTCGTAATCGGCGGCGGGATCGGCATCTGCGGCGCTTCCGATACAGTGATCGCCGCCGAGGACGCCTATTTCTCGCTGCCAGAGATCGACCGCGGGGCGATGGGCGGGGCGAGTCACCTGTCGCGGATGCTGCCGCTGCACAAGGTGCGCGCGGCGTTCTTCACCGGCGGCAAGATTCCGGCCGAGGAAGCCTGGCGCCTTGGCGCGATCGAGAAAGTCGTCCCGCGCGAAGAGTTGAAGGCGGAGGCGCGCGTCTTCTGCGCCACGATCGCATCCAAGAGCCGGAAGGCGCTGATGATCGCCAAGGAAGCGCTGAATGGGCTGGAGGAGCGCGACGTCGACCGCGGCTACCGCTGGGAACAGGGCTTCACGCTGGAAATGTACATGCATGAGGACAGCCAGAAGTCGCGCGACGCGTTCGTCGAGACCGGCGGGACAGCGAAGTTCTGATGGATCTCGCCTACTCTCCCCGGCAGCAGGCTTTCCGGCAGGAGGTGCGCGAGTGGCTTGCCGCGCACGCCCCGGCCGAGCGGCTGGTCACGCTCGAGCGCAAGGACGGCTTCGACCAGCACGTCGCCTGGGAGCGCGAACTCGCGAGCGGCAACTGGGGCATGGTCACCTGGCCCACAGAATACGGCGGGCGCGGGCTTGACCTGATCGAGTGGCTGATCTTCGAGGAGGAATACTGGGCCGCCGGCGCGCCGCTGCGGGCGAACCAGAACGGCATCTTCCTGCTCGGCCCGACGATCATGGAATTCGGTTCGGACGAGCAGAAGACGCGCTTTCTGCCGCCGATGGCCAGGGGCGAGGTGATCTGGGCGCAGGCCTGGTCGGAGCCTGGCGCCGGCAGCGACATGGCGGCGATCAAGACCACCGCGCGGCGAGACGGCGATCATTACGTCATCAACGGGCAGAAGACCTGGTCGAGCCGCGCGAGCTTTGCCGACTGGGGTTTCGGCCTGTTCCGCACCGAGGAAGGGAGCCAGCGGCACAAGGGCCTCTCGTTCCTGCTGTTCGACCTGAACGCGCCGGGCATCACCCGCCGCCCGATCCGCCAGCTTCACGGCGACCCGGGCTTTGCCGAGCTGTTCTTCGACGACGTTCGCGTGCCCGTAGGGAACCGCATCGCGGGCGAAGGCGAGGGCTGGAAGGTGGCGATGGCGACCGCGGGCTTCGAACGCGGGCTGATGCTGCGCTCGCCCGGCCGTTTCCAGGCGACCGCCGCGCGGCTCGTGGCGCTGCTGCGTGAGGCGGGGGACAATGCCTCGCCGGGGCTGCGGGAGGAGGTCGTGCGGCTGTGGATGGGCGCGCAGGCCTACGCCTACAACACCTATCAGGTCGCGGCGCGGATTATGGCCGGCGGCTCGATAGGCGCCGAGGCGAGCCTGAACAAGATCTTCTGGTCCGAACTCGACCGCGCGATGCACCGCGCGGCGATGCACCTGCTGGGCCCCGCCGCCGAACTGCAGACCCTGCCCGATGGCCGCGCGAACGAATGGCTCGAGGGCTACATCTTCTCGCTCTCCGGCCCGATCTACGCCGGCTCGAACGAAATCCAGCGCAATATCACCGCCGAGCGCCTGCTCGGCCTGCCGCGCGTGGGAGCGGGCTGATGGATTTCAGGCTTCCACCGGAAAGCGTCGAACTGGCGGAGGCCGTGCGCGCGTACCTTGCCGGCACGCACGGGCCGGACGTGCTGCGGCAGCTCGACGCCGGCGGTAACCGCGATCTGCGCATCTGGCAGGGCCTCGTCGAAATGGGCCTGACCGGACTGCTCGTGCCCGAGAGCGAGGGCGGGTTGGGCATGACGCTGCTGGGCGGCGCCCTGATCGCCCGCGAATGCGGCCGAGCGTGCCTGGCCGAGCCGCTGGTCGACACCGCGCTGGTCGCAGTGCCGTGGCTGATCGCGCGCGGGGAGACCGGTGACCTCGCGGCAATCGCGGCGGGCGAGAAGCTCGTCGCCCTGCCGCACGCGGTGAACCCGTGGATCGCCGACGGGGAGGGGGACGAGCTTGCCAGTGTCGACCCCCTGCGCAACCTCGTCGCCGCGCCCGAGGACGCCAGCGACGATCCTCTGTTGCTCGATCTCGGCGCGCTGATGAGCGCGGCGCAGCTCGTCGGGTTGGCGGAGGCCATGCTCGATCAGGCGGTTGCCTATGCGCAGGTGCGCGAGCAGTTCGGCCATGCGATCGGCGGGTTCCAGGCGATCAAGCACAAGCTGGCCGACGTCGCCGTAGCGCTCGAGTTCGTGCGCCCAGTGCTCTGGCGCGCGGCGCGGGCGATGGACGACGGGCTGGCGAGCGCGCCGCTGCACGTCAGCCACGCCAAATATGCCGCGACCGATGCCGCCTACCTCGCTGCCGAAAGCGCGATCCAGGTGCACGGCGCGATGGGCTATACCTACGAGGTCGATCTCCACTTCTGGATGAAGCGCGCATGGGCGCTCGCCGGCGCCTGGGGCGACCGCAATTTCCACTATCACAGGATCGAGGACGCCGCGCTCGGCGGCGTGCACTCCCTCGGCCCGCAGCACACGTTCGCCTGAGGAGCCTGATGGCCGAAGCCTATATCATCGACGCAGTCCGTACCCCCATCGGGCGCAAGAAGGGTTCGCTGGCGCAAGTGCATCCGGCCGATCTCGCCGCGCACCCGCTGCGCGCGCTGGTCGAGCGGACGGGCATCGACGCGAACGCGGTCGACGACTGCGTGTGGGGCTGCTGCGACACGATCGGCCCGCAGGCCGGGGACATCGGCCGCACGGCGTGGCTCGTCGCCGGCCTGCCCCAGCACGTGCCGGGCACGACGGTGGACCGCCAGTGCGGCTCCAGTCAGCAAGCAGTGCATTTCGCTGCGCAGGGCGTGATGAGTGGCACGCAGGATCTCGTCGTGGCGGGCGGAAGCCAGGCGATGAACGCGATCCCGATCTCCGCCGCGATGTTCGCCGGGCAGCCGTACGGCTTCGACAATCCGTTCAACACCGCGCGCGGCTGGGTCGAGCGCTACGGCGACGGCGTTCTCAACCAGATCAACTCGGCCGAGATGATCGCCGAGAAGTGGAACATCTCGCGCGAGGCGATGGAGCGGTTCGCGCTCGCCAGCCACGAGCGTGCGCAGGCGGCATGGGACAACAGCTGGTTCGATGCCGAGGTGGCGCCGCTGGAGGGGCTCGGACGCGACGAGACGATCCGCCCGAACACGACGCTGGAAGGGCTCGCCGCGCTCAATCCGGTACAGGAAGGCGGGCGCGTCACCGCAGGGGTCGCGAGCCAGAACTGCGACGGCGCAGCCGCGCTGCTGATCGCCTCCGAACGGGCGGTGAAGGACCACGGCCTCACGCCGCGCGCCCGCATCCATCACATTTCGGTGCGGGCGGACGATCCGGTGTGGATGCTCACTGCACCGATCCCGGCGACCAGGCACGCTTTGCAGAAGGCGGGAATGACGGTCGCGGACATCGACCTGTTCGAATGCAACGAGGCCTTCGCCAGCATCCCGATGGCCTGGATGCAGGAACTCGGCATTCCGCACGAGAAGGTCAACGTCCAGGGCGGCGCGATCGCACTCGGCCATCCGCTGGGCGCCACGGGCGCACGGCTGATGACCACACTGCTCGGCGCGCTGGAGCGCACCGGCGGCCGCTACGGCCTGCAGACCATGTGCGAGGGCGGCGGCCAGGCCAACGTCACGATTATCGAGAGGCTTTGACGAATGGGGATCTGCGACGGCAGGACTGTGATCATCACCGGCGCGGCGCGCGGGCTGGGCCGCGCCTATGCGCTGGCCTTCGCCGCCGAGGGGGCCAATGTCCTCGTCAACGACATCGGCGCCTCGCTGGGCGGCGAAGGGCGTGACACGTCGGCCGCAGACGCCGTGGTCGAGGAAATCCGCGCGGCCGGCGGGAAAGCCGTCGCCAACTACGACGACGTGACCGACTGGGATGCGGCCAGGCGGATCGTCGAGGCTGCGGTGAGCGAATTCGGCGACCTCCACGTGGTGGTCAACAACGCCGGGATCGTGCGCGACCGGATGTTCGTCTCCGCCACGCTCGACGAATGGGACGCGACGATGCACGTGCATCTGCGCGGGCACTTCTGCGTCAGCCGTCACGCGGTCGACTACTGGAGGGCCAAGGCGAAGGCGGGCGAAGCGCCTGACGCGCGGATCATCAACACGACCAGCGGCGCGGGGCTGCAGGGCTCCATCGCGCAGGCCGCCTATTCGACGGCCAAGGGCGGGATCGCCACGCTCACGCTGGTTCAGGCGGCCGAGCTCGGCCGCTACGGCATTACCGCCAATGCGCTCGCCCCGGCCGCACGCACGCGGATGACCGAGCAGGCCTTCGCGGAGAAGATGGCGACCGAGGGCGATGCCTTCGACACCATGGACCCGGCGAACGTCGCACCCGCCGTCGTCTGGCTCGGCAGCGCGCACAGCGCGAAGGTGACGGGCTGCGTGTTCGAGCTCGAGGGCGGGAAGATCATGCTCGAAGACGGCTGGCGCGAAGGGCCATTCGTCGACAAAGGGACGCGGTGGGTGCCGGACGACGTCGGTGAGGCGGTCGACCGGCTGCTCGCCGAACGCGTGCCGCCCCGCAAGGTCTGGGGCACCTGAGATGGCATTCGCGCTCGACGAGCAGCAGCAGATGATCGCCGAGACGGCGGCGGCGTTCTTCGCGGAGAATGCGACCAGTGAGCGCACCCGCGCGGCGATGGCGAACGGCATCGATCGCGATCTCTGGCGCGGTTATTGCCGCGAACTCGGCTTTGGCGGCCTCATGGTGCCCGAAGATCTCGGCGGCGCGGGGCTCGGCCATGTGGAGCTGGCGATCGTCGCCGAGCAGGCGGGCCGCACCTTGGCGGCGATCCCGCTGCTGGGGCACGCGATGGCGACCGCCGCCTTGCTCGCGAGCGGTGATCGGGCGGCGATCGATGTGCACCTTCCGGCGATGATGGCGGGGGACCGGATCGTCGCGGCGGGCGAGCGAGGGGGCGAGGGCATGCTCGTGCCGCACGCGGCACAGTGCGATCTACTCCTCCTGCTCTGCGAAGGCGGTTCGCACCTGATCGATGCGAGCGCGGCGACGGTCGAGCCGCTGAAGTCGCTCGATGAGACCCGTCCGCTAGCGCGGGTCCTCGCGCTCGCCGGCGATCCGCTCCCCGGTGGAGCGGCGCTGTGTGAGGCCGCCCGCGCGACCGGTGTCCTGTGCCTTGCGGCCGAAGCCCTCGGCGGCGCGCAGGAGGCGCTCGACCGCACCGTCGCCTTTGCGCACGAGCGCGAGCAGTTCGGTCGGCCGGTGGGCTCGTTCCAGGCCTACAAGCACCGCCTCGCGGACCGCGCGGTCGAGATCGAGCAGGCGCGTTCCGCCGTATGGTGGGCGGCCTGCGCGCTCGATGAGGGGCACGAAACCCGCGCGCTCGCGCTGCATGCCGCCAAAAGCTTCTGCGCCGATACCTACCTGCGCGTCGCGGGCGACATGATCCAGCTCCACGGCGGCATCGGTTTCACCTGGGAGCACGATGCGCACCTGTTCTTCAAGCGCGCGCGCGCCATTGCGAACATGCTCGGCGACGGGCCGCATCACCGCGAGCGTGTTGCACGTATCATGCTGGATGAAGCGGCATGAAGCTGGGGTTCTCCGACATGGAAGAGGCCTTCCGCCGCGAGTGCGCGAGCTGGTTCGAAGACCAGATGGCCGGCGAGTTCGCCGACATCCGCGGGATCGCCAATCTCGTCGACAAGCCCGAGCGCCGCAAGGCGTGGGAGCGGCGGCTGGCCGAGCATCGCTATTCGTGCATCGGCTGGCCGATCGCCTGGGGCGGGCGCGACGCCACGCTCAACGAGCAGGTCATCTTCGCCGAGGAATATGCCCGCGCCGGCGCGCCGAACCGGCTCAACCACATGGGCGTCGAGCTGCTCGGACCGACGTTGCTGGCGCTGGGCAGTTCGGAGCAGAAGGCGCGCTTCCTGCCCGCGATCGCCGAGGGCACGGCGATCTGGTGTCAGGGCTATTCCGAACCCGGCGCCGGCTCCGACCTCGCCGCCATCCGCACCCGCGCGCGGCGTGACGGCGACGAGTGGGTCGTCGAGGGGCAGAAGATCTGGACCAGCCTGGCCCAGTTCGCCGACATGATCTTCGTGCTCGCCAGGACCGAGGATGGGACCAGCGGGCGCGAGGGGCTGAGCTTCCTCCTCGTCGATCTCGACCAGCCCGGCATCGAAATCCGCCCGATCCGCCAGATCAATGGGGAGGCCGAATTCAACGAAGTGTTCTTCGACGGCGCGCGCTGCCCGGTGGCGAACATGGTCGGCGCCGAGGGAGAGGGATGGACGGTCTCCACCACGCTGCTCTCGTTCGAACGGGGCATCTCGACCCTCGGCCAGCAGATGCAGTTCCGCAACGAACTCGACGCGGTGATCGCCGCCGCCAAGCGCAACGGCAAGGCGGCCGACCCGGTGTTCCGCCAGCGGCTTGCCGAGGCCGAGATCGGCCTGCGGCTGATGCGCTACGGCGCGCTTCGCATGCTGGCCGACGGAAAGGGCGGCGCGCTCGCGGGCGCGGCGCTGACCTACAAGATCCAGTGGGCGAGCTGGCGCCGCGCGCTCGGCGAGCTGGCGATGGACGTGCTCGGGCAGGAAGGCGAGGTCGCGCCCGTCGATGCCGAGGCATGGCCGCTGCTCGCCAACCTCTATCTCTATTCGCGCGCCGACACGATCTACGGCGGCACCAACCAGATCCAGCGCAACCTGATCGCCGAGCGCGGGCTGGGCCTGCCGCGCGAGCCGAGGGGGAACGCATGAGCCTGGCGCCGACCTATCCGCCCGGGCGCAACCTGCTTGCCGGCAAGACCGTGCTCGTCACCGCCGCCGCTGGCACGGGCATCGGCTACGCGGTCGCGAAACGCGCGGTCGAGGAAGGCGCTCGGGTGATGATCAGCGACTGGCACGAGCGGCGCCTCGGCGAAGCGGCGACGCGGATCGCCGAGGAGACGGGAAGCGAGCGGCCGGCGACGTTCGTCTGCGACGTGTCCGATCAGGCGCAGGTCGACGCGTTGCGCGATGCGGCCGAGGCCGAGCTGGGCGCGGTCGACGTGCTGATCAACAACGCGGGCCTCGGCGGTGAAACGCCGGTCGTCGACATGACGGATGACGAGTGGCAGCGCGTGCTCGACGTCACGCTCAATTCGGTCTTCCGCATGACGCGCGCGTTCCTCCCTGGAATGTACGCGCGCAAGGCGGGGGCGATCGTCAACAATGCCTCGGTCCTCGGCTGGCGGGCGCAGAAGGGGCAGGCGCACTACGCGGCGGCGAAGGCGGGGGTCATGGCTTTCACGCGCTGCTCCGCGCTCGAGGCGGCCGAGCACGGCGTGCGGATCAACGCCGTCGCGCCGTCGATCGCGATGCACGCCTTTCTCGCCAAAGTGACCAGCGACGAACTGCTCGCAGAACTGTCCGCGCGCGAGGCTTTCGGGCGTCCGGCGGAAGTGTGGGAAGTCGCCAACGTCATGCTGTTCCTCGCCTCCGATCTCGCCAGCTACATGACCGGCGAAGTCGTCCCCGTGTCGAGCCAGCGCGCATGAGCGGGCCGCGGATCTTCGCCCGCCCCGCCGACCTTCTCGGCAGCGAAGGCACTCGGCTGGGCCCAACCGCATGGCTCGCGATCGAGCAGGACCGGGTCGATGCTTTCGCCGAGGTGACCGGTGATCACCAATGGATCCACGTCGATGTCGAGCGCGCGAAAGCGGGCCCTTTCGGCGGGACGATCGCGCACGGTTACCTGACCGTGTCGCTGGTCAACCACTTCCTGCCCGAGTTGATCGAGGTGCGCGGGTTCGCCCATGCGGTGAATGTCGGGGCCGACAGGCTGCGCTATCTCGCCCCGGTGCGGGTCGGCAGCCGCATTCGGGCGACCGGCGAGATCCTGAAGGTCGAGGAGATCAAGGGCGCCATCCAGTCGACCGTGCGCGTGACGGTGGAGATCGAAGGCGGCGACCGGCCCGCCTGCATGATCGACACGATCAGCCGCTACTATCCCGAAGAAGGGGGCGCCGGATGATCGACCCGCTGCCTCCGACCGTTCCGCATCTCGTTGCCGCGGCCGCCCGGACCTGGGGCTCGCGCACTGCGCTCGTCGAAGGGGAGGTGCGCTGGTCGTTCGCGGACCTCGATCGTGAATGCCGCACCGCGGCCTCGGCCATGCTCGCAAGCGGCGTGGGCGAGGGCGACCGGGTCGCGATCTGGGCGTCCAATGGCCGCAACTGGATCGTCGCCGCGGTCGGGGCGATGACGACCGGCGCGGCGATCGTGCCACTCAACACCCGCCTCAAGGGACGCGAGGCGGGGGAGATGCTTCGGCGCACCTCGGCCAAAGTGCTCGTCACCTGCGGGAACTTTCTCGGCACCGACTATCCGGCACTGCTGGCGGAGGAGGACCTTCCCGCACTGGAGCGAACGGTGCTGCTCGATTCCGACTGGCAGGCGTTCGTCGCTGAGGGGAAAGGCGCAGAGGATCCGTCGATCGACGAGGCACTGAGCCGCCTGACCGCAGCACATGTCTCCGACATCATGTTCACCAGCGGGACCACCGGCGCGCCGAAGGGTGTGGTCTCGACCCACGACCGGATCGTGCCGATGTTCGCCGACTGGGGCCGGCAGATGGGGCTGACCAGCGACGACCGCTACCTCATCATCAATCCCTTCTTCCATAGCTTCGGCTTCAAGGCGGGCTGGGTCGCGGCGCTGATCGCCGGCGCACCGATCTATCCGCTGGCGACGTTCGACATTCCGCGGGTGATCGAACTGATCGAGCGGGAGCGCATCTCGTTCCTGCCCGGCCCGCCGACGATCTATCAGTCGCTGCTGGCGGCGAAGGCGAAGAGGGATTTCGACACTTCCTCGCTGCGCGGCGCAGCGACCGGCGCGGCCAGCGTGCCGCCCGAACTGGTCCGCCGGATGCGCAGCGAGCTCGGCCTGGCCGACACCGTCACCGCCTATGGCATGACCGAGTGCGCCACGATCACCTCGTGCCGCCGCGGCGACGATGCGGCGCTGATCGCGGAAAGCTGCGGTCGTCCGTTGCCCGGGCTGGAACTGCGCATCGCCGACGAGGAGGGGAACCCGGTCGCACAGGGCGACGCCGGCGAGGTCCAGGTGCGCGGCTACGGTGTGATGCTCGGCTATCTCGACGACCCGCAGGCGACCGCCGAAGCGATCGATCCGGACGGCTGGCTCTCCACCGGCGACATCGGCTGGCTCGGCCCGGAAGGGTATCTGCGGATCACCGACCGCAAGAAGGACATGTTCATCTCGGGCGGGTTCAACGTCTATCCGGCCGAAGTGGAGCACCTGCTCGCCGAACACCCGGCGATCGCGCAGGCCGCGGTGATCGGCGTTCCCGACGAGCGCATGGGCGAGGTCGGCAAGGCCTTCGTCGTGCTCCGTCCGGGCCAGGCACTGGCGGAACATGAACTGGCCGAGTGGGCGCGCGGGTGCATGGCGAACTACAAGGTTCCGCGGGCCTTCGCCTTCGTCGAGAGCCTGCCGCACAACGCCTCCGGCAAAGTGACGAAGGAGGCGCTGCGCGATGCCTAGCTTCCTCCCGCGCTCACCGATCCAGGCATTCGCCACCTTCAAGGACAGTGTGGCCACGCTGTCCGTCTTATCCATTGCGTGTGGCCGACTATCGTCATCGACAAAGCTGTGCGCGAACGCGTGCACGATAAGGGAGAGGTTTTCATGAAACGCACGAAGACGGCGCTGATGCTTGCGGCATCGGCACTCGCTTGCTCACCCGCGCTTGCGGCGGCCCAGGACACGGCAGCCACGCCGGAAGAAGCGGAAACCGCCAGCGCGCCTGCAGCCGGCGGCGACGAGATCGTGGTCACCGCGCAGCGCCGCGAGGAGCGGCTGGTCGACGTTCCGATCTCGGTCAGTGCGGTCAATCAGGCGGCGCTCGACCGCGCGCAGGTCCGCACGGTCAGCGACATCGCGACTGTCGTGCCGAACATCCAGATCAACGAGACGATCGGCAACACCTACGGCCCGCTGATCACGATCCGCGGCCTCTCGCCGTCTGCAGACACCAGCCTCGCGCGCGACCAGCCCGTGGGTCTCTACATCGACGGCGTGCCGATCGGGAAGTCGACCGGCGCAGCGTTCGACATCGTCGATCTCGAACGGGTCGAGGTCCTGCGCGGCCCGCAGGGGACGCTCTACGGCAAGAACACCATCGGCGGCGCGGTGAACCTCATCACCCAGAAGCCGAGCGGCGAGTTCGGCGGGCAGGTGTCGGCCAGTTACGGAACCTACGACAATTTCGTGGGCAAGATGGTGGTCGACCTGCCCGAGGTCGCCGGTTTCAGCCTCAAGCTGAGCGGTGTGACCAAGCAGTACGGCGGATACTACCGCAACTCTGCGACTGGCGACAATTTCGGCGAGCAGGATCTGTGGGCCGGCCGGGTCGACCTGCAATGGCAGCCGGCGGACAGCTTCAGCGCGCTCTACAGCTACGACATTTCCAACAGCAAGGGCACGCCGAGCCAGCTCGCCCTGCTGGCGGTGACGGGCGCTGGACCCGTTGCCTTCATCAATGGCCTCTTGGCGCCGTACGTGGTCGATGGGCGAACCCGCACGACCGGCTCCAACAGCGCGCTGCAGAGCGACTTCGAGACCACCGGCCACGCGCTCACGCTCCAGTGGGAGCCTGGGCTGGGCGATCTCACGCTGAAGTCGATCACCGCGCGCCGCACGGCCAAGACCCGCTCGATGAGCGACTTCGACGGCACGCCGATCGATCTGCTGCGCTTCACGCTGAACAACGATTACGAGCAGTTCACGCAGGAAGTGCAGGCGCTCGGGACCGTCGGCGACTTCAAGTACACGCTCGGGTTCTTCTACCTCGACGATAACTACGACGTGTACAACCCGCGCTGGAATTTCCAGTTCGGTGGCAACGAGGTGTTCGACATTTCCGAGCGGGGTGGCGAGAGCACGTCCTATGCCGGCTACGGCCAGCTTGCCTGGACTCCGTCGGCGCTCGACGGGCGGCTGACGGTGTCGGCCGGCGCGCGCTACAGCCACGAGGAGAAGTCGGCCTACGAACTGCTGCTGGCGAATTCCGCTTATGCGGCCAATCCGGCGAGCCCGAGCTCGGGTGTCTTCGTGCGCGACGAAAACGGCAATCCGGTCACCCGCAGCGGCCAGCCTGCGGCGGGCGCACGGCCGGGGGCCGGCGGCCTCGGCTACACCGACCTCATTCCGCTGACCAACAGCGGGACGTGGAAGAAGTTCACGCCTGAATTCAACATCCTGTACAAGATACAGCCGAGCTTCTCGGTCTATGCGCGCTATGCCACGGGCTTCAAGAGCGGCGGCATCAACGATACCGCGGCGACCAATGCGGCGTTCCTGACGCCCTACGACCCGGAAAACCTGACGTCGTACGAAGCCGGTCTCAAGTATGCCGGGTGGAACGGCCGCGTGCAGCTCAACGCGGCAGTCTATCACTCGATCTACAAGGACTTCCAGGCCGGCGTGTTCGTGCCGACGCTGGTCACCACGAACATCATCAACGCGGGCGAAGCCCAGTTCACGGGCTTCGAGATCGACGGTGCGCTGCGTCCGACCGACTCGCTGACGATCAACTTCGGCGGCGGCTATGTCGATGCGCGGTACACCGACTTCGTCCTGCCCGACGGGACCGACGTGACCGATGAATACGTGCTATCGCGGGTGCCCAAGTGGAACTGGCAGCTCGGTGCGGTCCATCGGGCCGACGTCGGCTTCGCGACGCTGGAAACGAGTGCGAACTACTCGTGGCGCTCGTCACAGTATGCCAGCATCGTCGCCGATCCCTTGTCCAAGATGCCCTCCTACGGACTGCTGAATGCCCGCATCGCGCTGACCGACATCGAGCTCGGCGACGGCTCGACGCTGGAACTGGCGGCCTGGGGCAAGAACCTGACCGACAAGGAATATCTCGTCAGCGCGATCAACCTGTCGGTCCTGACGGTGGGGCAGTTCGGCGAGCCACGTTCGGCCGGCGTCGAAGCACGCGTCAAGTTCTGATCCGGCAAAGGAGCTGACCTTGGAAGACGTGTCGTTCACGCGTGGGCGGCACGTCTTCGCCTTCCTCGGCGTCGTCACGTTCCTGACGGCGATCGGGAATATCGGGCTGGTGTCCGTCATGCCCACGATCGGGCGGGCGGTGGGCATGCCCGACTATCTCGTTGCGAGCGTGTTCTCGCTGTCTGCGCTGACCTGGGCGGTCAGCTCGCCATTCTGGACCCGGCACGTCGCGGGCGCGGGGCCGAACCGCTACATTCGCGCGGGGCTGGTCGGCTTTCTGCTGTCGATGGCAGGCTGCGGCGGTGCGGTCGCATTCGGGCTTGCCGGACTGATCACGCCGTTCGCCTGCTTTCTCGGCTTCTTCGTGCTGCGCGCGGTGTTCGGCTTTCTTGGCTCCGCCTCGGCGATCGCGACCCAGTCGTTGATCGCGCATGCGACCGCCGGGGAGCAGCGCACCCGCGTGCTCACCGGGCTGGCCGGGGCGCTGAGCCTCGGCACGATCGTCGGGCCTGCGGTGGCGCCGTTCGCGATCGTGGAGCCTTTAGGCCTCACCGGACCCATGGTGCTGTTCGCCGCGCTCGGCGCCCTGGCGCTGGCGGGGACCTATGTCTTCCTTCCGAGCGGAGCGGACGCCGCGGCGCCTTCGGCGGCGCGCACGGGTTCGGACAACTCGATCCTCTCTGTCTGGCGCGGGCGGGGAAGCGGGCCGGCGCTCAGCTTCGGGCTGCTGCTTTGCAGCGCGCAGGCGATCAACCTCTACACGATCGGCTTCGTCCTGCTCGATCGCGTGCGGGGCGGCCCGCTTGCGGCGCAGGACAGCATCGGCATGACCATGACCCTGGGCGCGGCGATGGCGCTGGTGGCGCAATGGGGCCTGCCGCGGATCATGCGGCCGGTGCCGATGCGGATGATGCTGATCGGGACCGCATTGTCGCTCGTGGGCAACCTGATCGCGCTTCTCGATCCGAGCGAACTGGCGGCTTCGACCGGGTTCGTCGTCGCCTGCTTCGGCTATGGCCAGGCACGGCCGGGGTTCAGCGCCGCGGCCTCGCTGGGCGGCACCGATGCGGAGCAGGTCGCGATCGCCTCGGCGACATCGTTCATTGCAGGGGCCTCGATCATGCTCCCGCCGGTGGTCGCCGCGGCCGCCTACGAGGGCTGGGCTGGGGCACCGTTCGCGCTGGCGATCGGCTTGCTGGTGCTGGGCCTCGGCGTGCTCGCAGCAGGGTCTATTGTCTTTCGCGAGCGATAAACAGTTTGCTGCGGGGCGCTTTATCGCGGGCCCGGGGCGGCCTTATCCTCTCTGCCTGATTTCGAAGATGAATGCGCGCGCCCGCCGAGGCGCGGCACGGATTGTGGAGACGGATCAATGGATCGCTACCTGGTAATTTCCTCCGATGGACACGTGGGTCTGCCGCCGGAACGCTACCGCGAATATCTCGACAGCAAGTATCACGCGCTGTTCGACGAGACGGTGCAGAAGGAGATCAAGGCCCGCGAGGAACACGAGAAGCGCTTCCTGATCGACGACTTCAACAACAAATGGCGCGCCAAGGTCGGCGACGGCCTCGAAGGCGCGTGGGACGGCACGATCCGCAACCGCATCCTCGACGGCGACGGCGTCGCGGCCGAAGTTCTGTTTCCCGATGGCATCACGGAGCGCAACGCCCCGCCGTTCGGCGCCGACATCGGCCTGCGCCCCAGCGCCGACCGGGCGGAGCTCCAGTGGGCGGGCGCGCGTGCGCACAATCGCTGGCTCGCCGAATTCTGCCAGGACGATCCCCACCGCCGCATCGGCCTGGCGGTCATCCCCGCGCTCTACGATCTCGACGAGACGATGAAGGAGATCCGCTGGGCGGCCGACAACGGGCTGAAGGGCGTGTTCTTCCCCGCCTTCACCGAAGGCTTCGACATGTACAACCACACCAAGTACCACAAGGTGTGGGCGATGCTGGAGGAGATGAGCCTCCCGCTGCATTTCCACTCGGGCGCGGCGCCGGGCTACGACACCACCCAGCCGGGCTGGATCGGCACCTACCTGTGCGAATTCGCCTTCTGGATGACCCGCCCGCTCTGGGGCATGACCTTTGGCGGGGTGTTCGAGGAGTATCCGAAGCTCAAGGTCTGCTTCACCGAGGCCGGCGGCGAATTCTGGTTCCCGTGGATCATGCAGCTCATGGATATCCGCGCCTCGGCCAAGCACACGAGCGGCAAACTCGGCGACTACTATGCCAACATGAGCATGAAGCCGAGCGAGTACTTCGCGCGCAACGTGTGGGTTGGCTGCTCGGCGCTGCCGGACGAGGAAACGACGCAGTCGTACTACGACATCGGCATCGACCGGATCCTCTGGGGCACCGACTATCCGCATCCTGAAGGCACCTGGCCGAACACTGCGGAAAAGATGTTCGCCAGCCTCGGCGGCCTGCCCGACGACCATATCCAGAAGATGCTCGGGACCAACGCGCTCGAGGTCTACGATCTCGACGAGAAGGCGCTGTGGGACATCGCCGCGAAGATCGGGCCCCGGCGCGAGTCGTTCATCAAGGAAGCGGCCGAGTAAGCCAAGCTGGCCACCAAGTCCGGACCGATTGTTTTCCCGGGCGGCGATGCTAAGCGTCGCCGCACGGGAGAACGCATGTCCAACTGGCGCGGCATCGAAGAATTTCTGGCGGTCGTACGCCACGGCAGCTTCACTGCTGCCGGCGAGAAGCTGGGCGTCTCCAAGTCCTTCGTCAGCAAGACCGTGCAGGAACTGGAGCAACGCCTGGGCGTGCAGCTTCTCGTGCGCACCACCCGGCGGTTGTCGCTGACGGGCGCGGGCAAGAGCTTCTACGCCGAATGCTCTGAGCTGCAGGACCGGCTCGAACAGGTGGAGCGCCGGGTCGCTCGCTACAGTTCCGAGCCGGTCGGGCGCCTGCGGGTAGGGCTGAGCGACATCTTCGGCTCCGACTTCATGTCGATGATGCTCGCCGAGTTCAGCCGCGAGAACCCGGCCGTCGTGATCGAGGCGATCGCCTATCTCGACGAGAACGAGATCTCGCAGGAGCAGTACGACGTCGTCATCCGCTACGGCAATCTGCCCAGCTCGAGCCTGCGCGCCCGCATGTTCGGGTACTTGTCATACTGCCTCTGCGCCTCGCCCGACTATGTCGAGCGCAAGGGCTGGCCCTCCAAACCGGCCGATCTGCGCAATCACGACTGCCTGACCGACCTCACCGCCACCATGCGGTTCAACGACGATGTCGAGGTCAAGGTCTCGCCGCGCTGGCGCAGCAACAGCGGGATCTCGCTGCGCAGCGCGGTGCGGCAGGGCATCGGCATAGCCAGCCTGCCGATCTCGATCATGCGGCAAGGCCTGGCCGACGGGACGGTGCTCGCGCTGGAGGAGGATTGGGCCTATTTCGATCGCGAGTGTTGGGTCGTTTACTCGCCAGGGATCATGGCCGCCTCGACCCGCGCCTTCATCGATTTCCTCGTGCGTTACGTGAACCGCGAGAAGGTCCGCCCGTCGCTCGCGGCCAAGCTGGCGGCGCGTTACTAAGCGGTTCGCGATTGTCCGCTCACATGCACGAAGAGTGCGCGACCGAAGCCTTCCGCACCGGACCCCAGCGGTTATTCTGCCATCCAACGAACAGACAGGTGTGTTCGCCGGGCGGGCGAGCAACGCCGGAGAAGAGAGGATAGTGATCGTGCCCCAGGTGGAACGTTTCCCCATGCCCATCCCGTTCGGCTGGTTCTGCGTGGGCTATTCGTCGGACCTTGCCGTAGGCGACGTGAAGCCGCTCCGTTATTTCGGCCGCGATCTGGTGCTGTTCCGCAACGAGCAGGGCGAGGCCGGCCTGCTCGACGCCTACTGTCCGCACCTCGGCGCGCATCTCGGTTATGGCGGGCGGGTCGAAGGCGATTCCATCCGCTGCCCGTTCCATGCCTGGCAGTTCCGGCCCGACGGATTCTGTTCGAAGATTCCCTATGCCAAAGCCTTCCCGCCGCGCGCGAAGCGTGAGCCGCTGGCGCAATCCTATCCCGTCACCGAAAATTCCGGTGTGATCTGGGCGTGGTACCACCCCGACGACGTCGCACCCGAGTTCGACGTGCTCGACTATCCCGAATTCGTGGACCCGGAATGGGCCGCGCCGACCAAGCGCGAATGGCGCTTCGCCAGCAATCCGCAGGAGATCGCCGAGAACGGCGTCGATGTCGCCCACTTCGCCTACGTTCACTCGATGGACGCGGTGCCCGAGGGCGAAACCAAGTACGAAGGCGTGCGCCGCCATTCGTTCGTGCACGGCCACCGCACGATCCCGTTGCCTTCGGGCGAGGTCAAGGAAGTGCCGTACTCGGTGGAGACCGTGCAGAACGGCGCAGGGCAGAAGTTCACCCGCCTCAAGGGCCTGGTTGAGTTGAGCCTGCTGGTTCTCGCCACCCCGGTCGAGGCCGACGACGTCGAACTGCGCTTCTGCTTCACGCACCCCAAAGTCGAGCCCGGCTCGATGGAGGAGAAGGTGGTGCAGGAAGCGATCGCCAACACCTGCGGCCAGAAGGGCGTCGAAGGCGACATTCCGATCTGGGAGCACAAGATCCACCGCGCGCAGCCCTACCTGTGCGACGGCGACGGCCCGATCCTGCGTTTCCGCCGGTACTTCGAGCAGTTCTATGCCGAGGGTCCGGAAGGCGGCCGGCTGAGCGTCGCTGCCGAATAGGCACGGCGCGGCCGGGTGCGGCCAGAAATTTCGAACAGAACGAACGAGAGAGGAGAAGTCTTATGTCCAGGCTCCGCTATGTCGAGGGTCCGAGCGATAACCGTGGGGCGGGCATGCTGCGCAACACTGTCTACGGCGTCCGCGCGACCTACGAGACCGACCGCGAGGTGATCGACGCCCTGCTGCCGCGCCCGCTCGAAGCGCTCGAGCGACCGGAGATCTGGCTGCAGATGGTCCACGTCGCGATGCACCGGAGCGAGGACGAGACGATCGAGATCGGTGCGCTCACCGCGACCGTTCCCTGCACGCACGAGGGCGCTCCGGGCGCCTACTGCTTCCACATGGCGATGGAGGGCGAAAGCGTCGTCACTTCGGGCCGCGAACGCTACGGCGAGCCGAAGAAGATCGCCGAGACCCATTTCGAGCGCGACGGCGACCGCATCCGCGCGACCTGCACGCGCCACGGCATCCCCTATTTCGAGATCGAGGGCGCGATCGGCGACAAGATCGACGAGCCGCTCGAGTTCGAGGAGCACATCTTCTGCTACAAGGGGCTGCCCTCGATCAGCACGCCGGACGAGTTCGACGGCGACGTGTTCCTCACGCGCCTGAACTGGCAGCGCAAATACACCGACCGCCGCGCGATGAACGGCACGATCACCCTGCGCGAGTCGCCGTGGGATCCGCTCGCCGACATTCCGGTCCGCAAGCTCCTCGACATGCAGTACGTCGAAGGCGGCACGGCCACCGGCGGTCAGCTCTTGCGCACGGTGCCGGGCGAGTGGATCGCGCCGCACTGGGTCGGCCGGATGGACGATCCGCGCAACGCCGGCATCGAACTCGGCCAGCGAAAGGCGGCCTGATGCAGGATTTCTCGGGCCGCGTCGCGGTCGTTACCGGCGGAGCCAGCGGCGTCGGCAAGTGCCTCTGCACGCAGCTTGCTGAGCAGGGCGCGCATGTCGTGATCGTCGACATCGATCCCGGGCGGATCGAGGCGACGCGCAGCGCGATCGAGGGTGCCGGCAGCGGCCGCGTGCTCGGCATGGCCTGCGACGTGACCCGCGAGGAGGACGTGCGCGCGCTGGCGGAAAAGGTCTTCGCGGAGTTTCCGACCGTCCACCTGCTGTTCAACAACGCAGGAGTCGGTCTGGGCGAGGCGGCCAAGAAGATGTGGGACATTCCCATGAGCGACTGGCGCTGGGGACTCGACGTCAATGTCCTCGGCGTGGTCCACGGGATCGCCGCCTTCGTGCCGCGGATGCTCGCCGCCGGAGAGGAAGGGGTGGTGATCAACACCTCGTCCACCAACGGCGGGCTCCGTTCGCTGCCCAACACACCGATCTACGCGGCGACCAAGGCGGCGGTGACGAGCATTTCCGAAGTGCTGCACCAGCAATTGCTGCGCGAAGGCGGCAAGCTGCGGGCCGCGATCTTGTTCCCGGGACCGCATACGGTGAACACCGGAATTCTTGCGTCTGGCGAAGTGCGACCGGCGCAGTATGTCGACAATGAAGATCAGAAGAAGGTCGCCTACCGCACGATGGACGATTTGCTGAAAACGACCGGTCTGCAGATGAAGCTGACCGAGCCGGAGGAAGTTGCCGAATTCGCCCTCGCTGGCGTCCGGTCGGGACGCTTCTGGCTGATCCCGGACAATCCGGACGGCGACAAGATGATCGCCGTCCGGACCGAGCAGATCCTTGCTCGGCAGGACCCGCCTTCCGCATGGTAGCCGCGTCACCAACGCTATCGGCAGGGGATGGCGCCGCTCCGCATCGGGGCGGCGCTTTCCGCTGGCTGGTGGTCGCGATCCTGTTCGTCGGCTATTGCTTCAGCGCGATCGACGCGCGCGTGCTGACGCTGATGGTCGAGCCGATCCAGAGAGATCTCGGCCTGTCCGACTTCGAGATGGGGCTGCTGCAGGGCTTCGCCTTCTCGATCCTCTATTCCATGGCCGCGCTCCCCATCGGCCGCTACGTCGATCGTGCGAAGCGCCGTTCGATGCTGATCTTCTGGGGTGTGCTGTTCTGGTCGCTGATGACCGCGATGTGCGGCTTTGCGAGCAGCTTCGTCGGCCTGTTCATCGCCCGCGTCGGCGTGGGCGTGGGCGAGGCGACGCTGAGCCCGACCGCCTATTCGCTGATCAGCGATTATTTCGAACGCAAGCGGCGGGCGCTGGCGATCAGCTTCTATGCAATCGGCTATCCGATCGGTGGAGGGCTCGCGCTGCTGATCGGCGGCTGGCTGATCACCCACTTTACCGATCAGGGCGGGCTCATCCTGCCTCTGCTCGGCGATTTCGAGCCGTGGCAAGCAGTGTTCCTCTGCGTCGCCGCGCCGGGCGTGCTGATCGCGGCGGCAATGCTCCTGATCCGCGAGCCGCCACGCCAGGAACTGGCGAAGGAGCTGGCGCAACAGAGCACGCTGCGCGAGGGGTTCGACTACGTGATGCAGCGCAAGGTGCTGTTCGGCTCGTTGATCGGCTCGCTCGGACTGATCGCGCTGCTTGCCATCGGTACAGCGCTGTGGTTCCCGACGTTCCTCATCCGCACTTACAGCATGAGCCCCGGCGACGTGGGTATCTACTACGGCGGAGTCATGCTGGTGTTCGGCACTGTGGGCACGCTGTTCGGCGGGTGGCTCTCCGGGCGATTGATGCATTCGGGACGGGCCGACGCGAACATGCGCATCGTCCTGTTCTCGACGCTTCTGAAGGGCTTTCCCCTGATCCTGGCGCCGCTGATGCCGAGCGCAACGCTCGCGCTGGCGATGATGGCGCTGGGAACGCTGATCGGACAGGCCTCGCAAGGAGTGATGCTGGCCGCGATCCAGGACGTGACGCCGAACCAGCTTCGCGGGCAGGTCACGGCGATTGCGCTGCTGGCGGTCAACCTGCTCGGCATGGGTCTGGGCGCGAGCGTCATCGCGGCGATCACCGACTTCGGCTTCGGCGACCAGGGCGCGCTGCGCTACTCGATCGCGATCACCGGCGCCGTCACGCTGCCGCTGATCCTGATCATGCTGGTTGCGGCGCTGCCGCACTACCGCCGCGCGGTGGAGCAGCTCGCGAGCTGACCGCCCGATGACGGACTTCGACCGGGCTCGGCCTCGCGAGGGGCCGGGCCCGGCGCTGCCATCGGGATGTTTCGCGAAACCAGGTGCCGTGCCCGGCGTTGGGAGACGTATGAGGGCGGCGGTTGATCCTTGATGGCTGGCAGGGCGCAGATCTGGCTCACCTGGTGCGGCTCCGCGCCGGAACCTGCCGAACTCGCCTCGCGCTGGAACTGGGACCCGTGGCTGCTTGCCGCGATAGCGATTGCCGCGGCGGCGCACACCCTGCTCACCCCGCGAGACCGGACCCGGGACGCGGCCTTCGCCGGTCTCGTACTAGCGGTTCTTGTGCTTTTCGTTTCGCCGTTCTGCGCGCTGAGCGCGGCGCTGTTTACCGCGCGGGTAGTGCATCATCTGGCGCTCGTGTTCGTGGCCGCGCCCCTGGTCGTGATCCTGTGGGGCGGAACCTTGCTGCGCTTGTCGGGATCGTTGGCTATCTGGACGGCCATTCAGGCGCTGGTGTTTTGGGCGTGGCATGCGCCTGCGCTCTACGCCGGGGCGCTTTCGCATGATGGCCTGTTCTGGGCGATGCAGCTCTCGATCACCCTCTCCTCGGCCGTCTGGTGGGCCAAGCTGATGCGGGCGCCCGCCGCCGGTGCGGTCGCCAGCCTGCTGGTGGCAATGGTCCTGATGGGGCTGCTCGGCGCGCTGCTGACGTTCGTGCCGCGGCCTATCTACGAACCGCACCTCCTGACCACGCAGCCCTGGGGCTTCACCTCGCTGGAGGACCAGCAGATCGGAGGTGTGGTGATGTGGGCCCCGGGATCGCTGATCTACCTGCTGGCGGCGATGGCGATCCTGTTCCGCAGGCTGTTTCGCATGCCCACTGTGGAGTCCCTTCGGTGAGGGAGACCATCGCCGAGTGGGCGGAGGACTATCGCGGCCGCGGCCGCTACACGCCCGTCGGAGTCGCCTTCCACTGGGTCATGGCGGCGGTGGTCATATTCCAGCTCGTCTCCGGCTGGATGATGCAGCGCTATCCGGTCGGCGCCGACAAGATCGAGGCTTACCGGCTGCACAGCGAGATCGGGCTGACGCTGCTGTTGCTGGGCGCGCTGCGGCTTCTCTGGCGGCTCATGGTGCCGGGCCCGATCAATGCAGCCGACAAGATGGGCTGGAAGACCTCGATGGCCCACGCCCTGCACATCATCTTCTACGCCTTGTTCGTGATCCTGCCGCTGACCGGATGGATCATGTGGTCGTCGATCGATCCGCCGATGCCGCTCAGGCTGGCCGGGCTGGTCGAGGTGCCGCCGATGCCCTTTGCGGACCTGACGCCCGAATGGCGCCTATGGCTGCTCGACTGGTCGGAGGACGCCCATGCGGCCGGTGTGATCCTGCTGACGTTGCTGATCCCGGTGCACGCGGTCGCGGCGGTCAAGCACCATTTCTGGGATCGTGACGATGTTCTAGAAGGGATGCTGCCCGAGGTTCCCGACGATGCGTCGCATCCGGCAGGCGCGCAGCACACGCCGCCACAGCTCGAAGTTCCCGTTCGTGCAAAAGGCGACTGACCTCGCCCATCGCTCCCTGGGGATCGCCGTAGCGACGGCCGCTGCGCCAGGCGCGCAACTGGCTCTCGTTATAGGCCGCCGTTTGCCAGGCGAGCGGCGGCCCGGCAGCACCCGCGCCTGCGAGATCGCGGCCGTGGCACGCGGTGCAGGCCGGCAGGTCGCGGGAGGGATCGCCCGAGAAGACGAGTTGCCGCGCAGCGGCAGTGCAGGCTTGCCTGTTCGCGGCAGCGCCGGGCGGCGGCTCCATTTCGGCATAATAGCTCGCGACGGCATTGCGCGCATCCCACGAAAGGCGTGCGGCGATTGCCTCCATTTCCGGGTGCCGGCGCTGGCCTGCCTCGTAGAGCTCGAGTTGGCGGACGAAATAGCCCGGGTCGAGCCCGGCCAGCTGAGGCGTCAGCTCGCCGTCGCCTTCTCCTTCCATTCCGTGGCAGACGATGCAGGCGTTGGCGGCGCCGGCATCGCCGCCGGACAGGGCGATCAGTTCGCCGCTCTGCTCGAAAGGATTGGCGACGGGCGCCGTGTCGGTGCAGCCCGTGGAGAGCATTGTCGCGGCCATTGCGAAGGTCGTGTTCTTCACTCTCCCCATCGTGGGCAGGAACCGGCGCCGGGCGTGAACGGTTCCCCAGTCTGATGGGGGAGCGCGATGCAACGATCGGATCTCGTCGAGTATGGCAAATCGCAGTGGCGACTTTGCTGACGGTGGTCGCGTGCAAGCCGCCGCCCGATGACCGAACGTCGCTGTCCGCCGACGCCGCCGAACGCGGCAGGGCGGTGATCGAGCGCGTCTCGTGCGGGTCCTGCCACGTGATGCCCGGCATCGACTGGCCGCAAGGGCGTGCCGGGCCTTCGCTGGAGGGATTCGACGATGTCGGTCTGATCGCCGGCGCACTGCCCAACACGCCCGGCAATCTGGCGGCCTTCGTCCGCGATGCGCCGGCCGCGAAGCCGGGCTCGACCATGCCGGCGATGCCGATCACGGCCGCCGAGGCACAGGATGTTGCGGCCTATCTCTATGGAATGAACGATGAATAAGGGCGCAGCGTCCGGCATCATGGAGGCGCTGTGGGGCTGGCCGCCGCCCGTGCTCGACCCGGCGGGGCCCTATGCGAGCAGTATCACGACGCTGGCCTGGGCGCTGTTCGCCATGGGGGTGCTGGTCACCGGGATCGTGATCGCCGCGCTCTACGTCGCGATCAAGGGGCCGGAGCGCTGGCGGGAGAAACTGGGTGGCGAGAAGGCCGTGTGGATCGGCGGGATCGCCTTTCCGGCCGTGGTCCTCAC
Source organism: Pelagerythrobacter aerophilus (assembly GCF_003581645.1). Taxonomy (GTDB): domain Bacteria; phylum Pseudomonadota; class Alphaproteobacteria; order Sphingomonadales; family Sphingomonadaceae; genus Pelagerythrobacter; species Pelagerythrobacter aerophilus. The sequence goes on along the minus strand of NZ_QXFK01000019.1, from coordinate 103,914 downwards.
CGGCCTGCTGATCTGGGGGCTGGCGCTCACCGCATCGCTGACCGAGCCGATCACCGGCCGCGAAGCCCGCGTGCGGGTCACGGGCGAGCTATGGTGGTTCCGCGTAGAGTATCTCGACCCCGCAGGCCGCGTGATCGTGCGCGACGCAAACGAGTTGCATCTGCCGCTGGATCGGCCCGTGGTGCTCGAACTGCGCTCGGCGGACGTGGTTCACAGCCTCTGGATACCGCATCTTTCGGGCAAGATGGACATGGTGCCGGGGCGGATCAATCAACTGCGGGTCGAAGCGAGCCGGACCGGCAGGTTCGGCGGCGTCTGCGCGGAATATTGCGGCGGACCCCACGCGCTGATGGGGTTCGTAACCCAGGTCCATGAAGCAGCGGACTATGATCGCTGGCTGGCGGCCCACGCGGCGCGGCAGGCGGAATCGGTCTCGCCCGGCATGGTGCCGGGAGCACCGGCCGATGTCCCGCGCGACCCCGCCGCGCCCCAGCGCTACGACCCCGCCCAGGGGTGGAGGCTGTTCCGCGATACCGGCTGCGCCGCCTGCCACCGCATCGCCGGCACCGAGGCGAACGGCCTCGCCGGCCCCGACCTCACCCACGTCGGCAGCCGGCTGAGCCTGGGCGCCGGCATCCTACCCAATCATCGCGGTACGATGATCGGGTGGATTGCCGACAGCCAATCGATCAAACCCGGCAACCGCATGCCGAGCTACGACCGGCTCTCCGCCGAGGAACTCGGCCATATCGCCGCTTTCCTGGAAGCGCAGAAGTGAGCGAAACCGGCTTCGACCACGCGCTCTACGACCGCTTTCCCACCTCCGGTCCGCGGCCGGAGGGGGAACTGGAAAAGCTGGAGAAAGCCTGGCGCGTTCCGCCGGGGTGGGGCCTGCTGACTGAGGTCAACAACAACTACGTCGGCTTCTGGTACGTCTCGGTCGCGTTCCTGTTCTTCGTCCTCGCCGGGATTCTCGCGCTGATCATGCGCGTGCAACTCGCCGCGCCGCTGCAGGACATCGTGCCGATGGAGACCTACAACCAGGTCTTCACCATGCACGGCACGGTGATGATGTTCCTCTTTGCGGTGCCGATGGTGGAGGCCATCGGCGTGCTGCTGCTGCCGCAGATGCTGGGCGCTCGCGACTTGCCGTTCCCGCGCCTGTCCGCCTTCGCCTTCTGGGCCTATGCGATCGGCGGGATCTCGTTCTTCCTCTCGCTGTTCGTCGGCCTCGCGCCCGACGGCGGCTGGTTCATGTACCCGCCGCTGACCTCGATCGCATTCTCCCCAGGTATCAACGCCGACTTCTGGCTGCTCGGGATCGGCTTCATCGAGATTTCGGCCATCGCCGGCGCGATCGAGATCATCGTCGGCGTGCTGCGCACCCGCGCGCCCGGGATGACGCTCGACCGCATGCCGATGTTCGCCTGGGCCATGCTGGTTTTCGCCTTCATGATCATCCTCGCGTTCCCGTCGGTGATCCTGTGCACTCTGCTGCTCGAGCTGGAGCGGGCGTTCAACTGGCCGTTCTTCGATCCCACGCGGGGCGGCGATCCGCTGCTGTGGCAGCACCTGTTCTGGTTCTTCGGCCACCCGGAGGTCTACATCATCTTCCTGCCCGCCGCCGGGCTGATGAGCATGATGGCGACCACCGTCGTGCGGAAGAGTCTCGTCGGCTACCGGCTCAACGCGCTGGCGCTGGTGGCGACGGGTTTCATCAGCTTCGGCGTATGGGCGCACCACATGTTCGCGACCGGCATGCCGCGGGTCGCGACCGGGTATTTCTCCGCGGCCTCGATGGCGGTCAGCCTGCCGGCGGGCATCCAGGTGTTCTGCTGGATCGCCACGCTTGCGAGCGGACGCATCCGCTGGAACACCGTCTCGCTATTCGTGATCGGCAGCGTGCTCGTCTTCACCATGGGCGGGCTGACCGGCGTGATGGTGGCGATGGTTCCGTTCGACTGGCAGGCGCACGACACCTACTTCATCGTCGCGCATCTCCATTACGTGCTGATAGGCGGGATGGTGTTTCCGATGTTCGCCGCCTTCTATCACTGGGCCGGGCTGACGAGCCGGAACGCGCTTTCGGAGCGGGTCGGGAAGTGGGTCTTCGGCTTGATGTTCGCGGGCATTCACATCGCGTTCCTGCCGATGCACCTGACCGGCCTGATGGGGATGCCGCGGCGCGTCTACACCTATCTGCCGGACCGCGGGTTCGACGTGCTGAACCTTATTTCGACCGTCGGCGCCTTCGTGATGGCCGCAGGCGTCGCGCTGTTCGTCTTCGATCTCGCGCGCCGCTTCCGCTTCACGGTCGATAAGGATGCCGGCAACGTCTACGATGCCGGCACGATCGACTGGCTGCCGACGGGCCTCTACTCGGTCCGGTCGATCCCGGTGATCCGCACCCGCGAACCGCTGTGGGACAATCCGGAGATCTGCCGCGACGTGGAGGAGGGGCGCTACTTCCTTCCCGGCACCGCGACCGGTCTGCGGGAGACGATCATTACCTCGCCCGCCAATGCCGAGCCCGAATACCTCCAGATCATGCCGGGGCCGTCGCCCTGGCCGGTCGCCTCGGCGGCGTTTACCGCGGGCTTCTTCCTGTCGCTGACCGTGCAGGCCTATGCGTTCGGCTTTGCCTGCGGTGCCGTCGCCGTCTTCGCGACGCTGCGCTGGCTGTGGGAAACCGACCGTCCGGTGCGAAAGCGGATGGCCGATATCGGCGCCGGCATCGAAGTGCCGATCCAGATCCCGGGCCCGAAGAGCCATGGCTGGTGGGCGCTGAATTCGCTCATGGCGGTGATCGGGATGATCGCGCTGATGGCGAGCTTCGCCTATCTCTACCTCTACGGCATTCACCCCGACGTGTGGATCGCCCCGCCATCGCTGGCGACCACCGGGGCGATCGTCGCCCTGCTTCTGCTGGCACTGGCCGCCGCATGGGGCGGACGGCACGTGCTGGCCCGGCATGAGGAGGGCACGTTCGCCGGCCAGATGCCCTGGCTGCTGGCCGGCGCCAGTGCACTGCTTGCGGGTGCGGCCTGCTGGCTCGACATCGAGACATGGAACGCCGCCGGCCTCGCGCCCACGAATAGCGGGCAGGGTGCGACCGTATTCGCGATGATAGCGCTTCAGGGCGGCGTGATCTTCGTTGGCGCGATCATGGCCCTCTATCTCGGCCTGCGGAGCGGGCGCGGCCTGCTGAGGCCACCGGTCAACACGACGATGGACATCGTCTCCCGCTTCCTTGCCTTCGCCGCGCTGCAGGGTTTGGGCTTTGCCGTCCTCACACGGCTGGCACCGGGGCTGGCGGGATGAGCGAGTTCGACAACCGCACCGACTGGATCGCCGTCGTCGCCGCGCTGGTGATCTGGACCGGGCAGTTCATGGCGAAATGGGCCGCCAGCGTGATCTTCCCCGATGCTGCGCCCGGCCGTGTGATCGGACTGCTGTTTTCGCTCGCGGGCCTGGCCGCACTTGCCTGGCTGTGGCGCGTGCGCAAGGTCCGCTCCTTGTGGACGACGGCGGGGCTGGCGATCGCCATCGCCGCCCTGGCCACCGTGTTCGACACCCTCCCGCCGCTGTTCGGCTAAAGGGTGGAGAGCAACCCCAGGCCCAGGGCGAACAGCAGGATCACCGCCGCGGAATCGTAACCCATCTTCAGCACCGTGCGGTCGCGATGTTCGAGCAGGCCGACCAGGAAGATGCCGATCAGCGCGGCACCGAGCAGCGCCGAGACGACCTCGAACGCGCCTAGTTCGTTGATAATCGGCCCACCGGCGAACAATGCATCGCCGAGCAGGATCAGCGACAGGTTGACGAAGTTGGTGCCGAGCACCTGACCAAACGCCATCTCGGGCCGATGGAGCCGCAGGGCGGTGAGAATGGTCGCCAGTTCGGGGGTTGATGTCGCGAGCCCGATCAAGGCGAAGCCGACCAGCGCGCTCGCGATGCCGGTCTGTTCGGCGATCGCATCTCCCGTCTGCGACAGGGCGTAACCTGCGGCGAAGATCAGGCTGCCGTCGATGGCGACCCGCAGCCACAGCGCGGGTGTAGCGACCGGGGTATCTTCCGCGTCTTTCGTCCCGCGCTCGATCTCGTCCGTCTCGATCCTCCACGGGGAGCGTGCATCGTAACCGGTCGCCAGCCGGAAGCAGCCGATGCTCAATGCGCAGATCGCCAGCGCGCCCACACCTACCCCGAAAACCTCGAGGTCGCCGATCGTGATCGCGAGCGCGACCGCGATCAGCACGAGCATGCACAAGGTCGCCATCATCATCGTCGAGGGCCGGGCGACTATGCCGGTCACGGCGGGGCGGCCGAGCCATGCGTCCGCAACCGCGAGAAGAACCACGTTGATCGCCGCGCTGCCGAGAAGGTTGTTCGCGGCGAGCGCCGGGTTCCCCATCACGGAGGCGGTCGCGACATTCGCCACTTCGGGCAGCGAGGTGATGCCACCGAGCAGCAGCATCCCGACGAAGACCCGGTCGATCCGCAGCCGCGCGGCGAGAGTCTCGAGATTGCGAGTCAGCCGGACTCCGGCGAACCAGACGACGATTCCGGCCGTGACGAATATCGCGGCGTTGGCCCAGGGCGGGTTGGAGACGGCGTCTGTCAGCGGCATCGCATGCGAAGGGAACCGGCCGCCGGAGCGGCGCCCCCTTAGAGAATGGGTTTCCCGCCGGTGACCCCGACCAGTTCCGCGGGTTGTCCGGCTCGGCCCGGAAGCGCGTCCTCACCGAAGGTCTTCACCTGCTCGACCGGCATCGTCGAGGGGATGTCCTGCTGGTGAGCCGGCAGCGGAGGCATGACGGTTTCGGGCGGTGCGGTCTGGTTCATGGACAAGGTCCTCGATCGACTTCTGCCGGACAGCGAGAGCGGGCTGCGCCCTTTCGATCGAGGCGCAGCCTCGGCTTCCGAAACGAGGCTTCGGAGCGCTCGTTCCTGAAAGACCGCAGTCCCGAGCGCGTCCGATCAGGCGCCGGGGCGGGGGATGATCGTAATGCCCGCGTCGTTCTCGAGCACGGCGTGCTTGATCTGGTCGAGCCGTTCCAGTCCATGCTGCGCACGCGCGGCCACCATGACGTCCGAGGTATCCATGCGGGTCTTCTTCAACGCGCGTTCGTCGATCTGACCGTCGTGGATCAGGAACGTCGGCCGGCCGTCGATCAGCCTGGAAACCGAAGGCGACCACCGCTTGAGATATGAGAGGCCGACGTCCAGCATGAACAGCGTGACGATCAGGATCACGGCGTTGGTGATCGAGAAATCGTCTCCGAGCAGGGCCTGCTGGGTCGTCTCCGCGACGATCAGCAGAAGCACGAAGTCGAACGGCGTCGCCTGAGCCATGGTGCGGCGCCCCGTTGCCCGGATGATAACCACCAGCAGCAGATAGATCGCAACGCCTCTGATTACGCTGTCCATGCACCTCTCCTAAGGCAGGACCGCAATGGGCAGATCGGCAGTCCGGGCACCGTTCACTTCGAAACGGCCCATGTGCGAGGAAAGCAGGATCCGGCTCGGGCGAATGGAAAAGACGATGCTACGCTGGCCCGGCTCGGCCGAGGAATCGAAAGTATATCGATGGCCCTCCGCCGTCGCCGTGACCGAAGACGGGCGCGGGCTTACCGCTTCGACGGCGAAGATCTCGGCGAACTTCGCAGGGAGGAGAATTTCCAGTCCGTTCGGTGCCGGCTGATCGACCTTGACGGCCAGGTGATCCGTCGCCGACCAGCGGCCGACCCGCGGGATATCCAGCTCTGCCGCTCCTGCCGCAACATGCTGGCGCGACAATGCCCCTCCGCTGCCGGTCAGGCCGAGCAGCGCGACGAGCACCAGCGCCAGCATGATCACCCACAAGATGCGGCTGATAAACCAATGCCGTTCCTGAAGCCTGCGGTCGACGTCAATGTCGATGGAGGATGTGGAACTCATCTCCCGCCTCCCGAGGCAGCCGAGGCCTAGAAAGTGGTGGCTTTGGCCGGAGGCAGGCCGCTCGTCTCCGCCTGGGCCTTGAGTTCCTTCTTGCGGGCCAGCAACTGCTCTCCGAGGGCATTGAGATCCACGTCGGCGGCGCGCGCCTGCTGGAACATGTTGTCCTGCATTTTCTCTTCTTCGCGCACGTGATGCTCGATCTGCTCTTTCAGCACCGAAACCTTGGCGTCGTAGAAGTCCTCGTTCGGGCTGCCTTCGGCGATCTCGTTGACGAGCACCTTGGCGTCGTCATGCTCGACATAGGCTTCCTTGAGCAGGCTCTCCTCGATCTTGCCCTTGAGGGCGGGATAGAAGATTTCCTCCTCGATCATCGTGTGGATCTTCAGCTCGTTGCAGATCGTCTGCGCGATTTCCCTCTTGCGATCGATGCCGGAGGATTTCTCGTATTTCGAAAACAGGCCCTCCACCTCGCGGTGATCTGCCTGCAGGATGTGGGTTGCGTCGGTATCGGTTTTGGTGGCCATGTTTGTGCTCCTCGGCACGCAGACGTTCGTGCACGGCTCGTCGTTCCTCCCGAAAATTGACGAGGCTGCGAAGCGTGGCTTCCGCGCGACCATTCGTGGGCGGAATAAACCCACATCAAAGCGCGCTGGCCGATGGGGCGACCGCGGGTACGCTCTCCCGGCGCAAGATCACGGCTGAAGATGGTTCGCGGTTCGCGAGCCGACGAAAAACAGGGCAAAGGATGCTCCGCCCATACCGGTCAGCAGGCAGGCACTCTTACTCGGCCGGCAGGGCGTAGGCGATCAGTTCGTCGCCGATCGGCGTCTCCATGAAGTGGTGGCCGCCCGCCATGACGACGACATATTGCCGCCCGTTCGCTTCGTAGGTGATCGGCGTCGCCTGGCCGCCGGCAGGCAACACGTCCTGCCACAGCGTCTCTCCGGTGCGCATGTCGATCGCGCGGAATAGGTTGTCGGTCGTCGCGGCGATGAAGATCAGGCCGCCGGCCGTGACCACGCTGCCGCCGTTGTTCGGCGTGCCGATCTCGAACGGCATCATAGAGGGGATGCCGAACGGCCCGTTGCGGCGCGCCGAACCTAGCGGGCGATCCCAGATCGTCTCGCCGGTGCGCAGATCGATCGCGCGGATGCCGCCGTAGGGCGGCTCCTTGCACAGCAGGCCCGTGAACGGCAGACGCCAGCCGGCGTTGACGTCGATCGCGTAGGGCGCGCCCATTTGCGGATCGCCGGCACCTTCGGAGCCGCCACCCATGTCCCCGCCGCGCGCTGCACCGCGGGGCGCCCAGCCTTTCTCGTTTGCCTCCTCGCGCGGGACGAGGCGGTTATAGTTCGGCATATCGTTGTAGTTGGCCACGATCACGCCCCTGCTGGGGTCGATCGCAATCCCGCCCCAGTCGGAACCGCCATTGTAGCCGGGGTACTGGACCCAGCGCTGATCGGCGGTCGGCGGGGTGTACATGCCCTTGTACGACGCGCGCCGGAACTGGATGCGGCAGACCATCTGGTCGATCGGCGACATGCCCCACATGTCGCGCTCGTCGAGTTCCGGCCGCGCAAGCGTGTGGAACAGCGAATAGGGCTGGGTCGGCGACCTCTGTTCCGGCTCGACCCCGCCCTGCGGCACCGGGCGTTCCTCCACAGCCGTCAGCAGATTGCCGTTGCGGCGGTCGAGGACATAGATGTCGCCCTGCTTGCTTGCCAGGACCACTGCGGGGACGCCCCCGGGCAGGTCGATCAGCGTCGGCTGCGAGCCGAGATCGTAGTCCCACACGTCCTTGTGCACGGTCTGGAAGTGCCAGGCGGGACGGCCTGTTTCGGCGTCGAGCGCCACCAGCGAGGTCGCGTATTCGTTCTCGGCGGGCAGACGGTCGCTGCTCCAGTAGTCGCCTGCGGAGTTGCCCATCGGCAGGTAGACCAGCCCCAATTCCTCGTCGGCAGCGGCCATGGTCCACATGTTCGGCGTCCCGCGGGTGTAGGTTTCTCCGTCCTCGGGGCCGCCCTGGCGGTCCGGTGCGGTCATGTCCCACGCCCAGGCGAGTTCGCCGGTCACGGCATCGAAGGCCTGGATCACGCCCGACGGGGCGTCGAGCTTCTGCCCGTCGAGCACCTGATGCCCGGTGACGATATTGCCGCGAACGACCACCGGCGGGGAGGTGATCGAGACCATGCCCGGCACCACCGGGCCCATGCCCTCGGTAATGCTGACCGAACCGTTGGTGCCGAAATCCCGGCAGGGCCGTCCGGTCTCCGCATCCACGGCGATCAGGCGCGCGTCGAGCGTGCCTTCGATGATCCGCCGTGCGCAGGGGGCGTCGGCGTCTGCGGCGGCAACTTCGTGGTAGGCCACGCCGCGGCAGGCGGCGGTGTAGGGAATCCACTCGTCCGATACTTGCGGATCGTAGCGCCACCGCTCGTCCCCGGTTGCCGGGTCGAGTGCGATCAGAATGTTCTTGGCGGAGCAGAGGTAGAGCGTGTCGCCGATCTTGAGCGGGGTGGTCTCGGCGCCGTAGCTGTTGTCCTTCATGTCGTCCGGGAGGTCCCGCGTATGCGCGACCCACGCCCGCTCGAGCTGGCCGACGTTGTCCGGCGTGATCTGGGCCAACCGCGAATAGCGCTGGGCGCCCTGCGTCCCGCCATAGGCGGTCCAGTCGCCGCCGGGCGCAGTGAAGGTGCCGCCCGCGGCGTAGTTCGCGGCAGGCAGCTCCTGGACGGGGGAGGAGGGCCCGTTCTGCGCGACGAGGTATGTGCCCACGGCCATGACCGCGATGAACGCGGCGGCCACTCCGAGCGCCCCCGGCCAGCCCAGGGGGCGCCTGCGCATCAATGGAGCGACGAGAAGGACGAGAACCATCAACACCGCAGGCCCCACCACGCGGGGCACGAGCGCCCAGATATCCGAACCGGATTCCCAGAAGGCCCAGATTACCGTCCCGACGAAAAGCAAGGCGTAGAGCCACACGCCCAGGACATTGCGCAGGCCGATCAGGGCGCCGCTGGCGATGAGGGCGATGCCTGCGATCAGGTAATACGGCGAACCGCCCAGAGAGACGAGCCAGATGCCGCCTGCAGCCAGCACCAAGCCGATAAGGGCGAGCACGATGCCGAGTACGAGCGCCGCCCACCCTCCGCGCCGCTCAGTGGAAATGTTCTCGTTCGCATCCATGGATCTTCCCCCGGCCAGCGTCGCGGTGTGCCCGGATTTCCGGAGAGCACCCGCGGTGAAAATGGCTTCGACCGAGGCAGAGTTCCCCGCGCGGGGATAAAATCTCCTGATATATGTTAGTTCGACTGCCTTTTCGGATCAGCGCCGGGCCGGCGTCAGGCCGCGATAACCTCGATGTGGCCGCCGATTTCCTCGGCGCAGGCGGAGTGCGCGCGGCGGATCTGATCGGCGGTGATCATGCCGACGACCCGGTCCTGGGCGTCGAGCAGCGGGATCGTGTCGAGTTTTGCATCGACCATCGCCAGCAGGATGCTCTCGGGATCGTCGTCCACGCGGCAGAACAGCGCGGGGGCGGTCATGAATTCGCGGACGCGGGTCAGCCATCCGTCCAGACCCTCCGCAACCATGCGGATCACGATGTCGCGATCACTGATGGTGCCGACGAACCTGCCGTCCTGCGTTACGGGAAGGACTCTGGCGCCGGTATCCCGCATCATCCGGGCGGCCGCCTCCAGCGTGTCGAGATGTCTGAGGCAGGGCACGCCCTGCGCCGCGGCCGGGTAAGGTCTCATCGGATGCTCCTCTTTCGAGGAGGTATTTGAAACTCCGGCAAAAACCTTGCACTAAACTGCCTCAAGTTAACGGAAGAAATCCGACGAGGGGTGCCTGGTGAACGATGGATCGCCCGTATGGACGGTACTTTGCCACGTCGAGGCCGATCTCGCTCAACCACCAGACCTTCGAGTCTGTCGACCTCGCGCTCACTGCTGTGTTTCTATGCCCGGTTTCAGCACGACCTTGGTCCAGGTGTTCTGCTCCTCGCGAAAGCAGCGATAGCCACGCGGCGCTTCCTCGAGGGGAAGCCTGTAGCTGATGAGGAACGTGGTATCGAGCACCCCTTCCTCGATCATCGCGAGCAGCCGATCGGTGTAGCGCTGCACATGCGTCTGACCGGCGCGGACCGTGATGCCCTTCTCCATCAGCGCGCCGAGCGGGAACTTGTCGGTCATCCCGCCATAGACGCCGGGTACCGAAAGGCGTCCGCCGGGGCGGACCGCGAGCAGCGCCTGCTTGAACACGCTCGCCCGGTCGGCGCCGATGCCGACCTTCTGCTTCACCACGTCGAGCATGTTGTCGATCGCGAACCCGTGGGCTTCCATGCCGACCGCGTCGATCGCAGCATCGACCCCGATGCCGCCGGTCATTTCGAGCAGCGCCTCGCGCACGTGCGTTTCGCGGAAGTTGATGGTTTCCGCACCGAGCTTGTGTGCAAGCTCCAGACGGTGCGGATAGTGATCGATGGCGATGACCCGCGCGGCGCCCATCGCCAGCGCGGACCGGACCGCGAACAGGCCCACCGGGCCGCAGCCCCATACGGCGACGGTATCGTCCGGCTGGATTTCCGCATTCTCCGCCGCCATCCACCCGGTGGGAAGGATGTCGGAGAGGAACAGGACCTTGTCGTCCTCGAGATGGTCGGGAACCACGATCGGGCCGACGTCGGAGAACGGCACGCGGACGTATTCGGCCTGCCCGCCCGAGTAACCTCCGGTCATGTGCGAGTATCCGAACAGGCCCGCCATCGGATGGCCGTAGAGCATGGCCGAGGCGTCCTGTTTTTCGACCGGGTTGGAGTTCTCGCACGCCGAATACTGCTCGATCCGGCAGTGGAAGCAGCCGCCGCAGCTAATCGTGAACGGCACCACCACGCGCTGCCCTTTCTGCAAGGTGCTTGCGGGGCCCGTCTCGACGACTTCGCCCATGAACTCATGGCCCAGGATATCGCCCGCCATCATGCCGGGAATCACACCGTCGTAGAGGTGGAGGTCCGAACCGCAGATTGCCGTGCTCGACACCTTGATGATCGCATCGCGCGGATTGACGATCTCGGGATCATCGACCGTCTCCACCCGCACGTCCTTGGTGCCGTGCCATGTCAGCGCTCGCATCAGGCATTCTCCATCTGAGCCGCACGCGCCGCGTCCTTACGGCGCGCCGAGGTGGCGATTTCGCCGGTTTCCATCAGCATCTTGAAACGCTTGAGATCGTGCCGCGCCTGCACCTCGGGCTCGCGCCGGAACAGCTTGGCGGCCGCGCGCCCTGCCTCTCCCATCGGAGGGACATAGGCGATGATCAGGCCGACCCGCGTGCCGCGCTCGCCAGGCGCATCCTCGAACGTCACCCGGCCCTCGGTGTCGATGTCGGACCCTTCGACCGAGCGCCACGCGATGAGCTCGCCGTCCACTTCCCGCGCAATACGGGTCTCGACCTCGACCGACTGGCCTGCAGGGGCGCGAATGGTCCAGACCGAATGCCCCTCCGCACCAGCGGGCGAGACGTCGACCAGGTTCTCCATGAACCGTGCGAGATTGGTGAAGTCTCGCCAATACGCGAAAAGCTCGGCGCGGGGGCGGGCGATCGTCACGCTTCGGCCGACGACCTCGTAACGGCCGAAGTCGCGCCGGGCGGTGAAGCCGGGGGCGTCGTCGGCCGGATGGTCCCGATGCCGCCGCCTGTTCTGCTGCTTGGCCGCGAGAGCGATCGCTCCTGCCGCGAGCGCAATGCCGGCGGCAAGCGCGCCGTGGGTTCGTCCGTGTGAAGTCATCGCCTGGATTCCCGCTGTTTCTCTGGGGCATCAACGGGCGCAGCGGGTTTCGTATCTCGCACTTGGGCCGGTTTCGTCCCGTGCTGAGAACGCTCTGTCTAAACTATTGAATATTATGCGTAAATTATAACATGAGTTAAGGCATCGGCCTCCCGGCCTGTGACCTTCAGCCTCCATCCTCTCGTTGGAGACGATTACGCCTGCGGCCCAGACTCCGGGCCAGTCCGGCGGGATCGTGCAGCGTCACGCGGCCGCTGCGCCATGAAAGATCGCCGCTCTTGCGGCAGGCCTGCAGCGTGCGGTTCAGGTGAACCGGCGTGAGCCCCAGCGCATCGGCGAAGCACTCCTGCGTCAGCGGCATCGCAAACGTGTTGCCCTCCGCCTCGCCCGACCGCTGGAGCCGTTCGAGAAGCTCGAGCAGCAGGTCGCACACACGCTCGCGTGCATCCATGCGCCCGAGCCGGGTGACGTTGTCGATCAACTGCAGGCGGTGTGCCAATCGTTCCTTCTCGTATGCCAGCGAGAGGCTGGAGCCGGGCTCGGCTTCCGGCGCCGTGCACAGGACGACGTTGTCCAGCGCGACCTGCGAGGTCAGCGCACGGTCCTGACAACTCAAGCTCCGGCCGAAGAGTTCGCCTGCCAGGGTGAAGCCCACGATCTGCCGGCGGCCGTCGGGCAGGATGCGCTGGTGCGCAACCCAGCCGCGCAGCAGCAAGGTCGGCTTGGCCGGTTCGGCGCCTTCGCGAACGATCTCGGTCCGTGCAGGGAAATAGCGTGTCTCGGACGCAGCGTCCGCGATCTTGCGCAAGTCCGTTTCGGTCAGCCGGGCAAGCGCGCCGAGGTGGCGCACGGCCGCCTGTTCCGGCTGCGAGATGGCGTAGGATCGGCTCAGCATGGGACGCTCCGGATCATGGCGTGAAGCGCGGAGATAAGCTCCTTGTCGCCCGCGGGCTTGGTGAGCCGCGGTTGCGAGAGGTAGGGCTCGGGCAGATGCCAGCCGTCGTACCCCGTCACGAACAGCACCGGAACCTGCTTCTCCAGCAGACGGTCGGCCAGACGGTAGGATGTCTTGCTGCCCAGTTCGATGTCGAGAATGGCTGCGTCCGGCGCCTGGTCCGTCAGTGTCTCATTGGCGACTGCCACGCTTGCTACCGGGCCGATCACGACCATCTGATCGCGCTGCAGTGCCCGCGTCAGGTCGGCGGCTATGAAGTAGTCGTCCTCGACCACCAGTATTCGTTTGCCCTCGAGCCCGTTACGCATCGGGCGCCTCCATGGCGGCCGCGGTCCCGCGGGTCTCGATGGGCGTGGAAATGAAGCATCGCACGCCTCCGCCATGAATATCGAGCCGGGTCTCGGCTCCCAGGCGGTAAGGAAGTGCCTTTTCGATCAGTTCTTTACCGAATCCGTCTCGCTGTCCCACCACTGGCACGATCGGTACTCCTGTTTCGATCCAACTTAGCTTCAAGATCGGGCGTGCGCGTTTATCCATCTCAACCGACCAACGAATATCGAGCGTCGCGCCCGGCACTCTGAGCGCGCCGAACTTGATGGCGTTCATCGTCAATTCGTGAATGGCGAGGCCGATGTTCTCGGCGGCGACGGTATCGATCTGGACCGGCGGGCCATCGATGATCAGCGTGGCGCCGTCGCCTTGCCCCACGCCAAGAAGTTCGTCGCGGATCATGACCTCGAGATCGACCAGGCCCGACGGGCTTTGCGCGACGATCACCTGCGTCCGCGCCAGCGCATCGAGCCGGCCCTTGAAGTGCATGGACGCTTCTTCGATGTTCGCGCTCGTATCCACGGTTCGCGAGAACACGTAGCGGACGATCGAGAGCATGTTGCGCACGCGGTGCTGGAGTTCGGCCACCAGCACTCTCTGGCGTTCCATCGACTGGCGCGCGGCCTGTGCAAAGCTGTGCTGCCGCTCCTCGCGGGAGATCGCATCCAGCCGGTGCGCGGCGCTCGCAAAGCGGGAGAGCGAGCCCATCAGGCGCAGGTCCTCGTTGTCGAACGCGCGCCGTTCGTCGTGGGACAGCAGCCAGACGATGCCGACGGGCTGCGCGTCATGGTGGAACGGGATCAGCAGGGCCTGGTGCACCCACGCGCCGTCCTCGCCCTCCGAATAATAGGGGCCAGGCTGTTCGAGCAGCAACGGCCGGTTCTGGACGATCGCGCGGTCGCAGGACTGCGTATCGAGCGACGGAGCCCCACGCATCCGGCGCCATGTCCCCGCGAGCGCGATTTCACGAAACTCCCTCGCACCGTCGCCTTCCGCGACGACACTGACGCCTGCCGAGTGGGCCAGATCCGAGCCGACGAGCAGATCGCACAATTCCTGCGGCATGCACTCCGGCCGATCGGCCAGCGCCGATGCGAGCAGCGCAAGAAGTTCGGCTTCCAGCCTGTAGTCCGGCGGCCGAGATGAGCGGCACTTCAGCGACTCGATCGTTCGATCAGCACCGAGGTCCGCAGGTTCCACACTCGGCGTCATGTCAAAACAAATGACAACCCGGCGATGAAGTTCCCCGCACGCGGGATGAACTGTTGGGCGACCTCCGCCGGATCTACTTCAATGAATTATAACAAATATTATAGTCATCATCGTACACGCGTTTCCGACATCGCAGCGTCGGCAGGCGGTGCGGGCAAAGCCCAAGAATTATTGGGGCTTGCGCCCCGCGCGGCTTACGAGGCAGATCGCTTGGGTTTGTCTCACACCGGATGCCGCGATGACCACCAAGCACAGGATTCTCATCGTCGACGACCATCCGATCACGCAGAGTGGTCTGCGCCTGCTGTTCTCGCGATACGAAAAGTACGAGATCGCCGAGGCGCTCGACCGCGGCGCCACTGCCAACGCCTTCATTCAGTCGCAGCCGGTCGACATCGTCATCCTCGATCTCAACATGCCCGACGTGCGCGGGGTGAACGTCCTCGCGGAGATCGTCGGCTCGCGCGACATGACGGTGATCATCCTGACCGGCGAAAGCCAGTTCCAGGAGATCGACTATGCGCTGAAGCTCGGCGCGCGCGGGGTGGTGAGCAAGGCCGATCCGCCGGAGGAGATCATCGCCGCTTGCGAGGCGGCGCTCGCCGGCGAGGTCTACATCTCCCCGCAGATGCGGGAGGGGCTCAGCCGCCTGGCTGAACCGCCGGTCGCGCTCTCCTCACGCCAGATGGCGATCCTGCACTATCTGGCGGAAGGGGAAAGCAACAAGGAGATCTCCTATCGGCTGTCGATCGCGCAGCCGACGGTCTCGTTTCACATCGCCGAACTGCGCCGCAAGCTCGACGTTTCCAACAATCGCAAGATCGTGGAGCGCGCGCAGGAGCTAAACCTCCTCTGACACCGCCGCGAGAGCCGGGTGCTCGCGCATCTCGCAGCACAGCGGCTTGATCAGCATCATGCCGACGGTCTCGCTGAGCCGCCCGCGCGTGACGGTCGTATCGTCGTACGTTGCCGCCGCGATCCGGGCCTTGGCCACCCCGCCTGCCTTGAGCTCGGCCCGGAAAGCCTCCCGCCGGTCGAAGTCGAGCACGTGCCAGCCCGGTAGCGCGTCGCCGAGTTCGCTCGCGGTGCATGGCGTGACGGCCGCCTGCGCGCAGGGCAAGGCGATCTGGAGCCTCGTGCCCGACGGACCCGACGAGACGATCTCCAGAGAGCCCGAAAGGCGCTCGATCAGCCGCTTGGCCGAGCGGAAGCCGGAGCCGGTGCCGTTCCCGGCACCTTCTTCGCGTGTGCGGGGAACGGTATCGTCCGTAAGCTGCCGGAGCATGGCGTCCGTCATACCCACGCCGGTATCGCCGATCCCGATGATCGCGCGCGCGCCATCGATCCGCAGCGAAACCGTCGCCCCGCCGGCTTCGGTATAGTGGTAGCTGTTGCTCAGCAGGTTCGCGAGCGCCCGCATGAGCATAGGGCGATCGGACACGATGATCGCGTGGTCCTCCACCTCTGCCGTCAAGGTCAGGCTCTTGCCCGCGAAGAGCGTCCGGAACATCATCATCAACGGCTCGATCAACGCCTGCCCCTTGAATGCGCTGAGCGCGATGAAGCCCGACTCGTTACCCACGATCGCGGCGCCGGAGATCGTCGTGGAGGCGATCTCGCTCAGGTAGTTGGACGAGCTTTGCAGGATCTCGGCCAGCTCCCGGTGGGTCTCCGTCTCATCGCTGCGCTTGAGCACGTCGATCGCGCTGTTGAGCGCGAGGATGACCTGCCGGCTGTCGTGGCCCGAGGCGTGGAGCAGCGCATTCTGGCTGTTCACGGTCGCGAGCGCGAAGGCCTTTTCTTCCGCCAGCTGCTTCGCGCGTTCGCTGATCGCCAGCCGCTCGGCCATCGAGCGGGCGTAGTTCGCGTCCGCCTCCTGCTGGGCCGCCCGGATCTTCTTCAGATTGAGCCCCAGCGCCAGCGTGACCATGATGGATTCGAACAGACCGACGGGACCGGCGAGGTGCCAGTTGACCGGCAGCCAGGCGAACACGCCCATCGAGGCGATCGCGGCATAGATGATGAACAGCGCGAGGCTGCCCCAGCCGACCAGCAGCGGCCACAACTGGCGTCCGATCTGGCGCATCGCGGCAAACCCGAGGAACGGCAGGAACAGGGCGAC
Organism: Pelagerythrobacter aerophilus; assembly: GCF_003581645.1. Taxonomy (GTDB): domain Bacteria; phylum Pseudomonadota; class Alphaproteobacteria; order Sphingomonadales; family Sphingomonadaceae; genus Pelagerythrobacter; species Pelagerythrobacter aerophilus. The sequence goes on along the minus strand of NZ_QXFK01000019.1, from coordinate 87,567 downwards.
GGCGACGGTGATGAACCAGGTGCCGATGTGCAGCACCTCGCGAAAGGCCTGATCGTAGAGCACGAGGCCCGACTGGAGCACGATCACCGCGAGGCCCGCCGCGATCAAGGTCTTGAGGACGAGGTCGCGCCGCGGGAACGTCTCGGCCGTGCGCACGAAGCTGCGGGCGAACTGCGCCATCGCCACTGCGAAGGCGCACTTGATCGAATCCTCGATCGCGATGCCCAGCAGCGGCGCGTCGGGCAGGAAGAAGATCGTGAAATAGCCTTCCGAGTGGATCGTATTGAATGCGAAGAACACCTCCGCGACGGCCAGCCAGACGAACTCGCGGTGGCCCGTGATCGAGAAGAACATGAAGTTGAGGAAGATCAGCACGGCGACGCCGAGGACCACCCCGGACACCATTGCGATGTTCACGCGCCGATCCTTGAAGAATGTGCCGTAGGTCTCGATCCTCAGTGGCATGTAGGTCGAGTTCTCGGACAGGAAATCGATCAGGATCGTCTTCTCCTGTCCGGGCTCGAGCGCCAGTTCGGTGCTGAAGGCCTGATAGGTCCGCAGGTTCTCGCGCGCGGCTTCGGGGTCGGTGCCGTCGACCACCAGTTCGAGCTGGCCGTCGTTCACTTCATAGAGGTGGAAGTGGCTTAGCGACCCGCGCCCGGTGGTGAGGACCCAGCTTCCGGTCACCTCGCTGGCATTGCGGACCTTCATGGCCACCGCGGTGCGGTCCCCCGGTGGGCCGAAGTGAACGCCGCGCCCCTGGATCCGGTGGGTCGCGGCGGCGAGAACCTGGGCCGGAGGCACCGCGGCGATATCGCCCACGTCTCTGGTGTAGCGGACGTAGGGCGCCACGGCCGGAGCATCCTCGCCGGCGTGCAGATTGATCGCCGGAAGATGCTCCTGCGCCGCGACTCCCGGCCCCCACAGCGCGGCCAGCAGCATCAGCGCCGTGGCGACGGCCCAGAGCCTCATCGGATGAAACGCCCCCCGTTTCGGATCCTCGTCATTGTGCATGTCGTGGCTCCCCCCAGAACCCCCCGAATCACCCTAAAATTCATTGGGTAGACGACAACTGTTTGGGTGAATTAACTCACGCAGACAAATTTTAACGGGCCGGCGTCTGTCGGCCGGGGGCGCAACGAACAGAGCGGACACGATGGCGGAGCGCGCAGGAGCGCGCTTCGGACGGCGTTTCTGCGCACGCGTAGTGAATTCAGGGGGAATTGTTGTCATGACGAAATTATCCAAGTCGCACCTTCTGGCAACCAGTGCGGTCGCCGGTCTCGCCATGCTGCAACTAACGCCCTCTGCGCAGGCGCAGGATTCGTTCGGGGTTCATAACGATCAGCCGGAGAAGCTGGTCGTGACCGTCGAAGCGGGAGAGACCGTCGAGGGCGAGGATATCGGCATCTACGCCGACAACGGCCCGGTCGAGGTGGAGAACGACGGTACGATCCGCGGCAACGGGCCGAGCCAGGGCGGCGCGGGGACGCGGCCAAGTGGCGGGATCGTCATCGCGCAACCGAACTCGACGGTACACAACAACGGTGAAATTTCCGGCGCGGCGAACGGCGTCGTGACCAGCCAGTTCTTCGGCGAAGACGAAAATGACGACGCTCTGCCGCCGCAGTCACTGGCCGAAAACACCTCGGTCACGAACGCGGGCGTGATCCGGGGTGAAGCCGGGACCGGCGTGGGGCTCGTTGGTGGCGGCACGGTGGTCAACAACGGCACCATTCAGGGCTTCAACGGTGGTGAGCAGCAGGCTCAGGGCGTGGGGGTCGCGCTGGCCGAATTCCCCGACGCGACCCGCGATGACGTCACCGGTATCGGGTCGGTCACCAATGCACAGGGCGGGGTGATCGAAGGCGAATTCTTCGGCATCGTGGTCGCCGGAGGCGGTACGATCGACAACGCCGGAGCGATCCGCAGCACGGGCGGGCAGAACCCGAACTTCCCCGGCCAGAGCCCCTTCGCGGTCGTCATGACGGCGAATTCGGCGCAGACCGGCCGCGTCGCAACGCTGAACAACAGCGGCACAGTCGAGGGGGCGCTGCTCGGCGTCCTCGCCAATGCCTCGCTCGAGAGCGCGACGATCAACAACAGCGGTGTGATCCATGCCGGGGCGACTGCGGTATTCGGAGGCTCGGCTGGCGATCTCGTGGTCAACAACGCCGCCGGCGGCCAAATTACTTCGAACGGCTTCGTCACCATCAATTCGGCCAATGGAACGTTGACGGTCGACAATGCCGGGCTGATCCGCAGCGACGGCAATGCCGCGATCACGATCGCGACCCCGGATGCACAGATATCCAATAGCGGCACGATCCAGGGCAACACGCACGGCATCGTCACGGGCCTCTCGCAGCTTCCGGGCGAGACCGAGCCGACGCATCGCGCCGTCGGTACCGACGTGGTGAATTCGGGCTCGATCATCGGCATGAACAACGATGCCGTTCGCCTCGTTGGCGGCGGAACAGTGGTCAACAGCGGTGTCATCCAGGGCGTGAATGCAGCGGCCGGCGGCACCGACGGGGTTTCAATGTTCGCTGCCGAGGGGCAGGACCTCGCGGCTTACGAGGCAAGCGTCACGAACGCCGAAGGGGGGCAGATCATCGGGGATCGGTCGGGCGTCGCCCTTTCGTCGGGCGGAGCGATCGACAATGCCGGGGAGATCACCGGGACTTGGGCTGGAGCTCTGATCCAGAACGGACTCGACGAAGACGGTGTCGACGGCACCGTCGCCAACAGCGGGACGATCAGCAGCGACGCGGGCGAAGGCATTATCGGGTTCGGCCGCATCGACACCTTCGCCGTGACCAACAGCGGCACCGTCGCGGGCGGCGGCAGCGATGGCGTTTACGCCAATACCTACGAAGCGGGCGAGGTCGTGATCGACAACGCCGCCGACGGGCTGATCACCGGTGCCGGCTCCGGCGTGCAGGTGGATGCCGGCCAGCTTACGCTGACCAATGCCGGCACGATCCGCGGCGAAGGGCGGGGCGACGGCGTCAACACGGCGCCCGACGGCGGCGTGGCGGTGTCCGGCACATCGGCCACCATCACCAACAGCGGCGATATTTCCGGCGCGCAGTTCGGTGTCGTGACTTATCCGGTCTACGACCCGGAAACCGATACGCTGACCGGCACGATCGCCGACACCACCATCGTCAACAGCGGCACGATCACCGGCGAGAACGACGACGGCGTGCGCCTGGCGGGTGGCGGAACGATCACCAACTCCGGCACGATCCAGGGCCTGGCGCAGAACGCGTTCGGCGGGACCGACGGGGTCTCGATCTTCGCGCACAACGATCAGGACCTCGCGACATATTCGGGCACGCTGATCAACGAGGAAGGCGGCGTGATTTCGGGCGTCCGCTCCGGCGCTGCGCTGTCGAGCGGCGGCACGGTGACGAACGCGGGCACGATCACCGGCGAAGAGCAGGGCGTGTTCATCCAGGGCAACGCGCTCGACGGGGTGGAGCGCGAAGGGCAGGTCGCGACGCTGACCAACAGCGGCACGATCAGCGGCACCGGCGACTTCGGCGGCACCGGCCAGGGCGGCCACGGCGTCAGCTTCGGCAGCAATCTCGACACGGCGACGCTGACCAACAGCGGCACGATCACCAGCGCCTTCGCCGAGGGCGTCAGCCAGGGCTCGCTCGGCGACCTCACGATCACCAACCAGGAAGGCGGCGTGATCGAGGGCGCCACTTCCGGCATCTATAGCGGTTCCGACGGTACGGTGGCGGTCGTCAATGCCGGAACGATCCGCGGCAACGGCGCCTACGACGGCTTCGATGCGCCGCCGGACGCGGGCGTGACCATCGCCACCAGAGAATCGAGCGTGACGAACAGCGGCACGATCTCCGGCGCCGGTGCGGGTATCACCACGGCTTATCTTTTTGATGCGGACATTGGCGATATCGTCGGCCTCGCGGTCGGCACGCAGGTGACCAACAGCGGCACGATCCTGGGCGAAAGCAACGATGGCGTGCGCCTGATCGGCGGCGGCACCGTCACCAACAGCGGCACGATCACCGGCGAGGGCGCGCCGTTCGCCGACGGTATCTCGATGTACGCCTTCGCCGATCAGGCGAAGGAGGAGTTCAGCGCTGCCGTCGTCAATCAGGAGGGCGGCGAGGTCGATGGCGAGCGCTTCGGTGTGATTTTCTCCGGCGGTGGGTCGGTGGAGAATGCCGGGACGATCGCCGGCGTTGCGGGCGGCATCTTCCTTCAGGGCACCGCGCTCGACAGCGAAGAAGACCGCAGCGACCTGACAGCGACCGTCGTCAACAGCGGCACGATCGAAGGCACCGGCGAATTCGGCGGCACCTATACCAACGGCTTCGGTGTCGGCTTCGGCAGCGATCTCGCTGCCGCGACGCTGACCAACTCCGGCACGATCACCAGCGCCTTCGCCGAAGGCGTGATGCAGGGATCGACCGGCGCTCTCACGATCACCAACGAGGCGAGCGGGACGATCGAGGGTGCGACCTCCGGCATCTATGGCGGTTCGGAAGGCACGATGACGGTCGTCAATGCCGGCACGATCCGCGGCAACGGCGCCTACGACGGCTTCGACGCGCCGCCGGATGCGGGCATCACGATCGCCACCAAGGAATCGAGCGTGACGAACAGCGGCACGATCTCCGGCGCCGGTGCGGGCATCACCACGGCTTACGTTTTCGATGAGGCGATCAACGAACTTATCGGCGCCGCCGTCGGGACACAGGTGACCAACAGCGGCACGATCCTGGGCGAAAGCAACGACGGCGTGCGCCTGATCGGCGGCGGCACTGTCGCCAACAGCGGCACGATCACCGGCGAGGGCAGCGATCTTTCCGACGGCGTGTCGATGTTCCGCTTTGAAGGGCAGTCGGCCGACGGCTATGCAGCGGTCCTGACCAACGCCGCGGATGGCGCGGTCAACGGCGCCCGCTTCGGCGCGATCCTTTCGGGTGGCGGCACGATCGAGAATGCCGGCACGATCACCGGCGAAGGCGCGGGCGGCGTGCTCATCCAGCCGCAGGGCATCGAAGGCGAGACCGGCATAACCGGGACGATCGCCAACAGCGGCACGATTGCCGGCACCAGCGGCTACGGGGCGGTGATCCTGGTCACCGACACGGGGACGCTCACCAATAGCGGCACGATCTCGGGGGCAACGTTCGGTGCGGTCGTCGAAGCGGCCGAAAGCCCGACCGAAGCGACGCGGGTCGCCACGCTGACGAACAGCGGCACGATCTCGGGCGCGGGCGATTTCGGCGTCGCAGTGGCCGGCTTCTTCGACGAAGCGACCGTCGCCAACAGCGGCACCATCACCGGCGCGAGCCATGGCCTGATCCTCGGCAACCTGGGCAAGGCGGCGTTGACGAACACGGGGACGATCTCGGGCGGCGAGCTGGGCGTCTGGGGCGACGGCAGCGGTCCGGTCGTCCTCGACAATGCCGGCACGATCAGCGGCGGAAGCGGCGTCGCGGTCCTGCTCGGCGGCTTCGACGACAGCGTCACCTTGCGGACCGGCAGCGCGATCTCGGGTGTGGTCGACGCCGGCGAGGGCATCGACAGCATGGTGCTCGACGGCGAGGTTCTCGAACTGACCGAAGAGCAGCAGCTCGGCGCCTCCATCGGCTTCGAAAGCCTCGCGGTCTCTTCCGGCTACTGGACGACCACCGGCATGGTGGGCGAATTTGCCACCGTCACGATCGGCGAGGCGGGCTCGCTGCAGGTCAACGAAGTCGACCTTGGCGAGGACGGCTTCAGCTCACCGATCCTCACCTCGGCGGTGACCACCACTGGCCTGCTCGTGCTGAACTTCAGCGAGGACGATCTGGTCTCCGAACTGGACACGCTGACGATCGACGGCACCGGCGGGCTCGAGCTGATCGGCGAGGCGGTGTTCACCGTCGATACCGACACGCTGACCTACACCGGCGGCACGACCATCTCGAACGGCGGCCTCGTCCTCACCGGCACGCTGCAGGGCGACGTCACGACGGCGGGCGACGGCTTCTTCGAACTCGGCGCGGGCGGCACGGAGGGCACGTTCAGCGGCGATATCGTCAACGACGGCCGGTTCGTGTTCAACCGCTCCGACGATTACGACTTCCTCGGCGCCTTCTCCGGCTCGGGCGTGCTCGACAAGCACGGGGCGGGGGTCCTCACCTTCGAGGGGGACTACGCATTCCAGGGCGTCACCAACATCTTCGGCGGCGCGGTGCGGATTGGCGGGATCATCGATCCCGGCACCGACTTCAACCTCGGCAGCGGCGGCACCCTCGACATCACGGGCAACGACCAGACGGTCGGCGGCCTCGAAGGCGAGGACGAAGCTACGGTCGAGCTGGGCGAGCAGACGCTCACGGTCGATCAGGAGGAGAACACCGAATTCGCCGGCACGATCGGCGGCCTCGGCGGGATCGTCAAGCAGGGCGACGGGATCCTCAACCTCACGGGCAACAGCACCTACACCGGACCCACGGAAGTCAACGGCGGCAAGCTGGCGGTCAACGGCTCGATCGTCTCGAACGTGACGGTCAACGCCGGCGGCACGCTGGGCGGCAATGGGTCGGTCGGCGACACCACCGTCGGCGGGCAGGGCACGCTGGCGCCGGGCAACTCGATCGGCAGGCTGACGGTCGCCGGCGACCTGAACTTCGCCGCCGGCTCGATCTACGAAGTCGAGGTCAATGCCGCGGGCGAGGCCGACCGGGTCGATGCCACCGGCGAGGTGACGATCGCCAGCACGGCGGGCGTCGCGGTCCTCGCCGAAGAGGGTAACTACGCTCCGCGCACGGACTACGTCATCCTGACCGGCGCGGAAGGGATCACCGGCACCTTCGGTTCGGTGACCACCGACCTCGCGTTCCTCGATCCGCTGCTCCGCTACGGCGCGAACGAAGTCACGCTCTCGCTCTACCGCAACGATGTCGACTTCGCGGACGTCGCGGCGAACGCCAACCAGGTGGGCGTGGCCGGCGCGGTCCAGGCGCTCGGTATCGACAACCCGCTGTTCGAAGCGGTGCTGATGCAGAACGCGGCCACCGCCAGCGCCACCTTCGGCGACCTGTCGGGCGAGATCAACGCCAGCACGCTTGCCGGCCTGACCGACGACAGCCGCCACCTGCGGGGCGCCCTGCTGGGCATGGCCGCACCCGAGGCCGCCGGCACCTTCATCTGGGGCTCGGCCTTCGGCGGCTGGGGCGACTTCGACGCCAGCACGGACAGCTTCGGCATGGAGACCGATCACAAGGGCCTCGTGGCCGGCGTCGGCTTCGGCGGCGAGCGTTTCGCGGTCGCACTCTCGGGCGGCATCGGCGGATCGGACTTCAACCGCGACGGACGCAGCGATGCGGCGAGTGTCGACAGCAAGTACCTCGCCGCCCACGCCACCGTCGGCGCGGCGGGCGGTTTCCACGGCGCGGCCGGCATCGCCTACGCCTGGCACGAAGTGGAGACCACCCGGTCCGTCACCGGCGCTCCGCTGAGCCAGACGCTGACTTCGGATCGCGACGCGACCACGCTGCAGGTGTTCGGCGAACTCGGCTACGACCTGATGGCGGGCACCACCGCGATCACGCCGTTCGCCCGCCTGGCCCACGTCAGCACCGAGAGCGACGCCTTCGCCGAGACCGGCGGCAGTGCCGCGCTCGAAGTGGCCAAGGCCGATCAGGAGACGACCTTCCTCAGCCTGGGTGCCAAAGCCCGCTTCAACGCCGGCCAGCAGGGCTTCCAGCCCTATTTCTCGGCGGCGTGGAACCATGCCTTCGGCGACCGCGCGGCGCAGCTGTCCTCGCAGTTCGCCGCGGGCGGGCCGGTGTTCTCGGTCGTCGGCACGGCGATCCCCAAGGACTCGGCCGAAGTCGAGGCGGGCTTCGACTACACCTCGGGCGCCTTCACCATCGGTGCGGCCTACTCCGGAACGCTCGCTTCGGACCGCACCAGCCACGGTGCGCGGGTGACGGCCCGGTTCGTCTTCTGACGATCTGAACCCTGGACGGCGGAAGGGCCGGGGCGGCAGTGCCGCTCCGGCCTTTTTCGTGCGCCGTCTGACCGGTCAGTAGCTGCGCGGCATGCCGAGCACGTGCTCGGCGAGGTAGGAAAGGATGAGGTTGGTCGAGATCGGCGCCACCTGGTAGAGCCGCGTCTCGCGGAACTTGCGCTCCACGTCATACTCTTCCGCAAAGCCGAACCCGCCGTGCGTCTGGATGCAGGCATTGCCCGCCTCGACCGAGGCGTCGGCCGCGAGCATCTTGGCCATGTTCGCTTCCGCGCCCATCGGCTTGCCCGCTTCGTAGAGCCGCGCCGCCTCGCGCACCATCAGCTCGGCCGCGCGCATGTTGGCGTAGGCGCGGGCGATCGGGAAGGATACGCCCTGGTTCGCCCCGATCGGACGGCCGAAGACCTGCCGTTCCTTCGCATAGTCGCTCGCCCTGGCGAGGAACCACTTGGCATCGCCGACGCATTCGGCGGCGATTAGCGTCCGCTCCGCATTCATGCCCGAAAGGATGTAGCGGAAGCCCTTGCCTTCCTCCCCCACCAGCGCGCTCGCAGGGATGCGCATGTTGTCGAAGAACACCTCGGTCGTCGCGTGGTTCATCATCGTGCGGATCGGGCGGATCGTCAGCGACTTGCCCGCAACCTCGCGCATGTCGACGATGAAGGTGGAAAGGCCATCGGTCTTCTTCGCCACCTGCTCGCGCGGGGTCGTGCGCGCGAGCAGCAGCATCAGGTCCGAGTGCTCCGCGCGGCTTGTCCAGATCTTCTGTCCATTGATGACGTATTCGTCCCCCTCGCGCACGGCCGTGGTGCGCAGCGCGGTCGTGTCGGTGCCGCTGGTCGGCTCGGTGACGCCGAACGCCTGGAGGCGCAGCTCGCCGCTGGCAATCCGGGGCAGGTATTCGCGCTTCTGTTCCTCCGACCCGTGCCGCAGGATCGTGCCCATGATGTACATCTGCGCGTGGCAGGCGCCGCCGTTGCATCCTTCCGCCTGGATCGTCTCGAGGATCGCTGCCGCCGCGGACAGGCCGAGGCCGGAGCCGCCGTATTCCTCGGGGATCAGGACCGAGAGATAGCCCGCCTCGGTCAACGCGCGCACGAACGCGGTCGGATATTCGCGCGCCGCGTCGAGCTTGCGCCAGTATTCGCCGGGAAACTGCGCACAGAGCCGCCGCACGCCTTCGCGGATCTCGGGAAAGTCCTCTGTGTCGTAAGGGCTGAGGTTCATGATGCTCCGCCGCTCAGAGGAATTCGCGCAGTTCCGCCAGGAAGTCGTCGAAACGGTCGTGGTGAACCCAGTGGCCGGCGTTGTCGTAGTCGGTCACGGTGGCGGTGCGGAAATGCGCGAGGCGGCCGTCCTTCGCCGGGTTCGATGCCCAGCTGTCGTTGCCGTAGATCAGCCGCGTCGGGCACTCGATCCGGTTCCACAGCGCTTCCATCTGGCGATAGGTCATGTCCTCCGGCGGCCAGGCGTGGACGTGCGGGTCGAACTTCCAGCTGAACGTGCCGTCCTCGTTGCGCATCACCGCGTGCTGGGTGAGGTGGAGCGCCTGTTCCGCGGAAAGGTAGCTGTTCGCTTCGTGCATGCGGCTCAACGCATCCTCGAACGTGGCATAGCGGCGCGGCTGGCGCGCGGCCGCCTCGCGCTTCTTCTCGAAATAGTCGCCCCAGATCTTCTCCGGCCCCATCGCCTCGCGCTCCGCCTGCCGTTCGGGGGAGGAACCGAGCCCCTCGATCGCAACGAGCTTGCGCACTTTGTCGGGATAGAGGCCGGCGAAGCGCAGCGCGACGTTGCCGCCCAGCGAGTGGGCCACGATCGTGACGGGCGCCAGATCGTTGAGCAGCACCAACTGCAGCAGGTCGAAGACGTAGCCCATCACCTGGTAATGGCCGGTGCGGCTCCATCCGCTGTCGCCGTGGCCGCGCAGATCGGGGCAGATCACGTGCCAGTCGTCGCGTAGCGCCTTCGCGGTCCAGTCCCAGCTCCGGCAGTGGTCGCGCCCGCCGTGGAGCAGGATCAGCGGCGGAGCCTCGGGATTGCCCCAGTCGGCGTAATGCAGCTTGGTGCGCTGCGAGATATAGCTGCGCGAGACGGGGCCGATCAGGTCCATGTGCGCCCCCCTCAGTCCACGAAGTCTTCGACGCGCTCGATCACGATCGCCGGTGCCATACCGCCCGCCGCGCACATCGTCACCAGCGCATAGCGCCCGCCGGTGCGTTCGAGCTCGTCGAGCGCGGTGCCGATCAGGATCGATCCGGTCGCGCCGATCGGGTGCCCCAGTGCGATCGCGCCGCCGTTCACGTTCACCTTGTCCTCGGGAAGGTCGAGGTCGCGGATGAACTTCGCGGCGACGACGGCGAAGGCCTCGTTGATCTCCCACAGGTCGATGTCGTCCTTGGTCAGGCCGGCCTTCGCGAGCACCTTCTTCGCCGCCGGAACCGGGGCGTTGAGCATCAGCGTCGGGTCGTCGCCCTGATTGGCGGTGGCGACGATCCGCGCGCGCGGCTTGAGGCCGTGGCTCTGCGCATAGTCCTTGCTCGCCAGCAGCACGGCCGCCGCGCCATCGACCACGCCGGAGCTGTTGCCTGCATGGTGGAAGTGCTTGATCTCGAGGTCGGGGTACTTCTGCGTGACCAGCCCGGCAAACGTCGTGCCCTTGTCGTCGAGCGGCGTGTTGGCGATCTTCGCGAAGCTGGGCTGAAGCTCCGCAAGCCCTTCCTCCGTCGTCTGCGGACGCGGGAATTCTTCGCGGTCGAGCACGACATTGCCCTGATCGTCCACCACTGGGACGAGCGACTTGTCGAACCGGCCTTCCTCGATCGCGCGCGCGGCGTTCTTCTGGCTGCGCAGCGCGAGTGCGTCGAGCTCCTCGCGGGTGAAGCCCTCGATCGTCGCGATCGCGTCGCCGCACACCCCCTGGTGGCTCTGCGGGTGTACCTGACGCAGGCGCTCGTTGCCCGAACCCATGCCCAGCGGCATGAGGCCGGCCTGCATTTCCTCCTGCGTGGAGGAGGCGGTATAGCTCATCATCTCGGTCCCGCCGGCGACGACGAGATCGGCCATGCCGCTCATCACCTGCGCCGCGGCGAGGTTCACGCTGGTGATCCCGCCGCCGCAGAAGCGGTCGAGCGTCATGCCCGAACTCGTGATGTCGTAGCCGGCGTCGAGCGCCGCCATCCGGCCCAGGTCGCCGCCCTGCTTGCCCTTCTGCGTGCTGGTCGACCAGATCACGTCGTCGACGTCTTTCGTGTCGAGCGAATTGCGCTCCGCAATGGCCTTGAGCACCGTCGCGGCGAGGTGCTGCGGGTGCATGTGCGCGAGCGCGCCCTTGCCCACCTTGCCGATACCCCGCGGGGTCCGCACCGCGTCGATGATGTAGGCCTCGCCCATTGCAGCAATCCTTCCGTTCGTTTTCCGTAAATCAGTTGACGCATGCGTAAAGCTTGGCCAGCAAGGGCACAAGAACAGTTTCGATAAGAAATGGAGTGGATGGGATGAGCGAGGAGCTGCTGACAGAGGTGCGCGACGGCGTGCTGATCGTCACGATCAACCGCCCCGAAGCGAAGAACGCCATGAACAAGGCGGGGGCCGAGGGGATCGCGGCGGCGATGGACCGGCTCGACGCGGAAGACGATCTGCGGGTCGGCATCCTCACCGGGGCGGGCGGCACGTTCTGCTCGGGGATGGACCTCAAGGGCTTCCTGCGCGGCGAATCGCCGATGATCGAAGGGCGCGGTTTCGGGGGCGTGGTCCAGGCGCCGCCGAAGAAGCCGCTGATCGCCGCGGTCGAGGGCTATGCGCTTGCCGGCGGGCTCGAGCTGATGATCGCCTGCGACCTGGTCGTGGCGAGCAGCCAGTCGAAGTTCGGCATTCCCGAAGTGAAGCGCGGCCTCGTCGCGGGGGCGGGGGGCGTGATGATGCTGCCCGACCAGATCCCGGAACGGATCGCGATGGAACTGGCGCTGACCGGCGATTTCATCGACGCCGCGCGCGCTTACGAGCTCGGCCTGATCAACCGCGTGGTCGAAGGCTCCGCGCTCGACGGCGCGCTCGAACTGGCGGGCCGGATCGCGGAGAACGGCCCGCTCGCGGTGCGCCTGTCCAAGCAGATCATCCGCGAATCGCGCGCCTGGCCGATGGACGAGCGCTACGATCGCCAGGCGCCGATGATCGGGCAGGTCTTCGTCAGCGAGGATGCGCGCGAGGGCGCCGCCGCCTTCGCCGAGAAGCGCAAGCCGAACTGGACAGGCAAGTAATGGCCGGAGGGCCGCTCGCCGGACTGCGTATCGTCGAATTCGCCGGGATCGGACCGGGTCCGTTCTGCGGCATGATGCTTGCCGACCACGGCGCCGAAGTGGTCCGCATCGACCGCGCGAGCGGCGGGCGCGGCGGGTCCCAGCCGGTGGCGACGGGCGATGTGCTGGCCCGCGGGCGCAAGTCGATCGCGCTGAACCTCAAGACGGCTGAGGGCGTGGGGCTCGCGCGCAGGCTCTGTGCCAGCGCGGACGGAATTATCGAAGGCTTCCGGCCCGGTGTGATGGAGCGGCTCGGGCTCGGGCCCGAGGTGCTGCTGCAGGACAATCCGAAGCTCGTCTATGGCCGCATGACCGGGTGGGGGCAGACCGGCCCCTATGCTCCCTACGCCGGGCACGACATCAACTACATCGCGCTCGCCGGCGCGCTGGCCCACTACGGGCGCGCGGGCGGCAAGCCGACCCCGCCGATCAACATGGTCGGCGACTTCGGCGGCGGGGGGATGATGCTCGCCTTCGGCATGGTCTCCGCGCTGCTCAACGTCGCCCGCGGCGGGGAAGGGCAGGTGATCGACGCCGCGATGACCGACGGCACCGCGGTGCTCATGGCCATGATCCACGGCATGAAGAACATGGGCGTCTGGTCGGAAGATCTCGGCGCCAACATGCTCGATACCGGCGCGCACTTCTACGACACCTACGAGACCGGCGACGGCAAGTTCGTCTCGATCGGCAGCATCGAGCCGCAGTTCTATGCCGAGCTGCGCCGTCTCCTCGGGCTGGAGGACGACCGCGACTTCGACGCCCAGCACGACCGCGCGAAGTGGGGCATGCTCAAGGACAAGCTCGCCGCGCTGTTCAGGACCAGGACCCGCGACGAATGGGACGCGCTGCTGGAACACACCGACGTCTGCTACGCCCCGGTCCTGACCATGAGCGAGGCGGCAAACCATCCCCACAACGTCACACGCGCAACCTTTCTAAAGATCGACAACGATCTCCAGCCCGCCCCCGCCCCCCGCTATTCGGCAACGACCACCGATATTCCCGCCTCCGCCCCGATGCCCGGCGACGACAGCGATGCGATCCTCGCCGCGCTGGGTATGGACGAGGCCGAGATTGCCGCCCTGCGCGAAGCGGGCACGGTCGCCTGACAGAACAACCGGAGAGGAACGCTTTCATGCCCGTTATCGATGTCCCCGACCCCGAGTTCATGCAGGACGAGGAGATCGCCGTCTTCCGGGATGCGGTCGGCAAGTTCTTCGAACAGCACGCACCGGAAAAGCGAGTCGAGAAGTGGCGCGAGGACGGCATGGTCGAGCGCGAGTTCTGGACCGAAGCGGGTGCGGCTGGCCTTCTCGGCATGACCGTGCCGACCGAGTACGGCGGCCACGGCGGCGATTTCCGGCATGACCTGGTCGTGCTCGACCAACAGGCGGAGAAGGGCGTCGACGGCTTCGCCAGCTCGCTCCACAACGTCATCATCCTCCCGTACATCGTCCGCCACGGGACCGAGGAGCAGAAGAAGCGCTGGCTGCCGCGACTCGTCTCGGGCGAGCTGATCTCTGCGATCGCGATGACCGAGCCCGGCGTCGGGTCCGATCTCCAGAACGTCGCCACGACGGCGGTGAAGGACGGCAACGGCTACCGCCTCAACGGCGCCAAGACCTTCATCTCCAGCGGGCAACTCGCCAACTTCATCGTCGTCGTCGCCAAGACGAATCCGAACGAACGGGCCAAGGGCATCAGCCTGATGTGCCTGGAGACCGAGGGAGCGGACGGCTTCCGCCGCGGCAAGAAGCTCGACAAGATCGGCATGGACGCGGCCGATACCAGCGAGCTGTTCTTCGACGATGTCTTCATCCCAGCCGAGAATGTGCTCGGTGGTCAGGAAGGGCGCGGCTTCTATCAGCTCATGGGGGAATTGCCGCAGGAGCGGCTGGTGATCGCGGTCGGCGCGATGAGCACGATCGAGAAGGCGCTCGACACGACGGTCGAGTACGTCAAGCAGCGCAAGGCTTTCGGGCAGACGATCTGGGATTTCCAGAACACCCAGTTCGTGCTCGCCGATCTCAAGGCGCGCGGCACCGCGGCGAAAGTCTTCCTCAACGACTGCATCGCCAAGCTGCTCAAGGGTGAGCTCGACGTCACCACGGCTTCGATCGCCAAGTACTGGCTGACGGAGCTGCAGGGGGAGGTCGTCGACAAGTGCCTCCAGCTCCACGGCGGCTGGGGTTACATCAACGAATACCCGATCGCGAAGATGTTCCGCGACAGCCGCGTCACGCGGATCTTCGGCGGCTCGAACGAGATCATGAAGATGCTGATCGCCCGCTCCATGTAAGCGGGCGGCTGGTCAGTCTTCGAACGGGCGATTGCCCACGATCGACAGGCCGTAGCCTTCGAGCGCCACCAGCGAGTGGTGCGAGTTGCTCAGCAGCTCCATGTCGTGCACGCCGAGTTCGGCCAGGATCTGCGCGCCTACGCCGTAGTCGCGGAATTCCTCGATATCCTGCTCGATCGGTTCGCCGCGGTGCAGGCGGGTGATCGCCGTCATGTCCTTGCCCGCCGACTTGTTGATCACCACGATCACGCCGGCGCCTTCTCCGGCGATAATCTCCATCGACTTCTGCAGCAGGCCTCCGCGGGGCGAATCCTCGCCGAAGATGTCGGCGAACGGGTTGAGCAGGTGCATGCGCACGAGCGTCGGCTTGCCCGGGTCGATCCGGCCGAGGACGAGAGCCAGCGTGTCGTCGCCGGTCGCCTTGTTGTGGAAGCTGATCGCGTTCCACGCGCCGCCGAAGCGGCTGGCGAAGCGGGTCTCGGCGCGCTTCTCGACCATGTGATCGTGCTTGCGGCGATAGGCGATGAGGTCGCGAATGGTGCCGACCTTCAGATCGTGCCGACGGGCGAAGGCGATTAGATCGTCGAGCCGCGCCATCGTCCCATCGTCGTTCATGATCTCGCAGATCACGCCCGACGGATTGAGTCCTGCGAGCCGCGAGATATCGACCGCCGCCTCGGTATGACCTGCCCGGACCAGCACACCGCCTTCGCGCGCCACGAGCGGGAAGACATGCCCTGGGGTGACGATGTCATCGGGGCCGTGCGAAGCGTCGATAGCAACGCTGATCGTGCGCGCACGGTCGCCTGCGCTGATTCCGGTAGTGACCCCCTCACGCGCCTCGATCGACGTGGTGAAGGCGGTTTCGTGCCGCGTACGATTGTTGCGGCTCATCGGTTCGAGGCGCAGTTGGTCGCAGCGCGCCTTGGTCATCGACAGGCAGATCAGGCCCTTGCCGTGCGTCGCCATGAAGTTGATCGCAGCCGGCGTGGCCATCTGGGCGGGAATCACCAGGTCACCCTCGTTCTCGCGGTCCTCGTCGTCGACCAGCACGAACATGCGCCCGTTGCGCGCCTCGTCGATGATCTCCTCGATCGTGGCGAGTACCGGGCGGTCGTCGTTTTCCTTGAGGAACGCGGCGAGCTTGGCCAGCGTATCTGCCGTCGGGTTCCAGCCCTCGTCGCTGCATTCACGCAGGGTGTTGGCGTGTAGTCCCGCCGCACGCGCGATACCGGCGCGCGACATCTTGCCCGCATCGACCAGGGCTTGGATTTTCTGCTTGATGGCTGCTGTGCTGAGTTCGGTCATACGCCGTACTTAAACAGCAGCATGTGATTTCGCAATAGCGCATCACATTAAAATGTGAACTCCGTCTCGGTCTAATCCTGCGGGTCCAGCAAATTGCCGATGTACAGTGCTCCTGGACCATAGAGGTAGGTCGGATCGAAGTCACCGTGTTCTTCCAGCTTGGCGCGATCGGCGAACGTCAGTGTCCCGCGCCGAAAATCGGCCACTCCGAGCCGGCGTAGCTCTCCGATCGCACGGTTCATGTGTACCGCAGTGGTCCCGCTCATATCCGCCAGATCGGTCTGGGTAAGGGGGGAGCGGAAGCCGTCCATCCTGGAAAGGCCAACCATATCGAGACGGTGCCAGATTTCCGCCAGCAGATGCGCGACGCGGCGGTTGGCCTTGAGCTGCTCGAGCTTGAGCAGCCATTGCCGATGGAGGGCAGCGTCGAGCAGCGT
Source organism: Pelagerythrobacter aerophilus (assembly GCF_003581645.1). GTDB lineage: Bacteria > Pseudomonadota > Alphaproteobacteria > Sphingomonadales > Sphingomonadaceae > Pelagerythrobacter > Pelagerythrobacter aerophilus. The sequence continues at coordinate 71,220 of NZ_QXFK01000019.1, read as the reverse complement.
GGAGAACCAGAGCACGCGCGACAGATGCGGTTCGGTCGCCATGAGCTCGATGAGGCGCTCGTGCATCACCGTGCCGACTCTCGCAGGCCCGATCGTCACCAAGTCGTGATCGAGGCGTTTCAGGGCGAAGGCGTGAAGGTCGACGAAGTCGCCCGGCACTTGCATCCCGACGATGTAGCGCCGGTCGTTCTCATGAATCGCCCGCACGATGAAGCCGTCGATCAGCATGGTGCTGCGTTCGCAAACCTCGCCGCGCGTCAGGAGGCGATGTCCATCGTCGTACTCGCGCACGTCGATGATCGAACTCTCGAGAACGTCCTTCTCGCGATCCGACATCGCCTGACGCAAGCGCCCCAGCAGAAACCGGCCGGTTAGGGGATAGCGCTCAAGTTCACTTTTCATTGTTTACGACTACGCGCCGCCACTGGCGCGGTTCCGACGCTGCGTCCTCGACATTCCTCTGTCACCAACCCGTCACAAGCGCGGGGCAAGCCGACAGTGACAAGGGGACCTGCCGCTGTGGACGCGATCAACATTTTCCTGACCGACGAGCTCGCCGAGACGCTCGAAGGTTTTGAGCAGGCCGGCACACGGTTCGACTTTGCGCGCTTATATCCAGATGGGCCGCGACAGCTCGTCGAGGGGCCGATCTGGGCGTTCGTCGACTGGGTGATGGACGATCTCGCCGGGCTCGAGATGTGCCGCCGCCTGCGCGCCGACCCCCGAACGGCCGCCGCGCACGTCACGATGGTGCTCGAGAGCGACGATATGGAGGACCGCCGGCGTGCGCTGCGGGCCGGGGCCGACGATTACATGATTGGTCCCCTCGACCGGATGTCCGTGCTCGACCGCGTGCTCGCGCTCCACTCGCATCAGCGCAAGCGGCATCACGCGCAGCGTATCGATCTGGGCGATCTGACGATCGACCTGGCCGCACAACAGGCGCGCTGGAGCGGCAAGCCGATCTCGCTGCGGCCCAATGAACTCCGCCTGCTGCGTTTCTTTGCCGAGAACCCGAACCAGGTCCTCTCGCGCGCGGAGCTCATCGCGGGACTTGGCAAGGTGGACCCGCCGATCGACGAGCGCACGGTGGACGTGTGGATCGGTCGACTGCGCCGGGCGCTCAAGACCGCCGGGGCCGACAGCCTGCTGCGCACGGTTCGCTCGCTCGGCTACGTGCTCGACGCACCCTGATCGAAAAAGAAACGGGCCGCGCGAAGGCGGCCCGTCAGTAGGGTGGACTGAGAAGTCGCCGTCAGAATTCGGTCGAGAGCGACAGCGCGAAGCTCTGTCCGACCTGGTAGCTGTTGATCTCGATGCGGTTGGTGCCGTTCGACTGATATTCCAGGTGATCGCGGCCGAAGATGTTGCGCGCCTCCAGCTTCAGCTCGATCGGGCGGCGGAACAGATCGAATTCCTGCCGATAGACGAAGTCCACCCGAAGGCCCGGATCCTCGACGATATCGGGCAGGCTCGAAGTGCCGCGCGCCGTCACACGCTCGCTGGCGTAGGAGAGAAGGAAGGTGAACTGCTGCAGGCGGTCGAGATCCTCGATGCCGAGTTGCAGGTTGACCAGATGGTCCGACTGACCGGTCAGCGGTACACCGTCGCGGAAGAAGTCGGTCGCCGGCCGTTCGCCGCTCGGGAACACCCAGGTCACGTCGCCCGGCGACACTTTGATTTCCGACTGGGTGTAGGTGTAGTTCGCCACGGCAATCGCGCGCTTGGTGTCGAACCAGCCCCCCCATCCGACGAGGTCGTGATTGTACTGAAGCTCTACTTCCGCGCCATAGAGCTGCGCCTTGGGCGCGTTGGCGAAGCCGCTGACCTGCACATTGTCGGAGAAGGCGGAGAACACCTCGATCGGATTCTCGATGTCCTTGTAGAACCCCGCCACCGACGCGCGGCTGCCGTTGCCGAAGTAGTATTCGAGCCGGCCTTCCAGGTTGATCAGCTCGCTGTCGATCAGCATCGGGTTGCCGTTGTACTGACGATTTGTTTCCGGATCGTAGTAGGTCTGGAAGATCAGCTCGCGGAACTGTGGCCGCGCGATGGTCTTCGAGGCGCTGATCCGGGCCTGCAGCGCATCGGTCACTTCCCAGGTCAGTGTACCCGCGGGAAGGTAGTAATCGTTCCGCAGCAGCGTCGAGCTTCCCGAGTTGATCGGCGTGGCGAACACCTCGACCGGATCCACACTCTGCTTCGCATCCTCGTAGCGGACGCCGAGGTCGAGGGTGACACCTTCCAGCGGATTGATGCGCGATTGGATATAACCCGCCTGGATCTCGAGCCCGGCCCGGAAAGCGGGGTCGGACTGTGTCGTTTCGATCAAGCCGATGCCATAGTAATCGATCACCGCGTCGCCCAGCAGCAGGTCGGGCCGCAGCGCGCCGACGGCATCCTCGAAGCCGGTGTCGGCGTCGAACAGGAACTCGCGCCGTTCCGAGTAGCGGCTGGTGTCCGTGTAGGCGTAGCCGGCCGTCAGGCGCAGCCAGTCGGTGATCGGATAACCGACATCGATCCCGCCGTACCACAGGTCTTCCTTGAGCTGGGAGAAGGCCACCGACCCGCTACCGCGCTGGCGATCGAGCACGTTGACGAACAGGTCCCCAAGCGGGTCGTTCTGGTTGTTCGTCCGCACGTACGTGAAGCTGTACTCGTAAGGCGCCTCGCGTTGCGTCTGCGCGTAACCGCCGCGCAGATCGATGTCGAGGTTGCCGAATTCCAGCTCGGCCACGAGCTGGCTGTTGATGAGCTGGCGCTCGTACCAGGCCGTGTCCTGCTGGAACTCGGTGTCGCCGTCCTGAAAGTCCTCACCCAGCGCAAGGCGCGACTGCTTCAGGCTGTCGCGGATGTAGAGGTTGGTCCAGCGGAAGGTGTGGTCGCCGACCTCCAGGCCGAAACCCAGAAGCCCGTTTACCAGCATGCGATTGTCGGTGACGAAGTCGCGGAAATCGGTGTTCAGGTCGAGATCGGCGTTTCGCGCGGTCTGCGAAATGATCGAGCGGTTGCGCCACTTGTTGCTGATCCCGGCCGTCGCGATCACACCGAACTGCCCGTCGGCGAAGACGGGGAAGGACGTGCCGGCGGTCAGACCGGCGGACCAGTTGACCGGCAGCGAGTCGATCCTCTGAGTGAGGACCAGGTTCGGATTACCGAGCTGCTTCGCGATCCTTTGCTGATCGACCTCGAGATCGGTCATCCGGAGGCCGCTGTCGAAGAATTCCTGCAGGGCAGGGGGCGTATCGCGCGTGCCGTCGTCGAAGCCGAACCAGTCGAAATCCGAACCGTAGTGGTCGATGCCGCCCGAGAAGGTCGTCTGTTCGTCGCCGCTGATCCCGGCGCTGATCTCGAAGAAGCTTTCGTCGGGGATAGCGCGGGTGGTGAGATTGATTACACCGCCGCCGAACTCACCCGGGAAATTCGCCGAATAGGTCTTCTGCACGAGGCTGGAGGCGACCACATCGGTGGGAAAGATGTCGAGCGGCACCACACGGCTAAGCGGCTGCGGGCTGGGCAGCGGCAGTCCGTTGAGGAGAGCGAGCGAATAGCGATCACCCAGGCCGCGTACATAGACGAAGCCCTGCCCCTGAACCGAGAGGCCCGTCACGCGGCCGAGTGCGCCGGCAATGTCGCCTTCGCCCGTACGCGCGATCTGCTCGCTGGTGAGAACCGAGACGACCTGCGTCGAACTGCGGGTGACGTCCTGCCTGCGGCGGCCGGTGACGATGATCTCGCCTCCGCCGCCCGGAATGGAGATTTCCGCTTCCTGTTCGGTGGTCGCGGTGTCCTGTTCGTCCTGCGAATCAGAGGGGGCACCCTCTGCGCCAGTTTCTGGCGTACCGACCGTTCCCTGCGCGAATGCGGCGCCGGGAAACGTGAGCGCTGTGGTGAGCAGGAGCAGCCCCGCCAACTGCTTGCCGGTGGACATGGTGGAAGACCCCCTTCGTCTCGAAAAATCGGAGAAAATGCTGCGAGCCCGAGGCCCTGAAAAAGGTGGGAGGCGGCCTGCCAAACGCAGGTCGCCTCCCCCTCTATTGCTCGTTACGACGAGTAGATCGGCAGCGAGGTGCAATCGCCGACGTTGTCGCCGAAGTCGGCCGTTGCCGAGTTGCAGGTCCAGCCCGCGTACCAGGTGTCCGAAGCGTCGCGGACGGCGCCGATGTATTCGACATTGTCGAAGAAGCTCGACAGCGCGGTCGGATCGAAGGCCGCAATGGCGCTCTCGTTCGAACCGTTGATGAAAAGCCCGGTCAGCGTGCTGGTGTAACCGGCGTTGTTGTTCGAGCCGGCTTCGAAGATGCCCTGCGTCTGAGCCGCGGTCACGCTGCCTCCGTCGCGGAAAGCGGTCGCGCAGTCCATGACGAAGGAGTTAAACACTGGCGGACCTGCATCGTTGGCGCTGGTGGCCGCGATCGTTTCGGCGTCGTCGATGCGAAGGCACGGCGTGCCGTTCGTTGCATCGACAAGGATCGAATTCACAATCGCGTAGTCGGCACCGCCGCGGATACGGATCGCCTGCTCACGGGTCGCGCCATTATAGACGAAAGTGGCGTTGGAGATCCGTGTGTTCTGGCGCGGAAGGTTCCCGATCAGCGTGTTGGTCGAGTCCGCCTCGATGATCGTGTCGCCCGCGTTCGGACGGCTGGCAACGATTACATACTGGAGGCTTGCTTGAACGCCGGTATCGGTGTCGAGCGCGTCGTCTTCAGCGCCTACAACGACGAGGTTCTTGACGTTGGCATGACCGCCGAAGAACTCGACGCCATCATCGGAGCTGTTGTAGCTCATAATGTGGCTCAGCTCGGTGCCGGTGCCGGTGCCGCCGGTCGTCAGCGACTGCAACTCGTTGTTACCCGACAATACGAAACCTGAATAGCGGATTTGGACATACTGCATGATGCCTGAGCTGTCGTCGTCCGTTTCTCCGCCAAAACGTGCCGGGTCCGCGGCACCTTCAACTTGGCGTTCGCAATTGATCGTACCGGGCGCGGCGTTGGGCGCAACACAATCTGTGACCGGCGCACGTCCGGCAAGGACGACACCACCCCACTGGCCGGAGGAGTTCTCGTCGTTCAGGCCGAGCACGTTGTCGCGGCTGGTGAAGACGATCGGCATTTCAGCAGTCCCGACCGCATTGATCTGATTGCCGCGGTTGACCATCAGGAATGACGAGCCGCTGGCGTATAGCGTCACGCCTGGCTCGATGGTGAGAGTGACACTGGGCTCGTCTTCGATGGGGACGGGGCCGCCATCGGTGCCCACGTCGACACGGCCGTTGAGCCTGTAGAGCAGGCCTTGGACGTAAGGCAGGGTCGATGAGGCGGTGACGCGCGCCGGCAACGCACAGACGCGATATTCACCGGTTGGTCCGGTGATCGTACCTTCGTCGATGAGGCCAGGGGTGGCCGCGATCGTCGGGCAACCGGCGGCCGGCGACACGGTGGACGGCGGCGGGGGTGGTGGGGGCGGTGGCGGCGGGGACGTCGGCGGGTTGACGATGACATTGCCGCCCGTGCCAGGTGAGCTGATTTCGTCGGCGCCGCAGCCGGTCAGAATGACCAGGCCGCAGCCGAGCATGATGGAGCGTTGAAGCATTTTCACAGCGAGCGGTCCCCTCAAAAAACCGAAGAATCGACAGATGCGAAATCGAAATCGCGACTCGCGAGGTAGGACCGGCCCGTGACAGTTTCTTTGCAAAAAATACTATTAGTTATATGACAATGGTATGACCTATATGAGACAAACAAGACATTGGTGTCGAAAGTTCGAAAGTGTATTTGTTACATAACAGTGACATTGTTTCATTTATGTTGCAGGTCGCATTTGTGTGTGAGAAATTCGCACTGTTACGAAGCATTGGGAGAAGAGAAATGAACGTTCTAGCTGGAGCCGTAGCGCTCATGCTGGCTCAGGGAGGGGCCGCGCTGGACGTCGCCTCGGAGGAACTCATCGCGGAGCGCAACGAAGTTGCGATCGAGCGGATCGAAGCCAATGATCGGCTCGACCGTGACGATCCCGCCCGCCTCATCAACCTTGGAATCGCGCACGCGCGCGAGGGTCGGGTGCAGGAGGCGCGCCAGATGTTCCGCAAGGTTGCCGGCAGCGATGCAGCCATGCGGCTCGAACTCACAGGTGGCGAGTGGGTCGATTCACGCGATCTCGCGCGCCGAGCGCTGCGGATGCTCGACCGGGGAGAGTTTGCGAACCACAGCCGGATGACGATGCGCTAATGCGGCGCCTCTCCGGAGGCGGAGTAGTCGCGGCTTTTTCACCGTCCGCCGGGTGATCCCGGTAGCGTTGGCCGGGTATGGACCCGGTTCTCCCCGTCCGACCATGCGTCCAACTTGCTGTCACCAGCTTGTCATGTAGTGTGCGCAAGGAGGTCGGACGGAGGGTTCGATGATTCTCAAGTGGCTGCCCTGCCTAGCGCTTGCGACGGGCATGGCCTTGATGGCAGTGCCGGCGCAGGCGGACGTCATGGAAATCGGCGCTGATGGCGCGCGCTGGGTCGCGGGCGCTCAGGCGTCTGCAGCGGCCGAGACCGACGTAATCGAACTTTCTGCAAACTACGCCATACCCATGCAGGCCGTGGCCATGCCTTCGCAGCATGCGTCCATCGTGCCCGACCTCTATGCCGCCAAAGTGCAGGAGCTCGCCCGCCGGTTCGATCTCAGCCCCGCGCTGATCGAGGCGCTGGTGTGGCAGGAGAGCCGCTGGCGCGCGAACGCGGTCTCGCCTGTGGGCGCCCGGGGCCTCGCCCAACTCATGCCGGCCACGGCGCGCGAGCTCGGCGTCGACCCGGCCGATCCGTTTGCCAATCTCGAGGGTGGCGCACGCTACTTGCGCGCGCAGCTCGACCGTTTCGGCGGCGATCTGGAGAAGGCGCTCGCCGCCTATAACGCCGGGCCGGGGCGGGTTGAGCGCGCCGGCGGCGTGCCCGAGATTCGAGAGACCAAGACTTATGTCGCGGCTATCATGGGCCGCCTTTCCAACCATTCCCGCGAGGTTCAGTAACACATGCGTTCGATCGTCCGTCTTTTGGCCCTGGCCGCACTTTCCGCTCCTACAGCCGCTTACGCGCAGGCCGTCGCCGATCCGCAGGGGTCGGGCCCGATCGTCGCTGCACTCGGCTGGCTGCAAGGAACGCTGCTGGGCAATGTCGCGACGGCCGTCGCAGTCATGGCAGTTGCGGCGGTCGGGTTCCTCATGCTGACCGGGCGCATGAACTGGCGCTTCGGTGCGACGGTGATCATCGGCTGCTTCATCCTGTTCGGCGCGGCCTCGATCGTCGCGGGCATCCAGCAGGCGGCAGGGGGCTGAGGTGGATCAGCTCGTCCGCCATCCCGTGCACCGCGCGCTGACGCGGCCGCAGATGTTCGCGGGGGTGACGTACAACTTCTTCATCATCAACGCGGCGGTGACGACCGAGCTGTTCCTGATCACGGGCAGCTTCCTCGCGCTGCCCGCGGCGCTCGTCATTCACGGCATCGGCTATTTCGCGTGCCTGCGCGAGCCGCGCGTGTTCGACTTGTGGATCACCAAGGTTTCGAAGTGTCCGCGGGTGAAGAACTGGAAGCGCTGGGGCTGCAACAGCTACGCCGCGTGACGGACCTGGAAGGGGTCGAGAGATTATGAGCAAGTGGATCGGAGCCGCAGCCTGGAGCGCGAGGGAAACTCGCGCCGGCGACCGGCTGCCCTACGCCGGTCTGATCGATGCGAACACGATGCTGCTGCGCGACGGATCGGTCATGGCCGCGATCCAGGTGCCCGGCCTCCTGTTCGAGACCGAGGACAGCGATGCGCTGAACGCGCACGCCGCCACGCGCGAGGTCATGCTGCGTTCGACGCTCGATGCACGGTTCGTGATGTATCACCACGTCATCCGGCGTCGGGTGGAGATCGAGCTTGAGGCGGAGTTCGACGATACGCTGAGCCGGCATATCGATGCGCGGTGGAAGGAGCGGCTCGGTTCGGGCGCGCTGTTCGTCAACGACCAGTTCGTCACGCTGATCCGGCGGCCAGCCAGGGGGAAGGCCGGGCTCGCCGAACGCGCGGCGCGCTTGTGGAACCGCCGCGGCCGCAAGGAGATCGAGGCCGATCCCAAGGACATCCGTTCGCTCAAGGCGGCGGTGACCGGGCTCGTCGCCGCGCTCCAGTCCTACGGCGCCGCGGTTCTCGGCGACTACGAGGGGCCGCAGGGCAAGGCCAACAACGAACTGCTGGAGCTGCTCTCCGCGCTCTACAACGGCGAGATGCGCCCCGTGCGCCGCCCGCATGAGGACAGTGATGTTGGCCAGATGCTGCCCTATCGCCGTGCGAGCTTCGGGCTCGATGCGATGGAACTGCGCGGCTCTGGCGAACCCGATTTCGCCGCGCTGCTGAGCCTCAAGGACTATCCCGATGCGACCTCGCCCGGCCTGCTCGATGGGCTCCTGCGGCTGCCGTACGAGATGGTCGTTTCCGAAAGCTACGCGCCGGCCGAGCGGCAGACCGCGCGCGAGCGGATGGATCTGGCGCTGCGCCGCTTGCGCTCCGCCGATGAGGAAGCCGCTGCCGAACGCGCCGACATGCTTACCGCTCGCGACGCACTGGGCAACGGCGCGGTTGGCTTCGGGGATCATCACCTGACCGTGCTCGTTCGCGAGCGCAACCTCGGTCGGCTGGACGAGGCGACCGCCGCCTGCGCCGCCGCGCTTGCCGACACCGGCGCGATCGCGGTGCGCGAGGACACCAATCTCGAACCGGCCTTCTGGGCGCAGTTCCCCGGCAACGAGCAATATATTGTGCGCCGCGCGATGATCTCCTCGGCCAATATGGCGAGCTTCGGCAGTCTCCACGGCATGGCGCTGGGGCAGGCGCAGGGCAATCACTGGGGCGAGGCGGTGACGCTGCTGCAGACCACCAGCTCGACCCCGTTCTTCTTCAACTTCCACCATGGCGACCTGGGTAACTTCTCGGTCATCGGTCCCTCGGGTTCGGGCAAGACGGTGGTGATGAACTTCCTCGCCGCTCAGGCGCAGAAGTTCAAACCGCGCACGATCCTGTTCGACAAGGATCGCGGCGCCGAGCTGTTCGTGCGCGGGATCGGCGGGCGCTACGACCGGATCAGCGCGGGGGAACCGACCGGCTTCAACCCGCTCGCGCTGCCCGACACGGCGGTGAACCGCGCCTTCCTGCGCGACTGGCTCGGGGTGCTGCTCAATGCCGAGGGGCCGGAGGAGCTGGCGACGGTCAGTCAGGCCGTCGACGCCGCTTATGGCAACGACAGTTCGCTGCGCCGCTTGCGGCATTTCAAGGAATTGCTTTCAGGCGCCCGGCGTCCGGAGGCGGGCGATTTGGCCGACCGGCTTTCCGCCTGGATCGGGCAGGGCGAGCATGGCTGGCTGTTCGACAATGCCGAAGACCGGCTCGATCTGTCGAACCGCGTGCTTGGCTTCGACATGACCGCGCTGCTGGAAAATCCCAAGCTGCGCACGCCGGTCATGATGTACCTCTTCCACCGGATCGAGGAGCGGCTCGATGGTCAGCCGACGATGATCCTGATCGACGAGGGGTGGAAGGCGCTCGACGATGCGGTCTTCGCCGCGCGTATTCGCGACTGGCTCAAGACTCTGCGCAAGCGCAACGCGCTGGTCGGTTTCGCAACCCAGAGCGCGCGCGACGCGCTCGAGAGCCGCATCTCGACCGCACTGGTCGAACAGACGGCGACGATGGTCTTCATGCCCAACTCCCGCGCGCGGCCGGAGGACTACTGCGACGGCTTCGGCCTCACCCAGCACGAACTGGCCGTCATCCGCAGCCTGCCCGCGCACAGCCGCTGCTTCCTCGTCCGCCAGCCCGATGCCAGCGTGGTGGTGCGCCTCGACCTCTCCAATGCGCCCGAGGTGCTGACCATTCTGTCCGGCCGCGAAAGCTCGGTTCGTCGGCTCGATCTGCTCCGCGCCGCAGTCGGTGACAATCCCGCCGAATGGTATCCCGCTCTCACCGGACATGGTTGGCCGGCGGCAATCAACGACCAAGGGGAGGGCGACGTGGTGCCCTTCCGCCAGGCCGCCGAATGAGCGCCGCCTGCCAGGCGGCCGCCGCCGAGGTGGGCAACGGCGTCGCAGCGGCACTGCGGGCGGTCGACTGCACGGCCGGCGAATTCACTGCGCAGGCGTTCGGCCGCCTCTTTGCTCCCGGCGGTGCGCTCACCCCGGTGCTGACCATTGCGCTGACGCTGTTCGTCGCGTTCTTCGCAATCTCTCTTCTGCTCGGCCGCTCGAACATCGGGGTTCGTTCGGTAACCCCGCGCATGATCACGCTCGGCCTGGTGGTCACCTTCGCGACGAGCTGGGTGGCGTATCAGAGCGTCGTATGGAACCTCGCGCTCTCCGCCCCGGACTGGCTCGCAAGCGTGCTTGGCGGAACGGACGGCTCGGCAACGCAGGTTTTCGCCCAGAAGATCGACATCGTCTTCCTCGCCGTTCAGGAGGCGACCAAGGGGCAGGAGGACGTCGGCGCATTCTCGCCGACCGGCATCCTGTGGCTTGGCGCGATGCTGTTCCTGCTCGGGACCGTGGGCGTGCTGGTGACGGCGCGGATCGGGCTGGCCGTGCTCGTCGCGCTGGGGCCGATCTTCGTCGTCATGGCCTTGTTCAACGGGACGCGCGGACTCTTCACCGGCTGGCTCAAGGGCGTGGTCCTGCTCGCGCTGACGCCGCTTTTTGCGGTGCTCGGCGGGGGCGTCATGCTCGAACTCGCAGTCCCGATCCTAGCGGCCCTCTCGGCGACGCCGGGCATGGTCGATCCGCAGGCGGCGGTCGCTTTCTTCATGATCGGCGCGGTGCACGTGGCCCTGATGGCCATGGCGCTCAAAGTGGCGGGGACCATGGTGGGTGGCTGGCGTGTGTTCGGCCTCGTGCGGAACGACGAGGATCGCCAGGCCGAGAGCAGCCGGACTTCCGCGCCCCCGGCTGCACGGCCTGCTGCCGTGACCGCGCAGAGCCCGGCGGCTTCGTCCGGCGCAGCGCAGCGCCGCATTGCAGTGAGCGCGGTTACCCCGGGCATGGCCGCGAACGACATCGGCCCCGGTGCGCAGAGCTCCACGCGCCGCGACACCCGCATTGTCTCGGCCACGCAAGGCGGTTCGCAAGTGCAGCCGCTCAGTTCCTCGACTTCGCGCACGAGCGGCATCGGCAGCCGCTTTCGTGCGCCGCAGAAACGAATATCGGAGACCTTGAAATGAACCGCGTGGTCTTTCCTGCGCTCGCTCTTGCTCTCGTTGCGACCCCCGCTGCGGCGGACGATCCTCGCTTGGTCGAACGGGTTTATCAGCCCGCCCAAGTCGTGACGATCGAAGGCCGCACCAAAGTCCAGGCGACGATCCAGTTTGGCGAGGATGAGGCGATAGAGAACGTCGCGATCGGCGATTCCGAAGCCTGGCAAGTGACGCCGAACAAGCGCGCCGATCTCCTGTTCGTGAAGCCGCTGGCGCCCACCGCCGCGACCAACATGACGGTGGTAACCACCAAGCGCACATACCTGTTCGATCTCGTCGCGAGCCCGCGGGCCAAGCCGCTCTACGTTCTCAAATTCACCTATCCTGACGAGCCGAAGGAAGAGGAGCCGAAGCTGGCCCAGACGCCGAACGCGGTCGAGGTAGCGGCGGCGACCGACCCTTACGCGGTTGTCGATCCGGCGGAGCTTAACTTCGCATGGGCCGCTCAGGGCGACGCCGGCCTACTGCCGACTCGCACTTACGATGATGGCGAGGCGACTTTCCTTACCTGGCCCGCCGGACGTGCCGTTCCGGCGATCCTGGTCAAGAACCACGAAGGGACGGAAGGCCCGGTGAACTTCACCGTGCGCGGCGACACGATCGTGGTCGACGGCGTGCCGCGCGAGATCGTCCTTCGCGCCGGGGATGACAGCGCCGTCCTCACCAACACGGGGCCCGAGCGGCCCATGGCGGAGCGCGCGCAAGCCGCGCTCGCCCGGGCAGGGGAGAAACGATAATGCGCCTCGCCATGCGTCTGCCGACCCGCAAGAGCGGGGACAGTGCCAGCGACGTCGATCCGCGCGAGCAGGAATCGGCCGAGGTCATCGATCTCGCAAGCCGCAACGCCTTCCCTGCGGTAACCCAGCGCAAGGGCAAGTCGGACACGCTCGGTCTCGCCGCCGGTGTTGCGATCGTGGCCCTGCTCGGCGCTGCGACCTTTATCGGGATGGATTCGACCCGCTTGGGAGAGCCGGAGGGCATAGGCGGGGCGCAGGCTCCCCAGGCGCCGGCCGCGCCGCAACCCGTGCCGACAGCTGCCACACCCGCGCCGGCCCCGGTCGGACTTGCGCAGCCCGATCCGGCGCCGGCCCCAGTCCTTGCGGCGGATCCCGGCGCCTCGCCCGCGCCGATGGGCAATCCCTACGCCAGTCCGACCGTCGTGTTCGATGCGAGCGCCGCGGCATCACCTGCGGTTGCCGCTGCGCCGGTCGGCACCGAAGGGACCGCGGCGGCAACGGGCAGTTCGGCCTCCGACTTCGCCAGCCGCATCGGCGGCGTCGGTGGTGCGCCCGCACAGGCCAAGGCGATGGTCAATCCGCAGACCACCGTCACGCAGGGCACGCTTATCCCCGCAGTCCTCGAAACCGCGATCAATACAGATGTCCCGGGTTATGTCCGCGCCGTGGTGAGCCAGGACGTGCGCAGTTTCGACGGCACGCGCGTGCTCGTCCCGCGCAGCAGTCGCCTGGTCGGGCAATACCAATCCGGACTGCAAGGCGGCCAGAAACGCGCCTATGTGATCTGGACGCGGCTGATCCGGCCCGATGGCGCGTCGGTCAACCTCGGCTCTCCAGCGATCGGATTCGATGGGACCACAGGCCTCGCCGGCGAAGTCGACAGCCATTTCTTCCGGCGTTTCGGTTCGGCGATGCTGCTCTCTGTCATCGGCGGTCTATCGGCCATCGGCAGCGGCGGTGCGTCGGTCATACTCGGGGGGGCCGGGCAATCGGCAGCGGGCGTTGCCGCGCAGCAGGACAGCCAGATCGGCCCGACGGTCCGCGTCCGCCAGGGCGAGCCGATCCGCGTGTTCACCGCGCGCGATCTCGACTTTTCGCAAGTCCCGGCTGTCAAATAAGGCACGGCGATGGTGGCCGACATCCGCTCGCTGAAATCCGAAGCCGACGGGGAGCGGAGCGTCTATCTGGACGCTTATCTCGCGCCGTTTCGCGAATGGCTCGATCGCGACACGGTGACCGAGATCCTCGTCAACCGCCCCGGCGAGGTGTGGATCGAGGACGCGGCCGCGCCCGGCATGCAGCGGATCGAGACGCCGCATATCGACGACATGCTGATCCAGCGCCTTGCCGAACAGGTGGCGCGCGTCAGCCATCAGGGCATCAATCGCGAGCATCCTCTGCTCGGCGCGACCCTGCCGGTCAGCGAATGGGGCGGTGCGCGCATCCAGTTCTGCGGGCCGCCTGCCGCGCGGCGCCACTGGGCGATGGCGATCCGTCGTCACCGCCGGCTCGACCTGCCGCTCGACGCTTACGACGCCGGTCCGCTCGCGCAGCCGAAGCAGCCATCCATGCCCGATGCTCAGGGAGAACCGATCGCCTTCCTGCGCGAGGCGATCCGGCAGCGAAACACGATCCTGATCTCCGGCGGCACGAGCACCGGCAAGACGACCTTCCTCAACGCCATGCTCGGCGAGATCCCGCGCCATGAGCGTGTGGTGCTGGTCGAGGACACGCCCGAACTGCGCCTGCCAGGCGAGAACGGCGTCGGCCTTGTCGCGGTCAAGGGCGAACTGGGCGAAGCCAAGGTGACCGCCAACGAACTGCTCCAGGCCGCGCTGCGCCTGCGGCCCGACCGGATCGTGCTCGGCGAACTGCGCGGCGCCGAGAGCGTCAGCTTCCTGCGCGCCATCAATACCGGCCATCCGGGCAGCTTCTCGACCATCCACGCCAATTCGCTGCGCGGGGCGCTCGAGCAATTGGCGCTGATGGTGATGCAGACCGGCATCGGGCTCACCCGGCCCGACACGATCGCTTATGCCGCCTCGGTGATCGATGTGATCGTGCAACTGGGCCGGAATGCAGACGGCAAACGCGGCATCACGCAGATCGCAAAAACCTCTTCTTTGCTGTGAGTCTTCGCGAATTCGGGTGAGCGTTAGTCTCCCGAGCGCAACAACAGTGAATAAATTTCACGAGGCTGCAGGCGGCGTGCAAGACCGTTTGACGTAGGGGAATGCTACGTTCTCTGCATCTCCCCGCGCAATCGTATTCGGAAATTTCCGGGTTGCCGACCGGCTCTACTGGGTAACCCTATTGCCAGAAGCGCGTATCGTGATTTACTTTCCTTGCAGTTCAAGTCGCATCAGACGACTGGACAAGAGGAGAGGACGAATGAGGGGCAAGGCCACCCTGCTTGCCGGCATTTGCGCCGGTGTGCTCGCATTTCCCGCTAACGCTCAGGAAACTGACACGGACGAGGGTGTCGCCGCTGCGACCGGCGGCCCCGTCATCGTCGTTACTGCCCAGCGCCAGAACCAGAGTCTTCAGGAAGTGCCGATCGCGGTCAGCGCGTTCACTGCCGAAGCGCTCGAGGCGCAGCAGATCGAGAACGCCAGCGACCTGCAACTGACGCTTCCGAACGTCTCGTTCACCAAGAGCAACTTCACGGGCGCCAGCTTCACCATCCGGGGGATCGGCGATCTGTGTGTCGGTGTGAGCTGCGATAGCGCGACGGCGATCCACACCAACGGCGCGCCCTTGTTCGGAACACGCCTGTTCGAGACCGAGTATTTCGACCTCGAGCGGGTCGAAGTGCTGCGCGGTCCGCAGGGCACCCTGTTCGGCCGCAACGCGACGTCGGGCGTGGTCAACGTCGTCACGGCTAAGCCCGATCTCTCGGGCATCGCGGCGGCGGCGGACCTCGAGTATGGCAACTACAACAGCATCAAGGCGAAGGGCATGATCAACCTGCCCATCGGCGATGTTCTGGGCGTGCGGATCGCGGGCTTCTATCTCAATCGCGACGGCTATACCCGCAACCTCTACGACGACAGCCGGATCGACGACCGCGACATGTACGCGGTTCGCGGCAGCCTGCGCTTCGAGCCGGGGCCGGACACCACGATCGATCTCATGGGATATTACTTCCGCGAGACCGACAATCGCCTGCGCATCCAGAAGCAGGCTTGTCAGCGCGATCCGACGGGTGTTCTGGGCTGTCTCAACGCCCGGCTCGACTTCGACAAGGCCAATGCGGACTCGACACTTGCCTCGGTACTGAGTTCGCGGGAGCTCTTTGCCATCCAGGGCATCCCGGCAGCCCTGGGGCTCGGCAGCATCTATCCCGACGACGGTGACGGCTACTCGAACTTCGATGAGCCCAACGATGTGCGCACGGTCCGCACCGCATTCACGCCCGAATATTTCGCCGACGAACTGCAGGTGCAGGCGCGTCTGGAGCAGCGCTTCGGCGATCTGAACCTATCGGTTGGCGGGATGTATCAGGAAACTTCGGTCGACTCCCGTCAGGACTATAATCTCGGCGTACTCGACCGGTCCGGTTACCTGACTGCGCTGAGCACACTGGCCTTCCTTGCGCAGAACGGTACCGGTGCCCCGGGGTCGAACGCTTACTTCGCACCCATCGCGGAGGCGCTGATCCCTAATGGGCCGACCGGTGAGCTGTGTACCTCCGACAATCGTCAGGGCAGTCAGGGCGCTTATGAAGGACATGCGCTCTGCGCGGACGTGCCGTTGGCGTTCGACCGTTCGAACGGCGATCAGAAATCATGGTCGGCGGAAGCCATATTGAGCAGCGATTTCGACGGGCCGTTCAACTTCCTGCTCGGTGGGATCTATGCCAACACCAGGGTCCTCGAGAACAGCTACTACGTGAACTCGTTCGGTCTCGATTACGCGACCGGCATTCTTGGCACCTTCTCGGCGCTGTTTGCGGAAGACGAAGAAGGCGATCCGGCGCCCCTACCCCCCTCCTATCTCGCAACATCGATGTACCGCAACAATACGCGAGATTTCGAACTCGACAGCTACGGCATTTTCGGCGAAGTCTACTTCGACATTAGCGATAGGCTGAAGTTCACCGGCGGGCTGCGCTACAACAACGACAAGAAGTCGATAGCCGCCCGCACCTCGCTCGCGAGCTTTCTCAACCCGTTCGGCAATGACGGCGACCCGTTCGATTCACCCTACGTAGGCTCATACGACGCCGATCCCGGCACGGATGGCAATCAGATCGTCCAGGAGCGGTCGGTTTCGTTCGACGAGATTACCGGTCGCGCCGTGCTCGACTTCCAGGCGACGCCGGACAATCTGTTCTATGCGTCCTATTCTCGTGGCTACAAGTCGGGCGGCATAAATCCCCCGCTGTCACCTGTGTTCGATGTGGACGAGAGTTTCGGCCCCGAATCCATCGACGCGTTCGAGATTGGGACGAAGAACACCTTCGCCAATGGTGCTTTGCAACTCAACGCGACCGCGTTCTACTACAAGTACAAGGACTTGCAGCTCAGCCGCATCGTTGCCCGCACGTCGGTCAACGACTCAATTGATGCCAACATCTGGGGCGTCGAGATAGAGGGAATCATACGCCCGAGCCCGCGGTGGCTGATCAACGCGACCTTCAGCTATCTCAATGCCGAGGTGGCAGGCGATCAGTTCTTCTCCAACCCGCGCGATCCGGGCGGCGGCGATCCGGACGCAGTAATCATCAAGGATATCTCGAATGGCTCGCTGTGCGCCGTCACCGGCCCGGCGCCGGGCGCCGCGGCGGCGTTCGTAACGACCGTCAATACCGGCCTCGGCCTGCGCGGCCCCGAGGCTTTCCCGTCCGACAGCGGGATTGCTTCGAGCGGAGCATTCGGCATTTGCGCACTGCTCGACGCCAATGCGCCGACGGGCTTCTCCGTCCTCAGCCCCGGCGTCCAGGTGAACATCAAGGGCAACAAGCTGCCTCAGGCACCGGAGATGAAGGCATCTGTCGGCGTGCAATATACCGCCGAGTTCGCCAACGGCATGACGCTCGTGCCGCGCTTCGATATTGCCCTGACCGGCGAGCAGTACGGCAATGTCTTCAACGGCAACGTCAATCGGATCGAGTCCTTCGTTCAGGCGAATGCGCAGATCCAACTCAACGGCCCGGACGAGCGTTGGTATGTGCGCGGGTTCATCCAGAACATCTTCGACAGTTCGTCGATGACGGGCCTTTATTTGACCGATGCCAGCTCGGGGAACTTCACCAACATCTTCACGCTCGATCCGCGTCGCTACGGCATCGCGGTCGGTGCCAGGTTCTGACCGCAACGACGGTTGGGGAGAGGGGAAGGGGCCGGACCTTGTGGTCCGGCCCCTTTTGCTATCCGCGCTGCGCCGTGCCAGCGAAGGGTGAGAAGTTCGTCCCGGTGTCGTAGATATCGATACCCTCGCGCCGCTTGAGCGCACCGACCACCAGGTAGGTGACCGGCGTCAGCAGCGCCTCCCACGCCGCCTTGATCAGCCACTGCGACAGCACGACCTGCCACAGCAGTTCGACCGGCCATCCCGCGAGGCCCCAGAAGGCGAGGGGATAGAAGATCAGGCTGTCGAGCCCCTGGCCGACAACGGTCGAGCCGATCGTCCGCGCCCAGAGCGCCTTCCCGGCCGTCCAGACTTTCATCTTGGCGAGCACGAAGCTGTTGGCGAACTCGCCGGCCCAGAACGCCACCATCGAAGCGATCACGATGCGCCACGAATTGCCGAACACGAATTCGTAGGCCTCCTGTCCGGGCCATCCCTCCGCCGGCGGGAGGGCGACGACGATCCAGGCCATCACCGCCATGAAGGCGAGAGCGGCAAAGCCGGTCCAGATGACCCGCCGTGCCCGTGCGTAGCCGTACACCTCCGTCAGCACGTCGCCGATGATGTAGCTGATCGGAAAGAACAACACGCCAGCGCCGAACGACCACTCCATGCCCCCCGGCAGCGTCACGTACGACGGCTTGGATGCCCCGATGATATTCGACAGCAGCAGGATTGCGACGAACGCGGCCATGATCAGATCGTAGTAGCGGAAGGCCGGCGGCGGGCCTCGCCCCGTCTCGATGCGCTGCGGTGTCTCGTCCATGGCGCTGCCTATCGCGATTTGCGCCTCCGGAAAAGCGCGCTATGGCGCATGGCGCGCGCGCCCGTAGCTCATCTGGATAGAGCGCGAGACTTCTAATCTTGAGGCAGCAGGTTCGAGTCCTGCCGGGCGCGCCACTTGCTCCAAGCTGTCCAATTGTGGGTGCTTCGGACCACAGGATCGGCGGGGCGAAATCAGGGGAAGCCAAACGGGTGCGGATCGTGTATGGAGCCGCCGTCGCCATTGAGGCGACCGGCCGGCGAAGCGGCCGCAATTTCCATGACCGAGGCCATAGGGTCCGCTTGCCGCGAACACCCTCCGCCCCGCCGTCCTTTGTGGCGGCTTGGTCCATTAGTGAGCATCATGACCTTTCCCAATCTTCCGCCAATGCTTGGCGAAGCACTCGCCGAGCGCGGCTATGCCGAACTGACTGCCGTCCAGACAGCCGTTCTCGCTCCCGAGGCTGCGGCCCGCGACCTCATCGTCTCAGCCCAGACCGGTTCGGGCAAAACCGTCGCATTCGGCCTTTCGATGGCCTGCGATCTGCTCGAGGACTTCGGGGCGCCGACCCAGTCGCCTCTCGCCCTGGTCATCGCGCCGACGCGCGAACTGGCCCTGCAGGTCAGCCGAGAGCTGGGCTGGCTCTATGCCAAGGCCGGCGCGCGCATTGCGACCTGTGTCGGCGGCATGGACGCTTCGAAGGAGCGGCGCGTGCTGCGGGCCGGTCCGCACGTCGTCGTCGGCACGCCCGGCCGTCTGCGCGACCACCTTGAGCGGGGTGCGCTCGACCTGTCGAATCTCAAGGAAGTGGTGCTCGACGAAGCGGACGAGATGCTCGATATGGGCTTCCGCGAGGATCTCGAGGAGATTCTCGATGCGACTCCGGCGGAGCGGCGCACGTTGCTGTTCTCGGCGACGATGCCGAAACCGATTGTTGCGCTGGCCGAACGCTACCAGCGAGGTGCGCTGCGGATATCGACCGCGGGCGACGATCGCGGCCACGGCGATATCGCCTTTCAGGTGATCACGGTTTCACCCGCGGAGGTCGAGGCGGCAGCGGTCAATCTGCTGCGTTTCCACCAAGCCGAAACGGCCATTCTCTTCTGCGCCACCCGCGATAATGTCCGCCGGCTTCACGCGACGCTGCAGGAGCGGGGCTTCGCCGTCGTCGCGCTGTCGGGCGAGCACTCGCAGTCGGAGCGCAACCAGGCGCTCCAGGCCCTGCGCGACCGCCGTGCGCGTGTCTGCGTCGCGACCGACGTGGCGGCGCGCGGTATCGATCTGCCAAGCCTCAGGCTCGTCGTCCATGTCGATCTCCCCCGCGATGCGGAAACGCTCCAGCACCGCTCCGGCCGGACCGGCCGCGCCGGGAAGAAGGGCACTGCGGCGCTGATCGTGCCGTTTCCGCGGCGCAGGCGGGTGGAATCGATGCTACGCGGCGCCAGGATCAAGGCCGACTGGATCGATGCTCCGACTCCGGACGCGATCCGCACGCGGGACCGCGAGCGTCTGCTCGCGGAACTCCTGCAGCCGGCCGAGTTCGACGACGAGGATCGCGCGCTGGCCCAGCGCCTCCTTGCCGAACGCTCTCCGGAGGATATCGCCGCCGCTCTGGTGCGCGTGCATCGCGCCGCGATGCCGCAGCCGGAGGAGATGCTGGAGAACACGCCCGAGGCGCGCCGTGCCGCGCAAGAGGAACGGCATCGCCCGGGTTTCGAGGATACCGTCTGGTTCCGCATGGATATCGGGCGCCGGCAGAACGCCGACCCGCGCTGGATCTTGCCTTTGCTATGCCGCCGCGGCCACATCACCCGCAACGAGGTGGGGGCGATCCGCATCGGCGCCAACGAAACCCATTTTCAGATACCGCGAGCCATTGCCGAGAAGTTCGGTGCCGCGCTCCAGCGCACGGCGCGGGACGAGAGCGAGGATGAGGTCGTGCGGATCGAGCCTTCGGAAGGCCCGCGTCAGGCGGCTCATGCCAATCGGAGCGTCAAGCCTAACAAGTTTTCGCATAAGGGCCGGAAGGCCGGCCCGGGCGCTCCGAAAGGACGGCCCGGCGGGAAGCACAAGCCGCGTGGCCGCAAGGAGCGGAATGTGTGACGATGATCCTGTCTCGCGCGTCGACTAGCCGCGATTGACGCCCCGCAGGCGTTCGCGGGTGACGGGGTAGCCGGCATCGTCGGGAATGCAGATCCAGCCTTCGCCGTCATGCTCTTCGAAAAAGGGGGTGATCGTACGCGGGGGGTGAGCGGCGCAGTCGCTCAGGGCGGCGTCGAAATCGTCGAATTGTGCCAGGCGTTCCAGATTGCGGCGGGTGGGGAAGATCACCGTGAGCTCGCCGCGTTCGGCGGCTGCGAGGGCTTCGCGTGCGGTGACCCAGAACAGGTGCGTGTTCTCCGTCGCGTCGACCGCGATGTCGACGGCGCCGGTGCCGAGGTCCGCGAGATAGAAGCGCGTGTCGAACACGCGCGGCAGCCGCTCGTTCTTGGGGAACCAGCGCGCGAAGGGGACGATCGCTGCGAGATCGAGCGACCAGTCCATCGCCTCGAGCACGGGCGCCAATGTGCCCGCCTCGAGCAGCATCTGCCGCGCTTCGGCAGCGCGCCCTGCGTCGATTTCGCCGATCACTCCGATGGCGAGTCCGGTTTCCTCCAGCGTCTCGCGGATCGCGGCGATGCGGTGGGCGGCTTCGTCCACATCCTCGATTCCGGACAGGCGCTTGGCGAGATCGCGATCCGCCGGATCGACACGGCCGCCGGGGAAGACGGCAGCGCCGGCGGCGAACTTCATGAAATTAGCGCGTGTGACCATTAGGAGTTCGGGGGGGGCGCCCCCGGGGCCGCGGCGGAAGATCACGAGGGTGGCGGCGGGGATTCCGTCTGCGGGGGTGTCGCTCATCGGAAGGACTGTGGGGCCGCGCGGGCGGGATGCCAAGAGGGTGTCGGAATTTCTGACACTCGCCCCGCAGGGTTAATGCCTCTTCACCTTCGCCTGCCGCGCATTCGCGCGATTCCGGCGAACTGGCACGCGGGATGCATCGCAGGCCGCACCCACAATGGTCTTCGAACGAGGCGGCGCCACCCCCCAGTCTCCGGCGCCGTCTCCCCGCAAGCGAAAGGGCCCGCCCGAGAAATCGGACGGGCCCTTTCTGCATCCGCCGGGGCGGAACGTCAGGCCTTGGCGACCTGCTTGTCGGTGAGAAGTTGCTGCAATTCGCCGGCTTCGAACATCTCCATCATGATGTCGCTGCCGCCGACGAATTCGCCCTTCACATAGAGCTGCGGGATCGTCGGCCAGTCGGAGAAGGCCTTGATCCCCTGCCGGACCTCCATGTCCTGCAGCACGTCGACGCTCTCGTACGAGACGCCGCAGTGATCGAGGATGGCCACCGCACGGCTGGAAAAGCCGCACTGCGGGAACAGCGGCGTGCCCTTCATGAAGAGGACCACATCGTTCCCGCCGACGATGCCGGAAATGCGTTCATTGGTATCGGACATTGGAAAAACTTCCGCTCAGGTAATTCAAGTCGTGAGAGTCAGGTGGGCGCTTGGGTGGTCAGTTGCAAGGCATGGAGCACGCCGCCCATCTTTCCGCCGAGCGCCTCGTAGACCATCTTGTGCTGCTGCACCCGGCTCTTTCCGGCGAAAGCGGGGGAGACGACGTGCGCCGCGTAGTGATCCCCGTCGCCGGCGAGATCGCGGATCTCGACTTCGGCATCGGGCAGGGCGGACTTGATCATCCCTTCGATTTCGGCGGCGCTCATCGGCATGGCAGGTTCCTCGACGCGCCGATCAGCTTTCGCTCATCAACTGGCGCTTGGCCTCGACGGTCTTCTCGTCGAGCTTGGCACGAATGTCGGCTTCGTTGACGTCGCATTCGGCGGCGGTGAGGTCGCCGAGCAGCTTGCGGACCACGTCCTCGTCGCCAGCTTCCTCGAAATCGGCCTGGACGACCGCCTTCTTGTAGGCATCGGCTTCCTCGGCGGTGAGGCCCATCAGGCCGGCGGCCCATTCGCCCAGCAGGCGATTGCGCCGCGCCGCAATGCGGAACGCGGTCTCCTCATCCATCGCGAACTTGGCTTCTTCCGCGCGCTCGCGATCCTTGAAGTCGGTCATGCAGTCCTCTCGGAGTTGGGATAGGAGGTGGAGATAGTCACCTGCCCGCGCTCGGGCAAGTCACTCCATTGCCCGCATATGCGAGCGCGGTCTTTCCCCCCTCCCGCCTGCGGGAGAGGTCGGGGGGTGAGCAGCGGCGTCGCAACAGCCCGCCCCGCTGCGACTAGGTTCGCTGCGCTCACCCAAGTCTTGCTGCCCCTCCCGCAAGCGGGAGGGGAGAGGATGTTCAAACGGACCCGCTACCCATCGTCACGACGAGCTTGCCGACCGCCTGCCGGTTCTCCAGCTTGGCGATCGCCTCGCCGCCGCGTTCGAGCGGGAACGTCTCGGAGATCAGCGGGTCGATCCGGCCAGCTTTCAGCAGGTCGAACAGCTCGTCCACCTGGGCGCGGAACCGCTCGGGCTCGCGCGCGGTGAAGGCGCCCCAGAACACGCCGCAGATGTCGCACGATTTCAGCAGGGTGAGGTTGAGCGGCATCTTCGCGATACCCGCGGGGAAGCCGACCACCAGGAAGCGCCCCTCCCACGCGATCGCGCGCAGGGCCGGTTCCGAATACTGCCCGCCGACGACATCGTAGACGATGTTCGCGCCTTCCGGCCCGCAAGCGGCCTTGAATGCGTTGGCCAGTTCCTTGCTGGCCGCCTTGTCCATTTCGCCCTTGGGATAGATGACCACTTCGTCCGCCCCGGCCTTGCGGGCGACTTCGCCCTTCTCCTCGCTGGAGACGGCGGCGACCACGCGCGCGCCGTAGGCCTTGCCGAGCTCGACTGCGGAGAGGCCGACGCCGCCCGCCGCGCCGAGCACCAGCAGCACGTCGCCTTCCTTGATGTGGCCGCGATCCTTGAGACCGTGGATCGTCGTGCCATAGGTCATCATCAGAGAGGCGGCCTTTTCGAACGGCACCCCTTCCGGCACGGCGAACATGCGCCCGGCGGGCACGCAGACCTTCTCCGCCAGCCCGCCGTTGCCGATCCCGGCGAGTACGCGGTCGCCGACCTCCCACCCTTCGACGCCTTCGCCGATCGCCTCGATCACGCCAGCGATCTCGCCGCCCGGTGCATAGGGGCGCTCCGGCTTGAACTGATAGAGGTCGCGGATCATCAGCGTGTCGGGGAAATTGATCGCGCAGGCCTTCACGTCGACCAGCACCTGCCCCTTGGCCAGCTGCGGCACCTCCACTTCATCGAGCGTGAGGGTGTCGGCTCCGCCGACGGCGTGGGTGCGCAGGGCTTTCATGCAGCTCTCTCCATAGGTTTTGCCAGCCAGGGCAATTCCTGCGCCTGGTGCTTCTCGTAATCCGCGATTGCCGCGTCGCGAGTCAGCGTAAGGCCGACTTCGTCGAGCCCTTCCAGCAGGCAGTGCTTGCGGAACGGATCGATCTCGAACGTGAAGCGATCCTGGAAGGGCGTGGTGACGGTCTGGTTCTCGAGATCGATCGTGATCGGGTGTTCGCGCGCCACTTCGAGCAGGCGGTCGACCTGATCCTGCGGCAGCGCCACGGTCAGGATACCGTTCTTGAACGCGTTGCCGCCGAAGATGTCGGAGAAACTGGGCGCGATCACCGCGCGGATGCCGAGGTCGAGGATCGCCCATGCGGCATGCTCGCGGCTCGACCCGCAGCCGAAGTTGTCGCCCGCGATCAGGACCGGCGCGCCGGCGAACTCGGGATCGTCGAACACATTGCCGGGCTGGGCCCGCACCGTCTCGAACGCGCCGCGCCCCAGGCCTTCGCGGGTTACCGTCTTGAGCCAGTGGGCCGGGATGATCACGTCGGTGTCGACGTTCTTGGCGCCGAACGGGATCGCCCGCCCCTCGATAGTCGAGACCGGCTCCATCAATCGGTCTCGGGCTTCTCGCCCGAGGGAATCGGGCCGGGCTGGGTCGGCTCGTTCTTCGGCTTGCGCTTGGAGGCGTAGAGCAGGGCGGCCGCGACGGCTGCGGATCCTATGGCCGCGCCTGCGAGCGCCGCCTTTCCGCCGAGCGATGTGGGGAGCTTCTTGGTCATCGGGCTTTCATGCGAGGCGCATGGATTCTTGGCAAGGGGTCAGGCGAGGAAATCGGCTAGGCGCGCCCAAAGGCGCTCTTTCTCGGCCAGCGGCATGGCGGCGTAGGCGGGCGAGGAGGAGGGCAGGTCGATCAGCGCCAGATCGCTGCCGGCAAGCTGCGGCCGGCCGATCGCGGCGCTCTTGCGGCCGTTGAAGGCGACGGCGCGCAAGTCGGGCAGGGTGGCGAGGAGCTCGGCGAGCGGCGCGTGCTCCGCCTCGCGGATCGCGGCGTCGCCGCTGCCGATCCGGTGCGCCGAGGCGACCGTGTCCCACAGTGCGATCCGGTGCGCCTTGAGGGCTTCGAGCCGATCGTCGTAGTCGAGCGCAGCGAGGTCCACCCCGATCGCCCCGCCGACCAGGTGCCAGAACCGGTTCTGCGGATGCGCGTAGTACCGCCGGGCGGCGAGCGAGGCTTCGCCCGGCAGGCTGCCGAGGATCAGCACCCGCGCATCGGGCGCGGCGACCGCCGCGAAGGCGGACTTGCGCGCGGTCAGCGGGCGGCCTCCGGAAACGCGGGCAGCTTGGCGACGTCCGCCGGTTCGTGCTGGATGATCACTTTCACGCCGAGGTTCTTCGCCATCTTCTTTACCCGGTCGAACGAGGCGAGGGTGTCGGCCCGGTTGGTGTTGTAGGTGGGCACCCCTTCACGCTCGTAGTTGGCGGTGAAATGCGCGACGTCGCCGGTGAGCAGCACCGGTCCGGTCTCCGGCAGACGCACGAGCAGCGAATGGTGCCCGGGCGTATGACCCGGCGTGGCGAGGATGCGCACGCTGCGGTCGCCGAAGACATCCTTGTCGCCGGAAAATGCCTCGACTTTCGCCTGGCCCGACACCCAGGCGGGAAAGTGCGCAGGGTTGGCGTTGCCGAGCGGCGGATCGTGCGTGATTGCCTGCCAGTCCTCCTTGCCGATCAGCAGGGTCGCCTGCGGGAAATCCTTCGCCTGGCCGGTGTGGTCGTAGTGGTAATGGCTCACGCCGACGAACTCGATGTCGGCGGGGGCGATGCCGAGCTGCGCCAGTTGGTCGACCAAGGTGCGATCGAGAAAGAAGCCTCCGTCGGGATCTCCGCTGGTGGCCGGGTCGATGCCCGTGTCCCAGATCATCAGTCGCTCGCCGTGCCGGATGAGGTAACACGATCCGACGATGGCCTTCTTCATGCCGTCCGCGCCGCCGGTGTCGTCGAACGAGTCGAGCGGCCAGGGCTCGGTGGCGCGCCCGCAATCGAGCCGGGTCAGGCTCACGTCGGGCGCGGGTTCCGCAGCAGTTGCCGCGATCGAGGTGCAGGCGAGTGCGACGGCCAGAATGTGTTTCATCGGCTTGTTTCTCCCTGCCTCCGGTTGTGCCGTGCAGGGCGCCTGGGTCAA
This sequence comes from Pelagerythrobacter aerophilus, assembly GCF_003581645.1. Taxonomy (GTDB): domain Bacteria; phylum Pseudomonadota; class Alphaproteobacteria; order Sphingomonadales; family Sphingomonadaceae; genus Pelagerythrobacter; species Pelagerythrobacter aerophilus. Next base: position 45,578 of record NZ_QXFK01000019.1, on the reverse strand, counting down.
GCGTCAGAAGGCCTTGCCGTCGCCGATCTGTCCGGTGGCGGTGGTGATGAAATCGTCCGTCTCGTCGATCACGCCGCGCCCGTCCTGGTAGCGGACCTCGATCCCCTCGAGCTCGTCCTGCGCGAAGAGCCGCATGTTGACGCCGATGCGCCCGAGTTCGGTGTTGCCCGTCGGCGTCCAGTGCGTGGCGCTGCCGCAGCGCGGGCAGAAGTGCGTGGTGAGCCAGACATCGGGTAGGTCGTCGCGCTCGAAGCCCTTCGTCTCGCCGGTGACCGTCAGTTCCTCGGGCGCGAAGTAGCCGTAGGCGCCGCCGGTCGAGCGGCACAGGCGGCAGTTGCAGATGTTGATGTAGTCGGGCCTGCGCGGCAGTGCCAGCGTGACGCCCCCGCAGACGCAGCTTCCCTTCATTGCCCTGCTCCTCCCGCACGCCGTTGGCCCACCGCCAGCCCTATATCACACCTTCGCGTCATCCCAGCGAAAGCTGGGATGACGAGTCCTTGGTATCTCAGCGGGCCAGCTCGCGCACGTCCGTCAGGCGGCCGGTCACTGCGGCGGCGGCGGCCATGGCGGGGCTCATCAGATGGGTGCGGGCGCCGGGGCCCTGGCGGCCGACGAAGTTCCGATTGCTGGTGGAGGCGCAGCGTTCGCCCGCCGGCACCTTGTCGGGGTTCATCGCTAGGCAGGCCGAGCAGCCCGGCTCGCGCCATTCGAAGCCGGCGTCGGTGAAGACCTTGTCCAGCCCTTCGGCCTCCGCCTGATGCTTCACCAGCCCCGATCCGGGGACGACGATCGCCCACCGGACGCCGGCGGCCTTGTGCCGGCCGCGCAGGACCTGAGCGGCGGCGCGCAAGTCCTCGATCCGGCTATTGGTGCAGCTTCCGATGAAGACGTTCTCGATCGCCACGTCGGCGAGGCGCTGGCCGGGCTCGAGGCCCATGTAGGCGAGGCTCTTGCGCGCGGCTTCCTGCTTGGAGGGATCGGCGAAGCTTTCGGGGGCGGGGATGGTCCCGCCGATCGGGGCCACGTCCTCCGGGCTGGTGCCCCAGGTCACGGTCGGCTGGACGGCGGCGGCGTCGATCGTCACCGACTTGTCGAACACGGCGCCCTCGTCGGTCCGCAGCGTGCGCCACCAGGCGACCGCCCGGTCCCATTCCTCGCCCTTGGGGGCATAGGGGCGGCCTTTCAGGTATTCGAATGTGACATCGTCCGGCGCGATCAGGCCGGCGCGGGCGCCGCCTTCGATGCTCATGTTGCAGACGGTGAGGCGACCTTCGATGCTCATCTGCTCGAACACGCGGCCGCGGTATTCGATCACGTGGCCGGTGCCGCCGGCGGTGCCGATCACGCCGATCACGTGGAGGATCAGGTCCTTGGGCGTGATCCCGGGGCCGAGATCGCCCTCGACGCGGACTTCCATCGTCTTCGAGCGCGTGAGCAGCAGGGTCTGGGTGGCGAGGACGTGCTCGACCTCGCTGGTGCCGATGCCGAAGGCGAGCGCGCCGATCCCGCCGTGCGCCGCGGTGTGGCTGTCGCCGCAGACGATCGTTGCGCCGGGGAGGGAGAAGCCCTGCTCGGGCCCGACGACGTGGACGATGCCCTGCTCGGGCGCGGTCGCGCTAATGTAGCGGATGCCGAAATCGGGCGCGTTGCGCTCGAGCGCGGCGAGCTGCGCGGCGCTCTGCGGATCGGCGATCGGGATCGCGTTGCCGGCCGCATCGCGCCGCGGGGTCGTCGGCAGGTTGTGGTCCGGCACGGCGAGCGTGAGATCGGGGCGGCGGACGGTGCGGCCGCTGGCGCGCAGCGCGTCGAAGGCCTGCGGGCTGGTGACTTCGTGGACTAGGTGGCGGTCAATGAAGATCAGGCTGGTGCCGTCGTCGCGGGTCTCGACGACGTGCGCGTCCCAGATCTTTTCGTAGAGCGTGCGGGGGGCGTTGGGCATGCCTCTCGGGCTATGCCTGCCGCGTGCGCCCGACAAGATGGGAAAACTTGGCCGCGCTCAAGGATCGGCGCGACGACGTCCCGAGATTTGCAATGCAATTGCAACGGAAATCTGATAGCTTACACGTATGTCAGCAAGGTCATTCGCATTTCCGATCAAGGTCCAGCCCGCCGATATCGATTTCATGGGGCACGTGAACAACGCGCGCTATCTTGGCTGGGTGCAGGACGCGGTGCTCGCGCACTGGCGCAAGCTCGCCCCGTCGGATGAGGTGGCGAGCAAGGCCTGGGTCGCGCTCAAGCACGAGATCACCTACCGCAAACCCGCCTTCCTGGAGGACGACGTGATCGCGCGCACCGTGCTCGAGAGCATCAAGGGCGCGCGGGCGTTCTACTCCACCGTGATCCAGCGCGGGGAGGACGTGCTGGCCGAAGTGAAATCGAGCTGGTGCTGCATCGACGCCGAGACCCTGCGCCCGGCGCGCATCGGCGAGGACATCTCGCGCTTCTTCTTTCCCAAGGACGACTAGCGTATAGTCGCGCTCGTCATGAGCGTGATTGTGCCCGCCCTGATCGTTCTCGCCACCGTCGTTGCGATGGAGGGGGTTGCCTGGGCGAGCCACAAGTACGTCATGCACGGGTTCGGCTGGGCCTGGCACCGCGACCATCACGAACCGCACGACCGGATGCTTGAGAAGAACGACCGCTTCGCCTTGGTCGGCGCGGGGCTGAGCATCGCGATGTTCGCGCTCGGCAGCCCGCTGGTCATGGGCGAGGGCGCGTGGTGGCCGGGCACCTGGATCGGGCTCGGCGTGCTCGTCTACGGCGTGATCTACACGCTGGTGCACGACGGACTGGTCCACCAGCGCTACTTCAAATGGGTGCCCAAGCGCGGCTACGCCCGGCGGCTGGTCCAGGCGCACAAGCTCCACCACGCGACCGTTGGCAAGGAGGGCGGGGTGAGTTTCGGTTTCGTCTTCGCCCGCGATCCGGCCCGACTGAAGACCGAACTGAAACGCCAGCGCGAGGCTGGGCTGGCGACGCTGCGCGACAGCGCCGGGCGCTGAAACTCAGTCCAGCCGCACGCCGAGGCTGACCCCCGCGCCGACATCCGCCGGGCCGTTCACGCCCGCGGAACCGTATACGCCGAGCGACAACCCGCTGCCCAGCGCGGTGTTGACCCCGCCGAAGACCCGCTGCTGATCGTCCACCAGGCCGCTCGCGTTCTCCTCGTAGCTTTAGCCCAGATGGGCCGAGGCCGACCTGCCGAGGCGCACGGCGGCGCCGGCATGGCCGGCCAGCGTATCCTCCAGATCGTATTCGGCCGGATCGCCGACTTTGGTGTAGCTCACCCCTGCGAATGGCGTCACCGCTCCGACCGTCTTGGAGAGATCGGCGCCGACGCGGTAATCGGTCTTGCCGGTGCCGAGGCCCTTGTCGGTCGAGGCGGTCGGAAGCTTCACCCCGCCGCTCAGTGAGGCGTTCACCCCCTGGATCGGAAGTTGGTAGGCCGCATCGACCCGTACATCGCCGATCCCCTCGCGCGTGCTGACTTCGGGCGGCCCGGCCGGGTCGACGAGGATGGGAAGGCCGAGCGGACCGCTCGGCACCACCACGTCTCCCGGCGCCTTCACGCGCATGTAGGGGACCTGCGCGGTCACGCGCACGCGCCCCGCGATCACTTGCGCCGCAACGGGAATCGAGAACTTCTCGACCTTGCGCCCGTCGTTCAGCTCGATCTCTTGAAATTCCGCACCGGTGAAGAATTCTACCGCGGTGTCGTCACCCTCGGTGGTGGCCTCGGGTTTGACCTCCTCACGCTGCTGTGCGGCAAGCGGCGCGGCGAGGACGAGCAGAGGTAAAGGCAGCAGGCAGGCGCGAAGGTAAGGCAAGATCATCGTCTCCGATCAGCAGAACAGGTTCCGATCGGACAACGGATGGCAGGCTCGGTTTAATCCCTCTCGCCGCGCCTCGCCGGTTTATTCGTTGCGGGTCGCGATCCAGCTTCCGGCGACAACGAGGATCGCAATCGAGATCCAGTACCACGGGTGGCCGAGCGTGTACCAGGTGAACACCGCGCCGATGGTCATCGCGCCGATCGCCATCGTCTTGGCCCGGCGGGAGATCGCGCGGCGTTCGCGCCAGTCGCGCACTTGCGGGCCCCAGTGCGGATGGTCGAGAATGCGCTGCTCCCACTCCGGGTTGCTGCGCGCGAAGCAGTAAACCGCCAGCAGCAGGAACGGCACCGTCGGCATGATTGGCAGGAACGCACCGACCGCCCCGAGCCCCACCGATACGATGCCTCCGATGAGGAAGAGGCGGCGCATGTCAGCTCGTCGGCCCGCTCTGGGCGATCCGCGCGGCGTGATCCTTCACCAGCGCGATCATGTTGGGCACGCCCTGCGTACGGTTCGAGCTGAGCTGGTTCTTGAGGTCGAACGGCGCGAGCGCCGCCGTCACGTCCATCGCGGCGACTTCGGCGGCCGGCTTGTCCTGCACCGCGGCGATCACCAGCGCGACGATCCCCTTGGTGATCGCGGCATTGCTGTCGGCGAGGAAGTGTAGTTCGCCGTTCCGCTCGGTCGGATAGACCCAGACCGCGGCGGAGCAGCCGCGCACCAACGTGGCGTCGGTCTTGAGCGCCTCCGGCATCGGCTCGAGCTCGCGGCCGAGCTCGATCAGCAGGCGATAGCGTTCGTCGCCTTCGAGAAACTCGTATTCTTCGCGGATATCGTCGAGCGTTCGCATGATGGGGCAGTTAGGGGGGCGAGGGCGAAAACGAAAGCCCTGGCAGCGGAGCGTTGTCGGGGGAGGGGAGCGGCCTCCCGTTTTCTCCGTGGAAAAGGGCGTGCCATCCCGGCTTTCGCTGTGACGAAGGCCTACAGGTCCACTCCGCTGGCGATCGCCTCGAGCCTGCGGATGCGTTCCTTGAGATCGGCAATCTCGATCCGTGCGCCCCCCATTTGCGCGCCGCCTTCGATCTCGCGCAGGGGCCGCGCGCCGACGCGGTCGAGTTCGCGCTCCTTGAGAGTCAACCAGCCCTGCCAGCCGCGCAAGGCGGCGAGCGCGATGATGCCGATGGCGACGAGCGCTGCGGCGGCGATGATGATCTGGTCGCTCATATGCATTGCTCCTTCCCTTGCGATTCCTTGTGGGGCCGGGCCTACCTGTCGCGCAGCCGCTCGATTTCGTCGGCGATCGCCTTGGCCTCGCGCCCGTCGACGGTGATCTGTTCCAGTACCTTCACGCGCTCGCGCAGCTCCTCCAGCTCGCGCTGGGTGCCGGGATCGGGCTGCGGTGCGGCGAGATCGTTCCCTCGTTCCGCGTGCCGGTGTCTGCGGCGTGCCTGCCGCGCCGCCATGACCTGCACGAAGCCCCAGATGGCGGCGATTACGACCAGAGCGGTCCAGAAATTCATCACACCTTCTCCCGGCTGTCGATATCGTGGCGCAGACCCTCGATCTGCATGGCCAGATCCTGGCCGCGATCCGTGGCGATCCGTTCGAGGACGCGCAGGCGGCTTTCCAGCTTGGTCACGTCCGCGTCGCCCGTCCGGCTCCGCGCTTCGGCTGCGCGGGCCTGCAATTCGAGCTCGCGCTCACGGTTCGTCAGGCGCCGCTTGTAGGCATCGAGCCAGATGCCGGCGCCCGAGATCAGGCCGATGACGAGCGCGCAGAAGGCGATGGCTTCAGCAATGTTCACTGCACCTTCTCCTTGCCTTCGCGCAGACGGTCGATCTCATGCGTGAGCTGATAGCCGCTGTCGGTGACGATCCGCTCCACATTGGCGAGCCGGTCCTTCATCGATCCGACCTCGGCGCGCAGCTCGGCGTTCTCCTGCGTCAGAAGCCTGATCCGCTCGGCGGCCTGGGCATCGGTGCTCGGCTTGAGCGACTGGCCCCACATGCCTTCCAGCGGATAGCCGTGCTTGATCCGCAACCGGGTGGTGTGGATCCACCCGAACACGCCCGCCAGACCGACGGCGGTTGCGCCGGCGATGATCCAGGGCAGATAGGGGAGAAGTTCGATGCCCTGCACTTGCATCATGCGTTCTCCCGGTTCGGCATGCGAAGCGGCACACCGGTGTCGCGTTCCTCGACCTCGCGCTTGTCGCGCAGGGCTTCGATCTGGGTGGCGATGTCGTAGCCGCGGTCGGTGACAATGCGCTCGAGCACCTGGACCCGCTGTTCGAGCTCGGCAACGCGGCTGGAGTATTGCGCGGCCTGTTCGGCGGTCTGGCTGGCGGTCGCGGCGAGGCGCTTCTCCTCCAGCTTGCTGTGCTTCACGATCCAGACGATGCCGAGCACCATCAGGAAGGGTGCCAGCGGTACGAGAATTCCAAGGTCCATTCAGACTTCCCCTTCCTTGCGTATGGTCTCAGCGCAGCCGCTCGATTTCGGCGGTCAGGCGCGGGTTGGACGAGACGTAGTAGGTTTCGACTTCGGCCAGGCGCCGGTCGATGTCGCGCATCCGGGCGCGGATCTCGCGCGCCGTGCGCTTCGGGCTCTGCCGCACGCGCTGCCAGTACTGCTGCTCCTCCCGGTCGACGTAGAGGTGCGGCGGCTTCTTGTTCAGCAGCAGGCCGGCGATGAAGTAGAACGGTATGGTACCGCCGCCAGCCACGAAGGTCAGGCCGATGAACCCGAGCCGGACCCAGAGCGCGTTGACCCCGGTATAGTCGGCGATCCCGGCGCAGACGCCCATCAGCTTGGCGTTCTGCTTGTCGCGGTAAAGCGTGGTGCGCGGGCTGTTCACTGGTGGGCTCCCTTCTTCTCGGCGAGCATACGGTCGAGCTCGCGCAGCTTTTCGTTGTCGATTTCGCGGTCGTGCATCAGCCGGGCCGGCTTGAAGTCCGGGTTGTCGGAAGCCACCAGCCGCTCGACCGTGTCCATCCGCTCGTCGAGCCGCTTGGCGAGGCTGTAGAGCTCCTCGAGGAGGGCCTCGTCGTCGGTGGTGATCGTGGCGGAGGTCTTCCACTTCGTGACGTAGTGGAAAATGATCCACGGGAGCGCGATGAAGATCGCGACGATTGCCAGTACTCCTTCCATGGATCAGTCCCCCTTGTTTGCGGCGTCGCCCTTGCCGAGCGCGCGCTTCATCTCTTCCAGTTCCTCGTCGACCCGGTCCGAGTCCTCGAGCGAGGCGATTTCGTCGGCGAGCGAGAGCTGACCGCTGCCGTCGGACAGCGAGAGCGCGTCGGCGCGCCCTTCGGCGTAATCGACGCGGCGTTCGAGCTGGTCGAAGCGCGCCAGCGCCTCGTCGGTCCGCTCGGTGCTCATCAGCGTGCGCAGCTTGACCCGGTTTTCGGCGCTTTCGAGGCGCGCGGCGATCGCGGTCTGGCGGCTGCGGGCCTCGCGTAGGCGCTGCTGCAGCTTGGCGATGTCCTGCTCGTAGGCGCGCAGCGCGTCGTCGAGCACCGCGATTTCCTGCTTGAGCTGCTCGCCCATGTCGGCGGCCTTCTTCTTCTCGACCAGCGCGGCGCGGGCGAGATCCTCGCGATCCTTGCTGAGCGCGAGCTGGGCCTTCTCGCCCCAGTCCGCCTGGAGCCGGTCGAGCTTGACCGTATGGCGATGCATCTCCTTCTGGTCGGCGATGGTGCGCGCGGCGCTCGCGCGGACCTCGACCAGCGTCTCCTCCATCTCGAGGATGATCATGCGGATCATCTTGGCCGGGTCGTCGGCCTTGTCGAGCATGTCGTTGAAGTTTGCGGCGATGATATCGCGGGTACGGCTGAAAATTCCCATCAGGGGCACTCCGTTGAAATTGAACTCGCTCGACCAGCCGCCGCCTGCACGTGCGTGTGACCGGCCCTGCGTCGGCCTTCCCTGCGTCGGGGTCGGGCTGGTACGCAAGCGCTCGACTTCCTCGTCGAGACGCGACAGGCGGCTATGGGCCGAAGCGCGATCGGCGCGCTGTCCGGCGCCGCGGGACTGGGGGGACTCGCGCTCCGGCCCAAAGGGATCGAGATCGGTCGGCTTGGTCACGCCAGTTCGACCTGTTGGCAGCCGATCGTCGCGGCCATGGCCGGGGTCGCCTGCATCTGGCCGCTCAGCGCCACGAACAGGGCCATCGCGGTGACGCTGGCGAGGGCTGCCTGTCCCAGCTTGGTCTGAAAGAAGCGGCGGTCGTACATCGTGTGGGTCCTCCCGGAACTCGGTTACGGAAACCATTTCGCAAGAGGTGTGCCAAACTCGCAGAGTGGTGGAATTTCAACTGCTTACCGGTATGTCGCAAGCCGGGTGTTGGTTTATGTTGCCAACAATCGGCGAATTTCACTATAGATTGGCCATGGATCGCGATAACCAGTTCATCGGTCAATCGAGCGCGTTTCTCGACGCGGTCGAGCGCGCCAGCCGCGCGGCTCCGATGCGCAGGCCGGTGCTGGTGATCGGCGAGCGGGGGACCGGCAAGGAATTGATCGCCGAACGCCTCCACCGCCTCTCGACCCGCTGGGACGAGCCGCTCGTGACGATGAACTGCGCCGCGCTGCCCGAAACGCTGATCGAGGCGGAGCTGTTCGGCCACGAGGCCGGAGCCTTCACCGGCGCTACCAGAGTCCGCGCGGGAAGGTTCGAGGAAGCCGACAAAGGGACGCTATTTCTCGACGAACTGGGCACGCTGTCGATGGCGGCACAGGAGCGGCTGCTGCGCGCGGTCGAATATGGCGAGGTCACGCGAATCGGATCGAGCCGTCCGATCCGGGTCGACGTGCGGATCGTCGCCGCGACCAACGAGAACCTGCCCGAGCTCGCGGAGCGCGGCGAGTTCCGCGCCGACCTGCTCGACCGGCTGAGCTTCGAGGTGATCACCCTGCCGCCGCTGCGCGTGCGCGAGGGCGATGTCGAGGTGCTCGCCGAATACTTCGGCCGGCGCATGGCGGCGGAGTTGCACTGGGAAGGCTGGCCCGGTTTCGCCGAGCATGTCGCGCGCCAGCTGGAGGAGCATTCCTGGCCAGGCAATGTCCGCGAACTGCGCAATGTGGTCGAGCGGGCGGTCTATCGCTGGGACAGCTGGCGCGAGCCGATCGGGCACGTTCAGTTCGACCCGTTCGATTCGCCGTGGAAGCCGTTCTCGCCCGCCACGCGCAAGGCGCAGACCGGCGCGTCCGCCCCGGCAGCGCCCGCGCAGCCGGGAGGAGCCGATCTCGATGGGATCGAGGACCTGCGCGCCGAAGTCGATGCGCACGAGCGCCGCATCGTCGAGCATGCTCTCGGCAAGCACCGCTGGAACCAGCGGCAGACCGCGAAGGCGCTCGGCCTCACTTACGACCAACTCCGGCACTGTATCCGCAAGCACGGCCTGGCCGAGCGGAACGACGAGGACTAGCCCGGCCGGGCGACGTTCCCGATCGTCAGCAGCCGTTCCTCCCCGCTGCGGTCGGGCCAGCTTATCGACTGCCCCACGCGCAGGCCGATCAGCCCGGCGCCGACGGGGGTGAGGATCGAAAGCCGCCCCTCGGCGATATCCGCATCCTTCGGGTAGACGAGCTTGACCGTTCGCCGTTCGCCCGTCTTCTCGACGACGAACTCGACCGTCGAGCCCATGGTCACCACGTCGCCGGGCACCTCTTCGGCGGGCAGGGTCTCGGCCCGGTCGATCTCCTCCAGCAGCATGCGGCTGACGTTGGGATGGCGGGTGCGGATGCCGAAGGCGAGATCGGCGAGCGCATCGGCTTCGCTTTCGACGAGGGTGATGGGAGGCCGTTCTGCGGCCTGCTGGACGTTCATGGATCGAATCTTTCGAGGAAGGTGCGAAAAAGACGCGCGCCGGCGCGTCAGAAGGCGGACTGCTCGCCCCGGGACCGGGGCGTGCGCGCACCGAACCCGGGGCTAGATGCCCGCGAGAAGCTGTCCCCCGTGATGTCGAAAGTACGCCCTTGTCATCGTGCGAAGCTGTCACCTTGGCGGTGCGGTGTCAAATGGAAGCGGCGCCCGGCCGAAGCGATGAGTCGAATGCAGTTGCAAATGGGGCGGGCCGAGTCTATCTGCCCATCAATCCCGACATTGTCGCGACACTGGAGGGGCTGGCGCCGCAAGGGGCCGGCCAAAGGGCCATTGAGCAACCTGCTTGTCGCATCCGTCGTGTAAACATGGAGACCGAATGGCCGATCTGACGCGCCTGACCGAGATTATCGAGCCCGAAGCGAACGCGCTCGGCTTCGATCTCGTGCGCGTGAAGATGATCGCCTCCGAAGCCGGCGACGGCGGGCAGGCGCTGCAGGTGATGGCGGAGGACCCGGCGACCGGGCAGCTCGTGCTCGACCAGTGCGCCGCGCTCTCGCGCCGCATCTCCGACCGGATCGACGAGCTCGAGGAACAGGGCACGGTGCTGGTCGAAGGCGCCTATCACCTGGAAGTCAGCTCCCCCGGGATCGACCGGCCGCTCGTCCGGCCGAAGGATTTCGAGAACTGGGCGGGGCACGAGGCGAAGATCGCGCTCGCGGAGAAGATCGACGGGCTGCGCAACCTGCGTGGCGCCCTGGGCGGTCTTCAGGACGGCAAAGTGCTGATCGAGGACCGCAAGGGGGGCGCCATCGCGGTGCCGCTCGACGCAATTCATTCGGCGAAGCTCGTCCTGACCGACGAGCTTATCGCCGCAACCAGACCGCTCGACACCACCGGTGCCGAGGAAATCGACGAAGTCACAGAAGAGAAGGCTGACGACTGATGGCCAGTGCAATTTCCGCCAACAAGGCCGAGCTGCTCGCGATCGCGAACGCGGTCGCCTCGGAGAAGATGATCGACAAGGCGATCGTCATCGAGGCGATGGAAGAAGCGATCCAGAAGAGCGCGCGCAACCGCTACGGCGCCGAGAACGACATTCGCGCCAAGCTCGACCCGCAGACCGGCGACCTGCGCCTGTGGCGCGTTGTGGAAGTGGTCGAGGAAGTCGAGGACTACTTCAAGCAGGTTGACCTCGAAGCAGCCAAGAAGCTCGACGCCGAGGCCAAGCTGGGCGACTTCATCGTCGATCCGCTGCCGCCGGTCGACCTCGGCCGTATCGACGCGCAGAGCGCCAAGCAGGTCATCTTCCAGAAGGTCCGCGATGCCGAGCGCGAGCGCCAGTACGAGGAATTCAAGGACCGCGCCGGCGAAGTCATCACCGGCGTGATCAAGTCGGTCGAATTCGGCCACGTGATCGTCAACCTCGGCCGGGCCGAGGGCGTGATCCGCCGCGATCAGCAGATCCCGCGCGAGGCCGCGCGTGTCGGCGAGCGCGTGCGTGCGCTGATCACCAAGGTCGAGCGCAACAACCGCGGGCAGCAGATTTTCCTCAGCCGCGCGCATCCCGAATTCATGAAGAAGCTCTTCGCGCAGGAAGTGCCCGAGATCTACGACGGCATCATCGAGATCAAGGCCGCCGCCCGTGACCCGGGCAGCCGTGCCAAGATCGGGGTGATCAGCCGCGACAGTTCGATCGATCCGGTCGGCGCGTGCGTCGGCATGAAGGGCAGCCGCGTCCAGGCGGTCGTGCAGGAGCTGCAGGGCGAAAAGATCGACATCATCCCCTGGAGCGAGGACACCGCGACCTTCGTCGTCAACGCGCTCCAGCCGGCCACCGTCAGCCGCGTCGTGCTCGACGAGGACGAAGGGCGGATCGAAGTCGTCGTGCCCGACGACCAGCTCAGCCTCGCGATCGGCCGCCGCGGCCAGAACGTGCGTCTCGCCAGCCAGCTCACCGGTCACCAGATCGACATCATGACCGAGGAAGAGGCGAGCGAGAAGCGGCAGAAGGAATTCGCCGAACGCTCCAAGATGTTCGAGGAAGAGCTCGACGTCGACGAGACGCTGAGCCAGCTTCTCGTGGCCGAAGGCTTCGCCGAACTCGACGAAGTCGCCTATGTGGAGCTCGACGAGCTCGCCTCGATCGAAGGCTTCGACGACGAACTCGCCGAAGAGCTGCAGAGCCGTGCGCTCGAAGCGATCGAGCGGCACGAGGAAACGGCGCGCACCGAGCGCCGCGAGCTCGGCGTCGAGGATGCTCTGGCCGAGATCCCGCACCTGACCGAGCAGATGCTCGTCACGCTGGGCAAGGCCGGCATCAAGACGCTCGACGATCTGGCCGACCTCGCCACGGACGAGCTGATCGCCAAGAAGCGCGAAGCCCCGCGCCGCCGCAACAATACCGACGGTCCGCCGACCCGGCGCCCCCCGGTGCGCGAGCAGGACAAGGGCGGCGTGCTCGGCGAATACGGCCTGAGCGAAGAGCAGGGCAACGAGATCATCATGGCCGCCCGCGCGCATTGGTTTGAAGATGAGGAGCCGGCTCCCGCGCCGGCTGCCGAGGAACCCGCCACCGAGGAGGCCGCCGATGCGGACTCCGAACAATGAGCGCCTGACGTCCGACATCGCTGACGCCGCCGGCGCGGGGAAATCCGCGCCGGAACGGCGATGCATCCTCTCAGGGGAGCATGGCGCGCGCGATGCGTTGATCCGCCTCGCGATCTCGTCCGATGGCCTGGTGTTGCCCGATCCGCTCGCCAAGGCGCCCGGCCGCGGTGCCTGGATCGGCGTCACGCGCGCCGCGCTCGAAGGAGCGGTGGCGAAAGGCCGGCTGAGCGGAGCGCTGGCGCGTGCGTTCAAGGGCGCGCCGCTGACGGTGCCCGAGGACCTGCCGCAGAAAGTCGACGATGCGCTGGTCCGCGTGCTGCTCGACCGGCTGGGACTCGAAATGCGCGCCGGAAAGCTTATCTTGGGGTCCGACCGGATTGCCGAGCACGCGCGCAGCGGCCGCGTGGCTCTGCTGCTCCATGCCGCGGACGCCAGCGAAGACGGGACCAGGAAGCTCGACCAGGCCTGGCGCGTCGGGCGCGAGGCGGAAGGGACCGGCGAGAGAGGCATCCGCTTGCCACTGGACCGAGCGGCGCTGTCTGTGGCATTGGGCCGCGACAACGTCGTCCACTTGGCGCTGGCCGGTGATGCTGCGGCCGAGCGGATCCGAGCGATCCTCGCGCGCCTGTTGCATTTCAGGGGTCTTGCGACCGTTGACGATGACGGTGAACCGGCTGCCGGTTCACCGCGATCCCCGGTCTCGGCCGGGGACAAGCTGATTGATTTGAAGGATTGACGAGTTTTATGAGCGATAGTGACAACCAGCGCCCCCGCAAACCGCTCGGCCTGAAAAGGTCGGTGGATGCGGGCGAGGTCAAGCAGACCTTCAGCCACGGCCGCACCAACAAGGTGGCGGTCGAGGTGAAGCGCCGCCGCAAGCTCGTCAAGCCGGGCGAAGCGGCGCCGCCTCCGCCTCCTCCGCCGCCACCCCCTCCGCCGCCCCCGGCGCCGGAGCCGGCCGCGAAGAAGGCTGCGCCGAAAAAGGCGCCTCCGGGTGAGACCCCGCAGGAACGCGTCGCGCGCCTTCAGCGCGAGGCCGAGGAAGAGCGCCTGCGCCTCGCCGAAGAGGCACGCCGCCGCGACGATGCGGCCGCGCGTCAGGCGGCCGAGGACGAGAAGCGCCGCGCCGAGGAGAATCGCAAGGCGGCCGAGGAAGCGGAGAAGCGCGCGGCCGAGGAAGCCGCAGCGCCTGCCCCCGAGCCTGCTCCGGCCTCCGCCGAAGCGGAAGACGTGCCGGCTTCGGCCGAGACTCAGCCGTCATCCTCTCCGGAAGCCAAGGCTCCCGCGCCGCGCCGCTTCACTCCGGTCGCGCGCCCCGAGCCGAAGAAGCCGGAAAAGAAGAAGAAGGACGACAAGCGCGGCGGTGGCAGCGCTGCCACGGAGCGCGTCGACAAGCGCCGCTCGGGCAAGCTGACCGTCACCAAGGCGCTGAACGAGGACGAAGGGCGCCGTGCGCGTTCGCTCGCCGCGCTCAAGCGCGCGCGGGAGAAGGAGCGCCGGACGCAGGGCGGACCCTCGAGGCCACGCGAGAAGCAGGTGCGCGACGTCGTCGTGCCCGAGGCGATCACCGTGCAGGAACTCGCCAACCGCATGGCCGAGAAGGGCGCCGACTTGGTGAAGGCGCTGTTCAACATGGGCATGATGGTCACCGTCAACCAGACGATCGACCAGGACACCGCGGAGCTGCTGGTCGAGGAGTTCGGCCACAACATCAAGCGTGTCAGCGAGAGCGACGTCGACATCGACACGACCGTGGACGTCGATCCGGACGAGGCACTCCAGTCGCGCCCGGCGGTGGTCACGATCATGGGCCACGTCGACCACGGCAAGACCTCGCTGCTCGACGCGCTGCGCGGCACCAATGTCGTGAAGGGCGAAGCCGGCGGCATCACCCAGCACATCGGCAGCTATCAGGTGAAGACCAAGAGCGGCGACAGGATCACGTTCCTCGACACGCCGGGCCACGCCGCGTTCACCGAAATGCGCGCGCGCGGCGCCAATGTGACCGACATCGTCGTGCTGGTGGTTGCGGCCGACGACGGGATCATGCCGCAGACGATCGAGGCCATCAATCACACCAAGGCGGCGGGCGTGCCGATGATCGTCGCGATCAACAAGGTCGACAAGGAAGACGCGAATCCGCAGCGGATCCGCGAGCGCCTGCTCGAGCACGAGGTTGTCGTCGAAGAGATGTCGGGCGACGTGCAGGACGTGGAGATTTCCGCGCTCAAGAAGATCGGCCTCGACGATCTGCTCGAGAAGATCGCGCTCCAGGCGGAACTGCTCGAACTCAAGGCGAACCCCGACCGTGCGGCCGATGCGACCGTGATCGAGGCGCAGCTCGACAAGGGCCGCGGCCCGGTCGCGACCGTACTCGTCACGCGCGGTACGCTCCGGCGCGGCGACACTTTCGTGGTCGGCACCGAGAGCGGCCGCGTGCGCGCGCTGATCGACGATCAGGGCAAGCAGATCAAGGAAGCCGGCCCCTCGATGCCGGTCGAGGTCCTCGGCCTCGGCGGCGTGCCGATGGCGGGCGACCAGCTCACCGTGGTCGAGAACGAGCAGCGCGCCCGCGAGGTTGCGCAGTACCGCCAGGAGAAGGCGACCGAGAAGCGCACCGCGCTCGCCCCGACCAACTTCGACACGATGTTCAGCAATCTTCAGTCGAACGTCGTCGAATTCCCGGTGGTGGTGAAGGCGGACGTGCAGGGCAGTGTGGAGGCGATCAATTCGGCACTGCACAACCTCTCGAACGATCTCATCAAGGTCCGCGTGCTTCATGCGGGCGTGGGCGCGATCACCGAAAGCGACGTGCAGCTCGCCGCCGCCTCGAAGGCACCGATCCTCGGCTTCAACGTGCGCCCGAATGCCAAGGCGCGCCAGCTGGTCGAGCGCGAGAAGGTGCGGATGATGTACTACGACGTCATCTATCACCTGACCGAGGAGATCGCGAAGGAGATGGCGGGCGAGCTCGGCCCCGAACGGATCGAGCATGTCGTCGGCCGTGCCGAGGTCAAGCAGGTGTTCCCGGCGGGCAAGAAGGACAAGGCCGCCGGCCTCCTCGTGGTCGAAGGCGTCATCCGCAAGGGTCTCCATGCGCGTCTCACGCGCGAGGACGTCATCGTCAGCGCGACGACCATCGCCTCGCTGCGGCGCTTCAAGGACGACGTGGACGAAGTCCGCGCCGGCCTCGAGTGCGGCGTGGTGCTTAGCGACACGAACGACATCAAGCCGGGCGATCATCTCGAAGTGTTCGAGGTCGAGGAACGCGAACGGACGCTGTAGGATTTCGCCGAAAGTGACTTTCGGCGAGGAGGTGAGATGCCGAAGAGCCGGACGCGAAAGAGGAAGGTTTCCGAGCGTCCGGCTCGCAAGCGTTCGTGGTGGTCGCGCAACTGGCGCTCTGTGGATAGCGGCGTCACCTATGGCTGCCTGCCGGCGGTCGCATGCATTTTGGTATTTCCGCTTGTGATTATGCTCTGATGGCCCGCAATCAATCCACCCCCGAACAGCAGTCGGTCCGTGTCCTCAAGGTGGGGGAGCGGGTGCGGCATATCCTGTCGGAACTGCTCGCGCGCGGCGAGGTGCACGACGAGGTGCTGACCGCGCATTCGGTCAGCGTCACCGAAGTGCGGATGACGCCGGACCTGCGCAACGCCAATGCCTACGTGAAGCCGCTGCTGGGCGAGGATGAGGATGTGGTGCTCAAGGCGCTGCGCACCAATACCGCGTTCTTCCAGCGCGAAGTCGCCAAGCGTCTCGGCCTCAAGTTCGCGCCCAGGCTGCAGTTCAAGCCCGACGAGAGCTTCGACGAAGCCGAGCGGATCGAGCGATTGCTGAACGATCCCAAAGTCGCACGGGACCTGGGCGACACCTGACTCGCCGCGCGGACGGGTGGGCAAAGTTCCCGCTGCCCGCTCCGAAGGACCGATCACCAGCCTTCCACGTTTCGCTCCCCGTCTCTGCGGGAACCAATACTTGACATAGGCAACTAAATCCTGTGACGAGGAGGCATGGAACTCGGGAGCTCCCATTCGATCGATCCGATCGTGCCGCGCGTGCGGGCGTTCAACCGCGACTTCTCGCAACTGATGGGTCTGCTCGAGCCCCGCTACATGGGCAGTGACCTGTCGGTCGTGGAAGCGCGGGTTCTGTATGAAATCGTCCAGCGGGAGCCTGCTCTGGCGCGCGATATCGCTGCGGCGCTGCGGCTCGACCCAGGCTACCTCAGCCGCCTGGTCGCGCGCCTGCTCCGGCGTGGGTTCGTGGAGCGCGGGCGCGGGAAGGACGCGCGGGAGCGGCCGCTTTCGCTGACGCCCGAGGGGCGATCGGCATACGCGGAACTCGACCGGACGACGGCCGAGCAGACGGCGCGCATGATCGCGCCGCTCGGCGAGGACGGCGCGCGGCGCCTCGGCACGCTGCTGGGTGAGGCAAGCGCGCTGCTGTTCGGCGCGGCACCCGGCGAATGGTCGCTTCGCACGTTCCGCCCCGGCGATATGGGTCTGATCACCGCGCGGCAGTCGATCCTCTATCACGAAGGCTATGGCTGGGGGCGCGGCATGGAGGCGCTGATCGGGGAGATCACCGCCGCATTCCTGCGCGATTTCAAGCCGGAGCGTGAGCAGTGCTGGATCGCTGATCGCGACGGACGAATGCTCGGCTCGGTCTTTCTCGTCGAGGACGACGCGGAGATTGCGCGCCTCCGCCTGCTCTATGTCGAACCCGAGGCGCGCGGGATGGGCGTCGGGCAAGCGCTGGTGAAGCAGTGCACGGCGTTCGCGCGCGAGGCTGGGTACCGCCGGATCGTGCTCTGGACTCACGCCGTGCTCGAAAGCGCCCGGCGGATCTACGCAGCGGAAGGCTACCGGATCGTCGAGACGCACACCCATGACGATTTCGGCAAGCCGGAACTGAGCGAGAGCTGGCTGCTGGAACTGTGAGCAATCGCGGCGTCGCGATTGGCAGGCGCGTGCCGGATGCCTAGCCAGCGCAGATGGCCAAGCTCTATTTCTACTACGCCAGCATGAATGCGGGGAAATCGACCACATTGCTGCAGGCCGATTTCAACTACCGCGAGCGCGGCATGCACACGATGCTGTGGACCGCCGCGCTCGACGACCGGGGCGAGCATCAGGCGATCGAGAGCCGCATCGGCCTCGGTGCCGATGCGCAGCGCTACGATGCGGAGACCGACCTGTGGCAGCGGGTGACCGCGGCGCACAAGGCGGAACCGCTGGGCTGCGTGCTGGTCGACGAGGCGCAATTCCTGACTCGGGCGCAGGTCTGGCAATGCGCCCGGCTGGCGGACGAGGCCAATATCCCCGTGCTGTGCTATGGCCTGCGAACCGACTTTCAGGGCGAGTTGTTCCCCGGATCCGCGGTCCTGCTCGGGATCGCCGACGCGCTGATCGAGCTCAAGGCCGTGTGCCATTGCGGCCGCAAGGCGACGATGAACTTGCGGGTGGATGCGAGCGGCGCGGCGGTCAGGCATGGCGCTCAGACGGAGATCGGCGGCAATGACCGCTATGTCGCGCTGTGCCGCCGGCATTTCTCGGCGGCGCTCGGCTCTGCCCGCTGACGATACTCTTTTATCCGAAATGAGCAGGATGTTTTCCGGCTCGGGAGCGACTATCTACCCGCCATGACGGAAACCCTCATTCTAGCCGCGATCCTGATCCCCTGCCTGGTGATCGCGATCGTGTTCCACGAAGTCGCACATGGATGGACCGCCCTCGCGCTCGGCGATCCGACGGCGAAGGAGCAGCGGCGGCTGTCGCTCAATCCGATCCGCCATATCGATCCGATCGGCACGCTGATCGTGCCGGGCGCGCTCGCGCTGTTCGGCGGGCCGGTGTTCGGCTGGGCCAAGCCCGTGCCCGTGCGCAAGAACCGGCTCGACAATCCGCGCTATGGGATGATGGCGGTCGCGGCCGCCGGGCCGGGGAGCAATCTTCTCCTCGCGGGTGTGGGCGCGGTCGCGCTCGGGCTCGTCGCGACCACGCTGACGCTGCCGCCCAGCGGCGGGGTGGAATGGGTGCTGACGGGGCTCAACTACTTCATCGTCATCAACATCTTCCTCGCGCTGTTCAATCTCCTGCCGATCCCGCCGTTCGACGGCTCGCATATCGTGGAGGGGCTGCTGCCGCGGTCGATGGCGGCGCAATATGCGCGGCTGCAGCAAGTCGGGATGTTCCTGCTGATCGCGCTGATCGCGATCACCTGGGCTTTCCCGGGCAGCGGAATCATCGAGAATGTCGTCTGGCCGCCTGTCGAATGGTTGCGCGAGAAGTATCTCGCACTCGCGCTGTGGGTCGCCGGCGGTTAAATTCACCCGGATAAAATTGACGATTTCACCCGGGTGAATATATATGCCCTCCGAACGGAGGCTGAAGATGACGCTGACTGTGTTTCTCAAGGACGAGATCGTCGCGCGCGGGCCGGCTGAGGAGGTCGTGCCGACGATGCGCGCGCTGCAGCCGCTCGAGCGCAGCTCGGACCTGCTCGCATTCGACGATGAGACCGGGCGCCAGATCGATCTCGACCTGCGGGCCGAGGCGCAGCCCGCGCCGCGCCCGCGGGGGCGCCCGGCGCTCGGTGTCGAGGCGAAGGAAGTCACGCTGCTGCCGCGCCATTGGGAATGGCTGGCCAGGCAACGCGGCGGCGCCTCCGCGACCCTGCGCAAGCTGGTCGAGGATGCGCTGCGCAAGGGACGCGCGCCCAAGGACAATCACGATACGGCCTATCGCTTCCTCAACACGATGGCGGGGAACCTGCCGCACTTCGTGGACGCGGTGCGCGAGATATATGCCGGAAACAAGGTCGGCTACGACCACTTCAGCTACGAATGGCCGCCGGCAATCCGCGACCACGGACGGAGGCTCGCATTTCCCGAATGACGCAACTTCACGGCTGGCTCATCCTCGACAAGCCGCGCGGCCTCGGCTCGACCCAGGCGGTCGGCGCGGTCAAGCGCAACTTGCGCGAGGGCGGCTATGCCAAGACCAAGGTCGGGCATGGCGGCACGCTCGATCCGCTGGCGGAGGGCGTGCTGCCGATCGCGCTGGGCGAGGCGACCAAGCTCGCCGGGCGCATGCTCGACGCGAGCAAGGTCTATGAGTTCACAGTGCAGTTCGGCGAGGAGACCGACACCCTCGATACCGAAGGCGAGGTGATCGCACGGTCCGATCATCGGCCGCCGATCGCTGCGGTCGAGGCAATTCTGCCGCACTTCACTGGCGAGATCGAACAGATCCCGCCGTCCTATTCGGCGGTGAAAATCGATGGCAGGCGCGCCTATGATCGTGCGCGGGCGGGGGAGGACGTCGCGATGCAGGCGCGGCGGGTGACGGTGCACGACCTTCACGTTTTTCGCGAGCGAGAGGAGAAGGGCGAGAGGCTCGAGTCGGCATTTGCGACGGATGCCGGCCGGCTCGGTCCGTTCGACCCCACAGTGCCGCTCGAACTGGCCGACAGCATCACGCTCGTCGCCCACGTCAGCAAGGGTACGTACATCCGGAGCCTGGCAAGGGACATCGCGCGCGCACTTGGAGCGGTTGGTCACGTCACCTATCTCAGGCGCATCAAGGCCGGTCCCTTCGTGCAGGATCAGGCGATTTCGCTGGACACGCTCAACGAAATCGGTAAGGGCGCGCGCCTTGAAGACCATCTTCTGCCGCTCGAGGCTGGGCTGGACGGTATCCCGGCCCATCAACTCGATCCGGAAAGCGCGCAGGCGGTCCGACAGGGCCGGGTCCTTTCCGGAATGCCCCATCCCGACGGGCTCCTCCTTGCGAAAGCCGGCACTGTTCCGGTGGCGCTGATGGAAGTGACGGCGGGGACGGCGAAAGTCGTCAGGGGTTTCAACATCCCCGATACCGCGGAGTGAAGAGAATGTCGGTTACTGCCGAGAAGAAGCAGGAAATCATCAAGGACAATGCCCGCGCCAACAACGACACGGGCAGCCCGGAAGTCCAGGTCGCGATCCTCACGGAGCGTATTCGCAACCTGACCGAGCACTTCAAGGGCCACCACAAGGACAATCACTCGCGCCGCGGCCTGTTGACCATGGTCAACAAGCGCCGCAGCCTGCTCGCCTACCTCAAGAAGACGGATGTCGAGCGGTACAACAGCCTGATCCAGAAGCTGGGTCTGCGTAAGTAAGAGTTTAGCAAGGGCGGCTCGGTGAGCCGCCCTTTTCGCATCTGGAAGCATCGCGCCAAAACCGCCGATGTGACCAACCAGACAGGGTCGTCCTTCGCACTCCGGCGGAGGGGCCTTGGGGCAGGAAAAGGCCCCGCACCGGGCCGGGACGGTATCCCCCGGCATAGAGGCCCCGCCCTGCAATAGGGCACGGCGGGTTCACGAAGGAAAATCAATGTTCGACACGAAAACCGTATCGCTGGAGTGGGGCGGAAAGACCCTCACTCTGGAAACCGGGCGTATTGCCCGTCAGGCCGATGGCGCCGTGCTGGCGACCTATGGCGAGACCGTGGTGCTGTGCGCCGTCACCGCCGCCAAGTCGGTCAAGGAAGGGCAGGATTTCTTCCCGCTCACCGTCCACTACCAGGAAAAGTTCTCCGCCGCCGGGCGCATCCCGGGCGGCTTCTTCAAGCGCGAGGGCCGCGCGACCGAGAAGGAAACGCTCACCTCCCGTCTGATCGACCGCCCGGTGCGGCCGCTCTTCCCGGAAGGGTTCTACAACGAGATCAACGTTATCGCGCAGGTCCTCTCCTATGACGGCGAGACCGAGCCCGACATCCTTGCGATGATCGCGGCCAGCGCCGCGCTGACCATTTCCGGCGTGCCCTTCATGGGCCCGATCGGCGCCGCGCGCGTCGGCTTCGTCGACGGCGAATACGTGCTCAACCCGAGCCAGGACAAGGCGCTGGAAGACGGCCGCCTCGACCTCGTCGTCGCCGCGACCCAGAACGCGGTGATGATGGTCGAATCCGAAGCCAAGGAACTGACCGAGGAAGAGATGCTCGGCGCGGTGATGTTCGCGCACGAGGAATCGAAGAAGGTCATCGGCGCAATCATCGACCTGGCCGAACAGGCCGCGAAGGAGCCGTGGGAGCTTCCCGCTTCCGACGATCATTCGGAGATGAAGGCCGCGATCAAGGCGATGATCGGCGACGATATCGCCAAGGCCTACAAGATGACCAGCAAGGCCGACCGCCGCGACACGATCGATGCCGCGCGCGAGAAGGTGAAGGCGCACTACTCGTCCGACGAGTTCAACGGCCAGCAGCTGATGACCGCGATCAAGCTGACCAAGAAGCTCGAGGCGGAAATCGTGCGCGGTGCGATCCTCAAGGAAGGCACCCGCATCGACGGCCGCAAGGTCGATCAGGTCCGTCCGATCGAAGCGATGGTCGGCCTGCTGCCGCGCACGCACGGTTCGGCGCTGTTCACCCGCGGCGAGACCCAGGCGATCTGCACCACCACGCTCGGCACCAAGGACGCGGAGCAGATGATCGACGGGCTCGAGGGCCTGTCGTACAACCACTTCATGCTGCACTACAACTTCCCGCCCTACTCGGTCGGCGAAGTGGGCCGCTTCGGCTTCACCAGCCGCCGTGAGACCGGCCACGGCAAGCTCGCCTGGCGCGCGCTGCACCCGGTCCTGCCCAAGCATGAGGACTTCCCCTACACGATCCGCATCCTCAGCGACATCACCGAGTCCAACGGCTCGAGCTCGATGGCGACGGTCTGCGGCGGGTGCCTCTCGATGATGGACGCCGGCGTTCCGATCGAGCGCCCGGTCTCCGGCATCGCGATGGGCCTGATCCTCGAAGGCGAGGAGTTCACCGTGCTCAGCGACATCCTCGGCGACGAGGATCACCTCGGCGACATGGACTTCAAGGTCGCCGGCACCGAAGCGGGCATCACCTCGCTGCAGATGGACATCAAGGTCGCCGGCATCACGCAGGAGATCATGACCCAGGCCCTGGCGCAGGCCAAGGAAGGCCGCGCGCACATCCTGGGCGAGATGACCAAGGCACTCGGCTCGGCACGTACGGACGTGTCCAAGCACGCCCCGCGCATCGAGACCATGCAGATCGACAAGTCGAAGATCCGCGACGTCATCGGCACGGGCGGCAAGGTGATCCGCGAGATCGTCGCCGAAACCGGCGCCAAGGTGGACATCGACGACGAGGGCGTGATCAAGATCTCGTCCAGCGATCTCTCGCAGATCGAGGCGGCCAAGAAGTGGATCGCCGGGATCGTCGAGGAAGCGGAAGTCGGCAAGATCTACGACGGCAAGGTCGTCAACATCGTCGACTTCGGCGCATTCGTGAACTTCATGGGCGGCAAGGACGGTCTCGTCCACGTCAGCGAAATGAAGAACGAGCGCGTCGAGAAGCCGACCGACGTCGTGTCGGAAGGCCAGGAAGTGAAGGTCAAGGTCCTCGAGATCGACAACCGCGGCAAGGTCCGCCTGTCGATGCGCGTGGTCGACCAGGAAACCGGCGAGGAGCTGGAGGATACCCGTCCGCCGCGCGAACCTCGCGGTGACCGTGGCCCGCGGGGCGGCGGTGGCGGCGATCGTCGCGGCGGTGGCCGTGGCCCGCGCGGCGGGGGCGATCGCGGTCCACGTCGCGATCGCGGCGACCGGAACGAAGGTGGCGGCGAGAGCCATGTCCCCGACTTCCTGAAGGACTGATCGCTCACCGGGATCAACGACATGGGGCTGCGGTATTCCGTGGCCCCTTTTCGTTGGGGCGGGGGCGTCAGACTCCCCCGCCATCGGGCACTGTGATAATGCGGGTTCGCGCAGTGGCGGCGCTGCCGCCCGCCGCCAAGAAGAGACATACCAGCCGGGTCGCCGGGTCGCTTGTCCAGTAAATGGAGAGCGAGAAATGAGCGAGCAAATCGACATGGCCAAGGTCGAGGCGATGGCCGGCAAGGTGATCGGCGACGTCGCCGGCGCCATGAGTCTCTTTATGGCCTACCTCGGCGACAGGACCGGCATCTTCGACGCCCTCGACGGGGCAGGTCGCGTGACGGTCGCCGAACTGGCGCGCAAGACCGGGCTCAACGAGAAGTACCTGCATGAATGGCTCGGCTCGGTGAGTGCAGCGGGCTACGTCACCTTCCATCCCGACGACGAGACCTTCTCGCTGCCGCCCGAGCAGGCGCTCGTGTTCGCGCGCGAGGGTCAGCCCGCCTGCATGCAGGGCTTCATCCAGGCGATCGTATCGCAGTACGAGGAGTACGAGCAGTCGGTCGAAATCTTCCGGTCGGGCAAGGGCAAGCCGTGGGGCGAGCACACCCAATGCCTGTTCTGCGGCACCGACCGGTTCTTCCGACCCGGCTATCAGGCGAATCTGATCGATATCTGGATACCTTCGCTTGCGGGGGTGGAGGAGAAGCTGAAAGCGGGCGCCAGGGTGGCCGACATCGGTTGCGGTCACGGCTCCTCCACCGTGCTGATGGCGCAGGCCTTCCCCAACTCCACCATCTGCGGGATCGACTACCACGCACCCTCGATCGAGGAGGCGCGGCGCAAGGCGGAGGCTGCAGGGGTGACCAACATCGAATTCCAGGTCGCCACCGCGCAGGATTTCGCAGGTAACGACTTCGATTTCGCCTGCATCTTCGACGCCCTGCACGACATGGGGGACCCGGTGGGCGCCGCACGTCACATTCGCGAGACGTTGAAGAAGGACGGTACGTTCATGCTGGTCGAGCCGATGGCCGGCGACACGATGGCCGAGAACATGAACCCGCTGGGCCAGATCTTTTACGCCTTCTCCACCACGGTCTGCACACCGAACTCGCTGTCGCAGGACGTCGGGTTGGGGCTGGGCGCGCAGGCCGGCCAGAAGCGCCTGACGGAGGTGCTCGAGGAAGCCGGGTTTGCGAAGGTGCGCCGCGCGGCCGAGACGCCGACCAACATGGTGCTGGAGGTCACGGGCTGAACGAAGCGGGCTTTCTCGCAGCGCCGCCTGCGGTTAAGGGGGGCGGCGCTACCCGTGGTGGGCGGCCGCACCGCATCGGAGATTGCCCATCCTTCCTCGCGAAACCCTCGCCACCGCCCGCATCCCTAGAGGCGATACGCTGACGCTGGTCAGCCACGGCCGCGACTTCGTGATCATGCTCGGTCGCGACGAGCTGATGGGCACGCGGATGCGCTTTTCCGAAGAGCAACTTGCCGAACTGACGCTCGAGCAGCTCACGGCAAAGCGGCCGCGCGTGCTGATCGGCGGTTACGGCATGGGTTTCACCTTTCGCGCCGCGCTCGCGCACCTGCCGCAAGATGGCAGAGTGGTCGTGGCCGAAGTGGTACCCGAAATCCTCGAATGGGCGAAAGGGCCCTTGGCGGCGCTTACGGGCGACACGCTGTCCGACCCGCGCGGCGAGGTCGTGATCGCCGACGTCGCCGCCCTGATCGACGATGCGGTCGACGGCACGAGCGAGCGCTATGACGCGATCCTGCTCGATGTCGACAACGGCCCGGACGGCATCGTGCGCGACGGAAACGAGCGGCTCTACGGCCGCGGTGGGCTGGCCCGGGCGCACGATGCGCTCAATCCCAGCGGTGTGCTCGCGGTGTGGTCGGCGGCGCCCGACCCGCGCTTCACGCGGCGGCTGAAGGACGCCGGCTTCATGGTGGAGGAGCGCACCGTCCGCGCCCGCCCGAACAACAAGGGCCCGCGCCACACGATCTGGTTCGCCCGGCGGAGCGCGTGACGGGTCAGTCGCGCTTGATCCGCAGCTTCCCCATAAAGTCCCGCTTGCCGACGCTCACGCCCTTCATCCGCAGGATGTCGTAAGCGGTGGCGGCGTGGAAGTAGAAGTTGGGCTGGCTGAAGCTGAGCAGGAAATCTTCCACGGTGAAGTCCATCGTGAAATCGCGCATCTGGAAACGCATCGGCGCCCCTATCTTCGTCTCCAGGTCCGCTTCGGAGACCCCTTCGAGCGTCGCGATCGCATCGTCCAGCCGCGTGCGCAGCCCGGCGAAGTCGTAGGGAGGTTCCTGCAGGTGCGGTGAGAACAGGCCCGCCCCGACAGCTTCTATCGCGCCCGCCGTATGCACCGCGACGCTCTTCACCTGATAGGCGAAGGGAAGCATGTCGTCGTGGATGTGCGCGTAGACGATCTGCTCAGGATCGCAGCCTTCCTCGCTGCACCATTCCTCCGCACGGTCGATCAGATGATGCGTGGTGCCGAGCATCTGGAGCGCGCTTGGGACAAAGGCGGCGTGAAGCGAGAGCGGCATCGCAATTCCCCTGGTAACCCGGTTCGATTCTGCGACTTATATGCGGCCTATGTCGCGGCGGCCAGCATCGCGGCCATGCATCGGGCCGGCTGCGGTCGACTGCCTTCCGCCAAGAGGTTACCAGATCGCGATGCCGACGATTATCACCCATGCCGCCGTCCCCCTCGCGCTTGCCGCTGCGATGGGGCCCCGCAGGATTGTACTGCCGGTCGCGCTCGTCGGTGCAGCTCTCGCTGCCGTGCCCGACGCGGACGTCATCGGATTCAAGTTCGGAGTCGCCTACGCCGATGCCTGGGGGCATCGCGGAGCGTCGCACTCGCTCGCCCTTGCAGCCTTCACAGCGGCTTTCCTGGCCCTGTTCTGGCCAAGAGCGCGAACACTTCCAGCGGCGCTATTCCTGTTTGTCGCAATGGCCTCGCACGGAGTGCTGGACATGGCGACCGACGGCGGCCTGGGTGTCGGGCTGGCCTGGCCGTTCGAGACCGGACGCCATTTCCTCCCGGCGCGGCCGATCCGGGTTTCCCCGATCGGCGCGGAGTTCTTCAGCGCGCGCGGGGTCGAGACGCTGCTATCCGAACTCGTTTGGGTCTGGCTTCCCTGCGCCGTGCTGGCGCTTACCGGTCTGCGGCGACCAGTCCTAGCGGACGCGCGGGCCACCGAACGGTAGCGGGGGAGGGGGTCTGCGGGCACCGCGCGGAAGCTGTGCTTGATAGGCGCGCCCGCAATGCTCGACGCAATAGGGGAAGCCCGGGTTCACCGGCCCGCCGCAGAAGTGGAAGTCCGGCTCGCCCGGATGGCCCATCGGCCAGCGGCAGACCCGGTCGTTGAGATCGAGCAGGCTGGTCTTGTCCGCTATCTCCGGGCTCGGCTTGGCCGGAACGAGGCGGCGCGGCGGGGCCGGCGGGATCGGAGCCTGCTGATCTCCGGGGCCTTGGCGCAGGAAGCCGCCGGGGCCGACAGAAACGATTTTGGGCAGGTTGGAGCTCGGGTTCGGCAGCGGCTGCGCGGGCGCACCCGTTCCGGCGCTGGCCGGCGGGCGTGCGGGAGCAGCGGCCGGGGCGGGCTCGGGCGCCTTGGTCGCAGCCGGGCGCGGCGCGGGTTTCCGCGGTGCGGGAGCAGGGGCGGCCGCCTTCTTCTCCACCTTCTTCGGCTCGTTCGCCTTGACCGGCGACGGGCGCGACTTGAGGCCGAGGCGGTGCGCCTTGCCGATCACCGCGTTGCGGCTCACGCCGCCGAGTTCGTCGGCGATCTGGCTCGCAGTGGCGCCGCCTTCCCACATCTTTTTCAGCGTGGCGATCCGTTCGTCGGTCCAGCTCATTCGGTTTCCATTCGCAATAAAATCTATCGGGGTGCGGCTTGCCAGCGAAGGCGCAGAGCACTAGTCGCGCCACCATGGCCGATCAAGCCCGCACACCCGCCGGTTCGCCCCTCGATACAGGCTCGTTCCCCGTTGACGAAAATGCCGGCGACATGAGCCGGTTTCCGCCGCGCGGCGTGCCCGTGTTCGACGGGATCAACCGCATCGGTTTGTGGAGCCTCTATATGAAGGAGGTTCGGCGATTTCTCAAGGTGCAGACGCAGACTGTGTGGGCGCCGGCCGTCACCACGCTGCTGTTTCTGGTGATCTTCACGGTCGCGCTGGGCCGCTCGGGGCGCGAAGTGCTCGGCGTGCCGTTCGCTACCTTCGTCGCGCCCGGGCTGATCGTCATGGGCATGATGCAGAATGCCTTTGCCAATTCGAGTTTCACGCTGCTGGGCGGCAAGATCCAGGGCACGATCATCGACGTCCTGATGCCGCCGCTCTCCGAAGGCGAACTGATGGCGGGAATCGTCGGCGCCGCGGTGACGCGTGCGGTCATGGTCGGCGCCGCAGTTGCGCTGGCGATGGCGTTCTATCCGGGCGTCAGTCTGGCCATGGAGCATGTCTGGGCGGTTGTCTGGTTCGGCCTGATGGGCGCGGTGATGCTCTCGCTGATGGGCCTGCTGACCTCGATCTGGGCCGAGAAGTTCGACCACAACGCGGCGATCACCAACTTCGTCGTCGCCCCGCTCGCGCTGCTTTCGGGCACCTTCTACGTGATCCACAACCTCGCGCCGGTGTTCCAGTCGATCAGCCGCGCCAACCCGTTCTTCTACGTGATCTCGGGCTTCCGCTACGGCTTTCTGGGCCAGAGCGATATCGGCAATACCGATGCGGCACTGGTGAAGAGCGCGATCGGCCTCGGCCTGTTCAACCTCGCGCTGGCGTACGTCTGCTACCGCGTGCTGAAATCGGGCTGGAAGCTCAAGGACTGAGCCGGCGTCGGCGCTCAATGCGTCAGCGAACGGCGCATCCGATAGCGGCCATTGCGGAATTCCTCGAACAGTTCGGGCACGTTCGGGTGATCGACCGGCCCGCCGTCGGCGTCGGACAGCAGGTTCTGCTGGCTGACGTACGCGACGTAGGACGAATCCTCGTTCTCCGCGAGCAGGTGGTAGAACGGCTGGTCCCGGCGCGGACGCATGTCCTGCGGGATGGCCTCGTACCACTCCTCGCTGTTGGAGAAGACCGGGTCGATATCGAAGATGACCCCGCGGAAATCGAACATGCGGTGGCGCACCACGTCACCGATTCCGAACCGCGCGGTGGCATGACGCGGCATCTCGATGAAGCGACCCGCCTGGGCGGAGAAGAACTGCGAACGTTCCATTACAGCCGGAAATATAGGGTGTCGCATCCGCCAGACAAGCGCAGCACGCGCGTCATCCCCAGTCATGTCGAACAAGGGGCTTGGCAAGGCGGCGGACCTCGGCTAACCGCCGCCCTCCCGAACGCGACCGGGGCGCCCGCGCGCCCTATGCGCTTCCTCGTGCGGAGAGGTGCCGGAGTGGTCGAACGGGACGGTCTCGAAAACCGTTGTGCCCTTACGGGTACCGTGGGTTCGAATCCCACCCTCTCCGCCATGAATCCCCTCGCAGGGGTTCGCAAACGTCCACCGAGATTGACGTTTTCCCCCTGAATTCCGAGACTTAGCGGCTCGATCGGTTCGCGACCGTTCGGAGGCCTTCGCTCGCCCGTTGGCCTCAAAACGTGGTCCTGGAGGGTCTAAAACGTGGACCCAGGCCGGAAAAAACGTGGTCCCGGAGATGAACATGCTCAGCGATGCAAAAGTCCGCACAGCAAAGCCGCGAAAGAAGCCCTACAAGCTCACAGATAGTCACCGCCTCTACCTGCTGGTGAAGCCCGGCGGATCGAAGTGCTGGCAGCCTACGTTCCGATCCGCGGCGAGAGAATGGGCTTTCTGGTCTGCCTCTGTTGCCGCGCCATCGAGATGTTCTCTGTCTCCGATCTTACCTCGGCACTGGACACCTCTTGCAAGGCAGCAGGCTTCTCCCCGCGGCGATCCCTGTTCGAAGTGCCGGGCCTGTGCGACGAATGTGCACAGAGCAGGGATGACGCGAAGGAGCCTCTCCGACAAATGCAGCGCCCACGGGTTCGCGCGCGCGATCCGGGCGAGATCGACGGGGAGTCGGTGTGAGCTGAGGCGGTGCCTGGCGCGCGAACTCGTCAAAACGAGGCGCTCCTACACCACCGCATCGGTACTCTTCGGTTTCGGTCGTGAACGGCTGACGAATAGCCCGGGACTGGCCAACAGCGAAATGCATGGTCATCGCCAATCTGTTCGATGCAAGGCCGCCACGCATTGTCGGCAGCGTGTTGGGATAGGATCCCTACAACACACCGTCCAACCCTCGCACGATCGGCCCAATGCCCACTAAGCGCTTCTGAAGCTAATTCCTGCGGTTCGTCCCGTCAGCATCTCAATGGAACTGACGGCACGCTTTCAGGGCGAGCGCAAACCTGTTCGAACGATCGGCGACGGACCACGGTGATGCAGCAATTGGGCCCGGACTATTTCACACGCACTGCATACCGGCCTCTCGACTCCCTGACCGCTTCATAGAACTTGGTCCGATGCAGCGTTTACCCAGGAGTGGCGATGCGGCACCGCACATTTGCGATTGGTTCGCAATAATGAAAGTGCTACTCGGCTTAGACGATATCTCAGCCAGATTTAGGAGCAACGCCGGGTGTCTAAGATGGATACCCTTCAGGTCTTCCTTGCGGCGCAAGCGGAACTGCTTCGTTACGCCGTCAGGATCACGGGAGACACCGTCGAGGCGGAAGATGTGGTGCAGGAGGCCTGGCTACGATTTCGTTCGATCACCAGTGCGCGCGTGCTCGAAGAACCCAATGGCTATCTCTTCCGGATCGTCCAGAATCTCGCGCTGGACAGGCAACGGCGCAAAAAACGGGAGACACAGATTTTCGCCCGGGGGGATGCAGCCGCAATAGCCCTCGTGCCAAGCGACCGGCCTTCGCAACACGTCGGCGCCGAGGCGAAAGATGAACTCGCCGCGCTCCGACGCGCGCTGGCGCAACTGCCGGAGCGGACACGCCGAGCATTTGAAATGCACCGTTTCGAGGAAATGAAGCTGGTCGAGATCGCGGCCGAGCTCAGAATTTCCAAGAGCCTGGCACACTCGCTCGTGATCGATGCAGTTGAATTCTGCAAGGCGGCGCTGCGCCGCGATTGGTGATCGATTGCAGAAACTCCCGGAATTGTAGCCTCCCCGTTCGTTGTATGCGTAAAGCCATGGAGTTTCGTCCGCCGAGCGCTAGCAGTCACGAATATGGGAACGGGAATGAGCGCAGGAACTGAGGCTGATCGGAGGCGCGACGATCTCAGTCGTCAGGCCGCCGCTTGGCTGGTTCAGCTAGCAGACGAGCCGGACAACGCCGCGCTGCAGCTAGATTTCATGGATTGGCTCGGCACCAGCTCCGCTCATCTCGAGGCCTGGGAGGAAACGGAGCGTGTTTCCCGCCTGATGACGGCCGCGGGCTCTGTAGTCCGGCCTCGTCCCATTACGGCGTCGATATGGGCTAGAGCGGGTCGTTTCCGACGTTTGTCGCCCGCTAAAGCGCTGGCGTCTGCCGCGCTGGCGGCCTGCCTCGCCTGGGCGGTTGTGCCTGACCTCGCGCTGCACCTCCAATCAGACGAGATCACCAGGACAGGCGAACTGCGCGTGGTTGAGCTCGACGACGGCAGCACGGCATTTCTGGCACCTGATACGGCTATCGCGTTCGACGACAGCGCAAAGAGTCGGTCCCTGGAGCTTCTTCGTGGAGAAGCCTGGTTCGATGTCGCGCACGACAAGAGCCGACCGTTCACGGTCGCCGCGGGCGAAAGCACCGTCACCGTCCTTGGCACCGCCTTTTCGGTGCGCCAGATCGATTCCGGAGCGGAGGTCGCGGTGCAGCGCGGCAGGGTTGCAGTTATGCCGCCTCGCGGCGTAGAGCCGGCCCGGATAGAATTGACGGCGGGCCAGTCCGTATCGGTCGGCAGCGCCGGCGAAGCCGCCCGCGGCGAGATCCGGCCCGATCATGTGGCGAGCTGGCGCGAGGGCGTGGCGATCGTCAACGATCAGCCAATTGGTAACGTCATCGACCTCCTCCGCCCCTGGTACGAGGGCTATATCCTTGCGCGCGGGCCCGGGCTCGAGACGCGCCATGTCAGCGGGCTCTACGATTTGCGCGATCCTGACCGCGCGCTGGAAGCGCTAGCGCGGGTACAGAACGTGACTGTCACGCGCGTATCGCCGTGGCTGCGGATTGTGACGATCCGCTAGCCTGCGCCAGCTTTTTTCGCCTGAAGCATTTTCTTTTTGGAATTCACCGCTGCCGGCTCGTTGAAGTCATGCAACTCATTCTCATTAGCGAGTGAGAACCGTGAATTTCGGCAAGAGGAATACGATACGTGAATTCCGGGGGAGCCTTCCAAGAATCTACAAAGCGGCGGTTGAGGGCAAGCGCGTTGTTCGCGTCGGCAGCGATCGGCGTGCTCGGCGCGCCGATGGCCGCACAGGCGCAGGCTCAGGCCGCTGCTTCGGAAGAAGCCCGGTCGTTTGACGTAGCGCCGCAATCAGTCGTCGATGCCCTAGCCGCGTTCGGACGGCAATCGGGCCTGCAGGTTAGCGTGGAGGCGAGCGAGGTCCGAGGGCTTTCGACGCAAGGCGTCAGGGGGACAATGACGCCGTCGCAGGCGCTGGACCGCCTGCTGGCGTCCACCGGCCTGGTGGGGCGAATTGCGGATGGGATCGTTTCCGTTCGCCGGATTTCGACCGGTGCGGCCGATCCGGACGCGTCCGGATCGGTCGTGCTGGGACCCCTTCGTGTCGAGGGAGTGACCACGACAGCCGGCGAGACCGGAGCGCAACAAGATGCTCGCGGGCACGATGAAGTTTACGATCTCGACGTTTCGTCCTCCTTCGCGGGCAAGGAAGAAGTCGAGCGCTACAAGGGTGTGAATACCGCCGATGTGCTGAAGGGCATGGTGAATGTTTTCAGCGGCGATGCCCGCAATGGCGGCGCGCTCGATCCCAGCATTCGCGGTGTCCAAGGGCCGGGGCGCGTGCCGGTCATCATCGACGGGACCGAACAGGCGCTGACAGTCTGGCGCGGTTATAATGGCGCAAGCAACCGCAGCTATGTCGATCCCAGCCTCATTTCGGACGTTCAGGTCCTCAAGGGGCCGGTGTCCATCCGGGGGGTGAACGGTTCGACCGGCGGCGCTGTCGTCATCAATACGCTCGATGCCGATGACATTTTGAAGCCGGATGAGACCTTCGGCGTCGAATTCAGACTCGAAGGCGGGAACAACTCGACCAATCCGCGCCTGCCGACGCTCCTCACCGGGCAGGACTACAGGGACGTGCCCGGCTTTACGGACGGAGGAATCGGCCCCACCTATCCCTATGGCGACCCGTCGTTGCGGATAAACCTCCGAACGGAGGACGACAACGAAGCCTTCTCCTTCGGCGATCGCGCAATCCGCATCGCCGCGGCGGGCCGGATCGGCGATTTCGACCTGTTCGGCGCTTATGCCTTCCGCGAGCGCGGCAATTATTTCTCCGGCACGACGGCGCCGGATTATTATCAGCAAGAGGAACTGCCGGCTAACCTCTCCGACAACTATGTTCGCAGGCTCGGGCTGAATTACGAGCCGGGCAACGAGGTTCCCAACACATCGAGCGAGCTGGAATCATTTCTGCTCAAAGCCACCTGGCGGATCGCTCCCGACCAGTATCTTCAACTCGGCTTCCGCGACAGCCGAACCAAATTCGGCGAGATCATGCCCACGCGCATATTCAGCGGTAGCGTCGATTCCTTCGGCAATGTGCAATGGCCGCTCAGCAAGGTTCATGCCCAGGCTTACAATACCGAATACAAATGGCAGCCCGAAAGCCGCTGGATCGACCTCGAGGCCAATCTGTGGGCGACCGATACGGTCAGCGATACCTATAGCGCAGGCGGGTTTCCGAACTCGGCATCCGAAGAAGATCCGATCATCATCAACAGCGCGGTCTCCAATGCCGATAATGACCGTTACGGCTTTACCGCTAGCAACCGGTTTAGCCCGACCGCCGCGCTCGATTTCCTGCTCGAAGGCAGCTGGCAGCATGAGAAACTGCGATCGGACGACCAGTATACCGATGCGGTCGCGAATGGCTGGAGGCAGTATCCACGCGCGGGCCGGCGCGAGGAATATCGCATCAGTTTCAGCGGTGAATGGCGTCCTGCGTCGTTCCTGAAACTTAGTGCCGGGCTTACCTATTCGGGCTATTGGGCGAAAGACGATTTTCTGCCCGAACTTCTGGAATATCGCGGCGGGTCGATCACGCAATCTGTAACGCCCAGCTTTGATACCGAATATGCAACCTCCGAATTTGGCGCGGAAGCTTATGAAGCATATCTAAGGGAAAGATATGCCTCTACTGGCGCCACGCAGGAACAAATTGACAGAATTGTTGCGCGAAATCTTGAACGATACATCGCCAACCCCACTCCCTTCGAAGTGCAGCATACCGGCATATGGGAACCGGATGCTGACGGCAATTTCCGCCGCGCCGACAATCCCTGCCTAAATGGCTCGCTGGACTCACTAGAGAATTATATCGACGAAAGCTGCGTCGTCAGCGCCAACAATGTGGCCGTTTCCGTTACCGAAGCCAAGCGAAGGTCCGGCCATGGATGGGCGCCGACTGCCTCGGCGACGGTCTATCTGAGCGGCGGCAGCCGCGCCTATCTGCGCTATGCGCAGGCCTATCGCTTCCCCAGCATGTTCGAAAGCACGATCGGCTTTTCGGCATCGCTCAATCCCCTCGCTGACCTCAAACCTGAACGGATTCATTCCTGGGAAGCTGCCTTCATTCAGGACCTCAGGCCACTCTTCCACCTCAACGGCGAGCATCAGCACGCTGACCTGAAGCTCACCTGGTACCACAACACGACCCATGACGTGATCGAACGGGACACAAACCTGCAGTTCAGCAATCTGGACAAGCAGGTGATCGCCGGTTTCGAGTTGCAGGCCCGCTATGACAATGGGGGTTTCTTCACCGATCTTAGCGCCGGTCATATGACCACCAACAAGGCTTGCGACGAAAGTGTCGCCGCAACCCTGGATCCGTCACGAGGGCGCGTGCCCGATTGCGTGAAATACGGTTTTCTCGCCAGCTTCCTGCTCACTCAGGCGATACCGGAAGACTCGGTCAACTGGACCATTGGCGGTCGCTTTCTCGACCGGCGCCTGGAAGTGGGCGGCCGACTGACTTGGTATAGCGAATATGACAATCCTCAGCTCGACGAGTTCACGGACCCCGACGACTGCGTTGGCGGGTGCGTGCTGAACATCCCGTTCACCTGGGATGAGATCCTCACCTTCGATGCCTATGCAAAATTCCGGATTAGCGAGCGCTTCAGCGCGGAACTGACCGGCCTCAATCTCACCAACCGCTATTATCTGGATCCCCTGTCGCGGTCGCTGCTGCCTGCTCCCGGGCGCACCGTGCGGCTCAGTCTGACCGGGAAGTTCTGATGCACCGAATTCAGGGCCGCCACCCCATCTATCAATCTGCTCAATCGGAGATGCCGGTGGCGACCCTGGATGACAGCGCCCGAATGGTCGGGTGCCTCAACTCAAGGAGAATTACCATGTTGAATGCGCATCTCAAGCTCGCTGCGGCTGCGCTCCTGGCGTCCGCCGCCTTTGCCGGCAGCACCCATGCCCAGGTCGTGGGCGATTCCAGCAACACCGCCAAGGTCAAGATCGACGAGAGTACCGTCAATGGCGGGCCGCACAGTTCTGGCGAGGTCGGGATCAACGTGCCCGCCCTGACATCTACCCAATATGTCGACTTCCTGGGCTTGCAGAATGTCATTGGCACCGATGGAAATGGCGTCACGACATTCACGGCCACGACGACCGACGTCGACGATCATAGCACCTATGGTCGCTTCGACTTCGCCAAAGTCGGCTCGCACGACATCTATTTCGGTGAATGGTCGCAGACCGGCAGCGCCACGGCAGGCGATCACACCGTCTATTATGGCGGCACGGGTGCCACCGCGGCCGGCAATATGCCTAGCAGTGGTACAGCTACCTACACAGTGAAGGGCATAAGCAACTATGCCTCGAGCGGCACGCCGCTAAGCGGCACATTCACGGCCAATTTCGGCACCGATACGGTGACCGGGTCGATCCAGAACTCCGCCCTTAAGGTCAATATCGGAACTGCCGATATCGTCGGCTCTGAGATTCTGGGCTTTGGCACCGCCACTGCAACAAACCCGAGCACATCCGCCACTCTCGCCAGCAACGGCGACGTCAGCGGGCAGTTCTTCGGATCGGCGGCGCAGGCTCTGGCCGGCATCGTGAGCTTCAGCAGCAATCAGTACGACACCGCTTTTGGCGGCACGAAGAACTGATCGCTCCTGAATGACTTGGGCCAGAGCCGCTTCCCTCCGGCTCTGGCCCTCCCTCCCTCCATGTTCCGAATGAGCGCCGCGTTTGCCCCAACGACCGATCATGTATGCAGCAGCCTGGCAATTCCGCCTCGCACAGCGCGCTGGGGCCGTGTTCCTGTGCCTTGGCGTGATGATCGCCCCCACGGCCGCCGTGGGGCAGGCGACGACCGATCAGGATACGCGCATACGCCTCGACCAACAGATTGAGCGGCAGAAGCGCGACACAGAATCCGATCTGCTTGAAGATGCAGAGTCTTTCGACCGTCCAGCTTCGCTCGAAATCGACGGCCAGACCTATTCCGTTGACGACAATGTCAGTGACGTGGGCAAGGCGCTCTACATCTCTGTCGCCCGTCAGCAATGGCGCGATGTTCGCCGCTTCCTTGCCGCTTACGAGCGCTTTTCCGACCGCGATCCTATGCTTGTCCACTATGCAAAGGGGGGCCTCGCCCGCCACTCCGGCGACCTGGACGTGGCGGAAGGGCACTACCGCGAGCTGCTGACGTTGCAGCCCGATTTCCCGCTCGGGCAACTCGAACTCGCGCGCGTCCTGTTCGAAAATCGCAAGGACAGTGAGGCACGCCATGCCTTCGAGCACGCTCACCTACTTCTGACTGAAGAAGGGGACAGGGCTGCCGGCGTCCGGCGCACGATCGACGCATTTCTGAACGCGTTGAAGCGCAGGCGCGGTTGGCAAGGCACGATCGCCATCGGGCCGGGCTACAGCACGAATCTGAACCAGTCCTCGGCAAGCTACACCTGCCTGCTCGAAGCCGACGACGGGACATGCCTCTTCGATCGCAAGGTGCCCGATCCGATCAAGGCGGCAGGCGTGAATTTCGAGGCTACGCTGGGGCGTGATGTGCCGCTCGGCGGCCATCACGGCATTAGAGCGCGGGGCCTGCTCTTCGGCGACGTCTATCCCGATCATCACGACTATTCACAGGTGACGGCGATCGCCCGCCTTGGCTACCAATACCAGACCGCCCGAAACACCGTCACTCTCGCGCCCTCGTTCGAGATCGGCTCACTCGGATCATCCGTGCTGTACGATGCTCCCGGCGTGAACGCGGAATGGACGCATGTCGCTTCGCCTCGCGCGATGCTCCGGATTGAGGGCAATTACCGGGATTTTCGCTATCGCCGGCGAGCCTATGATGCGCAGAGCGGCCCCCTGACGGATATCAACCTCACGGGATGGTACTCGCTGTCCTCGAGCTGGACGCTGTTCGGGGGCCCGGACTTCGCGGCCAAGGACACCGACGATCCCGTTGACTCCTATCGGCAATGGGGTGCGCGGCTCGGCGTCAACAAAATCTTTGGTGCCAGTGCGAGTCTGCTTTTGCTAGGCTCATACCGGCATCGCAAATACCGCGCGTACAGCGAATTGTTCGAAGCGCAGCGCCAGGACGACCAATTCAACGCCACCGCAATCGCGCGCTTTCCGGCCCTGAAGTTTGCCGGCCTCGTGCCCGAAGCCGTGGTCCAGCACAACCGCGTCAAGAGCAACATTGACTGGCTCTATTCCTACAACCGCACGACCGCGAGCCTGAGGCTCAGCCATGCCTTCTAGCGGTTCACGGCTCCCTCATTTTGCCACCAAACAGGAGTGACATGCCAATGACCGCGACCATCGCCGACCTGTCTACGAGCCGCGCCAAGCGGCTCAAGGCGCTCACCCAGCACGTCCATGAGAGAGTTGATCGTTCGATCATGTCGGCCGCTTCGTTCGACGATCTGGACCGCTACAAGAGGTTCCTGGCGGTTCAGTATCTCTTCCACCGCGACGTCGCCGCGCTCTACGAGGATGCCCGGTTACAGGCATTGGTTCCTGGTCTGAGATCGCGCCAACGTTTGGCGCTTGTGACTGCGGATCTGGCGGACTTGCAGACCGCCCCGCCGTCGGCGGCGGCGCCTAGCTTTGCGTCAGGCGATACACTTGACGTACCTACTGCGCTGGGATGGCTTTACGTCGTGGAAGGCTCGAACATGGGTGCAGCCTTGCTCCGCAAGGAAGCGGCGAAGCTCGGATTGTCGGATAGCCACGGCGCACGGCACCTTGCTCCCGCGCCTGAAGGGCCCGCGGCGCACTGGCGCACGTTCACCAGCGCGCTCGATAGCGCAGCCTTGAACGCAGGCGAAGAGGGCCGCGTTACCGACGGGGCCATCGCTGCCTTCGTGCGGGTCCTGAATCATGTCGATGCGAACCTTGGCTGAATCGTCGGCAGACGAGGTGGTCCGCGGCGGCCGTATGGTTCGCACAGGATGGCTGCTGCTCGGCTTCATCTGCATTGGCCTGGGGTTCGTCGGTGCGGTGGTGCCCCTGATGCCTACGACGATATTCATGATCCTGGCGGCGGCTTGCTTCGCTCGATCCTCGCCGCGTCTCGAGGCGTGGATGCTGAAACACCCTCGCTTTGGCCCCGGTCTTCGGGCTTGGCGGAACGAAGGCGCGGTGCCGCGCCAGGCAAAGTTTGCAGCCTGCATCGGCATGGCGATCGGTTATCTCGCGTTCTGGTGGATGGCGCATCCCGGTGCGATCGCAGCTATCGCGGTGGCGATCGTCCTGTTTGCGAGCGGTGGGTGGATACTAAGTCGCCCGCTACCGGGGGATAGCCAATGAGATACGCCCGGTTCGACGAACGTCTCGGCGCGGAGGGCTACAACAAACCTGCTTTCTCCGGCGACGCCATCATGGTGACCCGCAATAATGATCGAGCGCCTCGATCTCCCATGGCCGACGATGTGCCATGGGCGCGCGGCGGTCGTTATTGCGATCAGCCAACAAACTGGCGCACACGCTTGTTCGGTCTGGTTGGAACGGCTCTGATAGCAGCGCTCGTCCTTGCAGGGGCGCTTGTCACTTGGCCGATGGTCACCCCTCCCTCCGTCACGCAGTCGTCACCGCCGCTGATCGTCGTCGATCTGCAGCCGATGGCATCGCCGCCCGAGCCGGTGCGCGAAGTGGCTCCGGGCCCCGAACAAGTCGAACGGCAGGAGAAAAAGCCTGAGCCGGCTCCGGACACGCTGATGCTGCCGCCTTTGGTGCAGCTTCCCCGGCCCAGCATTCCAAGCGCGCCGCCGCGCCCACCCGTTGAGATCGTCGACCCTGGCCCCGTTGTGCCGGAGACCACCGCACCGCGACGGATCACGGCGCCTGCGGCAAGTCAGGTCTCCAACAATGCCAAGCCGGATTGGGAAGCCTTGCTGCTCGCTCATCTGGAACAATTTCGCCGCTATCCCGCGCGTGCGCGCGCTGCGCGGCAGGAAGGCACAGCCTACATCCGTTTTACGATGAATCGCGCAGGCGAGGTGCTGTCTGCGACCGTAGCGCGAAAATCGGGCCATTACGCGCTCGATCAGGCAGCGCTTGACACGCTTAGACGCGCACAGCCGCTGCCGGCGATTCCAAAAGACAAGCCAGATGTCCTCGAACTGACCATCCCAGTGGAGTTCTATTTGCGTTAGGATGTATACTCGTAAGTGCTGACATCCGGAGATCGGTCCTCTACCGAATCCGATCGCAGCCAAACTTGTCGGCTCCTGAGCACCAGCCACTGGTTTTGATGCTGAGCAACCGAGTGGGTCGTGCTTTTCATTTGTGATCACGAAGGCGGATATTTCACCGTTGCTCCTGGATGCCTTCCTCCCGGTATGTGAACGAATGGCCGCTTTGCGGTGTCGATGTCGATGTCTGAGCGTCAGCCATGTCGGCGAGAGAGACCTAAAGTGCTTGAACTGGAGCGACGGCGGCTGTCGGTACTTGGCAGCCCAGGAGCCGCTAGTCCGCTCCGGATGCAAGCTGCCACCCCCCCGAAGCGCATTCCTGTGCGACGATCTGCAGGTGATCGGTCGCGTCTGAACGCGGCCCTCGGGCGCAGGAGCCACCGGGTCGCTCTCCGGGTGAGCCATCGGTCAGCAACGCGCATGACCAAGATTGACGAAGAAGCCTAGGAAGAGGCGTTTGCATTTACTGCAACGGGCTCCTTCCCTTTTTGCGATGGCAATGCGGTGCCAAATCCTCGAAGCCGGGGTCGTCGGAAGGATGTTCCTTCAGGCACCTCTCCCAAGACTTATGCTGGAGGCGCCACGGCGCCTCCAGCTTTTTACGGGAGCCTTGCCTGGCTTTCCTTGCGAGTCTCCTCGATGATCCAGCTGTAGAAGCGATCGACCGCGTGGACGCTCCCCGATGCGGGTTTCGCTGCAATCGCGTAGCTGAACGGCGTGCGGACATATTCGCCGAATGGCCGAACCAGACCCGCCGCATTGCCGTAGAAGTTGACCATGTCTTCGAGCACGAGCGCCATTCCCAGTCCGCTCTGCGCAGCCGCGATCAGCAACGGACCGTCATCGAACGAGTCGATAGTCGGCTCGACATCCTGTGGTAACTTAAGCTCGGCTACCCAGGTTTCTAAGATGTGTGGCAGATGGCGGTGTACCAGCAACGGCGTGCTGCGCAGCGCTGCCTTCAAACCGTCGAGAGGATCCACGATTCCCTCTCGAGCTACGAGAAAAGCTCCCTGCGGACGAAGCTTCTCGAACGCGACTCGCTCTGCGCCGTCCTCCGCGAAGAAGATGATCATATCGAGGCTTTCACCGAGCTTTTCGATCGGAGATCCGGATGTGTCCAATCGAAGATCGATGTCGGGATTGCCCTTGCGAAAGTGATCGAGCCGAGGAATCAGCCATGCCGTGGCGAACGAGGTCGGAACGCCAACGATCAGTCCCTTCCTTCCTGGCGAGGCGCGTCGTTCGAACGCAGACGCGATCTCATCCAAGGGTCGCTCGATTTCAGCGAACAATCGGCGGCCCTCGTCATTCAAGCGGTACTCGTTACCCCCGCGACTGAAGAGTGCGCGCCCCGCGTGCAGTTCGAGCTTCTGAACACGGCGGCTCAAGGCAGATACCGATAGATTGAGGTCCTCCGACACTTTGCGAAGGGAGCCGGCGCGAGCGGCCGCAATAAAGGCTTCCAGCGAACCGGTGGGGGGCAAGCGGCGAATGACAAATTCCTTGTTGCTGACCGGTTATGCCCGACCTCGTTGCATTGCACAATTTCCTCCTGAGCTGGCATCCTTCAAGAAGACATCCGCTTTGCGCAGTGGATAATCGTGGAATATCAGGATCATTTTGCAAACTTTCTAGGATTGCAACGGCCATTGATGTCTTTGCGATGGAACACAGCATCCCCCTCTTTACACTGCAGTGCAGCATGAAAGGAGACTCGTATGCCAAGTTCCAAGACACTCCTCGCCGTCGGGCTGTTGGCCGTGACTGCACCCTTCGTCGCCAACGCAGGCGAGCGGGTCGACTTCTCCTTCAGGGAGGGCGAACTGGCGACCCCCGCCGCACGCCAGTTGCTTCTCGAGCGTATCGAGAGAGCATCCCTACAATCTTGCGGGAGCGCTTCGGCACTCGTGACGGAAGTTGCGACGAAGCGTTGCGCCGACGATCTCACCGATCAATTTGTTCGAGCGATCGCCAACGAAGCCCTTTCGTCGCTCGCAGAGTCGAAAGCCCGGGCAGCTTACCGGACTGCCCGCCGATGAGGCGCGCCTACGGCGAAGCTGGAGGCTCCGGCTTGCAAGTTCCTGCCGGAGCCGCAGATATTCGGCGAGGTGTCGTGACCGGCAAGAAGTGTAGATTGCGCATGCGCTAAATGGGCGCGAAGCTGTTGTCGTGACTCACGCTTAATGGAAGGCACCTTGAGGAAACCGACTTGCCCTGGATCTCGCGCGAGATCGAGATCGGCGAGATCCACGAGGCCTATGCAGAGCTGGGGCGCGATCGCGCGCAGCAAGCATCACCATCGTAACACCCCAGGAAAGAAGAAGGGAGCGGTGCCGGGTGCCGCTCCTTTTGAGTCCAGGGTTGCAAAAAGGTCTAAAGACGGCAGTCGCTTGTAGCTCAGGCTGCGATGCCTTGGCCGTTCTCGGCCTCGTACATCGAGCTGAGCAGGCGGCGCGCCTGGTTAACCGCACCGTCGCTGGCGATGCCGACGAAGTTGCGCTCGGGCTCGTCGTCGATCCGCTGCTGCTGCAGCTCCAGCGTCTCCTCGTCC
Source organism: Pelagerythrobacter aerophilus (assembly GCF_003581645.1). Classification (GTDB taxonomy): domain Bacteria; phylum Pseudomonadota; class Alphaproteobacteria; order Sphingomonadales; family Sphingomonadaceae; genus Pelagerythrobacter; species Pelagerythrobacter aerophilus. Next base: position 4,177 of record NZ_QXFK01000019.1, on the reverse strand, counting down.
TCGGAGATGGTGTCGAAGAACTGGTCAAAAAGCTTTTCAGGCACACCTGTTGCGGGATCTGCGGTCGTGCAGATCGTCCAGAGGTAATGGCTGGTCGTGTCGGTTTCGGGCGTGATGAAATGATTATTAGCAAGGACAAACCCATTGTCCCGCCGGCCTTCATATGCACCAGTGCCTGCGTCGCAGCCACCAGCATTGACGCGGCAGGTCATGCCACGGCCGGGTTCGAAGCGAACCTCCTGCCAGCGGTCAACCCGGCCCTTGAAGCCGCCCGCATCGATGTAGGAACGTGGCGGCACCGAATTGGGCATCTTGCGTAGCAGTTCGACGCGCTTGCCGTCGAACTCGACCTTGGTGTCCGCGCCGTAGTGCTGCTCCGGATTTCCGCCGATCGTCCCCGCATGGATATAGGGCACGTGAGTGAGATCCATGATATTGTCGATAATCAGCTGCCAGTCAGCCTTGACCGGGAAATTATAGGGGCGCCATGTCCATGCCGGATCGTTATGCTCAGGATTGTCGATGATCTGGGCGGGATTTGCCAGTTCGGCATCGCCCATCCAGATCCAGATCAGGTGATCTTTCTCGATCACAGGATAGCTTCTGACATTGGCCGCTGGAGGAATGCGTTCCTGATTAGGAATGCGAACGCATGAACCCTTCGCGTCGAATTCGACACCGTGATAGGCACAGCGGATCCGACAACCGTCAACATGTCCGGCGCTCAACGGCATGGCACGATGGCTGCAGCGGTCTTCCAGCGCGGCAATCTCGCCCTCCTCGGTGCGGAACAGGACGACAGGCTTGTTTAGGAACTTGCGGGCAATGGACTTGCCGGTTTCGATCTCTGCGGCAAATGCTGCAACGTACCAGGTGTTCTTGATGAACATGCCTCTCTCCAGAATTTTCGCGCCGATCTACACGGCATTTTTCTGATCCAGATCAGAATATGATCGCCACATGCGCGCAAGCCAATTTCAATAGAATAATGCCATAAGTTTTCCGGGGCTTAGGGCGGGTGAGTTGGCCGGGCCAAGCGGGCTTGGAGTGTGAGCCAGCTTCCCAATGTCGTCGTCAAAAATGAATGCCAGTCCTGCAAGCTGGCGAGAAACCTACGTAATATCAGTAGCGTGCTGATGACGGATGGTTGGGAACTGATCCGTTCCCAACAGAATGCTTCGCGCAATCTCCCGCCAGATGGCGCCAAAGATTAAGTCGCTACTTGCAATGGTAGGACCATTATGCTTCTCCGCGAAGGAGAGTGAATTGAGACTCCGGAAAGGCCCACTATGGATTTCGAACTCCCCGACGAGATCAAGGATTTCTGCGAAGCAACCCGCAGCATCGTGAACGACCTGCTCCCCCTGGAGCGTGACTTCGTTGAGACCGGCAAGGTTCCGCCGATCGTACGGGAAACGCTGGTCGAGAATGGCTATTTCGGCATGGCGCTGCCCGAGGAATATGGCGGCCTGGGCCTCGGTGCATTGGCGCAAGCAGCAGTGCAGATGGAGCTTGCCCGCCTCCCGCCCCAGTTCTGGACCGAAATCCGCCCGCTGATGGGGCCAGGCGCCAAGAATATCGCCTATCACTGCACAGACGCGCAAAAGGAAATGCTGATACCCGGCATGGCATCCGGGGACCTTCCCGTAGCCTTCGCGCTGACCGAGCCGGGATCCGGTTCTGATCCGGGGTCCATGCGGACTACGGCAACCCGCAACGCAGATGGCTGGGTGGTCAACGGTTCGAAGACCTATATCTCGAATGGCAAGAACGCCAAATATGTCACGGTTTACGCCTATACGGACAAGAGCGCGGGACCCCGTCGAGGTATCTCCGCCTTCCTTATGCCCGCGGACACACCCGGTTTTGCCGTAACCGGAACGATCGAGCTAATGGGAACTTCGCCCGGAGTGTACGAGCTGACGTTTGACGAATGCCAGGTTGGCCCGGACGCGCTGATCGGCGAAGAAGGCAAGGGCTTTCACTACGCATTGGAATGTCTGAACGAAGGCCGCATGAACGTCGGTGCGACCGCCGTCGGCATGGGTGAATACGCACTCGAACTCGCCACGGAAGAGGCCAAGGTGCGTCCCGCATTTGGCAGTGTGATCGCCGATTTCCAAGCTATCCGTCACTACCTTGCTGGCATGGCGACCGACATGCGTGCTGCGCGTCTGATCCTGCTGGATGCCGCATGGCGTTATGACCAAGGTGAAAAGCGGCGCGAACTGGCGTCCATGGCCAAATTGTTCGCGACCGAGGCGGGCAGCCGCACGGTCGATACCGCACTGCAGATCTTTGGCGGTGCCGGCTACTGCAAGGGCTACGCGATCGAGCGGCTTTACCGTGATATTCGCATCACGCGTATCTACGAGGGATCTTCCGAAATCCAGAAGAACACCATTGCCCGCGAATTGCTGCGCTAAGCCTGCCAGGCGGAAAGGATAGCTGCATGAAGATCCTCGTGCCCGTGAAACGGGTGATCGACTACAACGTGAAGCCTCGGGTGAAGGCGGACGGTACGGGTGTCGATCTTGCGAACGTCAAGATGAGCATGAACCCGTTCGACGAGATCGCGGTCGAGGAAGCGCTGCGAATCAAGGAAGCCGGCAAGGCCGAGGAAGTGGTCGCGGTTTCGATCGGTCCGGCCAAGGCCCAGGAAACGCTGCGCACCGCGCTCGCGATGGGCGCCGACCGTGCGATCCTGGTCCAGACCGATGACGAGGTCGAGCCGTTGGCGGTCGCCAAGATCCTCAAGGCGATCTACGAGGCGGAGCAGCCAGGCCTGGTGATCCTGGGCAAGCAGGCGATCGACGACGATTCGAACCAGACCGGCCAGATGCTGGCCGCGCTGACCGGCCGGCCGCAGGGCACCTTCGCCAACGACGTCGAGATCGACGGCGAGAGCGTCACCGTGAAGCGCGAGATCGACGGCGGCCTCGAGACAGTCAAGCTCACGCTTCCGGCGATCGTCACCACCGACCTGCGCCTGAACGAGCCGCGCTATGCTTCGCTGCCGAACATCATGAAGGCGAAGCAGAAGCCGCTCGATACCAAAAGCCCCGCCGATTACGGCGTCGACACTGCGCCGCGTCTCAAGACGACCAATGTCTCCGAACCGCCGGTGCGGCAGGCGGGTGTGAAGGTCGCCGACGTCGACGAGCTGGTCGCCAAGATCAAGGCGCTTGGGATCGCTTGAGCTTAGCAGGTCTGCTCCCGTTCGCCCCGGATCCTGAGCCACGCCGAAGGATCGAAGGGCCGCTCACCACCTCGAGCGCTGCGGGACAACGGAATTTAGGGAAGAGACGATGAAAACGCTGGTTCTGGTCGAACACGACAACGCTTCGGTAAAGGACGCAACGCTGTCCGCGGTCACCGCCGCCGCCAAGCTCGGCGAAGTGCACCTGCTGGTTGCCGGCAGCGGCTGCAGCGCGGCGGCCGAGGCGGCCGCGAAGATCGAAGGGGTGGGCAAGGTCCACGTCGCCGACGATCCCGCCTACGAGCACCAGCTGGCCGAGAACGTCGCGCCGCTCGCGGCCGAGCTGATGAAGGACCACGACGCCTTTCTCGCTCCTGCCACGACCACCGGCAAGAACATCGCCCCGCGCGTTGCCGCATTGCTCGACGTGATGCAGATCTCCGACATCCTGTCGATCGAGGGGGAGAAGACCTTCACTCGTCCGATCTATGCCGGCAACGCGATCGCGACGGTCGAATCGAGCGATCCCAAGCTGGTCATCACCGTGCGCGGCACGGCTTTCGACAAGGCCGGCGCCGAAGGCGGTTCGGGCACGGTCGAGGCGGTCTCCGGCGCCGGCGATGCGGGAATCTCGAGCTTCGTCGGCCAGGAGCTCGCCAAGAGCGAGCGTCCCGAGCTGACCAGCGCCAAGGTGATCGTCTCGGGCGGCCGCGCGCTCAAGGACGCAGCGACCTTCGAGGAATATATCATGCCGCTCGCCGACAAGCTCGGCGCGGGCGTGGGTGCGAGCCGCGCGGCGGTCGATGCGGGCTATGTCCCCAACGACTACCAGGTCGGCCAGACGGGCAAGATCGTCGCACCGGAAGTCTATATCGCGATCGGCATCTCCGGCGCGATCCAGCACCTCGCCGGGATGAAGGACTCCAAGACCATCATCGCCATCAACAAGGATGAGGACGCGCCGATCTTCCAGGTCGC
>NZ_QXFK01000018.1:232500-636049 GCF_003581645.1 Pelagerythrobacter aerophilus | reverse complement strand
CGTTGTCGCTGACAACCGTGTGCGGCTTGCCGCGCATCCCGATCAGGCTGGTCAGTTCACGGGCCACCCTTGCGCCTGGCAGCGACGTGTCGACCACCAGCGCCAGGCACTCCCGCGAGAAGTCGTCGACCACGCATAGGATGCGGAACCGGCGACCGCAGACGAGGCTATCGGAGACGAAGTCGAGCGACCACCGCTGGTTCGGTCCATCGGGCAGCACCATTGGCCTGCGCGTGCCCAGTGCCCGTTTGCGACCGCCACGACGGCGCACCCGCAACCCTTCTTCGCGATAGATGCGCAGCAGCTTCTTGTGGTTGGGCTTCATGCCTTCCCGCGCCAGCAGGTAGCCCAGGCGGCGATAGCCGAACCGGCGACGCTCCGCCGCCAGCTCGCGCAACCGTTGCCGCAGCGCCCCGTCATCCGGCCTTGTCGGCTCGTAACGGATCACCCTGCGGCTCACACCGACCAGACTGCACGCCCGACGCTCGCTCAGCCCGTGCTGCTCACGGGCATGGGCGACGGCTTCCCGCTTCGCGCCGGGCGTTACCATTTTTTTGATGCCAGATCCTTCAGCACCACGTTGTCGAGCATCGCCTCGGCGAGCAGCTTCTTCAGCCGGCTGTTCTCCTGCTCAAGCGTCCGCAGCCGCCGGGCATCGGAGACTTCCAGCCCCCCGAACTTCGACTTCCATTTGTAGAACGTGGCCGAGCTGATGCCGTGACGGCGACAAACCTCCGCAGTCGGCATCCCAGCCTCCTGCTCCTTCAATACCGCGATGATCTGCTGTTCGCTGAACCTGCTTCGCTTCATTGTCGTCCGACTCCTTTGCGTCGGACTCTACCAAATACCGGTCACATTTCAGGGGAGCACGTCAGCGGCGACCGCTACGCCGCGTCGAGGCAGGTTTTGAAAATCTCCAGGAACTCCTTCGCGCCGTGCGAAAACGGCCGACTTTCCAGCGTCATCGCAAAGACGTCGAATGCAAGCGCGGGCTGAAGCGGGCGAAACTCGACATCATCGCTGACGGCCGCCTGCGCGGTGAAATTGTCCAGCACGGCCATGCCCAGGCCTTCACGGACCAGAGCCGATCCGATGTAGAACGTCCGTGCCGAAGCAGCCTCGTCGAGTTCGATCTTCGTCCGACCCAGTTCGGCTCGCAGCAAGTCACCGATCGGGCCGCTTTCCACGAGACTTATGAAACGGCGGTCCTGCACCATTTCGAGGGGGATACGTGGCGGTGCATCTGCCAGGTCGTCGCACCGGTAGAGCAGGCCGAGTTCACCCTCGCCGAGACAGTCGGCGATCAACGGGAGGCCCACAGGCTTCTCGAATGCGATTACGATGTCCGCTTCACGCTCGTAGAGAACCCGGGCGATCCCGTCGTGATGAACGGTCTGCAAATCGAAGAAGACTTCGGGATGTTGGCGCGAGAACATGGCGACAGCACGAGGCAAGATGCCCAACGCCAACGAGGGCAGGACCGATACTCTCAGGGAGCCGGTGCCATGCCGCAGATTCCGGGTGGCTTGGCGTAAGGATGCGACCTGCGCGTGGATCTGCGCCACCTCCGCGAAGATCGTGTGCGCATCTTCGGTCGGCACCAGCCTGCCGCCGCGTCGGTCGAATAGCGGGAAGCCCAGCAATTGCTCCGCATGCTTGAGCGTCTTGGTCACCGCAGGTTGAGACACGTTGAGGGCGCGAGCCGCGGCACTCACCGTGCGATTCAGATAAACCGCGTGGAATATCTCGATGTGACGAAGCTTCATCGCATGGCCTTAGCAAGCCAAGCCGGGGGTACCAATCTGCTGTGTTTACGAACAGCTTCCCTCGGGAGGAACATGCCGCATAGCGCGCCCTGCCGCGGTACCGGTCGGTTTTCCATCACGAAGGACTTCGGTTCCGTTCACCACAAGCGATCTCACTCCAACGGACGGCATTCGCGGGTTCGTGTAATCCGCACGTGGGGCGTATTCGTCAGGATCAAACACGAGGACATCGGCAAAATATCCGGGTCGCAGATAGCCGCGTTCCGCCATTCCGTAGATATCCGCCGTCGCGCCGGTCGATCGATGGATGAAGTCGCCCAGGGAGAGGACGGCCCGTTCTTTGACGTAGGTCTCGTACTTGCGCGGAAAGCTCGCGTACTGTCGCGGGTGTCCGTCCGATCCATCGGATCCGGTAACGACCCAGGGCTGCTTCATGAAGGCTTCGACATCGCCGTCGGACATGTTGAATGATGCCGTGCGTGCAAGCTGGCTGCGGCCGAGCGAACCTTCATTCCTGCTCTCGTCGAATTCGACGTCGCTCGACAGGATGCGAATGGCGGCATCCACGGGACTGACGTGCCATTGATCGGCCATCTGGCCCAAGGTCTTGCCAGTCCACGGCAGGTCGGTTGCTGTGAGCAGCAGCGACTCCTTCCCGCCACGCCGCCGAAGGTTCTCCTCCATTTCGGCCTTGATGCGCGACAAGGCGGCCGAGTCGCCGAAGCGTTCGAGCATGGCATCATACCCGCCATCCACCGCCCAGCGAGGCACGAGCGCGGCCTGCAGGTTCGATCCGGAAGCGGTCCAGGGATATTGATCGGCGGTTACTTCGATACCGTCGGCGCGGGCCCGTTCGATGCGTTCGATCACCGCGGCCGATTGGCCGTGGACATCCACGCCAAGCGCCTTGAGATGCGCGAAATGGACCGGGAGCCCGGCCCGGCGACCGATCTCGATTGCTTCATCGACCGAGGAAACCAGACCGATGGTGTAGCTCGATTCGTCGCGCTGGTGGGTGTCGTAAATCCCGCCTCGCGCCGCGGCTTCCTTGGCCAGCATCACGACCTCGTCGGTCTGTGAGTAGCTTTGCGGAGCATAGAACAGGCCCGTGGAGAACCCGTACGCACCTTCGCACATGGCTTTGGCGACCAGGGCTCTTTCTTCCTTAAGCTCTGCCGGCGTGGGCGTCCGATCGACTTCCCCGATCACCTTGGTGCGGATGGTGGCGAATCCGACCAGCGCAGCGACATTCGTGCCAATACCGCTAGCTTCCAGGGTAGCGAGATCGTTGGCGACATTGAAGCTGCCCGATCCATCCACTCCGATCACGATCGTCGAAACGCCTTGGGCGAGCCACGGCAGATTCAGCCGGTCCGTTGGGTCGTCGGAGCGAATATAGCTGTCGGGATGGGTATGCGCGTCGATGAAACCGGGAGAGACGATCATTCCGTGCGCATCTTGGACCTTGGCGGCCGCGACATCGAGGGAAGGGCCTACGGCAACGATCCGATCCCCGGTGATTGCTACGTCGCCCACGAAAGGTGGGCTGTCGCTTCCATCGTAAACGGTGCCTCCGCGGATCAGCAGGTCGACCGTGCCCGGGGCCGTATTGCCAGCGGTAGCGGACACGCTCACGGAAAAGGCGGTAGCGGCGATAAAGGCCGCGGCACGAATTGAGATCATATCATCCTCCCCCCAGCACCCGGACCCTTAAGGGCTACCCGGACGACGCGCGCAGACAAGTACCTTCCGCTTCGGGGTCCATAAGTGCAGGTTATAGGGGTGCCTACAGATCGAGGTCGCCAGAACTTCTGCCTTTGCTATGCGCGGTAGATCTCGAGGCGGCACCTTACGTATCGCAGGAAGGCACACGATGTTGCGCACTTGGTTTTCGATCCCTCTCTGGAAAAGAGTCCTGCTGGCATTGGTTCTGGGCGTCGTAGCCGGAGTGCTGCTCGGCGAGCAGGCGCAATCCCTGCGCTGGATTGGCGATCTCTTTATCCGGGCGATCAAGATGCTCGTGGTCCCTCTCATTTTCTTTTCGCTCGTTTCCGGGATCACGGCTGTCGGGGACGTAGGCCGGTTGGGCCAAGTGGGCGGCCGGGCGCTCGCGCTGTTCTTCGTTACTGCCGTGATATCCGTCTCGCTCGGGATGGCGCTGGCATCAATCGTGCGCCCGGGGGATGGGCTCACGATCAGCCTGCCGGCGGGAAGTGCGGTAGCGCCGCCGCCGGATCGGTCCTTGATCGAGCTGATCGTGGGCCTGGTGCCGGACAACCCCGTGATGGCGATGGCGCAGGGCAGCATTCTCCCGCTGATCGTTTTCGCAGTGCTGTTCGGTATCTCGATCCTGCTGTCGGGAGAGGAAGGTGCCCCGCTGGCCCGCGCGATGGAGGCGGGGTCCAGAGTCATGCAGCAGATGACTATGCTGGTGATGGAGCTCACGCCGTTCGGCGTGTTCGCGCTGATCGCCTGGGTCGCCGGGACCTTCGGTTTTGCGGCGCTCGCGCCGTTGAGCGAGCTGGTTCTGCTGAACTTCGTGGGATGCGGGATCATCCTTCTATTCGTGTATCCCGCAATTCTGAGGCTGATAGCCAAGTTGCCTGTGATCGATTTCTACCGGGGCATCATCGACGCGCAGGCCGTTGCATTTTCCACCGCATCTTCCAACGCGGCGCTGCCGGTAACGCTCCGATGCGTGGAGCGAAATCTCGGCGTCTCGAACTCGATCGCCAGCTTTACGGTGGCCTTGGGCGCGACGATCAACATGAACGGTACGGCAATGTATCTGGGCGTGATCGCCTTGTTCGGAGCGCAAGCCTTCGGCATCGACCTTCACTGGACGAGCTACCTGTTGATCGGCCTGACCTCGACTTTAGGCGCTATCGGCGCCGCTGGCGTGCCTGGCTCCGGCCTTGTGATGATGAGTTTGGTGCTCGCCTCGATTGGCGTGCCGCTCGAAACCATCGCATTTGTCGCGGGGATAAATCACCTGCTGGATATGATGCGGACCATGACCAACGTTACAGGCGATGCCACTGTCGCCGTTGCCGTCGGACGAATGGCCAACGAAATCGACGTCGAGGAGTTTCGGTCGGCCGACGACGTGTGACGATCTGGAGCGCGGTATTCCTCGTTCGGATCACCGCCCGGCTTGCAAGCGACGCGCCATTGCGGTCCATCGGACTGCTTCTCAGTCCCGATCGAGGCCGTCGTCCGGAATCCTGGGAAGGACAATTTCGCCGCTGTTCGAGACGATTCCGGTCGTCGGCGTTCGTGCCAGCTTCGCCAGCACTCTCGCCGGACATTGCAGTTCGTCGATCCGTGCGGCGATGGCCGGCACATTCCGGACCGGAGCCAGGACATAGGGGAACAGAACCCGTCCGTAAAAGCACGGTTCGCGCTCGGCCAATAGAGCCCTACGCTCGTCCAGCAGGTGGAGCGTTGCCGGCACGTCCTTGCGGCCAGCGACGAGATATAACTTCAGATCCAGCGCGTCGATCGAGCCGAACTGCATCCCCTTTGGCGCACCGCGCACATAGTCGAGATAGCGATCGAGTGTCGTCTCCGCGTAGGCAAGATCGCCGTGGCGGATCGCATCCGTCACCACGGCTTCGTTGTGATTGGAAAAGGCCCAGCCGTTGCGGGCGCCGTCCGGACGCTTCAATAGCGGGCGCGCCTGCTCCAGCACGGCCCGCGCTTCGCTACGTCGCCCCGCGCCCAGCAGAAGGTCGGATCGCTTCGCGAGAGCAAAGGCCATCCGAAAATCGCGGTGATATCCTCCAAGGGCTTCAATGGCGGCGATCTGTTTCGAATTGGCGGTAAGCGCTGCGTCCCATTGCTGCTCTTCCGCCAGCATGATCGCCTGCCGCTGATAGGCTTTCATCAGAATATGGGTTTGCAGGGGCCACACCGGCTCCCCGATCAGGTCGATCACCTGGTGGGCGTAACCGAGCGCGAGGTGCCGATTGGTCTGCGGATCGCGGGACGGTTCCCCGGCCGCGAAATCCATCCGGAGGAAAAGCTTGTAAGCCTGGAGTACCGGCCAGCACGTCAGCGCGACCTCTTCCAGTCGGGTTTCGTCGGCTTCGGCGCAGCTGGCGACGTCATTCCGGCGCTCTGGCGGAATGTCATGCTTCAGGATCGGCGGATCGCTCCACTCGAGCAGCGTTTGGCCGGGTGCGGGCGGCTCGGAGGGGAACGATGACTGCGCCGGCGCGGAGGTGGCGATCAAGGCGAGCGGGCAAAAAGGCAGCGCAGCGATCCGCGTGAAGCAAGCCATGGATGCGGAGTCTATCGGAGCCCCTGGTCTGGGGCCAGCGTCATTACGGCGATTTCGGTCACCCTGATCCTCCCCTTCCGGGAGGAACTTGCGGAGGTTCGGTCCCGTCCGCAGTGCTGAGGGCCGAGAAGCTCTCCACTATTCCCTCCGCTGGATGAGCGGGGAGCACGCTTTCGTCCGCCGTGCCTGCATAAGTGGCCGAAAGCTGGCGGTACTGCCGCGAGCCGAACGCGATCAGTGTCATCACCACGCCGAGCACGCCGGTGGTGCTGAATACCAGCGCCATGCCGCGCTCCGGCCCCGTGCCGTACCACTCGCCGATCAACTCCGCACCGGCGCCCGTAGTCATGAACGGGATCGCGAGGAACTGGGTGAGCGGACCGATCAGGAACGCCGTCAGCGGCGCGGCCGATTGCTCCACCGACTGCGCGAAGCCGAACACCCGCCCTTGCCGCTCGTAGGGCACGACTTTCTGGAGCGTGGTATGCTCGGCGGCCTCGGCGTAGGGGCCAAGGAACAACCAGATCACGCAGCCGACCGCCAGCAGCACGATCGAGGACTGGATCGTGAACACGCTCGCCACCGTCCAGACCATCAGGTTGACCAGCAGCAGCGTGCGCAGCGGGTTTCTTCCCAGGCCAGTCCGGGCGATGGTCAAGCCGCTGACGATGAACGAGCATGAGGCGACCGCCCAGAGGATGCCCCAGGCCTGCACGTCCATCAGCGACAGGCCGTAGGCGTCCATCAGTGCCATGAACACGCCGCCGAGGAAGTTGTTGAAGGTGGCGAAGAAGATCAGCGCAAACAGCCCCGGCACGGCGGCGACCACGCCGATCGTGCCCTTGAGGTCCACATGCTTGCGCCCGCCCGGCGCGGAGGAGGCCGGCTCGGGATCGTCGATGTGCACCGTCAGGAGGTGCAGGAAGACGAGCGCGGTGACGGCGATCGCCAGCATCAGTGTGCCCCGGATCCCGTCCCAGGCGACGAGAAAGCCGCTTATGCCCGAGGTGAGCAGGAATCCGATCCCGGTCACCATGCCGACCAGCCCGTTCGCCTTGTCGCGCCTGTCTTCTTCGACCAGCGCGGTGACCAGCGTCGGCAACGCGATCATGCGGATATTGCCGCAGATCACGGCCAGCATCACCAGAAGTATGAAGCCCCAGAGCGGCGCGCCGTCGACCAGCGCCAGCGTGCCTTCGGGTGCCAGCAGATAGGCAGCGAGGGAACCGGCATAAAGAACGAAGGAACCGGCGCTGGATGCCAGCATGATACGCTTCTTGCGGTGATGATCCACCAGGCTACCGAACCAGATCGCGAACCCTGCGGTGAACACCAGGTAGATGCCACCGATCATGCCGGTGACGAATACCGAGCGCGTTTCCAGAAAGGCCCAGAACACCAGCGCGAACCAGACCGTGAAATTGACCACGTTCTGCACCAGATTGTTGGCGAGAATCAGATGAAATGGATCCGGGCGAGGCATCGCTTGCCTATCCTTCGCCCCGCGCCGCGGCGCAATGGTTTCCACCAGCAATGCGCCTTGTGGCTCGCCGATACGTTTTTCCTAGCGGCCCCGGTTCGACAGGCGCGCCCGAAGCTGTTGCAACTCCTGCTGCGGCACAGGCCTCAGCGCGCCAGCGGGCTTGCCTTCGCGAAGCCGCTTGCGGTCTTTCTCCGAAGGTTCGACGCGGCGCACACGCACGGGAGCTATGCCCCGCGCCTTGATGCCAAGCTCCTCGGCCGCGCCGCGCGACAGATCGATGATGCGGTTGCCGTGGGCGAACGGACCCCGGTCGTTGATACGGACGATGATCCGGCGGCCCGTATCGAGTGCCGTCACCTCGACGTAAGTTGGCAGGGGAAGCGTGGTGTGCGCCCCGGTGATCCAGTCGGCACGGAAGCGTTCGCCGTTGGCGGTCTGATTGCCGGACTCGCTGCCGTACCAACTGGCGTATCCCAGCGAGTCATAGCCCGGCGCAGCGGCGGGCGCGTAAGTGATGCCGCGCACCGTGTACGGCTGGCCAATCCTCACGGGACTGTCGCTCACGGGCCTGTAATTGCCGCCCGCACAGGCCGACAGCGTCAGAACCACCGCCGCTGCGGCTACGATCCGCGGTGCTGAAGGTCTCCCCATCCATCCGCTCGTACTTGCAGCGGGCGCCGGGATAAAGTCAGAAGCTGAACGGGGATGCCTCGATGCGCTCGCCGAGAAGGAATGCGTCGGCGACGAGTTGCAGGGGTGTCAGGTCGACGTCGCTCGCGTTCTCGCGAACGAGCGACGCAAAACGGCGATAGAGGCGCGGGTATTCCTCGTTGGCGCCTGCCGATACTTCGGCGCCATCAATAGCGAGCCGCTGACCGCCGTCCGACAGGACGAGGCGGCCGGCGTCGGTCTCAACCACGATGTCCCACGATTGCGGCCCCGTTTGCAGAAAGTCGAACGCGGCCTCGACTGGTGTCTCACCGCTGCGAAGCGAAAGCTCGGCGGCGATCGGCGCCTGGCGGTTGGCCGGAAATTCGAGCCGGGCCGACTGGAGCAGCAGGGCCTCGGGAAGGATCGCGGTCGCGATCGACAGGGCATTGATGCCCGGATCGAACACGCCGAGCCCACCGGGCTGGAGAATCCATTCCTGACCCGGATGCCAGACGCGGATGTCTTCCCTCCAATCGATTCTCGCCGAGCGCAGGGTCTTGCCTGCGAGCCATTTGCGGGCGGCATCGACGGAGGCGGCTTCGCGTGAATGCCATGTCGCAAAGAGCGCCACGCCCGCGTCTCTCGCGCGCGCTGCCAGGTCGGCAACCTCGCTCACCGTCGCTGCCGGCGGCTTTTCGAGCATGACGTGCAGTCCGGCCTCCAGCGCGGCGCGGGCGATCGCGTGCCGGCCCTGAGGCGGCGTTGCGAGCGATACGGCCTCCACGTCCAGACCGCTCGCGAGCAGGTCGCCGATATCCGCGAAGCACGGAAGGTTCTCGATCCCGCCGCTTCTGCTAACCGCCGCCACCAGCTCGAACGATTTGTTGGCCTGCAGCGCAGGAATATGCTGATCCTGCGCGATCTTGCCGATGCCGACGAGCGCCAGCCGTATGGGCATCTGCCCATCGCCGTCGTGCTGCATCGGTTCTTCCCTCCCCTAATTTATCGGATATATACGCTTTATAAATTCAAACCGGCTTGGTAATCAACCCGGATGCGTTACCGGCCGGCGTATCCCACGCGGCCGATGGATTGGAGGGGGAATGACCTGGCTCGGACACGAATTTCAGCGGATGGCGTCGCAATGAGCGCAGGTGAGGATCGCCCGCGCCTTCGTTCCCGCGCGTGGTTCGACAATCCGGAAAATCCCGACATGACGGCGCTCTATATCGAGCGTTATCTGAACTACGGGCTCTCGCTCGAAGAACTGCAGTCGGATCGCCCGATCATCGGCATTGCCCAGACGGGCAGCGATCTGGCCCCGTGCAACCGGCACCATGTCGTGCTGGCGGAGCGGGTGAAGGAAGGGATTCGCGACGCTGGTGGCATTCCGCTGGAGTTTCCGATTCACCCCATTCAGGAAACCGGCAAGCGCCCCACGGCGGGGCTCGACCGCAATCTCGCCTACCTGAGCCTGGTCGAGGTTCTCCATGGTTACCCGATCGACGGCGTCGTGCTGACGATCGGCTGCGACAAGACCACGCCGGCCTGCCTGATGGCTGCCGCGACCGTGGACATTCCCGCGATCGCGCTGTCGGTCGGGCCGATGCTCAACGGCTGGCACAAGGGCGAGCGTGTCGGTTCGGGCACGATCATCTGGAAGGCCCGCGAGATGCTCGCCGCGGGCGAGATCGACTACAAGGGCTTCATCAAGCTGGTCGCGTCCTCCGCCCCGTCGACGGGCTTTTGCAACACGATGGGGACGGCGACCACGATGAATTCGCTGACCGAGGCGCTGGGGATGGCGCTCCCCGGCTCGGCGGCGATTCCGGCGCCTCACCGCGACCGGCAGCAGTGTGCCTGGGAAACCGGACGGCGCGTGGTCGAGATGGTTGCCGCGGACCGCAAGCCGTCGGACATCCTCACGCGCGAGGCCTTCCTCAACGCGATCCGCGTCAATTCCGCGCTGGGCGGATCGACCAACGCGCCCATCCACCTGAACGCAATCGCCCGGCACATCGGGGTCGAGTTGTCGCTCGACGATTGGGAGCGGCACGGGGCGGAGATCCCTCTCCTGGTCAATCTGCAACCGGCGGGCGAGTATCTGGGCGAAGACTTCTACCGCGCGGGCGGCGTGCCGGCGGTGATCGGCGAACTGCTCCGGGAGGGCCTGATCTTCGGTGAGGCGCTGACCGCCAACGGCCGCACGATCGCCGAGAACAACTGCGATGCCGAACCCGAAGACGAGCGGGTCATCCGCCGCTTCGGCGCTCCGCTGAAGTCCGCCGCGGGGCTCACGGTATTGCGCGGCAACTTGTTCGATACCGCGGTGATGAAGACGAGCGTCATCTCCGAGTGGTTCCGGGCGCGCTACCTCTCCGACCCGGACGATCCGGACGCCTTCGAGGCGCGGGCCGTCGTTTTCGACGGGCCGGAGGATTATCATGCGAAGATCGACGATCCTGCGCTCGGCGTCGACGACCGGACGATCATGGTCATCCGCGGCACCGGACCGATCGGCTTTCCCGGAGGGGCCGAGGTGGTGAACATGCGGCCCCCGGCGTCGTTGATCCGCGCCGGGGTGGAAGCGCTGCCGTGTATCGGCGACGGGCGGCAGTCCGGCACGTCCGGCTCGCCGTCGATCCTCAACGCTTCGCCCGAAGCCGCGGCAGGGGGTGGTATTGCACTTCTTCGAACAGGCGACATCATTCGAGTCGATCTGAAGCGGCGCGAGGTGAACATGCTTGTCGACGATATCGAGCTCACCCGCCGCCGGGCCGCGCTGGAGGCCGCGGGCGGCTATGCCATCGCAGAGTCGCAGACGCCCTGGCAGGAGATTCAGCGCGGGATCGTCGGTCAGTTCGACGGTGGTGCGGTGCTCGAGCCAGCAGTCAAGTATCAGCGGATCGCGGCCAAGGGCCTGCCGCGCGACAGCCATTGACCCGCGTCCGGCTCATCGATCGCGCCCGCCGCGACCAGTTGGGGGAAGGGCCGCTGTGGTCGCCCGGCACCCAATCGCTGTTCTGGGTCGATATCCTGGGGCAGCGGCTCAACCGGTTGTCGCTGGGCGATGGCGCGGTCGAGGAATGGTCGGTTCCCGAGATGATCGGCTGGGTGATCGAGCGGCGCGAGCGGCCGGGCTTCATCGCGGGCCTGCAAAGCGGGTTCGCCGAACTCTCGCTCGATCCCCTGCGGGTGAATCCGATCGTCGATCCCGAACCGCATAGGCCCGATAATCGGATGAACGACGCCAAGGCCGATGCGGCCGGGCGTATCTGGGCGGGAACCATGCCGCTGACCGCTGACCGGCCGGACGGCGCGCTCTACCGGTTCGATCCAGATCGGAGCGTGACCCGGGTCGACAGCGGGTACCGCATTGCCAACGGCCCCGCGATCGCGCCGGAGGGCGACTGGATCTACCACACCGACAGCGGGCTCGGCCTGATCTACCGCTTCCCCGTCGACGCCGATGGTGTGCTGGGCAAGCGAGAGCTGTTCGTCGAATTCGAGAGCGGATGGGGCACGCCTGACGGCATGACCTTCGACAGCGACGGCGGCCTCTGGGTCACGTGCTGGGGCGCATCGCGCGTGCTGCGCTTCTCCCCCGACGGCCGGCCGGACGAAGCGATCGAACTGCCGGCCTCGCAGATCACCAGCTGCGCCTTCGCCGGCGACGCGCTCGACCGGATGTTCGTGACCTCCGCTGCCGACGGCGTAGCGGAAGAGCATGGCGGTGCCCTGTTCGAAGTCGAGGCCGGGCGGCGCGGCTTCGCGCCCCATAAATATGCAGGTTAGCTCATTTATCATATTAAACTGCTTTACTCGGCAGGAGGCCGTTGATACGGTTCGCATCAGGAGGGAGAAGATGACGCTCAAGGCAAAGGCAGCCGCGCTTGCGGCCGCGGCGGGAATCGCGATGGGTATGCCGAACGCAGCACTCGCCGCGACCGCATCGCAGGAAAGCTTCGGCACGCTGCCCGACGGGCGCGAGGTCACCGCGGTGACGCTGTCGAACGAGCAGGGCGTGTCGGCGACCGTGATCAGCCTGGGCGCGACGCTCCAGTCGCTGATCATGCCCGACCGCAACGGCGAGAAGGCGGACGTCCAGCTCGGTTATCTCACGCTCGAAGGCTATCTGGCCAAGCCTGAATACTTCGGCGCGACCGTCGGCCGCTTCGCGAACCGGATTGCCAAAGGGCGGTTCGCGCTCGATGGAAAGACCTACGAGACGCCCGTCAACAACGGTCCCAACTCGCTACACGGCGGCACAACCGGTTTCGACAAAGTGCTGTGGGAGGTCGTCTCGGTCGAAGACGGGCCGACCGCCAAGGCGACCCTGCGTTATGTCAGCCCCGACGGCGATCAGGGCTACCCTGGCGAGCTGACGGTGTTCGCGATCTATTCGCTCGACGAGGAGAATGCGCTGACGATCGAGTATCGCGCGACGACGGATGAGCCAACGATCGTCAACATCAGCAATCACGCGTACTGGAACCTGCGCGGCGAAGGGGCGGGCAGCGCCATGGGGCACGTGCTCACCATTCCGGCGGATCACTATACCCCGGTCGACGAGACGCTGATCCCGACGGGCGAATTCCGCCCGGTCGAGGGCACGGCGTTCGACTTCCGCGAACCCCATGCCGTGGGCGAGCGCGTTCGCGACGCGAGCGATCAGCAGATCGTCTATGGCCGCGGCTACGATCACAACTTCGTCATCGCGAAGACAGTTTCCGACGAGCCGCGCCTGATGGCGCGCGTCGAGGAACCGGTTTCTGGCCGCAGCTTCGAGCTCTGGTCCAACCAGCCGGGTCTGCAGTTCTACTCGGGCAATTTCCTCGACGGCACCATCGCGGGCAAGTCGAAGGGCATCTACCGCCAGGGCGATACCATCGTGCTCGAGCCGCAGCTCTTCCCCGATACGCCCAACCAGCCGACGTTCGGCTCGGGCCGGCTGGAGCCCGGCGAGACCTATCGCAACGTCATGATTTACCGCCTGTCGAGCGGACAGGCCAAGGCGGCGCGCTGACACGCGCAGACCGCACAGAACAATACGGGAGATCCCAATGAAGCGTTCGATGACTCTGTTCTTCGCGGCGGCCTCGGTCGTGGCGATGGCCGCGCCTGCAGAGGCGCGGGAGATCTGGACCAAGCAGGAAGCGAATGCCTGGTACGACCAGCAGCCGTGGCTCGTCGGCGCGAACTACAATCCGGCGACCGCGATCAACCAACTCGACATGTGGCAGGCCGAAACCTTCGATCCCGCGACGATCGACAAGGAGCTCGGCTGGGCAGCGGATCTCGGCATGAACACCATGCGGGTCTATCTGCACAACCTGCTGTGGGAGAACGATCCGGAGGGTTTGAAGCAGCGAATGGACCAGTTCCTGACCATCGCCGCCAAGCACGGCATCCGGCCGATGTTCGTGCTGTTCGACAGTTGTTGGGATCCACATCCGGTCGCCGGTGCGCAGCATCCGCCGATCCCGGGCGTCCACAACTCGGGCTGGGTCCAGGCGCCGGGCGCGGAACGGCTCGCGGACAAGAGCCAGCACCACAAGCTGGAAGCTTATGTGAAGGATGTCGTCGGGCGCTTCGCGAACGACGACCGGGTCCTCGCATGGGATGTCTGGAACGAGCCGAACAACGACGGCGGCGGCAACTACGCGCCCACACCGAACAAGAAGCAAATGGTCGCCGGGCTTCTCGACGACGTGTTCGAATGGGCGCGCAGCGCCGATCCGACCCAGCCGCTGACCAGCGGCTTGTGGACCGGCGAAGACTGGCACCGGATGGAGAAGCGCGACGCGGTCGAGAAGATCCAACTCGCCGAGTCCGACGTGATGAGCTTCCACGACTACAACTGGCCGGAACAGTTCGAGCGGCGGGCGCAGCAGATGCTGAGCTACGGCCGGCCTGTACTGTGCACCGAGTACATGGCGCGCGGCAACGGTTCGACTTTCGACGGCTCGCTGCCGATCGCAAAGCGCCTCAACATCGCGATGTACAACTGGGGCTTTGTCGACGGGGAGTCGCAGACTCGTCTGCCCTGGGATAGCTGGAAGAAGCCGTACACCTATGACGAGCCGACGATCTGGTTCCACGACGTGCTTCACACCGACGGCACGCCCTATCGCCAGGCCGAGGTCGATCTGATCAAGCGTTTGACCGCGGCGCCGAAGGGCGTCGTGCCTCCGACTCCGACCCAGCCGGCGGTCATCGCAACGGACTGAGGTCGGCTCTGAGCGCCGGAGCGAGGGTGCTCGCATCCGTCGTCAATTATCCTACAAATACTACTTGTAAGACTATTTCAGCCGCGTTACGATTGGCGCAACACCGGAAAAAACCGGGACACCGCCACGCGGTATGGGGAGAACATCATCATGATTTGGTCCAAGGGCATTCTCCGTTCGGCTTCGCTGCTCGCGATCGCTTGGTCGGGAACGGCTTTCGCGCAAGATGTTGCGGAGCCTCAGTCCAGCTCTCAGTCGGTTGAGGCCTCGGCCGATTTGCCGGCCGAGAGCGAGGAAGATCTCATCGTCGTCACCGGCATTCGCGCCAGTCTCAGCCGCGCGGCCGAGATCAAGCAGAACTCGGACATGGTGGTGGATTCCATCGTCGCCGAGGACATCGGCAAGTTTCCCGATACGACGACCGCCGCGGCGCTTCAGCGCGTGCCAGGCGTGCAGGTGGTCAACGGTTTCAACAACGAGATCGTCAATCCGCTGATCCGCGGCATCGGCGACATTATCACCACGCTCGACGGGCGCGAGATCTTCACCGGCGTCGGGCGCGGCTTCGCCTTCCAGGACCTGCCGGCCGAGGCGCTGGCACGGGCGGACGTCTACAAGTCCAATTCCGCGGA
The DNA here is from genome assembly GCF_003581645.1 of Pelagerythrobacter aerophilus. GTDB lineage: Bacteria > Pseudomonadota > Alphaproteobacteria > Sphingomonadales > Sphingomonadaceae > Pelagerythrobacter > Pelagerythrobacter aerophilus. The sequence continues at coordinate 621,005 of NZ_QXFK01000018.1, read as the reverse complement.
AAAGATCGAAGGCGGCATTGCCGGCAATATCGACCTGCGGCTGCGCAAGCCCTTCGACCTCGATCAGGGCCTGACGGTCAGCGCGCTGGGCCGCGCCACCTATGGCGAGAACGCCGACGAGCTGAGCTACAACGGCGGCGTCCTGATCGGCGGCCGCTGGGATGCGGGCGATGGGGAGATGGGCGCGCTCATCAACCTCTCCTATTCCGACAACAGCTTCAACCGGCCGATCTCGTTCAACTGCGACCCGCGCTCGGGCAGCAACGGCCCTCCGGGCGGTGACGGCGTAGTCCTGCCCACGTGCGTCGGCGGACTGACCGACACCGGCAAGTATCAGCGGCCCCAGGTCAACGCTGCGTTCCAGTGGCGCCCGAACGACACCGTCGAGCTCTACCTCGACGGTCTCTACTCGGGCTACCGAGCGAAATTCGGCACGTTCTTCATCTTCTCCGACATCTTCGCGGCGGAAAGCATCAGCAACGTCGAGGCGACCGATCTGTGCTTCCAGGCACCGGTCAGCCCCGCTGGTTTCCGCGACCCCAACTCCGCCGATATCCAGGATCTCTGCATCGGCAGTTCGGCCACCTTCAACAACGTGCCCGGCAACACCAGCACCCAGGCCAAGCGCGACAAGACCGACCAGTATATGCTGGCGGGCGGCATCAAGATTACCGACGGCCCGTGGAATCTGCGGCTCGATATCTCGCGCTTCCAGAGCAAGACCAACAACCGGACGACGATCGTCGACATCGGCAAGCGGATCGAGCAGGTCGACGTCGATATCAACGACGACCGGCACGGCACGACCGACATGGTCGGCAACCCTGTCGGCGATCCGGACGGCTTCATGTTCATCAACAGCCTGTTCCAGGACTACAGGCGTTCGAACAGCACGATCACCCAGGCGATGTTCGACGGCTCGTATGAGGTCGGCTCGTTCCTCGACGAGGTTCAGTTCGGCGTGCGCTATGCGGATCGCAATGCGACCTTCCGCGGCAATCTGGCTGGCGGACCGCCGGCATCGAACATGGCCGACCGTCTCGTCGCCAATTCGGGGCTGCCGGCGGACTTCCTGATCGAATCGCCGGCGACGATCCCGGTCATCAACGGTGGGCAGCACTGGATTACGCCCGATCCCGACTTCCTGCGCGAGAATACCGACGTGCTGCGCGCGCTCTATGGCGGGGCCCCGGGCGATCCGGAAGACAGCCCGACGCGCAGCTTCGACGCGGACGAATCGACGATGGCGCTCTATTTGCAGGGCCGCTACGCCTTCGACGTCGGAACCATTCCCATCGATGGACTGATCGGCGGCCGCTACGTCATTACCGACCGCACGATCGAGGGTACGGGGGTCGTGACGTCACCTGACGGCGAGGGCGTGCTCACCCCGGTGAAGGCGAGTTCGTCGAGCAAGAAGTTCCTGCCCAACGCCAGCATCCGTGTTCAACTGACGCCGGAGCTTCAGTTCCGCGCCAGCTATGCCAGGACGATCGCTCAGCCGCTGTTCGCCGACCTCAATCCGGGCCTTACATATTCCGTCCCGTCGAATGCGAACATCCGTCCGAGCGGCACGGGCGGCAATCCGAACCTGAGGCCGCAGGTCGCCGATTCCTACGATGCCACGCTGGAGTACTACTTCGGCCGCGGCTCCTATATCGCGGCGGGCGTCTATTACCGCGACATCAAGGATCGGGTCGCCCGGAACGTCGCCGAGGAAGTGATCGACGGCATCACCTACGACATCAATCGCCCGCGCAACCTGGGTTCATCGAGGCTGCAGGGCTTCGAAGTCGGCGGTCAGTACTTCCTGGATTTCCTGCCGGACGGATTTGACGGCTTGGGCGTGTTCGCGAACTACACATACGCCGATACGGAGGTTCTTACCGAAGGCGACCTACTCCAGGGCAAGGCGCTGGGCGGGGTGTCCAAGCACGCCTACAACGTGGGCGCGCTATACGAGAAGTACGGTCTCCACGCTCGCGTCGCCTACAACTGGCGCGATCGCTACTACGACGGCACGTTCACGCAGCTGCTGGTTCCGGAGCAGCAGATCTACTTCAACTACGTGCGTCCGAACGGCCGTCTCGACTTCTCGATCGGTTACGACGTGACGGAGAACATCACCGTCAACTTCGAAGGGGTGAACGTGCTGAAAGGCAAGTATCTCAGCTATTTCGACACCCCCGCCTACCCGCACGACATCCGCATAGACGATACGTTCTACGGTGCCAGCGTCCGGGTGAAATTCTGACGCGGCGGTTCGCCGCTCTCATGAACTGCTGCCGGTTCGTCCGGCGGCGCTCTTTCTCTCCCTTGGGCGGCCTCCGTGCCGCCCATTTCTTTATCCGAGCGAGATTGCGCATGTCCGATCCGAAGAAGAAGCGCCGCACCAGTTGGTTGACCGTCGCAGCCTGCGGGCTCCTCGCGGCCTGTGCGACTGCCGCACCGCGCACGTTCACCAACCCCCTGCTGCCGTCCGGGCCCGACCCCTGGGTGACCGAGCATGGGGGCGTGTTCTACTACATGAACACCAGCGGAGACCGGCTGGAGATGCGCAAGACGCGCGATATGGCCCGGCTCGCCGAGGCTTCGCCCACGGTGATCTGGCGCCCGCCGGCGACCGGTCCCAACGCGGTTTCGATCTGGGCGCCCGAGCTGCACCGGATAGGCGGCAAGTGGTACGTCTACTACACCGCGGCGGCGAGCGGGCAGGACAACGACGCCCATCGGGGCGTGTTCGTGCTGGAGAATAGCGCGGAGGATCCGACGACCGGCACCTGGGTCGACCGTGGCCGCGTCAACACCCGCTACAACGGCATCGACGGCACGACCTTCGCGTACGAAGGCAAGCGCTACTTCGTCTATTCGCCCTATGTGGGGCCTGACAGCGTGCTCGCGATCGCGCGCATGGCGAACCCGTGGACGCTCGAGGGCGAGGAAGCGATCATCGCTCGCCCGGAACATGCCTGGGAGAAGCAGGGCGGCCGCCAGATTCTCGAAGGTCCCGAGTTCCTGCTCGGCCCGGACGGCGACTTGTTCCTCAGCTATTCGGCGAGCGCCTGCTGGTCCGACGACTATGCGCTCGGCTTGCTCTCGGCACCTGCCGGAAGCGACCCGCTCGATCCGGACGTCTGGACGAAGTCGCCGGAGCCGGTCTTCCACAAGTCACCGGAGAACGGCGTCTATGCACCCGGCCACAACGGCTTCTTTACGGCAGGCAACGGGCGAGAGAACTGGATCATTTATCACGCCAATCCCGGGCCCGACATGCAATGCACGAGCAAACGCTCGCCGCGGATTCAGCGGTTCGAATGGGACACAGAGGGCGTGCCGGTGTTCGGAGAGCCCGTTGCCATTGATACGCCGCTCGCACCGCCGGGCGTTTCGGAATGACGGGAGGCTGATCAGCCGGCCGTAGGCTCCGGCTCGTCGTCGGCGGTTTCGATGAGTTCGAGAACATCGCCGATCAGCCGTTTCATCGCCTTGCGGGCGGCGTCGGGCTTCCGCGCCGCGATCGCATCGCGAACGGCGGCGTGGTCGTCGACGCTGGCGGAGCGGCCCTTGATCCGGTTGGTGAAGCGGATCGAGGTCCTGAGCGCCGTCGAGACGACATCGCGGAACTGCGCGTAGAACGGGTTGGCCGATGCGCGCAGCACGGCGACGTGGAAGGCGATGTCGGCGTCGAGCGTGTCGTCGTTGCCCTGCTCGGCTGCGCGCATCCGCTTGAGCCCGGCATCGATCGCCTCGAGGTCGGACGGCGCCGCATACGTGGCCGCAAGCGCGGCGGCTTCGGGCTCGATCGCGACGCGAAGCTGGTTGAAGTGCCGCAGCAGCTCAACCGAGAATTTCCGCTCGAGCAGCCAGCGCAGCACGTCGGTGTCGAACAGATTCCACGACGTCGCCGGCTGGATGATCGTGCCCTGCCGCGGGCGGGCGCTCAGCAGCCCCTTGGCCGTCAGCATCTTCACCGCTTCGCGCGTGACCGAGCGGCTGACGCCGTATTCCTTCGCCAGTTCGGCCTCGGTGGGGAAGACGCGGTCCTGATAGCTGCCGATGACGATCGCGCGGCCCAGCGTATCGAGCATGCCGTAAGTAAGGTTGCGGCCGAGCTGCGTGCGCACGTCCGCCGGGTCCATCGCCGTCATCAGGCTGCTATCCTCCTCGTGATGTCCCGGTCCATTGCACCGCATATAGGCAGGCACGTGGCCGCTGGACAAGTCCTATAGATCATATAAATAGACCGCCTGTTGCTCGGCGCATTATCGTATGGGCCGGGCAGAACACAAGAGTTCGGGACGGGAGGCGACTTTGGATCTAGCAGCCATCGATGCGATCGTGGTGGTCATCTATGCGATCGGCATTTTCGGGCTGGCGCAATGGGTGTCACGCGAGAAGGGCGGACACACCAAGAACAGCTCCGACTATTTCCTCGCGTCCAAGGATCTGCCGTGGTGGGCGATCGGCGCGTCACTGATCGCCGCCAACATCTCCGCCGAGCAGATCGTCGGCATGTCCGGCGCCGGCTATCGGCTCGGGCTGGCGATCGCGTCCTACGAATGGATGGCGGCGCTGACCCTGCTGATCGTCGGCAAGTATTTCCTGCCGATCTTCCTCAAGAACGAAATCTACACGATGCCGCAGTTCCTGGAACAGCGGTACGGCCCGACGATCCGCACGCTGATGGCGATCTTCTGGATCGCGCTCTACATTTTCGTGAACCTCACTTCGATCGTCTGGCTCGGTTCGATCGCGGTCAACAAGGTCGCGGGCGTCGATCAGGATGTCGCCCTCTACGCGCTGGGCGGTTTTGCGCTCCTCTACCAGCTTTACGGCGGCCTCAAGGCGGTGGCGCTGACCGACATCGTCCAGGTGACGCTGCTGGTGCTCGGCGGGCTCATCATCTCCGGCCTGACGCTCAACGAAGTCGGTGGCGGACAGGGCGTGTGGGCCGGCTTCACCGCACTGCTCGACCAGGCGCCCGAGAAGTTCAACATGATCCTGGAGCCGGGCGAGCTCGGCTATCAGGAGCTCCCCGGTATCGCCGTTCTCGTCGGCGGCATGTGGATCGCCAACCTCAGTTACTGGGGCTTCAACCAGTACATCATCCAGCGCGCACTGGCCGCTCGCAGCTTGGGTGAAGCGCAGAAGGGCGTCGTGTTCGCCGCCTTCCTCAAGCTGCTGATGCCGGCGGTTGTCGTGCTGCCGGGGCTTGCGGCGGTGATCCTCGCCCCCGGGCTCGATCCGGCGGACGAGGCCTACCCGACCATGATGCACTATCTGCCGCCCGGTCTGCTCGGTCTGGTGTTCGCCGCGCTGATGGCCGCCGTGGTCGCTTCGACCGCCTCCAAGATCAACTCGATCGCGACGATCTTCACGCTCGACCTCTATGCCAAGTACCGCCGCGTGGCGACGCGTGCGGAAGACGAGGAGCGCGTGGCGGGCGATCCCGATGCGACAACGCACGAGCCCTATCCGCCGGCCGAGGACGAGAGCCTGCTCGCTGCCAACGAGAAGCACCTCGTCCTGGTCGGCCGTATCGCCGCTGCGGCCGCGACGGTGCTGGCGCTGCTCACGGCGCGGCCACTGCTGGGCGGGTCGGACCAGGCGTTCCAGTTCATCCAGGAGTTCTCGGGCTTCTTCACGCCGGGGATCACGGTGATCTTCCTGCTCGGCCTGTTCTGGAAGCGGGCGAGCGAAGCCGGCGCCATTGCCGCGGCGATCGCATCGGTGGCCTTGTCCTATGCCTTCAAGGAGTTCATGCCGGACTTTCCGTTCATGAACCGGATGGGCCTGGTGTTCGTGATCGCGCTTGCTCTGGCGGTCGTCCTGTCGCTCGTCATGCCGAGCGCGGCCGGCCGCGACCGGATTACCACCACGGGGATCAGCTATCGAACGACCGCCGGCTTCAATGCCGCCGCCTTCGGGGTGATCGCCATCCTCGTCGCTCTCTATGCGACCTGGTGGTGAGCGAGCGGCGATGAAGGGACGCTTCCTCGCTGTCGACTGGGGCACGACCAATCGGCGCGTGTTCGTCATCGGCGAGTACGGCACGGTCGAGCACACCGAGCGGGACGACCACGGCGTCGTCAAGGTCGGGCGCGAGGGGTTTGTGCAAGAGGCTGCCGCGATCCGGCGGCGGCTCGGCGATCTGCCGATGCTGTGCGCGGGCATGGTCGGCTCCGATCGCGGATGGGTCGACGCCGGATACGTACCGTGTCCCGCCCGGATCGAGGACCTGGCCGCGGCATTGCGCTGGATCGAGCCGGGCCGCATCGCAATCGTCCCCGGCCTCTCGTTCGAAGGCGACGATCGCGCCGACACCATGCGCGGCGAGGAAGTGCAATTCCTCGGCGCCGTGGCGGCCGGACAGGTCCCCTCGACCGCGCTCCTCGCGCAGCCCGGGACGCATTGCAAATGGGCCCATGTCGCCGACGGCGCAATCACCCGCTTCACCACCGCCATCACCGGCGAGATGTTCGCTCTCCTGAAGGATCACAGCCTGCTCGCGGGCCAGATCGACCGCGCGGCGGAAGACGATGCGGCCTTCCTCGCCGGGGTCGAACGGGCGCGCTCGCCCAATCTGCTGGCGCACTTGTTCGGCGTGCGGGCAGACGTGCTGCTCGGCAGGCGGTCGCGCGAGGAATCGGCGTCCTACGCCAGCGGCCTGCTGATCGGCGCGGATGTCGCCGCACATGCCGCGGGCGCGAGCCCGTTCATTCTTGCCGGCCCCGAGCTCGGCCGGCTCTATGCGCGCGCGGTCGCCGCGTTCGGGGGCGAGGCAACGATCGTCGACAGCCACGCCGCGTTCGTCAACGGCGTCCGGTTAATTTGGGATTTGGTGCAATGAGTGTTGATACGAAGTTTCGGAACGCTTTCGCGCAGTGCCCGCTGGTGGCGATCCTGCGCGGCGTCCGGCCCGATGAGGTCGAAGGCGTGGGCGAGGTCCTGACGGAAGCGGGATTTACGCTGATCGAGGTGCCGCTCAATTCGCCCGAACCGCTCGACAGCATCGCGCGGCTCGCGCGCCGGCTCGAGGGTTCGGCGATGGTGGGGGCGGGGACCGTGACCGACCCGGCCGAAGTCGCGAAAGTCCGCGATGCCGGCGGCGAACTGATCGTATCTCCCAATACGGACGTTTCGGTGATTGCCGCGACGGTGGACGCGGGGCTGGTCTCGATGCCTGGCTATTTCACCCCCAGCGAAGCCTTCGCGGCCGCTCGCGCCGGAGCGCATGCGCTGAAGCTGTTTCCTGCGGAGGCGGCCTCGCCCAAAGTGCTGAAGGCGCAGCGGGCGGTGCTGCCGCCCTCGCTGCCGGTACTGGTGGTGGGTGGTGTCACGCCCGAGGGGCTGGCTCCCTGGACGGCAGCCGGCGCGTCCGGCTTCGGCATCGGGTCGGCCCTCTATGCGCCGGGCGTGACTCTTCCCGAGATTTGCGAACGCGCCGAACGCTTCGTAGCTGCTGCAAAATCCGAAAGCGCTTCCTGATCCCGTACATGCCGGGTTGTTATTTATCAGATTAATGATACTCTTCCGTCATTCCGAGGATGCGGCGCTTTCGCATCGGCTCGAAATGCTTGGGAGGAAGCTAGCGTGACATCGATGGTGAAGGGGATTCTGCGCGCGCTCGCGCCGATGCTGTTCGTGCTTGGAGCGGGGCAAGCGCTTGCGCAGGCAGCGGCGGAGGCGAAGCCCGCCGCGGAGTCCGACAAGGCCTATCTCTTCGCGCACATGATGAAGGGCGACTACGGCACGCTCTATTATTCGATCAGCACCGACGGATTGCACTGGACCTTCCTCAACAAGGGGAAGCCGGTCTCGTCCGACTACCACGGCCACGCCTCGATCGCGCGGGGGCCGGACGGGCGCTATTATCTCGTCGGCAACAAGAGCGACGACGATCCCCTGATCCGCTTCTGGGTGTCCGACGACCTGATCCGCTGGGAACCGTTCGGCACGTACGAGCCCGACCTTTCGAAAGTGAAGAACCATCCCCACGCGCTCCAGCGGATCGGCGCGCCCAAGTTGTTCTTCGACCAGCCCTCCGGCCAGTTCCTGCTGATGTGGCATACGCCGAACGTACCTGGCAGCGACGAGGATCCGGAGCGCTACTGGGCCAGCCAGCGCACGCTCTATGTACTCTCGAAGGATCTCAAGACCTTCACCGCACCGCCGAAGCGGCTGTTCACCTGGGACATGGCGACGATCGACACGATCATGCAGCCGAACCCGGCTGGCGGTTATTGCGCGATCATCAAGGACGAGCGCTATCCGTCGTACAACTGGACCACGGGCAAGACCATCCGCATCACTTGCGGGCCCACGCTCACCGGTCCGTTCCCCGAGCCGGGCCCGCCGCTGAGCCCCAATTTCCGCGAAGCGCCGACGCTGATCCGCGCGCCGGACGGGGAGGACTGGTATCTCTATTACGAGCAGTATGCGGGGACCAGCTACGGCCTCTCGATGGCGCCGCGGCTGGAAGGGCCCTGGTATCAGGTCTCGGGCAATTCGGGGGTCCCCGAGTGGAACCGCTACGAGATGACGCCCGGCGCGCGGCACGGCTCGATGCTGCCGATCAGCCGCGCGCAGTACGATGCGCTGGTCAAGGCGTTCCCGAACTGAGGTGGCGCTACCGGCCTCGTTTAGCGGGCGGCTGTGCCTGACTGGACCATTGCACTTCGGCCCGGTGCCGATCCACATCGGCGATCCGGTCTCCATCGAAATATCGCAGGCGGACAGCGCGCGCCGGACTAGCGGCCACGCTGTCTCGGAACACAAAAAAGGGCGGCCGAGCTCTCGCTCGACCGCCCCTCCGGTTCGCAAGGCAAGGACGGGTTAACGGGGGGACGCGTCGCCTTGCACCGCGGAGCTGGTTGCGCCTTCGCCGACGGCGGAGACGGTACCGGAGCCGGCGACCAGGGCGTTGCCGCTGGCGCTGAGATCGGCCGCGGGGATGGCGGCGGTTCCGTCGGGCGTGGCGACGAGCGCCTGCTGCACGCGGCCCTGCTGGTCGGCGACCACATCGCTGACCGTGCCGAGCTGCGCGCCGTCCGGCGTCACGACCGGCATGCCCGGGGTGACCGAGAAGGCGCCGTCGGCGGCAGCGGCCGCGCTGCCGGCAGCAGCCAGCATGCCGGAGCCGAGCCCAGCCGCGCTCGATCCGGCCGCCGAACCCGCGGCCGAGCCGCTGCCGCTGGCCGAGCCGGCGAGATCACCTGCCGCACTCGTCGCACCGGTGGCGCTGCCGCGGACCGTGGCGACGCCTTCACCTGCCGTGGCGACGCCCTGCGCGGCGAGGCCGCGAACCGCGTCCGTGCCGAGGAGTTGGGCGTTGGCGCTCCCCGACCCCGAGGCGCTGCCCGAAGCAGAGGCATTGCCGCTCGCCGAACCGGCGGTGCTGTCGAGCAGCTGCGAAGCCGCGGCGTCGACATCGGTATCGAGCGAGCGGTCGACTGAGACCTCGCCCGAACGGGTGTCGACGCGCTGCTCGCCCCGCGTGCGGACGTCGCCGCGCGTCGTGCTGCGGGTGGTCGTGCGGATCGAATCGGTCGACGTGCGCAGGGTCGAATTGATCGCGCCGTTCACCGTGCCGCCGAGGCCGCCGAGTGCGCCGCCGCTGCCACCGAGGAGCTGCGCGTGCGCGGGAGCGGCGAACAGTGTGAGAGCCGAAGCTGCGAGAAGAAGGTTCTTCATGGCATATCCCTTTCTTTCCGGCGAACGCGAGAGGGGGATGCGTTCGCTTGAAAGGGAAACGGACGCCGCGCGGCGCTTAATCCATCAGTCGCGAGATTTTTTCGGCACGCCTTCGCAGGACCCGCAGATCAGGCCGCGGCCATAGGTCTCGTCCGGGCCCTCGCGCCCGAGGTCCTCAGCCTGCGCGTCGAGCGCGGTGCGCCACGCCCGGCCGCGCCCGATCGCCAGCGCAGCCCGCGCTGCAACGAGCGGGGTTGCGAACGAGGTGCCGCGCAGGCGCACGCGGTCGCCCTCGGCATCGATGCCGTGGATGTCGGCGCCGGGCGCCGCGTAGTCGAGATGGAGCGCGCGCCCCGCCTCGATCAGCGCGCGGCGTCTGCCGTCGACCGCGGTCACCGCGACCACCCCATCGTACGATGCGGGATAGGCGGGCGGCGCCGCAGGGCCGCCGTTGCCCACGGCTGCGACCACGACTACCCCCTTGCGCTGCGCGGCGCCGATCGCACGCTCCAGCACCGGATTGCGCGGGCCGACCAGGCTAATCGTCACCACTTCCGAACCGGTGCCGACCAGCCAGCCCAGCCCCTTGGCCATGGCCAGCGCGTTGCCGCCTGCATCGTCGGTTCCGTAAACGTCGGCAACCCGGATCGGGCCGGCCCCGGCATGGGCGAGCAGCGAGGCGATCGCGCTGCCGTGGTTACTCGGGTAGGGCGCACCTTTCGCGAAGCCGCGGATCTCTGCAACCCGCGCCGCCTTGCCCGGCGCGCCGTCGATCACGCCGACCGGCGCCCCGCCGCGCGCCGCTGCCGAGGCGGCCAGTGGGAGGGGCGGAGCGCTGACGGAGGGAGTCGCGGCGCCCGATTGGAAGTGCAGATTGTCCGGCGCGACGCTCGCCTGCGGCATCAGCCGTGCCAAAGTCTCTTCGGCCTCGGTGAGATCCACTCCATCGGGCACTTGCAGCCGGACGACCGTGAACCCGAGACCTTCGATTTCCTCTCGCGAGAGGACCGTGAAGCCCGCCGCCTCGCCTGCGGCCAGCGCTTCGGCCGAGGCGTCCATCACCAGGATCTCCCCTCGCCGTGCAGGCGCACCGCGGGAATCGCGCTCGATCACGTCGCCGTGCCGCCGGACGAGCCGGTCGATGGTCCGCAGCCGGTCGCGCGCCAGCTTCTCGACCGTGCCGCGCAGATCACGCGTCGTGCGATCGAGCACGTCGGTGGTGGTGCCGAGCACTCCGCCGACGTCCGGCACCTGCACGCCCGGCAGCGCGATCTGCGCGGACAGGGGCGCGGCGATCAAGGCGCAGGCCGCGGAAATGAGAAAAATTCGGTGCATCGGCTGTCCCTTGTCTCGCGAAAGCGATTAAGCATGGATGAAACGCGTGTCGTGATCCGTTTAATCCCTGGAAGGCAGAGGCACTGAGCACGAAGTTCGAACAGGACTTGCTGGACCTGCTGCCCCGGCTGCGCCGTTTCGCCGCCGGGCTGGCAGGTAATCCTGCGGACGGCGACGACCTCTGCCAGATGTCGCTCGAGCGCGCGCTCGCCAACCGGGCCAAGTGGCAGGAGGGTACGCGGCTCGACAGTTGGATGTACAGGATCATGCGCAACATCTGGATCGACGAGGGCCGCGCGGGCAGCCGCCGCAGGCAGACCTTCGTGGCCGAGGAAGCCGGGGCGGGCCAGGGCGGCGAGGGCGCGCAGGAAGCCGCGGTCGAGCTGTCCTACGTCGACCGTGCGATGCAGAAGCTGCCGGATGATCAGCGCGAGGCGGTGCTGCTCGTGATGGTCGAAGGCTATGCCTACAAGGAAGCGGCGGAGATCGTCGGCTGTCCGGTGGGGACGCTCAATTCGCGCCTGGTGCGCGGGCGCGACGCGCTGATGGCGATGCTGGGAGAAGCGCAATGACCGTGACCAGAGAGGAGTTGGCGGCTTTCGCGGACGGGGAGTTGGCCGGCGAGCGTGCGGCGCAGGTCGCAGCCGCGGTCGCCGCCGATCCCGCTCTGGCGGACGAGGTCGAGGCGCATCGCGCTCTCCGGGCGCGGCTGGCGGAGCACTATGCACCGATCGCGGCGGGGCCGGTGCCGGACCGCCTGACGGCCATGCTGACGCAGCCGCAGGAGGCCGAGGTGGTCGACTTCGCCGAAGCAAAGGAACGCCGCGCGGCGCGGCGCACCATTCCGCGCTGGGGGTGGATCGTGGGACCGGCGCTCGCGGCGTCGCTCGCGCTGGTGCTGTTCCTGCCCGGGAGCGGCGATGATGGCGCGCCCTATGCCGATCCGCAGCTTGCCGCCGTGCTCGACAGCCGCCTCGTGGCCGAACAGGCACCCGGCGCGGACACCCGCGTGCTGCTGAGCTTCCGCGCGCAGGGCGGCGACGTCTGCCGTGTCTTCAGCGGCGAAGGCGGCGGCGGGATCGCCTGCCGCGACCAGCAGGGCTGGCGCCTCGAAGCCCTCGGCGAGGGCAGCGCCGGCGGCTCGACCGACTATCGCATGGCAGGGGCGAGCGACGCCGCCCTCCTCGCCCGCGCGCAGGACATGGCGCAAGGCCCGGCGCTCGATGCCGCGGCGGAAGCGGAGGCGAAAGCGAACGGCTGGCGCTGAGCTCCTCGACGGGTTCTTCGCACTTGCAGCGTGATCGTTCGCCGCCTAACGGCTGCATTCCACCGGACCCGGCGCTGCCGGGTGGCTCGGCCCGGCGCCTATCCCCGGGACAACTTTCCAGACCGGCTTTCATCGCCGCGCATCGTGATCGCACCCGCATCGCGTCTGCGCCCGCCGGTCACCGTGTGTCGGACGTAGTTTCAGATGATCGATATTCCCGCGCTCAGGCGCGAATGGCTTTCCAATCTCCGGCGCGACATCCTCGCCGGCACCGTCGTTGCGCTTGCGCTGATTCCCGAAGCGATCGGCTTCTCGATCATTGCCGGGGTCGACCCGCGCGTGGGGCTCTACGCCTCGTTCTCGATCGCGGTGATCATCTCGCTGGTCGGCGGACGCCCCGGTATGATCTCGGCCGCGACCGCTGCCGTCGCCGTGGTCGTCACGCCGCTGATCCGCGAGCACGGGCTCGATTACCTGTTCGCGGCAACGATCCTGATGGGCCTGATCCAGATCGCGGCCGGATACCTGCGGCTGCATCTGCTGATGCAGTACGTTTCGCGTTCGGTGATCACCGGCTTCGTCAACGCGCTGGCGATCCTGATCTTCATGGCGCAGCTCCCCGAGCTGACCGGCGTGCCGATCGCTACCTACGCGTTCGTCGCGGCGGGTCTTGCGATCATCTACCTGTTTCCGCGCCTGACTCGCGCCGTGCCCTCGCCGCTGGTGGCGATCGTGATCCTGACCGTCGTGGTCTATTACGCCGGGTTCGATGTGCGCACCGTCGGCGACATGGGCGAGCTGCCGTCCTCGCTCCCGCAGTGGCTGATACCGGACGTGCCCTTCACGCTGGAGACGCTGCAGATCATCTTCCCCTATTCGGCGACCATGGCCGCCGTCGGCCTGCTCGAATCGATGCTGACGGCCCAGATCGTCGACGACCTGACCGACACCGGTTCGGACAAGCAGCGCGAGATGAAGGGGCAGGGCATCGCCAACTTCTTCACCGGGTTCCTCGGCGGAATGGGTGGCTGCGCAATGATCGGCCAGTCGGTGATCAACGTGAAGTCGGGGGGTGAGACGCGGCTTTCGACATTCGTCGCCGGCTCGTTCCTGCTGTTCCTGATCGTCGTTCTCGGCCCGCTGGTGGCGCGCATCCCGATGGCGGCGCTGGTCGCGGTGATGATCATGGTGTCGATCGGCACTTTTTCGTGGCGCTCGATCCGCGACATCCGCCACCATCCCTGGCAGTCCTCGGTGGTCATGGTGGTGACGGTCGTGGTCGTGGTGTGGACCCACGATCTGGCGCAGGGCGTGGTCGCGGGCGTGATCCTGTCGGGCCTGTTCTTCGCGAGCAAGGTCAAGCGGCTGTTCACCGTCGAGAGCGAGCTCTCGGCCGACGGTGCGACGCGCACCTACCGCGTCGAGGGACAGGTGTTCTTCGCCTCGTCCGACAGCTTCGTCTCGGCTTTCGATTACAGGGAAGTCGTCGACCGCGTTGTGATCGACGTCGGCCGGGCGCACTTCTGGGACATCTCGGCAGTCGGAACGCTCGACAAGGCGATCCTCAAGTTCCGGCGCGAGGGCACCGCGGTCGAGGTCGTCGGACTCAATCCGGCCAGTGCGGTGATGATCGAGCGCTACGCCGTGCATGACAAGCCAGGCGCCGAAGCGCATTCTGGAGGGCACTGATGGGAGAGAAAGCGATGGAACGGGTGCTCGCCGCGATCGACGCGTCCGCCTACACCGAAAGCGTCTGCCGCCTTGCCGCGTGGGCCGCGGCGCGGCTGGAGCTGCCGATCGAACTGCTCCATGTCGTGCAGCGGAGCGATCCAGTCACCGCGCGGCGCGACCTGTCCGGTTCGATCGGGCTCGGGGTCAAGAGCGAGCTGATGGAAGAGCTCGTCCGCTTGTCCGAAGCCGATGCGCGGGCGGAGATCGAGAAGGGGCGCGCCCTCCTTGCCACTGCCGAGGCGCTGCTGCGCGAGGCGGGCGCGGCGAACGTCGTCCCGCTGCACCGCCATGGCGGGATCGTCGAGACGATCCTCGAACGCGAGCAGGAGGCGCGGGTCGTGGTCATCGGCAAGCGGGGCGCGAGCCACGAGTTCGCCAGCGATCATATCGGGTCGAAGATCGAGCGCGTCGTACGCGCGAGCAGCAAGCCGGTGCTGGTCGCCGCTCGCGCATTCCATGAACCGCGGCACGTGGTGCTCGCCTACGACGGCAGCCCCGCCGCCGGGCGCGCGCTGGAGCGTCTGGCGAACTCGCCGCTGTTCGCCGCGCTGCCGGTGACCATGGTCATGGCCGAGGCGCGCGGAGAAGGCGACCGGGACCAGCTCGAACGCGCGGCCGCGTCGATCGCCGGCGGACGGTCCGTGGAAACGTTGGTCGAACGCGGCAAGGCCGAGCAGGCGATCGGGGAGATCGTCGCCGGCATCGAGGGCGCGCTGCTGATGATGGGCGCCTACGGCCATTCGCCGATCAGGACGATGATCGTCGGCAGCACGACGACAGCGATGATCCGCACAGTGAAGGCGCCGGTGCTGTTGGTGCGCTGACAAGCCGCTTCGGTGCCGCTAGGGTCCCGCGTTCAGAGATTGGACGAGGGGACTTCTATGATGCGCAAACTGGCGGTTCTGGGCGCGAGCCTTCTGGTGTTTCAGGCGCAAGCCGGATTGGCGCAGGAGCCGCAGGAGCCGCAGGAACCGCAGGAAGCCTCCGCTTCCGAGAGCTCGGCGGAGCAGCGCCCTGACGCGGCCATGTCGGGTTCCGCCGTGGGCACCGACCGCAGCGGGCCCGAGCGGCGCTTCACCGGCGCGGACCTGTTCGACCTCGCCATCGCCGCCGATCCGCAGATCAGCCCCGACGGGCGCCACATCGCCTATGTCCGCCGCTCGAACGACATCATGTCCGACCGGACGGTGAGCACGATCTGGCTGATCGACACCCGCACCGGGGAGGAAGTGCCGATCGCCGGCCGCGGAGGCGATGCCTTTTCGCCCCGCTGGTCGCCCGACGGGGACCGCCTCGCCTATGCATCGACCGAAGGCGGCAGTCCGCAGCTCTGGGTGCGCTGGATGCAGGGCGGGGAGGCGGTGCGCCTCACCGGTCTGCCCACGAGCCCGTCGAACCTGACCTGGTCGCCCGACGGCCGCTCGATCGCCTACACCATGCTGGTCAAGCAGGAGGGGCCGAAGCTCGGCGCGGCGCCGGTGGACAAGCCCGAAGGCGCCGAATGGGCCGAACCGCTCGAGGTCCACGACCTTCTGACCTACCGTGCCGACGGGCAGGGCTATATCGAGCCGGGCTTCGAGAAAGTCTTCGTCGTCCCCGCCACCGGCGGCGCGCCGCGCCAGCTCACTTTCGGCCGTTACCACGACGGCGGACCGCTGAGCTGGTCGCCCGACGGCAGCACGCTCTACTTCGGCGCCAACCGCAATGCCGCCTGGCAGACCGATCCGCTGGAAGGCGAGATCTACGCGCTCGACGTGGCGACCGGCGGCCTCACCCGGCTGACCGATCGCGACGGTCCCGACGGCAGCCCGCTCGCCTCGCCCGACGGGAAGCTGATCGCCTACCTCGGCTTCGACGACGCGCTACGCGCCTATGAGAACAGCAACCTCTACGTCATGAACCGCGACGGTTCGGGCCGCCGCAACCTGACCGCCGACTGGGACTTCAGCGCCGCCAGCATCGCCTGGGACGCCGACGGCCGCGGCATCTACGTTCAGTACGACGAGCGGGGCGAGACCAAGGTCACGCGCGTGGGTCTCGACGGATCGGTTCGCGACGTGGCCGAGGGGCTGTCGGGCGGCGGGTTCGACCGCCCCTACACCGGCGGCAGCTTCTCGGTCGCCGCGGACGACAGCATCGCCTTCACCGGCGGAACCCCGACACGCCCCGCGGAAGTGCAGATCGCCCGCGGCGGCAAGGGGCGCATGCTGACCGACCTCAACCGTTCGCTGCGCGCAGTGAAGGCGCTCGGCGAAGTGCGCAAGATCACCGCCGCATCGAGCCACGACGGGCTTGAGATCGACGGCTGGCTGACTCTGCCGCCCGGCTATGTCGAAGGGCAGCGCGTGCCGCTGATCCTGGAAATCCACGGCGGCCCCTTCGCCGCTTACGGCCCGCATTTCTCGACCGACAACCAGCTCTATGCCGCCGCCGGCTATGCCGTGCTTTCGGCCAACCCGCGCGGCTCGACCAGCTACGGAGAAGCCTTCGCCAACCAGATCGACAAGGCCTATCCCGGCAACGACTACTTCGACCTGATGAGCATCGTCGACCAGGCGATAGCGCTGGGCATCGCCGATCCCGACGCATTGTTCGTCACCGGGGGCTCGGGCGGCGGCGTGCTGACGAGCTGGATCGTCGGCAAGACCGACCGCTTCAAGGCGGCGGTCACGCAGAAGCCGGTGATCAACTGGACGACGCAGGCGCTCACCGCCGATGGCCCGGCGTTCTTCGGCCGCTACTGGCTCGGCGCCCAGCCGTGGGAAGATCCGGACACCTATTGGAAGCTCTCGCCACTGTCGCTGGTCGGCAACGTCGAGACGCCGACGCTGGTCGTGGTCGGTAGCGAGGACTACCGCACGCCGGTCAGTGAATCCGAGCAGTACTACACGGCGCTGCGCCTGCGCGGCGTACCGACGGCGCTGGTCAAGGTGCCCGGCGCCAGCCACGGCGGCATCGCCGCGCGCCCCTCGCAATCGGCCGCCAAGGCCTCGGCCATCCTCGCCTGGTTCGCCCGCTATCGCGAGGGCTGGGAGCGGCCCGCCGCGGCGGCGAACTGACGGCGCGGGCGGATATTTCGGCCGCGGAATGTCCTGGCATTCCGCGGCGTCGGTTCGTAACGAGCGGGCGAGCTACGACGGAGAAGGCATGACGTTCCGGATCGAAGGTTTCGACTTGGGGCGCTTCGTGCGCGACACGCTGGCGGAGGATCTGGGCGAGGGCTTGCCCGGCGGCGGACGCGACGTCACGAGCGAGAGCGTGATCCCCGCCGCGGCGCGCTTTTCCGGGGTGATGGATACGCGCGACGCGATCGTGGTGGCGGGCTTGCCGATCGCCGCGGCTTTCTTCCGCGCGCTCGATCCGGAGATCGAGATCGAGGTGCTGGCGGAAGAGGGCGCGCGGGTGCCCGCGGGCACCGACCTCATGCGCCTTTCGGGCAAGGCGCGGGCCATGCTCACGGCGGAGCGCAGCGCGCTCAATACCGTGCAGCACCTCTCGGGCATCGCGACGATGACGCACGCCTATGTCGATGCGATGGGCGATGCACGCTGCGTGCTGCTCGACACCCGCAAGACGATCCCCGGCCTGCGCCATCTGGAGAAATACGCCACCCGCGCGGGCGGTGCGCAGAACCACCGCATGGGGCTGTGGGACGCGGCGATGATCAAGGACAACCACGTCCTCGTCGCCGGCGGCGTCGCCGAGGCGGTGTGCCGCGCGCGCGAGGCCGGGGTCGCGACCATCATCTGCGAGGTCGACCGGCTCGACCAGATCGAGCCCGCTCTGGAGGCAGGCGCGCACCACCTGCTGCTCGACAACATGGACCCCGCGACCCTGCGCGAGGCGGTCGCCGTTGTCGCCGGCCGCGTCCCGACCGAGGCAAGCGGCGGCATCGACCTGACGACCATCGCTGCCAAGGCTGCAACGGGCGTCGACTACGTCTCCGTCGGCCGCCTGACCCAGAGCGCGCCCGCGGCGGACATCGGGCTCGATTTCACTCCGATCTGATTGCGCCTCGCGCTTCCATGCGTATGATGCCGCTGCAAGACGCAAGGGGGGATAATATGCGGCCGCAATCTATCAAGATGTTCGACTACCTGCTGCTCGGCTCACTCGTTCTGGGGACGGTGAATTTCGCCTTCAGTTTCGGCGATACCATGGAAGTTCTCCAATCCGACCCGGCCGTGGCCGAGGTCGGGCTGGGTGCGGGTTTCGCCATCGGCACTTTTGCCGTCGGTATGCTCATCACCCTGCTGCTGTGGTTCTTCATCTCTCGCATGCGCAGCAAGATCGCGAAGTGGATCCTCATCGCATTCACCGTCCTGGGAATCATCATGCTCCCCGGATCGCTTGCCCAGATGCCGAGCGCCACGATGATCGCATCAGTCGTGATCACAGTGATGCAGGTGGCTGCGATCTACTTCCTTTTCCGGCCGGACGCGAAAGCCTGGCTCGACCGAAAGGAAGTCGACTCCTCCACGTTCGAGTGAGTTCGCGTCGGGTCGCCGCCGTCGCCGGGTTTCTGGCCACGGCCATCGCCGCGCCGGCGTATGCGCAGGCCTATCAATGTCAGGTGCCGCGCAGCGTTTCGGTGCCCGAGGTCGCGCGGGAGGGGCCGGTGCGGCAGGTGCCGGTGCGGGGATATACGCTGGCGCTGTCGTGGTCGCCCGAGTTCTGCAAGGGGCGCGAAGGGCAGGCGGCGCAGCGAATGCAGTGCTCGGGCCGTAACGGACGCTTCGGGTTCGTGGTTCACGGGTTGTGGCCGGAGGGGCGCGGCACCTGGCCGCAGTGGTGCCCAACCGCGCGGCGCGTGTCGCCGGCAGAGGTGCGGCGGAACTTGTGCATGATGCCCTCCGCCGCGCTCGCGGCGCGGCAGTGGACCAAGCACGGCAGTTGCATGGTCGCGAAGCCCGAGACCTACTTCAAGGTCACCCGCATCCTGTGGAACAGCCTGCGCTTTCCCGACATGGACCGGCTCTCGCGGCAGGAGGGGCTGACGGCAGGTGCGATCCGCGAACGGTTCCTGCTCGCCAACCGCGGCTGGCGGGCGGATGCGGTGGGAGTGCATCTCGACCGGCGGGGTTGGCTGGAGGAGTTGCGGCTCTGCTACGGCAGGGACTTCCGGCCAACGAAGTGCGACGCCCGGCGATATGGCGCGAGGGATTCGGCGCCGGTGAAGATCTGGCGGGGATTGTAGGGCGGCGGCTACCGCCGCTCGCGGAAGAAGGCGCGCAGCAGGTTGGCCGCCTCGGCTTCGCCCATGCCCGAATAGACCTCCGGCCGGTGCAGGCTCTGCGGGTGGTCGAACACGCGCGCGCCATGTTCGACCGCGCCTCCCTTGGGATCGGGCGCGGCGTAGTAAAGGCGGGCAATGCGGGCGTGGACGATCGCACCGGCGCACATCGCACAGGGCTCGAGCGTGACCCACAGTTCGCAGCCGGCCAGGCGTTCGTCGCCCAGGGCTGAGGCGGCGGCGCGGATCGCGGCGATCTCGGCATGGGCGGTCGGGTCGTGCGCCGCGCGCGGGGCGTTGCGGCCCTCGCCGACGATCGCGCCATCCCGCACCACGACCGCCCCGATCGGCACTTCGCCGGCATCTGCGGCCTCTTGCGCGAGGGCCAGCGCGCGTTGCATGGGGTCGGGGATCGGCCAGCGGCTCATGGCATGGGGGCTAGCCGCACCCCGCACCGGGCGCAACGCGCTTGACGATTCGCATAGGCCCCGCTAAGCGCGCCGCTTTCCGGGACGGGCATGGCCTACAGTCCCATCAGATCACGAACGAGAGATTTTCCCATGTCGCGCATCTGCGAACTGACCGGCAAGGGCCGCCAGGTCGGCCACAACGTGAGCCACGCCAACAACAAGACCAAGCGTGTCTTCCTGCCGAACCTGCAGCACGTCACGCTGATGAGCGAGAAGCTGGACCGCAGCTTCAAGTTCCGCGTCTCGACCCACGGTCTGCGCTCGGTGGAGCACAACGGCGGCCTCGACAACTGGCTGCTCAAGACCGGCGATGAGAAGCTCAGCGCGCGCGCGCTTAAGGTGAAGCGCGAGCTCAAGAAGGCGCAGACCGCCGCCTGATCCGCGCGGCGCCTGCGGGCACCCTCGCGAGCAGGATTTCGAAAAGGGCGTGCGAAGTGATTCGCGCGCCCTTTCGCTGTGTCCGGCGTCAGGGCGTCCAGCGCAGCCGATAGAGAAGCGTGCGCTGGAGCACGGCGGTGTTGTCGTCGCTGATGAGCCACACGGTCACCGATCCGTCGGGGCGAGGGACGGCGGCGATTCCTTCGAAGTTATCGGCCGGCAGCGGGGCCGCGATCGCGCCGATGTCGCGCCCGCGCCAGACCTTGTCGGCGCGGATCTCGTCCGGATCCGCCACCGCGATGCGCACGGCGAAGGCATAGGGCAACCCTAGCGTGACCGCCCGGTGGAGGATCAGCACCCGGCCGTCAGGCAGCGGCGTGGCATCCACCGGGCGGTAGCCTGCCGGGGGCGCGTAGCGGAATTCGACCGGAGCGGCGCCTTCAACGGGATCGCCGGGAAACAGCAGCCCCTCATGGCTCCGCTCCGACCAGTCGGAACGCCCCTCCTGCAGAACGAGGAAGCGCCCGTCCGATAGCCGCGCCAGCGCCTCGGGGCCGCTGTTGCTCGACCAGCCTTCCATCGCCGGCGGAGAGATCGACTCGCCCTCGACCAGCTCCCGGCCGAAGCGGACGATCGAATTGCGCCCTTCGTATGCGACCCAGATGTGGTCCGCCGCCGGGTCGCTGGCCAGCGCTTCGGCGTCCACGGCGTGCTTGTTCTCGGTAGCCTCACCGCCGATCGCCCCGAATTCGGGCGGCTGCGGGGCGGCGCCGGGCGGGGCGAAGCGCAGGAAACGCCCGCGGTCGCTGGCGGCGAGAAGGCGCCCGTCCGGCAGGGCGAGCAGGGCGGAATAACCGCCGAAGTGGCTGTTCGCGCTGCGCAGTTCCCACACCCCTTCGATCGCGAATTCGCCGATGCGGGATTGGTCGACCTCGACAGGCGTGATTTCGAGGATGGGCCGCAAGTCCTGCACCGGCACCGTGCGCAGCCACGTACCGGGCGCTGCGAGCACCACGACCGCGAGGATCGCGAGGAGCCGGATTCGCGTGGGGCGGCGCATGGCCGTGCGGGTCGCCGTTCCTCGCCGGCCGGTCAAGCGGTCACGGCATCGGGCCGAGGAAAAGCAGCGGGTCGAGACGCGCGTCGCGCCACTTGAGGCTCCAGTGCAGATGTGGCCCGGTCGCGCGGCCGCTGGAGCCGATGTTGCCGATGTACTGCCCCCGGCGCACGACCTGGCCTTCCTTCACGGCGATCCGCGAGAGGTGGAGGAAGGCGCTATTGAGCCCCTGCCCATGGTCGATAATCAGCAGGTTGCCCTCGAGACTGAAGGGCTGGTCGGTCGCGAGCACCACCACACCGTCGGCGGGCGCGACGAACGGCGTGCCGCTCTCGCCCGTCGCGATGTCGAGGCCCGAGTGATAGGCGCCCGGTTCGCCGCGGTAGACGCGCTGCGAGCCGAAGCGGCCGGAAATTCGTCCGGTCACCGGCCAGATGAAATCCTGCCGCCAGCCGTCGATATCCGATTCGATCTCGCGCGCGGCGTAGATCTGCTCCAGCTCCGGCCGCCGGATCTTCATGAACGCCTCGCTCGCCCCGCCGGACCGGCGTGCGACGTTCACGTGCTCGATGTTCCAGTCACGCGGGCTGACGGTGATCGGGCTCTCGATCGTGCGTCCGTTGGAGAGGGTGGCGACGAGCCTGGCCGACGGTTCAGCATCGCGGTCGAAGGCGGCGAAGAAGCGGCCCTCGGCGTCGAGCGCAAGCTCCTGCTCGCCGAGGCGCGCGGAGACCGTTCCGGCCGGGGCCTGCCCACGGATCCAGCCGCCCTGCGTCGCCTCGCCCTGGAAGAGAAAGGTCGTCGGGCCGGGCAGCGGAGTGGGGGTGGGGCTGGGCATGGGACTTGGCGTCGGGCTCGGCACGGGTGCCGGGATCGGCTGGACCACGGCGTCCGGAACCTCGGGCGATGGAATGCAGCTCGCGAGCGCGGCGGTGGCTGCAAGGCCGGTCAGCGCGCGAAGGGAAAAGGCCGCGCGGCTCATTCGCCCGAGGACGAGTCGTGCGTCAGGCGCCGCGTGGCGATCTCGGCACTGGCATAAGGTTCCTGCCGGTCGACGCTCCAGTAGCGCAGCTCCTCCAGCGGGATGGCCTCGCCCGTGACGGCGCAGAACACGTGCTGACCGGGGCGCATCACGCGAAAGCCATTGGGGCCGTAAGCGAGCTTCGCTTCGCCGTTGCTGCCGGAATTCATCAACATGGCCATCGCCCTAGCAAGTCATTCGAGATCGAACAAATCGTCCTGCCGCGGCGGTGCGCCGGCAGGGCGTTTGGGCACTTTGCGCGGCGGCGGGTTGCCGAGCGCTGAACCGGCGGGCACGACGGGGAGAAGGCCGTCGGCAAACTCGATCTCGAGTCGGGCCTGCACGGCTGCGGCGCTGCGCGAACGCACGAGCTCCCCGCCCGCATCCTTCACCAGCACGAACCCGCGCGCGAGCGGCGCCTTGGGGTTGAGCGAGGCGTGCAGGCGTTCGAGCGCCGCGAAACGCTCGCGCTCGCGCTGGAGGCGGGCGGTGGCGAGCAGGGGCGTGAGGCGCGCGGCGTCCAGCCGATCCTGCGCGCGGTCGATCCGGTGGCGGAGGCTGGCCGGTGAGAGCCGCGCCGCATCGGCCTGCAGCCGCTCGCGCGCCTGCGCTGCGCGGTCCTTGAGCCCGCGGCGCAGGCGCTCTGCCAGCTCGTCGAGCTTCTGCGCCTGCGGCTGGAGCAGCGCCTCGGGCTTAGGTAGGCGCTGGACGCGCGCTTCCAGCCGCTCGCGTCCGATCGCCACCGGGCGCAGGATTGCGCGGCGCTTGCGCGCGGCGAAGTCGGCGACGGTTGCCGCGAGCTCGCCGCGCACCGGCACCGCTATCTCTGCTGCCGCCGTAGGGGTCGGCGCGCGGCGGTCGGCGGCATGATCGGCGAGCGTCGTGTCGGTCTCGTGCCCGACCGCGGAGATCACAGGAATCGGGCTTTCGGCGATCGCGCGGACCACGATCTCCTCGTTGAAGCTCCACAAGTCCTCGATCGATCCGCCGCCGCGCGCGACGATCAGCAGGTCGGGGCGCGGCACCGGGCCGTCCGCCGCCAGGGCGCCGAACCCGCGCACCGCGGCGGCGACCTGCTCGGCCGAACCTTGCCCCTGCACCAGCACCGGCCAGACGACGACATGGCTTGGAAACCGGTCTGCCAGGCGGTGCAGGATATCGCGGATCACCGCGCCGGTCGGGCTGGTGACGACGCCGATCGTGCGCGGCAGGAACGGCAGCGGCCGCTTGCGCTCGGGAGCGAAGAGGCCCTCCGCTGCAAGCCGCTGGCGCGTCTTCTCCAGCAGCGCGAGCAGCGCGCCTTCACCGGCGATCTCCAGGCTGTCGATGACGATCTGGTATTTCGAGCGGCCGGGATAAGTCGTCAGCTTGCCGCTGGCGACGACTTCCAGCCCGTCCTCCGGCACGAAGGTGAGCCGCTGCGCCGTCGTGCGCCACATGACCCCGTCGATCACCGCGCCTTCGTCCTTGAGGCAGCAATAGACGTGGCCCGAGGCGGCGCGCTTCACCCCGGAAAGCTCGCCGCGCAGCCGCACGAAGCCGAACCGGTCCTCGACCGTTCGCTTGAGCAGGTTCGATATTTCCGTGATCGAGAGCGGCGCGGCGTTGTCCCCTTTGGCCGAGCGCGCTACGAGCCCGCCGTTACTGCCACCATCGTCGAAATCTGGAGCGGCCATGAACATCCTTCTGCTGGGCTCGGGCGGGCGCGAACATGCGCTGGCGTGGAAGCTGGCGCAATCCCGCCTGCTGTCGCGACCCGAGGATAAGTTCTACGCCGCGCCCGGCAACCCCGGGATCGCCGACCATGCCGAATGCGTCGCGCTCGATGCCACCGATCACGCCGCTGTGATCGCCTTCTGCGAGGACAAGCGCATCGGCCTGGTCGTGATCGGGCCGGAGGCGCCGCTGGTCGACGGGCTGGCCGATTCGCTGCGCGGCGAGGGAGTCGCGGTGTTCGGCCCTTCAAAGGCCGCCGCGCAGCTCGAGGGGAGCAAGGGGTTCACCAAGGATCTGTGCGAACGAGCGGGCATTCCGACCGCCGGCTACGTCCGCACCACATCGCTCGACGAAGCCAAGGCTGCGCTCGGCCGGTTCGAGGCGCCCTATGTGCTCAAGGCCGATGGGCTCGCCGCGGGCAAGGGCGTGGTGATCGCGCAGGACCGCGCCGAGGCCGAAGCCGCGCTGGCCGACATGTTCGGCGGCCAGTTCGGAGAAGCCGGCGCCGAAGTCGTGATCGAGGAATTCATGGAAGGCGAGGAAGCGAGCTTCTTTGCCCTCACCGACGGCGCTACGATCCTGCCGTTCGGCACGGCGCAGGATCACAAGCGCGTCGGCGACGGGGACACGGGCCCGAACACGGGCGGCATGGGCGCCTACAGCCCGGCCAAGGTGCTGACGCCTGCGATGCACGGCGAGGTGCTCAAGCGCATCATCGTGCCGACGGTGAAGACCATGGCCGACGAAGGCATGCCCTACTCGGGCGTGCTCTACGCCGGGCTGATGCTGACCGACGACGGGCCCAAGCTGATCGAATACAACTGCCGCTTCGGCGATCCCGAGTGCCAGGTCCTGATGATGCGGCTGGAGAGCGATCTGGGCGAACTGATGCTCGCCTGCGCCACCAGCAGCCTTGCCACGCAGCCGCCGGTCAAGCGTTCGGAGAAGGCGGCGCTGACGGTCGTCGTGGCCGCCAACGGCTATCCCGGCGCGCCCGAGAAGGGCGGCGCGATCGAGCTCGGCCAGGCGGAAGCGGAAGGCGCCAAGGTCTTCCACGCCGGCACCCGGCTGGAGGGGGACACGCTCGTCGCCAGCGGCGGGCGGGTGCTCAACGTGACGGCGTGCGGCGCCGATGTCACCGCCGCGCAGGCGGTGGCCTACCGGGCAGTCGACGCGATCGACTTCCCGAGCGGGTTCTGCCGCCGCGATATCGGCTGGCGCGAGGTCGAGCGCGAAGCGGGCCAGTAACGCGCGGTCAGCGGGCCGGGCCGGCGACGGTCAGCGACATCCGCGATCCGCTGTGCGCGATTTCGGCTTCGATCCCGAACACATGGGCGAGTCGCTCTGCCGTCATCGTCTCGGCGACGCTGCCGTCGGCGACGATCCGGCCGTTCTTCATCCAGATAAGCCGGTCGGCGTAGCGCGCGGCGAGCGTGAGGTCGTGGACCACGGTGAGCACCCCGCGCCCCTCGTGCGCGGCGGCGGCGAAGAGCTGCGCGACCTCGTGCTGGTAGCGCGGGTCGAGCGCGGCGACCGGCTCGTCCGCCACCAGCAGCGGCGCTTCCGCCGCCAGCGCCCGCGCGAGGTGGACCCGCGCCAGCTCGCCGCCGGAGAGCGTGTCGGCAGCGCGGTCTTCGAACCCGGCGAGGCGGCAGGCCGCGATCGCGCGCGCGACCGCCGCGGCGTCCTCTGCCGCGAGCCGACCAGGCGCCGCGCCGTAGGCGAAGCGGCCGAGGGCGATCACGTCGCGCACCGGCATGGGCCAGGCGAGCGGGCGGGTCTGCGGCAGGTAGGCCGCCTTGCGCGCGCGGGCCATCGGCGAAAGACTGCGGACGCTGGCGCCGTCGATCAGCGCTTCGCCCGCAGCTGGGGCGAGGAGGCCGAGCGCGAGCCGCAGCAGGGTCGACTTGCCCGAGCCGTTGGGGCCGATCAGCATGGTCAGCTCGCCCGGTTCGAGCCGGAAGCTCGCGTCTTCGACCAGCGGCCGCCCCTCGGCGCGGTAGGCGAGCCCGCGGGCTTCGAGTACGCTCATCGCACGAGCCTCCCGCGCGCGGCGATCCAGACGAAGATCGGCGCCCCGATCAGCGCGGCGACCACGCCCAGCCGCAGCTCGGAGTCGGTCGACAGAAGCCGCACGCCGATATCGGCGAGAACCAGCACCAGTGCGCCGAGCAGGGCCGAAGGCGCCAGCAGGCGCGCCGGATCGTAGCCGACGAACGGCCGGACGAGATGCGGCGCGACGATGCCCACGAAGCCGATCGCGCCCGCGAGTGAGACCGCTGCGCCGGTCGCCAGCCCCGCGCCGAGGATCACCGCGAGCCGCTGCCGCCTGAGATCTAGCCCGACCCCCTCGGCGGCCTCCTCCCCCAATGCCAGTGCCGCGAGGCCCCGGCGGGTCGTAAGCAGGATCGCGCCGCCGATCGCAAGGAACGGCGCGGCATAGGCGAGATCGGCGAAGCTGCGATTGGCGACCGTGCCCAGCGTCCAGTTGATCATGTCGGCCAGCGTGAAGGGATTCGGCGCGAGGTTCATCAGCAGCGCCATCAGCGCGGCGGAGAAGCTCGACAGGCCGATGCCGACGAGGATCAGTGTCACGGCCGAGCGGGTCCGCAGCGCCGCGACCGCCACCACCAGCGTCGCCGCCAGCGCCCCCGCGATCGCGGCGAGGGGCAGGACCAGCGGTCCGGCCCCGGCGAGGCCGAAGAACAGCACGAACGTCGCGAACAGCGCGGCGGTGGCGGAGACGCCGAGAATGCCCGGCTCGGCGAGCGGATTGCGCAGCAGGCCCTGCAGCGCCGCGCCGCTCATGCCCAGCGCCGCGCCCACCACGGCGGCGGCGAGCGCGCGGGGCAGGCGGATCTGCCAGACGACCAGCGTATCCCCCGGATTCCCTTGCAGGCCCAAGGCGCTCAGCACCCGCACGGGCGACAGCGGCACCGAGCCGAGCAGCAGGGCGAGCAGAACCGCGCCGACCAGCGCGAGCACGAGCAGGGCGTTGGCGCGGGCTGTCATTGCGCTTCCCCCTGCGCCGCGTGCGACAGGGCTTCGATCGCGTCGATCAGGAACCAGCCGCCGCAGCTCGTCCAGGCGCCTTCGAGCGGCACGACGGGCCGGTTCTCGAGCTGCGCGCGGGCGACCGGATGGCGCGCGGCGCTCCAGATTTCAGCCTGGCTTTCGACTCCCTCGTAGAACGCCGCGGCGACCACGTCCGGGTGTTCGTAGGCGAGCCGTTCGAGCGGGAGGGTATTCCAGCCGGGGCGATCCTGGAAATTGGCGAGGCCCGCGGTGCGCAGGATCTCGTGAACCAGCGTTCCCTCGCCCGAGGTCATGCCTCCCGGCGTCATGTAGAGCGCGGTGCGGCGCTTCTCGGGCGGCGCGGGCAGGGCGGCGAGGCGGCGGTCCATGTCGGCCGCAACCTGCCGTGCCTCATCCCCCGCCCCGAGCGCGCTGCCGACGCGCAGGACCTCGTCGCGCACCTCGGCGATCGTCTGCGGAAAGCCGATCTGGACCACCGGCACGCCGAGTTCCTCAAGGAACGGCACCACGTCGGCGCCTCCGCCGAAGGAGCGAACCACGAGATCGGGCTGGAGCGCGAGAATATCGGCGGTGCGCGGCCGCACTGTCGGCAGTCCCTCCGCCTCGGCGCGCATGTAGGAAAAGCGCTCCGCCGCGTAGGGCGACAGCGCGAGGATCGCATCGCGCTCGGCGAAGCGGAGCACGTACTGGTCGGCGCAATAATCGAGGCTGACGATGCGCTGCGGCGCGGCGCCGGGCGCGGCGGACGGTTCAGGCGCCGAAGCGCAGCCGCTGAGGACGAGCACCGCAAGCGCGGCAAGGCCTGCCGCCAGCCGGCTCCTTCGCAATATGCCTTCCGCTGCATCGCGCATGGCGGAACCCCGATCGCGCGCGGGGAGGCTCGGAACCCCGCATCGCCTGGACAGTCTTGGCCCGCCGGGGGCTGCTCACCCCCGGCGCCGGTAGCCCGGCCGATGGCTGTCGCTTCTGCGGGAAAACGCGTTTCCCGTCCGATCGAGCTTACCCGGCTCCCCGGACGAACGACGCGACGGCAGGTCTCCTGGCTTGCGGATCGGCGCCCCTGGGCCGTCTTCCCGGAAAATCATTCCGTTTTCGGAACGATTTCCAGTGACGTGATGGCCCGGGGCTCCCCGCCTACAGTTGCGGGCACAGCGCCGGCATCGCACCGGCTTCCCTCTTAGCCGCCCGTGCGTGAAGCGCGTGCGGCACCGTCTGGCGCGGCACTTGCGGCGCGCGAGCGCCGATTGTCAATGCCGGAGCGGATCAATCCTCCGCCATCGCCTTGCGCATCTGCGCGAGGGCGGCGGCCTTGAGCTGGTGCACGCGCGGCACGCTGACGCCGAGCACGTCGGCGATTTCCGACAGGTTCAGTTCCTCGACGAAGTAGAGCTGGATCACGAGCTGGTGCCGCTCGCCGAGCGAGCCGAGCGCGGCGATCAGGATCTCGCGGTCCTCCTGCTGGAGAACCTGCCGCTCCGCATCGGGTTCGTGCGAGGCGAAGGCCGTGTCGCTTTCCGAATAGCACTCGTCGAGCGAGTTGAGCCGTGTCTCGACCAGATCGCTTTCGAGCCGGCGGAAGTCTTCGACCGCCATCCCGAGCGTGTCGGCGAGTTCGGCGGAAGAAGGTTCGCGCCCCAGCGCAGTGTGGAGCTTCGCCCGGGCGCTCTCGATCATGCGCCGCTTGGCGCGCGCGCCGCGCGGATCGGGCGAGGCGCTGCGCAAGAGGTCGACCATCGCGCCCCGTACGCGCAGCTTGGCATAGGCGGCGAAGCCGTCCTCGCTCGGCGAATCGTGTTTCTGCGCGCATTCGGTCAGCGCGACGAGGCCGGCCTGCATCAGGTCCTCGACATCGACGGTCGGGCCGCCGCTGCCCGACAGGTGCCAGGCAAGCTTGCGGACCATCGGCAGGAACCGGGTGACCCGGTCGCCGACATTGCCGCAATAGGCCTCCGCCACGGCAAATTCGGAATGGTCGTACCTCATGCGGCCAAGGGCTCCCTGTCCATATCCGGCGCCGGCTGCGGGGCCTGCGCCTGCTCATCGCCGCCGACGACGCCGATCACTTCGATCGGCTGGGCGACGGGCAGTTCGTTGATCGAAAGGACCGCGCAGCCCGGTGCGCGCAGGCGCAGCAGGCCGGCCAGCGGGCGGCGGGCGCGCGGCTGGACGATCAGCGCGGGTTTGCCCGCGCCGGCCGGGCGGCTCGCGACGATCGCGGCGATCCGCTCGCCGATCGAGCGGGCGAGATCGGGCTCGATGACGACGTTTCCGCTTGCCGGGTCCTGCAGCCCGCCGACGACCATCTCCTCCAGCTCGGCGGCGAGGGTGATGACCGGCAGGCGTTCGTCCGGCGCGCACAGGCTGCCGACCAGCATCGGGCCGAGATCGGCGCGGAGCATGTCGACCAGGCGGTCGTGATCGGTCGTCTGCTGCGCCGCCTGCGACAGGCTGCCGAGAATCGGCAGCGGATGCGCGAGCGAGATGCCGTCGGCGAGCAGCGCGCGCAGCAGGCGGGTGACCGCGGCGAGCGAGAGCGGCTGCGGCGTGATCGTCTCGACCATCTGCGCATTTCGCTCGCGCACCATGTCGAGCAGCTCGCGCACCTGGTCGGGGCCGAGCAGGTCTTGTGGCCGGGCGGAAAGGAGCTGGTTCACATGGGTCGCGACCACGCTTTCCGGGTCGACCACGAGATAGCCCTCGGCCACCGCGAGATCGCGCGTCGCGGCATCGATCCACACGGCGGGGCAGCCAAAGCTGGGATCGCGGGTCGCTTCGCCGGGAAGCTGGGCCAGTTGGCCCGCCTCGCCGGTGTCGATCGCCAGCATGCGGTCGGGGCGAAGCTGGCCCGAGCCGAGCGGCGCACCGCCCAGCGTCACGCGGTAGCGATCGGGCGCCAGGTCGAAGCTGTCCTTGATGCGGAACTGCGGCACGATGAAGCCGAACGACTGGCACAGTTGCCGCCGCAATCCAGTGAGGCGCGAGACGAGCGGGGCGCCGCGCCGGTCGTCGGCGAGATGGACCAGCCCGAAGCCGAGCTCGATCGTCACCAGCGCCTGTTCGGAAATGTCGCCGATCGCGATCCGCGTCGGGTCGGGGGCGGGCTCGGCTTCGGCGACCGGCACGAAGGCCTTGCGCCGCTTGAGCGTGCGCCACAGTGCGAAAGCGCCGGCAGCCAGCGGCAGGAAGACCGACTGCGGCATGGCCGGGATCATGCCCATGGCCGCGAGGATGCAGCCGACCGGAAGCCAGATGCCGGGCTCGGCAAGCTGGCCGCCGATCTGCCCGGTGAGGTCGCGGTTGTCCGAAACGCGGGTCACGATGACCGCCGCGGCGATCGAGAGCAGCAGGGCGGGAACCGAAGCGACGAGCGCGTCGCCGACGGCCAGGGTAACGTAGAGCTCGCCCGCTTCGTTCGCCGACAGGCCATGCGTCGCCATGCCGAGCACGAACCCCGCCACGATGTTGACGAACAGGATCAGCAGCGCCGCGATCGCGTCGCCCTTCACGAACTTGCTGGCACCGTCCATCGAGCCGT
Organism: Pelagerythrobacter aerophilus; assembly: GCF_003581645.1. Classification (GTDB taxonomy): domain Bacteria; phylum Pseudomonadota; class Alphaproteobacteria; order Sphingomonadales; family Sphingomonadaceae; genus Pelagerythrobacter; species Pelagerythrobacter aerophilus. Next base: position 590,533 of record NZ_QXFK01000018.1, on the reverse strand, counting down.
AGAAATCCGCCTCGGTCGCGATCTCGCGGCGGCGGGCCTTGGCTTCGTCGGCCGTCATCAGGCCGGCGGCGAGGTCGGCGTCGATCGCCATCTGCTTGCCGGGGAGGGCATCGAGCGTGAAGCGTGCGGAGACTTCCGACACGCGGCCTGCGCCCTTGGTCACGACGACCAGGTTGATGATCATCAGGATCATGAAGACGAACAGACCGACGGCGAAGCTGCCGCCGATCAGGAAGGCGCCGAAGGCCTCGATCACTTTGCCGGCCGCGGCCTCGCCCTCGTGTCCGTTCATCAGCACGACGCGCGTGGAAGCGACGTTGAGCGCCAGGCGCAGCAGCGTCGCGAACAGCAGGACCGAGGGGAACGACGAGAAGTCGAGCGGCTTTTCCGCGTTCATCGCCGCCATCAGCACCGCGACCGAGAGCGCGATGTTGAGCACGAAAAACAAGTCGAGCATAGCCGGCGGGATCGGCACGACCATCAACACGATGATCGTCAGGATGCCGACCGGCAGCGCCATCGAGGGCGCGAGGAACGAGCGCCAGGTCACAGCCCGAACGCTCGGAACTTGCCGTAGGCTTCGCCCACGTGCCGCGCGGCGCGGCTATCGAGGCCGTTGGAGCCGCCGAAGGTCGTCTGCAGGGTTTCGGCCATCGAGGGGCGCGGCGCGGGCCCGGCGGGCTCGGCGGCGAACGTGCGGCGCGCCTGGGTGAAAGCGGCCGATGGCGTCGACGGCAGATAAGTGCCGGTCGCCGGTGGCGCGCCATCGCCCTGCTTGGCGGCTTCGACCTTGCCGCGCACCAGGTCCATGACCTCGCCGACCGAGCGCGAGCGCCCGCCCTGGTAGAAGATCGCTGGGTTGGCCTGCGCGGGCTTGGGAAACAGCGCCGCGGCGGGCGACAGCGGATTGTCCTGCAAGGCGCCGAGGAAACCCTTGGCGCCGCCTGCCCCCAGGAAATGCGCGAGATAGAGCTCGGCGTGGTCGGGTTCGCGCCCGAGGAAGCCGCGCAGTTCGCCCGCATTGTCGCGCGCAAGCTCGGCCGCCATCAGGGATGAGACTTCGGGATCGAAGCGCAGCGCCATGATCTGCGCCCGCGCCCCGGCGTCACCGACTTTCGCGCGGCCGCCTTCCTGAACGATGGCAGCTTCGGCCCAGTCGAGCCCGTGCGACTTGCCGTGGCGGTCGAGCGTTTCGAGCCAGGTCGAGGAAATGAACTGGTAGAGCCCCGATGCGCTCGAGGTGCGCGCGCGGGCATTGCTGTCGAGGTTGGACTCGATCTTCGCCTGCGCCAGCAGGTAGTCGAAATCGACCCCGGTCGCGGCCGACGCGCGGGCGATCGATGCCTGCACGTTGTCGGGCGGCGCTGCGCTGCGCTGGACTGATGTGACCCCTGACAAGGTAATCCCCGGCTTGGTTGTACTCGCCGGGGTTCAAGCAAGAGGTGTGCCAATCAGGCGTAGTAGGGCATCTCCCGTGCCACCGAGGGGCGGCCTGTGCCGTAGAGGCTGATGCGGCCCGTGAGCGAGCCCAGGCGGGCGTCGACGTTGGCGGCGATCAGGTTGCGGATCTTGCGGTTGATCTCGTTGAGGCGCGCAACGGCGTCGAGCAGGCCGCGGCATTCCTCGTCCAGCGCGTCTTGCGCCTGACTTTCGATCGCCTCGCACAGCTCCAGCTTGCCGTCGGAGCAGTCGAGGATGGAATCGAGGTCGAGGGCGGCAAGCGCCTGCCGCTCGCTTTCGAGAAGGGCAAGCATTTGCCGGAGCGCATCGCGAAGGGAGGGGCGCAGGGGCTGGTTCTCGGTCATCGCTCGTTCCTCGGCATGAAGCCCGCGGCGATCATCGCATCGGCGGTCTTGCGCGGATCGAGCCGGTAGCGGCCCTGCTCGATCGCCTGGCGGAGTTCGGTCACGCGCTCGCGGTCGACGGGCGCTTCGGTTCCGGCGAGGCCGACGCCGTTGAGGGCGACCCCGGCCGCCCGATCGGCATCGGTGCCGGCGGGCCGCGCGCGCTCGCCGTGCGAAACGGGCGCAGTGCCCTTCGCCCGCAGGCTGCGCAGGATGCCGTTCGGCCCGTGCATGTCGATCCGGTCCATCGGTTCGCTCCGTTCGTGTACCGGAACCTAGGACGGCGGGGGGCGTGGGCGTTTAAGGGGTCCGCCGGGAATTTGCCGCTCGGGGCGAGCTTACGGCAATTCGACGCCGACCCGGCCGGGCTGGATCACCCGCGCGCGGATCGTGTTGCGCTTGTCGCCCGCGGGGCGGACGCGGATCCATTCTCCGACCGCGCCGCCTTCGAGCGCCTCGCCCTGGCGGGAAACGGTGAAGCCGCTGCCCTGGACGGCGATCGAGACCGCCTCGCCCCGGGCGATCACCGGTTCGGCCCTGGCCGCTGCCCGCCCGGCCGCGACCGGTACGAACAGCCGCCAGCCGCCCGCCACCGGGCAGCGCACGAGCACCGTGCTGTTGGCGTTGCCGTACCATTCGAGCGCGAGCGGCATAGGGCACTGCGTCAGCTTGAGCCGCCGGTCGACCGGCAGGCGCGCGCCGCCCTCGGTGCCTTGCGGGGCGCCGGTGAACTGCGCGACCGCACGGTCGATGCTGGCGAGATCGTGGAAGCCGGCGGCGAGCGCCGGAACCGCAGTGCCGAGCGCGCCGGCGAGAATTGCTGCTGGGATCAGTCGCATGATGTCACCTTCCGATGTCGCTTTCCTGCGGCGCGCGCGGCGCCGTGCGTACGGGCGTCTCTGCAATCCCCGTGCCAGATGCGCGGCCGTCGAAGTCGAGCACGGCGACCAGCTCGCTCGCCGGTCCGGGTTCGACCACGATCCGGGCGCTGTGTCCGGCCGCCCCTGCCTCGCTGGCGAGAGCGACCGCCGCAGCGGCGGCTTCGGCGTTGCCGCCGGCGACATAGTGGGCGATGATGGTCAGGTTCTGGCGCGCGTCGCGCGGCTGCTCGGCGAGCCAGTCCGCCAGCGGCGGTGCGTTCGGCGCCGCACGGTAGATGGCGAGGGGTTCGCCGCGCGCGGGGACGGGGCTGCCGACTTCTACCGGATCGGCCGTCTCGGGCCGTTCGGCCATTGCCGCGGCGGTGACCATGAACAGGATCAGCGCGAGATCGGCGAGCGTGGTCTGCCAGCCCGCGCGGGCGGTCGAGAGGATCATGCCGCGGCCTTTTCGACCGCATCCGTGGGTTCGCGGGGGATCGACCGCTCGACCGCGGCGGCCAGCCAGTCGATGAGCTCCTGCCGTTCGCGCTCTTCCGCGCGTGCGCGTCGTGCGAGTCCGGCGGCCAGCGGCGCGAAGACGAAGTTCGCGAACACGAGGCCGTAGAGCGTGGTGATGACGGCCGTGCCGATCGAGCGGGCGTAGTCCGCGTCCGCCGCCGCCGCGAAGCCGCCGAGGGCAACGAGCGTTCCGGCCAGGCCGAGCACTGGTGCCAGTTCCGCCGCCTCGCCCAGCACGCGCGCGGCGCTTTCCGCCGCCGCCTGCCGCCGCTCGCGATGGCGGGCATGCTCCTCGTGCAGCGCCTTGATCGAACGGTGGCGGATCAATGCCTCGCTCAGGTCGTCAAATTCGCCGTCGCCGAAATGGTGCGGCTCCGCGCGCAGAATGCCGTCCTCGCCGATCTCCTGCACCTGAGCGGCGAGCTCGGCGCGGACGTGCGTGCTGTCGAACGGGCGGGCCGCGAGCCGCGCGAGCGTGCGCAAAGCCGCGCGTGCGTCACGCCAGCCGCAGCGCAGCAGGGTCGCGGCCAGGGTTCCTCCCAATACGATCGCCGCCGAAAGCGGATCGAGCAATTGCATGATGTCCACGTGGTTCTCCTTGTCACGAAGAACGCCGCTGCCGGTGCGGGATTTAGCCCGCGGCGGACATTTGCCGCTTCCGGCAAGCGCTTGCCGCCACCCGTCTGCGTTTTCCGGCAAATCCACCGGCTGCGGAGAATTGGCACGCTCTTTGCTGAACATCTGGGCGAACACGTCTGGAGGACTGTCATGAGCAACGGCCTTTTCGGCATTCACGGCGCGGCGCTGGAGATCAGGGCGCAGCGCATGGGCATGCTCGGATCGAACATCGCCAATGCGGCGACGCCCGGGTACAAGGCGCGCGACATCGATTTCGCCGCAGCGCTGGAAGCGAAGATGGGCGGCGCCGGAAGCGAGCAGGCGGTCGGTTCGGCCACCCGCTACCGCGTCCCGACGATGCCCAGCCTCGACGGCAACACCGTCGAGATGGCGACCGAACAGTCGGCCTTCGCCGAGAACGCCGTCGCCTATACCGCGACGCTGGGCTTCCTGCGCGGCCGGGTCGAGACCGTCACGCGCGCGATCAGGGGCGAATGACGATGCCCGGCCCGATGACCCTCTTCGACCTCGGCCAGCGCGCCATGTCTGCGCAGCTCGTGCGGATGAACGCCGCGGCCTCCAACCTTGCCAACGCGGGCAGCGTCGCTGCCAGCGAGGGCGAGGCCTATCGCCCGCTGCGCCCGGTCTTTGCCGAACATCTCGATACCGCGACCGGCATGAGCACGGTGCGGGTCGACGGCGTCTATCGCGCCGACGTCGCGCCGGTCCGCCGGCACGAACCGGGCCACCCGCTCGCCGACGAGAACGGCGACGTCTGGGCCAGCCCGGTCGATGAGAACGCCGAGATGGTCGAGATGCTCGAAGCTTCACGCCAGTACCAGAACATGGTCGAGGCGCTCTCCACCGCCAAGCAGCTGATGCTCGAAACGATGAGGATGAAATGACCGTAGCAGCGATCACAGGCACCGGCGCGAATGCCGGGGCGGCCACCGGGCGCGACTATGCGTCGCTCGGCCAGGCCGACTTCCTTCGGCTGCTGACCGTGCAGGTGCAGCAGCAGGACCCGTTCGACCCGGTCGATAACAAGGAGATGCTGGCGCAGATGGCCCAGTTCTCCTCGCTCTCCGGGATCACCGAGATGAATGCGACGCTGCAGGACATCTCGGACAAGCTCGATGCTCTCGCCGCCGCGCAGACGGCCGCGACCCCCACCGAATGACGCACAGGAGTACCAGGCAATGTCTTTCTACACTTCGCTGAACGGTCTGAAGAACTCGCAGACCGAGCTGGGCGTCATCGCCCACAACATCGCCAACGTCGAAACCAACGGTTTCAAGAAGGGCAACACGCAGTTCGCCGACATCGTCGCCGGGTCGGCGCAGTCCGACCCGCGGATGATCAAGGGCATCGGCGCTACCGTCGAGGCGATCACCCAGAACTTCGGCCTCGGTCCGATCGAGCAGACCGGCGGCGCGCTCGACCTTGCAATCACCGGCGATGGCTTCTTCGCGATGCGCTCGGCCGACAGCGGCAACACCGTCTTCACCCGCAACGGCGCTTTCGGTGTCGATGAGGCTGGGTTCATCACCGATGGCGGCGTCAACCGCCTGCAGGTGTTCCCGACCGACGCCAGCGGCACCGTCACCTCGACCACGCCGGCGGACGCGCAGATCGCGCCGACCAATGCGGCCGGCGCCGAATATGTCGGCGTCGTGGTCGGTCAGGACGGCCTGGTCTCGGCATCCTATGCCGATGGCTCGACCGAAGCGGTCGGCAGCATCGCGCTCGCCTCGTTCATCACGCCGACCGGTCTCAAGCAGATCGGCTCGTCCAACTGGGCGGCGACCGGGATCTCGGGCCAGGCCAAGTACGGTTCGCCCGGCACCGGCCAGTACGGCTCGCTGATGTCGGGTTCGATCGAGCGGTCGAACGTCGACATCGCGGAGGAGCTGGTCGGCCTGATCACCGCGCAGCGCAACTTCCAGGCGAATGCCAAGGCGATCGATACCGCGACCCAGATCTCGCAGACGGTCATCAACCTGAGGACCTGATCCGATGGACCGCCTGATCTACACCGCTCTGTCGGGCATGAACGCCTCGATGGACCGCCAGCGGGTGATCGCCAGCAACATGGCGAACGCCAACACGGTGGGCTTTCGCGCGGAACTGCTCGACCAGCGCCCGGTCACCGTCGACGGCGAGACCCTCGACGTGCGCGCCATGCAGCGTGCCGCGGTCCGCGGCGCGGTGATGGAAGCGGGCGAAATGACGCGGACCGGCAACGGCCTCGACATCTATATCGAGGGCGAGGCGCTGATGGCGGTTCAGGCGAACGACGGGACCGAGGCCTATACCCGGCGCGGCGATCTCTCGATCTCGCCGACCGGCGTGATCGTGAACGGCGAAGGTCTGCCGGTGCTCGGCGAGGCCGGGCCGATCACGGTGCCGCTCGGCACCAATCCGACGATCGCGCCCGACGGGGTGGTCAGCGTGACCGATCCCGCCGCGCCGCCCGATCAGCCGCCGGTGGAAGTCGGCCGGATCAAGCTCGCCGGGTGGCAGGGCAGCCCGATCTCCAAGGGCCTTGACGGTCTTTTCCGGGTCGAGGGCGGCGGCATCCTTCCCGCCGACGCCCAGGCGACCGTGATCACCGGTGCGCTCGAGCAATCCAACGTGAAGCCGACCGAGGTGCTGGTCGACATGATCCAGGCACAGCGCCTCTTCGACATGCGCAGCAAGCTGATCGCCACCGCACGCGAGTGCGACGAAGGCGGCGCGCAGCTCATGCGCCTGAGCTGAGACCAAACACGCTGACGAATCGCTGACGAAAGGAACGTCACAATGCCAACTTCCGCTCTCCAGGTAGCCCGTACCGGGCTCGAGGCGCAGGACTCGCGCATGCGCGTGATCGCCAACAACCTCGCGAACGTCGGCACCACCGGCTTCAAGAAGGACCGCGCCAACTTCGCCACGCTCGCCTACCAGGACGCACGGGTGGCGGGGCAGCGCTCCTCGGGCGAGACGGCCTATGCCACCGGGCTCAACCTCGGCACCGGCGTTGCCGTCCAGTCGACCAGCCAGATCGTGTCGCAGGGCGCGCTCAACACGACCGGCAACGCGCTCGATCTCGCGCTCGACGGCGATGGCTACTTTCAGGTCGAGATGCCGGGCGGGGAACTCGGCTATACCCGCGCGGGCAATTTCACCCGCTCGGCCGAAGGGCAGCTCGTCACCCAGCAGGGCTATATCGTCCAGCCGGCGATCACCATTCCGGAAGGCGCGACCTCGATCGCGGTCTCGCCCGACGGGATCGTCACCGCGGTCATTCCCGGCGACGCGGAACCGGCCGAACTCGGCCAGCTCCAGGTGGCGAGTTTCGCCAACCCCGGCGGGCTGCGGGCGATCGGCGACAACTTCCTGGTCGAAACCGCCGCCAGCGGGGCCGTCCAACTCGGGCCGGGCGGCGAACTGGGCCGCGGCAACGTGCGCCAGGGCATGCTCGAGGCCTCGAACGTCAACATCGTGGAGGAGCTGGTCGACATGATCGAATGCCAGCGCGCCTACGAGATCAGCTCGAAGATGGTTTCCGCCGTCGACGAGATGCTCCGCAACGCCAACCAGACATTGTGAGCAACTCATGAAACGCATCTTCTTTCGCACGGCGCTCGTCGCCGGATCCGCGCTCGCCCTTGCCGCGTGCGGCGGCGAGCGGGCGACCGGCTTTCAGGCCGCGCTCCCGCCGCCGCCTCCAGCGATGGCCGCAGCGCCGGCGGACGGCGCGATCTTCCAGCCGACGAGCGGCTTCACACCGCTCTACAACGGCCTGCGGGCCAGCCGCGTCGGCGATCTGGTGACCGTTATCCTGACCGAGCGGACGCGGACTTCGAAGTCGGCGAGCTCGAACACCCAGCGCGATGGGGGCATCTCGCTCTCGCCGCCGAGCGCCGGACCGTTCTCGTTCGACCCCGGCGTCCTTAATTCCGGCGGCCAATCGTCGTTCAAGGGGCAGGGGGATGCTTCCCAGACCAACACGTTCAGGGGGGACATCACCGTGACCATCGCCGAAGTGCGCCCCAACGGAACGGCATTCGTCCGCGGCGAGAAGCTCATGCAGCTCAGCCAGGGCGAGGAATGGATTCAGCTTTCGGGCATCATCCGCTTGTCGGACGTCGACCAGAACAACACCATCGCCTCGCCCCGGATCGCCGATGCGCGCATCACGTACGCGGGCAAGGGCGCGGTGCAGCGTGCCAGCCGCGAAGGCTGGCTGTCGAAGTTCTTCAACCTCGTGACGCCATTCTAGGGGGAGCGCTGCGATGTTCAGAACCCTGATCCTCGGCCTTGCGGCCCTCGTCGCCGGTCTCGCCTCGCCCGCCCACGCGGAGCGCGTGCGCGATCTCGGCACCTTCCAGTCGGTCCGCTCCAACCAGCTCACCGGCTACGGCATCGTCGTCGGGCTCGACGGGACGGGCGACGACAACTTCGCTTATGTCACGCAGGCCATGCGCGGCGTGTCCGACCGGTTCGGGCTGCAACTGCCGCCCGGCGTCAACCCGGCGCTCAAGAACGCTGCCGCGGTGATCGTGACGGCGGAGCTGCCCGCCTTCTCCAAGCCGGGCCAGCGGATCGACGTGACCGTGTCGACCATCGGCAAGGCCAAGTCGCTGCGCGGCGGCGCGCTGATCCTGACCGCGCTGCACGGCGCGGACGGGCAGATCTACGCCATGGCGCAGGGCAACCTGGCCGTCGGCGGGCTCGGTGTATCGGGCCGCGACGGATCGAAGCTCACCGTCAACGTGCCGACCGTGGGCCGCATTCCCGACGGGGCCAGCGTGGAACGCGCAGTCGCGACCGGGTTCGAGAACGCCGACGTTCTGCGTTGGAATCTCAACCAGGCCGACTTCCTCACCGCCACCCGCGTGCGCGACGCGATCAATGCGCGCTATCCGGGCATGGCCCAGGTGGAGGACGGTGTGACCCTGGCGCTGCGGCTGCCCTACGGCGCCAATGCCCGCGCCGGGATCATGGCCGAGATCGGCATGCTCGACATCGACCCGGCCGAGGCCTCGGCGAAAGTGATCGTCAACAGCCGCACCGGCACGGTCGTTATCTCCAGCGCGGTAAGGCTCGCGCCCGCGGCGATCAGCCACGGCAGCCTGGTCGTGCGGATCGACGAGAACCCGACGGTGGTCCAGCCGGCCCCGTTCAGCGACGGCGAAACCGCGCTCGAGCAGGACAGCGACATCGACGTCTATGAAGAGGGCAACCGCGTCGCCCTGCTCGAACCCGGCGCATCGCTGGCCGAGCTGGTCGACGGCCTCAACATGCTCGGCCTCTCGCCGTCCGATCTGGTCGCGATTCTCGAGGCGCTCAAGCAGGCCGGCTCGCTCAAGGCCGAGATGGTGGTGATATGACGGGCCCGATCACGCTTTCCGGCGCCAACCCGGCGATCGTGTCGGCCACCGCCCCCGGCGGTAGCGAGCGCGAGCGCCTGGCCGAAGCAGCCCGGCAGTTCGAGGCGATCTTCGTGCGCCAGATGCTCTCCGCCGCACGCAACGCCGACTTCGGCGGCGACGAGCTGTTCGGCGGCAAGGGCGACGAGACCTTCCACGAGATGCGCGACGCGCGCTTCGCGGAGCTTGCCGCGAGCACCGGCGCACTGGGCCTGGCGACTTCGATCGAAGCGCAGCTTGCCCGCTTCGTCGAGCCGGGCGGGAATTGACGCATGGCATCCGATCTCCTCTCGATCGCCGCCAGCGGCGCACGCGCGGCACGGGCCGCGCTCGACGTGACGGCGCAGAACATCGCCAACGCCTCGAGCGACGGCTACGTCCGGCGCAGCGCGCGCATGGAAGAAGTCTCCGCCGCGGGCGGGCAGGGCCGCATCGGCGACATCTCGCTGTCGGGTGCGCGCGTCTCGGGCATCCATCGGAATGCCGACATGTTCCGCCAGGCCGAAGTGCGGCGCACCGGCAGCGATCTCGCACGCGCCGATGCCGAGCTCGGCGGGCTGGAGAACATCGAGTCCGCGGTCGAGCAGTCGGGCCTCTACGATTCGATCGTCGAGTTCGAGGCGGCACTGCAGCAGCTCGCCTCCGACCCGACCAATTCCTCGCTCCGGTCCGCCGTCCTCGCGGGCGCGGACACGCTGGCGAACAAGTTCAACATCGCGGTCGATTCGCTCGGCGCGGCGGGCGATGGATTGCGCTTCGACGCCAATGCCGCGACCGACGAAGCCAACGTGCTGGGCCAGGAAATCGCCCGCGTGAACCTGCGCCTGTCGCGTGCGGGCGAGGGCAGCAGCGACCGCGCGACGCTGCTCGACCAGCGCGATTCGCTGCTCGAACGGATGAGCGGCATCACCGACATTGCGACCAGCTTCGCGCCCGACGGCGCGGTCACCGTGACCACCGGCGGTGCGACTCTGGTTCAGGGCGGCAACTTCACCCCGATGTCGATGGCGACCGCGACCGACGGCACGATCTCCTTCGCCGTCGGCGGCACGGTCGTGCAGCCTTCGGGCGGCGCGCTGGCGGGTGCCGCGCTGGCGCTCGAATCGGTGGCCCAGGTGCGCGGCCGGCTCGATACGCTGGCCGACGGGATCGCGAGCGCGGTCAACGCCGCGCAGGCGAGCGGCGTCGGGCTCGACGGCACGGCCGGTCAGCCGATCTTCGGCGGCACCGGCGCTGCCGGAATCAAGGTCGTGATGACGGGTAGCGACGGCATCGCCACCGCTCCGGCCGGCGCGCCGGCGAACAGCAACGACGGATCGAATCTCGCCGCCCTGCGGCAGGCGCTGGAAAACGGCGGCGTCGCCGGTTCGGCCAACGCGCTGCTGTTCGACGTGTCGAGCGCGGTCGCGGGCAAGAGGGTGACGCGCGACGCGCTCGACGCGATCGCCTCTTCGGCGCGGATTTCGCTCGAGCAGCAGGCGGGGGTCGATCTCGACACCGAGGCTGCGAACCTGATGCGCTTCCAGCAGGCGTTCCAGGCCTCGGGCCGGGCGATGCAGGTCGCGAGCGACATCTTCCAATCCCTGTTGCAACTGAGGTGAGGCCGCGATGATCAATCTCAGCACATCCGCCTTCTACGAGCGCGCGACCCGCCAGGTCGGCACGCTGCGCTCCGAGGCCGAGAAGCTGCAGCAGCAGATGGGCACCGGCGAGCGCCTGTCGCGCTCGTCCGACGACCCGGTCGCGGCGGCGCGGTTGCGCACGCTGGCGCGCGGCGAGCGGCTGGCCGAGATCGATCAGCGCGGTTCCGACCTCGCCTCCACCGACCTCAAGATGACCGACGATGCGCTCGGCTCGCTCGCCACGCTGGTGATCCGCGCCAAGGAGCTCGCGACCAAGGCCGCGACCGAGACGCTGGGCAGCGAGCAGCGCGCGGCGATCGGCGGGGAGATCGAAAGCCTGCGCCAGGCCGTGCTGCAGATCGCGAACAGCCGCAACAGCGCCGGGCACGCGCTGTTCGGCGGGCAGGCGGCGGGGGCAGCCTATCAGGAAAGCGGCGGGGCGGCCGCCTACGTCGGTACCGCGACGAAGGACGCGGTCGACCTCGGCGACGGGCAGTCGGTCGTCCCCTCGCTGACCGGACCCGAAGTGTTCGCGTTCGACGCCGGCGGTGTGCCGACCGATCTGTTCACGGTGCTGGGCGATCTCGCCACCGCGCTCAAGAGCGGGGGCGACCCGACCGGGCCGACCGGTGTGGCGCTCGACGGGCTGTCCGCGGGCCTCGACAAGATCGCCACCGCACAGACCGTGGTCGGCGCGAGGCTCGGCTGGATCGAAGTGATGGACGAGCGCCGGGTGGCCAATTCCGAACTGGTTGCCGACGAGCGGAAGGCGATCGGCGAGGCCGACCTCGCGGTCACCATGACCCGTCTGCAGGAAGTGACGACCGTGCTCGAGGCGAGCCAGGCGAGCTTCGTGCGGCTCGCCGGCCTGTCGCTGTTCGACATGATGCGCTGATAAAGAGAACAAGGGCTTCAAAGACATGTACGCTGCAATCGGTATCGTCGTCCTGCTCGTCATGGTGTTTGGCGGCTTCGCCTTCACCGGCGGCGCGCTTGGCCCCGTGATGGAGGCCGTCCCGCACGAGATGCTGATTATCGGCGGTGCGGCGGTCGGGGCGATGATCGCCGGCAACTCGATGCACGAGCTGAAGGCGATCGGCCGGTCGTTCGGGAAGATCTTCAAGGGCCCGCGCCATTCGCGGCAGGACCACATCGACGCCATCGCGCTGACCACCAAGCTGATGAAGCTGCTGCGCACCGAAGGGCCGGTCGCGCTCGAGAGCCATGTCGAGACTCCGGCCGAATCCGAACTCTTCGCCGAGTATCCGAACCTGCTCGCCAACCAGCCGCTGACCGCACTGATCTGCGATACGCTCACGCTGCTCGTCGTCTCCTCCGGCACGCTCGAAACGCATGCGGTGGAGGAGGTGATGGACAATGCGATGAAGACGCATTTCCACGACATGCGCGAGCCGCAGCATGCGCTGCAGTCGCTGGCCGACGCGCTGCCGGCGCTCGGCATCGTCGCCGCGGTGCTCGGCGTGGTGAAGACGATGGGCTCGATCGACCAGCCGCCGGCGGTGCTCGGCGGGATGATCGGCTCGGCGCTGGTCGGCACTTTCCTCGGCGTGCTGCTCGCCTACGGCGTGGTCGGCCCGCTCGCCTCGCGGCTCAAGCAGATCATCGACCAGGACGAGCAGATCTTCCACGCGGTCAAGCAGGTGATCATCGCTTCGCTCAACGGCTATCCGCAGCCGCTGGTGGTCGAAAGCGCGCGCTCGGGCCTCGGCCATGCGTTCCGCCCCGGCCTCTCGGAGCTGCTCGACAGCCTGCGGGGGCGGTAGGATGGCTTCGCGCGCAGGGCGCAACGATCCGCCGCCGCCGATCATCGTCAAGAAAGTCACCGTCGTCCAGGACGCCGGCCACCACGGCGGCGCATGGAAAGTCGCCTATGCCGACTTCGTGACCGCGATGATGGCATTCTTCCTGCTGCTGTGGCTGCTCGGCTCGACGACCGAGGCGCAGCGCAAGGGGATCGCCGACTACTTCACCCCGACGCTCGTCAAGCTGAAGGAGAAGAGCGCCGGCTCCGACGGGCTGCTGGGCGGCGCTTCGCTGGTCGATCCCGACAGCTATCCGCACCGCGCCGCGCAGACCGGCAGCCGGCCGATCACCGTCCCGCGCGACGTTTCGGGCGGGCCGAAGGAAAGCATCGACCGGGTCAAGCGCATGCGCGAGCGCGTGCAAGAGGATATCGCCGACGACCGGCGCCTGCGCCGCCTGATGCGCCAGGTGCGCATGGTCGACACGATCGAGGGCGTGCGGATCGATCTGGTCGACGACGCCGACTTCTCGATGTTCGTGCTCGGCACGACCGTGCTCACGCCCGATGCGGCGAAGCTGATGAAGGTGATCGCCGAAGCGGTGCGCCCCGAGCCGGGCGCCCTGACCATTCGCGGACATACCGATGCCCTGCCGTGGAAGAGCGGCGCGGCGGCCAACAACTGGTCGCTGTCCGCCGGCCGCGCCGAAGCCACGCGCCAGGCCCTGATGCGCGGCGGGATCGGCGAAACCCGCTTCCGCCGCATCGAGGGCGTCGCCGACCGCGAACCGCTGGTCACCGACAACCCGCAGGACCCCCGCAACCGGCGGATGTCGATCCTGCTGATGGACTAGGGTTTCTCGGTGTCCACTGCCGTCTCAGCGCAAGCAGCGGCTCGCGCGCCGTCGGCGATGGTTCAAGCCTACCTCCTTCTTGCAACCCCGGTGACGTACGGAACCGGGATTGCCCGCATTCCGCTTCTTCTGCCGCGTACAGCGGCATCTTGTTGGAAAATGGCTCGGCGATGTCCTATCCGGCGTGAAGCCCAGGATCAGGATTTGCCACATGAAGAAGCTCGTTTCAGTTCTCCTCGCGGGGCTCGCGCTCCTCCCGCTTCCGGCGATCGCCAAGGATCGGGCGGACGTGTTGATCCGCAACGCCACCATCGTCGATGTCGAGAATGCACGGCTGACCCCGGATCAGGCTGTCGTCACGAAAGACGGTACTATCGTGGCCGTGGGCGACGAGGCACAGGTCGCGGAGACCTGGACTGCCGACCGTACTGTGGATGGCGGCGACCGTTTCCTTATCCCGGGCCTGTGGGACATGCATGTCCACTTCGGCGGCGGACCGGAGTTGATCGAGGAGAACAAAGCGCTTCTGCCGCTCTATGTCGCGCACGGCATCACGACGATACGCGATGCGTCCGGCGATCTTCCCAACGAGGTACTGGCGTGGCGCCGCGAGATCGCCGCCGGGACCCTGTTCGGCCCGACTTTGCTCAGTTCCGGCCCGAAGATCGAAGGGATCGATCCCGTGTGGAAAGGGACGATCGAGACCGGGACGGACGCCGATGTCGATGCCGCCGTGGCGCGGCTCCAGCAGCTTGGCGTCGATTTCGTGAAGATCACCGACAGCACGCTGAAACCGGAGCTGTTCCTCTACGCCGTGCGCCAGGCGCGGGCAGCGGGACTGCGTGTGTCGGGCCATATTCCGATGGCGCTGACGGTGGAGCAGGCGGTCGATGCCGGGATCAGCTCGATCGAGCACATCGACTATGCATTCAAGGCCGGCGTCAGGGACGAGGCCGCCATCGCCGCGGACTTCGCCGCGGGCCGGATCGACCGTGCGGAGGCCAACCGGCGGATCGAGGCCGGTTTCGATCATGAAGTGGCGATGGCTGCCTATCGCAAGCTGGCCGCCGAGAGTGTGTTCGTCACCCCCACTCTGAACGGCAGCCGCATCATCGCATACCTCGATCGCGACGATCACAACGACGACGATTATCTCAACCTCATCGGCCCCGGCCTGCGCGACACCTATGCCTGGCGCGTCGAGCGCGCAGCCAAGGCCGATGCCGCGGCGGTCGCCGCCCGCCATGCTGCGTTCGAAAGGGAGGCCGCATTGCTGCCGATGCTGCAGACGGCGGGTGTGACGATCATGGCCGGGACCGACGCGGGCTTTCTCAACTCGTTCAATTATCCGGGCATCGCCCTGCATGAAGAGCTGGCGCTGTTCGTCGAAAAAGGCCTGACGCCCGCCCAGGCGCTTGCCGCAGCGACACGCGCCGGTCCCGCCTGGTTCGGCCAGCTCGATCGGTACGGTTCGATCGAGGTGGGCAAGGCGGCCGATCTCGCGTTGCTCGACCGCAACCCGCTGGAGGACATCAACGCAACGCGTGCCATTCACGCCGTTGTCCTGCGCGGCTCGGTCTACGACCGCGCTGCGCTCGACGCGATGCTGGCCGACACCCGCGCCGAGGTTGCAGCATGGAATGCGCAGGCCGCGCAATGAGCCGGCCGGGGCGATGGGCTGGGCCGGAAAATACCCGCAACCAAAGAAAAAGGCCCGGCGCTGTTACCAGCGCCGGGCCCTCTAAAAGCCAGAGAGGCTCTGACGATTAACGCAGCAGCGACATAACGTTCTGCTGGCTCTGGTTCGCCTGCGACAGCATCGCGGTCGAAGCCTGGCTGAGGATCTGCGCCTTCGCGAGCGCAGTCGTTTCGGCCGAGTAGTCGGTGTCCTGAATGCGCGAGCGCGCGTCGGACAGGTTGGTGACGTTGTTGGTCAGCGTGTTGACCGCCGATTCGAGACGGCTCTGGCCGGCACCCAGCGTGGCGCGGGCGGTCGAGATTGCCTCGAGCTGCGCGTCGGCCGTGGCGATCGCCGTGGTCGCCGATGCGGCATCGGTGCCGACGTCGAAGGTGGCTGCCGTGAGACCCGAAAGATCGGCCATCGTCAGGTCGATCGTGTCGGTGCTTTCGGCGCCGGCCTGGATGGTGACCGTCGCGGTGCTGGCGTCGAACAGCTTGACGCCGTTGAACTCGCTGTTCGCGACGACGGCGTCGATCTGCGACTTGAGCTCGGTGACTTCCGCCTGCAGGTTGGCGCGGTCGCTGGTCTGATAAGTGCCCGAAGACGACTGCACGGCCAGCTCACGAACGCGCTGCAGCATGTTGGTGACTTCGTTGAGGCCACCTTCCGCCGTCTGCGCCAGCGAAATCCCGTCGTTCGCGTTGCGGATGCCCTGGCTCATGCCACGGATCTGCGAAGTCATCGACGTGGCGATGGCGAGGCCAGCGGCATCGTCCTTCGCGCTGTTGATGCGGTTGCCGGTCGACAGACGCTCCATGGCGGTGCCGAGGGCCTTGTTGGCAGCGGCCGAGGCGTTGGCAGCCTTGAGCGCGCTGATATTCGTATTGATAACGGACATTGTTCAAACTCCCACAATGCTCTTCAAGGGCTGCCCCGAGACCCCGTCTTGGGCGGCAGCTGAAACCCAGACCGGCAATGGTGCGGGAACTTTTAGGGGGCTCGGCAGATTTTCATGGCTGTGCGCGGGTTGGGGAAGCTCCCGTCGTCCGGCAGACCGCCGCGATTCCCCTCCCGCCAGGTCGGACGTTTCTGCACGCGATCCCAGCCTTGCTGGGATTTTGGACAGCGACGCGACGATGCGCGCGCCTCGCTCACCTCGGCCACTCCCGTGATCTAGGTATTTATACTTAAGTGCGTTCCACCGTTAACCATTAAGCGAAATTTCCCCTTACTGGCGCCAATACGGCTGCGGACGGATGGTTAATCAGCAGGGGGCTGAAAAGTGGGATCGATCGAACGGACCCAAGGGTTCGAAAAGGCGCATGTCTCACTGGCGGGCAAGTTCGCGGGGATCGCATCCTCGCTCTTTCCCCGGCAGGCCGTGCACCTCGCCGACGCCGCCGAAAGCGGGCTGCGCGGGCTGCCCGGTGTGATTGCGCTGGCGCGGGCCGACGTGCCCGCCATCCAGCGGACGGGGACCGGTGCCCGGCTGACGTATGCCGATCCGGTTTCCGAAGCGACTTTCGGCGCGCTCGTCGCGCTGGCCGCGGCCGGTGGGGGGCCGGTCGCGGCCGATCCGGAATCGCTCTCGGTGCTGGCGCTGGCCGACCGGCTGGCGGGCACCGACATTCCGGTGCTCATCAACGGGCCGACCGGCACCGGCAAGGAAGTGCTGTCGCAGTTCATCCACAAGCGCAGCGCGCGGCAGGACAAGCCGTTCGTCGCGGTGAACTGCGCGGCCATTCCCGAGACGATGCTGGAAGCGCTGCTGTTCGGCCATCAGAAGGGCGCCTTCACCGGCGCCAACGCGGCGGGCGAGGGCTTCTTCCGCGCCGCCGAGGGCGGCACGCTGCTGCTCGACGAGATCGCCGAGATGCCGCTTCCGCTGCAGGCCAAGCTGCTGCGCGCGCTGCAGGAAGGCGAAGTCGTGCCGGTCGGCGCGACGACGCCGGTCAAGGTCGACGTGCGGATCATCGCCTGCGCCAACCGCGACCTGCCGCTGGAGGTCGAGGAAGGCCGCTTCCGCGCCGACTTGTTCTACCGTCTCAACGTCTTTCCGATGACCCTTTCGGCACTGCGCGAGCGGCCGAACGACATCGTGCCGCTGGCTTTCGCCATGCTGCTGCGCCACGCGCCGCAGGGGCAGCAGGTGCCCTGGCTCAGCGACGGCGCGGTCGCCATGCTCAAGCAGCACGGCTGGCCGGGCAATATCCGCGAGCTGGAAAACGTCATGCGCCGCGCGCTCGTGCTCGCCGGCAGCGAGACGGCGATCGGCACCCAGCATATCGTGTTCGACCGGCCTGCGCGGCTGGTCGAGCGCACGCCGGAAGCGGCGCCCCAGGTCGACTTCGATGAAGCCGGCGCCGGGGCCAAGCTGTCCAAGGTGGTGCAGCTTTCAGAAGCGCGCGCGATCATGGAAACGCTCGACGCCTGCGGCGGCAAGCGCGCCGAGGCCGCGCGCCAGCTCGGCATCAGCGAGCGCACGCTGCGCTACCGCCTGGCATCCTTCCGTGAAGCCGGCCTGGCCGTGGGAGGCCGTCGATGAGCGGCGTGGGCGGCATCGGCGGCGCGGGCTCGGTCCAGCAGATCATGGCATTGCGCCAGCAGATCCTGGAACGCTCGAGCGTTCTGCAGGAACTCCAGCAGGCGAAAGGCGCCGCAGGCACGGGTGCGGCGGCACCGAGCGAACCGGCGGGCGGCGGCTTTGCCGACACGCTCAGAACGGCACTCGACGGCGTCAACGCGGCACAGACCAAGTCGTCCGAGCTCGCCGCCGGTTACGAGCGCGGCGAAGTGACCGACATCGCCAAAGTCATGCTCGCGCGCCAGGAAGCGGGGATCGCTTTCGAAGCCACGCTGCAGGTCAGGAACAAGCTGTTGTCCGCCTACCAGGACATCATGCGGATGGGGGTTTGATTAGATGAGCGACCTCGTGCCCACGGGCGGTTCCTCCGGATCGCTCCTTGCGCCGCTGCGCGCAGGGGGCGCCGGTTCGTTCAAGGACCGCGCCGCTGCCTTCGCGGCGCAGCCTGCGGTGCGAAAGGCGCTGCCCTGGTTCGCCGGGCTCGCCGCCGTGGGCATGGCCGCGCTGCTGTGGGCCGCGCTCGCGCCTGCGCCGCAGCGCATGCTTTACAGCTCGCTCGGCGATGCCGACCGCGCCGGTGTGGTCAGCGCGCTGGAGGCTGCATCGATCGACTACACGATCGACAACACCACCGGCGCGCTCACCGTCGGGGCAGACGATCTCTACCGCGCGCGCATGGTGGTCGCCTCCGATGGCGCGCTCGCGACGCCCGAGACCGGGCAGGACATGATCGATGCGCTGCCGATGGGCGCCAGCCGCACGCTCGAAGGCGACCGGCTGCGCGCCGCGCAGGAACGCGACCTGATGCTGACGATCCGCGAGATCGACGGAGTCGAATCGGTCCGCGTCCATCTCGCGCGGGCCGAACGCTCGGTGTTCGTGCGCGACAATCTGCCGCCGACCGCCTCGGTCATGCTGCGCCTCGCGCGCGGGCGCCAGCTTTCCGAATCGCAGGTCACCGCGATCGCCAACCTCGTCGCCGCCTCGGTGCCGGGGCTGTCGATCGACGCGGTGCGCATCGTCGACCAGCACGGCCGCCTGCTGTCGAGCCCGGCCGGCGGGGAATCCGATCGCCTCGAACTGCAGACGCGGATGGAGGCGAAGCTGCGCTCGCAGGTCGACCAGTTGCTTTCCCCCATGATCGGAGCGGAGAATTTCTCCAGCGAAATCCAGGTTGCGCTCGACATGAACGAGGTGACCTCGGCTCGCGAAAGCTACGACAAGGACGGCGCGGTGCGCCGCGAGACGACCCAGACCTCGACCATGGCCGGCCCCGGTGCCGCCGTCGGCGTGCCCGGCGTACTCTCGAACACGCCGCCGCCGACGCCCGAAGCCGTCGAAGGCGCGCCCGAAGGCGGGCCGGCGGAGGCCGCTACGCCCGAAATGGGCGAAAGCAGCGCCACGCGTACCTACGAACTCGGCCGCGAGGTTGCGGTGTCGAACATGGCGCCGGGCAGCGTGAAACGCCTGTCGGTCGCGGTCGCGATCAACCAGGAGGTGCTCAAGGGCGCCAAGCCTGCCGACATCAAGAAGTTCGAGGATCTGGTCGCCGCGGCCGTCGGTGCCGATACGGCGCGGGGCGATACCGTGGCGGTGATCGTCCGCCCGTTCGATGCGCCTGTGGCCGAGGAAGCGCCCTTCTGGGAAACGTCCTGGTTCGCGATGGTCGTGCGCAATCTGGTCGCGCTGATCTGCGTCGTGCTCGTGCTGCTGTTCGTCGCCCGGCCGATCGTCCGCGCGCTGACCGGCCGCAAGGACGAGGATGGCGAGGAAGCGGAGGGCGAATTGACGGTCCTCCCGGCCGGCCGCCGGCCCGCGCTGATCGCGATGAACGACGAGCCCGACCGCGAGGAACTTTCCGCCCAGATCGAGCTCGCCCAGCGAATCGCGCGCGAGCAGCCCGACGACGCGCTCCAGGCGTTGCGCCGGATGCTCAGCGAAACCCGCAGCACCGAAGGCGTGGCGTGATGGCCGCCCCGATCGAATTCGATGGCGCCGACCGCGCTGCGGTCATGGTCATGCTGCTCGGCGAAGAGGAGGCGGCAAGGCTGCTCGCCGGCCTCTCGCCCGAGGAACTGCGCAGGCTCGGCGCCAAGATGTGCGAGCTGGGCGACATCGGGCCGACGGCGATCGCCGACGCCATTGCCAGCTTCGCCGATTCCGCCAGCCAGTCGGGCATCACCGCGCATGGACGGATCGCCGACGTGCGGCGGATCATGACCGGCGCGCTCGGCGAGGTGAAGGCGGACAGCATCATGCGCCGCGTCGCGCCGCCCGAGAACGCGCCGCGCAATCCCGCGCTCGAGATCGCGCAGTGGCTAGAGCCCGACGTGCTGATCCCGCTGATCCAGGACGAGCATCCGCAGGCGATCGCCGTGCTGCTGGTCCAGCTCGAACCCGCGACCGCCGCGGCCGTGCTCGCCGGTCTGCCGGAGGACCTTCACACGCCGGTCGTCCACCGGATCGCCAGCCTGGGCCCGGTTTCGCCGGAGGCGATCGCGATTCTGGAAGAAACGCTCGCTACGAAGATCGCCGGTACCCACGGGATCAGGAAGCTGACCATGGGCGGCGTGCGCGAGGCGGCGGAGATCATGAACAGCGCCGCGCGCAGCATGGAGAAGCGGGTGATCCCGGGCCTCAACAAGCTCGACAAGCAGCTCGCCCGCGACATCGAGAGCGAGATGTTCAAGTTCGAGCACCTGCTCGACCTCGACACCCAGACGATCGGCCAGCTCCTGCGCGAGATCGAGAGCGAAGTGCTGATCGACGCGCTCAAGGGCCTCGAGGAAGCGCAGCGCGAGGTCTTCTTCGGCGCCATGTCGAGCCGCGCCGCGGACGGCCTGCGCGACGAGATCGAGGAACGCGGCCGGATCAAGCGCGCCGACGTGGAAGCGGCGCAGAAGGCGATCATCGCAACCGCGAAGAAACTCGCCGCAGATGGCACGATCGTCGTTGGCGGGGCGGACGACGACTATGTCTAGGGCCTGCCTCCCGCTCGAGCGGCTGCGCGGCAGCGGCGGATTCTCGCGCGACCCGCGGTTCTCCTCGCTCTACGTCGTCGCGGCCGAAGAAACTGTGGCGGAGCCGGAGCGCGATCCCGTCGCCGACGCCCACGAGCGCGGATTTGCCGAAGGCGCCGCGCAGGCGGAAGCGCGCGCGCAAGAACAGGAACGCGAACGCGACGCCCGGCGCAATGCGATCGAACTCGCCTTCGCCCGCTTCGACGCCGAAAGCGCCGCCGCCCTGCGCGAGCGTCTGCGGCTGACGGTGCTGACGTTGTGTGAAGACGCAATCCTGCCGCTCGCGCTCGACCAGGACGGTCTCGTCGCACGGATCGGCAAGGCCACTGCCATGCTCCAGCGCGCGCAGGACGAACGCCGCGTGTTGCTTCACCCTGACGATCTGGCGCTGGTCGAAGGCCGGCTGCCGGCCGATCTCGTCGCCGTGGCCGACCCCTCGGTCGAGCGCGGCGGTCTGCGGATCGAGACCGAGGACGGCGGGATCGAGGATGGCCCCTCGCAATGGCGCCGCATTCTCGAAGAGGCCTTCCGCGAGTGCTGAGCGAGCTGGAGACGGTGCTCGGTGAACTTGCCATGCCGCCGGTCGACCTGCACCCGCGCCGCTTCGGCCGGGTCGCAGCCTGCGACGGCGGACTGATCGAGGTCAGCGGCCTTTCGGTCCCGATCGGAGGCCTGTGCCGGATCGACGACGGCAAGGGCGCGACGCTTACCGCCGAAGTGATCGGCTTCCGCAACGGGCGCACGATGATGATGATGCTCGGCGACAGCGTACTGCTGCGGCCGGGCGTACCCGTGCGGCCCGAGGGGCGGCCCGGCATGTTGCCGGTCGGCCCGGCCTTCCTCGGCCGCGCGGTCGACGGCCTCGGCCGCCCGATCGACGGCGGCCCGCCGCTCCGCTCGCGCGCCGAATGGCCCGCGGGCGGCAAGCGCACCGGCGCGCTCGACCGCGCGAGCGTGCGCGAACCGTTCGACACCGGCATTCGCGCGATCAACGCGCTGACCACTTTCGGTATCGGCCAGCGCGTCGGCATCATGGCCGGCTCGGGCGTGGGCAAGTCGGTGCTGATCGACATGATCGCGCATGGCGCCGAAGCCGACGTGGTCGGCCTGATCGGCGAGCGCGCGCGCGAGGTCTCCGACTTCGTCGAACGGCATATGCAGGGTGAAGCGGCCGCGCGCACCGCGGTCGTCGCAGTGCCTGCCGACCATGCCGCGAACCTGCGGCTGCGCGGGGCGCTGCTGGCGACGTCGCTCGCCGAATATTTCCGCGCGCAGGGCCTGCGCGTGCTGCTGATCCAGGACAGCCTGACCCGCATCGCCCACGCGGCGCGCGAGATCGGCATCCTGCTCGGCGAACCCGGCGCGGCGCGCGGTTATCCGCCGTCGGCGCTGTCGACGATCACCAAGCTGGTCGAACGCGCGGGCAATTCGGTGGAGAGCGGCGGCTCGATCACCGGGATCTATACGGTGCTTGCCGACGGCGACGACCAGAACGATCCGGTGGTCGACACGGCCCGCTCCATCCTCGACGGCCATATCGTGCTCTCGCGCGATCTCGCGCAGCGCGGGCAATATCCGGCGATCGACGTCGGCGCCTCGCTCAGCCGGGTGATGAGCGACGTTGCGAGCCCGCAGCAGAACCTGCTCGCCCGCAATCTGCGCGCGCTCGTTTCGGCGTACGAGAGCAATCGCGACCTGTTGCTGATGGGCGCCTATCGCCCCGGCGCCGATCCGCTGGTCGACCGCGGCATCGCACTCCATCCGCAGATCGCCGAATTCCTCAAGCAGGACGTGGCCGAGCGCGTCTCGCTGGATCTTGCGGTCGGGCAGCTTCAGCAATTGATCGGCAATGACCAGTGACACCTCGCGCCTGCGCCGTGCGCGGCTGATCGAACGGCTGCGCTCGGCCGAGCAGCGCCAGGCCGCGGCCGAAGCGCACCGGGCGGAAGCGGTCCGGCAAAAGCTGGAACAGCTTTCCGAACGCACGCGCACGCTCGCGCAAGTCTATGCCCTGCGTGATACCTCGCGCGACGGTGCCGACTTGCGCAGCGCCACCGTGCTCGGCAGCCATCTCCGCGATCTCGGCGCGACCGCCGCGAAGCAGGCCGAGCATGCCCGGCGCGAGGCGGACGATCGCCTGGCCGACCTCGCGGTTGCCGAGCGTCGCTTGCAGAAAGCGGAGGAAGGGCGCCGCGATCTCGCCCGTGCGATCGAGGGGAAAGCTGCGAAGCTCGATCCCGTCGCCGCCAGGAAAACTGGCACGCATCTTGAATAAACGTGTGTGTTCAAATCGCACACGGCAGGCCGATGATCTCTCAGCTTCTTTCCCAATCCAAGGCACCCTCGGTTCTCGACCTGGGCGGCGCGACGCCGGCCAAGGGCGAAGCGGGCGTGCAGGGCACGTTCTCGCGCCTCCTCTCCGCCCTCGGCGCCGCTACGCAGGGCGTGCAGGGCGAGGAGACGGTGTCCGAGGCGCCCGAGACAACCTCCGAAGCCGAGGGGGAAATTCTTCCGGTCATCGCGCTGCCGGACCTTGCCGGAACCGGCAAGATATTGCCGGCCGATGCCGAGGCTTTGCCGGAAACCGCGGAGAACGCCGATGCCGCTGATGGCGCAGAGGCTGTGCTGGCGGCTTTGGTGCTGACGCCGCTGCAGCTCGTCCCGGCAAGCGCCAGCGAAGCGGCGGCCAAGACCTCGCAGGCACCGGCATCCGCACCCACACCGCAGCTTCCCGCAGGTCTTCCGCTCGCCGCGCAGCCGGAGGGCGAGGGCGCCAAGCCCGCGCCGCCGCCCGCCGTTGCGATCCAGGTCGCACCGCTGCCCACTTCAGACGATACGGCTGCCGCCAACCCACGCGATCCGGCGCTCGCCGCCGACAAGCCCGCGGCTGAATTCGCCGCCAAGCTCCAGCCTGCCGGCGCTTCGGCCGAGCGCGGGCGCGATCCGGCTGCCGGCGATCGCGCTGCGGCCGAACCCGCTGCGAAGGCGCCGGGCAAGATCGCCGCCGAACCCGCGTCGATTCAGGCGCCCGCACCGGTGCAGCCCACGGCCGTTGCCGCGGTTACTTCTGCCGCCGCGAGCGATTCCGCGCCGTCCCTCGCCGCCGACAAGCCAGCGGTCGAGACCGGCATCGCGCGCGAGCTCAGCCGGATCGTCGACAGCCTCGCCTCGGCGCGCGAGGCGATGACCGGCAAGGGCGCCACGCTAGCGCTCGACCATGCCGAATTCGGCGAGCTCTCGCTCCGCTTCGACCAGCGGCGCGACGGGCAGCTCGGCGTCCAGATCGCCGCGGCTGATCCCGATGCGCACCGCGCCGTCGCCGCCGCCGTGGCCGACCGTCCGGCCTTCGGGCAGGGCGACGGAAGCGCGCCGGGCGGCCATCAAAACGCGCAGAGCGGCGGCAGTGCCTCGGCGCGCGGCGGATCGCTCGCCGAGCGTGACGGCAGCGCGTCCGAAGGCAACGCTTCGCGGCAGGAGCGGCACGAAGGCCGCCGCCGTTCCGACACCGATACCTCCGGTCAGCGCACTCGCGGCGGCGACAGCTCCGCGGTCTACGCCTGACCGGCCCAACGCACGCAATTCGAGGACCAAGGAATGAGTGACAAGAAGGACAAGCAGGACAAGCCCGCCAAGGGCAAGGGTCTGCTCAAGCTGCTGGCGGTTGGCGTGCTCGTCGCCGGCGCCGCCGGGGGCACCGTGTTCGGCCTGATGACGGCAGGGGTGATCCAGCTGGCAGGCGCGAATGCCGCCGAAGCCGGACCGCAATTCGTGCTCAAGGGGGAGGAGGATCCCTACGCTCCCGCCGCACCGAAGGGCGGTGAGAGCAAGGACAACGTCGTCTACGGCGAAGGTGGCACCAAGTACCGCACCGCCTATTTCAGCTTCGCCGAGGACTTCACCTCGAACCTCCGGAACAGCGACGGCCTCATCCAGGTGAGTCTCGCCGCCTCGACCCGCCGCGACGGACGCGTGCTGATGTGGCTCGACGAGCACCAGCTCGCGATCCGCTCGCGCATCCTCGTCGAGCTCGCCGACACGCCGGAGGAGAAGGTGATGACCAGCGCCGGCAAGAAGGACCTGCAGAAGCGCCTGACCGACGCGGTCAACGCCGTGCTCGTCGAGCAGGAAGGCTTCGGCGGGGTCGACAACGTCTACTTCCGGACTTTCATCGTCCAATGACCCGCCGAGCTTCACCGAAGGCGCCGGGCCGTCCGGCGAGCCACGCCGACGTGCTGCTGCGCGGGCTCGAGGCGCCGGTCGAGCTCGGTCCCGAATTCGAGCGGTTCGGCGCCCGCCTGTGCGGCGCGCTGCGCGCCAGCGTCGCGGGCGTGGCCAACGATGCCGAGGCGCGCGTCGCCTCGCTCGGCGCGCAGGCGCTCGCGGGGGCGGAGCTGACGGGCCACTGCGCGCCGCTGATCGCCCCCAGCCGCCACCGGTTCGGCATGGCCGGCCATGCCTTGTTCCTCGCGCTCGACGGGCGCGCGATCCTCGAACAGCTCGACCGCACTTTCGGCGGCACCGGCGAGATCGGAGAGCGCCTTCCCGCCGAGCTGCCGCACACCGCCCGCCTCTTGTCGCAGCGGTTCGAGAAGCAGGTTCTCGCGGCCATGGCGGGGGAACTCGGCGGCCTCGAATTTCGCACCGACGACGCCTCGCCGGCGGAGCTTCGCGCGCCGTTCGCGCCCGACGCCGAACTGTCCGCGCTGACGCTTGAAGTTACGGCTGGCGGGCGTGCTTGGCACGTGGTGCTCGCGCTCGAAACCGCGGCGCTGTCCTCGCTCCTGCCCAAGCGCGCCTCGGCGCCACGCGCGCCGGTTTCGCGCCGCAAGCCGGGCATCGACGAGGCGCCGTTTGCCGACCTGCCGCTCGCCGCCAGCGCGCGGCTGGTCGACATGGAAATGCCGCTTCACCGCCTGGCTGCGATCCAGCCGGGCACCGTTCTTCCGATCATGGTCGCGCGCAACGTGCCGCTGCAAGTGGGCGAGATCGTCATCGCCCGCGGCACCGTCGGCGAAGTCGACGACCAGGTCGCGCTCCAGATCACCCAGACTTTCACTGGAAAGGAAATCCGATGACCGATGCAACTCCCGGCTTCGGCCTGATTCAGGACATCGACGTCCGTCTCACGGTCGAGCTCGGCCGCGCGCAGATGAACCTGCGCGAAGTGCTCGACCTGGCGGAGGAGAGCGTGGTCATGCTCGACCGCCTGACCGACGAGCCGCTCGACGTGCTGGTCAACGGCAAGCTGATCGCCAAGGGCGAAGTCGTCGCCGAGGGCAACCGCTTCGGCCTGCGCATCCTCGAACTCGTCGGCGCCAACCAGCCCGCCGCCGCACCCCGCGAACGCCGCGCGCCGCCGATCGAGGTGAGCCCGAAGGCCGGCGCCAAGCAGACGGAAAGCGCCGCCTGATGTTCTGGTACGTCGTCAAGCTGCTGGTCCTGCTGCCGCTGATCGGCCTGATGATCTGGGGCAGCCTCAAGCTCGCCCAGCGCATGCAGGGCAAGTTCGGCGCGCCGCAGGGCGGGACCAAGGCGGTGCGGATCGTCGAGACGACCATGCTCTCGCCGACCATGCGCCTCGCCGTGATCGAATTCCACGGGCGCGAGATCCTCGTTTCGACCTCGCGCGCGGGCCTGACCCGTCTTGCCGAAGCGCCGGCCCGCCCGGCGGCGGAGGACGCGGCGTGAAGCGGCTGACGGCCATTCTGGGCGCGCTGGCCGCGCTCGCCATTCCCGCGGCGGCCAAGGCGCAGGCCGCCGTGCCCGGCGCGCTCGACCGCGCGTTCGGCGAGCTCGGCGGCGCGGGCGGAGAGCCGCTGAGCATGTCGCTCCAGCTGCTCCTCGTCATGGGGCTGCTGACGATCCTGCCGGCGCTCGTGCTGATGATGACCAGCTTCACGCGGATCATCGTCGTGCTCGCGATCCTGCGCCAGGCGCTCGGCCTGCAGCAGTCGCCGCCCAATCAGGTGCTGATCGGCCTGTCGCTGTTCCTCTCGCTGTTCGTCATGGCGCCCACGCTGGAGCGGGTGAACGACGCCGCGATCGCGCCTTACGCGGCCGGGCAGATGAATGCGGAACAGGCGATCGAGGTCGCCGGCGACCAGTTCCACGCCTTCATGATCCGCCAGACGCGCGAGCGCGACCTGCAGATGTTCGCCGATATCGCCAATGCGCCGAAGTTCGCCAGCACGGCCGAGGTGCCGTTCTCGATCCTGCTGCCGGCCTTCGTCACCAGCGAGCTCAAGACCGCGTTCCAGATCGGCTTCATGCTGTTCCTGCCGTTCCTGGTGATCGACCTCGTCGTCTCCAGCGTGCTGATGAGCCTCGGCATGATGATGATGAGCCCGATGCTCGTCTCTTTGCCGTTCAAGCTGCTGCTGTTCGTCCTCGTCGACGGATGGGCGCTGCTGATGGGCTCGCTCGCCTCGAGCTTCGCCTGACCATGGATGAACTTCCGATCCTCCTCGCCCTGGCGGACCGCATGCTGTGGATCACCGCGCTGGTCGCCGCGCCCGTGCTGCTCGCCAGCCTCGCCATCGGCCTCGTCGTCGGCCTGATCCAGGCTGCCACCTCGGTCAACGAGCAGACACTGACTTTCGTGCCCAAGCTCGCTGCGGTGGCGCTCGTGCTGGTCCTCTTCGGCGCCTCGATGATGGCGCTGCTGGGCGACTTCACGCAGGAAATCTTCATGGAAATCGCCAGGATCGGCGAGTGATCGCGCTCGACTTCGGCCTTGGCGCGATCGAGCAGGATTTCTGGCGGGTGGTGTTCCTGATGACCCGCATCGGCGCCGCGCTGCTCGCGGCTCCGATCTTCGGCGCCGCTTCGGTTCCGATGACGGTGCGGGTGAGCGTGACCGGGGCGCTGGCAATCTTCGTCGCGGTCTGGCTACCGGCGGTGACTCCGCCCGAGGCGCTGTTCTCCGCCGCCGGTCTGCTGGCCGTGGCGGGCGAAGTGGCGGTCGGGCTCACGCTCGGCTTCGTGCTCCAGATTGCCTTCGCCGCGCCGGTCATCGCGGCGGAAGTGATCGGCGGGGCCATGGGCATGAGCATGGCCATGGCGGCCGATCCGAACGGAGGCGGGCAGACGACCGCTTTCGGCCAGTACTTCAGCATCGTGCTGATCCTGATCTTCCTCGCGCTTGGCGCGCATCTGCACTGGATCGCGCTTCTGGTCGAAAGCTACCGCGCGCTCCCGCCGGGCCAGACCTGGTTGGGCGGCGACGGCTTCGCGCAAGTGGCGAGCTTTGCCGGCGCCATGTTCGAGACCGCGGTGCGCATCGCGCTGCCGATCACGCTGGTGCTGCTGCTGGTGCAGATGCTGACCGGCGTGCTCAGCCGCTCGGCGCCCTCGCTCAACCTGTTTGCGCTCGGCCTGCCGGCGGGCGTGCTGGCAGGGATCGCGGCGCTGATCATTGCCGCGCCGATGATCTACGAACAGTTCGGCGACATCGCCGAAATGGCCCTCGGCCAGACCGAACGGGTGCTGGTGCAATGAGCGAGACCGCCGGCGAAAAGACCTTTGCGCCGACCGAGAAGCGCAAGCGCGACGCGGCCCGCAAGGGCGACGTCCTGCGCTCGCGCGAGGCGACCACCGCCGCCGGAATCCTGTTCGGCGCCGCCTGGCTGATCTTCGCCGGGCCCTGGCTGCTCGAGGAGATGAGCCAGATCGTGCGCGAGAGCCTGGTGTTCGACCGCCGCGACATGCTCGATTTCCAGCCCGGCCGAATGATGACGGTCAGCCTGTTCGTCGCCCTGCCGCCGATCCTCACGATCGCGGTGCCGATGATCGCGCTGGCGCTGATCACCCAGCTCGGTTTCGGCGGGGAAGGGCGCTGGGTGAACGAGAACCTCGCGTTCAAGGGCTCGCGCATCAATCCGCTGTCCGGCCTCAAGCGCATGTTCGGCCCAACCGGCTGGATCGAGATGGGCAAAGGCATCCTCAAGGTCGCGCTGCTCGGCGCGATCGCCTGGGCCTGGGGGCGGAGCTGGCTGGAGACGATCATGGGGCTCGGCAGCGGCAACCTGTCGCAGCAACTCACGGCCGCATGGGGTGCGGTGACCTCGCTCCTGCTCGCGCTCGCCGGGGGGCTGATCGTGATCGCGCTGATCGACGCGCCGATCCAGTGGCTGCGCCGCAACCAACGGCTCAAGATGAGCCATCAGGAAATGCGCGACGAGCACAAGCAGGCCGAAGGCTCGCCCGAGGCGCGCGCCCACCGCCGCCAGCGCCAGCGCGAGATCGCGGCGGGCGGCGTCGCGCATGCCATGCGCGAGGCGCAGTTCGTGCTCACCAACCCGACCCACTTCGCGGTCGCGATGATCTATGATCCCGACAAGGCCGCAGCGCCGATCGTGCTCGCCAAGGGGCGCGGCGACAAGGCGGCGGCGATGAAGGAGCTGGCGCGCGAATACGGCGTGCCCTTGCTTGAATATCCGCAGCTCGCCCGCTCGGTCTACTACACCACGCGCGAGAACCAGACGATCCGCGAGGAGCTCTACGCCGCGGTTGCCTCGGTGCTGGCCTTCGTCCTCTCGCTCAAGCGCGGCGAAGCGCGGCCGGCACCGGCGATCGAAGTTCCGGTGGAACTGCGCTTCGACGCCGACGGCCGCGTCCCCTCTTAACCCTCGCCAGCAGGAGCCGTTCTCAGCGTCATGAGCGAAATGTCGTCCATCATCGCCGGTCTCGGAGCAGGTAGCGGGATCGATATGGTCAAGTTGGCGAGCGACCTCGCCGATGCGCAGTTTGCGCTGCGCAACGACCGGCTGACCGCAAAGACCGAGAAGCTCGAACAGCAGATCTCTGCCGCGTCTTCGCTCAAGAACACCTTGTCGATGCTCGCGAGTGCGCTCGGCGACCGGGTCCGTGCGGGCGACCTCGCGGTCAAGCCGCAGATCGGCAATTCCGCCGTCGCCACGGTATCGAGCCCGATCGGCACGAGCGGCTCCGGCTCCTACAGCCTCGAGGTGCTTTCGCTTGCACGGGGGCAGACGCTGACGGGCCCCGCCATGGCCGATCCGGCCGCGGCGGTCGGCGCGGGGTCGCTGACCTTCCGCTTCGGCACGACCGACGGCACGGGCTTCACGGCCGACACCGGACAGACGGCCGTGACGGTCGACATCGCCAGTGGCTCGACGCTGTCCGACATCGCCAACGCGATCAACGCCAAGAAGGCCGGCATCAACGCCTATGTCGCGCAGACGCCGCAGGGCGCGCAGCTCGTGCTCAAGGGGGCGGAGGGTGCGAAGAGCGGCTTCGTCGTCGAGGCGACC
The DNA here is from genome assembly GCF_003581645.1 of Pelagerythrobacter aerophilus. Classification (GTDB taxonomy): domain Bacteria; phylum Pseudomonadota; class Alphaproteobacteria; order Sphingomonadales; family Sphingomonadaceae; genus Pelagerythrobacter; species Pelagerythrobacter aerophilus. The sequence continues at coordinate 560,483 of NZ_QXFK01000018.1, read as the reverse complement.
GAGACGGTGGGCGAGGAAGGGCTGGCGGCGCTGGCGTGGAATCCCGCCGCCGGCGGCGATCCGGCCCGGCTGCTGGCCGCGTCTGCCGACGCCCAGTTCAAGCTCGACGGCATCGCCATGACCAGCGCGAGCAACGATGTCGGCACGGTGGCGCCGGGGCTGGCGCTCAAGCTGACCGGCACCAATGCCGGTGCGCCGACCACGATCGGCTTTCCCAGCCCGGTCGGCACGATCTCCACGGCGATGCAGGACATCGTCAACGCTCTCAACGAAGTCGTGAGCGAGCTCTATACCGCGACCGATCCGATGAGCGGCGATCTGGCGCGCGATCCGGGCGCCCGCGCGCTCAAGCGCACGCTGTCGGAGCTCTCGGGCATGGAGATCATGCCCAACGCGCCCGAAGGCGCGCCGCGCACGCTGGCCGATCTCGGCCTGGCGATCCAGCGCGACGGCACGTTCCGGCTCGATACCGCGCGCCTCGACGCGACGCTGGCCCGCGACCCGGGCGGCGTGGCCGCGATGTTCACCACCGGGCTCTACGGCATCTATGCGACGGTCGACCGGATCTCGCGCCAGGCCTCGCGCACCGGCGATCCCGGCTCGCTCGCCGGGTCGATCGCGCGGTATCAGTCGCAGTCGTCCGAACTGTCTGACGAGGCCGCGAAGCTGGCCGACCAGCAGGAAACTCTGCGTGCGAACATGGTCGCGCGGTTCGCCAAGGCGGACTCGCGCATCGCCGCGTCGCAATCGACGCTGTCGTTCCTCCAGTCGCAGATCGACGCCTGGAACGCGAGTAAGGACTAGGGTCTGACGATGCTGGCGTTGACCGATCCGCATGAGGCCTATCGCCGCAGCTCGCTCGACGCGCGGGTGCAGGGCGGCGATTCCGCCGCGCTGGTGCAGCTCTGCCTCGAACAGGCGATCGCGAGCCTCGGCTCCGCGCTGTTCGCGCAGGAACGCGGCGATCCCATGCTGCGGAGCAAGGCGCTGACCCGCGCGCTGACCGCGATCACCGCGCTGGAAATGGGCGTTGACCGCGAGGCTCCGCTGGCGGAGGCGCTGCTGCAGGTCTACGGCGCGGCGCGCCAGGCGGTGCTCGGCAGCGTGATCGATTTCCACGCCGATCTGCTCGCTTCGGTGCGGCAGGATTTCCTCGAGATCGAGGCAGCGTTGCGGGGCGCCGAGCGCTCGCCTGCGACGGAGTGAGCGATCCCCGGTTTGCAATTTTTAACGTTTGCAGAACCCTTCGCGTTAAGTTAACGCCGCGCCGCTGACCGGGGGGTTCGATTGACGTTGTGGGCGCACAATAGCCGCAGAGGCCTCGTGCCGACGAGCCGCCTCTCGACGAGCATGAGACCGAGCGGTCCAAACGGGTGCAGGCGATGGACGTGATCGGGGGCAGCGGGCCCGTGCATGTGATCGACTTCGATTCGCGCCGGCGTGCAGAGATCTCGCGCGATCTGATGGCGCGGCGGGTGCATGCCGAGATTTACGAGGATATCGACGAATTCCTGCGCATACTGCCGGCGCAGGGGGCAGTGCTGATGGTCGAACGCACCGGGAGCGACACGCTTTCGTATTTCCTCGACAACTTGCGCGGCAAGGGACGGTACTACCCGATTTCGATATATTGCGAGGCGCCGGAGCCGGAACAGGTCGTGCATGCCATGCGCGAAGGCGCGCTCGACTATTTGCGCTGGCCGTTCGAGCCGGCGCTGCTGGACGATGCGCTGCGCCGGTTAGCCGAGGAAGGCCACCGCCGGCGCAAGATCGAACTCGCGCGGGCCCGGGCGAAGGCCTCGGTCGAGCAGCTTACCGGGCGCGAGCACGACGTGCTCGTCTCGCTCCTCAATGGCAATTCGAACAAACAGATCGCCGCCGAGCTCGATCTCAGCCCGCGAACGGTCGAGATCTACCGCAAGAACGTAATGCGCAAACTCGACGCCAAGTCCACCTCGGAGGCTGTCCGGATCGGCATCTATGCCGACTTGTGGGAACTGCCGGTCGCCTGACCCATCCCCAGCAGGAACGTGATCCAGGCGCGCACGAGCGCGGTAGGCAACGTATCCGAAGTCACCAGCGTCTCCCCCGTGTCGCCATTGAGCCAGATGCGCACCGTTGCCGGAGCGGTCTCTGCGTGCGAGACGATTTCGTAAGTAAGCGCGGTTCCGATCAGGGACGCGGCGGCCGCCTCGAACGCCTGCCGCCGGAGCAGATCGTCGAACGAGGTCTCGTCCAGCGGGCATGCTGCGACCGCGCAGAACGGCGGCGGCGCAAGGAGGGTCAGGTTATACGAGAGACGCAGGAGGTTCTCGATCGGCGCCCCGGCCGCGCTCCACGCGGACAGCCTGGCGAGACTCTCGAACCAGCTCAATGCGTCGAGGCAGGCATTGTCGCGCAGCTCCATAGAGGGTGCCCCTCCGGGTTTCGCCGCTTAATATACACCTCTTAGCGCCAGACCGGAAATATTGCGCGGCAAACCGAGTGTCCGAACGGGTGTAAAGAGCGGTTGGCCCGGCCGAATGTTGCTTTTTTCGGCTTCCGAACCCGTGCGGAGAATGGTGTCATCCCCGCGTCACGCTGCTATCGCATCGGGGCCACGCAACTCTTCAGGGATCCGCAAGACATGCCCGCATCGCTCACCGCCGACCGCCGTACATTCCTCGCCGCCACCGGAAGCGCCTTTGCCGCGCTCGCGGCGAGCGGGTGCTCGACCACCATGGCTGGTGCAACGCGCAGCGCCGGCTACGGCCCGCTGCAACCCGATCCCGCGGGCCTGATCGACCTGCCCGAAGGGTTCTCCTACCGCGTGCTCTCGAAGCTCGGCGACACGATGAGCGACGGCTTCACCGTGCCCGACGCGGCCGACGGCATGGGCTGCTTTGATCTCGGCGGCGGCAAGCTCGCGCTGGTCCGCAATCACGAGTTGATGCCCGGCAAGGACGGCGGCGGCGTCGCGGGCCCGGCGTTCGACACCGTGGCGCGCAGCCTCGTCCCGCTGCCCGGCGGCACGACCACGCTGGTGCTCGATGCCGAGACCCTGGCGGTCGAGAAGCAGTACCGCTCGCTCGCGGGCACGATCCGCAACTGCGCGGGCGGGATCACGCCGTGGGGAAGCTGGCTGACCTGCGAGGAGGCGCCGGTGCGTGCCGACGGCCGGATCAATCAGGATCACGGCTGGACCTTCGAAGTGCCGGCCGCCGCGCCGGGTTTGATCGATCCGGTGCCGCTGAAGGCCATGGGCCGCTTCAACCACGAGGCTGCCTGCGTCGATCCGGCGACCGGGATCGTCTACCAGACCGAGGACCGCGACGACAGCCTGCTCTACCGCTTCATCCCGAACACGCCGGGCAAGCTGGCCGAGGGCGGCAAACTCCAGGCGCTCGCGATCGTCGACGCGCCGGCGGACACGCGCAACTGGCAGGGCGCGCCGATGCCGGCGCAGGCCTGGGCCGAGGTGCGCTGGGTCGATCTCGACAACGTCGAAGCGCCCGAGGACGACCTGCGCCAGCGCGGCGCGGCGGCGGGCGCGGCGCTGTTCGCGCGCGGCGAGGGCATCCACATGGGCGAGGGCGAGCTCTACTTCTGCTGCACCAGCGGCGGCGCGGCCAAGCTCGGCCAGATCTTCCGCCTCGTCCCGGGCCGCGGTGGGCGGGCCGATCGGCTGCAGTTGTTCTTCGAATCGACCAACCGCGACCAGTTCAACTACGGCGACAACCTGACGGTCGGGCCGAACGGGCATCTGGTGGTGTGCGAGGACCAGTACACCGAAGTGGTCGAGAACCACCTGCGCGGCATCACGCCGGACGGCGTGGCCTATCCGATCGCCTTCATGCACGAGCAGACCGAATGGGCCGGCGCCTGCTTCTCGCCCGACGGCCGCACGCTGTTCGTCAACGCCTACAGCCCGGCCAAGACCTTCGCGATCCAGGGGCCGTGGATGGCGTAGCGATCAACGGAGCATGGATGGAGCGCCTTCGCGTTGAAGCATTGCCCAATGCACCCCGCCGGGCCAAAGAGCGCGGCATGAATCGCCTTGCCGTCTATTGCGGGTCCGCGACGCCCGCCGATCCGCGTTACATCGAACTGGCCCGCGAGGTCGGGCGCACGCTGGCCGAGCGCGGGATCGGGGTCGTCTATGGCGGCGGGCGGCTCGGGCTGATGGGCGCGGTGGCGAGCGGGGCGCTCGATGCCGGGGGCGAGGTGATCGGGGTGATCCCCGACGCGCTCGCCGGCAGCGAGGTGGCCAACACCGATTGCACCGAGCTCCACACCGTCTCCGGCATGCACGAGCGCAAGCAGCGCTTCACCGACCTCAGCGACGGGTTCGTGACCATCCCCGGCGGCGTCGGGACGATGGACGAGCTGTGGGAGGCGGTGAGCTGGGCGCAGCTCGGCTATCACACCAAGCCCGTGGGCCTGCTCAACGCCTTCGGGTTCTACGATCATCTGATCGCGTTCAACCGACACATGGCGGAAGTGGGTTTCGTTCGGCCGGCGCATCAGGGTATCGTCGTGGCCGAACCGACTCTGCCTGCACTGCTGGACCGGATGGCCGCTTACCAACCGCACACCCCGATCTTCCAGATGAAGGCCAGCGACCTGTGAGCCGGCCGCGGCGCGTCGTACCGCGGATGCTGGCGCCCTCGCGCATCCTGCGGACGACGCCGGCGCAGGCGGGCGGCGGGCGGGAACGCTGGTCGCTGGTGGAGCACGCCTACGACGCGATCGCGGAAGGATCGAAAAGCTTCGCCACCGCGAGCGAGCTGTTCGACCGCGACACGCGCGAGCGCGTCTGGCTGCTCTACGCCTGGTGCCGGCGGTGCGACGATCTCGCCGATGGGCAGGATCACGGCGGCGAGCCGACCGAACATGCCGATGCCGACAAGCGCCTGCGGGCGATCCGTCTGCTGACCGAACGCGCCTTCGAAGGCCTGCCGACCGCCGATCCTGCGTTCGATGCCTTCGGCCTGGTCGCGCGCGAGTGCGGGCTGACGCGCGAAATGGCCGAGGACGTGATCATGGGCTTCGAGCTCGATGCGGCCGGCTGGCGCCCGCGCACCGAGCGCGATCTTGCGCGCTACTGCTATCACGTCGCCGGCGCGGTCGGCGTGATGATGGCCGTGGTGATGGGCGTGCCGAAGGACGATTCGGAGATGCTCGACCGCGCCTGCGACATGGGCATCGCGTTCCAGCTCGCCAATATCGCGCGCGATATCGGCGAGGACGATGCGGCGGACCGCTGCTACCTGCCGATCGAGTGGCTGGTCGAGGAGGATATCGAGCCGGGCCAGCACCTGAAGCCGCACCATCGCGGCGAACTGACGGACATGGCCGCGCGGCTGGTCACGCTGATGGAGCGGCACGAGGCGGCGGCGAAGCTCGGCACCCCGCGCCTGCCATTCCGCAGCCGCTGGGCCGTGCTCGCCGCGGCGCGCATCTACGGCGCGATCGGGCGCGAGGTTCGCGCGCGCGGCCAGGCGGCCTGGGACCACCGCGTGGTCATCGGGCGCTGGGACAAGGCGAAGCACGTCCTCGGCGCCTTCTGGGAAGCTCTGCGCAACCGCCCGCAGCCGCCCGAGACGATGCCCGAATGGACCCGCGGCGACATCCTGATCGACGTCCGCATGGCCGGCCCGATCGCCAAGCCCCCGATGGATCCGCTGCCGGACGAGGAATGACCTCGACCTCCGGTCGGCCGCCTGGCCGGCGCCGTTCGCGGGACCCGTTTCCTTTTCGCGCCATCCGCCCTATCCGGGGCCGATGATCACCAAGCTTCTGATCGCCAATCGTGGCGAGATCGCCTGCCGCATCATCCGCACCGCGCGCGAGATGGGAATCGCCACGGTGGCGGTCTATTCGGACGCCGATGCCCGGGCGCTGCATGTCCGCCAGGCGGACGAGGCGGTGCATATCGGCCCCTCGCCCGCCGCCGAGAGTTACCTCGTCGGCGAGAAGATCATCGCCGCCGCGCAGCAGACCGGGGCGCAGGCGATCCATCCCGGCTACGGTTTCCTTTCCGAGAATGCCGATTTCGCGCAGGCGGTGATCGACGCCGGGCTGATCTGGGTCGGCCCGAAGCCGCAGAGCATCCGCGCGATGGGCCTCAAGGACGCGGCCAAGAAGCTGATGCGGGCCGCCGGCGTTCCGGTGACCCCGGGTTATGAGGGCGAGGACCAGTCGGCCGAGCGCCTCAAGGCCGAGGCCGATGCGATCGGTTATCCGGTGCTGATCAAGGCCGTCGCGGGCGGCGGCGGCAAGGGCATGCGCAAGGTCGATGCCGCGGGCGAGTTCGAAGCCGCGCTCGAATCCTGCCGCCGCGAGGCGAAGGCGAGCTTCGGCAACACGCAAGTCCTGCTGGAGAAGTGGATCACCTCGCCCCGCCATATCGAGGTGCAGGTGTTCGGCGACAGCCACGGCAATGTCGTCCACTTGTTCGAGCGCGACTGCTCGCTCCAGCGTCGCCACCAGAAAGTGATCGAGGAAGCGCCGGCGCCCGGCATGGACGAGGCGACGCGTGCGGACATCTGCGCCGCCGCCGTCCGTGCCGCCCAGGCGGTCGACTACGAAGGCGCGGGCACGATCGAGTTCATCGCCGATGCCAGCGAAGGCCTGCGCGCTACCCACATTTTCTTCATGGAGATGAACACCCGCCTGCAGGTCGAGCACCCGGTGACCGAGGAAATCACCGGCGTCGATCTGGTCGAGTGGCAGCTACGCGTGGCGAGCGGGGAGCCGGTGCCGCTCAAGCAGGACGAGCTGCGCATCGAGGGGCACGCGATCGAAGCGCGGCTCTATGCGGAGGACCCTTCGAGCGGCTTCCTCCCCAGCACCGGACCGCTGGAGCACCTCGACTTCGGTCCGGCGGACCGCGTGGAAACCGGAGTCGAGGAAGGCGGTGCGGTATCGCCGTTCTACGATCCGATGATCGCCAAGCTGGTCTGCTACGGCGCCGACCGCGAGGAAGCGATCGACGCCCTGCTGGAAGCCGTAAACGGGACCGAAGTCTGGCCCGTGCGCACCAATGCCGGCTTCCTCGGCCGGGCGCTCGACAGCGAGGCCTTCCGCGCCGGTGATCTCGATACCGGGTTCATCGCAGCGGCGGGGGATAGTCTCATCCCCTCGGCCGAGCCGAGCGACGCCGTGTGGCATGTCGCGACACGCCTTGCGACCGACGATGCGTTCGACCAGCCGCTCGCCGGCTTCCGCCTCAACGCCGCGCCCCGCCGTTCGGTCGCCCTCGCGAGCGGCGGTGAAACGCGCCTCGTCGATCTGGAAGCCGCGCATGCCGGCACGGTCTCGATCGAGGACGCTGTGCCTGACTTCGGTGAAGCCGAGACGGACGACGGCCCCGTGGTCACGGGCTATCTCGACGGCGAGGAGATCGTCGCCTTCGCCTCCGGCACGGCCTACCGCTTCTCGCTTGCGGCGCGTGGCACCGGCCACGCCTCCGCCGCGGACGGAGCGATCGTCGCCCCCATGCCGGGCAAAGTCATCGCGGTCGACGTGGCGGAGGGCGATACCGTCACCGCCGGACAGCGGCTCCTGGTGCTCGAGGCGATGAAGATGGAGCACGCGCTTACTGCACCGTTCGACGGCACCGTTACCGAGCTTGCCGCCAGCGCGGGTGCGCAAGTGCAGGTCGAGGCGGTGCTCGCCGTGGTGGAGCCGGCGGAAGAGTAAGCTCCTTCACTCACAGACCAGATCAATCGTCGTCCTGCACCGGCGGGCCGAACAGTTCGCCCTTCTCGCTGAACAGCACGAAGCCGAGCGTCAGCACCGCCGTCACCAGCAGGGCGAGGGCCAGCGGGCGCGCGGTGCCGTCGTAGGCGAAGCCGATCATCGCCCCCAGCGCTGCGCCGCTGCTCATGCGCAGGAAGCCCTGGGCGGAGGAGGCCGCGCCGGCGATATGGCGGAAGGGCTGGAGCGCGATCGAGCCGAAGTTCGCGCCTATGAAGCCGAGCAGGCTCATATTGGCGGCCATCAGCGGCACGAACGTCCACAGGCTCTCGTCCGGCTGGCTGGCGAACCAGAGCTGCGCCGCCGCGACCGCGATGAACACGAACAGCGCGGCATGGCTCACCCGGCGCGCGCCGAACCGCTCGACGATGCGCGAGTTTGACCAGTTCGACACCGCCATGCAGGCCGCGCAGATGGCGAAGATCAGCGGGAAGCGGTCGCCCGCGCCGAAAGCCTCGCCGATGAGCTGCTGGCTCGAATTGATGAAGCCGAACAGTCCGCCGAAAACGAGTGCGCTGCCGAGCGTGTAGCCGATCGTCTCGCGCAAGGTGACCGCGCTCGCCATGTTGCGCAGGATCGGGCGCAGGCGGATTTCCTGCCGGTCGCGCGCATGGAGCGTCTCGGGCAGGCGCCAGTAGATCCAGGCGGTCATGACGACGGCCGCGGTGGTCATCACGACGAAGATCCAGCGCCAGTCGCCGAACAGCTCGATCACCCCCTGTCCGATGCTCGGCGCGATCGCCGGCACGAGTAGGAAGATGACGAAGATCAGGCTCATCATTCGCGCCATCCGGTCGCCGCCCACCCGGTCGCGGATGATCGCAGGCGGCAGCGCGACGATGCCGGCGGCGGAGAAGCCCTGTACCGCGCGCAGCGCCACCAGCGCCTCGAACGACGTCGCGAGCGCGCAGCCGATCGAGAACACGATATAGGCGCCGAGCGCGACGAACAGCACCGGCCGGCGCCCGAACCGGTCGGCGAAGCTGCCCGGCACGAGCGTGCCGAGGCCGGTCGCCAGCAGGTAGGCCCCGACCACGAACTGCCGGCTGTTGCCCGTGACCCCGAGATCGGCCGCAAGATCGTCCAGCGCAGGCAGAATCGCGTCGATGCCGAAGGCGTTGAGCGCCATCAGCAGCGCCATCATCCAGATCAGCTCGCGCTCGCCGATCGGCGCGCGTTTCGCGAGGCTGGATGGCGGGCGAACGTCTTCGCCGTCGGACCAGGTTTCATTTCGCATGTGCACAATATCGTCATTGCGACGAACGGTTCCGCTTTGCAACCGGCGGGATTATCGTAATCCGCGATGGACGACACGGCGCCAGACCACGAAGAATCCGACGAGGCGCAGGGCCTGCGCAAGATCATCCATGTCGACATGGATGCCTTCTTCGCCAGCGTCGAGCAGCGCGATCATCCGGAGCTGCGCGGAAAGCCGGTGGCGGTCGGAGGATCGGGCGGGCGCGGGGTGGTCGCCGCGGCGAGTTACGAGTCGCGCGAGTTCGGCGTGCGCAGCGCGATGCCATCGGTCACCGCCAAGCGGCTGTGCCCGGACCTGATCTTCGTCCGCGCACGGTTCGACGTCTACAAGGACGTGTCCCAGCAGATTCGCGCGATCTTCCGCCACTACACCCCGCACGTCGAACCACTGAGCCTCGATGAAGCCTACCTCGACGTCACCGATGACATCCGCGGGATCGGTTCGGCGACGCGGATCGCCCAGCTCATCCGCCAGCGCATTCGCGACGAGACCGGGCTGACCGCGAGCGCCGGCGTCTCGTACAACAAGTTCCTGGCCAAGCTCGCAAGCGACCAGAACAAGCCCGACGGATTGTGCGTGATCCGGCCCGGCGAGGGCGCGGCCTTCGTCGCCGGGCTGCCGGTGCGCCGGTTCCACGGGATCGGGCCGAAAGGCGCGGAGAAGATGGCGCGGCTCGGGATCGCGACCGGTGCCGACCTCGCGGACCGGGACATCGCCTTCCTGCGCGCCAACTTCGGCAGCTTCGCCGACTACCTCTACCGCGCGGCGCGGGGGATCGACCTGAGGCCCGTGCGCGCCAACCGCATCCGCAAGTCGGTCGGCGGCGAGCGGACCTACGGCGAGGATATATCGAGCGGCCATGCCCTGCGCGAAGCGCTCGACAATATCGTCGACGTCGTGTGGGAGAGCATCGAGCGCACCGGCGCGAAGGGCCGCACGGTCACGCTGAAGATGAAGTACACCGATTTCCAGATCGTCACCCGGGCGCGGAGCCTGCCGCGCAGCGTCGCCGACAAGACCGAGTTCGCCCGGCTCGGGCACGAGCTGCTCGAAGCCTTGCTGCCCCTGCCGCTACCGATCCGGTTGATGGGCCTCACCCTGTCCAATCTGGAGCAGGCCGGCGGCGCGCAGGAGCGGCCGCGCGACGAGGCGCAGCTTTCGCTGCTGCTATGACCGTTCGCGCCAGAGAGCGAGCCGCCGGCGCGTGCGTTCGCTCAGTGGCTCGGGCAGCGAGTGCGGCGGGAACAGCCGCGCCTCAATGATCTCGCGCATGTCGGGCCGCGGCGTATCGGAGATGCGGGTGGCGAAGACATGGACCCGGTGAAGCGCGCCGTGAAGCACGTCGTCCTGCACGCCCAGCAAGGTCATCGCATGGGCTTCGCACCCGGTTTCTTCGCGCAGTTCGCGCCGCGCCGCGGCCTCAGGATCCTCGCCGCGCCGGATGCCGCCGGTAGGAAAGCACCAGCTCCCGGCGCCGTAGCTCTGGCGAACCAGCAGCAGCCGTCCCTCGATGTCGCTGGCGACGATGGCGCAGCCATTCAGCCGCGGTCGCGCCAGCCTCCACCAGACCTTCCGCACCGCATGAGCCAGGCGATAGCCTCGGCGGTGCAGCGAAGCCGGGATCAGGCGAAGCACGTGACCGGCTGGGTCGCAGCCGCGAGCAGGCGGGCGACCGGCAGGTCGTGCTCGCCGCGCATGGCCGCTTCGAACACCGCCCGCTTGTCCGCCCCGCGGATCACGAACAGCAGTTCGTCGCTGGCGAGCAGCGAGGGGATGGTCAGCGTGATCCGGTCGAACGGCGCCTCGGGCGGCAGCGGATCGGGCGTCAGCCGGCGGATGGGAGCCGGGTCGTCCACTTGCGGATCGGTGTTGGGGAAGAGCGAGGCGATGTGCCCGTCCGCCCCCATGCCGAGCCAGGCGAGCGCGAAACGGGGCACCTGCTCCATCTCGGTCAGAGTGACCACTTCGGCCCCGAGCGGTTCGAGCGCGGCACGAATCCGGCCTGTGTTGCTCGCCGGATGATCCTCGGGAACGATCCGGTCGTCTCCCGGCCAGACGAGCAGCCGGGTCCAGTCGATCGGCGCATCGGCCAGCCGCTCGAGGATCGGAAACGGGGTCGATCCGCCGGGCATGGTGATCGCCGCGGATCCGTGGGTCTCGGCCAGTGCGCGCTCGATCCGCCCGCCCAGCCACTCGGCAATCCGCGCGTCGTCCGCGCCTTCGATCAGGGTCACATCCGCCATGGGCCCTGCATAGCAAGAAACCCGCGGCGACCAAGCATCGCCGCGGGTTTCGGCTGTGAATACGAGTGCGCTTACTTGAGCGTCTGGGTGAGGAACCAGATGCGCTCCTCCGCCTCGTCGATCCAGTCGTCGACGATCCCGCTGGTGGCGTTGTCGCCGGCTTCCTCGGCTGCGTCCTTCACTTCATTGAGGCGCGTGTGGAGCTTGCGGTTGTCGTCGCGCAGTTCCTTGACCATCGCGTCGGCGTCGAGCGCGGCGTTGTCCTGATCGGCCACCTGGGTCGCCTTGGCGATCGAACCGATCGAGGTCAGCGTCACCTCCCCGTTCTTGCGCACGCGCTCGCCGATCAGGTCGACCGTGCCCACGAGCTGCGCGGCCTGTTCGTCGAACAGCAGATGGAGGTCGCGGAAGCGCGGGCCGGCCACGTGCCAGTGGAAGTTCTTGGTCTTGACGTAGAGCGCCAGCGTATCCGCCAGCGCGCCGTTCAGCGCATCGACCAGTGCCTTTTTCGAATTGTCGCCCTTCTGAGTCATGGTCCGTCCCTTCTTTTTCTGCGGAGAATGGTTCGTCTATCGAACGCGATGAATGCCGATCGGTTTCACCGCTTTCGGGGGTTTCACTGATCGCCTCCGTCGATCACGATATAATTCCGCGCGCGGAAAGTCCGATGAACACCGCAAGCGCCAGGGTCGCCGCCGCAAGCGTCAGCCGGATAGCACGCAGCGGTGTCCTCTGCACCAGCGCCGCACCTGCCGCCCAGGCCGCCGCGAGCGCCAGCGCCCCGCCGAGCGCGCCGCCGATTCCGGCCATGAACGGCGCCCCGGTGGCGGCGGCGATCGCGAAGACGAGGAAGCGCGCGCCGTCGCCGAACTGCTTGGCCACCAGCACGATCACGATCGCCGCGAGCGAGCGGGTCGGCTCCTCCGGCGCGGCATAGCGCGCGGGCCAGGCGAGTTCGATCGCGGCGAAGAGCAGCGCGATCGCGACCAGCATGGTCTTCGCCGCCTCGGGCAGCAGTCCGGAGATCACTTGCCCGGCGAGCGCCATCGCCAAGGCCGAAAGCGCCGCGCTGACCACCGCCGCGGCCAAGACCCCCGCGCCCCGCCGGGAGGCGCTGGAGAAATGCGCGACGATCAACTGGTCCCTGCTGCCGATCGTGCCCAGCAGCACCGCGACGAATGCGAAGAACAGCGAAGGCATCGCGCCGGATCATGCGGGCCCGGCGCCGCGGGGACAAGCCTATTTCGGTATCGAAGGCGACCGCCGCATGGTCATCCTGCCAGATCTCCGATCATCAGCCCGGCGGTGGCCTTGGCGCTGGCGACGACGCCGGGGATGCCGGCACCCGGGTGCGTGCCGGCGCCGACGAGGTAGAAGTTGCCGATCTCGTCGTCGCGGTTGTGGGCGCGAAACCAGGCGCTCTGGGTCAGGATCGGCTCGAGGCTGAAGGCGCTGCCCAGGTGCGCGTTGAGATCGAGCGCGAAATCGCGCGGGGCGTAGTGGAACTTGGTCACGATCCGGTCGTGGATGTCGGGGATCAGCCGCCGCCCGACTTCGTCGAGCACGCGCTTCTCCAGCACCGGGCCCATCTGCTCCCAGTCGATCGCCAGCTTGCCCATGTGGGCCACCGGGATCAGCGCGTAGAAGGTCGAGCGGCCGGGTGGCGCCAGGCCTGGATCGGTCACGGTCGGGTGGTGGAGATAGATCGAGAAATCGGCCGGCAGCACGCCGTGCTGGTAGATGTCGGCCAGCAGACCTTCATAGCGCGGGCCGAACAGGATCGTGTGATGCGGAATGCCGGGCCAGGTCCCCTCGAGCCCGAAATGGACCACGAACAGGCTCGGCGAGAACCGCTTGCGCGCGAGCTTGCGGGCATAGTGCGCTCCGCGCCGGGTGCCGCGCAGCAGGTCGCGGTAGGTGTGCATCAGGTCGGCATTGCTGGCGACCGCGTCGAAGCTCTCGCGCCAGCCGCAGGCGGTTTCGACTTCGGTCGCGCGGTTGCCGATCGTGTGCACGCGGGTGACCGCCTCGCCCAGCCGCACGGTCCCGCCGAGCCGTTCGAAGTGCCGCACCATGCCGGCGACGAGCCGGTTGGTGCCGCCGCGCGCCCACCACACGCCGCCGTCCTTCTCCAGCTTGTGGATCAGCGCGTAGATCGCGCTCGCGGTCATCGGATTGCCGCCCACCAGCAGCGTGTGGAAGCTGAATGCCTCGCGCAGCTTCTCGTCCTCGATAAAGCGCGAGACCATCGAATAGACCGAGCGCCAGGCCTGATGCTGGATCAGCGTCGGCGCGGCCTTGAGCATCGACTTGAAGTCGAGGAACGGCACGGCGCCGAACCGCTGGTAGCCATCGCGATAGACGCCTTCCGAATAAGCGAGGAATTCCTGATAGCCGGCGACGTCGGCGGCGTTGACCTTGGCGATCTCGGCATTGAGGCTCGCCTCGTCGTTCGAATAGTCGAAGGTCACGCCGTCGGGCCAGTTGAGGCGGTAGAAAGGCGAAACCTTCAGCAATTCGACGTCGTCGGCCATGTCGTGGCCCGACAGCGACCAGAGCTCGCGCAGGCTGGCCGGATCGGTGATCACGGTCGGCCCGGCGTCGAACGTGAACCCCTCGCGCTCCCACACGTAGGCGCGCCCGCCGGGCTTGTCGCGCGCCTCGACCACCGTGGTCGGGATCCCCGCGGACTGCAGCCGGATCGCCAGCGCCAGCCCGCCGAAGCCGGCGCCGATCACGCAGACGCGCTTGTTTCCCATCGGGGCCGGCGTGGCCCGCGTCTCTTCCCCGGAAAGCTCCGGAAGGAAGGAGGGCTGGGTTTCGGATTCGCTCATCGAGGCGGACCTTGCAGCGGCGCACCCCTGCGTGCAAGCGCGGCTATGGCACGGCTCACCGGAACCGGCGGCCGGCCGAGGAGCACGCGGGCCTTGTCCCCGGCGGTCGAACGGGCGGCGTAGAAGCGCTCGATCAGCCCTTCGTGCAGGCGGTAGAAGTGTTCGAACACGCGGTAGCGCGCCTCCGGCCGGGCGGCGCCGAACAGCATTGCGCCAAGCCGGCGGTAGAAGCGTGTGCGGCGCCACAGCCGCCGGGCGCGCGCGTCGAGCAGGGCGGCGAGTTGGTCGCCCGGCAGCCGCGCTTCCTCCGCCGCCGCGAGCGCCGTCTCCACTGCGAAGGGCAGGGTGTAGCTCGTCAGGGGGTGGACGAACCCGCCGCGCGCCCCGGCGCGTGCGATGCCCGCCACCGCCATCTCACGCTGCCAGGCGGCGAAGTCGCCCCCGGTGATCACCGGCAGCACGCCCGTCTCGCCGCCGAGGATCTCGCCGTCGAACCCGTGCTGCAGGCAGTAGCGGTCGATCCGCGAGGACAGCGCGCTGCGGTCGAGCTCGGGCGTGTCCTGGTAATAGGTATCTTCGACGAACAGCTCGTCGGCGCCGAGCGGGAGGACGTAGACGAAGCGGTAGCCGCCGCGCTGCTCGACCGTCGCATCCATCACGATCGGGCGGGCGATCCCGTGCGGCCGCGCGGTGCGCAGATGGCGGCCCATGAAGACCTGCCACCCGCCTTGCAGATGCGCGCTGGGCACGAACCCGCGGCAGTCGATCACCGCGCGCGCCGCGATCCGCTCGCCGTCCGCCAAGGTCACACCCTCGGCATCGAGCGCCGCGACCGCGCGCCCGGCGAGCACCGTCTCCTCGGGCAGTTCGCGCCGCAGCCCAGCGTCGAACTCGGCGGAGGACAGCGAGTTGTAACGCGTGTGCAGCGTGCGGAAATAGGCGGGAAAGCGCACCTCGTAGCCGTCCCATGCGGTCGTGCGGAACCGCGCCAGCAGCGCCGCGCCTTCCGCGTCGAGATCGCTTGCGAACCAGCTCCACCGGTGGTTGCCGCCCAGCGTGTCGCCCTGCTCGATCAGGGCCACGGGCGTGCCCGGCGCGCGGCGATGGAGCGCCAGCGCGATCAGTCCCCCCGCGAGCCCGCCGCCGACGACGGCAATATCCACCCTGCGCCCGCTCATGCCCTTGGCCTAGGGCGCTTTCGCAGGGCGGGCAATCGCCGTGTCCGCCGCCGCTTGTGCGCGCCGCGCGCTGTGGCACAAGGCGGCCATGCAGCTTTCGCTCCTTCCGCATCGCAAGGCGGTGCTCGCAACGGCGGTGCTCTTCTCGCGAGCGCAGCGATCCTCCTGGCGATGGATCGCCCGCCGATCTGCGAATGCGGCACGGTCAAGCTGTGGCACGGCGTGGTGCAGTCGAGCGAGAACAGCCAGCACCTGACCGACTGGTACAGCCCGAGCCATTTCACCCATGGGCTGATCATGTTCTTCCTCGCTTGGCTGCTGTGGGACAAGTGGCGCCTGTTCGGCGGCGCGCCGGCGCGTTGGGCACTGCCGATCGCGGTCGTGATCGAGGCGGCGTGGGAGATCATGGAGAACACCCCCATGGTGATCGACCGCTACCGAGAGGTGACGATCAGCTGGGGCTATGCCGGCGACAGCATGATCAACTCGCTGGCCGATATCGGCTGGATGATCGTCGGCTTTCTTGTCGCCGCGCGCATTCCGTGGCAGGCGAGCCTGGCGATCGCGCTGTTCTTCGAAGCCTTCACCGCCTGGGCCATCCGCGACAACCTGACGCTCAACGTGCTGATGCTGTTCTGGCCACTCGAAGCGGTGCGGCAGTGGCAGGGCATGGGGTGAGGGGGCAGGAACGCGCCGCAAGGTTGCACGTTGCAACTTCAACGATAGCGGGGATTTTTTCATGAGAACGACATTTGTCGCCGCAGGCGGCGCGCTTGCGGTGCTCGCCTGCCCGGCGCTGGCGCAGGAGAGCGAGGGGCCGCCGCCGCCCTCCGAGCAGACCACCGTTTACGACGGCGACTGGGTCACCATTGGCGCGGGTGCGATCTACTCGCCGAGCTACGACGGGTCGGACGACTACGTGATCTCGCCGGTGCCGATGGTCATGGGGCAGATCGGGCCCGTGGGCGTCAGTCCGCGCGGTGCAGGCGTGGCGCTCGATTTCATCCCGGACCCGGACGATGGCATCGCCTTCGATCTCGGCGTGGCGGTGGGCCTCAACGCCAACCGCGCGAACAAGATCGAGGATCCGGTGGTCGAGGCCGCGGGCGAGCTCGACCGCGCGGTGGAGATCGGGCCCAGCGCCGGGGTCAGCATTCCGGGCGTGCTCAATCCCTACGACCGGCTGTCGTTCAATCTCGACGCCAAGTGGGACGTGGCCGGCGCGCACGAGGGCATGGTGATGAACCCCGGCATCTCGTATTTCACGCCGCTCAGCCGCGGACTGGCCGGGGCGATCGCGCTCAACGCCGAGTACGTCGACGACAGCTATGCCGACTATTACTACTCGGTCAGCCCGGCCCAGAGCGCCGCCAGCGGCCTGCCGCTCTATCAGGCCGAAGGCGGGTTCACCAAGGCGGGCGCGACCGCGCTGCTGGCGGTGGATCTCGACGGCAATCTCGCAAACGGCGGCATCTCGCTGTTCGGCGCTGGCGGATATTCACGCATGCTCGGCGATGCCAAGCGCACGCCCTACACCAGCCTGCGCGGCGACGCCGACCAGTTCTTCGCCGCCCTTGGTGTCGGTTACACGTTCTGACGGCGCGCACCGCGCAGGCCCCGCGGTGAATATCCTCTCGACCGAAACCGGCCGGCCGTGCCGCTCTTGCGCCGGAGCGCGCGGGCGGGCATCAGGCCGGGAAAGGGAGAGAAACGCCATATGAAAATCAAAGCCCTGCTTGCCGCCGCCGGCGCACTGGTCGCCACGCCTGCGCTGGCCGAGACCGTGGTGATCCACGCCGGCTCCGTCGTCACCGATGCCGCGAGCCAGCCGCGCGGGCCGTCCACCATCACGGTGACCGACGGCCGCATCGTCTCGATCGCCGACGGCATCCAGCCGGGGCCCGCCGGCGCGGAAGTGGTCGAGCTGACCGACAAGACCGTGCTGCCGGGCCTCATCGACCTCCACGTCCATCTTACCGGCGACCCGGGCGGGGACTTCTGGAAGGAAGCGGTCGAGCCCGAGGAATGGGGCGTCGTCGTCGGCGCCAAGAACGCGCGGCTGACCGCGCTCGCCGGCTTCACCACCGTGCGCGAGGCGGGGAGCAGCCAGCAGTCCGGCTTCTCGCTGCGCCGCGGGACGGAGGAGGGCATGATCCCCGGTCCGCGGATCATCGCTGCCGGCCCTCCGCTGGCGATCGTCGGCGGGCACGGCGACGTCTCCGGCTTCCGGCCGGAAATCAACCAGATCCTCACGTCCGGCTATACCTGCACCGGCGCGGTCGAATGCGCCGAGAAGGTCCGCCGCGCGAGCCAGAACGGGGCCGACTGGATCAAGATCACCGCCACCGGCGGGGTGCTCAGCCAGCAGGGCCGCGGCCTCGGCGCGCACTTCACCAGCGAGGAGATGCAATCGATCGCCGACACCGCGCACTCGCTCGGCCTCAAGGTCATGGCCCACGCGCACGGCGCGCGCGGGATCGAGGCGGCGAGCGTGGCCGGGATCGATACGATCGAGCACGGCACCTACCTCGACGACGGCGCGATCAAGGCGATGAAGGAACATGGCACCGTGCTCGTGCCTACGCTGATGGCGTTCCAGGGCATTTCCGAACGGCTCGGCACCGGGACCTACACGCCGGTGGTGGAAGAGAAAGTCCGCGCCGTGGCCGAGGCGGCCAAGGTCTTCATGGGCAAGGCGCGCGATGCCGGGGTGACGATCGCCTTCGGCACCGATTCGGGCGTGTACGAACACGGCCGCAACGCGCAGGAGTTCCGCCTGATGATGGGCCAGGGCATGTCGAGCCGCGAGGCGCTCGCCAGCGCGACCACCGTCGCCGCCGACGTGCTCGAGATGGAAAACGAGATCGGCCGCCTCGCACCGGGTTATTCGGCCGACATCATCGCGGTCGCCGGCAACCCGCTGGAGGACGCGACCGTGCTCGAGAAGGTCGACTGGGTCATGGTCCGCGGGCGGGTGATCGAATAACCGCTCGTCGACCGGCGGGCCCCGCTCATCGAAGCGGGCCCGCCGCCGGGTCCCGACCGTCCTAGACTGGCCCCATAGATCGATTCAGGGGAGATCTCGCATGACCAAGCTTCGCCTCGCGCTTGCCGCGACCACTGCGCTTTCGCTCGCCGCCGCCGTGCCCGCCGCGCCGGCCTTCGCCCAGGCCGCCGACGCGGCTCCTGCCGCGGCCGCCGCCCAGTCGGAGCACGACCGGCTCTTCGCCCTGTTCGCCGCGGCGGACGAGAAGCATCTCGAGCTCAACCCGATCATGGCGCTGTTCCGCGGGGACATGCGCTACGCCGACCAGATCGGCGGCTTCCTGACCGACGAGTATAACGCGCAGACCGTCGCCAACGCGCAGGCGAACCTCGCCGCGCTGCGGCAGATCGACCGCGCGGCGCTGAACGAGACCGACCGCATCGCCTACGATGTGTTCGAATACGACCAGCAGGAAACGCTCAAGGACTACGCGCCGGAGATCCTCGCGCTCAGCGAAACGCGCCCGATCAACCACTTCTCCGGCTTCCACACCTTCTACCCGACTTTCGCCAGCGGGCAGGGCGCGGCGCCGTTCAAGACGCTGGAGGACTACGAGAACAACCTCAAGCGCCACGCCGAATACGTCGAGCTGATCGACCGCTCGATCGCCAAGTTCCGCGAAGGCCAGGCGGCCGGCGTCTACGAGACCAAGCTGACCATCGGCAACGTGATCGAGCAGCTCGACACCCAGCTCGCCATGCCGCTGGAGGAATCGCCGCTCTGGGGCCCGGTGACGATGTTCCCCGAAGGGATTTCCGACGCCGACAAGGCGCGGCTGACCAAGGAGTATCGCACCTCGGTCGAGGCGATCAACGCCGTCCACACGCGCCTGCGCGACTACTTGCGCGACGAGTATCTGCCGCAGGCGCGCGACAGCGTCGGCCTCAGCCAGATGAAGGGCGGGGCCAAGCTCTACGAGCACATGATCGAGAGCACGACCACGCTGCCGCTGACCGCCGACTACGTCCACAACCTCGGCCTCAGCGAAGTCGCGCGGATCAAGACCGAGCTGGAGAAGATCAAGGCCGAAGTCGGCTTCGAAGGCACGCTCAACGAGTTCTTCGACTACGTCCGCACCGATCCCAAGTTCAAGCCGGAGAGCCGCGAGGCGCTGACCCAGAGCTATTACGACATCGGCAAGCAGGTCGACGCGAAGATCGGCGACTACTTCTCGCTCGTTCCCAAGACCCCGCTCGAGATCAAGCCCTACGAGCCGTTCCGCGAGAAGTTCGAGGCCGGCGGATCGTACATGCCCGGCGCGCCCGACGGTTCGCGTCCCGGCACGTTCTACTTCAACGCCTACGACCTGCCGAGCCGGCTGACGACGGGCAACGTCACGCTCTACCTGCACGAGGGCGCGCCGGGGCACCACTTCCAGATCAGCCTCGCGCAGGAGAACGAGGCGCTGCCCGCCTTCATGCGCTTCGGCGGCTACACCGCCTACAGCGAGGGCTGGGGGCTCTATGCCGAGACGCTCGGCTACGAGATGGGCTTCTACGACGATCCGTGGAACCGCTACGGCACGCTGCAGGACGAACAGCTCCGCGCCATGCGGCTGGTGGTCGACAGCGGCATCCACGCCAAGGGCTGGACCCGCGAGCAGGCGATCGACTTCATGCTCGAGAATTCGGGCATGACCCGCACCGAAGTCGTGGCCGAGGTCGAGCGCTACATCGCGATCCCGAGCCAGGCGCTCGCCTACAAGATCGGCGCGCTCAAGATCCAGGAACTGCGCGAGAAGGCGGAAGCCGCGCTGGGCGAGAACTTCGACATCAAGGCGTTCCACGCCCAGGTGCTCGGCACCGGCCCGCTGCCGATGCCGGTACTGGAGAAGAAGATCGACGACTGGATCGCCGCGGGCGGGGCCTGACGCACGGCCGCGCGGGCTGGCCGCCGGACCCGGTCCGGGGGCCGGGTCAGACCCGCGCGATCACCCGCACGTCGCCCTCGCGCTTGCGGACATCGACGAGGACCTTGCTGCCCGACCGGTGCAGCATGATGTCGGCGCGCGCGCCGGCGACGGTCAGGTTGCGCAAGTAGACGTCGTCGAGGAACTGCGGGAGGTACGGTTGGTCGAACACGATCTCCCGCGCCGCGGCATCGAGCGAGAGGCCCAGGCTCGACTGGATCAGGAACAGCGGCGCCGCCGCGGCCCAGGCCTGCGGGATGCATGACACCGGATAGAACGTCGGCCCCTGCGCCGGGCGGCGGGAAAAGCCGCAGAACAGCTCGGGCAGGCGGCGCAGGTCGACGTAGGTGGAAGCGGCGAACAGCCCCTCGAACACCGCGCTCGCTTCCCGGCGCAGGCCGTAGCGGGCGAGGCCGGCGGCGATGATCGCGTTCTCGTGCGGCCAGATCGACCCGTTGTGATAGCTCATCGGATTGTAGCGTGGCTGCCCGGCGGCGATCGTGCGGATGCCCCAGCCGGAGAACGAGGCCGGCTCCATCAGCGTGCGCGCCGTGAGCGCGGCGCGTTCGGGCAAGGCGAGGCCGGTGAGCAGCACGTGGCCGGCGTTCGACGATTTGACCCGGCACGCCTGCTTGTTGCCGTCGAGCGCGAGCACGTAAGTCCCCAGCTCCTCGTCGAAGAAATCGCGGTCGAAGCGGTCGCGCAGATCGGCCGCCCTGGTGCGGTAGGCGGCCGCCCCCTCTTCATCGCCGAGGGCGCGCAGCATGGCCGCCGCCGCCTGCCACGCGCCGTAAACGTAGGCCTGCACTTCGGCGAGCGCGATCGGCCCCACCGCCAGCGTGCCGTCGGCGTGGAAGATCGAATCGTGGCTGTCCTTCCAGCCCTGATTGGCCAGCCCTTCGTCGGTATGGCGGCCGTATTCGACATAGCCGTCGCCGTCGCGGTCGCCGAACCGATCGATCCAGCCGAGCGCCGCCTCGATGTTCGGCCACAGCGCCTCGATCAGCGCGTCGTCGCCGGTCCGTTCGAAATAGGCGCCGGCCGTCATCACGAACAGCGGGGTGGAATCGATGCTGCCGTAGTAGTGGCGGAAGGGAACCTCGCCCAGCTCGGCCATTTCCCCCTGGCGCACTTCGTGCAGGATCTTGCCCGGCTCGGCATCGGCGACCGGGTCGAACGTGCGCGCCTGATGCGCGGCGAGATAGCGCAGCACGCCGCCCGCGATCTCCGGATCGAGCCACAGCGTCTCGAGCGCGGTGATCAGCGCGTCGCGGCCGAACACCGTGCTGTACCAGGGGATCCCGGCGTAGGGGTAGGGGCCGTGGGGCGTTTCGGTCACGAGCATGTAGGTGTCCGCCACGCAGCGCTGGACCGAACGGTTGAACACCTCGTTCGAAGCCAGGATCGACGCCGCGCGGGACGAGGAATCGCGCAGCGCCCGCCGCGCGTTGCGGTAGGCCCGGATCAGCTCGCGCCGGAGCGAAGTGCCGTCGGAGCCGTCGCCGCAGCTAATCCGCACGATCAGGGTCCGGCTCGAACGCGGCTCGAGGTCGAGCAGGAACTGCGCGCGGTTGGCCGCCATCGATTGCGGCGCGGGTTCGAACCGGATCACGGTCGCGCGGTGGACGCCGTCGAGTCCGTCGTAGGACAGGCGCACGCTGTCGGCTGCGACGACCGGTTCATGGACCGTCCCGCGCCGCTCGCGCTTGCTCCCGCGCACTTCGAACAGGTCGGCGAAGTCGGCTTCGAAGTAGAGCTCCAGCGACAGGCTGTGCGCCACGCGGTCGTAATTGCCGACCGTCAGCCGCTCGTACATCGCGCCTTGCCACAGGAACCGCACGCGGCGGATGTGGATCAGGTCGTTGCTCAGGACCTTCTTGCCGCGCCCGTCGGACATGTCCGGATTGCTGAGGTCGCAGTTGAGCGCGACGTTGTCGTCGCGCAGCGAGGAGCTCAGCAGGATCGGCCGCGCACCATTGAGCATGAGGTGGAAGTGCGAGAGGTGGCGGGTGTCCTTGTGGTAGATTCCCTCCGGGCTGCCCGGCCCGGCGATCGCGTCGCCGCTGTGATCGAACACGGCGAAGGTGTCGCCGTGCTTCAGCGTACGCGGGCGCCGCTCGTGCAGCGAGGATGCGGCGGGGATGGCGAACCGTTCCGGGCTCTCCGCCGTCTCCTCCTCGGCCATGGCGCTCGTCGCGCGGGGGGTCGCAGCTGCGTCCATCCCGTCGTCGCTCCTGTTCACGTGCTCCATTGTCGCCGATCAGGCCATAATCGGCAAATCGGCCTCCTCCACCCCCAGCCGTGCGGGGGCGATCGGCACCGGCTCCGTGCCGGCAAGCTGGCGGAAGATCGTCAGGTAATCGGTCACCATGCGCTCTGCCGTGAAACGACGGTCGAAGGTCTGGCGCACCCGCCGCCGGTCGAGGCGGTCGAGCTGGCCGACCGCGGCGACCGCTTCCTCGACATTGTCGACGATGAAGCCCGATTCGCCCTCGTCGATCACTTCGGGCACCGATCCGCAGCGGAATGCGATCGTCGGCGTGGCGCAGGCCATCGCCTCGATCATCACCAGGCCGAACGGCTCGGGCCAGTCGATCGGGAACAGCAGGGCGCGTGCGTTGCCGAGGAACTCCGCCTTCTGCCCTTCGCCGATTTCGCCGATGTATTCGATATCCGGATAGGCGCGGACCATCGGGGCGATGACTTCGTCCCAGTAGAGCTGGTCCGCCTTGTCGATCTTGGCCGCGATCTTGAG
This sequence comes from Pelagerythrobacter aerophilus, assembly GCF_003581645.1. Taxonomy (GTDB): domain Bacteria; phylum Pseudomonadota; class Alphaproteobacteria; order Sphingomonadales; family Sphingomonadaceae; genus Pelagerythrobacter; species Pelagerythrobacter aerophilus. Next base: position 537,520 of record NZ_QXFK01000018.1, on the reverse strand, counting down.
CTTCATGCCGGTTGCCGCGGCGATGGCGATCGCCCGGTCGGGCCGCTTCTCGGGCGAGATCCGGCCGAGGAAGGCGAGATAGTCGCCCTTCGGGGCGAAGGTCGGCTTCAGCAAGTCGACGGGCAGCCCGTGGTGCACCGTGCCCGCCCAGTTGACCGGCGGCAGCGGCCGCCGCTGGTCGTTCGAGATCGAGACCAGCGGCAGGTCGCCGAAGGTGCGATAATAGGGTTGCAGGTCCGGCAGGTCGAGCCGGCCGTGCAGCGTCGTCACCGTCGGCACGCCGAAGTTCCTGACCATCGGCCCGTGGACGAGGTCGATGTGGAAGTGGAGCACGTCGAACTCCGCCGCGCGCCGGTGAACCTCGTCCAGCAGCACGAGGTGGTGGGGCAGCGCGTCCTTCACTTGCGGGTCCAGCCGCAGCGCCGTCTCGCAGACGGGGACGAGCTCGGCCGAGGTGACCGAATCGGCGCTCGCGAACAGCGTCACCTCGTGACCCTGCCGCACGAGTTCCTCGGTGATGTACGATACGATACGTTCGGTACCGCCATAGAGCTTGGGCGGCACGCTTTCCATCAGGGGTGCGATCTGCGCGATCTTCATCTGCCATGGCTCCTGAGAACAGAGGCCGGAGGGATGCGGGGACGCGCAACCCTCCGGTCGCTCGATCCGAAAATGCGCGCACTACCGCCGGGTTCCGCGCCTTGCGACAGACCGCTGGACGGCATGCGACCGATCGCCTAGGTTGCGCTCATCCCCGGGGAGCCTGACGCGCGAACGCAGGTTGAGAGCGGAATATGCCGCGACCCGTCGAACCTGATCCCGGTAATACGGGCGGAGGGAGGGAACGGCTTTCGCTCCAGGAATCCGTGGCCTCGCTCCGATTGAACGGAGAGCGAGTTTCCATGGCCGACATCAATTCCCAGTTCGAAATCGGAGTCACCACCGGGCCGATCCGCGGCTCGCGGAAGATCCACGTCGGCGAGCGCCGCGTGGCGATGCGCGAGATCGCGCTGGAGGGCGGCGAAGAGCCGGTGCGCGTCTACGATACCTCCGGCCCCTACACCGACCCCGAGGCGCAGATCGACATCCGCCAGGGCCTCCCCGCGCTGCGCCGCGAATGGCAGCTCGCGCGCGGCGACGTCGAGGAATACCAGCCGCGCGAGGTCAAGCCGGAGGACAACGGCCAACTCGGCCCCGACCGCTCCGGCGGCGTGCCGGCGTTCCCGACCGCGCTCCGCAAGCCGCTGCGCGCGAAAGCCGGCGGCAACATCAGCCAGATGCACTACGCCCGCCGCGGGATCATCACGCCCGAGATGGAATACGTCGCCGAGCGCGAGAACCTCGGCCGCGAAATGCTCCGCCAGGAGCGCGACGGGCAGGACTGGGGCGCCGCGATCCCCGACTACGTCACCCCCGAATTCGTCCGCGACGAAGTGGCAAGGGGCCGCGCGATCATCCCCTCCAACGTCAACCACCCCGAAGCCGAGCCGATGGCGATCGGCCGCAACTTCCTGGTCAAGATCAACGCCAACATCGGCAACTCCGCCGTCGCCTCCGACGTTGCGAGCGAAGTCGACAAGATGGTCTGGTCGATCCGCTGGGGCGCCGACACGGTGATGGACCTCTCCACGGGCCGCAACATCCACGACACCCGCGAATGGATCATCCGCAACAGCCCCGTGCCCATCGGCACCGTCCCGATCTATCAGGCGCTCGAGAAAGTCGGCGGCGTGGCCGAGGATCTCACCTGGGAGATCTTCCGCGACACGCTGATCGAGCAGGCCGAGCAGGGCGTCGACTACTTCACCATCCACGCCGGCGTGCGCCTGCCCTACGTCCCGATGACCGCCAAGCGCGTCACCGGCATCGTCAGCCGCGGCGGCTCGATCATGGCCAAGTGGTGCCTCGCGCATCACAAGGAATCGTTCCTCTACGAACGCTTCGACGAGATCACCGAGATCATGAAGGCCTACGACATCGCCTATTCGCTGGGCGACGGCCTGCGCCCCGGCAGCATCGCCGACGCCAACGACGAGGCCCAGTTCGCCGAGCTCTACACCTTGGGCGAGCTGACCAGGCGCGCCTGGGCGCAGGACGTGCAGGTGATGATCGAGGGCCCCGGCCACGTGCCGATGCACAAGATCAAGGAGAACATGGACAAGCAGCTCGAGGCCTGCGGCGAGGCGCCGTTCTACACCCTCGGCCCGCTCGTCACCGACATCGCGCCGGGCTACGACCACATCACCAGCGGCATCGGCGCGGCGCAGATCGGCTGGTACGGCACCGCGATGCTCTGCTACGTCACCCCCAAGGAGCACCTCGGCCTGCCCGACCGCGACGACGTCAAGGTCGGCGTCGTCACCTACAAGCTCGCCGCCCACGCGGCGGACCTTGCCAAGGGCCACCCGGCCGCCAAGGTCCGCGACGACGCGCTGAGCAAGGCCCGCTTCGAATTCCGCTGGCGCGACCAGTTCAACCTCAGCCTCGACCCCGACACCGCCGAGCAATACCACGACCAGACCCTCCCCGCGGAAGGCGCCAAGACGGCGCATTTCTGCTCGATGTGCGGCCCCAAGTTCTGCTCGATGAAGATCACGCAGGAAGTGCGGGACTTCGCGGCGAAGCAGAATTCGGAGAGCTATCTGGCGGCGAGCGCATCGATTGAGGATGCCGAACAAGGGATGGAGGACATGGCGGAAAAGTACCGTGACGGGGGCGATCTCTACTTACCGGCCAAATGATCCCGCGCCGCCTGTTCAGGGGCGTAGGCCACCGCTCAGGCAAGACACGGCGTGCTCGATGCCAACTCGTTGAAGTTCCAACTGCTCGAGAGCGACTTACGTCACCAATTCCGTTCAGGTTTGTTCAGCCAATCCCCGCAATAATAATTAAAAGACCCCCAATTTCCTTGAAGTCGTGTTACGAAGACTTTATCATTGCTATCCACTAGAGCTTTAAGTTCATCTCGAATGGTCTGAGCCGTCTTAGTTGTGTCCAAAAGCCAAACCGACTCAAGTCCTTTGCACCACGTGTAATTTGTCTTGATGTGGTCGAAGACAGGCTGATAATCCCGCCCTGGCTGCTTCAGATCGTATGTTACTAACATTATAGCCATCACTTAGGCCTTACTATTGAATTAGACTATATCGGAGAATCAGACTCGTTAGAAATAGTACTTGTATTTCGTAGATGGTAACTCATGAGCCATCCCTTGGGGGTAACTTGAATCGTCTTCCTGCGCTTGTCGCCTTCATCTTGAGTGCTCACTAGGGTCCCAGCATCTTCGAGGTCCTTCACGTGCGGGCGCATTGCCGCCACGCTATTAAATCCAAACTCCTCGAAATCGCTCGGAGAGAAAACTACTCTCTCACAGGCCTGTTCAAAAACGCGCATCGCCCGAGGTCTAATATTTTGGCGTGTGGCGTCGTATGCTCTGGTTGCCTGATCATTGAGCCAGAATTGGAATGCTTCATCTTTTTCCTCAGCGGTATCCGGGACATGATGATCAGCGATCCAGTGGCAGAAGTCATCAGCAGATCCGAGAACACTTCGAATATTGCCGTTAAGAATCGAATATAGACGCTCAAAGCTGCGCTCGGTCAGTGGCATATAATATTGATCTGATAATTTATAGGCGGCGAGCCGAGAAGTCAGAATTTGCGTGCAATGCTCGGCGCCAATTTCTCCGATTTCTACGGGATCGTGGAGATAACCGTCCAGGCGAGGAGATGTAACAACTCCATGTATTATTCCAAGGGAGCCGCATAGGACCCAACGCAAACCGTTCAGTATAAATAGTTCATCTCTAAGATATTCGAGTTTTTCGCGAGCAGCATCTGAGGATTGCAGGAGTTCGAGATTATCTATGATGCATATAACTCCCCCATCACGTCGTTCCGGGAAGATCTTGTTGAGCCAGTCAATGACCGCCTTGCGAAAGCCGCTTCTCTGAAACCCATCCGTAGTGTTCGCGGACTCTTGTCTCCCGCCGGAAACAATCCAAATCCCCCCAGAGAAAGCAACCGCCTGTGGCTCATTTAGCCATCGATTCATGGCTTCTGATCGAAGGTAGTGGCCCTTTCGTTTAATCTCCTCGCTCTCCTCTATAAGCGTCTGGGCAACCTCCATAAATACATAATCAATAAATTCTTCGATGTCCGTATTGGGGCGAAGTTGGAAAACTTTCCTGCATGGTATGTAGAGAGGTCCTTCGCCAAGCTCCACGTGCTGGCGTAGCAGTTGGTAACTGGAGACATTGACGACGCTGGTCTTTCCCACGCCATTCAAGCCTTCGACCGTGGCGAGCTTATTGCTTGATGCAATGCGCTTTCGTAGCGCTGTTGTAGCTTCCGCTCGTCCCACGAGAAGATGAGATCCGAACTCAGTCGGCGGCAGTGATGTTGTTTCAAAGGGGCACCCTCTGAACCCCCATTCCTCGTACAGCATATAGCCTTTCGATCTCGTTCGTTCGTTCAGAGGCCACTTAGACAAAATGAGCGTCGGGGGCGAATCTTTCATCTTCACGGAAACTACGGTGCCCGCTCCCTCGTCGCGGTCCCGCAGCCATACTCAGCCATGCCTTCCTCGGCACAAACGACGCGCCGCCGCGCTTTATGATCGGGCCCTGGCCGTGCACGGCATCCACATTTTTGAGCTATGAGCAACGCGAGATGACCTACGCCCGCAACGCCACCGGCCCTTTCTACCACGGCACCCGCGCCGATCTCGCGCCGGGGGACCTGCTCGCGCCCGGCTTCACCTCCAACTACGCCGAGCGCAAGCTGTCGTGGATCTACTTCTCCGGCACGCTCGATGCGGCGACCTGGGGGTGTGAGCTGGCCAAGGGTGAGGGGCGGGAGCGCATCTATATCGTCGAGCCGACCGGGGCGTTCGAGGACGATCCGAACCTCACCGACAAGAAGTTCCCCGGCAACCCGACCGAGTCCTACCGCTCGCGCGAGCCGCTCCGCATTGTCGGCGAGGTCGAGCAGTGGGAGCCGCATCCGCCCGAGCGGCTGGCGGAGATGAAGGCCGCCCTCGCGCGGATGGCGGCCGAGGGCGGGGCCGAGATCATCGACTGAGGTCTTTCCGCGCCAGTTCCACCAGCACCCGGTCCAGCGCCTGCAGGAAGCGCGAGCGGTCCGCCTTCGCGAACGGCGCCGGGCCGCCGCCGATCCCGTCCATCCCGGCGCGCAGGTCGGCCATGATCGCGCGGGTGGCGATGGCGGTGCCGATGCTGGCGGCGTCGAACGGCTTGCCGTTGTGGGCGAGGACTTTGGCGCCCGCCTTCAGGCAGCGCTCGGCCAGCAGGATGTCGCCGGTCACCACCACGCATCGCGGGGCCGTGCGCGCCGCCTCTTCCGCGATCCAGTCGTCCGCCGCGTCGAAGGCGTCGGACACCAGCACGCGGCGGACCAGCGGGCTCTGCGGCACGCGGAAGGGCGCGTTGCTGACCACCACGACCTGCGCCTTGAAGCGCGCGGCGACGCGGTAGATCTCCTCCTTCACCGGGCAGGCGTCGGCATCGACGAGGATGGTGAGAGGCGTGCGGTCGCTGTCCATGCGTTCCGCGCCTAGCGCCCCGGCCGCGCAAAGTCATTCGCGCGCACGGCACTGGCCATTCGCCGCCGCCGCGCCCATAGGCCCCCCGCGAAAGGAGGCCCCCGATGGCCGATCTCTATCTCAAGGCGATGCAGTCCGAGCGCAAGTCGCTGTGGGCGACCTGCCGGCTCAAGGGCCTCGCCAAGGACACCCCCGAACGCCGCCGCATCGCCGAACTCGACGAAGCGATCGCGGCGCACACCCGCAAGCAGGGGCGCCCCGGCAGCGAAGGGTGATCGGCGAAGGATGACCGGAAGCGCCCGGCTGCGCGTCAGCCGTTCTTCATGTTCTCCAGCCCCTTGATCCCGCCCGGCTTGAGGCTGGGATTGGAGGCATTCTGCTTGGGCCCCTTGTCCGCCTTGGGTTTGCGGATTTCGCGGTTCGATTTGCGTTGGCCCTTGGCCATGGTCTTTTCCTAACGGGGCGGTGTGCCCCGCCGCGCAGGATACGCTCTTTACCGCGACACCTTGCATGAAATCGTTCGTGGCGTGGAAAGGAGAGCGACTCCCTAATCCTCCGACCGTCCTTCAATCCTCCGACCGTCCTTCGCCCTCCCGGTCGTGCGCGTATTGCTTGGTGCCCGGAAACGGCGGCAGCCAGGCTTCGCGGCGCACGGTCCAGCTTTCGTAGGTCGGGGCGAACCGGTCGGGGGCGTCGAGCGCGCCCAGGTGGATCTCGATCTCGTCCTCGAAGCGGGCGAAGACCGACGATCCGCAGCGCGGGCAGAAATGGCGGCCCTGCCATTCGCCGGTCTCCCCCTCGATCGCGACCGCATCCTGCGGGAAGATCGCCGCGGCGTAGAACAGGCTGCCGGAGTGCTTGCGGCAGTCGAGGCAGTGGCACAGGCCCACGCGGTAGGGGCGCCCCGCTGCCGCGAGCCGCACCGCGCCGCACAGGCAGCCGCCGGTGAACTGGTCCATGCCGCTCTCCTTTCAAAAACGGGTGTCGTGGCGGTCGGCGGTTCAGCCGAAGTCGTATCCGCCTTCCTTGGCCTCGGCCATGACTTCGGCGCCGGTCTTCCGGGTGCTGTCGGCGGCGAGCTCGGCATAGGGCGGCATCTCGTCGATGAAGATCTCCTCGTCGATCCGCCAGTCGGCGGGCAGATCGAACAGCCCGGCGGTGAAGGAGAAGGAGCCGGCCGGGAGGAACTGGTACCACAAGTTGCTCCCGCATTCGGTGCAGCTCGCGCGCTCGGCCCATTCGGAGGAGCGGTAGCTGCGCACCGCACCTTCGCCCTCCAGCGCGTAGTCGTCCTTCGTCACTCCATGCAGCGAGAAGAACGGGCCGCCCGACCATTGCCGGCACATGTCGCAGTGGCACACGTCGACGCCGGGTTTGACGCGCGAGAGGCGGATGGTGACGGCGCCGCACAGGCAGCGGCCTTCGAGCGGCGGGTCGAGGGAAACGGGATCGGCCATCGGTTGCTCCTTTCGCGTGGCAGGATAGCGCGGGGGCGCAGTCGGAAAAGACTTTCCTACATGGCCCCTGCTGTGCCTTAGACTACCCGATGACGCACGAATCGATCCCTCCGCCCGCCGCTGCCGCCTGTCGCTCGACCCGCAGTTCGGGCCGCCGCCCCAACGCCGACTATCGCTGGACCGCGCGCAAGGCGATGGCGTTCCTCGACCTGCTCGCTGCCGGGGAGAGCGTGGCGGCCGCCGCGCGCCGGGTCGGGATGAGCCGCCAGTCCGCCTACCGCCTGCGCACGCGGGCCGGCGAGCACTTCGCGCAGGGCTGGGACCTCGCCCAGCGCGCCGGCCACGCGCGGCGGGCGGCGCGGGAGCGGCTTGGGGGAGGCGCAAGGTGACAGGCGGGGCGCACAAGGTGACAGGTCCTCGCCGCAAGGTGACACCTGGACCTTGTAGTCTGTCACATGTGTCAACACGCCCCGTCGCCTTGCCGCGGAACGCCCCGCCCGCCGCGCGGATTGGAGGGGCGAGAGGAGACAGCCAATGTTCGTCGCCGCCTACTGGTGGAAGGTCCATCCCGGGAAGGAAGAGCAGTTCCGCGCCGCCTGGCGCCGCGGGACCGAGCTCATCACTCAGAAGTACGGCTCGCTCGGCTCCCGCCTCCACTGGGACGAGCGCGAGCGCCGCTTCGTCGGCGTCGCCGAGTGGCCCGACCGCGCGACTTGGCAAGCGGCCTACGATGCCAAGATGGTCTACGACGATCCCGCAACCCGGGCCGCCTTCGTCGACGCCATCGCCGACACGGCGGACGAGCCGCTGCTGCTGATGGAGGTGACCGACGATCTGCTGGAGCGAGTCGCCTAACGCATGTTAAAACCTTGCTGCAGCATGAAAATACCTCTTTCACCGCGGAACATCCGCGGGTGAACCGGATTGATCTCCGTCTCTGGAGAAGGACGATCGAGATGAAGCATGCTGCATTCCTCGCGCTCGCCGGCGCACTCGCGCTGGCCGCTTGCGGCGACACCGCCGACGAGACCGCGACCGACCCCAACGCCGACATGACCGTTAACGACACGGCCAACACCGGCATGACCCCCCCCGCCGGCCAGGCGGCCGTGCCGGCCAGCCCGCAGGAGTTCGTCGACATGGCCGCGGCGAGCGACATGTTCGAGATCGAGTCGGCCAAGCTGGCCCAGGAGATGGGCTCCTCGCAGGCGGTCAAGGACTTCGCGGCGATGATGATCGAGGACCACACGACCTCGAGCGACAACCTGAAGTCCGCCGCGGCCGAGGTGGAACCGGCGCTGACCGTCGCGCCCAAGCTCACCGCCGGCCAGCAGGCCCAGCTCGACGAACTGCGCCAGGCCGGCGACCGGTTCGACGCGGTCTACAAGCAGCAGCAGGTCGCCGCACACGAGCAGGCGCTGGCGCTGCTGCTGGGCTATGCGGACAGCGGCGGGCCGGAACCGCTCACCGCTTTCGCGGGCGAGACCGCCGCGGTCGTCGAGGGTCACCTCGACCACGCGCGGGGCCTTTCGGCCAGCTAGGCCGCGCCCGCTCCGTGGCGGTGGAGCACGGCGTCGAGCACGCTCGTGCCACCGCTCCCCGTCCGGTTCCAGGCGCGCTCGTGGAAGAAGAACACCGCCGCGTTCACCAGCGGCTCGACCAGCGCAATCCCGCCCGCCAGCGCGAGCGAGCCGGTGAACAGATAGGCCACGGTGAAGCCCACTCCGAGGTGGAGCACGAGGAAGCTCAGGGTCTTGGCCAGATCGCGGGACATGAGAGGAGAGGTAAGCCCGGCGCTCGATTGATTGAAGCGATCAAACGTGGACAGTGTAATCGAGCGGACACGCGATGCCGGCGGCCGACCAAGGCGCGGAACGGATGGCACCGTCTATCCATTGCATCTGTTGGAGAAGGAGGCGTCGATGACGAAATCCCTTTCAGCCCTGATCGCCCTGTCCGCAGCGCTCACCGCCTGTGCGCCGGTGGACGAGGAGGCCCCGGGTGCATCCACCGCCGCCGCGTCCGAGGGGCGCGATTGCTTCTTTCCCCGCTCGGTCACCGGCTACCGCGACGCGCCCGATGCGGAGAACGGGGCGGAGCAGATCTACGTCGACGTGGGCGCGCGCGACACCTACCTGTTCGAGACGTTCGGCGGGTGCCCGGAGCTCGACTTCTCCTGGCGCATCGGCCTGCGCGATCGCGGCATCGGCCAGATCTGCCGCGGGATCGACGTCGATCTCGTCATTCCCGATCCCGCGTTCGGTACCCGGACCTGCCCGGTGCGCATGATCCGCAAGCTCCGCGACGGGGAGGAAGGCAGCCGGAGCGCACGCGATTAGGTGTTTGGGCCGGCCCATGCTACAAGCGTGCCGCTGACGTCGAAAATTGCGACGGACTTCGGCTTTTGACGACCGCCGCTTGCCTCGGGCCCCGGCGCAAACCAGACGACGACTTCCTTTCATTTGACGACCCGACGCACGACCCGACGGCAATTTCGCCCGCGGGCAACATCGTTCTTTGAAAGGAACACCCATGGCCAAGACTGGCACCGTAAAGTTCTTCAACACCGACAAGGGCTACGGTTTCATCCAGCCCGACGACGGTTCGGGCGACAGCTTCGTGCACATCTCCGCCGTCCAGGCGGCGGGTATGCAGACGCTCGATAAGGACCAGCGCCTCAACTACGAACTCGAGCGCGGTCGCAACGGCAAGGAAAGCGCCGTCAACCTTTCCGCCGCCGATTGATCCCGTTCGCCGGGCGCGCCCTCCATGCGGCGCGCCCGGCGGCATCGCCTCGTTTCTTTCAATCTCGGTGGACCGCTGATGAGCCAGACGTTCGAATTCTACGACGCACGTGCGAAGGAATCCGCCGCAGAGGCCAAAGCCGCGGTGCTCGAGAACGTGCGCGAACGCGCCCGCCGCTCCGAAGCGACCTGGCGTGCGCTGGCCGATCAGGCCCGCGCGGTGGCCGAAGAGCGCGCCAAGGTCGAACAGCAGAAAGCCGCCCGCCGCGCGCAGGAAGCGCTCGACGTCGCGCCCGAGTTCTAGCCGCTTCCCCCTCGATCCGTATTCACCCTCGCTGCTTCATGGCTACGAGGGCCAGTGCGCCGCCTCGATGCGCAGTTCGGGCGTACCTTCCACCCGTTCCCACCCTCGCGCGGCGATCACGTCATTGCTCTCGTGCGCCTCGCGCCCGTCGGAGAGCGACCAGGTGATGTGGTAGGTTCCGCCTGTCGGACGGTCGGTCGTTCCGGCCAGTTCCACGACCATTGCCTCGACGCCCGCCCCGTCGTCCGCGCGCCCGACGATCCGTGCCCGGTCGGTGCCGGGCAGGGGCGGGGCATCGTCCGCCCGGCCGAAGGTGATGTGATCGGCGACGGTCTCGGCGTAGCGCGGTGGGAAGCGCGCGAGCAGCGTCTCGCGGTCCGCGCGGTCGAGCTTCCAGCCGAGCCAGGTTTCCCGCGCCATGCGCGCCTCTCCCGGGTCAATCGTCCTCGGGCTCTCGTCCGAACAGCTTGCGCAGTTCGTCCTTCGCGTCCTCGAGCACCTTCTTCTGCTTCTTGTCGAGGCCCTTGCCGGCGCGGTTGATGTAGAACGTCAGCATCGACATCGCCGAAGCGTAGGGATCGGCCTTGCGCCGCTTGCTGCGCTCCGCCGAGCGCTTGAGCGATTCCGCGACGTCCTTCGGATCGTCTTTGGTGAAGACGCCTTCCTCCAGGTCGAGCGCGTCCGAATGCTCGGTGACGTCCTGCGACCATTTCTCGGTCATCGCCGTCCTCCTGCGCCGGTCCGGGGCGAGCAGGAGTGCCGCGCCCCGGATATTGCAGAGCCTACTGCGCGGGCGTGGTCGCCGTGCCGGTTGCGGCGGCACCGGGCTGCCCCATGTCTGCATCGGGCAGGTCCGCGAGCTCGGCGGCGGTCATCGTCGTCGAGAGGTCGACATCGTCGCCCACGGTCTTCGGCGTCAGGCCGTCGATCGGTACCACGACGTAGCGCTCGGGATTGCTGTCCTCGATTTCGACCAGCAGACCCTCGACCGTACCGGCCGAATCGCGGCGAACCTGCTCGACGTCGCCCAGATCGGTGCCGTCTTCGGCAACGAGATCGGCTTCGAGCAGTTGCGCCTCGGTAAGGCCGAGCGCCGCCACCGCGTTGCCGGCGGCGGCCGCGCTGGTTTCCGCTTGCTGCTCGACCTGGTCCTCGACTCGATCGGCCTCGCGTTCGGCCTGCGAATCGCATGCCGCCAGCGCTGCAAGGGCGAACGGGAGCGCGGCATATGTGACAAGCTTCATGGTGATGTCCCTCTGGGTAATGGCAATCCACCCGATCAATCCGCCGCGCCCGCGCCGGTTCCGGCGGCGAGTGAGCCGCGGATGCTGGCCAATGCGCGGCTTCGGGTATAGGCAGGGCGGATGACCCGTCCGCTTCTTCTCGCCGCCGCTCTCGCTCTCCCGCTGGCCGCCTGCCACGCGGGGCCGGAGGGACCAAACGGCACCACCCGCGACAGCGCCGGTGAGGCCTTCTCCGCCATCGGGCCGGAGGAGACCGTGCAGTTCACCGGCACCGAGCCGTTCTGGGGCGGCAAGGTAGCCGGCAGCGCGCTGACCTACTCGACGCCCGAGAACGTCGAGGGCGCGACGATCACGGTCGAACGGTTCGCGGGCAACAACGGCCTCGGCTACTCCGGCACGTTCGAGGGACAGCCGTTCGACATGGCGATAACGCCTGGCGAATGCTCCGACGGGATGAGCGATCGCACCTATCCGTTCACGGTGACGCTGAAGATCGGGGAGGAGCAGCGCAGCGGCTGCGCCTGGACCGAGAAGACGCCCTTTACCGGGCCCGAGCACCCGTAAGTTACGCCCTGACGCCGGCCTTCTCGAGCTCCGGACCAAGCCGGCCGGTCAGCCAGAGCCACCACATCCGGAAGTCCGCCGCGAGGCTCCACAGCGGATAGGTGAACGTCGCCGGGCGGTTCTTCTCGACCCCGAAGTGCGCGATCCAGGCGAAGAAGTATCCCGCCACCGGCAGCGCGAGCAGCAACCACCAGCGCCCGGTGAAGACCGCGAACGCCGCGATCAGCACGACCAGCGTCGTGCCCACGTAATGCAGTGCCCGCGTGCTCGGCTTCGAATGCTCGCGAAGGTAGAACGGCCAGAACGCCGCGAACGTGGTGTAGGCGCGCGCCATGCCGGCAATCATGCCACGCGTCCGATCGTCAGGCAACGCGGCAGCGACCGCCGCCCTGATCAGAACAGGCCGGGCACTTCGCGCTGCGCCGGCGTCGGCGCCTGCGGCTGGAGCACTTCGCGGCGCGAGGTGATCGGCCGCGCGGTCGGGTCCTGCCGCATCGCCGTCGCGTCGGTCCCGCTGATCGGGCTGCACACCGGCGCTCCGCCGCGCAGGAACGCGAGCGCCTGCGCCACCGAGGCTTCGTTCGGGTCGCCGAGCTGGGTGAAGATGTCGTCGCTGGCGCGGCAGGTGACCGGCACCACGTCCGCGAGGCCGGTGAAGTATTCGCCCTGGTGGTCGGCGTTCTCGGTCTTGAAGGTGACGACGCGCAGGCGATCGTCGCACTCTTCCTTGTCGAACCCGTATTGCCCCACCGGCTTGCCGTAGGTGTTGGTCCCGACCAGCGCCATGTTCGTGCCGAGGTAGGGCACGAAGGCGTTGGTCACCAGCTCGCTGGCCGACGCCGTGCCGCCGGTGCCGATGAAGGCGATCTTGGTCGGGGCGATCGCCTGGGCCTGGCTGCCGAACAGGTCGGTCTCGTTCCTGTCCGACTTGGACGGGCGCAGGGTCGTGTGGCTGAAGACCTCGCCGACATGGGCGCGGCCCATCAGGTCGCCCATCAGCTCGGCGATCGCGACCAGTCCGCCGCCATTGTAGCGGAAGTCGACGATGACCTCGGTCACGCCCTGCGCGCCGAAGTCCTCGAACGCGGCGCGCAGATCGGGATCGGCGGGATCGATGAAGGTCCGCAGATTGAGATAGCCGACCTTCTTGCCGCCATCGTCGATGATCTTCGCGCCATAGCGATTGGACACCGGGTCGAGCGGAAACTCGGCCTTGGTGACAGTGATCTGCCGCTCGGTGCCGGTGGTCTCGCGAATGCGGAAGACGCGTTGCAGTCCGGGGCTGGCGGGGCCGAGCGCATTGATCACGGCTTGCGGCCCGCCGGACGCCATCAGCGTCGAGACGCTCTGGAGCGTGGAAGCGCTGGTGCCGACCGCCAGCAGTTCGACGCCGCGGTCGAGGCCCTGGGGCAGGCCGGGGCCGCCTTCGAACCCCTCGATCACGAACACGCGGTTGCTCGACGTGTCGTAGCCGAGCCGGATGCCGAAACCGGCGCTCGATCCGGATTCGTAGAACGCCTCCTCCTCCGCGATCGAAGTTATGTAGGTGAAATAGCGATCCTTCGCCTGCGCGCGTGCGGGTGCGACCAGGGCGTCGATGTACGATTGCAGGTCGGTGTACGAACTCTTGTTCGCGCTGGTGTTCAGCAGCTCCGGGAACAGGTACCATTCGTTGAGCACGGCGCGCACGAAGTCCTGCCGGGCGGACAGCGAGCACGCGGAGGAGGTCGGGGTGGGCGTCGGCGTCCCGCCGATCGGGCCGCCTCCGCTGCCCCCTGAATTGCTTCCTCCGCCGCCGCAGGCTGCCAGTGACGCCGCCAGAACGATGCTGAGCGCGGTGCGACCTCTGTCCACGATATCCCCTCCCGATTCTGCCCTGCGCCTGCCCGAATTCGGGTCTCGACCAGGCACGGAGGATGCCCCGCCGTACCGCCACAGGCAAGAACGACACGGTAAGGGATGCGAAAATGCATGATTTTCAGGCCGAAATGCGGTGAAAAGCGCGTCTCATCGGTGGAAAACCCTCCTTTTGCCCTGTGACGCCCTCGCGGGTGGGCCACATTCGCCCTAGATTGCGCCGCCGATGACTACAGGAGCCCAGATGTCGAATGCCGCCCCTTCCTGGCTAGCCGGAGCGATCGAAGGATCGGGTGCGGGCGATGGAAGGCTGACGATCGCGCGCCTCGCCGACGAGCGGAGCCTCGGGCGCGGCGGGTTCGCATTGTCGAGCCCGGCTTTCATGGACGGCGGCGAACTCGATCCGTCCTTCACCGCCGACGAGGAAGATGCCGTCGCCCCGCCGCTCGAGTGGACCGCGCCGCCGCCCGGCGCGATGGAACTCGCGCTGGTGGTCGAGGATGCGGATGCCCCGGGGGACGACGCGCCGTGTCACTGGCTGGTCTGGGGCATCGCCGGCCAGCGCGGCAAGCTGCTGGAGGGCGAGGTGCCGCCGCGCGTCGGCAAGAACGCGCACCGCAATTCCGAATGGCTCCTGCCGGAGCCGCCGCGCGAGGACGGCGCGCACCGTTATGTCTTTCAGCTCTTCGCGCTGGACCTGCCGCTCACGCTCATGCCGGGCGCCGGGCGGGACGAACTGGTCGCGGCGATGAAGGGTCACGTGGTTGCGTCAGCCGTGCTGACGGGCAAATACAAGCGCCAGGCTGAGGATGCCGGGGGCGAGCCCTGGGACGACGATTTCGTGTAACCTGCAACAAGCCAAGAACAGGAAAGGACCTAAGATGGCTGGCAAGAACAATGCACTGCAGAAGCCGGTGAACCTCTCATCGGATCTCGAGAATGTCGTGGGCAAGGGGCCGATGACCCGCGCTCAGGTCACCTCGAAGGTGTGGGACTACATCAAGGCCAACGGTCTTCAGGATTCCAAGGACAAGCGGATGATCAATCCCGATGCCAAGCTCGGCGCGGTGATCGGGAAGGATCAGATCTCGATGTTCAAGATGACGGCTGCGGTTTCCAAGCACCTCAGCTGATCTGCTTCGCCGGCGGTGCAGCGGCTCGTCCGCCGTGCCGCCGGCACACAGCTTTCCACCGGCGGATTGGCCGAACCCGTTCGTCATGGCATGAGGAATGGAATGACGATCCGGACTGGAATCGGCGGCTGGACCTATCCCGATTGGCGCGGGGGAACTTTCTATCCCGAAGGGCTGCGCCAGGCCGATGAACTCGCCTATGCCTCGCAGCAGGTCGGCGCGATCGAGATCAACGGCACGTTCTACCGCCTGCAGAAGCCGGAGAGCTTCGCCAAGTGGCGCGACGAGACGCCCGAAGGCTTCGTCTTCACCCTGAAGGGCTCGCGCTTCGTCACCAATCGCCGGGACTTGTCGGAAGCGGGCGAATCCGTCGCCAAGTTCGTCGGGCAGGGGATCGTCGAGCTGGGCGACAAGCTCGGCCCGCTGCTCTGGCAACTGGCCAAGACCAAGCGCTTCGACCCCGACGAGATACGCGCCTTCCTCGCCCTTCTGCCCACCGAGCAAGAGGGCGTGCCGCTGCGGCATGCGATCGAGGTAGGGCATGAGAGCTTCGCCTGCGCAGACTTCGTCGATCTCGCGCGAGAGGCTTCGGTCGCGATCGTCTGGTCGGAGGACGAAGGCCGCGCCGAGATCGCCGACCGCACCGCCGACTTCGCCTACTTGCGGTGCCAGAAGATGCGTTCCGAATGCCCGACCGGCTATGACGAGGATGGGCTCGACCGCATCGCGCGCATCTGCCGTTCGTGGGCCGAAGGGCATGCGCCGCAGGGCTTGCCGCACGTCGGCCAGCGTTCCGAGAGCCGCGATGGCGGCGGGGACGTCTTCGCTTTCATGATCAACGGCGCGAAGGAACGCGCCCCGGCGGCCGCGATGGCACTCGCCGGGAAGCTCAGGGGGTCGTAAATGAAGATCGGATATCTGTTGTCTGCCGCCGCGCTGCTGGCGGCCTCGAGCCTTGCCGCACAGTCTCCCGAGGCGGTGGCGGACGCCGCGCTCGAAGCCGCGCCGGTGTTCGACGGGCACAACGACGTGCCGATCCAGCTCCGCGGGCGCTGGGGGAACGTGATCGGCGACTTCGACTTCGTCGACACCACCGACACCGGCCCCGAACACGCCGAGCAGCGCACGATGCACACCGACCTCAACCGCCTGCGCCAGGGCAAGGTCGGCGCACAGTTCTGGTCGGTCTACGTCTCCGCGGCGCTTGAGGAACCCGAGGCGGTCCAGGCGACGATCGAGCAGATCGATGTGACCAAGCGGCTGGTCGGCCGCTATCCCGGCGATCTCGCGCTCGCGCTGACCGCCGACGATGTCGAGGCGGCGGTCGCCGAGGGCAAGATCGCCTCGCTCCTCGGCATGGAGGGCGGACACTCGATCGGGTCGAGCCTCGCTGTGCTGCGCCAGATGTACACGCTCGGCGCCCGCTACCTGACGCTGACGCATTCACAGAATCTCTCCTGGGCCGATTCCGCCACCGATGCGCCGGAACATGGCGGCCTCACTGATTTCGGCCGCAACGTGGTGCGCGAGATGAACCGTCTCGGCATGCTGGTCGATCTCAGCCATGTCAGCGAGCAGACCATGCAGGATGCGCTCGACGTGGCGGTCGCGCCGGTCATCTTCAGCCATTCGGGCGCGCGGGCGATTAACGGCCATGCGCGCAACGTGCCCGACAGCGTGCTTCGGCGGCTGCCCGAGAACGGCGGCGTGGTCATGGTCGTGGCGCTGCCCGGCTATGTCAGCGAAGACGCGCGCCAGTGGTACGCCCGCCAGCAGGCGGAGGAGGCGCGTCTCTCGACGCTGTGGCAGGGCCAGCCCGACAAGGCCGAAGCCGCGCTCGCCGAATGGGAACGGGCCAACCCCGAGCCGAAAGCGACCGTTGCCGACATGGCCGATCATATCGACCATATCCGCAAGGTGGCGGGGATCGATCACATCGGGATCGGCGGCGATTACGACGGCATGGATACGGGGCCTGTGGGGATGGAGGACGTCTCGGGCTATCCGGCGCTGTTCGTCGAGCTCGCCCGGCGCGGCTACAGCCAGGCGGATCTGGAGAAAATCTCGATGCGCAACGTGCTGCGCGTGATGCGCGCGGCCGAAGCGGCGGCTGTGGCGCAGGCGGATCAGCCGCCTATCGAAACGCCGGTGACCTGACGGGCGCGGATTAGTGGAGCGTGGACAGTAATCTCCACATCCTGACGGAGAGGCTTCGCTCAGTCGTCGGACTTCTTGTCGGGCAAGTCCTTGCGGTCGGTATCCGCCAGTTCCTCGAGCTCGCTCTCGCTCATCGAATCGTACATGCCTTTCGATGCGCCCTTGAGCTCGGAGACCTTGGTGTCTCCGCGTTTCGCGGAGAGCGCTGCGCCGGCGGCTTTTTGCTGTGCTTTGGACTTGGCAGGCATCGTGCGACTCCTTTCCTGTCTGCAGCCCCCGCTCAGGTTCCGACCCGGCCCGGCTCGTCGGCCGGGCTATCCCCGCCTTCGGGTGCGTCGATCTCGTCCACCCGGTCGTCGACGATACTGTCGGTCCCGGTATCGGGCTGGGTGGCCTCGATCCGGCCTTCGACGGTGGCCTGGCTTTCCACCTCGTCCTGCGTCAGCGCGCCGGTGACCCAGATGATGGTGAGGAAGGCGATCGCCAGGAACGTGCCGACGATCAGCACCCAGCGCACGACGCCTTCCTTCGAGCCGCCGCTCGCTTCGGTCTCGTTCATGTGAACTTCTTCGCCCCGACGTTCCATTGCTCTCGCTCCCGCAGTGTGCCCGACCCGTGGTATTCGGGAGAAACTACGTCTGGCGAGCGCCAATGTTCCTGTCAGGCGGGAGCGCTCAGTCGCGCAGAAGCTCGTTGATTCCGGTCTTCTCGCGGGTCTGCGCGTCGACCGTCTTCACGATCACCGCGCAGGCGAGCGAGGGGCCGCCGTTGGGATCGGGCAGCGTGCCGGGCACTACGACGGAGTAGGGCGGGATCTCGCCGCGCGTGATCGTGCCGGTCGCACGGTCGACGATCTTGGTCGACTGTGTGACGAACACGCCCATCGCGACCACACTGCCTTCGCCGACGATCACGCCCTCCACGATCTCGGAGCGGGCGCCGATGAAGCAGTTGTCGCCGATGATGGTCGGGTTGGCCTGCAGCGGCTCGAGTACGCCGCCGATGCCGGCACCGGCGGAGATATGGCAGTTCTTGCCGACTTGCGCGCAGCTACCGACAGAGGCCCAAGTGTCGATCATCGTGCCGTCGCCGACGTAGGCGCCGATGTTGACGAAGCTCGGCATCAGCACCACGCCCTTGCCGATGTGGCTGCCGCGCCGCACGATCGCGCCGGGCACGACGCGGAAACCGGCGGCGGCAAAGCGCGCGTCGTCCCATCCGGCGAACTTGCTCGGCACCTTGTCGTAGGCGGGGGCGCCGACCGCGCCCTCGATCACGGCATTGTCGCGCAGGCGGAACGAGAGGAGCACGGCCTTCTTGAGCCATTGGTTGACTTGCCAGCCCCCCTGGCCATCCGGCTCGGCGACACGCGCCTTGCCACTGTCGATCAGCTCGATCGCCGCTTCGACCTGCTCGCGGATTTCGGTCGAATGCGGACCGACGTCGGCGCGGTTCTCCCATGCGGCTTCGATGGCGGTTTCGAGTTCGGCTGACATGCGGCGCTCCGGTCGATTGATAAAGGCGCCCGGCTGCTAGCCCGGCGAGGCCGGGGCGGCAAGAAAGCTAATCTAGTCCGGCCGCTTGCGCGAACTCGTAAGCCCGTTCGACCAGCGGCTTCACGCGCTCCGACATCTGCTTGGCATGGGCGGAGGAGGCAGTGCCGTCGATCACGCGTTTCTTGATCCCCTGCATGATGCCGGCGAGGCGGAACAGGTTGTAGGCGAAGTACCAGTCCATCGGCGGCACCGGATAGCCGGTGCGCGAGACATAGCGCTCGACCGCTTCGTCCACCGAAGGAATGCCGAGCGCCTCCAGATCGAGCCCGAGCAGCCCGGCGCGGCCGTCGGTCGGGTTGAACCAGTTGAGCATGAGGTAGCTGAAGTCGGCGATCGGATCGCCCAGCGTCGACAGCTCCCAGTCGAGCACTGCGAGCACGCGGTTCTCGTCAGCCGCGAAGATCATATTGTCGAGGCGGTAGTCGCCATGGACGACGCTCGATTCATGCTGCGGCGGGATCGTTTCGGGCAGCCACTCGATCAGCCGGTCCATCTCGGGGATCGTCTCGGTTTCGGAGAGGCGATACTGCTTGGTCCAGCGGGCGATCTGGCGCGCGCAATAGTCGGTCGGCTTGCCGAAATCGGACAGGCCGATCGCGTCCGGGTCCTTCAGGTGAAGATCCGCCATCGTGTCGATCATGGCGTGATAGATTTCGCGCCGCTCGTCGGGGGTATTGTTCGGCAGGGCGCCGTTCCACAAGCTTCGTCCGTTGGCCAGGCTCATGACGAAGAACTTCGCGCCGATCACCTCCGGGTCCTCGCACAGGCCATAAGGGCGCGGCACCGGGAAGCCGGTCGGATGGAGCGCTGCCATCGCCCGGTACTCCCGGTCGACCGCATGCGCGCTCGGCAGCAGCTTGCCGAACGGCTGACGGCGCAGGACGTAGGATACGCGCGGCGTGTCGACGCGGTAGGTCGGGTTCGACTGGCCGCCCTTGAACTTGGACAGCGTCAGCGGGCCTTCGAAGCCTTCGACGTTGGCCCGCATCCAGACCGTCAGCGCCGCTTCGTCGAGCTTGTCGCGCTCGGGCACCTCAACGGTGCCGACCATTTCCTTTTCGTAATCGATCGGCGGAGTGGCCGTTCCGGACATCAGTCGAACACCACCACGCTGCGCGCGCTGTGGCCGGCGCGCATCTTGTCGAAGCCTTCGTTGATCGCCTCGAGCGGAATGCGCTCGGCGATGATCGTGTCGAGATCGAGCAGCCCGCGCATGTAGAAGTCGACGAGCCGCGGCAGATCGACCGGGAAATGGTTCATCCCCATGATCGCGCCCTGCAGCTTCTTGCCCGAAAGCAGGTCCATCGCGCCGAGGCCGACCTTGCAGTCGAGCGGCATCATGCCGAGGATCGTCGCGGTCCCGCCGCGACGCAGGACCTTGACCGCGAGGTCGGCGCTCGCCTGGCGCCCGACCGCCTCGATCGCGTGATCGACGCCGCCGTTCGAGATGCGGACGATCTCCTCCACTGCATTGTCCGCCAGGGCATCGACGGTGTGCGTCGCGCCGAGCACTTTGGCGAGCTCGCGCTTTTCGGGCAGGGGATCGACCGCGATCACCTTGCCCGCGCCGGCAATCCGCGCCGCGTTGACCGTCGCGAGGCCCACGCCGCCGCAGCCGATCACGGCCACCGTCTCGCCCGGCACGACCTTGCAGGCGTTGAAGATCGCGCCGGCGCCGGTCGTCACCGCGCAGCCGATCACGGCCGCCCTGTCGAGCGGCATGTCCTTGTCGATCGCGACGCAGGCGTGCTCGTGGATCAGCATCTGCTCGCTGAACGCCGAGAGGTTGAGCATCTGGTTGACCGTGTCCGCGCTGCCGGCCCGCGTGATGCGCGGCGCATCGGTCGGCGCACGGCGCGTGTCGCCGCCGAGGCACAGGGCCATGCGGCCGGTGACGCAGAACTCGCAATGCCCGCAGAAGGCCGAGAGACAGGTGACGACGTGATCGCCCGGCTTCACGGTGCGCACCTCGCTCCCGACCGCGCGGACCACGCCTGCTGCCTCGTGCCCGGGCACACACGGCAGGGCATGCGGATAGGCGCCGTCGATGAAGTGCAGGTCCGAGTGGCACAGGCCGCAGGCCTTGGTGTCGATCAGGACTTCGTGCGGAAGCGGATCGGCCAGTTCGACCTCGCCGATGACGAGACCGTTGCCGGGTTGCTCGAGAATTGCTGCCTTGGCCATCACCGCGTCGCCCCGATATCGCCCGAGCTCATCGTGTCACTACCGGGCTGCGGCGCATGCTTGGCGAATTCCATCCGCGCGATCGAGCGGGCGTGGACCTCGTCCGGCCCATCGGCAAGGCGCAGGGTACGCTGGTGCGCATAGGCTTTGGCGAGGCCGAAGTCTTCCGACACGCCGCCGCCGCCGTGCGCCTGGATCGCATCGTCGATGATCTTCAGCGCCATGTTCGGCGCCTGGACCTTGATCATCGCGATTTCCTGCTTGGCGGACTTGTTGCCGACCTTGTCCATCATGTCGGCCGCCTTGAGGCAGAGCAGGCGGGTCATGTCGATGTCGATACGGGCGCGGGCGACGCGTTCCTCCCACACCGAATGCTTGTAGATCGGCTTGCCGAACGCCTCGCGCTCCTGCAGGCGGCGGCACATCTTCGCCAGCGCTTCCTCGGCGACGCCGATCGTGCGCATGCAGTGGTGGATGCGGCCCGGCCCGAGGCGGCCCTGCGCGATCTCGAACCCGCGGCCTTCGCCGAGCAGCAGGTTGTCGGCCGGCACGCGCACGTCCTTGAGCGCGATCTCCATATGCCCGTGCGGCGCGTCGTCGTAGCCGAACACCGGCAGGTGGCGCTCGATCGTCACCCCTCCGGCATCGAGCGGCATGACGATCATCGACTGCTGCGCGTGGCGCTGGGCGCCAAAGTCGGTCTTGCCCATGACGATTGCGATCTTGCACCGCGGATCGCCTGCGCCCGAGGACCACCACTTGCGCCCGTTGATGACGTAGTGGTCGCCGTCGCGCTCGATCCGCGTCTCGATGTTGGTGGCATCGGAGCTGGCGACGCGCGGCTCGGTCATCAGGAAGGCGGAGCGGATCTCCCCTTCCATCAGGGGTTTCAGCCATTGTTCTTTCTGCTCGCGCGTGCCGTAGCGATGGAACACTTCCATGTTCCCGGTGTCCGGCGCGGAGCAGTTGAACACTTCGCTAGCCCATCCGATGCGGCCCATCTCCTCCGCGCAGAGCGCGTATTCGAGGTTGGTCAGGCCCGGCCCGTCGAATTCGAAGCTGTCGTCGACATGGCTGAGCTGCCCCTGCGGCGGCATGAACAGGTTCCAGATGCCCTGCGCCTTGGCCTTGGCCTTCATGTCCTCGACGATCGGGATGACCTTCCAGCGATCGCCTTGCGCATCCTGCTCGGCATACGTGCCGACGTTCGGGCGGACGTTGGCTTCGATGAAATCGCGCACGCGGTCGCGCCAGTACTGCTGCCGTTCGGTTGGTTCGAAGTCCATGGTCCGCTCAATCCTCTTTCGTGTCTCTCGAGTTCGTTTCACTGCGAAACTGGCAGAGCCGCATGGCCCCGCCAAGCCGCAATCTGTCAGGGCGCCGTGCCGCTCGCGTCGATGTCGCCGCGGGCCGCCGCATCCAGCGCGGCGAGGCGCGCTTCGTGATCGGCCCGGTCGATCGGGAACCGCGCCAGCCACCAGGCGGAGAACATGCCCAGAAGCGCAATCATGATGCAGTACTGCACGATCACGCTGTCGATGATCGGCCTGGCGACGGCGCCGGGCGTGGCGTCTGTCGGCAGGCCCGAGATCGAGACGATCAGGCCCGCCAGCAGGATGCCGACGCCGGTGGCGCATTTCTGGACGAACCAGTTGCCGGAGTAGAACGCCGCCTCCGCACGGCGTCCGGTCCGTTCCTGAAACGCCTCGACGATCTCGGCCACCATCGAGGATGCCGAAATGAGCACCATGACGCTGAGGCTGTTGCTGACGAGCACGAAGGCGAAGAGCAGGGCCGTCGACGCCGTGCTGCCGACTTCGGGCCACAGACCGACCAGGCGCAGACCGTAGGGGACGAGCCAGAAGATCATCGCCAATACGGTCGTGACCGATGCGACCCTGATCTTGCCGAACCGCCTGTGCAGCGTGCCGAGCAGGAGAAACGCGACGACCACGCTGGCGAGCAGGATGAAGGGATAGATCGCCAGCGCACTCTCGGTGAATTCCCACACGAAGTAGAACAGGTAGTTCGACAGCGCGAAGGTCATGCCCTGGCTGATATATGCCGCCACCGCGCCGAGGGCGAAGATCAGGAACGCCCGTTCGGAGAACGACTCGATGATCTCGGCGAAGGCGACCTTCAGGCTGAACGGCGGCGGCCTGGTCTCGGGATAGCGCGCGACGAAGCTGTGCTGGCCGAGGGCGGAGATCAGCGAAGTCGCGACGATCGCGATCGCCCCCACCAGCCCGTAGGTCACGTATCCTTCGCGGTCGAGCAAGCCGTCGCGCAGGAAGACGCTGTAGGTCAGGAACAGCAGCCCCAGTCCGCCGGTCCACCCGAACAGATAGCGAAAGCGGAACAGCGTCGTGCGCTCGTCGTAGTCGCGCGTCAGCTCGGGCACGAGCGCCACCGACGGCACTTCGCAGGCCGAAAGGAGCAGGCGGATCAGCACGGCCATGCCGAGCAGCAGGGCGAAGCTGGGCGGTCCGTCGACCGGCGGCGACCACAGGACGTACCAGGCGATCCCCAACGGGATCGGCGCGAGGTAGAGCCACGGCAGGCGCCGGCCCCAGCGGGTATAAGTCCGGTCCGACAGGTTGCCGAGCAGCGGATCGACGAACGCATCGACCACCAGCGCGATCACGAGCGCGAGGCTGACCAGCCACGCCTCCATCCCGAGCACCAGATTGTAGAAGGTGAGCAGGAAGACCGAGAAGCCGTTGTCCTTCACCCCGAACGCGATCGAGCCGAAGCCGTTGGCGAGCTTGATCCGCAGCGGCAGCGGGCCGGTTCTGTCAGCCGTGGTCATCGTGAAATCGCATGCGGGCCTCTCCTCCCGAGAATCGCGCGCAGCTTACGGGAACGTAAAGCCGCGTCAACGCGCTCGTGGTGACGCTACGGCATCGCGCGAAAACACGTTCGCGCTTGCAGCGGCGGTCCGAATCACCTTAACCTGCACGTAAACCGGCGACGTTCGAGCGCCGCCGCGATTTTCCCGAGAGGAGCCCGATTCCCATGTCTGATCTCGATACCTTCCGCGCGGAAACCCGCGCCTGGCTGGAAGCCAACTGCCCGCCCGAAATGCGCGAGCCGGTGCGCGACGACGAGGACGTCTACTGGGGCGGCCGCAAGGCCACCTTCAAGAACGACGCGCAGAAGGCCTGGTTCGAGGCGTGCCGCGACAAGGGCTACACCGTTCCCGCCTGGCCGAAGGAATACGGCGGCGCCGGCCTCTCGCCTGCCGAGGCCAAGGTGCTGCGCGAGGAAATGGCGCGGATCGGTGCGCGCCCGCCGCTCTCCAGCTTCGGTATCTGGATGCTCGGCCCGGCCTTGCTCCACTTCGGCACCGAGGAGCAGAAAAAGAAGTACCTCAACGAGATCGCCCGCGGCGAAATCCGCTGGTGCCAGGGCTATTCGGAGCCGGGATCGGGCAGCGACCTCGTCAGCTTGCAGACGTTCGGCGAGGACAAGGGCGATCACTGGGTCGTCAACGGCCAGAAGATCTGGACCAGTTACGCCGACAAGGCCGACTGGATCTTCTGCCTCGTCCGCACCGACAAGAACGACAAGTACCGCGGCATCACGTTCATGCTGTTCGACATGGAAACGCCGGGCGTCTCGACCAAGCCGATCCTGCTGATCAGTGGGAACAGCCCGTTCTGCGAGACCTTCTTCGACGACGTGAAGGTGCCCAAGGACCAGTACGTCGGCGAGATCAACCGCGGGTGGGACGTCGCCAAGTACCTGCTCGGTCACGAGCGCGAGATGATCTCGGGCGCCGATAGCTCCGAGCGGGGCGCGGGGATCGGTGCGATGCTCAAGCGCCAGACCGGGGAGCTCGATCCGGTGCTGCGCGCCGAGCTGGCGATGTTCGACGTCGATGCGCTCGCCTTCTCCGCGATGGGGGAGAAGTTCCTCGATGAGGTCAAGATCGGCAAGGCGCACCCGGCGCAGCCGAACATGATGAAATATGCCGGGACCGAGCTGAACAAGCGCCGTCACGAACTGATCATGGCCGCGGGCGGCTCCGCCGCGCTCGAATGGGAGAGCGAGGAGACCGACGGCGGCAAGCCGGCGCGGAGCTGGCTGCGGACCAAGGCGAACTCGATCGAGGGCGGCACCAGCGAGGTGATGCTCAACGTCATTTCCAAGCGCATCCTGGAGCTGCCGGGGGCGTAAAAGCCCTCTCCCCTTCAGGGGAGAGGGTTGGGAGAGGGGGCGTCGCGCCTCCATAGGAATTGTCATTATTGAGGGCCGGGGGGAGTTCCCCTCTCCCCGGCCCTCTCCCCTGAAGGGGAGAGGGAGTTAGAATGCCACTCTACCACACCGACGATCAGACGATGCTTTCCGACACCGTCGGCCAGTTCATGGCCGAGGAAGGCGCGATCGCGAAGCAGCTGCGCCACTGGCGCGACCGCGACTGCAAGGACGGCTTCGGCCACGGCCTGTGGAAGCAGTTCGCCGAGATGGGCTTCACCGGCATCCTCGTGGGCGAGGACGACGGCGGGCTCGGCATGGGCCATGTCGAGGCGGGAATCGTGCTCGAGGAGATCGGGCGCAACCTCACGCCATCGCCCTTCCTGACCAGCGCGGTGCTTGCCGGCACCGCGCTCCAGCATGGCAGCAACGACGTGCGCGGGCGTTGGCTGCCGGGCCTCGTCTCGGGCGAGAGCGTGTTCGCGGTGGCGATCGACGAAGGCGCCAAGCATCGGCCCGAGCGGATCAAGACCCGGGCTGAGAAATCCGGCAACGGCTTCCGCCTGTCGGGCCGCAAGGACTTCGTCGTCTATGGCGGCAGCGCCGACATGATCGTGGTCGCCGCGCGCACGTCCGGGGCGGACGATGACACGGACGGCATCACGCTGTTCGCCGTGCCGAAGGACGTCTCGGGCATGTCTCATGACGCGGTGCGCCTGGTCGACAGCTCGATGGCGACGCACACCACGTTCGACAATGTCGAGCTCGACGGCGACGCGGTGATCGGCGAAGTCGATGGCGGGCGCGAGATTCTGAACAAGGTCCTGATGGCAGGCCGCGTCGGTGCGGCTGCCGAAGGGGTCGGTGTCGCGCGCGGGGCGATGGACATGACGGTCGACTACCTCAAGCAGCGCAAGCAGTTCGGCAAGCTGATCGGCGAGTTCCAGGCGCTCCAGCACCGCGCGGCGCATCTCTATTCCGAAGTCGAGATCGCCCGCGCCGTCACGATCAAGGCGCAGCAGCTCCTCGATGCGGGGAGCGAGAAGGCGGACCTGATGGCCTCGGTCGCCAAGGCCAAGGTCGGCAAGGCGGCGGGCCTCGCGGTCAAGGAAGGCGTGCAGATGCACGGCGGCATCGGCATGACCGACGAATACGACATCGGCCTCTACATGAAGCGCGACCGCGCGCTCGCGGAGTTCATGGGCGACGTCTACTACCACGCCGGCCGCGTGGCGGAGATGAGCGGATATTGATCAATCTCCCCTCCCGCTTGCGGGAGGGGGTGAATTGGAGAAAACATGATGACCCTCAACGACCTCTTCAGCCTCGAAGGCCGGATCGCGCTCGTCACCGGCGGCAGCCGCGGGATCGGGCGGATGATCGTCGAGGGCTTCCTCGCCGCCGGGATCGAGCGGGTCTACATCACCGCCCGCAAGATCGACGAGATCGAGGCGACTTGCGCGGAGCTGGGCGAGAAAGTCGTCGGCATCCAGGGCGATATCTCGACGATGGAGGGGATCGAGGCGCTGGTCGAGGAGATCTCCGCCCGCGAGAGCCGGCTGGACATTCTGGTCAACAACGCCGGTGCGGCCTGGGGCGCGGACTATGTCGATTTCCCGGAGAGCGGCTGGGACAAGGTCATGGACCTCAACGTCAAGACGCCGTTCTTCCTCACGCAGAAACTGCACAAGCTGCTCACCGCCGCGGCGAGCCCGGAGCGGCCCGCCAAGGTGATCAACATCACCTCGGTCGACGGGCAGCGCGTGAACCCGTGGGAGACCTATTCCTACCAGGCCTCCAAGGCGGCGCTGATCCATCTCACGCGCCGCATGGCGGCGCGGCTGGTAAAGGATCACGTCTACGTCACCAGCCTCGCGCCGGGCGCGTTCCCCTCGAACATGAACCGGGCTGCGCGCGATCAGGAGGAGAAGTCGGCCGCGGGCATTCCGAGCAAGCGCGTGGGCGACAAGTTCGACATGGGCGGCACCGCCGTCTACCTCGCCAGCCGGGCGGGCGACTACACCATCGGCGAGACGCTGACTGTCGACGGCGGTATCGTCAACGCGCACCTGCCGACGCACTTCGCCGAGCCGGCTTGATCGTCATCCCCGGCCTCGCCCGACGCGAGGCCTTGGGGGAAGCTTCAGGCCATCAGTTTCCGCACGAAGCCGATCAGGCCGGTCTGGCGCGCGCGCTTCATGCGTTCGGCGTGGAGGATGGAGCGGACTTTCTCGAAACAGACGTGCACATCGTCGTTGACCACGACGTAGTCGTAGCCGTCCCAGTGGCTGATCTCGGCGCGGGCGCGTTCCATGCGGCCGTCGATCACTTCCTTGCTGTCGGTGCCGCGGTCCTGCAGCCGGCGATGCAATTCCTCGAGGCTGGGCGGCAGGATGAATACTCGCGCCACGTCCTGCTCGTCCTTCTGGTAGAGCTGCTGGGTGCCCTGCCAGTCGATGTCGAACAGGAAGTCCTGCCCTTCCTTCAGCCCGCTGCGGATATGACCCTTGGGTGTGCCGTAACGGTAACCGAAGACCGGGGCCCACTCGTAGAAATCGTCTTCCTCGATCATCCGGTCGAACTCGGCGTCATCGACGAAGTGGTAGTGCACGCCGTCGATCTCGCCCGGGCGCTTCGGCCGGGTGGTGGCCGAGACCGAGAGGCGGATCTCGTCGTCGGCTTCGAGCAGCATGCGTGAGATCGTGGTTTTCCCTGCGCCCGAAGGCGAGGAGAGGATGAACATCAGTCCGCGGCGGTGAAGAGTGTCCTGGTCGGCCATGCGCGCTCATGCGCCGAGCGACCGCGCGAAATCAAGCCCCGCGATGGGGGCGCCGCACGAGGCTATTCCTGTCGCGCCTTCTCGCGCAGCTTCCTGTCGCCCTCGCGCTTCGCTGCGCGACGCGACTGGCGGCGGTCGAGCAACGCCTTCGCCAGGATCCCGCCGCCGACCACGATCGCGCCCGGCACCGAGCGCGTCGCCACGCGGGCGACGGCGTAGGAAGCGAGCGTCTGCACCATCGAGCGATTTTCCACGATCTCCCTGGCGGTCGACTTGCCGTAGCGATTGCGCAGCAGGCCCTTCTCGAGCCCGAGACGGAGAACCCTGCCCCCGCTGCGCAGCAGGATGTCGTGGATCAGCAAGTTGGTCGCCGGGTTGGGGCTGGGGCCGGCGACTTCGCGGTCCTCGGCCGTCATCTTCCTCGTCGCCCTTGCGACCTTGGAAGATATACCGGTCCCGGTCCTGCCTTTGGATTTAGCCATCGTTCGCCCCTCGATTCCCGGCGGGCGCAAGGCCGGCCGGATTACTTCTTGCGGCCGAAATCGACCGTGACGACGTTGGAGCCGTCTTCATCCTCGGAAACGACCGGGCCTTCGCCGTGTTCCGGTGCATCATTCTCCGCATCGTCATGCGCCTCGGGCGCCATATCGGCGACGCTGGCCTGGAACTGCAGCCCGAAATCGACGGCGGGGTCAACGAAGGCCGTGATCGCGGCGAAGGGGATCTCCAGCTTGGACGGGACCTGGTTGAAGCTGAGGCCGACGCTGAAGCCGTCTTCCCGAACTTTCAGGTCCCAGAACTTGTTCTGGAGCACGATCGTCATCTCGTCCGGAAACCGCTCGCGCAGGTGGGCGGGGATCGTCACGCCCGGCGCATGGGTCTTGAAGGTGATGTAGAAGTGGTGGTTGCCGGGCAGGTCGCCGCCGGTTCCTTCGATCTCGCCGAGCACGCGGCCGACCACGGCGCGCAGCGCTTCCTGCACGATCTCATCGTAGGGGATCAGGCTATCGGGCGTATCGTCGCTCATATGCCTGCTTGGTGGAGCCGCTTCGCGCGTCGGTCAAGCGCCAATGCTTGCACCATGGCAATCCTGGCGTATAGCGCCGCCATGCGCACCGGCAGGATCGAGCGGAAGACGGCGGAAACCGCGATCGAAGTCGAGGTCAACCTCGACGGGACGGGCACTTATGCGGTGTCGACGGGTATCGGATTCCTCGATCATATGGTGGAGCAGTTCTCCCGCCATTCGCTGATCGATGTGACGATGAAGGTCGCCGGCGATCTGCATGTCGACCAGCACCATACGACCGAGGACAGCGCGATCGCGCTCGGCCAGGCGCTCGCCGAGGCGCTCGCCGACAAGGGCGGGATCGGCCGCTACGGCCAGGCCTATTCGCCGATGGACGAGACGCTGGCGCGCGTCGCGCTCGATATCTCCGGGCGGCCCTATCTCGTGTGGCGCGCGGGCTTTTCCCAGACGCGCCTCGGCGAGTGGGACACCGAATTGATCGAGCACTGGTTCCATTCGGTCGCGCAGGCCGCCGGGATCACGCTCCATGTCGAGCTGCTCTACGGCAGCAACAACCACCACATCTGCGAGGCGATCTACAAGGGTTTCGCCCGCGCCATGCGTCAGGCGGTGGAGATCGATCCGCGCAAGGGCGGTACCGTGCCGAGCACGAAGGGCATGCTCGGTGGCTGAGACGACCGCGCTGATCGACTACGGCGCCGGGAATCTCCATTCGGTCGAAAACGCGCTCCGCACCGTCGGCGCTTCGGTGGAAGTGACCGCCGATCCCGACAAAGTGCGCGCGGCGGACCGGATCGTCCTGCCCGGCGTCGGCTCGTTCCGCGCCTGTGCCGAAGGGCTGCGGGCGATCTCGGGGCTGATCGAGGCGATGGAGGAGCGGGTCGAAGTCGGCGGCGCGCCGTTCCTCGGCGTGTGCGTCGGCATGCAACTGCTCGCCGATCGGGGGCTGGAGCACGGTACGACGCCGGGCCTCGGCTGGATCGCAGGCGAAGTGCGCGCGATCGAGCGGACCGACCCGGCGATCAAGGTGCCGCACATGGGCTGGAACGACGTCGCGCTCACTGCGCATGCCGTGCCGGTGCTGGAGGAGGGCGAGGCCTATTTCCTCCACTCCTTCCACTTCGCGGCGGAGGACCCGGCGAATATTGCGGCGATGACCGATCACGGCGGGGGTCTCGTCGCGACGGTTGCCCGCGACAACGTGCTGGGCGTCCAGTTCCATCCCGAGAAGAGCCAGGCCTACGGGTTAGGGTTGCTCGCGCGCTTTCTGGAGTGGCGCCCATGATCGTCTTCCCCGCAATCGACCTCAAGGGCGGCCAGGTCGTGCGCCTGGCCGAAGGCGATATGGCGCGCGCTACCGTCTATGGCGACGATCCGCCGGCGCAGGCCCTGATGTTCGCCGAGGCCGGCGCCGAGCATCTGCACGTCGTCGATCTCGACGGATCGTTCGCCGGCAAGGCCGAGAACCGCGAGGCAGTCGAGGCGATCGTCGCGGCCTTTCCCGGCTACGTCCAACTCGGCGGCGGCATCCGCACGCGGGAAGCGGTGGAGGGCTGGTTCGACCTCGGCGTCGCCCGGATCGTGATGGGCACCGCGGCGCTCAAGGACCCTCAGTTCGTCAAGGACATGGCGCGCGCGTTCGAGGGCGGGATCGTGGTCGCGGTCGACGCGAAGGATGGAATGGTCGCCACCGAGGGCTGGGCCGAAGTGTCCGACGTGCCCGTGGCCGATCTCGCGCGCCGGTTCGAGGATGCGGGTGTCGCGAGTGTGCTGTTCACCGACATCGGGCGCGATGGGCTGCTCAAGGGCTGCAACATCGATGCGACGGTCGACCTCGCACGCCGGGTCGACATCCCGGTCATCGCCAGCGGCGGGGTCAAGGGGCTCGACGACATCCACCTCCTCTCCCTCCATGCGCATGAGGGGATCGAGGGCGTGATCACCGGCCGCGCACTCTACGACGGCCGGCTCGATCTCGCGACGGCGATCGCGATGGCAGGGCGGGCGTGACCGTCCGCGTCCGTGTCATTCCCTGTCTCGACGTGGCAGATGGCCGCGTGGTCAAGGGCGTCAACTTCGTCGATCTCAAGGACGCCGGCGATCCGGTCGAGCAGGCGCAGGCCTACGATGCGGCGGGGGCGGATGAGCTGTGTTTCCTCGACATCTCGGCCAGCCACGAGGGGCGCGGGACGCTGCTCGACATCGTGCGCCGCACAGCCGCTGTGTGCTTCATGCCGTTCACCGTCGGCGGCGGTGTGCGCACAGCCGAGGATGCGCGCGCGCTCCTGCTGGCGGGGGCGGACAAGGTCGCGGTCAACAGCGCGGCTGTCGCGCGGCCTGAAGTGGTGGGGGAGATCGCGGCGCGCTTCGGCAGCCAGTGCTGCGTCGCCTCGGTCGATGCGCGGCGCGTCGGCGAGGGCAAGTGGGAGGTCTTCACCCACGGCGGACGGCGCGCCACCGGGATCGACGCGATTGCGCACGCGGTCCGGCTGGCGGAGCTCGGCGCGGGCGAACTGCTCGTCACCTCGATGGACGGCGACGGCACCCAGGCCGGCTACGACCTCGCGCTCACCCGCGCGATCGCCGACGCGGTGCCCGTGCCGGTGATCGCCAGCGGCGGCGTCGGCGCGTTGCAGCATCTGATCGACGGCGTGACCGAAGGGCATGCGAGCGCGGTTCTGGCCGCCTCGATCTTCCATTTCGGCACGCACACGATCGCCGAGGCGCACGACGCTTTGCGCGCGGCAGGCCTGCCGGCGCGGGGTTAATCCGGCACCTCGTGCAAGTGCCAATCCGGGACGGCGATGAAGTGCGGCTTGCAACCGCAGCGAAACCGGCGCCAGGAGACGGGACCATGCGAGCGCTCCCGATCCTTCTCCTTTGCATCGCTGCTCCTGCCCAGGCGGCGGGAACGCCGTTGCCCGAGCCGTCCAGCCTCTCGCTGTTCGGCCTCGGCCTCGCCGGGCTGGTGATCGGTCGCCGCATGGCAGCGCGCCGCAAGGCTCCCGACAAGGATTGACCGCGCCGCGCGCCGTCCGCATGAGACGGCGCATGGACACGCTCCCGCGCCTCGAACGCATCATCGCCGAGCGCCGCAAGGCCGATCCGCAGGCGAGCTACGTCGCGCAGCTTCATGCGCGCGGGCTTCCGGTGATCGCGCGCAAGGTCGGTGAAGAGGCGGTCGAAACCGCGATCGCCGCACTGACGGGCGAGCGCGAGGAACTGGTCGGCGAAGCGGCCGATCTGATCTTTCATCTCATGGTCCTGCTCTCGGCCAAGGATATCCCGCTCGACGCGGTTCTTGCGGAGCTAGACCGGCGGGAAGGCGTGTCGGGACTGGATGAGAAGGCTTCAAGGAGCGAGTGATGCCGATCGACGCGACCCAGCCATACGACGATGATAATATCTTCGCGAAGATCCTGCGCGGTGAGATCCCCTCGACCAAGGTGTATGAGGACGAATGGGCCTACGCGTTCGAGGACATCAATCCGCAGGCCAAGGTCCACACGCTGGTGATCCCGAAAGGCCGTTACGTGAGCTGGGACGACTTCTCCGCCCAGGCGAGCGTGGAGGAGATCGCGGGCTTCGTTCGCGCCGTGGGCAAGATCGCGCGCGACAAGGGGCTGGTCGAGCCCGGGTACCGCCTGCTCGCCAACCTCGGCGCGCATGGTGGGCAGGAGGTTCCGCACCTCCATGTCCACTTGTTCGGCGGCGAGCCGCTCGGGCGGATGATCGCGAAATAGACACAATTGGCAGTTTCGATTGCTTGGCGAGTCCGCCATCAGCTAAGGCGCGTCACGATGCCCACGCGCCCAACACCTCCCGGCGGCCTTATCGATGGCACGCGCCACCTCTATGCGGTGCGCGCATACTATGAGGACACCGATCTTTCGGGTGTCGTCTACCATGCGAATTACCTGCGCTGGTTCGAGCGCGCCCGGTCCGACCTGCTGCGCCTGCTCGAGATCGACCAGCGCGCTGCGGTGGAGGCCGGCGAGGGCGCCTATGCGGTGGCCGACCTCGCGATCCGCTACCTGCGCCCGGCGCGGCTCGACGACGATGTCGTGATCGAAACCCGCTGCACTGAAATGCGTTCTGCAAGCTGCCGGATGCACCAGCGCGCACTGCGCGGCGACGAGCTGCTCGCCGAGGCCGAACTCAGAGTGGGCTTCGTCGCGCCCGACGGGCGCCCGCGCCGCCAGCCTGCGGCCTGGCGTGACGCTTTCAAGACTGTCCTCCCCACTGAAGAAGAGGTCGTATGATCCTTTCGCAACTCGCGGCGGCCACGCCCAACCGGCTCGACCCCGTTCAATTGTTTCTCGATGCCGATATCGTCGTTCAGGTCGTGATGGTCGGACTGCTCGCAGCGAGCATCTGGACCTGGATGATCATCGTCTCGTTCAGCATGCGGATGGGCGGGATCCGCCGCCGCGCGGCCGCGTTCGAGGCTGATTTCTGGCGGACCGACGACTTTGACGGCTTCATGCAGCAGCACGCCAAGCGCAATGTGCCCATCGCGCGGATCGCGGGAGCCGGCATGTCCGAATGGCGCCGCTCGACCAAGGGCGGGGTGAAGGACCGCGAAGGCCTGCGCGATCGCGTCGCGCTGGCGATGGAAGGGCAGGTCGCGGAAGAGGCGGACGAGCTCGCCTCGCGCCTCAATTTCCTTGCTACGGTGGGCTCGGTCGCTCCCTTCGTGGGCCTTTTCGGTACAGTCTGGGGCATCATGAACAGCTTCTTCCAGATCGGTGCGCAGGAATCGAGCTCGCTCGCGGTCGTCGCGCCGGGCATTTCCGAAGCGCTGTTCGCCACCGCGATCGGCCTGTTCGCCGCCATTCCCGCGGTCATCGCCTACAACCGCTTCAGCCATACCGTGAACGCGTTCGAAGCGCGACTGCAGCGCTTCGCCGATCGCTTCCACGCCAGCCTGAGCCGCGAACTGGAGCGCTTGTAATGGCGATGGGTCTCGCCCGTTCCGGCAAGCGCGGACGCGGCAGCCGCCGCACGCCGATGGCGGAGATCAACGTCACGCCTCTGGTCGACGTTATGCTGGTGCTGCTGATCATTTTCATGGTCACCGCGCCGATGCTGACCGCCGGCGTTCCCGTCGATCTGCCCGACAGCCGCGCCAACGCACTGCCGCAGGAACCGGAGCAGATCACCGTCTCGATCGTCGGCGACGGCACGATCTATCTCGACGAAGCGGCGCTCGCGCCCGGCGAACTGCCCGACCGGCTGGCCAATATCGCACCGGGGGCGGACGGCAATCCGCCGCAAGTGACGCTGCGTGCCGATCGCACGCTCGACTACGGGCGCGTCATGGCGGTCATGGGCGAATTGAACCGCGCGGGATTCAACCAGATCCAACTGGTCACGCACGGTTCAGTTTCGGCACCATAGCGCGGGCGTCTGATGGCAAGCGTCGCTCTATCCCGCGAAGAGAGGCTGGGCCTCGGCGTTGCCGTGGTGCTGCACGTCGCCCTGGTGGCGGTGTTGCTGTTTCAGCCGCGGGCGGCGGATCCGCCGGAAATTCCCGAGCGGATGACCGTGAGTCTCGCCGAGGACGTCGGTCCGGTCGCCGAAGCGCCCGAACTCGTGGCCGAAAGCCGCGCGGCGATCGCCCCGACGCTGAGCGAAGAGCCCGCGCCCGCGCCAGCGGTCATCGAACCTCCGCGCCCGGCCGAAGTCGAACGGCCGGCACCGCCCGAGCGTCCGCGCCCGCGTGCGACGACGGCCCCGCGCCGCGAGGCGGAGCCGCGCCGCGAACCGACGCGCCGCACCAGTCAGCCCGAACAGCGGCGCACCGAACGCAGCGGCGGCAGTCGCATCGGCAGCGATTTCCTCGCCGGATCGGGCTCGAGCACGACGACGGAGGAAACGCGCATTCCCGCAAGCCAGATCGGCGCGAGCGCGAAGGCTTCCATCATTCAGGCGATCATCCGCCAGATCAAGCCGCACTGGTCCGCCCCGCAAGGCGTCGACGCCGACAAGCTCGTGTCGATCCTCTCGTTCCGACTGAACGAGGACGGGAGCCTTTCGGGCGCCCCGCGCGTAGTGGATCAGTCGGGCATCACGCCGGCCAACCGGCCGCAGGCCGCGCTCCATGCCGAGCGCGCGGTCCGCGCGGTCCAACTTGCCGCACCGTTCGACTTGCCGCCCGAGTATTACAACGCCTGGAAGTCGATCGACGGCGCCAGATTCGACAGGAACCTTTCGCAATGAAACCGATCCTAGCCCTTCTGACCCTCGCCCTCTTCGCCGCGCCTGCCGCAGCGCAGGAGGCACAGTCGCCCGCGTCCACCAGCGATCTTGGTGCCCCCGTCCCGACCATGGGCGAGGTCGAGACGATCGAACAGCAGGACGGCGGCCTGACCTTCACCGTCACCGACGAAAGCGAGTGGCAGGATCTGGGCATCGCGATCCCCGGCTTCGCGACCGATCGCGACACGCCGACGCCGGCCAACTCGTCGGGCACCGCGGCGCTGGGCAAGGAACTGGCCCGCGTGGTCTTCAATGACCTGAAAAACAACGGCCTGTTCAAGCCGGTCGGCCCCGATTCGCTTCCGCAGCCGACCTTCCCGCAGATCACCGCGCCGAACTGGCCGACCTGGTCGAGCCGGGGCGCCGAAATGCTGGTGCATGGCTACGTCCGCGCCCGGGGCGACAACAAACTGACCGTCGGTTGCTACCTCTACGACATGGCGCTCAAGAGCGAGCTCGTGCGCGAAGGCTGGGTGGTCGAGCCTGGTGAGTGGCGCCGGGCGGCACACAAGTGCTCCGACCTCGTCTATTCGCGCCTGTCGGGCGAGGATCCGTTCTTCGACAGCCGCATCGCCTATATCGCCGAGACCGGCCCTAAGGGTAACCGCGTTAAGCGGCTCGCGATCATGGATTCGGACGGTGCGAACCACCGCTTCATCACCACCGGGCGCTCGACCGCGCTGACCCCGCGCTTCTCGCCCGACTACAGCAAGCTGCTCTACCTCTCCTATGTCGACGGCAATCCGCGGATCTACGTTTACGACATCGGCACCGGCCGGCAGACGCTCGTGACCGAAAGCGGGAACCCGACCATCGCCCCGCGCTGGAGCCCGGACGGCCGCTACATCCTCTATTCCATGGCAGTCGCGGGCAATACCGACATCTACCGTGTCCCGGCCGGCGGCGGACAGAGCGTGCGGCTGACCGACGCGCCGGGCATCGACATCGGCGGCTCCTATTCGCCGGACGGCAGCCAGATCGTGTTCGAAAGCGACCGGTCGGGCGGGCAGCAGATCTACGTGATGAACGCGGACGGCTCGAATCAGCGCCGGATCTCGTTCTTCGGCGGACGCGCGGCGACTCCCGAGTGGAGCCCGCGCGGCGACCAGATCGCCTTCACGCGCATTGCCGGCGACTTCAATATCGCGGTGATGAGCCCGAACGGCCGCAACATGCGCACGCTGACCGACGGCTGGCAGGACGAGGCGCCGACCTGGAGCCCGAACGGCCGTATCATTCAGTTCTTCCGTACGGAACGCGGATCGGGCAAAGCCTCGCTCTGGCAGGTCGATCTCACGGGCCGGAACCTGAGGCGTCTGCCGACCCCGGTGGATGCGTCGGACCCCGCCTGGGGACCGATTCTGCCCTGAATGCATTGTGATTTTTGTCGCCCGGGTCGCACCACTCGTCTTGGCATCTGAGGAAACGTCCATGAAACTACGCTTTGCAACCGTCGCTCTTCTCGCCGGCACCGTCGCACTGGCCGGGTGCAAGAAGGAGCCCCCCGAGTCGCTTCCCCCCGAGCCGGCCCCGACGACCTCGGCCCCGACGCCGACCGGCCCCAGCGGCCCGGTTCTCGGCACGCAGGAGCATTTCGAAAACGCGGTGAACGGTCAGAACGTGATCTACTTCGATACCGACCGCTACAACATCGACAGTGCGGACATGGCCGCGCTGCAGACCCAGGCGCAATACCTGGCGCAGTATCCGAACATCTCGATCACGGTCGAGGGCCACGCCGACGAACGCGGTACCCGCGAGTACAACCTCGCGCTCGGCGAGCGGCGCGCCAATGCGGCGAAGAACTATCTCGTCAGCCTGGGCGTGGCGGCCAATCGTGTCCGTACCGTGAGCTACGGCAAGGAACGCCCGGTCGCGCTCGGCTCGAACGAAGCGGCGTGGGCGCAGAACCGCCGCGCGGTGAGCGTCGTCGTCAACTGAGGAAACGTGGCGCGTCCCCGCATCGCCGGGGGCGCGCCCATTTCGATCACTCGGTCGCGGTACCGATCGCGAGGGGCGCGATCTGCGCCGTGGGGGTGAGGCCATCGTTCATGGCGCCCTGTCCTGCGACGAGCGCGAACAATGCCAGCGTCAGCACGCATACCGTCGCGGAAAATGTAAGCTGTCTGCTCATCACATCGTCTTTCGAAATTCGGTCGCGCGCTCCATAGCCGGGCGAATATGAACGTCATGTTGCGGTGCAACATTTTTGTTCGAACCCTTGTCGCGCGCCTTTGCAGCGCGGGCAACGATCCCTAGACTAGTGCCGATGACAGCCGGACCAACGACTTCGCGAGGCTTCGCTTGAGCCGCGCCCGCCGATCGCTCGACTGGGGCTTCCCCCGCTGGCGCAGCTACGGCGCCTCGCGCGAGGCGACGACCGTGCGCCTGTGCGACCGGCACGGGTGCGAAGAACCCGGCGACTGCCCGGCGCCCAAGGCGCCCAACAGCCCCGACCGCTGGTATTTCTGCCAGCGCCATGCGGCCGAATACAATTCGAAGTGGGACTATTTCGAAGGTCTCGACAAGGCCGAGAAGGAAGCGCGTGCCAAGGCCGAGCGTTCCGAGAGCGCCGGCTATGCCGAGGCGCAGCACTACGGCTGGATGGGGAGCGGGGACGGATCTCGCTCCGCCGACGAAATGCGCGCGCTCGATCTGCTGGAGCTGGAAAGCGATGCGGACTTCCCGGCGGTGAAGAAAGCCTACCGCAACCGCGCGAAGGAAGTACATCCCGACGTCAAACCGGGCGATGCCGAAGCCGCGAGGCAGTTCCAGGCGCTACAGGTGGCCTACGAGGTCCTCCGCCAGGCCGAAGAGCGGCGCGAGTGGAAGGGGTAGGGGAGCATCCCTTTTCGTCATCCCAGCTTTCGCTGGGATGACGGTGGCGGAATGGTGTAGCCGCTCCGGCTAAGCCACCGGAACCGCCAACCGGCGCACCAGCGCATCGGCCAGCCTTTCACCCAAGTCCGGGCCCTGCTCGGGATAGAGATAGGGCTCGATCAGTTCGGCCTCCATCACCGCCAGCTCTCCATCAGGCAGGCGCACCATGTCGATCCGCGCATAGAGCAGGTCGGTGAAGGGCAGGGCAGCGACCACCGCTTCGGCTGTGGCCAAATCTTCGGGCGCGGGGGCGTAGCCGGCTTCGCGTCCGCCGAAGAGCGACTGGATGCGGTATTCGCCCTGTGCGGCGCGCTTGTTGACCCCGTGGGAGAAGCGGCCGTCGACGAAGACGAAGGTGAACTCGCCCTCCTCGAGGATCGCGGGCAGAAAGGGCTGGATCATCGCCGCGCGGCCCATGCGCCAGCCGGCGTCGGGCAGGGCGCCGCGGGTGAAGCTGTGCTGCCCCTCGCCGCCCGCGCCGACGCGGCGCTTTACGACCACGCGATCCGCCCCGAAATGCGCCATCGCCGCCTCGACCTCCGCCAGTCCGGCGTCCTCGTGCCATAGCGTCGGCACCGTCGTCGCACCGCGCCCGGCGAGTTCGGCGAGATAGCCCTTGTCGATGTTCCAGCGGACCACGTCGGGCGGATTGCAGACCCGGATCCCCCGTGCGGCCAGTGCATCGAGCCGCGCGACGAACTCGGGCGCGCGGTCCTGATAGTCCCACGCGGTGCCGAGCAGCACGCAGCCGAGACCGGCGAAACGCTCCAGCGGCGCGCGCCAGTCGATCTCGATCAGCTCCAGCCCGCGCGCCGCCAGCGCCGGCCGCAGCGCGGCGACTTCGAGATCGTGCTCGAACGCATCGCCGCGCCGCGGCGCGGTGCCGGGCAGCGTGCCGGGGCAGGCGAGGAAGCCGACCTTCATTCGCGCGTCACACCTGTTCGAGCGCCTGCTCGAAGTCGGCGATGAGGTCGTCCGCATCCTCGATGCCGATCGAAATGCGCACGAGATTGTCGGTGATGCCGAGCGCCGTCCTGCGCGCGCCCGGCACCGAAAGGTGCGTCATCGAGGCCGGATGGCTGGCGAGCGTTTCCGTGCCGCCGAGGCTGACCGCGAGCTTGGCGACCTTGAGCGCGTCGAGGAAGCGGAAGCACTCGGCCTCGCCGCCTTCGATGAAGACGGAAAAGGTCGATCCCGCCCCCGTGCAGTGCCGGTCGTAGATGTCCTTCTGCCGCGCATCCTCGATGAAACCGAGATAGCCGAGCCGCTCGACCTTGGGGTGGCCGCGCAGGAATTCGCACACTTTGGCCGCATTCTCGCCTGCGCGCTGCATGCGCAGTTCGACCGTCTCGAGCGAGCGCAGCAGCATCCACGCCGTGTTCGGGTCGGCGATGCCGCCCATCGTGTTGCGAAGCGCGCGGACCGGATCCATCCACTTCTTGGCGCCCGCCACGCTGCCTGCGACGAGATCCGAATGGCCGCCGACGTACTTGGTCAGCGAGTAGGCGACGATGTCCGCCCCGTTGTCGAGCGGGCGCTGCCACAGCGGGCCGAGGAAGGTGTTGTCGATCGCGATCGGCGTCACGTCCTTGTCGAGCGCGGCATCGCGCGCGTCGCGCACCGCCTCGACGTCGACCAGCGCATTGGTCGGATTGCCCGGGCTTTCGAGATAGATCATCGCGACCTTGCCGCCCTGCTCGCCGGCCTGCGCCTTGGCCTTGGCGATCACCGCGTCCAGCTCCTCGCGCGTCGCGCCGGCGGGGAAGTCGACGTAGGTCACCCCGAACTTGGCCAGCACTTTGGCGACGAAGCCCTCGCTCGCGGCGTAGAGCGGCCCGGAATGGACGATCACGTCGCCGGCCGAGACGTAGGCCAGCATCAGGATGCAGATCGCGGTCATGCCGCTGGAGAACGACAGCGCGTCCTCCGCGCCGTCCCAGATGCCCAGCCGGTCCTCCAGGATCTCCTGATTGGGTCCGTTGAAGCGCGAATAGACCAGCCCTTCGGCGCCGCCCGGGCGCAGGCCGGTGATGCCTTCGAAGTGGCGCTTGCCCGCGGCCGCGTTCTCGAACGCGAAGGTGCTGGTGAGGAAGATCGGCGGCTTGAGCGAGCCTTCCGAGAGCGAGGGTTCGTAGCCGTGCCCCATCATCAGGGTGCTCGGCTTGAGCCGCCGCCCGTCGATCTTCGTCACTTCGGGCTTGGGATTGCGGCGAGGGGTCGGCTTGTCGGTGGAATCGATGGCGTCCGGCATGGAGGCGCTCCTTCCTTTGCGTCACGCTCCCAGGAAGGCAGGAGCTCGGGTGGCTGCCGGTGGCGCCCGTTCCTAACCTCCGCAGGAACGCATCTCCGCCCGGTGCCGGTCGATGGCTTTCAATTATCGCCGCGCCGGGCGGTTTTCAACTCGTCGAAGCGGCGGACTCGGGAGCAGGTTCGACCTGGAAGGATTCGATATGCCAGCGCAGCTGCTCTGCGGTCGCGCCGGGCACGTCGTTGACCCGCTGCAGCACCGTGGTGCCGGTCAGGCGGGTCCCGTTCCTGGCGGTGATGGTGGTCGGAACTTCGTAGTAGAGCGACCCTGCTGCGCCTTCCATGCGGCCCATCGGGGTGGAGACGGTGATCCCGTCCATACCGTCGAACATCGCCCTGAACTCGTCGTAGGTCATGCTCTGGCGGGCGGCGTCGCCGAGAATGGCATAGGCTCTGTCGAAATCCTCGAACCGGAGCGCGCGTGTGAAGTCCAGCAGAACTTTCCGTGCGCCGGGTTCGCCCTTTTCCGCCTGCGGCACCAGCGTCTCGCCAGCCGCGGGCGAAACGTTCTCCGCCGCACTTTCGGGCGAGCTCTCCGCCGGAGCCGGCGAGGCGGGCGATTCGGCCGCCGCCGTGTCGCCTGAGGGCGGGGCGGTGTCCCCGGCTCGGTCGCAGGCGGCGAGGGCGAGGACCATGCCGGCGAGAATCGCGGCGGAGGACCGACGGGCAGGGCGTGAAGGTTGCATGTGTCTCCCCAGGGCTGCGTATTCGACCAACCGGGGGATACACCAGGAGTTCCGCCATCGGAATGCCTGTCGCAATGCGGAACCGGCAGTTCAGGTGCCGCTAAACCTGCCTGGGGCACCTTTGGGGCATGATCCGTGCTGCCATCGCCACCGTTCTTCTCGCTGCCGTTCCGCTGGCCGCGCTCTCGCTTCCCGAGCCCTCCGCCGCGCGGTCGGCGCCGGAGCGTGCTTCGGAGTGGCAGATCGGGCCGATCCTGCGCGGCCGGAGCTATTCGCCCGGCATGCCGCGCTACGCGACCGATGCGAATGGCGAGACCTTCTTCGACATTCCCTGGCCGACGCCGCGCGAGGGGCACGTTCACTACGTGACAGTGCCGACCGGTTCGCTCACCGGCGCGCGCCGGATCGTGCTGCGTTACCGCATCGAGGGCGAGCGCGGCGTGCGTATTGTGCCGGAGGAGAGCCCGCAGAAGAAGGCGACACTGTCGCTCTATTTCCAGCGCGGCGGTGACAACTGGAGCGCGAAGGGGCGCTACGCCACCTATCGCTGGTATGCGCCGGCTGCGATGATGGGGCCGCTCACGCCGGGCACCCACGAGGTCAGCGTGCCGCTCGATGCCAACTGGACGGCGGTGCAGGGCGCGAATCGGAACAGCGCGCCCGAAGCCTTCGCGCGGGCGCTGGAAGATGCCTCGCGCGTCGGGTTCGTCCTCGGGTCGAGCGGCGGACGCGGCCACGGCGTGTTCGCCACCGCGCCCGCACGCTTCACGATTCTCGATTTCTGGGTGGAGTAGCGGCGAGGCGCCGGTTTACCTGGGCGCCAGCACCATCAGCATCTGACGGCCTTCAAGACGCGGGAAGGCCTCGACCTTCGCGATTTCCTCGACATCGTCCTGCACGCGCCGCAGCAGGTCCATCCCGAGCTGCTGGTGCGCCATTTCGCGCCCGCGGAAGCGCAGGGTGACCTTCACCTTGTCGCCGTTCTCGATGAACTTGTTCACGTTGCGCATCTTCACGTCGTAGTCGTGATCGTCGATGTTCGGACGCATCTTTATCTCTTTGATTTCTTGCGTCTTCTGCGTCTTGCGCGCGGCATTCGCCTTCTTCTGCGCCTCGTAGCGGTACTTGCCGACATCGAGGAACTTGCAGACTGGCGGGTCGGCGTTGGGCGACACCTCGACGAGGTTCAGGCCGACATCGGCCGCCTGTTCGATGGCTTCGCGGGTGTACATCACGCCGAGGTTCTCGCCGTTCTCGTCGATGACGCGAACCTTGTCGGACTGGATCATGTTATCAAAGCGCGGGCCGCTCTTGACGGGCGGTTGCAAAGTGCGCCGGGGGGGACGGGCTATGGGGCGGTCTCCTGTTTGCCGTTGTTCTGTGGCGCCCCCTGTAGGAGGAATCGCGGGGATTCGCTAGAGGCCCTGCGCGGGCACCTGTCGTCTGCGCTCCGGTGTTCCTATTATGCCGCTGCACGCCACAGCGGGAACTGCGCGAGCTTTCCGGCCAGAGGCAGCACCGCGTCGATCCGTGCGGCGGGCTGCATCGCATCGCGGATCACCGGGTCGGCCGCGTTCATCCCGCCCGTCAGCGCACCGAACGCCGGCAAGATCATCCGCCCGCCGGTGCCTTCGCCGCTCGCCACCACCGCGCAGGGCCGCCGGATATGACGCTCGCGCACGGTGACCTGGAGGCGCGGGTGGTAGTGGCCCGACAGCTCGGGCCGCGTCTCGCCCGCGCGGGCCTGATGGCGCAGGACGATCCCGGCCAGTTCGAGCTCCTCGGCGATCGTGCCGCCGCTGCGCGCTTCCATCGCGGGGTCGTGATTGCCGGTGATCCACACCCAGTCGGTCGCCCGGGTGAGCGCGGCGAGCATGCCCGCGGCATGGTCCTCCAGCCGGGTGCTGCCCTGGCTGTCGTGGAAGTTGTCGCCGAGCGTATAGACGCGCCGGGCCCCCGTCTCGCGGATCGCCAGCGCGACCCGCTCCAGCGTCTCGCGGCTGTCGTAGGGCGGCAGCATCTGCCCGTGCCGCGCGTAGAAGCTCGCCTTCTCGAGATGCAGGTCCGCCACCAGCAACGCGCGCTCGCGCGGCCAGTAGAGCGCATGTCCCTGCGTGAGCACGAATTCCTCGCCTGCGAACGAAAGGGGAACCATGGACCGCTCTTGCCGTAGCGGATTGGGCTTGGCAAGGGATTCGCACG
Source organism: Pelagerythrobacter aerophilus (assembly GCF_003581645.1). Classification (GTDB taxonomy): domain Bacteria; phylum Pseudomonadota; class Alphaproteobacteria; order Sphingomonadales; family Sphingomonadaceae; genus Pelagerythrobacter; species Pelagerythrobacter aerophilus. Next base: position 494,416 of record NZ_QXFK01000018.1, on the reverse strand, counting down.
ATGACCGACTGGCAACCCCATACCGCCCGGGCGAAAGACTGGTTCGAGGACTTGCGCGACCGCATCTGCGCCGAATTCGAAGCGATCGAGCGCGAGGCGGGCTCCGACGCGGCGTTCGAATACACCCCCTGGCAGCGGGAGGAGGAGGGCAATGCCGAGCCCGGCGGGGGCGTGCGCGGAGTGATGAAGGGCAACGTGTTCGAGAAGGTCGGGGTCAACGTCTCCACCGTCCACGGCCGCTTCGCCCCCGAGTTCGCGCGGACGATCCACGGGGCGGAGGAAAACCCCGAGTTCACCGCCACCGGGATCAGCCTGGTGGCGCACATGGCCAATCCGCATGTCCCCGCGGTGCATATGAACACGCGCTTCCTGACGACGGCCAAGGCGTGGTTCGGGGGCGGGGCGGACCTCAATCCGCCGATCCCCTACGACGACGATACTGAGGCATTCCACGCCGCCTTCCGGGCGATCTGCGCGCGGCACAACCCGACCTACTACGAACGCTTCAGGAAGTGGGCGGACGATTATTTCTTCATCCCCCACCGCGGCGTCCACCGCGGGGTGGGCGGTATCTTCTACGACCACCTCGAATGCGCAGACGAAGCGGCGTGGGAACGCAACTTCGCCTTCACGCAGGACGTCGGCAGCGCCTTCATCGAGGTGTTTCCGGCCATCGTCCGCCGCCGGATGGAGACGGACTTCACGCCCGAGGACAAGCGACGCCAGCTCGAATGGCGCGGCCGCTACGCGGAATTCAACCTCGTCTACGACCGCGGCACGCTGTTCGGGCTCAAGACCGGCGGCAATATCGATGCCATCCTGATGAGCCTGCCACCCGAAGCGGTATGGAACTGAGCCGGGAACGGGGGCGGTGAGGATCCCTGTTCTCCGCGATCCCGTTCGGCTGATCCCGCTGCTGTTTCTCGCGGCGATCGCCGCCGGGACCGCGTTGCTCAGCCTGCCGCTGGCGACGACGGACGGAAGCTCCGCGCCATTGATAACCGCTCTGTTCACCGCAACCTCCGCGGTTGCAGTGACGGGGCTCATCGTCGTCGACACGCCCACCTACTGGTCCGGCTTCGGGCAGGCGGTGATCCTGATCCTGTTCCAGATCGGCGGCCTGGGCATCATGACCGCGGCCACCCTGCTCGGCCTGATGGTCGGCCGGGGTTTCGGCCTGCGGGATCGCATGGCGATCCAGGTCGAACGCAACAGGCTGGAGGTCAGCGACGCCCAATCGGTGCTCAGATTGATCCTGGCGATCACGATCGTCGTCGAGTCGATCGTCGCCGCGATACTCACCACCCGGCTGATGACAGCTTACGACGAAAGCTTCGTGTTCGCCCTGTGGCACGGTCTGTTTCATGCGGTGAGTGCGTTCAACAACGCGGGCTTCTCCACCTATTCGGACAGCGTCATGGGGTTCCAGCAAGACCCGGTGATGCTGGTCCCGATCATGCTCGCGGTCATTCTCACCGCCCTCGGGTTCCCGGTCATGCAGGACTTGCGGGCAAACCGGCTGCGCTACCGGCGCTGGACCCTTCATACGAAGATCACCGTCACCGGCACGCTGATCCTGCTTTCCGGGGGCTTCCTGGCGACGGCGGTGATGGAATGGAGCAACCCCGAAACGCTCGGACCGATGGGGTTCGGGACGAAGCTGCTCAATTCCGCCTTCCACTCCGTCATGCCGCGGACTGCCGGCTTCAACAGCCTTGATGTGGGCGCCTTCCGCGAGGAGACGCTGGTCGTGAACTACGTGCTCATGTTCATCGGTGGCGGCAGCGCCGGGACGGCGGGCGGCATCAAGGTCACCACGTTCTTCGTTCTGCTGGCGATCGTCCTGTCGGAGGTCCTGCGCCGCCGCGACGCATCGATGTTCGGCCGGCGCTTCGGCCGTTCGGTGGAGCGCCAGGCCCTGACCGTCGCCATGCTGGCCCTTCTGTTTATCCTCAGCGCGACGATGTATATCGCTTCGGTGACGAATCTTCCGCTGCAGGACGTGCTGTTCGAAGCGACGTCCGCTTTCGCCACGGTCGGCCTGTCGACCGGCGTCACCGCGCAGATGCCGCCTTCGGCGCAGTTCGTTTTGGCGATGCTGATGTTCATCGGCCGGGTCGGCACCATTACCGCAGCAACGGCGCTTGCGCTTGGCAAGCACGACCGTCCCTACCGCTATCCCGAGGAGAATCCGATTGTCGGCTGACAAGAGAAATCCGGTGCTAGTGATCGGCCTCGGCCGGTTCGGCAGCGCCGTGGGCGCCACGCTCGAGAGAATGGGGCATGAAGTGCTCGGCGCCGACATGGACCCGCAGATCGTGCAGGACCATGCCGACAAGCTGACCCAGGTGGTCGAGGCCGACTGCACCGAAATGGACACCCTGCGCCGGCTCGGCGTGAAGGAGTTTCCCTCGGCGATCGTCGGCATCGGGTCGGATATCGAGGCGAGCGTGCTGGCCGTGCTGGCACTGTCCGATCTCGGCGTTCCCAACATCTGGGCCAAGGCGACGAACGACCGGCACGGGCGCATTCTCGAGCGGACCGGCGCGCATCACGTCGTGTTCCCGGAACAGAAGATGGGCGAGCGCGTCGCGCGCCTCGTGAACGAGCGCCTGCTCGATTTCATTGCCTTCGACGGCCAGTTCGCCATCGCGCGGCTGAAAGCGCCCGAGGCGATCGTCGGGCTTCCGCTGGTCACAAGTCAGTGCCGGCAGAAGTTCGCGGTTACGGTGATCGGCGTGAAGCGCGTGGACGAGGATTTCATCCACGCCATCCCCGACACTATCATTCTTCCGGGCGACGAACTCGTCGTGTCCGGCCGCATCGACAAGATCGAAGGGTTTGCCGCGCTCCAATAGTCTGCTCTAGCGTCACCAATCGTACGCCACTCACAAGGGATCGGAGAGTTCCATGCGCCCCATCGCCGCCGCGCTTTCGCTGCTTCTCGCCACCACCGCCTGCACGACGATGGACGCACAGCCGCCGGCCGTGTCGGCCGAGCGTCTGGTGGCGCCGATCCTGACCACGCCCGACGCGGTCGACAGCTCGACCTTTGCGCAGCCGCAAGTCGCGCGAGTGACGCATGTCGCGCTCGACCTCGCGCTCGATTTCGAGCGTGACAGGGTCGGCGGAACCGCCACGCTCGACATTCTCGCGCGGCCCGACGCCTCGCAGATCGTGCTCGACAGTGACGGGCTGCAGGTCAGCCGCGTCACCGACGGGCGCGGCAACGAGCTGGACTTCGATATCGGCGAGCGGGTCGAAGGCAAGGGTGCGCCGCTGACGATCACGATCGGCAATGCCCGCCATATCGTCATCGCCTATACCGCCAACCCGCAGGCGAGCGCGCTCCAGTGGCTCGACCCGGAGCAGACCGCGGGCGGCGAGTATCCGTTCCTGTTCAGCCAGGGCCAGGCGATCCTCAACCGGAGCTGGATCCCGACGCAGGACAGCCCCGGCATCCGCCAGACCTGGGAAGCGCGGGTGACTGCGCCCAAGCCGCTCGACGTCGTCATGTCGGGCATTCTCCAGGGCGAGCCGGAAGACCTCGGCAACGGGCGCCGCGCGTTCCGCTTCGTGATGGACAAGCCGGTCGCGCCCTACCTGATCGCGATCGCTGCGGGCGACATCGACTTCCGCGCGATCGGCCCGCGCACCGGCGTCTGGGCGGAGCCGGCGATCCTCGACCGGGCGCACTGGGAAGTCGCCGACACCGAGGACATGGTGAAGGAGGCGGAAGCGCTCTACGGCCCCTATCGCTGGGGCCGCTACGACATGATCGTCCTGCCGCCGGCCTTCCCCTTCGGCGGGATGGAAAACCCGGTGATGACGTTCCTCACGCCGACCTTCATCGCGGGGGACCGGAGCCTGACCGGCCTCGTCGCGCATGAACTGGCGCACTCATGGTCGGGCAATCTCGTCACCAACGCGGTCTGGGCCGATAGCTGGCTCAACGAAGGGGTAACCTCCTATTTCGAGAACCGCATCATCGAGGAGATCTACGGCGAGAAGCGGGCCGAGCAGGAAGCCGCGCTGAGCTTCGCCGCGATCGAGGACACGCTCGCCGAAGTCGGCACCGACGCGCCGGGCACCGCGCTGCACCAGCCGGACGGGACCGACAGCGCCGGCAGCGCGATCGTCTACGACAAGGGCGCGGCCTTCCTGCGCACGCTGGAGCATGAAGTGGGCCGCGAGCGCTTCGATGCCTGGTTGCGCCAGTGGTTCGACAACCACGCGTTCGAACCGGCGACCTCGGCGATGATCTACGAGGACATGCGCAAGAATCTCGCCCGCAGCGAGGCCGAGGCGGAACGTCTGCGGCTGCGCGAATGGATCTACGAACCGGGCCTGCCCGCCAATGTCGCGCGGCCCGATCCGGCGGCCTTTGCGACGGTCGATGCGGCCGCCGCGGCCTACGGCGGGAGCCGCGCGATCCCGGCTGCGGCCGCGTGGCGCAAGTGGAGCTCGGCCGAGCGCCAGCGCTTCCTGCAGAAGCTTCCGCAAGAGCTTTCGGCGGAAGAGCTCGCGCAGCTCGACCGGCAGCTCGGGCTGGCCGCCACCGGCAACAACGAGGAGCTGTTCCTGTGGCTCGAGCTGGCGCTCGCCAACCGCTACGAGCCCGCGGTGCCCAAGGCCGAGGCCTTCCTCGCCGAAGTCGGCCGCGCGAAGTTCGTCCGCCCCCTCTTCGCCACGCTGATGGAGGAAGGCGAATGGGGCCGGCCGATCGCCCAGCGCATCTACGCGAAGACCCGCCCGAGCTACCACGCGGTAACCCGCGGGAGCGTGGACAAGGTGGTCGGCTGGAAGGAGTGAGCCGGCTATCCCTCTCGTCATCCCAGCGTGCGCTGGGATGACCGGTGAAAAGATGAGGCGACAGGTGACCACATTTCACCAACCATCTTGACAAAATGAACCATATGGGTTAGGTGACGCGAGCCTGGTGGCCCTCAACGCCAGGCAACGAGGATCGGGGCAGGCACCCAGTCGACGGTGCCTTGTCTCTCTTCCGCTGGTCGATGGGCTCCTGCTCTTCGCTCCAGCGGCGCGGCCGGTGCGGCTGGCGTGCGATGCATAAGGCTCGGGTGTAACCCCTCAAGGAGCCGGAAGCCTCGCTCCCTTCCGCCGGAAGCCGGGATATGGATGTTCGCGGTGTCCACGCGCTGCCCTTGCGAACCCGGCGATCAACCCCGGGTCTCCCGGCAGCCGGCACACCGCGCGCTGGCGTGGCGGATCAGCCACGGGGCACGGGCGGACTTTTGGCGAGTCCCGGCCGTCTGCGCCCGCCGTTCCCGGACCGCAGGGATCGAACCGGGCCCCACCGCGGCGGCGGCGGGCAAGCGGATCGCGTGCGGCGAACCTCACGCCGCGGCGCATCCGTCGGTCGTTCGCAAGCAAACCGCCACCGCCCGACCCCGCGCGCATGCCTCCTGGCATGCCGCACCGGCCGCGCGATCCGAGTTACCAGGCGTTACGCATCCGGGTTCGCCGCCGGAGGATCTTTCGTGGGTGCGGTGGGTGCGTTCCCCATGTCAGGCGATCCACAGTCTCAGTATCCAGGCCACCACGCCGAGCACCGCGACGCTGGCGAGCCAGATCGCCGCGAGCCATGCGAGTCGCTGCCACAGCGGCTTCCGCTCGGCCTCGCGACCGGCCTCATCCATCAGTGATAACCTTCGTGGCCCACCTTGCCGCGGAAGACCCAGTAGGCCCAGCCGGTGTAGGCGATGATCAGCGGCATGGTGATGCCGACCCCGATCAGCATGAAGATCTGGCTGCTCTCGGGCGCGGCCGCGTCCCAGATCGTCACCTGATCGGGCACGATGTAGGGGAACATCGACACGCCGAGCCCCGCCATGCCGAGGAAGAACAGCGCGAGTGAGAGCCAGAACGGCGCAGCTTCCCAACCCTTGGCGAGGCCGCGGAACAGCAGGAAGGCGATGATCGCGGTCAGCAGCGGCACGTTGGCCGCGAACAGCACGCTCGGCATCGAGAACCAGCGGTCGAAATACTGCGCCTCGAGAAACACGGTATAGACGCTGACCGCGGCCAGCAGCGCCAGCGTCGCGATCGCCGCGCGGAACGCCATGCGGCGGGCGTGGTCCTGCGCCGGGCCCTCGAGCTTCCAGATCAGCCAGGTGCTGCCGAGCAGCGCGTAGCCGGCGACCGTGCCCAGGCCGGTCAGCAGCGTATAGGGCGTCAGCCAGTCCCACCAGCTTCCGGCATAGGCGCGGTCCGCGACCTCGATCCCCTGCAGCAACGCGCCGAGCACCATGCCCTGGGTCAGCGCGGCGACGAACGAGCCGACCGCGAAGGCGAGGTCCCACAGCGCGCGGTGCCCGGGATCGCGCCAGCGGAACTCGAACGCCACCCCGCGGAACACGAGGCCCAGCAGCATGGCGATGATCAGCGGATAGGTCGCCGGCAGCACGATCGCGTAGGCGAGCGGGAAGGCCGCGAGCAGGCCGCCGCCGCCGAGCACCAGCCAGGTCTCGTTTCCGTCCCACACCGGCGCGATCGAGTTCATCGCGCTGTCGCGCTCCTCGCCCACGGTGAAGCCGGGGAAGAGAATGCCGATCCCGAGATCGAACCCGTCCATCACCACGTAGGCGAAGACCGCGAAGGCGATGATGAAGGCCCAGATGAGCGACAGGTCGATCATGCCTCGTCCTCTCCGTCCGGAATGGTCTCGCGCCTGCCGGGATTCTGCGTCGGCCCCGGGGTGATGCCGGAAGTACGGATCGGCCCTTTCTCGCCGTGCTTGACGCCGCGCTCGCCGGGCATGGGCGACTTGCTCATCAGCCTGAGGATATACCAGGTCCCCGCTCCGAACACCGCGAAGTAGACGACGATGAACGCCACCAGTGACGTGGCTACGGCCGGCGCGGCGAGCGGGCTGGCGCTGTCGGCGGTGCGCAGCAGGCCGTAGATCGTCCACGGCTGCCGCCCGACCTCGGTGGTGATCCATCCGGCGAGCACCGCGGCAAAGCCGGAAGGGCCCATGACCAGCGCCGCGCGGTGGAGCCAGCGCCAGTCGTAGAGCTTGCGGCGCGCCCGCGCCAGCAGGCTCCACAGCCCGAGCCCGAGCATCGCCAGGCCGATCCCGACCATCACCCGGAACGACCAGAACACGACCTCCACCGGCGGCCGGTTCTCCTCCGGAATCGTGTCGAGCCCGGCGAGCGGGGCGTTCAGGTCGTGCTTGAGGATCAGCGAGGAGGCCTTGGGAATCTCGACCGCATAGTGGACCGTCTCTTCCTCGCTGTCCGGAATGCCGAACAGGATCAGCGGCGCGCCGTCGGGGTGGCTTTCGAAATGCCCCTCCATTGCCATGACCTTGGCCGGCTGGTGCTCGAGCGTGTTGAGCCCGTGCAGGTCGCCCGCGAGGATCTGGATCGGCGCGACGATCGCGGCCATCCACATCGCCATCGAGAACATCGTTCGGGCGTGCGGATTGGTGCGGTCCTTGAGCAGGTGCCAGGCGCCGACCCCGCCGACCGCGAACGCGGTGGTCAGATAGGCCGCGATCACCGTGTGGACGAGGCGGTAGGGGAAGCTCGGGTTGAAGACGATGTCCCACCAGCTCCCGCCCGGCAGAAACTGCCCGTTGTCCCCCATCACGAACCCGGTCGGCGTCTGCATCCACGAGTTGACGCTGAGGATCCAGAACGCCGAAACGAAGGTGCCGAGCGCGACCATGCAGGTCGCCGCGAAGTGCAGCTTGCGCCCGACCTTCTCCATCCCGAACAGCATAACGCCGAGGAACCCGGCTTCGAGGAAGAAGGCGGTCAATACCTCGTAGGCCATCAGCGGCCCGATCACCGGCCCTGCGCGGTCGGAGAACACCGCCCAGTTGGTGCCGAACTGGTAGGACAGCACGATGCCCGAGACGACGCCCATCGCGAAAGTGACGGCGAAGATCTTCAGCCAGTACTTGAACAGGTCGTGATAGCGCTGCTCGCCCGTCTTGAGCCACAGCCCTTCGAGCACCGCGAGATAGCTCGCGAGCCCGATCGAGAACGCCGGAAAGAAGAAGTGGAAGCTCACCGTGAAGGCGAACTGGATCCGCGCGAGGAGGATGGCGTCGAGGTCCTGCAACATCGCGGCTGAAAGCCTAGCCGAGATCGCAGCCCGCGTATATCGCCATTCGGGGAAACAACGGTTGCGCGCCGTGCAACTTAGCACACGGCGGTGTTCAGCCGGTGACCACCCGCTCTCGCAACCAGTCCGCTAGTTCGTCCTCGTCGAGTTTGCCCGCCGCAAGTGTCTGAACCGCGCGAATGGCATCTTCCGCCGAGAAGGCGATCTCGACCCCGTTCAGCCTCAGGAACAGGCGCGCCATGACCCAGGCCGTGCGCTTGTTGCCGTCGGCAAAGGGATGGTTGCGCGCGATGCCGAAAGGATAAGCTGCAGCGAGGCGGGCGCGATCGTCCTCACCATAAGTCCAGCGATTGACCGGACGTGCGAGGGCAGAGTCAAGCGCCCCGCGGTCGCGCAGGCCGTGCCCGCCACCGTGTTCCGCGAGCTGCCGGTCATGAATCGCAAGCGCGATCTCGCTGTCGAGCCAGACCGGCTCCGCGCGTTCTCCGCCCATCTCGTGTCCCTATTTGGCGAGGACCCGCAGGATATCACGATCTTCGCGCATGATCGCTTCAGCTGCTTCCATTTTGGATGCGAAATCGGGGTCAGCTGCGGTCAGGCGAACGCCATCGGGTGCTTCGGTCAGAAACAGCGCGTCGCCCACGCCAGCGCGGAGGCGTGCCAGCACCTCCTTCGGCAGGATGATCCCGGCGGAATTGCCGATGCGGGTGATCTTGAGCGTCGCGTTCATACTCGTGTTATAACGCCTGTTGCACGGAATCGCAATTCACTGCGCTCACACGGAAAACACTTGCGGCGACCCGCGTAATCCTCACATCCTTCCTGCGATGTTGCGTCAGTACGAACTAGTGGAACGGGTCAAGGGGTACGACCCCGACGCCGACGAGGCGTTGCTCAACCGCGCCTATGTCTACACCGTGCAGAAGCACGGCACGCAGAAGCGGGCCAGCGGCGATCCCTATTTCAGTCACCCGGTCGAGGTCGCCGGGCTGATGACCGACCTGCAGCTCGATCAGGAGACGATCGTCACCGCGCTGCTCCACGACACGGTGGAGGACACGCTGGCGACGATCGAGGACGTCGAGGAGAACTTCGGGCCCGACGTCGCGCGGCTGGTCGACGGCGTGACCAAGCTCTCCAAGATCGAGGCCATGCCCGAGAACGAGCGGGCGGCCGAGAACCTGCGCAAGTTCCTGCTGGCGATGAGCGAGGACATCCGCGTGCTGCTGGTCAAGCTCGGCGACCGGCTGCACAACATGCGCACGCTCCATTTCATCAAGAGCCCGGAGAAGCGCCGCCGGATCGCGCGCGAGACGATGGATATCTACGCCCCGCTGGCCGAGCGGGTGGGCATGTACGAATACATGCGCGAGATGCAGCTCCTCGCCTTCGAGCAGCTCGAGCCCGAAGCCTACCGCACGATCACCGGCCGGCTGGAGGAAATCCGCAAGCAGGGCGGCGGGCAGGTCGATGCGATCGCGCTGGCGATCAAGCAGGCGCTGGCCGAAGCGGGGCTCAAGGTCGAGGTCTCGGGCCGCGAGAAGCATCCCTATTCGATCTGGCGCAAGATGGCCGAGCGCCACATGCCGTTCGAGCAGGTCAGCGACATCATGGCCTTCCGCGTGATCTGCGAGAGCGAGGCCGACTGCTACGCCGCGATGGGTGTGCTGCACACGACCTGGCAGTTCATCCCCGGGCGGTTCAAGGACTATATCTCGACGCCCAAGACCAACGGCTACCGCTCGATCCACACCTCGCTGATCTACGAGAACTCGATGCGGGTCGAGGTGCAGATCCGCACGCGCGAGATGCACCGGACCAACGAGTTCGGCCTCGCCGCGCACTGGGCCTACAAGCAGGCGGACCGGCCCGACGGGCAGGTCGGCTGGCTGCGCGACCTGATCGAGATCGTCGACGCCAGCCACGATGCCGAGGAACTGCTCGAGCATACGCGCATGGCGATCTACCAGGATCGCATCTTCGCCTTCACGCCCAAGGGTGCGCTGTTCCAGCTTCCGATCGGCGCGACCCCGGTCGATTTCGCTTTCGGGGTCCATACCGATCTCGGCGCCCAAACCGTCGGCGCGAAGATCAACGGCCGCCACGTTCCGCTGCGCACGCAGCTCGAGAACGGCGACGTGGTCGAGATCATCAAGAGCAAGAATGCCGAACCGCAGCTCTCGTGGCTCGGCTTCGTCGTGACCGGCAAGGCGCGTGCCGCGGTCCGCCGCGCGGTGCGCCTCAAGGAGCGGGCCGAAGTGGCGGAGATCGGCAGCAAGCTGTTCGACGAGATCGCCGCGCGCGTACCGGCCAAGATCGGCAAGAAGGCGATCCGCGACGCCGTCGCCCGGCTCGAGCTGGAGGACGAGGAAGACCTGATGTACGCGATCGGCGCGGCCAAGCTCGACGACCGCGAGGTGATGGAGGCGCTGGTCCCCGGCTCGACCGCCAAGATCGCCGAGACCGAGTGGCCGGCGCGGGAGCGGGTCATCTCCATCCGCGGCCTCACGCCGGGGGTCGGCTTCCAGCTCGCCAAGTGCTGCCATCCGGTTCCGGGCGACCGCATCGTCGGCCTGCGCAAACCGGGCGAGGGGGTGGAGGTTCACGCGATCGACTGCCTCGAGCTGGCGAGCGGGATCGACTCCGACTGGCTCGACCTGTCGTGGGGCCAGCGTTCGCAGGGTGCGGTGGGCCGGCTGCGGGTGATCCTCTACGACCGGCCCGGCACGCTGGCCGACATGGCGGCGATCTTCGCGCAGAACCTCGCCAACGTCGTCGCACTCGACCAGACGCAGCGCGACAGCCCGTTCCAGACCTACGAGCTCGATCTGGAAGTGCAGGACCTCGCGCACCTCACCCGCATCATCAGCGCCCTGCGTGCCAGCGATGCGGTCGCCCAGGCGGAGCGCATCTGATGGCGGGCGTGATCGGCATCGACCACGTGCAGGTCTCCATGCCCGTGGGGGAGGAGCCGACGGCGCGCGCGTTCTACGCTGGAATCCTCGGGCTCGAAGAAGTGCCCAAGCCCGCGCACCTCGCGGTGAGCGGGGGCTGCTGGTTCGTGGGCGGCGGCGCGAACATTCACTTGGGCGTCGAACGCGATTTCCGCCCGGCGCACAAGGCGCATCCCGCGCTGCTGGTGGACGATCTGGAGAGCTTTGCCGCCCGGCTCGAAACCGCCGGAGTGGCCTTCACTCCGGGCAAACCGCTCGAGGGCTACGTCCGCGGCGACATCGTCGATCCGTTCGGCAACCGTATCGAACTGATGCAGCGGCTCTAGCCGCCGTCCGCCACGCGCCGCACCGGCACCGGCGCATTGCAGACGTCGATTCCGCGCGCGGGCGTGATGAAGAACGGATCGCGCCGGTTCGTCCGTGCCTGGACATAGCGCTCGAAAGTGGCGCCCTCGGTCGAGAGATATTCGAACCGCGGCCGCTCGCTTTCGGGAAGGTCGCTGGCAACGCGGATCGAGATGATCGGCACGTTCTGCGCCGGATCCTCGTAGAAACCGAGCGGCCCCGTGCCGCGCGGCAGGCTGGACAGGTGCTCGATCCCTTCGACCACGCGCCCGACCACCGCGATGTTGCGGTCCAGATGGCGCGGCGCATGGCCGATCACCGTGTAGAGTTCGGCGCCCGAGCCGGTATCGGGGGAATAGCCACGGCCGACGCCGACCATGCCGTAGCAGTGGACGGGCCACGCGTTCCCGTCCCTCGTCGCCAGCGGCCACCCGGCCTCGTAGAATGCCATGTCGGAATAGGGGTCCGACATGATCACGACCCTCTGCCGCGGGCGGGTTTGGCCGAAGGGCACGACGTAGTCGGCTTCCTTCATTGTCCGCAGCCCGGCGGGCAGTGGTTTCGCGGCGGACTCGTCCTCCGCATTCGGATCGCCCCACTGGACCACGTAGTTGTCCTGCACGCGGGTGACGGCGATCCCGTCGTACCAGCGTTCGCGGGCGAGCGTGCGGATGTTCCCGACCCATCCCTCGCCGTAGGGCGCGGGCATCAACTGGATGACGACCTCCCGCGGATCGCCGTCCGCATCGGGAGCGAGCGTCATCACCAGCAGGTCTTCGGGCGCGATCCGGACCCACTCGGACTCTGGCGCCGCGGCCACGATCTCACCGGGACTGAGCGGGGTTGCCGCTTCCTCCTGGCCGGCCGTGGGCACCGGCGTCGGGGGAACGATCGAGGGGGCGAGTGCGAGCTCGGCTGCGGCGAGCGCAAGAACGACGGTGTTCATGGATCGAGCTTGCCAGCCGCGGGGCCCAAGGAAAAGCCCCTTTCCACGCGTTTTGGAGGGCGGAAAGGGGCTCCTGGAGGCAACGTTCGCAGGGAATGCCGATCCGCGCAGCGCCGCCACCGGCACCCTGCTTATCACAAGTCCGCGCCGCCCGGGAGCGCCTTTTCACGCCCCATCCCGCAGCCGCTCCGCCCCACATGAAGCCTACGCCTTGCGCCGGCCCCGATCCCCCGCTAGGTGCGCGCGTCTGCCAGGAACAGGCATGCGGAGCGGTGGCCGAGTGGTCGAAGGCGCACGCCTGGAAAGTGTGTATACGGCAACCCCGTATCGAGGGTTCGAATCCCTCCCGCTCCGCCATTTTGCTTTCTTCGCCGGGTGACGTCGGCCGTTGTCGTCTTGGCGGCGTTTTGGGCCAGTGCGCTCCGTCCAGCTTCCGATCTTGCCGTTGCAGCTATTCGATTACATGCTGTTGAAGGACAGACTGCGGGGCCGTTCGAAGCGAGGAAAACCGATGTCGACACTGCTCTATGACCTCAGCGTACCGACCTTCCTTCAGACCGTAAGGGCCATCAAAGGTTTCCTCGACCGTGCGGCGATTCATTGTGCGGAGACGAGTATCGATCCCGATAGCTTCGTGAACGCCCGCCTGTTCGACGACATGGCCCCCTTCCATTTTCAGATTGAAGCGGCGTGGCATCACTCGGTGTGGGGCGTAGAAGCCCTGAAGACCGGCGTGTTCGCTCCGCCTGCCTTGGTCGGGCCAGTCCCGTTCGCCGATTTGCAGGCCATGATCGGCAAGGCGGAAGCGGCGCTGGAAGCGTTCACTCCCGACGAGGTCAACGGATGGGCGGGCAAGGACCTGGACCTTCAGATTGGCCCGCGGATGCTGGCGTTCACCTCGGAGACTTTCATCCTCTCGTTCTCGCTGCCCAACTTTCATTTCCACGCCGTGACCGCCTACGACATCCTGCGTTCGCGTGGCGTCCCGCTGGGTAAGCGCGATTACGAGGGACGGCTGCGCACGAGATCGGCCTGAGGCAGACGTTTTCCGGCCGCGCTGTGCGGTCGCTCTGCATTGCAGGGTTCCGGGGATGCCTGGCTGCAGCGAAATTACATGCGATAAATTGGTCGGGTTCTGCTTACAGTTTCGTCTTGGTCACGAGGAGGTCGAACACTTCCATGCCGAGTTTGTCTGAAATGATGGCGAAGGCGCGCAGCGCGGCGATGCGGCGGGGCGTATCGCGCGAGGACGCGGAAGACTGCGTGCAGGAAGCATACCTGAAGATCGATCAGTACGAGCGGCGCCATGTCGTGCGCTCGAAAGAAGCCTTGCTCGTGCGGGCGGCCGTAAATCTCGCTATCGACAAGGTGCGCCGGTCTCGCCGTACGAGCTTTCGTGAGAATGACGAATTGCAATCCATCGCCGATACGACTCCCGGGCCGGCGCAGATCGTCGAGCAGCAGATCCGTCTCCTCCACGCCGCAGAGGGTATCGACAAGCTGCCCCACCGCACGCGCCGCATTCTGCTCATGCGGCGGCTGGACAACCTCCCTTATGCGGAGATCGCGCGGCGCGAGTCCATGACCGTCGCCGCTGTTGAAAAGCAGGTCGCGCGGGCGACGCTGCAACTCGTGCAATGGATGAAAGACTGGTGAGCGGCGCTTCCACCTTCCCGTCACCCCCCTCTCGAGCAGAGGCCGAGGCTGCCGCCTGGATTGCGCGGCTGCAATCGGATTCCTGCTCCGAGGCGGTTCATGCCGGTCTGCGAGCCTGGCTCGACGCCGACGAGGGCAATCGCGAGGCTTTCGAACGCGCAACCGAAGTTTGGGAGCTGATCCCCGGGGCGGCGCTGATGGCTGAAGCGGATCCCCCGTTCAACGCGGTACAGCACGGGAATGACGTGCGATCGGCGGCCGAAAGGCGTCCGAGCCGCCCGCGCAGCGTTGCGCTGCTCGCGGCCTGTCTCGTTCTCTTTGTCTCCGCTTTGGTCCTGATCGGGCAAGCCAATCGGCCGCAGACGTTCTCGGTGCCGGTCGGCGAGCAACGGGTGGCCACTCTGGACGACGGCACAAGGGTTTCGCTCAACACGGGCAGCGATCTGTCCGTCGACTACCGCGAGGACGTGCGCGAAGTGCAGCTCAAGGGCGAAGCCTTCTTCGAAGTCCAGCACGAATCCGACCGCCCCTTCGTGGTGATCGCTGGCGACGAGCGGATCGTCGCGCTCGGCACCAGTTTCGTGGTCAGGCACCTTGCCGACAGCGTCAGCGTTACGCTGATCGAGGGCAGCGTAGCCATTTCCAGCACCGAAAACGGGAAGCACAAGCCCATTGTGCTCGATCCGGGCCAACGCTGGTCGGTCTCCGCCGCGGCACCGCCGCGCGTCGACGCGCCGGCGCTCGCCGCTGCGACGGCGTGGAGGGAAGGCAAGACTGTGTTCGACGACACGACCCTGGCTGAGGCGACGGCGGAAATGAACCGCTATGGCGGCGCGCAGATCACGCTATCGGACCCCGGCCTCGCGAGCCTGCGTGTCTCCGGCGCATTCAATACCCGCGAGCCGGTGGCCTTTGCGCACGCAGTGGCAGCGCTGCACGGGCTCCAAGCCGTCCGCGAGGGGGAAAATGTGGAGCTTCGAAGAGACCGCAACGCCGCGGGGATGTAATATTTTGCAGTTCGATGTCGGTTTTGGGGCCTCCGTGCGTCTGCTTCATAGGGAGACGAAGTAGCATTTCATTTCGGGGGGCACATGGGATCGAAGATGATTGCTCTGGGGGGCGCGGCATCCTGCCTTGCACTCGCGATTGCCAATCCGGTGCAGGCGAAGCCGGCGACAGGACAGGTTGCGCAAGATAAATATCGCTTCGATCTTCCAGCGCAGCCCTTGGCCGACTCCCTCCTCGCCGTCGCCCAGCATAGCGGCGCCAACATCGTCTTCGACAAAGCTGAAATCGGCGAACGCCGCGCTCCTGCGCTGAAGGGCGAGTTCAATGCCGAGGCCGCGCTGCGGCGGCTTGTCGCATCGACCGGCCTGGCGATCCGCACGACACCGAGCGGAGCTTTCATAGTGGGCGGCGCGAGCGGGCCGGCCAGCACCCGACCGGTATCCGCCGCGCAGGGCGAGCAGGGCCAGCTCGATGGGCAGGTCGTCAAGGCCGACAGCGGCCGCAATGTCGCCGGTGCGCTCGTCAAGATCCTCGAGACCGGCGCCGAAACCCGCTCGGACGAACTGGGCGAATTCCGGTTTCCATCCGTACGGCCGGGCGAATACACGTTGGAAGTCTCCTTTCTCGGCTATCGCCCGGTAAGGCAGCTCGTCACTGTCGATCCTGGGGGAACCAGCTTGGCGATAGTGACGATCAGCGCCACCGCGCAGGCGGATAGCCAGATCGTCGTCTATGGCTCACGCAGTGCGCGCGCCATCGCCCTCAATCTGCAGCGAACGGCGGAAAACAACTCCGATGTCCTCGCCGCCGACGATCTCGGCAACTTCACCGGTACCACCATTTCCGAAGCGCTCCGCCGCGCCCCGGGTGTCGCATTTCAGCGCAATGCAGTGACCGGCGACGGCACCAATGTGATTGTGCGCGGGTTGGAACCGGACATGAACGCGGTCAAGCTCAACGGTCTCAACCTGCCGGTGGGCAGCGGCCTTGGTCGGTCTGCCGACTTGTCAAACCTGCTCGCCGATTCCGTCGGCCGTATCACGATCCACAAATCGCTACTGCCCAGCCAGGACAGCTCCGGCACGGGCGGGCTGATCGAGATCGAGACGCTCTCCCCCCTCGACCGGCCGCACCGTTACGTCAATCTGCTCGTCGAAGGCGGCATGACGCCAAAGGATTTCGGCGACGACTTTCTCGCCTCAGGGACGGTCGCGGGGACCTTCGGCGCGAGCGAGAACTTTGGCCTGAGCGCCTCGGTCCAGTACCGCAATCATGGCAATCGCACGATCGGCTACGACGTGGGCGGCAATGGCGGCAATCTTAATTTCGGCCGCACGTTGCCGCTAGACGCGAGCGGCAATCCGGTGACCGAGGCCGACGCTGTCGATCCGCTGCTGATCTTTCCCTTCGTCGAAGGGGAGGACCAAGCCTATCCCAACGGGCTGCGGACCAATTTCTATCACGTCCAGACGGAAAACATCGCCGCCACGCTTTCGGCCGAATGGCAGATCGCGAGCCATACCAACCTCAAGGTGGACTTCCAGCACTCGGAATCGACATCCGATTTCTTCTCGCTGTCGGACACGTTTTCGACCGGCGCCGAATATGGTGTGCTGCCTAGCGGTATCCCAAACGCCGAGCTCGCCCTCGATCTCGCGCCGGGAAACGCCGCCATCTCGCGGTCACAGACGTACAGCTACGACCCCGACGTGAAGCAGGTGACCGACACCTATAGCTTCACCGGCAAGACCACTCTCGGCGCGTTCGAAATCAAGTATCTCGCGGGCTATGCGCGGGGCACCGAAACCCATCCGAGCACCTTCGACCTGCAATTGCGCATGCCGGAAAGCGACGCGAGCGCGGACCTGTTTCTGCCCGAGGCGGTCGATCCCGATACCGGGCGGATACTCACCGGCTTTGGCACTCGAAGTGGAAACGGCATTCCGCTGCCGCTGCTGAGCGACGCGGGTTGGGCGCTGGTCAACGATCCGAGCGCTTTCGTCATCGAGAACGCCAGTGGCCTGATCGACACCTCGAGCGGCAGCAACGACCGCTACACGGCCAATGGCAGCGTCCGCTGGAATGCGGGCACTGGCTTCCTGAACTATGTCGAGCTTGGCGCTTCTTACGAACTGGCCGAATTTCGCGACGACCATGTTCGCACGCAGATCGGCGGTGGGCTGCCGGTCTCCGCACTGGGCCTCGATTTCACCCCATCGAATCTGACCCGCATCGGCATCGACGTACCGGGCTTTTCGACTATCGGCGAACGGGAGGTGCGCGATTTCGTAGCCGATCTCGAAAGTCTCGCCGCCGGCAGTTCGGGGCTCACGCTCACGCCGATCGAACCTCATCCGGACCAAGGTGAACAGAACACGAAAGAGGCCAATTTCGCCGCCTATATTCAGACCCGGATCGATATCGGCAAACTCGAGATTATCGGCGGCGTGCGCTACAATCGCACCAAGCTGGAAGCGACCAATCTGAGCTTTCCGGTCTATACGGGCCCGATCCTGCCGGAAAACGGTGGCGGTGTTGGCGTGGACTTGATCTTCCAGAACGCGTTCACGCAATTGGTGACGGAGACCGCGGTAGCGGAAGATTTTCTGCCCCGCGTGCTGTTCAACTACCGGGCGACCGACAATCTGATATTCCGTGGCGGCTATTTCCTGTCGGTGGCGCGTCCTTCGATCGGCCAACTGTCGGCCGAGACCCGGGTTTCGTTCATCAACTTCCCGATCCCCGGGCCCGAGGGGGTGAAGCCGATCCTGCAGATAAACAGCGGCAATCCCAATCTGAAGCCGGCCACGACGCACAATTTCGATATAAGCGCCGAGCTCTATTCGGGCGTGGGCATCTTCAAGCTGGGCGCGTTCTACAAGCGGATCGACAACCTGCTGCAGACCAACATCACCAACGGTCCGGCAACGCTGGCGGCGGTGACGCTACCCGACCATCCCTATTTCAATGGTCCGCCCTATTTCGATCCCGACAATCCGAGCTCGGTGTTCATCACCGGCGGCAGCCCGGTGAACAGCGACGAGGTGGCGGAGCTCTGGGGTATCGAGGCTCATGCCGAGCGCCGCTTCGATTTCCTGCCCGGTCTGTGGGGCGGTTTCGGCGTCTATCTGAATTATACCTTCACGGACAGCTCTCGGACCGATCGCTACAATTGGGCCTACGATCCCGATCCCGACCACGTCTACGAGTTCGATGATCTGCCCTTCTCGCAGCAACCGAAACACTCGGGCACGGCGGCGCTAACCTACAACAAGTACGACATCGATGCGACGCTAACCTACGGTTATCAGTCGCGCGCGCTACTGGACTTCCGGCCGCGCGGGCTAGGCGTCTATACCGAAAGCGTCGAAACCCTCGACTTGCGCGCCGAGTACTATCTGCGCCCCGATTTCGGCAACATCCGCATCTTTTTCGAAGCGAGCGATCTGCTCAACGATACCTCGGACCCCGATCTCGAAACCACTTTCGGCGGACAAGACGGCGCGCCGAAATTCTACACGCGCGCGACCTATCTTGGGGGGCGCAGCTTCAAGGTCGGTCTCTCGGCGACCTTCTAAACCGAATTCCCAGCTTCGGCCGCTCGCCCAAGCGGCCGCCTCACCAACTTTGCGGAAGTTCACATGAACATTGTCAAATCCCTCGTCGCCTACGGTATATTTGCCGCAGTCCTGTCGGCTTCCACGGCAACCGCGCAGGAAGCCATCCCATTCGAGCACTTCACGCTCCCCAATGGCCTTCGGGTGGTGGTTCACGAAGACCACTCCACACCAAAGGTCGCGGTTGCCGTCTGGTACAACGTCGGGGCCATGAACGAGCCCGAGGGGCGCTCCGGCTTCGCCCATCTCTACGAACACCTGATGTTCAACGGGTCGGAAAATCACGATAGCGAATGGTTTCCTCCGCTCCAGGAAATCGGTGCTTCGAGCGTCAACGGCGCGACTTCGCTCGACCAGACCTACTACTACGAGATCGTGCCCACTGGAGGGTTGGAGCGGGTGCTCTGGCTGGAATCCGATCGCATGGGGCACATGCTGGGAGCGGTGACACAGGAGAAGCTCGACGAGCAACGCTCGGTTGTCCAGAACGAGAAGCGCACTTACGAAAACCGGCCCTACGGGCGGATGAACAACCGGGAAATGGCCGCGATCTTCCCGCTCGGGCATCCCTATCACGACTCGGTGATCGGCTCGATGGAGGACCTCAACGCCGCCTCGCTCGATGACGTGAAGGAATGGTTCCGCCAGTATTACGGCGCCGCCAATGCTGTCGTGGCCCTGTCGGGCGATATAACCGCCGAGCGGGGGCGCGAGCTCGTGAGCAAGTATTTCGGCGCCATCCCGGCAGGGCCGCCGACCGAGCGCATCGAGAAATGGGTGCCCGTGCTGACGGACGAGCGCAAGGACACGATGCTCGACGACGTGCCGCAGATCGCCATCTCGCGGGATTGGGTCGTGCCCGGCCGCGACATGCCCGAAAGCGCCGCCCTGCGCATGGCCGCGCATGTCCTCGGCAGGGGCAAGAACAGCCGCCTGTACGAGGCGCTGGTGAAGGACCGGCAGATCGCCACCTCGGCAAGCGCGAACTACACGTCGATGGCTGTGGCCGGCGTGTTCAGCATCAGCGTCCGGCTCAAGGAAGGAGCGGATCCCGAGCAGGCCAGGAGCGCGATAGCGGCCGTGGTGAGCGATTATCTTGCCGAGGGGCCTACCCTCGAGGAGATCGAGCAGGCCAAGACAACCGCCTATGCCGACACCGTCCGGGCGTTCGAATCGATCTATGTTCGCGCCATGGCTCTAGCGGACGGAATGATCTTCGCCGACGATCCAGGCAGGTACGCCGAGAGCGAGCGCGAGTTCGCCGCTGTGACAGCGGAAGCGGCGCATACGACGGCGAAAACCTGGCTCGGGAAACCATCCTACACGCTCACCGTCCTTCCCTACGGACGCTTCCAGACGGCGACTGAGACGGTCGATCGCAGCAAGTTGCCCGATCTCGCTCCTTCGCCGGAACTCACGATGCCGACGCTGGAACAGGCGACGTTGTCGAACGGGATCGAGGTCAACTTCATCCGCAAGGAAGGCACCAAGCTGGCCGAGTTCGCTATGGTCTTCGATGCCGGTTCTGCCGCGGAGCAGCACGCCTCGCGCGGTATCCTGAACTTCACCACCGGTCTGATGGATGAAGGCACGCAGAGCCTCACCGCGACCGAGTTTGCCGATCGTCAGGCAGAACTCGGTGCGCGGATAGCATCTTCGGGCAATAGCGACGAGACGAGCTTCCATCTTTCGAGCCTGACCCGCGAGCTCGACGAATCCGTCGGCCTCTGGGCAGACTATATCCGTAACCCCGGTTTCCGCAGCGAGGATATCGAGCGCGAGCGCGAGACGGCGCTGTCAGGCCTTTCGCAATCGCTCGTCAATCCGGATAGCATTGCCCAGCGAACGTTCCAGTATTTGATCTACGGCGAGGATCATGCGTACGGCACGATCCTTGCCGGCCGCGCCGACACGATCCGCTCTTTCACCCGCAAGGATCTGAACGCTTTTCACCAGACCTGGATCCGGCCGGACAACGCCACGATCTATGTCGCCGGCGACACCTCGCTCGAAGAGCTGACCGCGACACTGGAAGAGGCTTTCGGCGACTGGCAGCCGCCCGCAGCGCCCAAGGGCGCCAAGACGCTCGATACGATTTCCTATCCTGCGCAAAGCCGCGTTGTTCTGGTGGACAAACCAGGCGCCATACAATCAGTCATTCGCGTCGGTGAACTGATGCCCAGCGGCCTTGCGGAGGGCGCGTTCGAACTGAACTCCATGAACGACGTGTTGGGCGGCGGCTTCACCGCGCGGCTCAACATGAACCTGCGCGAGGACAAGGGCTGGACCTATGGCGCCAGCAGCTACATCAGCGGGAGTCGGGGCCCCCAGACCTTCGGTGTCGCCACCAGCGTGCAGACAGACCAGACAGCGGCGGCCATCGCAGAGATCCGGAGCGAGCTGAACCAGATCGGCGGTGATCGCCCTGCTACCGTGGATGAGCTGGCCCTGATTGCGAAAGGCGAAGTTCTCGCCCTTCCTGGGCGGCTGGAAACGAACCAGGCGTTGGTCAGCTATCTACGGTACGTCGATCGTTTCGAGCATCCTTACGAATGGTTGACCGGTCTGGCCGCCCAGTACGAGGCGCTAACGCCGGAAGTCGTGACGCGCACGGCCCTGACCGAACTCCGGCCTGATGCGATGACCTGGGTGGTCGTCGGCGACCTTTCGAAGATCGAACAGAACGTTCGTGACCTCGGCCTCGGACCGGTCGAAGTCTGGGATGCCGAAGGTCGCAAGCTGCGCTGATCCGGCGGGCTCGGTCCATCATATGATCCGAGCCGCCATTTCGGCTGCCCTCATTCGCAAGCTCCGGCCTCTGCACTGCGCATGAGGCATGGGGGAACTTGCTGTTTCGAGCGGGATCGACATTCGTCATGAAACCGTGTGGCACCGGTGAAGCCATTCGGATCGTTTGTTTGCAGCAGACATTCGCTACCAGTGGTCAACCGCATGCGAAGTTTTCGCCAGTGCGCCAACGTTTGACACGTCTCCAATTAGGATCATAATGTCTCAATTGTAGATATATTCTACATAATGAGCGCCTCTCGAACGCGGAGGACAGGTTCAGGCGGGAGGGGGCGTACCATCAAGATGAAAAAATTATCATCCAGGACCGCGCGCTTGTCTGCGGCCACACTGCTTCTCGCAACCATCGCGGGCTGTACGACGCCTGAGACCTTGCAGGATCCGACGGTCTACGATCTCGTGATCCGCAACGGGTCAATCTATGACGGCAGCGGCGACGCACCGTACCCCGGCGACCTGGCTGTCGAAGGCGATCGCATCGTGGCGATCGGGATGGTCCGCGGTCAGGGGCGCAAGGAGATCGACGCCGCCGGGAACGCGGTCGCCCCCGGCTTCATCAACATGCTGAGTTGGGCCAATCGCTCCCTGATCGAGGATGGCCGCGGTATGTCCGACATCCGCCAGGGGGTGACACTCGAAGTGTTCGGCGAAGGCTGGACCATGGGGCCGATCAATGACGCGATGCGTGAGGACCTCCAATCGCAGATCGGTGAAAGCGGCACCGTCGGCTGGACCACCTTGGGCGAGTATCTCGAATTCCTGGAAAGGAAAGGCGTTTCGCCCAACGTCGCAAGCTTCGTCGGTGCGACTACCGTGCGGATTCACGAACTTGGCGAACGGGACGTCGATCCCGATGCCGAACAGCTTGGCCGGATGCGCGCGCTCGTCCGCAATGCCATGGAAGAGGGGGCGATGGGGGTCGGATCCGCGCTGATCTATGCCCCCGGCAACTACGCCGAGACGCGCGAACTCGTTGCCCTGGCCGAAGAAGCGGGCCGCTGTGGCGGGATGTATATCAGCCATATGCGCTCCGAAGCCGACGATATCGGCAGCGCCATCGATGAGGTGATCACGATTGCGCGGGAAGGGAACCTTCCGGCGGAGATCTATCACCTCAAGCTTGCGGGAAAACGCAACTGGGGCCGGCTGCCCGAAATCGTGGCGCAGATAGAAGAGGCGCGTCGTTCGGGCGTCAGGCTTACCACCAACATGTATCTCTACACGGCGGGCGGAACCGGTCTGGATGCGGTGATTCCCCCTTGGGTGCAGGACGGGGGCCGCGACGCCATGGTCGAGCGGCTGAAGGATCCCGCAACCCGCGCCAGGGTGCTGAAGGAGATGCGCGCAACCGAAAGCGATTGGGAGAACCTCCTGCGCGCTGCCGGCGCCGAGGGTATTCTGCTGGTGAGTTCGGAGAGTCCCGCGCTGAAGCCGCTGATGGGCAAGACGCTGGCCGAGATCGCCACAATGCGCGGAAAGGGCGCGGAGGAGACTGCCATCGACCTCGTGCTTGAGGATGGCGAGATCGGCGCAATCTACTTCATGATGTCCGAAGACAACGTCGTCCGCCAGGCCAGCCTTCCGTATATGAGCTTCGGATCCGATGCGGCGGCTCCTGCCGCCGAGGGGGAAGTGCTGAACAGTGCGGCACATCCTCGGACCTATGGGAACTTCGCTCGGCTGCTCGGCAAATATGTGCGCGAGGAAAAGGCGGTGCCGCTGGCCCAGGCGATACGTGGGCTGACGTCCTTGCCGGCTTCGAATCTCGGCCTGCGCCAGCGCGGCAGCCTGACCGTCGGCAACTTTGCCGACATCGTGATCTTCGATCCGGCCACCATCGCCGATCACGCGACCTACGAGCAGCCGCACCAATATGCGACCGGCGTGACCGAGGTATTCATCAACGGCGTGCAGGTGCTGTCCGCTGGAGAACATACCGGTGCGAAGCCGGGGCGTGTCGTTCGAGGACCTGGATGGACCGGATGGCCTGATGGCGGTGCCTGCGAGGGCTGAATTGTCTTCGGTCTTTTCCAGCTGAGGCGGGAGCCATCTTCAGCTGATTTCTGCCGGCTGCGGCCAACGCAACAATGGGAAGGGGGCCTAGCATGCCTGCAACAAAGCTTTTTCTGGCGGTCGCGACCTTGCTCACGGCCATGCCGTTATCGGCGCAAGTCGCCGATGCCGACGAGTTCCTCGAATTTCCCATTGCGACGGAAGTAAGCGCATCCGATTCATCGGCCATCGCGTGGCTCGTGGCGCAAGGCGACGAGACTCACCTGATGTTCGCGCGGGCCCCGGACTTCAAGCCGGTCAAGCTCATTAGCCAGTCCGATGTCGCGGGGCAGCCGATCACAAGCATCTTCGCTTCACCAAGAGGCGATTACGTCGCCTACCAGACCGGTGTGCCGTTCAATGGCGCCGGGGACGCCTTCAACCCGGCGGACCTTCTCCAGGCGCCATCGGCGACGCTCTGGCTGATGAGCGTCCGGCCCGGCGCGAAGCCCATCGAAATCGGTGCCGGCTTCAGTCCCAAATTCTCGCCCGATGGCAAGCGAATGGTTTATCGCAAGGGGCGGGATCTGTGGTCGGTGGACCTTGAACAACCAACGGCGGAGCCGACGGTTCTGGTGCCCGGCGGTGGCGGGTTCAATCAGGGGATTTGGTCCCAGGACGGGCAGACGCTCTATTTCGTGCAGGATCGCGGCGGGTGGTCGTTCCTCGGCCAGTACACGTTGGGCGACGAGCAGGTGAAGTGGCTGGTCACCGGGCCCAATCGCCTGAGCTCTCCGGAAATCTCTCCCGACGGCCGGACGATCGCCTATTTGCGCTGGCCCGCTCGCCAACATACGATTTCCTATGACCTGACCGAGAATCAACCTTTCGCGGTCGAGACGGTCGACATCGCTTCGGGACAGGTGCGGACGCTTTACGAACCTGCCGGAAAAGCGGGGTCGCAATTATCGGACGACCCGGAAGGACATCTGCGCTGGGCCGACGACCGCAACATCGTCGTGCGGTCGGAGGAGGACGGCTGGGCGCGGCTTTATGCCATCCCCCGCGCCGGGGGACCTGCGCGCGCCCTGACACCGACGGGCTGCGAGGTAGCTGAAACCGAACTGGCCGTTGCAGACAGCCTCTTCGTCATTCACAATTGCGCCGATATCGACACGAGACAGCTGTCCCGGATCCAGGTCTCGACCGGGCGGGAGCAGGCGATTCCGAGCGCGGACATCGTGATGGGTCTTGCCCGTTCCACAGGCGACGGTCGTTACGTGGCGTTCACCGGCGGCGACGATGAAGATGCGCCGCTGCTGCGCGTGCTGGACCTGAATACAAACCAGCTCGCTCTTGCGGAAGAGCCGGAAAGCTACGGCTATTCCCACACATTCACCGCACCGCCGCCGCAGCTTGTGCGGATCAAGGCCAGCGACGGCGGAACGGTGCCGGGGCAACTGCTTCTCCCGGCGACGGAAGGCCCTCATCCAGCCATCGTCTACGTCCATGGTGGTCCGCCGCGGCAGATGTTTCCCGGTTTCCACTTCGCCAGCTATTACGCCAAGGATTTCGCTGTGAATCGGCGGATGGCGGAGCTCGGCTATGTCGTCGTCAGCATCAATTATCGCTCCGGCACCGGCTACGGGCGCGACTTCCGCGAGGCACCGGGCCGTGCATGGCGCGGCGCATCGGAATATGCCGATGTACTCGGCGCAGGGCGCTGGCTCCAACAGCGCGAGGACGTCGATCCCGAACGTATCGGCATTTGGGGTGGATCATACGGCGGGTTGCTTACCGCCCATGCTCTGGCGCGGGATTCAGACCTGTTTGCCGCGGGGGTCGCGCTTCACGGTGTGTTCGACTGGAGCTGGCCATCGCCCACGCCCGGTCACCAGAACCCCAGTTACATTTTCGGTGTAGGCGATGCCGATCGGCCGCTGGCGTTCGAATCCTCCCCACTAGCCGCGATCGACGACTGGACGTCGCCGGTCCTGCTGATCAGCGGCGATCGCGACATGAGCGTGGATGTCTTGGAAACGATCGATCTACACCAGAAACTGAGCGACAGGGGCGTCGATGTGCGCACGGTGCTCTTGCCCGGCGAAGCGCATGACATCATCCTCTATTCGAACTGGCAGAAGGTTTGGGACCAGAGCCGTCGCTTCTTTGAAGAGAAACTGGCGAAGTAGACGCTTGGCGAGGCATCCAATGGTCGGCAGCCAATGCTATCGCCAGTGGTCTTCTCTATTTCAGCCAAAAGCATCTTGCTAGGCCGCTTTGGTCCTGATCAGAGACCAGGAACTGGCGGGCTATAACGACATGATCAGAATACGATGTCGTGTGATGCCGACAGACAGCTGCGCCTTTCGTGAAAGATCGGCGTCGATGGTTCTGACTGTCCTCGCGAGGTTTACGATCTAGTCGAAGAGCTGGTTTGCCATAACTATTTCAACGAGAACATCGAACTTATGCCGAGTGGCCATTCCCCACGGCTGCTTTGCATCGCGTGGAGATAGGCCTCTAAAGCAATCGCACCAGAAGGCACCCACAGCGAATTGACATTCTCTAGATAGAGTGCAATTGTCCTAATCAAGACAATTTTCGCTAAAACATAAATGCATGGCGATTGATGACGTGGAGCACGCATCAGAGCGGGTGCCGCGATTGGAGAAGAGGTCTTGGTTGCTTCTCAACGAAGCAAGCGGAGTGGGGGATATGATGTATCAAAGGCAATTTACGCTCCGCAGTTTGCTATGCGGTTCGATTGCTAGCTTCGCACTTTTGGCAGGCGCACCAGCGCTTGCCCAGACGGTGAGCCCGGCGGAGCCGGATAGGAGCTCGCCGGAGGCTGATCCCGACGCGGACGCACGTCCCGAGACGATCGTCGTCACAGGGTCGCGGATCGAGCGAGCGGGTTTCGACCAGCCGACCCCTACTACCGTTGTCGGGGGCGCTGAGATCCAGCAGGCAGCACGGGTCAACCTGCAACAGGCTCTCAACGAATTGCCGCAGATCCGCAATTCCGTGGCGCCTTCGACCGCCACTGGCAACACTTCGAGCGGTACCGCACCGGTCGATCTGCGGGGCCTGGGTTCGGTACGTACCCTCACCTTGGTCAACGGCCGGCGGTTCGTCGGTGACAACAATCTCAACTTCGTGCCGACCAATCTTGTGAAGCGGATCGAGTTGGTCACCGGGGGCGCCTCCGCGGCGTGGGGCTCCGGTGCGGTCGCCGGCGTGGTGAACATCATTCTCGACGATGATCTCGATGGGCTGACGCTGGGTGCTCAGACGGGTTTTTCATCGCGCGGGGACGGCTTCCGCTATGGCTTTGATGCTTCCTACGGAACCGATTTCGCCGACGGCCGGGCCCATGTCATGATCGGCGGCGAGTATCTGAAAGACCGCGGTATCGATCCCGGCGGTCGGACCGACCGCCCGTGGCTTGGCGCCGGACTGGTGGACATTGGAAACGGGCAGTTGGAACTGCAGCCCGACGTCAACGACCTGGCGCCGATCACGCGAGAAGGAACGGTTCTTACCGGCCCCTTTGCCGGCCAGGTCTTCAACCCGGACGGCAGCTTGCGACCGTCCCGCGAGGCCGATTTCTTCAGCCTTTACGATTTGCTGTACGTCGCGAACCCATTGGAGCGGATTGGAACCTACGGCCGGGTGACCTTCGACATCGGGGGCGGGGCTACGGTCTGGGCCGATGCGATGTACGGCCGGTCCCGCACCAATCAACCATTCTTCCCCGATTTCTCTGCCCCGGTGTTCACGGTTTCGGCATCCAACCCGTTCCTCTCGCCGACGATCGCCGATGCGCTTGCCGCTAGCGGTGAAACAAGCCTGACGATCGGTCGCCTGCTAACCGACACCTTTTTCATGACGTTCGACTCCGACCGAGTGACCAAGGAAGGTGCCATCGGCATCGAAGGCTCGTTCGGAGACTCGTGGGAGTACGACGCGCATTTCAGCCATGGCGAGATCGATAGCGAATCGCGCTTCTTCAACTCGTCGATCCCCGACAATTTTGCCCGTGCAATCGACGCCACTTCGGTGAACGGCCAGATCGTGTGTTCGGTGAATGCCGATGTCGATCCGTCGAATGACGATCCGGCTTGCGTTCCATTCAATCCATTCGGCGATGGAGCGTCCTCGGCCGAAGCAAGGGACTACGTGAGTGGAACGCAGTTCTCCGGCAGCGTTACCAAGCTGGATTCGGCCGCAGCGCGGCTGCAGGGTGATCTGTTCTCTCTGTGGGCGGGGCCGCTCACCCTGGCTATGGGCGCCGAAGCGCGCTGGGAAGAACGGGCGGAGAGGATCGGCCCTCTCGATGAGGCCGGAGTTTTCGGCTTACCTGTGTTCAATGACCCGCTGGAAGGTGGTTTCAACGTCAAGGAAGGCTTTGCGGAAGTGCTCCTTCCATTGTGGAAGTCCGAGGGACTGGAGCTCGATGTAAATGGCGCGGCGCGCTATTCGGACTACAGCCTGAGTGGCGGCATCTGGTCGTGGAAGGTCGGAGGCACCGCACGGCTATTCAGGGACCTGCTCCTGCGTGCGACGCGGTCGCGCGATATTCGCGCGCCCAGCATCACCAACCTCTTCGCGGTCAACTCGATCAACGTCCGTCCCGTCGTCGACAACGACACGGAAGGACGCAACCACCCGGATTACAATCCCAATCCGCAAGCAACGATCTTCAGCGGCGGCAACCCCGACCTGGTTCCGGAGGTCAGTCAGAACTGGACAGTGGGGGCGAGCCTTTCGCCCAGCTTCCTGAGCGGCTTTAACCTCTCGGTCGATTACTACGACATCAAAATCGACAATGCGATCGCGACGCCGAGCGTATCGGACGTGACGGCTGCTTGCGTGCAGGGTGATGCCACCGCCTGCAACAGCGTTATTCGCGACGCTACCGGGACTATCGACACCATCTACGTAGTCGCGCAAAACATTGCCCGGTTCGAGACCAGCGGGGTAGATATCGAGGCTTCATACCGGACGCCGATGGCGGATTTCCTGGGTCTGCCGGGAAGCCTCAATGTCCGTGCCCTTGTGACCTATGTCCATGAGCTGGTGTTCCAGACTGGCTTCAACCGTCGCGATGTTGCCGGCGATGTCGGGGACTCGGTCGTCGACGGCCTGCCGAAGTGGCGTGGGATCCTGAGCGTCGGGTATGACGCTGACGACTTCGATATCGGCGCGCGCGCACGCTATGTGGGGGGCGGCAATTTCAACGACGAGCAAAACATCGTCAACGGCGATATCGACGCCCGCACCTATATCGATCTCAATGTCAGCTTCGATGTGATGGACAGCTTCACGTTCTACGGGAACGTGAGCAATCTCTTCGACGTCGAGCCGCCATTGGTGACCACCACGGGCAGCGCCCATTACGATAACATCGGACGATACTTCGCCGTGGGCGCGAAGGTCAGGTTCTGACCACATCCGGCCTGCGTCGGCGGCCCGGGCGAGGAAGATCACGAACAACGATGCGAAAAGGGAGTGCCCGGCGGCAGTCCCTTCCCATCCACAAGACAGCGGGAAAACACATGGCCGGAACTGTCGAACGATACGGATTGATGCTGATCGCACCGACGCTGCTGCTTGCGTCCCCGGCGCAGGCGGCGGATCCGGTGCAACTTCCACGCGCCGAAGTCTCTACAACGCTCGAAGAGCGAGTGGCAGACCTCGAGGATTTCGTCGACGGGGCCATGGCGATGGGTATCGCCAATCGTGAAATCGCCGGTGCAGTCTTCGTACTGGTCAAGGACGGTGAGGTCGTCTTCCAGAACGGCTACGGCTTTTCCGACGTGGCGGCGCGCGAGCCGGTCGATCCGACGAGAACGTTGTTTCGCCCCGGCTCGGTTTCGAAGCTGTTCACCTGGACCGCGGTCATGCAACTCGTGGAGCAGGGACGGTTAAGCCTCGACGATCCCGTCGAGCGCCATCTGGATTTCTCGATTCCCGACACGTTTACGCAGAAGATTACCGTGCGAGATCTGCTGGATCACAGCGCCGGTTTCGAAGACGGGTACAAGGACATGTTCGTCGAATCCCCCGACGAGTATCGGGAGTTGGGCCCGTGGCTCGCGGAGCACATTCCGGCGCGCGTGCGTGAGCCCGGCGTCGAGGTGGCCTATTCCAATTACTCCACGGCACTAGCCGGCTATATCGTCGAGCACATCTCGGGCGAAGATTTCTGCGCTTATATCGATCGCCATATCTTCCAGCCACTCGGCATGACCCATAGCACCTTCCGCGAGCCGCTACCCGCAGCTTGGGAAGATGATGTCGCGATCGGCTACGAGTGGAAAGACGGGCGGTTCGAGGCGCAGCCGGCAGAGCTTATCTACAATATCGCACCGGCCGGTTCGCTCTCTTCGACGGGCGCCGACATGGCGCGCTTCATGATCGCACACCTTCAGGATGGCCGGCTCGGCAATGCGCGCATCTTGCAGACCGAAACGGCGCGGCAGATGCGTACGCGCTTGAATGCAAATTCACCGGGCCTTCCGGGTATCGCCCATGGCTTCCTGGAAGCGCGCGCGTCCAATCCACGTGTGGTCGGTCACGGCGGCAACACCGGCGAGTTTCATTCGAACCTGATCCTTATTCCGGAAGAGAATGTGGGCTTCTTCATCTCGGTTACAGGCGGGGATGGGGCTTCGCTGGCCCGTTCGGAAATCAGTGCCCTGGTTCTCGACCGGCTGGTTCCCACAAAGCGCCTGCCCAAATGGACAGGGGCGCCCGACGATCTCGTTGAAGGCACCTATCGCACAAACCGGCGCTCCTACACAGATCACCGGGTGCACCCGTCGAGCCTGATCCAGGTCAGCCGCGTGGGCGATCATGGGCTCAGCGTGACTATCGCGGGGCAGACCATCCTGTGGGAGCAGGTTGGTCCGGGCATCTACCAGCAGGTTACCGGCGAAACCACGCCTTACGGTCCATTGGGGCTCATCCAGTTCTACGGAGAAGGAAACGACACACGCTTCTCGTTCGAAGCGCAGCCCTATACGCTTTACCGGCTGGTCTCCTGACCTGATCGGAAAAGGCCGCAGGTCGATGTCCGCGTTAGCTGAACAACGGCAGCGCCTGCATCGATCGTCGTCATTGGAAATCGTCTTGGGAGAAGCATCGTGAAACTGGCACTTGCACTGGCCTTGTTGAGCCTACCCGCAGCCCTGGTCGCACAAGAGTCCCCCAAGTCCGAGGCAGCGGCCCAGGATGCCGCCGAGATCACTTACACGGCTCCCGACGACTGGGCCGCATCCGTACAGGGGCGCATGGCCGTCTACACGGCGCCCGAAGGCAATCTGAAGGTTGCGGTCGTTCAGGTCGGGAGTGCAGCCGATGCAAACGCTGCTGCCGCCAAGGCGTGGTCGCTCTTCAATCCGCAAGCCGAGCGCGAAGTCCGGCTGGTGACCGCCGGCGCCCCCGGGGACGGTTGGGAAGAGCGGGTCAACATCTCCTACGAGACTTCACCCAACGAGCGGGCGGTGGCTTCGGCGACCGCGTTGCGGGAGGGCGGCGAATGGGTCGTTCTGATTACGGACGGGTCCGAACTGGTCGCGAACAAGCGGACAGCGGCGATCTCGCTGGTAGGCCAGAGCATCCGCCCTGCTGGCTACACCCCCGAGAGCTTCGCCGGACGAACGGCCAATCCGCTCACGTCTGAGCGCGTCCAGCTCCTGCGCGATTTCGTTGCCGTATCAGCCGAAACCCTTGAGGTGCCCGGCGTCGCGATTGCCCTGATCGATAAGGGTAAAGTCGTCTGGCAGGGGGGCTATGGCGTTCGCACGCTGGGCGAGGCCGCACCGGTCGACGAGAATACCAAGTTTATGATTGCGTCGAACACAAAGGGCATGGCGACGCTCCTGCTCTCGGTGCTGGCCGATGAAGGGAAGCTGCGCTGGGAACAGCCGGTGACCGATCTCTTTCCCGAGTTCCGGCTTGGTAGTGATGAGACGACCAGATCCACGCTGGTCCGCCACCTGGTCTGCGCCTGCACGGGCCTTCCGCGCAAGGACTATGCCTTCATTCTGGCGGATAGCGGCGCTCCTGCATCGGATACCTTCCGCCAGCTTGCGCAGAGCGAGCCCACCAGCGATTTCGGCGAACTGTATCAGTACAACAATCTAATGGCATCCGCCGCGGGTTACCTTGGCGGTGCATTGGCCTATCCCGACATGGAACTCGGCGCCGCGTTCGACAAAGCCATGAAGACCCGGATTTTCGACCCGCTCGGCATGTCCAACACCACGTTCGACTTCGAAATCGGCGAAAGCGGCAATTGGGCTCGACCCCACGGCTTCGACGTAGAGGGCGAGGTCACACTGCTTTCAAACCGGTTCAATCACCTGATCACGCCGCACCGGCCGGCCGGGGGCGCGTGGTCGACTGCGGCCGACATGGCGAAATATGTCCAGCTTGAGCTCTCGAAGGGGCTCTCTCCCGAAGGCGTGCGAGTGGTGAGCGAAGAGAACATCGTCGAGCGTCGCAAGCGGGGAGTGCCGATCGGGGAAAATGCCTGGTACGGAATGGGGCTGATGGAGCGCAAGATCGCCGATGTGTCGGTGGTCACCCATGGCGGTACGCTCCAAGGCTATCACAGCAATTTTTATCTTCTGCCAGATGCGGGAATCGGGGCGGTGATCCTGACCAATTCAGATGCAGGGGCCTCCATGCTATCGCCGTTCCTGCGGCGCCTGCTCGAAGTCGTCTACGACGGCAAGCCCGAAGCTGCGCAGGAAGTTGCAGCGGCGGCGGCGCGGCTGGAGAAACAGGCCGAAGTCAAACGGGCGAGCCTGACCGTACCTGGAGATCCCGAGGTTCTGGCAGGTCTCGCGTCCTACTACGAGCACCCGGAAATCGGCTCGATCCGGATAACCAGGCAGGGCGATACCCTTGCGATGAAGGCGGGCTTCGTCGAGGGACCGATAGCCACACGCGAAAACGCCGACGGCAGCGTGTCGTTGGTAACCGCGGGGCCCGGTCTCGTTCCGGTCGAAGCGGTGGTCGGCGAACTGGACGGACACCGTACACTTACGGTTCGCGACAACCAGCACGAGTATGTTTACGTCGAAACACCCTGACGGAACGGGATGGGTCGTTGCCTCCGCCGTTGCTCAGCCGCGCAGGCTGAGCAACGAATCCATGAGGCCGTCATCCTCGCTCGAGCACACGCCGAGCACCACTGCTTCCTCGCAGCCTTCGGCAGTCACATAGGCGTGGCCCATCGATGAATCGAGGTAGATACCTTCGCCGGTATTGATCCGGACGGGATCGTAGAATTCGGAGTGGACCTCGATCCCGCCTTCGATGACGTAAATGAATTCCTCGCCATTGTGGCGTACCAGGTCCCCGAACTCCTTGGCGCTCTGGGCACGAATCCGGGTAACGATCGGTATCATTCGCTTCTGGCGCAGATCGGTGCAGAGATAGAAGTAGTCGTAATTATCCGTGGTTACGCGGACGGCATTGTCCAATTTGCCAAGGCTCCTGCGACCGGTCACTCGCGGCGACGTGCCGGTCGGCTCCTCCTCGGCGAACAAGTCGGACATGCGGATATTGAGCCGGCGGCTGAGTTGCTGCAGCTTGTCATAGGAAAGTGTCAGCCGATTGTGCTCGACTTTGGAAAGCGTTGAAACCGGAATGCCGGACTTGTCGCTCATCTCCTTGAGCGTCCACTCGTTACGGGAGCGGATTTCGCGTATCACCTCGCCAAGCGTTCTTGCTTTCGCTTGCACAGCTACCAATCGACGGCTCCCATTAACAATTTCCCGAACAGGATCATTATGTCCTAGTTCAGCCAGGCGAGCGCTGCAGTGCATGTTACTGATCAGGGGGGCCGCGTCCAGCCGAAAAGCTGGCGAGCGATCGACCTCGAGAAGCGAGATTCTCAAGGTTTACGTCACCAAGTCGCGGGACAGGCTTTGGGTTGCTCTCAAGTTCGTGAAGAAGGCGTTCAGGCTCCAAGGCTCGCCTGAGGGATCGCCCCGGGGCGCACCGGAGGGACAACGCCCTCGCCGACCTCAGGGAAATCTGCTTCCCTAACTCTTCGGCGGTTGTTCTGGTTCGGGCATCAGCGCAGTGGCGAGCCCGTGATAGAGTTTGTCCCGGCAAACCAGCGCACTCACGCCGTCCGCCACCAACGCCGTGGCGAACAGGGGCAAGATCATGCCTCTGCTGGCTGTGGTCTCCATGAGAATGACCACAGCTGTCAACGGCGCTCGCACGACGCCTACAAAATAGCCCATCATTCCCAAGAGCACGACGGCTCCCGTCGGATCGTCCGGGAAAGCAACGGCGAGGAGTTGGCCAAAGCCCGCACCGACCGACAGAGAAGGGGCAAAAATGCCGCCAGGGGCTCCACTGAGCGCTGTCGCCAGGGTGGCGAGGAACTTGGCCGGCCCGAACCAGAGCGAGGTGGTTTCACCTTCTATGAGCGCGCGAGTGGCCTCATAGCCTGTCCCCCATGTGGAACCCCCTGCAATTATTCCGGTCGTAGCGACGACGAGGCCGCAGGTAGCGGCCATCAACACCGGCCGAGACTTGATAGCCGTTTGCCAGGCGTAGCGCGGCTTTGTCATCGCGAGGAGCATTCTCGAGAAAAGCCCGCCCACAAGTCCGCCGACTATGCCTGCTACCGGCGCGACGACCACGACCGATTCTATCGGCAGTGTGCTGCGCATCGCTCCGAAATAAACGTAGTCGCCCGCGATACCCAGACTGACCAGGCCGGCCACAACCACTGTTCCCATCACCAGCACGGCTACGCGTTGCTCGAAACCGGCGGCAAGCTCCTCGATCGCGAAGGCCACGCCGGCAAGCGGCGTATTGAATGCCGCCGCCACGCCTGCAGCGCCGCCGGCGATCACCACGCCGGACGTGATCGGCACGCGCAGGAGGCGATGAAACGCCACCATGATCGCCGCGCTCACCTGCACCGCAGGCCCTTCGCGCCCCACCGACCCGCCAACGATCATCATCGCCAGGGTCATGATCATCTTCACAAGAGCGGTGGGCAGCGAAAGCAACGACCGGCTGTCGACTGTCTGCGGGTTCTTTGCCGCTGCAATGACCTGAGGAATACCGGAACTCTTGGCACCGGAATACCAGGTGTTCGTGACGTATATGACGCCGGCGAAGAAAGCAGGGGTGATCACCAGCGGGGCAAGCGGCCAACGCTCCTGGAGAACTCGGAAGGCATGCTGGGCCATATCGCCCAAGGCTGCAAACAGAATTGCGACCAGCGCCAGCACGAGTGCGCCGGCGCCCGCAGCTAGCCGCCGGCGAACAACGTATAAAGGCGCACCGCGTTCTTCTCCCGGGGTCGGTACCTTTCGGAAAAACCAGCTTTTTTTCACCGTCCGTCCGAACCCGCGCTGGTAAACGAAGGAAGGCGATACACGCAGGCAGACGAGTCCGGCTGGCTCGATTCACGCCGGACGCGAGAACAGGTCGTTGTCGCAAGAAAGCCTTCGACCCCAAGATCGACGCAATAGGGTCGATGAGCGCGGCTGGCACCGCGGAGCGTCGAGATCAACGCAACAAACCAACGTATCGAAGCCATCTCAGCGCCATAAGCGATGCGCTGTACCCCTGCAATCGCCGGCGTGGATCGGAGCGCCGGGATCGGTTTCGGGTCTCGGCGGCGCCATTTTCCGGCAGGCTTACTGGTTCTACTCCGACACAGGGCGGCCGAGTAGCAGGCGGGCCTGTGTGCCCCAGCCACCGATGAATAGGTCGTCCGCGCCGTCGCCGTTCACGTCGCCTACGGCCATGCTCCAGCTTCGGCCGATGGTCGTGCTCGGGATGGTGGCGACCGTGGCGTCGTGGAACCGGCCCTGACCGTCGTTGGCATAGGCGCGGACCTGGAGGGGTTCGAAGCCGGGGACCTCGATGGCGCCGACGATCAGGTCGGAATGGCCGTCGCCGGTGAAGTCCATGACGGCGCCGCCCCAGCTCGAGAAGCGATTAGAGGGGAGGCGCGTTGCCGTTTCGTCGACGAAGCGGCCGGATTCGTTCTGCATCAGCAGCCGCGCCTGCGGGTCCTTCTCCCATTCGCCGGCATTGCTGGTGAGATTGAGCAGCAGGAGATCCGGCTGTCCATCGCCGTTGGCATCGAACGCGTGAACCTCGCGCGTCTCCAGCGGGGTGACCTGGTCGAGCCTGTCCGACGCCTCGGCGAAGCGGCCGGTGCCATCGTTGACGAGCAGCCGCGTCGGCGGCGTCTCGGTCGCAACCGCCATGTCCAGATCGCCGTCACCGTCGAGATCTACGAGCGCGACGCCTTGCGCCCGGTTGCCGACTGCCGGGAAGTGCGTTGCGGTGCGATCCTCGAACCAGCCTGGACGGTCGGGATCGTTCAACCACAGGAAGTTCCGGCCGCCTTCCTTCCCACCCGAATTGCCGATGACGATGTCGGACAGCCCGTCACCGTTAACGTCGCCGACTGCCAGGGCGTTGCCTTCGCTCGTCGCCGGCAGCCGGTCGCTCGCGTCGACAAAACGCCCGTCGCCGCGGCCGAGGAACAACTGATGCGTCCGGTCATCCTCGGCGACGAAGACGACGTCCACGTGGCCGTCGCGGTCGAAATCGGCCGCGCGCACATGCTCGGTGTCGTGCGGGCGCTGTCCGAATGCGCCCTTGCGCCAGGCGAAGCGGCCGTGCCCGTCGTTAAGGTAGAGCCGGTTGACGTCCCCCTCCACCGCGAGCGCCGCATCGAGATCGCCGTCGCCGTCGAAATCGGCGAGAGCGATGTCGAGCGCATGCAGGTCGGGCGCCTGCGGCAGGTGGGTGGCGGTCACATCGCGCAGGACCGTCGGCGGGCTGTCCGTGGGGGACTGTGCCTGGCACGCTCCGGCAACCAGAAGCACGGCGGTACCGAGCAGCGGACGAAAGCAGCTGTTTGCCCGAGCACCCATGGCAGCCCTAGATCGCGCCGACCTTCAACTGTTTGACCGCATAGTCCGCCGCGCGGGCGGTGAATGCCATGAAGGTCAGCGACGGGTTCACGCAGGAGATGGAGGCCATCTGCGCCCCGTCGGTCACGAAGAGGTTGGCTGCATCGTGGGCCTGGCTCCACTTGTTGAGGACCGACTGGCGCGGATCGGAGCCCATGCGCGCGCCGCCCATCTCGTGGATCGCGTCGCCCGGAACGTGTTCCCGGCGATTGCTCGTCACGTTGGTCAGGCCGGCGGCGCGCAGCATCCTTTCGCCCTCGGTTCGCGCATCGCTCATCATCTTGAGCTCGTTGTCGCGGAAGGTCACGTTGAAGCGCATCAGGGGAATGCCGAAGCGGTCGACCTCGTCGGGGTGGAGCGAGACGTGGTTGTCCTCGTAAGGCAGGCACTCGCCGAACGCGCCCATGCCGAACTTCCACGGGCCGTAGCCGCGCATGCCGTGCTTCATCGAAGCGCCGAAGCCCTCGGGCGGCAGCGGGCTGCGCCAGGCGCTGCCCTGATAGCCGTAGCCGCGCAGGAAGCCGACTCCCTCCTCGCCGCCGACGTTGCGGAAGCGCGGGATGTAGACCCCGCCCGGCCGCCGGCCGTATTCGATGTAGTCGGTCATGCCCGCGATATCGCCGGAGATGTCGACCCGGAAGATGTGGTCCATGACATAGCGGCCCAGCGTTCCGCTGTTGTCGAAATGGCTGCGGCCGGTGCCAGGGATCCGCGAGTTCATCAGGATCTGCGTCGAGGCCATCGCCGAGGCGCAGAGGAAGACCAGCCGCGCAGGAATGATCTCCGCCTGCTTCGTATTGGCATCGACCACGCGCACGCCGGTGACGCGCTTGGTCGCGGGATCGTATTCGAGATTGCTGACCACGGCATCCGAGCGCAGCGTTAGCCGCCCGGTCGCGCGCGCGGCGGGGAGGGTCACCGCCTGGGTCGAGAAATAGGCGCCGAACGAGCAGCCACGGCCGCACTGGGCACGGAACTGGCACTTGCTGCGGCCCTGTTCCGGCTTGTCTTCGGTCATGTTGGAGAGGCGCGTGTGGATCAGCTTGCGTCCCGGCGAGGTCGTCTCGAGCCGTTCCTTGACCCACTTTTCGGCGACGTTCATCGGGATCGGCGGCTGGAACTGGCTGTCGGGCAGTTGCGGCAGGTTCTCGCGGGAGCCCGAGACGCCGACGTACTTCTCGACGTAGTCGTACCAGGGCGCGAGATCGTCGTAGCCGATCGGCCACTCGCCGCCGATGTTCTCGCGCTTGTTGGCCTCGAAATCCTCGGGGCTCCAGCGGAACGACCAACGGCCCCAGATCAGCGACTTGCCGCCGACGGCGCCGGGGCGGATCCAGTAGAACTTCTCACCCTCGTCGTAGGCGTAGGGGTTGAGCCGGTCGTTGTTGTAGAACTTCTGGTTGCTGGGCGAGACATAGCCGTGGGTGGCGATGAAGTAGTCGCTCTTGACCAGCGGTTTGGGCATCATGTTGCGGGCCGGGATCTCGTAGGGCGGCGCGCCGTCGTAAGTGTAGTCCGCGCCGTGCTCGACCATCACGCCGCGGTCGAGCATCAGCACGCGCAGCCCTTTCTCGGTGAGCTCCTTGGCGGCCCAGCCGCCGCTGACGCCCGAGCCGATGACGATTGCGTCGTATTGGTCCGTCGCTGCCATGAGAAATGTTCCTTGCGTAATCCGTTCAGGCGCCGAGGCGGCTCAGCGTGGTGAAACTGGTGGTGATGTCGGGCAGATAGGGCGCCGGCGACTGGTCGTTCTCGACGTAGAGATGCTTGACCCCGGCCCGCTCGTTCAGCGTGAAGACGTCGGCGAAATCGATCACGCCCTTGCCGACGCTGGTCATGGCACCCTCGGCGGTCATGTCCTTCACGTGATAGGCGTAGATCCGGCCCGGGAGGCGGTCGATCAGCGCCTTGGGGTCCTGTCCGGCCTTGACTGCCCAGAATAGGTCGAGCTCGATGCCGAGGAGTTCGGGATCGCCCTCGGCGATCAGGACGTCGAACAGTGTCCGGTCGCCGTCCCTGTGCGTGAACTCGAAGTCGTGGTTGTGATAGGCGAAGCCGAGGTTCACCGCCTTGAGCCGTTCGGCGAAGCGGTTGAAGTCGGCCACCGCGCCGCGCCAGGCGGCAGCTGCGCGGAACTTCTCCTCCATCCACGGGACGACGATCGTATCGGCGCCGAGCGTCCGGGCCATGGCCACCGTCTCGTCGAATCTGCCGGCGAGCGCATCGTAGCCGACGTGGATCGACGGGGCGGTGAGACCGAGCCGGTCCATCGCCTTGCGCAGCGCGGCATGATCCATCGCCTCGTACCCGCCGCCGCCGTATTCGACTTCGCGGTAGCCGATCGCCGCGACCTTCTCGAGCGTGCCGATCGGATCGGGCGCGAACAGCTCGCGCACGGTGTAGAGCTGGAGGCCGATCCGTCCCACCGGGCCGCCCCGGGCGGCGAGCGGGCCGGCCGCGAAGGCGGCTGCGAGCGCTGCGCCGCCAGCGAGCATCTGACGTCTGCTCGCCCTCATGACGAAAAGACCTTGGTGACGTTGGCATAAGGGTAGGCGCCGTCGTACTTGCCCGGAACCGGGAGGTACTCGCGTTCCTGCGTGATGCCGATTTCGGAGGTGTAGTAGCCGGTGATGACGAGCTGGCGGAACTTGTCGAAGAAGTCCGCGCCGCCGGGTAGCTGATCGTTCATCGCCAGCGTCAGCAGGGCGTCCTGCTGCTCGGGCGTCGCCTCGGCGGCAGCGATCTTGTAGTCGCGCAGGCTGCGCGCCTCGATCGCCTCGAGCCCGGCGAGGATCGGCTGCTTGTCCTCGGGCCGGGCCCAGTCGGCGAGCAGCTTCTCGATGAACTGCGGTACTTCCGCCGCAATCGCGCCGGGCGTATCGGTGGTGGGGATCACCCGCTCGCTCAGCGCACTCACCAGCGCGCGCTGTCCCGCGGTGAAGACCGCGCTGCTCGGCGGGCCGGTATCGATCACTGCGACCTGGACCGAGGCCGCGCGCGCGATCGGCGCGAACAGCGTGGCTCCGAACATGGCGACGATGCCCGCGAGGGCGTCTCTGCGATCGATCACTGGTGGTCTCCCATCGCGTCATGGCTCAGCGCCGCTTCGGACAGCGGCCGGACCCAGATATTGCGGAACGATACCGGCGAATCGTGATCCTGAAGCTGGATCGGCGCGGCATCGGCGTGCGCTTCGTACTTCCCGACGTCGCGCCAAATGGTCGAGCCGAGGAACGGCTGGCGGTTCTGCACCAGCACGCCGTTCAGGAACACGGTGACGTAGGCGGGCCGCTCGACCGAACCGTCGGCGGCGAAGCGTGGCCGTTCGAAGACGATGTCGTAGCTCTGCCATTCGCCCGGCTTGCGCGAGGCGTTCACCAGCGGCGGCTTCCATCCGTAGATCGCGCCCACTGTGCCGTCGGCGTAGGTCGGGTTGTCGTAGCCGTCGAGGATCTGGACCTCGTAGCGTTCCATGAACCACACGCCGCTGTTGCCCCGGTCCTGCGAGCTCTTCTCGGGCGGATTGGGGGAGCGGAACTCGAGGTGGAGCTGCACGTCGCCGAAGCTCTGCTTGCTGACGAGCGTGCTCGCCTCTTCGCCCTCTTCGCGCGCGGGAACAGTCACTACGCCGTTTTCGAGGTGCCAGGGCTGGCCCGTCGGCTCCCACGCGTCGAGCGAGGTGCCGTCGAACAGCACCACTGCGTCGGACGGCGCCGCGCCGGGGGTGGCACCGGGCGTCACGACCTCGGGATGGGGCCGGTCGGCGTCGTGGACCTTCCACTTGCCGTCGGGCAGCGTCGGCGTATCGCGGAAACCTGGTTTGTCCTGCGCCATGGCAGCGCCTCCTGCCAATGCCGCGACTGCAATCGCGGTCGCCAGATTGAAATGCCTCACTCGTTTCCTCCTCATGCCGCGTCGATCGCGCGATAGGCGGCGACCAGCCGCTCCTCGCCCGCGCGGCCTTCGATCGAATTGCCGTGTTCCATGCCGATCACGCCGGTGAACTTCTTGGCGCGCAGCCAGCGGACGACGTTGCGGTAGTTGATCTCGCCGGTGCCGGGCTCGTCGCGCCCGGGATTGTCGCCGAACTGGATATAGCCGATCTCGTCCCAGCAGGCCGCCATCGTGTTGATCAGGTTCCCGGCCTGGATCTGCTCGTGGTAGAGATCGGCAAGGACTTTCACCGCCGGGCTGTTCACACCCCTGGCGACCGCGAAGCCCTGCGGAATAGTCCGCAGGAACACCCCCGGGTGGTTCACCAGCGTGTTGAGCGGCTCCATCACCATGACGAGGCCGTGCGGCTCGACGATCTCGGCCGCGCGGCGCATGGTGTCGACGATCCGGCCGGTCTGGATCTCGACCGGCAGCTTGCGATCGAGGAAGCCGGGGACGACCGTCATCCACTTGGCATTGAGGCGCTTGGCGACGTCGATCGAAGCGCGGATGTCGGCGAGGAAGGCCTGCCGGTCGGAATCGTCGTCTGCGCCGAGCATCGGCCGGAAATCGCTCCATCGCGGCATGCTCGCGACGAACACGCCCATGGTCATGCCGCGCTGCTGCAGCGCGCGCGCCATGGCGGTTTGCTCGGCGACCGAGCGGCCGGCGGCCTCGTTATCCTCCCAGGCGGTGAAGCCCATGTCGGCGGCATAGGCGATCTGCTCGAGCCGGTTGCCGCGGCTCTTGAAGCTCCCTTCGTGCGGCGCGTAGCCGAGCGAGAACCGGGCGGCATTCTGCGCCGAGGCGCCACTGCCCATCGTTGCCGCGGCTGCGGCCGTGGCTGCACTACCGACCAGCACCGTGCGGCGCGACAGGCTCATGCTGCCTCGCCCGCGAGCACGG
This sequence comes from Pelagerythrobacter aerophilus, assembly GCF_003581645.1. GTDB lineage: Bacteria > Pseudomonadota > Alphaproteobacteria > Sphingomonadales > Sphingomonadaceae > Pelagerythrobacter > Pelagerythrobacter aerophilus. The sequence goes on along the minus strand of NZ_QXFK01000018.1, from coordinate 453,174 downwards.
CGCGCGACTTGCCGCGTTCGCGCAGCCAAATGAAGCCGAACACCGCCAGGAGGATCACCGGCAGGATCGCCAGTCGCTGGAACGAGACCGATGCCGCGGCGTCCTCGACCGCCAGTTTCGCCGCGCCGGTCAGCCGGGCGAACGCTTCGGGGCCGCCGGCGAATTCGATCTTGGCCTCGTCGAACATGGCGCCCAGCCGGGGCAGGACGAAGAAGCTGGCTAGAGCGCCGGCGGAGCCGACCAGCCCGAGAGCCCACGAGCCGCCGCGCGGATAGCGTTCGGCGACTGAAGCGAGCATCGTCGGCCACATTACGCACACGCCGAGCCCCCAGACGGTCGAGGCAAGGATCGCGGCGGCCGGCGACTGCGCCTGGCTCAGCATGAACAGCCCGATCGCGGCGAGCAGGCTGGACACCCACAGGAGCCCCGGATTGGAGATCTTGTTGGCCAGCCGGCCAGCGAAATGGCGGAACACGAACATCAGCGCGTTGACGTAGACCAGCAGCAGAATGCCGCGCATGCCGACACGGTTCGACAGGGCGACGTCGATCCATTGACCGGGGGCCAGCTCCGACGCGGCGGTCAGGAACATCGCCCCGAACCAGATGAAGAAGCTGGGGCGGCGGAACACCTCGCTCACCATCTCGCCGAACGTGACGCCGCTTTCGCTGCGCAGCGGAGGCGGGAAGGTCGTGGTCGCGGCGATCACGACCGTTGCTGCCGCGGGGATCATCACCAGCGCCATGATGCCCTGCCACGGCAAGGTCGCGGAGAGGAAGAAGCCGGCCAGCCCGCCGACGATGATGCCGCCGGGAAACCAGGCGTGCAGCACGTTGAGCCGGTGGGTCGTGTCTTCAGGATAGAGCTGCGCCGTCAGCGGGTTGATCGCCGCCTCTGTCAGCCCCCAGCCGATGCCGCTGAGGAGCATGCCGAGCCAGACGAGGGTATAGACCGTCATGCCGGTCGCAACGTCCCCCGCAGTGATGATTAGCAGCGGGCCGACGAGGAAGCACAAGCCGGCACCCAGCAGACACCCCTTCATGCCGATCTGATCGAGGAAGGCGCTGGCGACGAACAGGGTGATCGCAAAGCTGAGGAACGCCGCGCCCAGCGCGGCGGCAAGCAGTTCGCCCGCCTGCAGTGGTGCGATCGGATCGATCCACTCGGCCTTGAGCCCGCTGGCGATCGCACCGCGGATCGCGAGGCTCGATGCGGCCGTGAACAGGGCGAGGACGCCCAGCCAGAACAGCCTTCCCTTATTCAATGTCGCGGCCATCCGGCACTCCCTCCCAATCGTCTCGTTCTTGCCCGCTCTTGCGGGTCGTCAATCCAGTCCCAGCAGTGCGCGATTGAGCGCGGGATCGCTGCCCGCCGCGAAATCGTCGAACGCGCGTTCGGGCTGGCGGATCATGTGCGCGGCGATGAACGGCGCACCTTCGCGGGCGCCGTCCTCAGGGTGCTTCAGGCAGCACTCCCACTCCAGCACCGCCCAACCGTCATAGCCGTACTGAGTCAGCTTCGAAAAAATGCCCGAGAAATCCACCTGTCCGTCGCCCAGCGAGCGGAAACGGCCCGGCCGGTTCACCCAGTCCTGGTAGCCGCCGTAGGCGCCCGAGCGTCCGTTCGGATTGAACTCCGCGTCCTTGACGTGGAACATCCGGATACGTTCGTGATAAATGTCGATGAACTCGAGATAGTCGAGCGCCTGCAGCACGTAGTGGCTGGGATCGTAGAGAATGTTGGCGCGCGGGTGGTTGTCCACCGCCGCCAGGAAACGCTCGAACGTCACCCCGTCGTGCAGATCCTCGCCGGGATGAATCTCGTAGGCGAGGTCGACCCCCTGTTCCTCGAACGCATCGAGGATCGGACGCCAGCGCTTAGCGAGCTCGGCGAACGCCTCCTCGACCAGTCCGGCGGGGCGTTGCGGCCAAGGATAGAGATAGGGCCAAGCCAGCGCGCCCGAGAACGTCGCATGCGCCTTGAGGCCCAGCCGCCGGCTCGCCTTGGCCGCGAGATGGAGCTGTTCGACCGCCCATGCTTGCCGTTCCGCCGGCTTCCCTCGCACCGCCTCGGGCGCAAAGCCGTCGAATGCCACATCGTAGGCCGGGTGAACCGCGACCAGCTGGCCTTGCAGGTGGGTCGAAAGTTCGGTGATCTCGACTCCTGCCTCGCGGCAGGTGCCGGCGAGTTCGTCGCAGTAGTCCTGGCTCTCGGCCGCCAGGCGCAGATCCATGCAGCGGCTGTCCGTGGTGGGAACCTGAATTCCTATATAGCCGGCCTCGGCCATCCACCGGGCGGCGGAGGGCAGCGTGTCGAACGGCGCGGAGTCGCTCATGAACTGCGCGAGGAAAACTGCCGGGCCCTTCATGCCGCCGCCCCCTTTCCGAATCACTTGGACGTTTCGGTCTTGAGATAATCGATCAGTGCAGCACGGCGAGCGGGATCGGCAACCTTGACGAACATCCGCGTGCCCGGAACCTTCTTGGTCGGCGCGGCCAGATACTCGTTGAGCGTCTTTTCATCCCAGCGGATTTTCGAGGCCTTGAGCGCAGGGCTATAGTTGAATCCGGGGGCGGAGCCCGCCTGGCGGCCGAACAGACCATGAAGGTTGGGGCCCACGCCGCTTTTGCCGCCGGCATTCAGCGTGTGGCAGGCGCGGCAGGCGGCGAATGCCTGAGCACCGGCATTGGGCGCTGGATCCGCGCGCACCTGAGACGATGGCGCCAGCGCCAAAGCGGCCAGTATCGCGGCCACCGGAGGTAGCCCGACAAGAAACTTCATTTATCCTCTCCCCGTCTGGAAACAGCCGGTCCAGACATGTAACCGTTCACAATCGAATTATGCAATCATTTTTCGGAATTAAGAAAGTGGGGAATGGGATGAGTGGTCAGCCAAAAATTCGTTACGGCATGGCCGGCGGTGGTGAGGGTGCCTTTATCGGTGCGGTGCACCGGATGGCGGCGGCGCTCGACGGCGAGTTTGCCTTGGTCTGCGGCGCATTCAGTAGCGACGCGGAACGCAACCGGCGGAGCGCCGAGGCGCTCGGGCTCGACCCCGCGCGCGCCTACGCCACGCTCGATGCGTTGCTTGCGGCCGAGGGGGCGGTGCCGGAGGATCAGCGGATGGAAGCGCTGGCGATCGTAACGCCGAATCACCTGCACGCCCCCATGGCGATCGCGGCGCTCGACGCCGGTTTTCACGTCATGTCCGAAAAGCCGATGGCGCTGAACCTCGCCGAAGCGCGGGCGATCGCGGAGGCGGTTGCTCGCAGCGGCAAGCTCTACGGTCTGGCCTTCACCTATAGCGGCTATCCGCTGATCGAGGAGGCGCGCGTGCGCGTGGCGCGGGGCGATTTCGGCGCGATCAGGCTGGTGCAGGTCGAATACTCGCAAGGCTGGCTGAGCGAGCCGATCGACCGTGAAGGCAACAAGCAGGCCGAGTGGCGCACCGATCCCGCGCGAGCTGGCCTGGGCGGCTGCCTCGGCGACATCGGCACGCACGCCTTTCAGCTTGCCGAACATGTTTCCGGCCTGAAGGTCGAGCAACTGAGCGCGGACCTGACTGCCCATGTGCCGGGTCGCCGTCTCGACGACGACGTGGCTGCGCTCCTGCGCTTCGAAGGCGGTGCGCGCGGGGTGCTCAAGGCGAGCCAGGTTGCGGCGGGTGATGAGAACGGGCTCCGCCTGCGTATCCACGGCGAAAAAGGCGGCCTCGACTGGTCGCAGATGGAGCCGAACACGCTGACGCTGCGCTGGCTCGATCGGCCGGCAGAGATCGTCCGTGCGGGCGGCCCGGGCCTCGATGCGTCGACGATGGGACGTCTGCGCGTTCCCGCGGGCCATCCCGAGGGCTATATCGAAGCCTTTGCCAATCTGTACCGCAGCTTCGGCCGAGCCCTGCACGCCGACGCCGCGAGTTCCCCGCCCCCCGGCGCAGCCGACTGGTTTCCCGGTGTTCATGACGGCTTGCGGACAATGGCGTTCGTCGAGGCCATGATCGAGAACAGCGCCGGAGAGGCCAAGTGGACTTCGCTCGCGGAAAGTCCCGGCCGCGGCGGGTAGGCCCGGCCCCGAATTACTGCGGCTGGCGCGGTAAGCCGGGTTGCCATTCCTTCAGCTCCGCTCCGGGCACGCGTAAATTCCCACTGGTAACCGGTGTCATAATATGCAAAACCTGACCCAATTGGTCGCCACGAGATGCGGCAAAGTTGGGAGAGGTGAGGTCGTGGGCGCAGGCGCGTGCAAGGTTTCCAGCCGCGAAACGCAATGTTGAGAGTCAGCCGGCGCATCTTCGTCGGCGGGGCGCTCGCGATGGGCCTGGCCGGGTGCGGTCGGGGCGGCCGGTCGACGCTGTTCGGCACCGATACCCATCCTGCCGAGTATCCCACAGTTCGGGCCTTTCGATACTTCGGCGATCTGGTGGAGCAGCGCAGCGGCGGCAGGCTGCGGGTAAAGATCTTCCCCGGCGGCCAGCTCGGCGCGGAGCGCGATACGCTGGAGATAACGAGCTTCGGCGGGCTCGATTTCAACCGGGTCAATCTCGCGCCGCTCAATTCGATCGAGCCTCTCACCACGATCTTCTCGCTGCCCTTCCTGTTCGACAGCGAAGCGCATTTGCGGCGGGTACTGGACGGAAAGCCGGGCGAGCGTGTGCTCGCCTCGCTCGCGCCGCACGACATGATCGGCCTCTGCTTCTACGATTCCGGTGCGCGGTCCTTCTACAACACAAGGGGGCCGATCGAACGCCCGAGCGACATGCGCGGGATGAAGATCAGGGTCCAGAATTCCGACCTCTATGTGGCGATGATCCGCGGCCTTGGTGCCGACGCGACACCGATGGATCTCGGCGAAGTCTATCAGGGCCTGGTTCAAGGGGTGATCGACGGGGCGGAGAACAACTGGCCTTCCTACGAGAGCGGGCGGCACTACGAAGTCGCGCCTTACTACAGTCTCACGCGCCACGTCATGGCGCCCGAAGTGCTGCTGATGTCCAAGGTGAGCTGGGACAACCTCAGCGCCGCGGACCGCGAGATCGTGATGGAGAGCGCGCGCGAGTCGGTGCCGTACATGCGCGGATTGTGGGATGCGCGCGTGGCGGCGGCGCAGGAAGCGCTGGTCGCGGACGGCGTCCGGGTGAACGAAGTCGATTCCGAGCCCTTCCGCCGCAGAATGCACCCGGTGTGGGAGAGTTTCGTCACGAGCGACGCGCAGAAGGAAATCATGCGCGCGGCGCTGGCGATGGGGGATGGCAATGCTTGATGGATTGAAACGGGTGAACCGAGCGGCCAGCGCCGCCCTGCTTCATGCCGGCGCGGCGGGGCTGATCGTGATGACGGCGGTCATCGGCTGGCAGGTGTTCGGACGTTTCGTGCTGAACGACAGCCCCTCATGGGCGGAGCAGTTGGCGCTGATCCTCATGATCTGGTACGTGTTCTTCGCCGCGGCCGCCGGCGTTCGCGAGGGCTTCCATATCCGCATCGTAGCCGTTCAGACGGCACTCCCCTCAGCGGGGCGCCGTCTGTTGCGCCTGGCCGCGCATGTGATTGTGGGACTGAGCGGGATCGCTCTTCTCGTCTGGGGCGGTGAGCTGGTGGCGCGGACCTGGAGCCACGTGATCCCCACGCTGGGCCTGCCACGCGGGGTCGCTTACCTGCCGCTGCCGTTGTCGGGTGCCTTGATGGCTTTCTTCGCGGTGGAGCTGATCCTCGAGGACGGCATGGGCGAAGACAGCGCGGATGTGGAGGACGGCCAGTGGAGCTAGCAGTCCTCTTCCTCACGCTGGTGGTGTTGCTGCTGATCGGCGTGCCGGTCGCCTTCGCTCTTCTCGGCGCAACGATCGCGGCATTCCTTGCCATCGACCTTCCCCTGGTCGTCGTGTTCCAGCGAATGGCGGCGGGGATCAGCGTGTTCAGCCTGATGGCCATTCCGTTCTTCATCTTCGCCGGCGACCTCATGTACCGCGCCGGGATAGCGACCCGGCTGGTCCAGGTGGCCGAAGCGACGTTCGGCCGCACGCGCGGCGGGTTGGGGCAGGTGAATGTCGGTGCATCGATGCTGTTCGGTGCGGTATCGGGCTCCGCCATCGCCTGTGCCTCTGCCATGGGCTCCACGCTCGTCCCGCTGATGAAGGAGAAGGGGTACGACGCCGACTATGCGGTGAACGTAACCGCGACCGGCGCGATCGTCGGGCTGCTGATTCCGCCTTCGCACAACATGATCATCTACGCGGCGGCGTCGGGCACCGGGGTTTCCATCGGCGATCTGTTCCTCGCGGGGGTCTTTCCCGGCATTCTAACCGGGCTTCTGCTGATGATCGCCACTTACGTGGTGGCGCGCCGGAGGGGCTATCCCCGCGGCATCTTTCCCGGCTGGCGCCCCTTCCTTCGCGCGGCGGTTTACGCGCTACCGGGCTTGCTGACGGCGATTATCATCATGGGCGGCATCCTGAGCGGCATCTTCACCGCGACGGAAAGCTCCGCGATCGCGGTCATCTATACCATTCTGGTCGGCGCGCTGGTCTATCGGACGCTCGGACTGGCGGAGTTCATGGCGGCCGCCATCCAGTCGGTGAAGACCACCGCTATGGTGCTTCTCATCATCGCTTCGGCCACGGGCTTCGGGTTCGCGCTGGCGATCCTCGAGGTACCTGCGGAGCTGGCGAACCTGATCGGTATCATCACCGACAATCCGATCCTGATTCTCCTCCTCATCAACGTCATACTGCTCCTGCTCGGCACGTTCATGGACATGGCGCCGCTGATCGTGATCACGACGCCCATCTTCCTGCCGATCCTGATGCCGCTGGGCATCGATCCGGTGCATTTCGGAATCATCCTGATGCTCAACCTCGGCATCGGGCTGGTCACTCCGCCCGTGGGCTCGGTCCTGTTCGTGAGCTCCGCGATCGGCAAGATTCCGGTCGAACGGACTGTGAAGACGATCTGGCCTTTCTATGGTGCGCTCGTCCTCGCATTGCTGCTGATCACATATATTCCCGAGCTCTCGATGGCGCTGCCGAACTATTTCAACTGAGGAGAAGGCGATGTCTCGCGCTTACCCAATCCTGCTGCTGTCCGCCGTCGCCGCGTGCTCGGGTCCGTCGGAAGCGCCATCCGACCCGGCGACGGTGGCAACGTCCGGCAAGCGCGACGTGCCCGTGGAGGACGTCCCTGCCGAGGTTCTCGCTGCCGCCAAAGCCGAACGGGATGGGTTCACTATCCGCGAGGCCGAGGCGGAAACGCGGGATGGGCGATCGTACTACGATATCGGCGGAACGCTGGCCGATGGAACCGAGATCGAGTTCGATATTATGCAGGATGACGGCGAATGGCGCGTCGTCGAAATCCAGCGCGACATCATCCTTGCGGAGACGCCGGTGCCGGTCCGCGATGCGTTGGCCGATCATGATGCCGCTTTTACACCTGCCCGGATCATCGAGAGCGTGCAGGCGGACGGCATCGTCATCTACGAGCTCTACGGGCCGGATGGCGATGATCCGCAAGGCCGCAAGGTCGAAGTGAAATGGGACGGCGAGAGCGCCGAACTGCTGACGCAGGAATGGAAGCACTAGGGCCTACAGACGAGCGGAGGACCGCTCGCCGACGGGACGTTATTCCGGCCGCGCCTCGACCAGTCGGCATTCGACCGAGTAGCCGTTGAACCGCCCCTCGACCGTCTGATCGGGCCGGGCGTCGTGAACGCCCGTCACGGCGCCGCTTGAGATCCACTGGCCGGGGGTGAGGGCTATGCCGCGTTCCGCCATCAGTTCGAACAGGAAACGCGCGGAGCCGATCGCCCCGTCGGGGAACGCGGCGGCTTTCCCGGTTCCGACTTCCTCGCCGTCGATGAGAGTCCGGACCTCCCATTCCTCGAACCCGCTATCGCGCCAGTTCGGAATGGCCGACCCGATCACCAGGCCGTTGTTGTTGCCGAAATCGGATATGACCGCCATCGGCCCGATGGCGTTGATCGCGCCGAGAGGTGAGCTTGCGATCTCGAGGCCGACATGGACCGCATCGATGAGATCCGCCGCTTCCTCCAGCGTGAACGTCTTCTTCCCTGCCGCAGGCGCGGCGCCGATCCGCAACAGGAACTCGGCCTCGCCTGCTGCGAATCCCTTCGCGAAGATCGGCATGTCGTCGCCATCGTTCCGGCTGAGGAAGATTGGGCCGGCCAGGCGATCCGCCTGAAAGCGGTCGCTCTGCGGCGGCATGATCCGCCCGACTTTCCAGCCGATGATGGGGTGCGGCCACTCGTCGATGGCGCGGTCCTGAACCGCGTAGGCGGCGGCCAGAGTATCGGGAAGCGTGCCGGGATAATCGCTCAGCCCGTTCGCTGTCCGCCGCGCCGCGAGAAAGCGGCTGGCGATGGCCGCGGCATCTTCATTCACCGTCACGTCAAACCCCTGAAGAACTTCGTCCATTTGATATTGGAAACCGGTGTCATAAGCAACAGTGGTTTTTCCATCTCGGACCACCGTCGGTGTTGTATGGACCGCGCGAGAGCCGAGGCTCAGAGGGTCACGCCGCGTTTCCAGATCGCGATTTCGCGTTCGTCGTTCCGTTCGGACGCAGTCGGCTCGCCGGATGCGAGCGCGAGAATGCGGCTCAACAGCGCCGCGGCAGCCGTATCGGGGCCGCTTGTCAGCACCTCTCCGGCGTCGAAGTCGATCCATCGCGGCTTGCGCGTCGCCAGCTCGGAGTTCGACGCGATCTTCACCGTCGGCGCCGGAAAGCCCAGCGGCGTGCCGCGGCCGGTGGTGAACAGGATCAGGGTCGCACCCGCGGCCGCAAGCGCGGTGGAAGAAACCGCGTCGTTGCCCGGCGCTTCCAACAGGGTCAGCCCCCGCAGGCGCACTCGTTCGCCATAGCGGAGCACGTCGCCGACCGGCGACTGCCCGGCTTTCTGCACCGCACCGAGCGATTTCTCCTCCAGCGTCGTGATCCCGCCGGCGAGGTTGCCGGGGGAGGGGTTTTCGGAAACTGGTTGGCCGCTTTCGAGGAAGTAGCACTTGAAATCGTTCACGAGCGCTACGACGCGATCGAACACGTCTGTACCGCGCGCCCGGGCCATCAAGAGGTGCTCTGCCCCGAAGATTTCGGGGATTTCGGTCAGGATTGCCGATCCGCCCGATCCGACGACCAAGTCGGCCATGCGGCCGACGAGCGGATTGGCTGTGAGACCGCTGAACCCGTCCGATCCCCCACATTTGAGGCCGAGGACGAGCTCGCCGAGAGGCGCCGGGTGCCGCTCTGCGCACGAAGCCTGGCTGACGAGTTCGTCGATCAACGCCAGACCATGCTCGACCTCGTCCTCCACGCCTTGTGCCCGGAGTGTTCGAACGCGGCTCCGCAATGCCTCCGGTATGGCGGCAACGAGATCGTCCAGCTGATTCGATTCGCACCCGAGCCCGACCAGCAGCACCCCGCCGGCGTTGGGGTGGCAGGCGAGCGCGGCAAGAACGGCACGGGTGCTTTCGAGGTCGCTGCCGAGCTGCGAGCAGCCGTGCGGATGCGGGAAGGCGTGGATGCCGTCGACTGCCCCCCCGTGGCGCGCCGCGGCGATGCCGGCGATCCGTTCCGCCGTACGGCCGACGCAGCCGACCGTGGGCAGGATCCAGATTTCGTTGCGCGTGCCCACGCGGCCGTCGGCCCGGCGATACCCGAGGAACTCGGCGTCGGCGGACGGCAGCGGCTGGTGCTCCGCCGGATCGTATGCGTAGCCTTGCACGCCCTTGAGCCGGGTTTCGACATTATGGGTATGGACGTGCGCGCCGGGCGCGATATCCATCGTGGTGCGCCCGATCGGCCAGCCGAACTTGTACACGTCCGTCCCCGCCGCGATGCTGGTCAGCGCAATCTTGTGTCCATGAGGCACCGGCTCCGCCGCGACGACGCTTCGCCCGCCCGCCGATAGCGCCTCTCCGGCCGCGATCGGCCGCAGAGCCACTGCGACGTCGTCGCGGGGATGGAGGTGCAGCAGCGAGAGCACGTCTGCGGAAGGGACGAATGGAGCTTGCATACTTGGAAACCGGTGTCAGTGTATGCTCACCCTCGATCCCTCGCAAGAGCCATGCCTTGGCGAGGGGGAGAGGAGTGGTTATGCGGGTCGTGAAGAGAGGGAACGGCGTTGGCGGAACAGGATAAAGCATCGTCGACGGCGAAACGCGCCGCCAAGCCGACGATCAACGATGTGGCGCGCCTTGCCGGGGTATCGAAGAAAACGGTGAGCCGCGTCATCAACCGCTCGACGCTTCTCAACAGCGAGACGCGCGAGCGCGTGGAGCAGGTGATCGCGGAACTCGGCTATGTCCCCAACCCACAGGCACGAGCCCTGGCGCTCCGCCGCAACTTTCTGATTGGCCTCATCCACGACAATCCGAACGCGCAGACGGTCTTGAACGTTCAGCAGGGCATACTCGAAGCCTTGCAGGGGACCGAGTTCGAACTGGTGGTGCGCCCGGTCGACCGCCGCTCACCGCTGATGCTCGAGGACGTGCGGGCCTTTCTCAACCGCCAGCGCCTGTTCGGCGTGCTGCTGCTGCCGCCGATCTCGGAGAACGATGTGCTCGCGAACCTCTGCGACGAACTCGGCTGCCGCTACGTACGCATGGGTTCGGCGCAACTCGACGATCCCGAGCATCTCGTCGCCTCGAACGATCGCGAAGCGGTTCGGGAGGCCACCACCTATCTCGTCGATCAAGGCCATCGCCTCATCGCCCTCATCGAGGGGCCGCGCGGCTTCCGCTCGGCCGCGGAGCGCCGCGCGGGCTTCGAACAGGCGATCGAGGCGGCAGGCATCGAGCTGCCGAGAAACTACATAGCGGAAGGCAACTACACCTTTGAATCGGGCATCGAAGCCGCCAACCGGCTGCTGGATCTCGGACCGCCCCCGACCGCCATCTTTGCCTCGAACGACGAGATGGCCGCCGGTGTCGTGCACGCCGCCAACCAGCGCGGCCTGTCCGTACCCGAAAATCTCTCGGTCATCGGCTTCGACGACACCGCGATCGCCGCGCATATCTGGCCGCCGCTCACGACGGTTCGCTGGCCGATTATTCCGATGGCCCGTTCGGCCGCTCTGAAGCTGGTCGGAAGCCCCGGCGACCGCACCAAGGCTGCTGCCGAACCCTCGTTCTTTCTATCCAGTCTCGTCCGCCGGGCATCGGTCGCGCCGCCGCGACAATAAAGGACTCGCCCGAACGCACGCGAAGGCACCTTGCATCGAAGTTTGACACCGGTTACCAAAGAGCCAAGGCGACATCGATTGCCGCCCGAGAAGGATTGGAATGAAGCGCCCCCTCAATCTCGACCCAGATCGCCTGCTCCCGGCCGAACCGGGTGCGCGTTCCGTCGCGCGGGCACTCTACGAGGAGGTGCGCGCGCTCCCCATTGTGAGCCCGCACGGCCATACCGATCCCGACTGGTTCGCCACCGATGCTGCCTGGACCAATCCGGCGGACCTGCTCCTCGCGCCGGATCACTACCTTTACCGCATGCTCTACAGCCAGGGCGTCTCGCTGGAGGCGCTTGGCGTGCCGAGCAAGGCCGGTCCTTCCGCCGCCGATCCGCGGGCGGCGTGGCGGCTCTTCGCATCCCACTATCACCTCTTCCGCGGCACGCCGTCGCGGCTCTGGCTCGACCACGTGTTCGCGGAGGTGTTCGGCCTCGACGTGCGGCTCGACGCCGCCACGGCGGATCACTATTTCGACCGGATCACGGAAGCGCTCGCGACGTCGGCGTTCCGGCCCCGCGCGCTCTTCGACCGCTTCGGTATCGAATGGCTGGCCACCACCGAGGGGGCGCAGGACGATCTGGATCATCACGCCGCGATCCGTGCGTCGGGCTGGGGCGGGCAGGTGATAACCACCTATCGTCCCGATGCCGTGGTCGATCCGGAGCATGAAGACTTTGCGGCCGCGCTGGCTCGCTTCGGCGACCTGACCGGCGAGGACGTGCATAGCTGGCCAGGCTATCTCGCCGCCCACCGGAAGCGGCGGGCGGACTTCCGCGCGGCCGGCGCAACCGCGACCGACCACGGCCATCCGACGGCGCTGACTGGGGACCTGCCGCAGGCGGAGAAGGAAGCGCTGTTCGCGCGCGTCGTCGGCGGGGGATGGACCAAGGATGACGCCGAACTTTTCCGCGCCCAGATGCTGACCGAAATGGCCGCGATGAGCGTTGAGGACGGCATGGTCATGCAGATCCACCCCGGCGCGTTCCGCAATCACAACCGCTGGCTCCACGAAGCATACGGCCGGGACAAGGGCGCCGACATTCCTGCACGCACCGATTATGTCCGCGCGCTCAAGCCTTTGCTCGAGCGGTTCGGCAATGAACCCGGCCTCTCGATCATTCTCTTCACGCTCGACGAGAGCAGTTATGCGCGGGAGCTTGCCCCACTGGCCGGCCATTACCCGTGTCTCAAGCTCGGGCCGGCGTGGTGGTTCCACGACAGCCCGGAAGGCATGCGCCGCTTCCGCGAGATGACCACCGAGACGGCGGGCTTCTACAACACCGTCGGTTTCAACGACGATACGCGGGCGTTCCTCTCGATCCCCGCGCGCCACGATGTCGCCCGCCGGGTCGACTGTGCCTTCCTCGCCCGCCTCGTCACCGAGCACCGGATCGAGGACTGGGAAGCGGCCGAACTCGCCCGCGAACTCAGCTATGACTTGGCCAAGCGCGCCTACCGGCTCGACGAGCCGCGCGCGCAAGCCGCCTGAACAGGAGAAGGATATGTTTGAACGAACCTACTACGCCACGCACCCGGATATGATGGAGTGCGTCTCCAACGATGAACTGCGCGAGCGTTACCTGATCCAGAACCTGTTCACCGAGGGCGAGTGCGTCCTCAACTACACCCACGCGGACCGTTTCGTGATCGGCGGCGTGCTGGTGGGTTCGGGCACCGTGAAGCTGCCCGACCAGACCGAGCCGCCGTCCGCTGCGGGGCATCCGTTCCTGGAGCGGCGCGAGCTCGCGGTCGTCAACGTCGGCAAGGTCGAAGGTACAGTTACCGTGGACGGCGAAACCTTCACACTCGGCAACAAGGACTGCCTCTACGTCACCATGGGCGCGAAGGACGTGACCTTCTCCGGCCAGGGCGCGAAGTTCTATCTCGCCTCCTGCCCGGCGCACAAGGCGTTCCAGACCCGCAAGCTCTCGATAGCGGAGGCCAATGCGCTGGATCGCGGGAGCCTCGAGGAATCGAACGAGCGGACGATCTATCAGCTCGTGATTCCGGGCGTGTGCGAAAGTGCGCAGCTCGTCATGGGCCTGACGGTGCTCAAGCCCGGCAGCGTCTGGAATACGATGCCGCCGCACATCCACGAGCGGCGGTCGGAGATCTATTTCTACTTCGAGCTCGACGATGTCGAGACCGACCGCGTGATGCACTTCATGGGCGAGGGCGAGGCCACCCGGCACATCGTGATGCAGAACGACGAGGCGGTGATCTCGCCGCCCTGGTCGATCCATATGGGCGCGGGCACGAAGGCCTATGCCTTCATCTGGGCCATGGCCGGTGAGAACCAGGACTACACCGACATGAACGTCCTCGACATCTGCCAGCTCCAGTGACCGCCATGTTCGATCTCAGCGGGAAAACCGCCATCGTGACCGGCGCCAACACCGGCATCGGTCAGGGAATCGCCACTGCCCTGGCTCAGGCCGGGGCCGACGTGGCGCTGGTCGGCCGCTCCAGCGCCGATGAGACGGCCGAGAAGATCCGCGCGCTCGGGCGCAAGGCTGCTCTGATCCGCGCCGATCTTTCGACTATCGAACCGGTGCAGGAGGTGGTGGACCGCACCCTGTCCGAGCTCGGCGGGCTCGACATCCTCGTCAACAACGCCGGCATTATCCGGCGCGCCGACGCGGTCGAGTTCACCGAGGAGGATTGGGACGCGGTCGTTGACACCAACCTCAAGTCGGTATTCTTCCTCTGTCAGGCCGCCGGTCGGCACATGATCGGGCAGGGCGGGGGCAAGATCATCAACATCGCCTCGATGCTGAGCTTTCAGGGGGGCATTCGCGTGCCGAGCTACACCGCTTCCAAGAGCGGCGTTGCGGGCCTCACGAAGCTTCTCGCGAACGAATGGGCGGGCAAGGGCATCAACGTGAATGCCATCGCGCCCGGCTATATCGCGACCAACAACACCGCGGCCCTGCAGGCGGACGAGGGCCGCAACCGGCAGATCCTCGAGCGCATCCCCTCGGGACGCTGGGGCGACCCGTCCGATCTCGGCGGCGCGGCGGTGTTCCTCGCTTCCTCGGCGTCAGACTACGTGCAGGGCCACGTGCTCGCCGTGGACGGCGGCTGGCTGGCGCGCTGAGAGCGATGGGCCGCTTCGTCGCCTTCGGCGAGATCATGCTCCGCCTCTCGCCGCCCGGGCGGGAACTGCTGCTCCAGACGCCGAAGTTCGACGTCTGGACGGCGGGCGCGGAAGCCAACGTGGCCACCGCGCTGGCCTGCCTCGGCCATGACAGTGCGATGGTCAGCGCGGTGCCGCCGACGCCGCTCGGCGATGCGCCGGTGCGCGCGCTTCGCGGCTTCGGCGTCGACACCCGCGGGATCCAGCGGCGCGAAGGGCGCATGGGCCTCTACTTCGTGACGACCGGGGCTGGCCTGCGCGCAACCGACGTGATCTACGACCGCGCGGGTTCCGCCTTCGCGGAAACCCCGCCGGAGGACTGGAACTGGGACCGGCTGCTCGACGGTGCGGACCGGCTCCACCTCTCCGGCATCACACCCGCTCTCGGGCCGCAAGGCACCGCGGCCGCCCTTCGCGCTGCCGACGCCGCAGAAGCGCGGGGCGTGCCGATCTCGTTCGACGGCAATTACCGCGCGCGGCTGTGGGAGGCATGGGACAGCGATCCCAGGGCGACGCTGACCCGGCTGATTTCGAAAGCCGACATCCTGTTCGGCAATCACCGCGACATCTCGCTGCTGCTCGGCGAAAGGTTCGACGGCGATGGCCCTGATCGGCGGCGTGAGGCGGCCGAGGCGGCGTTCGAGGCCTTCCCGCAGCTCCAGCTCATCGCATCGACCGCGCGGCATCTGGACGATGTCGATCACCATCGCCTTTCGGCGCGCATCGATGCGCGCGACGGCGCGGTGCAGACCGACGAAGTGAGCGTGGCGGGTATCGTCGACCGGATCGGCGCCGGCGATGCCTTCACAGCGGGCGTGCTCCACGCCTTGCGCACGGGGCAGGACATCAGCGGCGCCGCCCGCACGGGTCTCGCGCTCACCTGCTTGAAACACAGCCTGCCGGGCGACGCGAGCGTGTTCGGTCAGAAGGATATCGACGCGTTCCTGGCGGGAGGGTTCGACGTCCGCCGATAACGCTCAACCGACAATCGGGAGCCGCAAAAAGCGGCCCTTCGGGAGGGAAATGGATGCACCAGAAGGTGGCAGAAAAGAGCGGCTCCATCACCTTCGCGGTGCTGACCGCGACACTGGGCGGCCTGCTGTTCGGATACGACACGGCGGTCATTTCGGGCGCGATCGAGGCGATCGACGTCAATTTTATCGACCCGCGCGGTCTGGCGCCGAACGTCCGCGACAGCCTGTCCGGCTTCACCGTCGCCAGCGCGCTGATCGGCACGGTCATTGGCGCCGCCATGGCCGGTATGCTGGCGACGCGGTTCGGCCGCCGCCGCTCGCTAATTCTCGCGGCGGCCTTGTTCTTTGCCTCGGCCCTTGGCTCCGCATGGCCCGAAATCGGCTTCGGCGCGCCCGGATCGATGGGGCCGGACGCGCTCACCCTGTTCAACGTCTATCGCATATTGGGCGGGATCGGGGTCGGGCTCGCCTCGATGATCTCGCCCATGTACATTGCCGAGATCGCGCCATCGGAGCGGCGCGGGCAGCTCGTCACCTGGCAGCAGCTCGCCATCATCGGCGGCATGCTGGTCGTCTATTTCGTCAACTGGGGCATTGCCCGGCAGGGCGACGAGCAATGGGTGCTGTCGACCGGCTGGCGGCTGATGTTCGCGTCCGAATGCATTCCGGCCGTGCTGTTTTTCGGCATGCTCTTCTTCATCCCGGAAAGCCCGCGCTGGCTGGTCCAGAAGGGGGATGAGGAAGGCGCGGTGAGGGTGCTCCATTCGCTGGGGCTCCGCCGTCCGGGCCTTCTCGACGAGATCCGCCAGTCGCTGGTGATCCCGCGCCGGCCGCTGTTCTCCTACGGCGCGGCGCTGATCGTGGTCGGCCTGCTGCTGTCGGTCTTCCAACAGTTCGTCGGGATCAACGTGGTGCTCTACTACGCCCCCTTCATCTTCAAGAGCATGGGTTCCTCGACCGACACTGCGCTATTGCAGACGATTGCTGTCGGCGCGATCAATCTCGGCTTCACCGTGCTCGCCATGCTCACCGTCGACCGCTGGGGGCGCAAGCCGCTGATGATCACCGGCGCGGTGGTCATGGCGCTTTCGATGGGGACGCTCGGCACGCTGTTCTACGTCGACAGCCTTGGGCTCGGAGCGCTCCTCGCGATGCTCGTCTATATCGCTGGCTTCGCGCTGAGTTGGGGGCCGGTGGTCTGGGTCCTGCTGGCCGAGATCTTCCCCAATCCGGTGAAGGGGCAGGCGATGGCGCTTGCCGTTACCGCGCAGTGGATTTCCAACTTCCTCGTCTCGTGGTCGTTCAAGGTTCTCGACGGCGACCCGACGCTGGTGGCGATGTTCAACCACGGCTTCGCCTACTGGCTCTATGGCGCCATGTCGGTCCTCGCGGCGCTCTTCGTGTGGAAGATGCTGCCCGAGACCAAGGGCCGGACGCTCGAGGAGATGGGCCTGCTGTGGAAGGCGGAAGAGCGCCCCTGATGTATCTCGGGATCGATATCGGCACTTCGGCTGTGAAGGCCGTTCTCCTCGACGGGGAAGGGCGGCTGCGCGGCGAAGGCTCGGCGCCCTTGTCGGTCTCCCGGCCCGGGCCGCTGATGTCGGAGCAGGACCCCGACGACTGGTGGCGGGCGACCGAGGCGGCCGTGCTGTCCTTGCCGGCCGCGGACCGGCGCGCGGTCCGCGCGGTCGGTCTCGCGGGCCAGATGCACGGCGCGACTTTGCTCGACGAGACCGACCGGCCGCTCCGCCCCGCCATCCTGTGGAACGACGGCCGCTCGGGCGCCGAGTGCCGCCTGCTGGAGGAAGCGGAGCCTCGGACGCGCAGCATCACGGGCAATGCCGCCATGGCTGGCTTCACAGCGCCGAAGCTCCTCTGGGTACGCGAGCACGAGCCGGATCTGTTTGTGCGCACCCGCACCGTGTTGCTGCCCAAGGACTACGTCCGCCTGCAGATGACCGGCGAGAAGGCGACCGACCTATCGGACGCCAGCGGAACGCTATGGCTCGATGTCGAGGCGCGGGCATGGTCGCCGGCGATGCTGGCTGCAACGGGCCTCGACGTGGAAGCCATGCCGAGCGTGCACGAAGGGCCGGAGGTGACGGGAACGCTGCGGCCAAGCGTCGCTGCCCGCTGGGGAATGGACGAGGTGTCCGTTGCGGCCGGCGGGGGCGACAATGCCGCGGCCGCCGTCGGGCTCGGCGTCGTTGATCCGGGCGATTGCTTCCTCTCGCTCGGCACCTCGGGCGTTTGCTTCGTCGCGACCGACCGGCTTCGGGCGGCACCCGACAACGGCCTGCACGCCTTCTGCCATGCCCTGCCCGGGCGCTGGCATCAGATGTCGGTCATGCTGAGCGCCGCCGCATGCCTGGACTGGGCGGCGGCCCTGCTCGGCTTGGACGACGTGCCGGCATTGCTCGCGGCCGCCGAACAGGCGCGCATGGATCGCTCGCGGCCGATCTTCCTTCCCTACCTCAGCGGCGAACGGACGCCACACGCCGATCCGCACGCGCAGGGCGTCTTCTTCGGCATGACCGCAACCACCGGCGCGCCGGAGCTTGCCTTGGCCGTGCTGGAAGGTGTCGCCATGGGCCTGCGCGACGGGCTGGATACGATCGTCGCTGCGGGCTCGTCACCCGACGCGATTACCATGGCGGGCGGCGGTTCGCGCTCCTCGTTCTGGGGCGCGATCATTGCCGCCGCGCTCGATCGGCCGCTCGTGTTCAGGGAAGCGGGCGCGGTCGGACCGGCCTTCGGCGCCGCGCGGCTCGCCCGGCTCTGCGCGGAAGGGCATGCGGATGCCGTGATCCAGCCTCCCGCCGTCACCGGCGTGGAAGAGCCGGACCCCGACCGCGCCGCCGACTTCGCCGAACGCCAGCAGCTCTTCCGCGCGCTCTACTCCGCCCTCCAACCCCACTTTCGAGGCCACCCATGACCGACCGGATTTTCGCAGACATCGCCCCGATCGCCTACGAAGGCGAAGACAGCGACAACATGCTCGCCTTCCGCCACTACGACCCGGGCAGGATCGTGCTGGGCAAGACGATGGCGGAGCACCTTCGTCTCGCGGTCTGCTATTGGCATAGCTTCGCCTGGCCCGGCGCCGACATCTTCGGGGCCGGCACGTTCGACCGGCCATGGATGCCGGGTGAGATCTGCACGCCTGAGCGGGCATCGCTGAAGCTGGAAAACGCGTTCGACTTCTTCGAACGGCTGGGCGCGCCGTTCTTCTGCTTCCACGACGTCGACGCGATGGCGACCGCCGCGACGCCGGAGGAGCATCGCCGCAACCTGTCCGACATCGTCGAGCAGATGGCGCGGCGGATGGAAACGGGCGGGATGAAGTTGCTGTGGGGCACCGCCAATCTCTTCTCCCACCCGCGCTACGCGGCGGGCGGTGCGACCAGTCCCGACCCCGAAATCTTCGCCTGGGCGGCGTTCCAGGTCCGCGAGATGCTGGAGGCAACGCACCGGCTCGGCGGCGCGAACTACGTGCTGTGGGGCGGCCGTGAAGGCTACGACACGATCCTCAACACCGATCTCCGGCAGGAGATGGATCAGCTCGGCCGCTTTCTGAACCTCGTCGTCGAGCACAAGCACAAAATCGGCTTTCCCGGTACGATCCTGATCGAGCCCAAGCCCCACGAACCGACCAAGCATCAGTACGACCGCGACACGGCGACCGTGTACGGCTTCCTCGAACGCTACGGGCTGGTCGACGAGGTTCGGGTCAACATCGAGGCCAATCACGCGACGCTCGCCGGCAACAGCTTCGAGCACGAGATCGCGACCGCGATGGCGCTCGGCATTTTCGGATCGATCGACATCAATCGCGGCGATCCGCAGAACGGCTGGGACACCGACCAGTTTCCCAACGACATTCCGGGGCTCACGCTGGCTTTGCTCGAGATCCTGAAAGGCGGCGGTTTCACCACCGGCGGCTTCAACTTCGACGCGAAAGTGCGCCGGCAGTCGATCGATCCGGTCGACCTGTTCCATGGCCATATCGGCGGCATCGACGTTCTCGCCCGCGCGCTGCTCAATGCGGCCGCGATCATCGAGGACGGGCGGCTCGGGCAATTCGTCGAGGATCGCTATGCCGGCTGGAAAGGCGAGTTCGGACGGAAAGCGTTGGGCGAGCTGAGCCTGACCGATCTCTCCGACCATGCGCTGCAATCGGGCAGCGACAAGCGGCCTGCTTCGGGCCGGCAGGAATACCTCGAAAATCTGGTGAACAGGTTCGCGTGATGGACAAGCTCGACCGCCGCCGCTTTCTGGGCAACTCGACCCTGGCCGCCGCAGCCCTCTCGCTGCCCGGGGCTGCCTATGCCGCGCAGGGACGGGAGAGCGTCGTCCCGACGACCAAGGGCCGCGCGCGCGGCACCGTCGAAGACGGCCTCCACGTGTTTCGCGGCCTTCGCTACGGACAGGACACGCGGCCGCACCGCTTTCAGGCACCGCGCGCTCCGGAACCGTGGAGCGGCATCGCCGATGCGACCGCCTTCGCGCCGTCCTGCCCGCAGCGGAGCGATCGCTACGCCTCGACCAGCGAGGACTGCCTGTTCCTCAACGTCTGGACGCCGGAGCCGGACCCGCGCGCGAAGCGGCCGGTGATGGTCTATATCCACGGCGGCGCCTATTCATCGGGAAGCGTGGTCGATCCGCTGAACTACGGCCATCATCTCGCCGCGCGCGGCGACGTGGTCGTCGTTACGCTGAACCACCGTCTCAACGCGTTCGGTTATCTCTACCTCTCGCGCCTCGATCCGCGCTTCCCGGACAGCGGCAATGCCGGTCAACTCGACCAGATCCTCGCCCTGGAATGGATCCGCGACAATATTGCGAGCTTCGGCGGCGATCCGGGGCAGGTCATGGTGTTCGGCCAGTCGGGCGGCGGCGCCAAGATCGCGACGATGATGGGCATGCCCGCAGCCAAGGGCCTGTTTCACAGTGCCGCAACCATGAGCGGTCAGCAGGTCACCGCCTCCGGCCCGCTCAACGCCACCGCGCGCACCCGCGCCTTTCTCGCCGATGTCGGCGTTCCGGAGAGCGACCTCGGCCGCTTGCTTACCGTGCCAACGGAGGCATTGGTGGAGGGGCTCGATGCGACCGATCCCGTGCTTGGCGGCGGCGTCTATTTCGGCCCGGTGCTGGATATGAAATGGCTCATCCGCCACCCGTTCTGGCCGGACGCCAACCCGCAGTCGAACCACATCCCGATGATCCTCGGCAACACGCTCGACGAGACTCGTGCCTTCATCGATCCGGACGGGCCGAAGGTCGCCGGCCTCGACTGGTCGAACATCGCCGAGCGCATGGCGCCGGAGCTTCGCATCGACATCCACCCCGAATGGGTCGTGGCGCAGTTCCGCGAACGCTATCCCGCCTACACTCCCGAGCAGGTCTTCTACGCCGCCACGACCGCAGGGCGGAGCTGGCGCGGGCAAGTGATCGAGGCGGACGAGCGGGCGCAGGCCGGCGCGCCGACTTGGGTCTATCGGGTGGACTACCAGTCGCCAATCGAGCCGCGCCGCGGCGCACCGCACACGATCGATATTCCGCTCGCATTCGGTACGCTCGATGCCGAGGGATCAATCACCGGCACCGGCCGAGAGGCGCAGGAATTGAGCGGGAAAATGATGGATGCCTTCATCGCCCTCGCGCGCAAGGGCGATCCCAATCATGCGAGCATACCGGATTGGCCGGTCCATACCTTGCCCCGCCGGGAGACCATGCTGTTCGATACGGAGGTGCGCATCGCGAACGATCCCCGGCAGTGGGAGCGCGAGCTTTTCGGACGTGTCCCCTACATCCAGCCCGGAACCTAATCCTGCGTTCGGGTGGGTAGCGGATAGGAGATGATCAGCTCCAGCGGCTCGCTGCCGACTTGCCGAATGCCGACTTCCGCATCGGCGTAGAGATAGGCGGCCATGCCGGGTCCCAGCCGTTGCTTCTGTCCGTCACTCTCGAGCTCGCCTTCGCCGGAGAGTACGTAGTAGACCTCGTCGTGGCTGATCGGGTGGACGCCGATCGCGGCGCCGGGGTGGAGAACACGTTTGCGAAATTCCATCGTTCGCCGCGGAGCAGCATCGCTAATCCGGTAGGCGGTGCTCATGCCGATGGCGCCGTGCGGTGGCGGCTCTTGCCGGACAACCTCCTGCTCGTCGATCACTACGCCCCGCGCGGCCGGTCGCGGCAGGCTGGCCGCCCAGCGGAGCCCCGCGGCAAGGTGCGCGAGAAACAGCGGCTCGGAATAGCTTTCCGGTGTGTGCCCCATCGCGGTGTAGAAGACGCGGCCGCCCTCGAAATGGTGCGCCCAGGCGACCGGTTTGGGGTTGGCCGCCGGCTCGCCAATGGATGCCGGGTCGAAGGTGGCGAGGAGGGTGACCGTCGGGTCGAAATCCTCGAACAGGTAGTACTCGTCCGTGCGCCGGAAGCTCTCGGGGAACACGCGCGCGGCCGGGTGATCGGCATCGGTGCGGTGAAGCTCGGCCGTTGGCGTCCCTTCCGGATGACGGGCGAACTGCCCGCCGATCATCCGCCGGTACCAGGGCCAGTGCGCGTGCGAGTCGGCTGCGGCATGGATGCCGACCACGCCGCCTCCGCCCCGAACGAATGCCTGCAATCCGGCGCGGCGCGGGCCGACGAGCCATTCGGACGCCGGGTCCTTCCGATCGGTCGTGGTGCTGAGCAGGATGATCGCGGTGAAGCCGTCCAGTCCGTCCTCCTCGAAAACCGCCGGATCTTCTGAAGCGACGAGGGCGAAGCCTTCTCGTTCGGCGAGCGACCGAATCGCGACGATGGCGGGTTCGATCGAGGCGTGGCGATAGCCGGTCGTATGGCTGAACAGCAGGACCTTCGGCGCTGCCCACGCCGCCGCGGGATTGGACGCGAGGGCGAGGACCAACGCGAGCGCGCCGAGGATTCGTGCCGCCATTGCCTTCATCGTCAGTTCCCCTCCTGCTGCCGCATCAGCCGGTCGCGCGTGCTGGTCGGCTGCTGGACGAAATCGTCCTTCTGGCCGGGATAGCGCCCGGACTTGGGCTCCATCGTATCGAGGTTCCATTCCTCCGCGACAAACCGCGCGCGGGTGGGTTCGACCACCGGATAGCCGCCGACTTCCGCCTCGCTGTCGATGATCTCGCCGCGCCCCTCGGCAACGTCGAATATCACGCGGATGTCATGCGCGTCGCGATCCCAGGGGCGGGCGCCGGCATATCGCAGGACATGCGTCTCCACCTGATTCGCGGGCAGCACGTCCAGGCCCTCGGGCCAGACGGGCGGCTCGTCGGTTTCGACGATCTTCGCGGGGCTGGTGGTGTAGCGGCCGAACATCGGCAGCGATTCGCCCAGTCGGCCGACCGCGACATTGTCGCGTCCGTAGTAGCGCAGATCGCCGACGCCGCCGATCGAGAGGAAGGCGATGTCGTCGCGGGTGGAGAAGCCGGCGCGTAGGACATTGCCGACGGCAGACAGTTCTCCGGTCTGATGCGGATGGTCGCCCCACTCCAGGTCCATCAGGTTGTAATGGATCGCCTGCGCGCCCGGATCGAAGATGAAGTTGTTCACCGCCGCTGCCTGGACACCGCCCTTCAGCATCGGGTTGCGCTCGTAATTGTGGGCATAGAGGTTGCGGTAGATGAGGATGCCGGTCGCGTTGTCGTGGATCAGGGAGCCTTTGCTGTGCTCTCCCTTCGGATGGCTGGCGTGGGCGAGGCCTTCGGCGATGATGTTGTAGGAGAACGTAATATTGCGCGATGTTCCCGCTCGCCACTCCTCGACGGTGCCGCCCGTGAAGCGGGGGCCGGAGGCAGACAGGTTCTCATCGACAGCCCAGGTGACCGAGCAGTGGTCGACGATCACATTGCTGGCGGCGACGGTGGAGATGGCGTCGGCTTCCCAATCGCTCCGTTTCGGCTTTCCGGAAACGCCGGAGCGGATACGGATATGGCGAACGATGACATCGTGCGTGCGGATATCGAAGCCGCCGCGAATGATGGTGATGCCCGGCGATGGTGCGGTCTGCCCTGCAATTGTGAGGTACGGCTCGTCGATATTCACGGTGGTGAGGCCCAGATCGATCACCCCGCCCACCTCGAAGACGACGATTCGCGGTCCGGACGCTTCAAGGGCGGCTTTGAGCGAACCGGGCCCGTCCGCATCGAGATTGGTGACTCGTATGATCGTGCCGCCGCGCCCGCCCTCGGTCGTCGCGGCCCATCCCGTCGCGCCGGGGAAGGCTTCCGCGCGTAGCGGCGAGGCCACAATCAGCAACAGAAGGGGTATCAGAACACGCATCATTGTCTCTCTCCCAATCACCGGTCTTGACAGCGTCTCGCGCCGGGCGCACTCTTATGACACCGGTTACTTACATCTTACAACCGGGATGATGACTGGGCGGATAAGCACAGCATCGGTGGGAGAGAGTGAAGGGGCGCCGTCATTGCCTCAACTCCAGAGTTCGTTCTCTCCAGCCATGCCGTCGTCTAGCTTAGACACCGGTGTCATACGGTTTTATTCGCCTCCATAAGCGAAACGGACAAGGGAGAGAGGAATGCGCAAGGATCAGGACATCGAGCGGCGGAAGCGCGCGCTGACGCGGCTCATGGGAGCCACTTCGTTTCTAGTGCTGGCGACGGCCGCGCTGCCTTCCGTGGCAAGTGCGCAGGAGACGGACACGTCCCCCAGCACGACCAGCGGGGCCGCCGATGAAGCTGTCGCCGAGGAAGCGATCGGGGAAGAGGGCAATGTGATCGTCGTCAGCGGCTTCCGCGCCTCGCTCGACGCGGCGCTCGACATGAAGCGCGAATCGGTATCGGCGATCGACGTCATCGTGGCCGAGGACATTGCGAAGTTCCCCGACCAGAACCTGGCCGAATCGCTGCAGCGTATCCCGGGCGTCGCCATCGAGCGCGACGCGGGCGAAGGGCGTGCGATCACCGTACGTGGTCTGGGGGCGCAGTTCACCCGGGTTCGGGTGAACGGCATGGAGACCATTGCGACCTCGACCGACGGCGCGTCCGCCAACCGCGACCGCGCGTTCGACTTCAACGTCTTCGCGTCGGAGCTGTTCAACTCGATCGTTGTGCACAAGACCGCATCGGCATCGCTCGACGAGGGGTCGCTGGGCGCGGTGGTGGATCTCAACACCGGCAACCCGATCAACTATGGCGCCGGCCTGACGCTCACCGCTTCGGCGCAGGCCCGCTACAACGACCTCAACGACAATGTCGGCCCGCGCCTCGCCGGCCTCATCGGCTGGACCAACGACGCCGAGACGTTCGGCGTGTCCGCCTCGGTCGCCTACTCGCAGTACAAGACCTCGGAGCTCGGCAACAACTCGGTGCGCTGGGCTCAGGATCCGTTCCGTTCGGTCAACGGCGTCGCATGCGACCTCGACAATCCGACCGGCGAGTGCGCGGAGGTTGCCGACGCTTTTCACCCGCGCATCCCGCGCTATGGCCTCGTCGACCATGATCGCGAACGTCTGGGCGCGACCGCGTCGATCCAGTTCAAGCCGACCGACCGCACCAATATCTCGATCGACGGCCTCTATTCGAACTTCAAGGAGGATCGCGACGAGTTCTGGGGCGAGGTGTTGCTGCGCAGCAATGAAGACACCATCGATATCTCCAACTATGTGATCGACGGCGACAACAACATCATCTCGGCCGAGTTGGACAACGCCTACGTCCGCACCGAGCGCTATCATCGTGAGAGCGAGACCGAGTTCTATCAGATCTCGGCCAACATCGATCACGAGTTCAGCGATATGTTCCGGGGAACGCTTCGGGGCGGCCTCTCGCGGTCGGACGCAGACATTCCGATCGAAACCTCGCTGATGTTCGACGACCGCGCGGACGGCTACACCTACGACTACACCGACATGAAGTCGCCGCTCCTGGTCTTCGGCCCCGGAATCGATGATCCGGCAGCGTTTGAATTCGCCGAGTTCCGCGACCGGCCGTCATCGCTCACCAACAAGTTCCGTACGGCCGCGCTCGATCTCGAATGGGATGTGGCAGATGGCTTCCAGTTCGCGGGTGGCGCCTTCTATCGCCGCTTCAACTTCGATACGATCGGATACCGGCGCGACGGCGTCTACTGTCAGGCATTCGACTGTGCGCCGGGCGCTTCCGGTGCGCCGGTAACCGACGATCTTGCCGATATCTTCGAACTCGGCAAGGCGGGGCAGCCGCAAGGCAACACCAACCAGTGGGTTGTGCCGAACCTCGACGCCGCCACCGATTTGATCGACCTCTACAACCGCGAAGCCGTGCTGGATCAAGGGGGGCAGCGCTCGGTCACCGAGGAGGTGACCGGTGGCTGGCTCCAGGCGAACTACGAAACATCGCTGTTCGGCATGCGTGTCACGGGTAATGCGGGCATGCGCTATGCCAAGACCGATCAGACGTCCGAAGGGTTCCTGAGTGGCACCTACAGGACCATAGAGCGCACCTATGACGACTGGCTGCCGGCCATGAATGTCAACATCTTCCCGGCGGACAATCTGATCCTGCGCGGCGCCATCGCCAAGGTGATGACCCGGCCGAGCCTAGGCTCGCTGACACCGGGTGGGTCGGTCGATCAGTTCAATTTCCGCATCTCGACCGGCAATCCCTACATCGATCCCTATCGTGCGACCAACTACGACGTGGCGCTTGAGTGGTATTTCGCCCCGGGAGCGCTCGCATCCGTGGCGCTCTTTGCCAAGGATATCGTGAGCTTCCCGCTGGCGGATTCGGAAGAGGGCACCTGGGCGGACAGTGGGTTGCCTACGTCTCTTCTGACACCGGGCACACCTGTTTACGACGCGATCGTCAACGGGACCAATCCCGATCGCGAATTTGAGTTCAGGACTACCCTCAATGGTCCCGGCGCGAGTCTGAAGGGTGTCGAGTTTGGTCTCAACCTTCCTTTCTCTGCGTTCTCGGACTCGAGCATGCTGCGTCATTTCGGCGTGCTCGGCAACGTGACGCTGATCGATAGCAAGGTCGACTATAACTTCGGCGATGACGAGAACCCGGAGATATACACTCGCCCACTCCTCGGGTTGTCGAAGAAATCGGCGAACGGTACCGTCTACTACGACGACGGCAAGCTTTCGATCCGCGTATCGGGTGCCTATCGCGGCGGTTACATCACCGGCACGAGCGGCAACAGCAACATCTTCGAAGGGTTCGGCAGCTCGTTCAACCTCGACGCCGCGATTCGCTATCAGCTCACCGATCAGATCGAGCTGTCGCTCGACGGCACCAATCTGACGGATGACTACCGCTATCGCTGGACCGACGACTTTGCGCGCCGGAATTACGAGAACAACCACTTCGGCCGCGTGATCATGGCAGGCGTGCGCTTCAAGCTGTGATGCGCTTCGCCAGGTAACTCCCCCCTTGGCCGGCCCGTGCGATTGGCGCGGCCGGCCATTTCTTTCCTGCCAAGGAGGCTCCTCCAAGCATGTTCGATCGAAGGACCGGCCTGAAGGCGGTCGCAGCCGCCGGTATCCTCCAACTCCTTCCCGGTCGTGCGCTGGCGCAGGGCTCGCGCGCGACGTCATCGCTCGACCCTTATGCGGACATGGCGTGGGGCAAGGGGTTCGAAGGCCAGCGCAAGGCCGATCTCGGCGACGGGCGGTTCCTCAACCCTGTGTTCGCCGGCGATCATCCGGACCCGACCATTCTGCGCGACGGCGAGGACTACTACCTCACCTTCTCCAGCTTCGATGCCTATCCGGGCCTTGTCATCTGGCACAGCCGCGACCTGGTGAACTGGCAGCCCGTGACGGCCGCGCTTACCAAGCCGATCGGATCGGTCTGGGCGCCGGAACTGGTCAAGCACGAGGGCCGCTACTTCCTCTACATTCCCGCGCGGTTCCCCGACTACAAGTCGATCTACGTCATTCATGCGGAGCGGATCGAAGGACCCTGGTCGGATCCGATCGATCTCAAGCTTCCCGATCATATCGATCCCGGCCATGCCGTTGGCGAGGACGGCAGCCGCTGGCTGTTCCTCTCCGGCGGCGATCGTGTGCGTCTTGCGCCCGACGGCCTTTCGGTCGTGGGCGAGGTCGAGCACGTCTACGACCCCTGGCGCTATCCCGAGGAATGGGTGGTAGAGACCTTCGCGCCCGAGGGGCCGAAGATCACCCGGCGGGGCGACTATTACTACATGACCACCGCCGTGGGCGGCACGGCGGGGCCGCCGACCGGGCACATGGTCATCATGGCGCGTTCGCGCTCCATTCACGGCCCTTGGGAACACGCCCCCAACAACCCCCAGATCCGCACCAAGAGCGCGCGCGAGAAGTGGTGGTCGCGCGGCCATGCGACGCTGTTCGAAGGACCGGGCGGCCAGTGGTGGATGATCTACCACGGTTACGAGAACGGCTACTGGACGCTCGGCCGCCAAGCCTTGCTGGAGCCGGTCGAATGGACCGAGGACGGCTGGATAGAGCCGCTGGGCGGTGACCTGTCGGAGCCGATCGAGAAGCCGCTCGATCTCCCCGACCAGCAGCACGGCATGCCGCTGAGCGACGATTTCTCGGCCGACAAATTCGGCATCCAGTGGAGCTTCTACGACCCCGTGCCGGACGAAGTGCAACGCCTCCGCCGGGCGAACGGCGTGCTCCACATGCGCGGCAAGGGAAGCACGCCAAGCGATTGCTCACCGTTGTCGTTCGTCAACGGCGATCAGCGCTATCGCATCGAGGCGGACGTGGAGGTCGATCCGGGCGCCGAGGCGGGGCTGCTTCTGTTCTACAACCGGCGGCTCTATGCCGGGCTCGGTTTCGGGGACAAGGGGCTGATGATGCACCGCTACGGTCTGCAGCGTTCGCGGGGCGCTATCCCCGGTCAGCGCGACAAGGGTGGAGCACCGGTGACGGGGATGCGAATCCGCCTGACCAACGACCGCAACATCCTCACGATCCATACGAGTCAGGATGGCGGCCGGAGCTGGCAGAAGTTCGACGTGCAGATGGAAGTCTCTGGCTACCATCATAACGTGGCCTACGACTTCCTCAGCCTCCGCCCTGCGCTCTACGTTGCCGGAAGCGGGGAAGGGCGGTTCTCCAATTTCACCTATGAGGCCCTGGCATGAGATTCGACCGTAGGACGGCCCTGATGGGCGGCATGGCGCTGGGTCTCGCATCGCGCGCGGCAGGCCAGACCGCTGCGCCTGCGACGCCCACTTCCCCTCACCTGACGTTTCCCGATCCGACGGAGACAATCGACCTGTGGCCTGCAGGCGCTCCCGGAGCGCCTGAAACGCTGCCGATCGAGACGGTGAAGGAACGGAGCACCGATCCGGCGTTCAACGATCGCTACGTCTTCGGCATCTCCCGCCCGCGCCTCGCGGTCTTTCGCCCCGAAAACCCGAACGGCGCTGCGGTGATGATCACCCCCGGCGGAGGTTACAGCTGGGTGGTGGTCGACAAGGAAGGCTACGAGATGGCCCGCTGGCTGAACGGGCACGGCATCACGGTTTTCGTGCTGTTCTACAGGTTGCCGTACGAGGGCTGGGCCGCGGGGCCGGACGTGGCCTTGTCGGACGCGCAGCGCGCGATGCGCCTGATCCGGCATCGCGCCGATGCTTACGGCCTCGATCCGAAGCGCGTGGCGGCGATGGGCTTTTCCGCCGGGGGCCACTTGTGCGCCGATCTGATGACCCGCTTCGACGCCAGTGTCTACGATCCGGTGGACGCTGCCGACCGCCTCTCGGCCCGCCCCGATGCCGCAGCGCCGATCTATCCGGTCATCTCCATGACCGCGCCCACGGCCCATGCCGGATCGCGTAAGAATCTGATCGGTGAATCGGCTTCTCCGGCGATCGAGCGGGCGCATACGCCCAGCTTCAACGTGCCCGCCGATGCGCCGGCGGCCTTCCTTCTCCACGCAGAGGATGACGGCTCGGTGGTGGTCGAGAACACGCTGATGCTTCGCGCCGCGTTGCACGAACGAGGCATCGCTACCGAGACTCATCTCTACGCCGATGGCGGGCATGGCTTCGGGCTCCGGCTTGCGAAAGGAAAGACGGTCGAGGGCTGGGAGCATCTCTTCCATCGCTGGGGCCGGGGACAGGGGCTGTGGGCATGATCTACCGTCTGCTTTGCGCGCTCGCGCTGATCCTGGTCACGGCGCCGCAAGCTAGGGCTCAGAGCCAGGAAGAGATCGAGCAGACCATGAAGCGCGCGACGCGGTTCATGGTCGAGGAAGCCTCGACCAATGGCGGCTATGTCTGGTCCTATCTGCCCGACATGTCCCGCCGCTGGGGCGAGCTCGAGGCGAAACCGAGCATGATCTGGGTGCAGCCGCCGGGTACCGCGACGATGGGCCACCTGTTCCTCGACGCCTATCACGCCACGGGCGACGAGTATTACTATCAGGCTGCGGAAAAGGCCGCGGCGGCGCTCATCCGCGGCCAGCACCGGAGCGGTGGCTGGAACTATTTCATCGATTTCGCCGGGCCCGCCTCGACCCGCCACTGGTACGAAACGATCGGCAAGAACGCGTGGCGGATGGAGGAATTTCAGCACTACGCCGACAACGCGACCTTCGACGATGCCGGCACCTCCGAAGCGATGCAGTTCCTGCTTCGTCTCTATGTCGAGAAGCTGGATCCCAAATATCGCCCGGCGCTCGACAAGGCGATCCAGTTCGTTCTGGAGAGCCAGTATCCGATCGGCGGCTGGCCGCAGCGCTGGCCCTACGATCCCGAGTTTCCGGAATACTCGCGCTACATCACGTTCAACGACGACGTCGCGGCCGAGAACATCAAGTTTCTGCTCATGGTTCATCAGACGCTCGGCGACACCCGCGTGGTGGAACCGGTCATCCGGGCGATGAACTCTTTCCTGGTGACGCAGCTCGGGGCGCCGCAGCCCGGCTGGGCGCTGCAATATACCCTCGATCTGAAGCCTGCGGGCGCGCGCACGTACGAACCCAATGCGCTCACCACGAGCACTACGGCGGCGAACGTGCGGCAGCTTATGAACTTTTACCGCATGACCGGTGAAACCAAGTTCCTCGCCCGCATCCCGGAAGCGCTGGACTGGCTGGAATCGGTGCGCCTGCCGGAGGGGCAGGGAAGCGGCGACCGTCATTTCCCGACATTCATCGAGATCGGCACCAACCGGCCGATCTATGTCCACCGCCGCGGCTCGAACGTCGTGAACGGCGAATATTACTGGGATTACAATCCCGAAGCGCCGCTTGGCCACTATTCCGCCTACCGTGCCATCGATGTCGCGGCGCTGCGGCGTGAGTACGAGGCACTGAGGGCCCTGCCACCCGAAGAAGCAGTCCGCAACTCGCCGCTCTATGCGACGGAGGCCACACCGCTACCCCGCTATTTCGTGGTCGATCTAGCCACCGGCTCCGACCTCAACGCGCGGGGCGCGGCCGCGCCCACCGATCTCGTCCGCACGCTGAACGAGGATGGCTGGTGGCCCACACCACTCCGCGCGACGAGCAATCCCTACCGCGGCGACGGGCCCGCCGAACCGGCGCCGGGCGATTTCCGCTCGACCCACGTCGGTGATGCGACCGATACCTCGCCTTATACGACCGATACGCCGGTCATCGGCATCTCGACCGCGACCTATATCGCCAACATGAGCCGCCTTATCGAGGCGCTGGTTTCCGACCGGTGATGCGGGAGTGACGTTGCGGCTGACCAATGCCACGGTCGAGCGATTGCCGGACGACATCGAACGGCCGGGGTACGATCGTTCGGCGGTGCAACCGGGTGTCGTCCATCTCGGCATCGGCGCCTTCCACCGTGCGCATCAGGCAGTGGTGTTCGACGACCTTCTCGCGCGCGGTGATAGGCGATGGGGCATTCGCGCCGCTTCGCTTCGTTCGCCTGCCACCCGGGATGCGATGGCGCCGCAGGACGGGCTCTACGGCCTCGTGGTGCGCAACGGGCCCGAAGAGCGGGTGCGCGTCATCGGCTCCGTCAGGGACGTGTTGGTGGCGCCCGAAAATCCCGCCGCGCTGGTGGAGACGCTGGCGGCGCCCGAGACGCATATCGTGACACTCACGGTGACCGAGAAGGGCTACAAGCTCGATCCCGCGACGGGGGCGCTGATCGAAGCGGACGCCGAGGTGGCCTCCGACCTCGCCGGCCCCGATACGCCGAAGACGGCACCGGGATTCCTCGTCGCCGCTCTCGCGCGGCGGCGGGAGCGAGGGCTCGCACCATTCACGGCGATCTCGTGCGACAACCTTCCCGAGAACGGGCGCCGGCTCGAAGCGGCGGTGCTTGCCATGGCCGGGCGCCGCGACCCGGCGCTTCGCGACTGGATCGCCGAAAAGGGCGCCTTTCCGCAGACGATGGTCGACCGCATCGTGCCGGCGACCGACGAAGAGGATATCAAGCGGCTGGCCGCCCGGACCGGGCTTCTCGACCGCGCGATGGTCAAGACCGAGCCGTTCACGCAGTGGGTCATCGAAGACCGCTTCGCAGGCGAGCGGCCCAACTTCGACGCGGTGGGCGTTCAGATGACCGCCGACGTCGCGCCCTGGGAGACGGCCAAGCTCCGCCTCCTCAACGGCGCGCATTCGGGGATCGCCTATCTCGGTGCGCTGGCCGGGGTCGAATTTGTCGACCGTTTTGTAGCTACCCGCGCGGGCTCGGCCTTCGTCGAGACACTGTGGGATGAGGCGGAGGCCGCGCTGGTCCCGCCGGCGGAACTCGACATTGCCGCCTATCGCCGGGCGCTGATGGCGCGCTTCGCCAATCGCGCGCTCGGGCATCGGACTCGCCAGATCGCGATGGACGGATCCCAGAAGCTGCCGCAGCGGCTGGTCGCCTCGCTTATGGCACGGCAGGAGATGGGGCTCGCTTCGCCGATGACGAGCCTTGCGATCGCTGCCTGGATGCGCTGGCAGGCGGGGCGCGGCGATGACGGCACGCGGCATGCGGTCGACGATCCCCTGGCCGATCGTACCGCGGCTGCCTGGGCGGCCGCTGCCGATCCGGATGACGCGGCGCGCCGGCTACTGGCGCTCGACGCGATCTTTCCGCCGGTGCTGGCCCAAAGCCCCGCAGCGGGCGAAATCGCCCGCTGGCTCGGAGACCTGGTTCGGAGCGGCGCCGCCGCAACCCTTACGGCGGCGGTTCGCGATCAGAGATAGCGCGCGAGACCGAGCCCACCTGGGTCGATCGGCGGGGTCTCGCCGCCGACGATCGTGGAGACCAGGCGGCCGGAACCGCACGCCATGGTCCAGCCCAGCGTACCGTGACCGGTGTTGAGGAACAGATTCGGCACCGGCGTTGCGCCCACCACGGGCGTGCTGTCGGGCGTCATCGGACGCAATCCGCTCCAGAAGTTGGGCGGCTCATGGTTCGCCGCGGCGCCGGGGAAGAGATCGTTTATGGAATGGCGCAACGTCGCCTCGCGCCGCGGGCGCAGAGTGCGGTCGAAGCCGGCAAGCTCGGCCATTCCGCCGACCCGGATGCGATCGCCAAGCCGGGTGATCGCGATCTTGTAGCTCTCGTCGAGCAGGGTCGAGACCGGCGCGCGGGCCGGGTCGGCCACCGGCAACGTGATCGAATAGCCCTTCACCGGATAGACCGGCAGGCGAAGCCCGAGCGGGTGCAGCAGCCCGGGCGAATGGCTGGCGAGCGCGACGACATAGGCATCGCCGCGCACGAGGCCGCGGTCGGTGCGGACACCCCTGACGCGATCGCCGTCCCGCTCCAGAGCCTCGATCGTCGTGCCGTACTGCATGTCCACGCCCATGCCCGGCAGCCGCTCCGCGAGCAGGCGCGTGAACACGTGGCAGTCGCCGGTCTCGTCCCCTGGCAGGCGCAGGCCGCCCATGAAGCGATCGCGCGAGGCGCCGAGGCCCGGTTCGGCGCCGACGCAGCCGTCGCGGTCGAGCAGCTCGTAGGCAACGCCGTACTGCTCCAGCACGGCAATATCGCTCGCGCTCGCGTCGAGCTGCTTCTGCGTGCGGAAGAGTTGAAGCGTACCGAGCGATCGCTGATCGTACTGAAGCCCGAGCTTGCCGCGCAGCGCGATCAGCTCGTCCCGGCTGAACTCCGCGAGGCGGACCATGCGGCTCTTGTTGAGCGCGTAGCGCGCCGCGGTGCAGTTGCGCAACATCGCCAGGATCCAGCGCAGCATCGCCATGTCGAGCTGCGGCTGCAGGATCAGCGGGGCATGCTTCATGAGCAGCCACCGTAGTGCCTTCAGCGGAATGCCGGGCGCCGCCCAGGGGGAGGCGTAGCCGGGCGAGATTTCGCCCGCATTGGCGAAGCTGGTCTCCAGCGCGGGCCCCGACTGGCGGTCGAGCAGCACGACTTCATGCCCGGCTTCGGCCAGGTAATAGGCCGAGGTCACGCCGACCACGCCGGCGCCCAGAACGATCACTCTCATGGGTAGCTCCCAGGCGCCCGCACCTGCGCGGCGCCGTTTTCGAGATAGATGCGCGCATGCCGCGCACCCAATTGCGTCAGGATCTCGTAGGCGATCGTCCCGGCATCGCGTGCGACGTTGTCAAGCGACTGCGAAGGGCCGATGAGTTCGACGAAGTCGCCCTCGCGCAACGCCCCTTCGGGGAGCGCGCCGATGTCGACGGTCGTGCTGTCCATCGATACGCGCCCGACGATGGGAAGCCGCGTGCCGCTATGCCAAGCGGCACCGACACCGCCGAGACAACGCGGCCAGCCGTCCGCATAACCGATGGCGATTGTCGCCAGCCGTTGCTGCCCCCTTGCGATGTGCTCGAAGCCGTAGCCGACGCCGGCACCCGCCTCGATCGTGCGGATCTGGAGGACGCGCGCATCGAGCCGGACGACGGGCTGGAGCCCCTCGGCATGGGGCCCTGGATCGACTCCGAACAAGGCGACGCCGGGCCGCGCGAGCTCGCCGTGAAACTCGCCGGGAAGGAATATGCCACCGCTGTTTGCGATCGAGCCGGGCACACCCGGGAAATGCGCGTGGACCATACGAAACCGCGCGAGCTGCTCCGCGTTGGCAGGGCGCGCCGGTTCGTCCGCACAGGCGAGATGGGTCATGACGAGACGAAGGTCGACTTCGCGCGCGAACGCCGGATCATTCGCCAAAGCGATCGCGGCAGTGGAGGGCAGGCCGAGGCGCGACATGCCGCTGTCGACTTGCAGGGCTGCCGGCAGCGACCGGCCGTTCGAGCGGGCGAGCGTGCGCCAGCGTTCGACTTGCGTCGCGGAATTCAGCACCGGCACGAAACCGCGCTCGGCGCAAAGTGCTTCGCTCCCGGGATCGATGCCGTTGAGGACGAAGATCTCCGCATCGCCGCCGATGACTTGCGCCAGTGGACCGGTCTCGCAAAGCTGGGCGACGAAGAAGGTGCGGCAGCCCTCGCGGTAAAGGGCCGGGCCGACCATCGTCACGCCGAGACCGTAGGCGTTCGCCTTGACGACGGCGCCGCAGCGCGCCGGCGCGATACGCCGCGCAATGGTGCGATAGTTCGCGCGTATGGCATCGAGATCGGTGCCAAGCCGGCTCGAGAATGCGTCGATGGCGATGTGTGATTGCATTCCCCGCTCCTTCGGCGGGAATACTGCATATCCTGCTCAACGTTTCGCCAATCTGATGTATGAAACGCCGATAAATGCCCTATGAGAGGCATAATCTGCAAAATAGTGGAATATTCTGCATGAAAGCCCTCGACGACGCCGATCGGCGGATTCTCAACCGCCTTCGTCTCGATGCACGGATTACCAACAGCGCGCTTGCCGCGGAGGTCGGCCTATCGCCGTCCGCCTGCTTGCGGCGCGTGAAGCTGCTCGAGGCATCGGGCGTGATCCGGGGCTATACCGCGATCGTCTCGATCGCCGGACCGGACGAAGGCACAGTCGCCATCGTGGAAATCGAGCTCGAACGGCAGACCGAAGAATATCTCGCCCGTTTCGAGGCCGCCCTACGCCGCCACCCGGAAATTCAGGAGTGGTATCTGATGACCGGCAACGGCGACTACGTCCTTCGCGTCCAGATCGCGGGGATCGACGATTACGGAGAGTTCCACCGCGACGTCCTGTCGCGACTCCCGGGCGTTTCACGCATCACGTCGAGCTTCGCCATGCGCAGCCATCGCCGGCGGTAGCACGGCGGCCATCGGCGAACGCTGGCAAACGCAAAAATCCCCGTTTTCCCGGGAAAACGAGGATTAACTACCTGAAAATAAAGGGTAAATGGTGCGGTCGAGAAGACTCGAACTTCCACGGGCTTTCGCCCACAACGACCTCAACGTTGCGCGTCTACCAGTTCCGCCACGACCGCACTCAGCCAGAAGGGCGACGGGCGCCCTCGGGGGGTAGGCGGGCGCCACTAGCAACAGGTGCGCCCCTCCGCAAGCGGTTTGAGCGTGCTTGTCGCGCCATGCCCGCAATCAGCCCGGTTTCCAGCCGATTTCCGCGAACTTGGCCGACTTGGGAACGTCGGTTACCGCCTCGTTGATCGTGACGCTCTCCCCCGGGGCGAGCTGCGCCTTGGGCGGTGCGACTTCCCAGCTGTAGACGATCCGGTCGCGGGCATCGCGCATGACGATCAGGATCGAGGGGACGGTGCGTGTCTCGCGCCCGACGTTGGTGATCGTGCCGCTCGCGCCGAAGAACTCCGTGCCGTTGGGCAGCGTGCGCCGGTCCTGCTGTTCGGGCGGAAACTCGAGCACGAGATCGGGCTGCTGGACCGCGAAAATCGGGCGGCTGACGGGCACCCAGCCGGGTAGGCCCCAATAGCTGACCGCAGCGATCGTGCCGAGCGCCAGCACCGCGAATACTGCGGCGGCCGCGGTCCATATCTTCAGCGGATTGCGTCGCGGACGGAAGGGCGGTTCGGCCGCGAAGGGAGAATAGCCGTCGTCGGGTTCCACAGGCGGCGGCGGGGCGGGAATCGCTTCGGCCACCGGCGGTGGCTGGTCGAAATCGGGCGCAGGCGAGGGAGCGGGCTCTTCCGGGACTTCGGGTTCGTCCTGCGGC
Organism: Pelagerythrobacter aerophilus; assembly: GCF_003581645.1. Classification (GTDB taxonomy): domain Bacteria; phylum Pseudomonadota; class Alphaproteobacteria; order Sphingomonadales; family Sphingomonadaceae; genus Pelagerythrobacter; species Pelagerythrobacter aerophilus. The sequence continues at coordinate 416,866 of NZ_QXFK01000018.1, read as the reverse complement.
GCAGGTTGTGATTCCTCGACCGGAGGCGGCGGCGGCGGCGCAGGAGGAGCTACCGGCGGGGGCGCGGGAGGCGCTGGCGGCGGCGCATCCTCGCCGATCTCCGCGCCCGTGCCTTCCTGGAACCAGCTGTGCCGGCATTTCGCGCATCGCACCGTGCGCCCGTCGACTCCGATAGCGCTGTCTGGCACGACATAGCGGGTCGAGCAGGCGGGGCAGGCGATGATCATCGTAACCGGCATCCTTAGGGCGGGCCACGGATCGCACAAGGCTTGCCCGCAATGCGGGAGCGAGCGAGCGGCTTTTTTCCACATCGAAGCGCCGCTATAGCCGCGCGCACATGCCAAGCTGCGATCTCCCGACACTGCGGACGGACCTTCGTCCATGAGCGATTTCGACAGCGAGATCGTGGCGTTCGACAACGTGGGTTTGCGCTACGGCACCGACGGGGAAGTGCTGCGCGACATATCGTTCACGCTCTACCCGGGCAGTTTCTATTTTCTCACCGGGGCGAGCGGGGCGGGCAAGACCTCGCTGCTCAAGCTGCTGTACTTGGCGCAACGCCCCTCGCGCGGGGCGATCCGGATGTTCGGCTCCGACGTCATTACCCTGCCGCGCGCCCGCCTGCCGGCCTTCCGCCGGCGGCTGGGCGTCGTGTTCCAGGATTTCCGGCTCGTGCCGCACCTCTCCGCCTTCGATAACGTGGCGCTTCCGCTGCGCGTCTCGGGCATGCCGGAATCCGACGTGGCGAAGCCGGTCGCGGACATGCTCGACTGGGTCGGCCTGTCGCACCGGTATGAGGCGCGGCCAGCCACGCTGTCGGGCGGGGAGCAGCAGCGCGTGGCGATCGCCCGTGCGGTGATCGGCCGGCCCGACATGCTGGTGGCAGACGAGCCCACCGGCAACGTCGACCCCGAAATGGCGTTGAAGCTCCTGCGCCTGTTCGAGGCTCTCAATCGCTTGGGCACGACGGTCGTCGTCGCGACGCACGACGTGCATCTGCTCAAGAAGGTGCCCGATTCGCTGATCATGCGGCTGGACAAGGGGCGGCTGTCCGATCCCACGGGCGCGCTGCGCTATCCGCCGCGCGCCGCCAGCCGCGAGAACTCTGTATCATGACCAAGTCGGGAACGCTCAATCGTGCGATCGTGCGCGGCTTCTCGCCGTTCGGCGGCGATCGTGCGGCGCGGCTGGTGCCCCAGGCGCGGCTCGTAGGGCCGATGCCATGGGTGATCGCGATCATGGTCGCGCTGACGGTGATCGCGGCGGCGGGCGGGCTTGCGCTGCAGAACATGGCCGATACCGCACGCGCCGAGCTTTCGGGCGGTGTGACCGTGCAGGTGATCGAGGCGTTTCCCGCCGCACGCGAGCGGCAGGCGGACGCGGTGATGGATGCGCTCGCGAACGACCCGGCGATCGCCACCTATCGCCGGGTGCCGGAGGCGGAGCTCGAAGCGTTGCTCGAACCTTGGCTCGGCGTCGGGGCAACCGATGCGACTGTGCCCGTTCCGGCGCTGATCGACGTGCGTCTGCGGGGCGTTGCCGACCGCGCCGCGATCGACGACCTTCAGACGCGGCTGCTCCAGATCGCACCCGATGCGCGCGTCGATGCGCAATCCGGCTGGCTGCAACCCGTGTTCGCGGCGATCGCATCGCTTCAGTGGCTGGCGATCGCGCTCGTGGTGCTGCTCGCGCTGACGAGTGCCGCAGCGGTGTGGTTGGCGGCGCGCTCGGCGCTCGGCAGCAACCGGAACACGATCGAGATCGTCCACCTCCTCGGCGGCACGGACGGCCAGATCGCGCGCATCTTCCAGCGCTCGATCGGCTATGATGCGGTGCTCGGCGGTGCGGCGGGGCTGGCGATCGGCGTCGCCGGGGTCATGGTGCTCGGCAAGCAGTTCGCGGCGCTCGGCTCGGGCATGATGGCCGGCGGCGGGTTGACGCTGTTCGATTGGCTGATGCTCGCAGGTATCCCGATCGCGGGGGTCGTGATTGCGATCGTCACTGCGCGGCTGACCGTGCTCGCTTCCGTGAGGCGGATGCTGTGATCGGCCGCATCGTTTCCGCCGTGGTCATGCTGTGGGCGCTGGGCTTCCTGTGGTTTGCGGTTGCGCTGCCGGGGCCGGCGGGAGACCTGCATTCCGACGCGGTGATCGTGCCCACCGGCGGTGCCGGACGAATCGAGCGCGGACTCGAGATCCTTCGCAATGGGCAAGCCGAAGCGATGCTCGTGACCGGGGTCGATCCCGAGGTCAAACCGCGCGAGTTCGCGGCGCAGTTCGATGTGCCGGCGGATCTGATGGATTGCTGCGTCGCGCTCGGCTTTGCGGCGGTCGACACGCGCAGCAACGCCTCGGAAACCGCGCGCTGGGTCGATTCGCGCGAGATCAAGTCGCTCCGCCTCGTCACGACCGACTGGCACATGCGGCGCGCAGCGGGTGAATTGGCGCGCACGCTCCCGGGCGGTGTGACGGTAGTGTGGGATGCGGTTCCCTCGCATCCGTCGTTCGGCGACCTGTTCCTCGAATATCACAAGCTGCTCGCCAGCACGGCCAGCCGGCTGTGGTAGTGGGGCAGGCGATGCTCCTCCTGCGCAATCTCGCGTTCTATCTCGTCTTCTACCTCGGGAGCGTGATTTACGTGCTCTCGGCGGTCGCCTCTATTCCGCTGGGGGCACGCGCGCTTGGCTGGGTGGTGGACCGCTGGTGCTGCTTCCACCGTACCTGCGCGCAGGTGTTCCTCGGCATATCGGTGCGCCTGGAAGGCGCGCCCACCGCCGGCGCGGCGCTCTATGCGGTCCGGCACGAGAGCTTTTTCGAGGCGATCGACGCGCCGTGCCTGTTCGATCGGCCGGTGCCTTTCGCCAAGCGCGAGCTGTTTCGTATCCCCGGCTGGGGCCGTGCGGCCGAAGCTTATGGCTGCGTCCCCGTAGCCCGCGAAGAAGGCGCCCGGGCGCTGCGTGCGATGGTCGCATCCGCCCGGACTTATTCCGCGCAGGGCCGTCCGCTGGTGATCTTTCCCGAAGGTACCCGCGTGCCGCATGGGGAGCGGCGCCAGCTCCAGGCGGGCTTTGCGGGGCTCTACAAGCTCCTCGGGCTGCCGGTGGTGCCGGTGGCGGTCGACAGCGGTCCGCTCTATCACCGCCGGCTCAAGCGGCCGGGCACGATCACTTACCGGTTTGCGGAGCCGATCGCTCCCGGGCTGCCACGCGCCGAAGTTGAACGGCAGGTGATCGAGGCGATCAATGCGCTGAACGCGGGATCGCCCGCGGCCTAGTGATCCTTGCGGCCGAAGTCTGGCCGCGCATCGTCCTGCCCCTGTTCGACGATCGAACGGCGGATATCGCGCGTGCGTGCGAAGAGTTCGAACAGCGCCTCTCCATCGCCGCGCCGGATCGCGCGCTGGAGCGCCGTCAGGTCTTCGTTGAAACGGCCGAGCATCTCCAGCACCGCGTCTCGGTTCGACAGGAATACGTCGCGCCACATCGTCGGATCGCTGGCGGCGATGCGCGTGAAATCGCGGAAGCCGCCGGCCGAATACTTGATCACCTCGCTGCGCGTGACTTCCTCGAGATCGGAGGCCGTGCCCACGATGGTGTAGGCGATCAGGTGCGGAATATGGCTGGTGACGGCGAGCACGAGGTCGTGATGCGCCGCATCCATGATCTCGACCTTCGCGCCCAGCGCTTCCCAGAAGCCGGTCAGCGCAGCAACTGCCTCCTCATCGGCATCGGCGGGCGGGGTGAGAATGCACCAGCGGTGCCGGAACAGGCTGGCGAATCCGGCGTCGGGGCCGCTCTGCTCGGTGCCCGCAACGGGATGCGCGGGAATGACGGTGTGCCCCGGCAGTGCCTCGCGGAGCGCGTCCATCACCGACTGCTTCGAAGATCCGACGTCGCTGACGATCGCATCGGGGGACAAATGGTCGGCGATTTCGGCGGCCGCCTGCGCCATCGCGCCAACGGGCACGCAGAAGAGAACGAGGTCGGCGCCGGTTACCGCCTCTCCGGCCGTTTCGCAGACGGTCCGGACCAGAGCTCGCTCGGCGGCACGGCGGCGCACGGCGGGGTCGGCGTCGTACCCCGTGGTCTCCACGTCCGGCAGATGCTCGGCGATCGCCAGCCCGAGCGAGCCGCCGAGCAGGCCGAGCCCGATGATCGCGACGCGCTCGATACTCAACGGACCGCCTCCGCCATGGCGCGCAGCGTCTGCGCGACCGCGTCCATCTGCTCGCGCGTGCCGATGGTTATGCGCAAGGCCCGCGGCAGGCCCTGACCGGGCAGGTGGCGCACCGCGAAGCCTGCGTCGGCCAGGCCATCGAGCGCGGCCGCAGCGGCCAGCGCACCTTCGAACAGCACGAGCACGAAGTTGCCCTTGCTCGGCAGGGCGCGCAGCCCATGATTGCCGAGCGCACCGATCGCGTCCGAAAACCGCGCCAGCTCCGCCTTGTTGTGATCGCGCGAACGTTCGACGAATCTCTGGTCGCCGAGCGCGGCGAGCGCCGCCGCCTGGCCGTGGTTGGTGACGTTGAAGGGCCCGCGAATGCGGTTGAGGGTGTCGACGATCCCCGGCGCACCCGTCGCCCAGCCAACCCGCTCGCCGGCGAGACCGTAGATCTTCGAGAACGTCCGCGTGACAAGCACGTTGTCGTGCCGCGCAGCGAGCGCGAGCCCGCCGTCGTCGTCCTCGGGCGCGAGGTATTCGGCATAGGCCTGGTCGAGCACGAACAGCACGTCGCGCGGCAGACCGGCGTGGAGCCGTGCCACCTCGGACCCGGGGAGAAAGCTGCCGGTCGGATTGTTCGGATTGGCGAGGAAGACCACGCGCGTCCGCTCGGTCACCGCGGCGAGCAGCGCGTCGACATCGGCGCCGTAGTCGGCATCGGGGGCCTCGACCGGCACCGCGCCGCAGCGGCGCGCGGCGATGTCGTAAACGGCGAAGCTGTAGCGGGTGAACAGTACCTCGTCGCCCGGCCCGGCGTAGCCCTGCGTGGCGAGGTTGAGCAGCTCGTCCGACCCGGTGCCGCAGACAATGCGCACGGGGTCGATCCCATGGAGCGCGCCGATGCCTTCGCGCAGCGCACCCGCGTCCGGATCGGGGTAGCGCGCCGGTGGCGCAGCTTGTGTCAGCGCGGCAAGCGCTGCCGGGCTCGTGCCCAGCGGGTTCTCATTGGCCGAGAGCTTGACCAGCTCGCGCCCGTCGGCAGCCCGGGCCTTGCCCGGCACGTAGGCGTGGATGCCCTCGATCCAGGGCTTGGGGGTAGGGCCATCGCTCATGTCGTTGAGCCTCCTAGGGGAACGGGCAGGGCGGGCAAAAAAGAAAATGCAGTCCCCCCGGGCAGGACGGCTTTCAACCGGCCGCTCGGGACATGCTTAGACAAGGCCGGGGGGAATGGCTAAGGGGCGCCTTCCCGACCTTCGTTCGTGCCGAGCTTGCCGCGGCACCGCACTTCTGGTTTCGAGAGCTGCATGGCCGCGCCGTCCCACACCTACACCCTTCCCCAGCCTCTGCCGCTCGACGGCGGGCAGGCGATCGAGGGTGCGGCGATCGCCTACGAGACCTATGGCGAACTCGCGGCGGACAAGTCCAACGCGATTCTCGTCTGCCACGCGCTCACCGGCGACCAGTATCTCGCCAGCCCGCATCCGGTGACCGGCAAGCCCGGCTGGTGGGAGCGGATGGTCGGTCCCGGCAAGCCGATCGACACGAGCCGCTACCACGTGATCTGCGCCAATGTGATCGGCAGTTGCATGGGCTCGACCGGCCCGGCGAGCGCGGCACCCGACGGCAAGCCGTGGGCGATGCGCTTCCCCGTCATCACCGTCCGCGACATGGTGCGCGGCCTCGTCGCCCTGCTCGACGGGCTCGGGATCGAGCGGCTGCACGCGGTCGTCGGCGGGTCGATGGGCGGGATGCAGGCGCTGAGTCTCGCGGCCAACTTCCCCGAGCGCGCCGCGCGCGTGCTCGCAATCGCGACGACCGCGCGGCATTCGGCGCAGAACATCGCGTTTCATGAAGTCGGGCGGCAGGCGATCATGGCCGATCCCAACTGGCGCGACGGCGACTACTACGGCCACGACACCGCGCCCGACGCCGGCCTCGCGGTCGCACGTATGGCGGCGCACATCACCTATCTCTCCGAAGCCGGCCTGACCGAGAAATTCGGCCGCCGTCTGCAGGACCGCGACGCGAAGAGCTTCGGCTTCGACGCCGATTTCCAGGTCGAGAGCTACTTGCGCTATCAGGGCAGCGGCTTCACCCGCCGGTTCGATGCCAATTCCTACCTCTACATCACCCGCGCGATGGACTACCTCGACATCGCCGAGGAACACGGCGGCAAGCTGGCCGACGCCTTCGCCGGGCACGCGATGGGCAAGGGCGCGCGCTTCTGCCTTGTCAGCTTCGACACCGACTGGCTCTATCCCACGTCCGAAAGCCGCCATGTGGTCCACGCGCTCAATGCCGCTGGCGCACCGGTCAGCTTCGTCGAGCTCTCCGCACCGTTCGGGCACGACAGCTTCCTGCTCGACGTGCCCCCGCTCGACCGGGTGGTGAAGGGCTTCCTCGATGGTTGACGCGTCCACACTGCGCCCCGATCTCGCGGTGATCGCGCGCCAGGTGCCTGCCGGCGTGCGCGTGCTCGACATCGGCTGCGGCGACGGCGCGCTGATGGCGGCTCTGCGCGACGGCAAGCAAGTCGACGCGCGCGGGATCGAGATCGACGGCGCGCTCGTCGAACGCTGCGTCGCGCGCGGCCTCAGCGTGGTGCAGGGCGATGCCGACCGCGACCTCGCCTTCTATCCCGACGGCGCGTTCGACGTGGCGATCCTCAGCCAGACGCTGCAGACCGCCGCGCGGCCCGACAAGATGCTCGCGGAATTGCTGCGGGTCGGCCGCCGCGCCTTCGTCAGCTTCCCCAATTTCGCCTACTGGCGGATGCGCTGGGCCCTGCTCAGCCGCGGCCGCATGCCGGTGACGCGCCACCTGCCGGTGACCTGGTACGAGACCGAGAACATCCACCACATGACCGTGCGCGATTTCGAGGAACTGGCGCGCGATCTCGGCATCGCCATCGAGAACCGCTGGTTCTTCACCCGCGAACGCGAGATCGGCCCCTCCGGCGCCAACTGGCGCGCCGAATACGCACTGTTCGAGGTGCGGCGCTAAAGCTTCAGCCTCTCCGCATGCCATGCCACGTGTTCGGCCATGAAGGTCGAGATGAAGTAATAGGAATGGTCGTAGCCGGCTTGCAAGCGGATCGTGGCGTCCGTGCCCGCGGCGTCGCAGGCTTCGGCGAGGCGGTGGGTGCGGAGCTGTTCGACGAGGAAGTCGTCGGCGGTGCCCTGGTCGACGAGGATGTGGTCGTGGCGCGCGCCGTCTTCGATCAGGGCGACCGCGTCGTATTCGCGCCATGATGCGCGGTCGGTTCCGAGATAGCGCCCGAGCGCCTTTTCGCCCCACGGCACTTCGCTCGGCGCGACGATCGGGGAGAAGGCGCTGATCGAACGGAAGCGCTCGGGATTGCGCAGGCCGATGGTCAGCGCGCCGTGGCCGCCCATCGAATGGCCGGTGATCGACTGGCGCGCCATGTCCGCCGGGAAGTTCGCCGCGATCGCCTCGGGCAGCTCGTGCTCGATATAGCTGCGCATGCGGTAATGCGCTGCCCAAGGCTGCTCGGTCGCATCCACGTAGAAGCCGGCACCCTTGCCGAAGTCGTATTCGTCCTCCGCATCGGGCACGTCATCGCCGCGTGGAGAGGTATCGGGGGCGACGAAGATCACGCCATGCTCGGCGCAGGCCGCGCGGTACTCGCCCTTCTCGGTGACGTTGGCGTGGGTGCAGGTCAGGCCCGAGAGATACCACAGCACGGGCAGCTTCGCCCCGTCCGCATGCTCGGGCACGAAGACCGAGAAGGTCATTGTCGTTCCGGTTTCGGCCGACGTGTGGGAATAGACGCCCTGTATGCCGCCGTGGCTGCGGTTGGTGCTGATGGTTTCGATGGTCATCGGCCCTCCCTATCCGTTCGCCGCACGCGTGTCGAAGCCGATCCTCCGCATTTGCACCTCCCAAAATGGGGAGGATCAGGCCTCGGCGATCGGCACCTCGGCCACCAGGGGTGCATGGCCCCAGTGCCGCAAGAGCCGCAGGGCGTCGGCGCCCGCCAGTCCCACGGTCGCGGTGTTGCGCAGCGGGTGGACGTTGATCCGCTCCGCCGCGGCCAGTCTTGCATCAAGCACCGCGGTCACGCTGCCCGGTTCGGCATTGATCATGGCGAGCGGAGTGACCGAGCCCGGCGCTATGCCGAGCAGGCGTTGCATGTCCTCCGCCTTCGCGAAGCTCACCCGCTTGCAGCCGATCGCCTGCGGCAGGGCCTTGAGGTCGACCCGCGCCTCGGCCGGCACGGTCGCCAGCCAGAACGCACCGGTGGTATCCTTCAGGAACAGGTTCTTGGTATGCTCGCCGGGAATGCCGCGGTCGAGCGCGCGGCTTTCGGCGACGGTGAAGACCGCCGGATGCTCGTGCAGCGAATGCGGGATCGCGAGCGACGCAAGGTCGGCCAGCAATCCCGCTTCGCCGCGCATTGCGCTCAGGACTGCGGCCGGTGAAGCGCGCAGAGCTTGTTGCCCGAAGGATCGCGCACGTAGCTCAGGTGCATGGTCCCCAGCACGCCGCCCTCGCGCGGGCCCGGCGGGTCTTCGATCGAGGTGCCGCCGTTGGCGACGCCGGCGTCGTGGAAGGCCTTCACCTGTTCGGGCGAATCGCACTTGAAGCCGATCGTCCCGCCATTCGCGAACGTGGCAGGCTCGTCGTTGATCGGTTCGGACACGCAGAACGTACCGCCGTTGTGGACGTAGAACAGGCGTGTGTGGCCGCTGCTCGCGACATTGCGCATCGCCTCGCCCGTGAAGCCCAGCGTGCCGAGCACGGCGTCGTAGAACGTCTTTGCCTTCTCGATATCGTTCGCGCCGACCATGATATGATTGAACATCGCCAAGCCTCCCATTCAGTTTCGATTCGCCACCTATATCGGGTGCGAACCGCCGGTCAATAGACCACGACGCTCCTGATGCTTTCGCCGGCGTGCATCAGGTCGAAACCCTTGTTGATCTCCTCCAGGCTGAGGACATGGGTGATCATCGGGTCGATCTGGATCTTGCCGTCCATGTACCAGTCGACGATCTTCGGCACGTCGGTGCGGCCGCGCGCGCCGCCGAACGCGGTGCCGCGCCAGTTGCGGCCGGTCACGAGCTGGAACGGGCGGGTGGAGATTTCCTTGCCGGCTTCGGCCACGCCGATGACGACCGAAGTGCCCCAGCCGCGGTGGCAGCATTCGAGCGCGGTGCGCATGACTTCGGTGTTGCCGGTGCAGTCGAAGCTGTAGTCCGCGCCGCCGTCGGTCAGCTCGACCACCTTGGCGACGACTTCGTCGCGGCTCAGGCCCTTGGTGTTGAGGAAGTGGGTCATGCCGAACTTGCGGCCCCATTCCTCGCGGTCCGAATTGATGTCGATGCCGACGATCATGTTCGCGCCGGCGAGCTTCGCGCCCTGGATCACGTTGAGGCCGATCCCGCCGAGGCCGAACACCACGACGTTGTCGCCGACCTGGACCTTGGCCGTGTTGACCACCGCGCCGACGCCGGTGGTGACGCCGCAGCCGATGTAGCAGCTCGTCTGGAACGGGGCGTCCTCGCGGATCTTCGCGACCGCGATCTCCGGCAGCACGGTGAAGTTCGAAAACGTCGAACAGCCCATGTAGTGGAAGATCGTCTGCCCCTTGTACGAGAAGCGGCTGGTGCCGTCCGGCATCAGGCCCTTGCCCTGCGTGGCGCGGATCGCGGTGCACAGGTTGGTCTTGCCGGAAAGGCACGACTTACACTGGCGGCACTCGGGGGTGTAGAGCGGGATCACGTGATCGCCGGGCTTCACGCTGGTCACGCCCGCTCCGACGTCGCGCACGATCCCCGCGCCTTCGTGGCCGAGCACGCTGGGGAATATGCCTTCGGAATCGAGCCCGTCGAGCGTGTAGGCGTCGGTGTGGCAGATGCCGGTCGCCATGATCTCGACCAGCACTTCGCCGTCTTTCGGTCCTTCGAGGTCGAGCTCGACGATCTCGAGTGGCTTCTTCGCCTCGAAAGCGACGGCGGCGCGGGTTTTCATCGGGGCACTCCTGTAAACGTCTGTCGTCGAATCAGCATTGCTTGACTAACCAAGCTGCGGATAAAAGTCAAGAAAAAATCACCAAATGGGTTAGGAAGCGAAAAGTTAGTCCGTCTCGTGCACGGTTTTCGGCACCATGCACGCCATCACGCCCTCGCGCCCGTCCTCGCTGCCGTAGCCCGACCATTTCACGCCGCCGAACGGCGCGTCGACGCCCGACACGTTGGCGCCGTTGATCGCCAGCATGCCCGTCTCGATCTCCGCGGCCAGGCGGCGGCGGCGCGCCGGGTCCTGCGTCCAGGCATAGGCGGCGAGGCCGTAGGGCAGGCGGTTCGCCTCCTCGATCATGCTATCCTCGCCCTTCATCGGGTTGAGCAGCGCGACCGGGCCGAACGGTTCGTTGTTCATGATGTCGGCGTCGACCGGCACCTCGGAGAGCACGGTCGGCTCGTGGAAAAAGCCGCGATTGCCGATCCGTTCGCCGCCGGTGAGCAGGTTCGCGCCCTTGTCCTTCGCGTTGCCGATCAGCTTCGCCAGCGAATCCGGCCCGCGCGCGTTGGCCATCGGGCCCATCTGCGTGTCCTCCTCGAAACCGCTGCCGACCTTCACCGTCCTGGCGCGTTCGACGAACCCGTCGCGGAACCGCTCGAACACGTCTTCCTCGATCAGGAAGCGGGTCGGGCTGACGCAGACCTGGCCCGCATTGCGGTACTTGGCCGCGACCATGGTATCGAGCACCTTGTCGACGTCGCTGTCGTTGAACACGAGCACCGGGCCGTGGCCGCCGAGTTCCATCGTCGCGACCTTGAGGTCATCCGCCGCCAGACGGGCGAGGTGCTTGCCGACCGCGGTCGAGCCGGTGAAGGTCACCTTGCGGATAACCGGAGAGCCGAGCAGGTGGCGGCTGACCGTGTCGGGCACGCCGAACACGCACTGCACCGCATCGCCCGGCACGCCCGCGTCGAGCAGCGCCTGGACCAGCGCAATGCCGCCCGCCGGCGTCTCTTCCGACGGCTTGACGATCGTCGAGCAGCCGGCGGCGAGGGCGCCGCCGATCTTGCGCACGACGTTGATCATCGGGAAGTTCCACGCGGCGAAGCCCGCGACCGGGCCGATCGGGTGGTACTGCACCTCGACCCGCTGGCCCGCGGGACGCACCAGCGTGCGGCCGTAGATGCGCTTGATCTCGCCGGCGTAGAATTCGAGCAGCATGGCCGAGTAGATCACCTCGCCCATCGCTTCCTTGACCGGCTTGCCCTGCTCGCGCGTGATCGCGGGGGCGATCTCGCGCGCCCGCTCCTTGAGCAGCGCGGCGGCCTTGGTCAGGATCGCGGCGCGCTTGTCCGCCGGCGTGTTGCGCCATTCGCGGAAGCCCCGCTTCGCCCCGTCGAGCGCGCGGTCGAGATCTTCGGCGGTTGCGCGGGGCAGGGTGCCGATCGTCTCGCCGGTGGCCGGATCGATCACCTCTTCGGTCTCGCGCCCGCCGCCGGTCACTTGTTCGCCGGCGATCAGAAGGTGGAGGGAAGGGTAATCGGCCATTGCAGCAGCTCCTCTAGTCGCGTTTGCGCGGGGGATGGCCGCGCACGCGGGGCGCGTCAACTGTGCCGGGCCAGACTGAGCCTAGGCAAGCGTTCATCTTGCTTCGTATAGGGCGCCCGCCATGACACGCTTTCTCACCTCCGCCGCGCTGGCGCTGGCCTCGCTCGCTTCCGCCGCGCAGGCGCAGGAACCGCCGGAGCCGAATCTCACCATCGAACAGCGGACCGCGCTGCGCTGCTCGGTCGCCTTCGCGCTGGTCGCCGAGGGGCAGGCGCGGGGCGATGCCGCGATGACCGCCTATCCCGCGCTGGGCGAGCGAGGACGCGAATTCTTCGTCCGCACCTCCGCCCGGATCATGGACGAGACCGGCCTGAGCCGCGATGCGGTTGTTGGCCTCATGGGCGCGGAAGTCGAGTCGCTGCGCGAGGAAGGGGCGCTCGACCGGGTCATGTCGCCCTGCATGCTGCTGCTCGACGCCTCGGGTCTTTGAAGGCCGTTCAGTGCCCGGTCAGGCACTCCAGGGCACGTTTTCGCCCGCGAACGAATCGGAGAACGACCATGCGTATTCTCGCTCTTTGCGCGGCCTCTGCGCTCGCGTTTCCGGCCGCCGCGAGCGCCTCCGAGCCGGCGCCGCTGCCCGATTTCGAGGTTTACGACGCGCCGCTCTACGCGCCTGAGGCCGAATACGAGGAGCCCCTGTCGCAGCGGCTCGCCGACCCCGCGGTGCAGAACGAGCTTGCCAGCACCGTCGCGGTGCTGGGCGAAATCCTGCTCGACATGCCGCTGGCACCGATCGTCGAGCCGATGGCCGAGATTGCCGGCCGCGATCCCGGCAGCGTCGATCCCGATCTGACGTTGCGCAAGATGCGGCCCGAGGCGAGCGACGTGCCCGCCCGCGTCGCCCGCGATCTGCCGCGTGCCATGGGCGCGATGGCGTCGATGGCCGACAGCCTGGAAGCGATGCGCCCGGCGCTGCGCGCAATGGCCGAGCGGCTCGAATCCGGCATCGATCAGGCGACCCGCAGTCCCCGCTGACGCAGCGCCTGCGTAAAACCCTGTTTCGCCTGTCCCGGCACTGTAGACGGCCCCGCGCACTTGCGGCATGAGCAGGGGCGCATATGTGGCGCCTCTATCAGTTTCCCCTCTGTCCGTTCAGTCGCAAGGTTCGCCTGCTCCTCAGCGAGAAAGGCGTCGGCTACGAGCTGTGGCGCGAGAACCCGTGGGACGCGAGCGACGAGTTCTGGGCGCTGAACCCGGCCGGACGTACCCCGGTGCTCTACGACCCGGAACGGCGCCTCGCCCTGTCCGACAGCCGCGCGATCTGCGAGTATTTCGAGGAAACGGTCGACAAGGCGCCGATGATCAACGGCACGGCCTCCAACCGCGCGGAAATCCGCCGCCTGGTGGCGCTGTTCGACGAGAATTTCTTTGGCGACGTGACCATGCCGCTGTTGCACGAGCGGATGAAGAAGCGGCTCGTGCTGCGCCAGCCCCCCGACTCGCGGATACTGCGCGAGGCGATGAAGCTGGCGCACGGGCACCTCGACTACATCGACTGGCTGATCGACAACCGCACCTGGCTGGCCGGCGCGACGATGAGCCTGGCCGATCTTGCCGCTGCGGCGCAGATCTCGGTCGCCGATTACCTCGGCGGGATCGACTGGGCGGGGCACGAGCAGACGCGCGGGTGGTATTCGGTGTTCAAGAGCCGCCCGTCGTTCCGTCCGCTATTGTCGGAGCGCATGGAAGTGATCCAGCCGCCGCGCCACTACGCCGAACTGGACGTTTGAAGGCGCCTCAACAGCGCGGCGCTCGATTTCAAGCCGGAGGAATAATCCCGCCACCCCGTTCACGCCGGGTTACAACTACCCTATGCATCGGGCACGCGACGGGTAATCGGGCTGCGGCCCGCAAGAAGGTAAGCGAATACTGATGGCGAAGCGGGGGAGCCGGCGGAAGGCACCGAAGTCGACCGGCAAACGCACGGCGAGCGGCTGGCGCCTCTGGGCGCGGCGCCTGCTCATCTGGGGCGGCGCTTTGGCGCTGCTCGGCGCGCTGTTCCTCGGCCTCGCAGTCGCCTTTGCCGCGCGCTCGCTGCCCAGTTACGGCGAGCTCAAGGCCACCGACAACGCCCAGACGATCATCGTACGCGCCCGCGACGGAACCGAGATCGTCGAACTGGGGCCGAGCTACGGCGAGTGGCTCGACAGCTCCGAAATTCCGCAGGTGATGAAGGATGCGATGATCTCGGTCGAGGACCGGCGGTATTATTCGCATTTCGGCGTCGACCCTTACGGTCTCGCCCGCGCGCTCTGGGTGGCGATGACCGGCGATCGGCGCATCTCTGCGACGTCGACGATCACGCAGCAGCTCGCACGCAACATCTTCCTCAATTCGAACCGCTCGCTCGACCGCAAGCTGCGCGAGGCGGTTCTCGCGATCGCACTGGAAAGCAAGTTCTCGAAGGAGCAGATTCTCGAGCTCTATCTGAACAAGGTCTATTTCGGCGGCGGCGCCTACGGCATCGACAGCGCGAGCCGGAAATTCTTCAGCCATCCGGCGACCGAGCTCTCGACCGCCGAGGCGGCGATCATCGCCGGCCTCGTCAAGGCGCCGAGCCGCTATTCGCCGACTGCCGATGTCGAGGCCGCGGTCGGCCGCGCGAACGTCGTGCTGCGCCTCATGCGCGAGCAGGGGCGCATCTCGCCGAGCGAGGCGAGCGTCGATCCGGCGACGGTGAACCTCAAGGAAGAGCGCGCGCAGAATTCGGTGCGCTACTTCACCGACTGGGCGCTGCCGCAGCTCGAGCTGCTCCTGCCCGAGACCTTCGAGCCGATCGAGGTCTGGACCACGATCGATGTCGGCATGCAGCAGGCGGCGACCGCGGCGGTCAAGTCGAACACGCCCGCCGGCGCGCAGGGGGCGCTGGTCAGCCTCGACCGCGACGGGGCCATCCTCGCGATGGTCGGCGGGACCGACTACGTCACGACCAACTACAACCGCGCGACGAATGCGCTGCGCCAGCCGGGCTCGGCATGGAAGCTGTTCGTCTATCTCGCGGCGCTCGAAGCCGGCTATACGCCCGACGACCGCGTGGTCGACGCGCCGGTCACCATCGACGGCTGGAGCCCCCGCAATTCCGGCGGCACCTATGCCGGCGAGATCGATATGCGCGCCGCCTTCGCCTATTCGAAGAACACCGTCGCGGCGCAGCTCGGCAACGAGGTCGGCTTCGGGACCGTGGCCTCGATGGCCAAGCGGTTCGGCATCACCACGCCGATCTCGACCTATCCGGCAATGGTGCTCGGCAGTTCGGAAGTGCGCGTGATCGACATGACCCGCGCCTTTGCCGCGATTTCGGCCAAGGGCAGTTCGGTCGAGCCCTATGGTATCGTCAAGGTCACGACAGCCGACGGGGAAGTGCTTTACCAGCACGATGCGCCGCGCTCGACGCAGTTGGTGCCCGATTATGTCGCGGCGGGCATCACCGATCTGCTCCAGACGACGGTCAACACCGGGACGGGGCGTGCGGCGCAGATCGGCCGGCCAGTTGCGGGCAAGACCGGCACGACCAATTCGAACAAGGACGGCTGGTTCCTCGGCTTCTCCAGCGGGATCACCACCGGCGTGTGGATGGGCCGCGACGATGCCGATCCGGTGCCGGGCCTGCAGGGCGGCCGCGCGCCGGCCCAGGCTTTCGCAGCCTACATGCGCTACGCGGTGAAGGATCGGCCGGTCGAGCAGTTCGATACCGAGGTGCAACTGCCCGAATGGCAGCTCGAGCCGGACGACGAGTACTATTACGGCGAGCCGGACGACTACTACTACATCGACGAGCAGGGTAATCTGATCGAGCCGGGTGTTCCGGAGGAACCGGGCGAGTTGCCTTTCCCGATCGAGGGTGAACTGCCGCCGGGCGATCGTCCGCGCCAGCCGCCGCCGGGTCCGGCGAGCGACGGCGATCCGGGGCAGGCGGCGAGCGACGATTTCCTCGACCGCGCGACCGGACGCGCCGAGCCGCAGAGCCGCGCTTCCCCGCAGCCGATCCGCCTCCAGCCCCGCGCGCCGGTCCCCACGCCACAGCCGGGAGTCGAGGGGGCCGAATAGGCACGACTGCGCTCCAAACTCCGGGCTTCATCGAAGAGCGAAGAAACGGCTAGGACTCCGCAGGCCTTCAGCGCTGGTTGCAGTCGCCGGTTAAGTGATCGGCATCCGGCCCTGCCCAAACGAAAAAGGCCCTCCCGGTGGGGGGAGGGCCTTTTGTTTTTTCGAGCTTCCGGTGCGGTGCCTAGCGGAGTCTGACGGGCACGTAGATCGCCGGCTGTCCGCGCCGCTGGACACGCAGGAGGACGGCTTCGCGGCCGCTTTCCTGGGCCTGGCTCACCACCTGTTCGAGCGCCGACACCGAAGCAGTCTCGCTGTAGTTGGCGCTCAGCAGGATATCGCCGCGCTGCAGGCCCTTGCGCGCCGCATCGGAATTCGGGTCGACCGCGGCGATAACCACACCTGCGGTTTCGCCCGAAACGCCGAGCTGGCGCCGGATCTGCGGGGTAAGTTCGATGACCTGAAGACCCAGGCTCTCTCCGACCGCGCCACCCTGGGTTCCCTCGGGAACATCCGGTTCGGCATTGGGATCGAACATCTGCTGCTGGGCGAGCTCCGCCTCACTCGGGCGTTTTCCGACCGTGATGTTCACCTTCCGCCGCTTGCCGTCGCGGTAGAGCTCGACCGGAATGCGCGTACCGGGCTTGATGTTGGCGACCAGGAAGGAGAGGGTCTGGTCGGGCGTTACCGCCTCGCCATTCACTTCCACGACCACGTCACCCGCCTGGATGCCGGCCTCGTCGGCAGCGGCGCCGGGTTCGACCGACTGGACGAACTCGCCGATGTTGCGCTGAAGGCCGAGCGAGTCGGCCATGTCTTCGGTGACCGGCTGGATGCGCACGCCGAGATAGCCGCGCTCGATCTCCTCGCCGCGGCGGAGCTGGTCGACGATCGGGGCCGCGATCTCGGCCGGGATCGCGAAGCCGATCCCGACGCTGCCGCCGGTCGGCGACAGGATCGCGTTGTTGATGCCGATAACGTTGCCGCGCATGTCGAACAGCGGCCCGCCCGAGTTGCCCCGGTTGATGCTGGCATCGGTCTGAATGTAGCGGTCGTAGGCGCCTGCGCCCGCGGTGCGCAGGACCGAGGAAATGATGCCGGAGGTAACCGTACCGCCCAGCCCGAACGGGTTGCCGATAGCGATCACCCAGTCGCCTACGCGCGCCTGCCGGGAGTCGCCGAATTCGACGAACGGGAAGGGCTCGTCGCGCGCGATCTTGAGGACCGCGAGGTCGGACGCCGCATCCGAACCGACCATTTCCGCCGGATACTCGGTGCCGTCGGGCATGGTCACGGTGATCTCCTCGACCGTGCCGTTGCCGCCCGGGGGGGTGACGACGTGATTGTTGGTGACCACGTAGCCGTCCGCCGAGACGATGAAGCCCGAACCGAGCGACTGACCTTCGCGGTACTGCGGCTCGGAACCGCCGCGGCGGCCGAAGAAGTTCTCGAACGGTGTGCCGGCGAAGGGGTTGGCGTTCTGCACCTCAACCCGCTGGCGGGTCGAGATGTTGACCACTGCGGGCTGGAGTTGAGCGGTCAGTTCCGCAAAGCTCTCGGGCGCTCCGGCGCGGGGCACGGTGCTTGCGATGCGGCTGTCGTCGTTCTGGGCGACTTGCGCCCCGGCGGGATATCCGGTCGCGAGCGAGATCGTGGCGCCGCCGATAAGGAGCGCCGAAGTCAGGCCATAGGCGTATTTCACGGGCTTCACTTCCTTATGCTTCCTCTCGTAATCGTCAGTCTCGAATCCCTTCGGGAGAAGGGCTGGCTCAGTCCCGTGCCGGATAGATGGCGCGAAGCCCTGAACCCGGCTTGAATAGCCGCGCCGTCAACGCTGTCCCTGGAACTGGCGCAGGTATTCGTTGTCCGGCGACAGGATCATCGTGCTCTCGCCTTCGCCTTGTTCGAAGGTGCGGCGATAGCTCTCCATCGCGCGGTAGAAGTCGTAGAACTCCGGATCCTTACCATAGGCGGCGGCATAGGTCGAAGCCGCGTCGGCTTCGGCCTCGGCGCGAATGATCTGGGCGTTCTTCTGGCCCTGTGCGCGAATCGTCGCCGCTTCTTCCTCGCGGTCGGTCCGCATGCGGGTGAACGCGGCTGCGAGCGGGGCCCCGTCGGGCAGGTCGGCGCGCTTGATCCGCACGTCGATGATCTGCGCGCCGTAGCTGCGCGCCTCGCGGTCGAGCGCGTCGCGAATGTTCGCCATGGCGGTGCCGCGTTCCGCCGTCAGCAGCGAGGCGAACGACCGGCGCCCGAGTTCCTGCCGCAGCACCGAAGTGAGGATCGGCGAAAGCTGCGTGCGGAGAATCTCCTCCGAGCCGGCGTTCTCGACCGTGAGCACCGGGTCGATGATGCGGAAGCGGGCGTAGGCATCGACCTGGAGGCGCTGCTGGTCGCTCGAGAGCACCTGTTGCCGCTCCATGTCGAGATCGAGGATCCGCTTGTCGATCATCTGCACCCGCTCGTAGCCGGGGATGCGGAGCACGATGCCGGCGCCGGTCTCGCCGTACGGCGCGTCCGGCTGGAACTGGTTGGCGACCCGGTCGGGCCGGCCGCCCTGGATGATCACCGCCTGATGCGTCTCGGGCACGATGACGATGCTCGAAAGCAGCGCCAGGAGCGCGATGCCGAGCGCGATTACGCTGCCCTTGTGGTCCTGCCAGATGCGCGTCATGTCACTGGCCCTCCGGGGTGGAAACGACCGGCGGCGAACCTTGCGAGCGGCGCTGCACTTCGGGCAGCGGTAGGTACGGCACGACGCCGTCCGCCTCGATGATCGTCTTGTTGGTCTTGCTCAGCACGCTTTCCATCGTTTCGTAATAGAGCCGCTGGCGGGTGACTTGGGGCGCCAGGCGATACTCCTCGTAAATCTTGTCGAAGGCCGCCGCGTCGCCTTGCGCCCGCGCAAGGACCCGCTGGGCATAGGCGCGCGCGCTGTTGACGGCGGTTTCGGCGTCCTGCTGCGCGGCGGAAACGTCCTTGAACGCCTCGACCACTTCGGCGGGCGGATCGGTCTTCTCGATCTCGATACCCTGCACGGCGACGCCCGCGCGGTAGGCGTCGAGGATCGTCTGCATCCGGGTGCGCACGCGCTCCTCGATCGTCGCGCGGCCGGCGCCGGAGAGCACGCTGTCGAGATCCTGCTCGGCAACGGAGGCGCGCATCGCGGCTTCGGCAACTTCGCGGATCGTTTCCTCGGGATCGGCGAGCTGGAATTTGAACTGCTGCAGATCCTTGATGTTCCAGCGGATAAGATAGGACAGGTCGACCAGATTCTGGTCTCCGGTGAGGATCAGCTTCTCCTCGTTGGTGCCCGGGATGCTTTCGGAACGGATCTGGCTGACGTTCTCGATCTCCACCACCTGGATCGGCCAGGGCAGCGTGAAGTTGAGGCCCGAGGACAGCGTGTGCGAGTATTTCCCGCCCAACCAGGTGACGATCCCCTGTTCGCGCGGGGCAACCTGGTGGATGCTGGTCACGAACAGCCACAGCGCCGCGATCGCCGCGATGGCGAGCGGGAACCAGCTGCGTCCGCCAGGGCCGTCTGGGAGCCGGAAACGGGGACCATCGCCTCCGCCTCCGCCTCGCCGACGCGGACCTTCGGCGCCGCGGTGCTTGAAGATATCCTCGATATTGGCGGAACGGCGCGGCTCCTCGCCGCCGCCGCCCGGGAGCCACGGATTGCGCGGGCCGCGCGGAGGATCGTCCGCTCCCGGCGCTTCTTCCGGCTGCTCGCCGTCCTTGCCGCCGCTGCCCCCTGGCTTCCCGCCCCACGGGCTCTTGCCGGCCATCGCCAGCGCTATGCGTTTCTGAAAACCGCCCAAGATGTTCATGGCAGCCTTTATAGGTGCGGATGGCTGGAAAAACAGGGGTTGCGCAGCCGATTTTGGTGCTAGTGACCCGCCCATGACCGACAAGGAGCTGAAAGCCCGCCTGCCCGACGCGATTGCCGCACGGGTTCGATCGCTGCGCATCACGGACGGCAAGGTGACTGCGATCCTCGATGCTTCCGGTCTCGATGCGTCGGCCCGCCAGGACGTCGAAGAGGCGACCCAGGACTTGCTGGGGCAAGTCGAGGGGATCGAGGAGGTCCGGGTCGCGATGATGGCCGATCGTCCGCAACGCCGGATCATCGCCGTCGGATCGGGCAAGGGCGGGGTCGGCAAGTCGACGCTGACGGCCAATCTGGCGATCGCGCTCGCGCGCGCCGGCCGCAAGGTCGGCATCGTCGACGCCGACATCTACGGGCCTTCGCAGCCGACGCTGCTCGCGAACCAGGGCGAGCGGCCGGTCGCCGAAAACGACAAGCTGGTGCCGGTCGAGAGCAAGTGGGGCGTGCCGGTGCTCTCGATGGGCCACCTCGTCGAACCCGGCCGGGCGATCGCCTGGCGTGGGCCGATGGTCGGCAGTGCGCTCGGGCAGCTTATCGATGCGAACTGGGGCGATACCGAATTGCTGCTGATCGATCTGCCGCCGGGTACCGGCGACGTGCAGTTGACGATGCTCCAGCGGTTCAAGCCCGCCGGAGCGGTGATCGTCTCGACACCGCAGGACCTCTCCCTGATCGACGCAACGCGCGCGATGCAGCTGTTTGAAACGGGCTCCATTCCCGTGATCGGCCTGGTCGAGAACATGGCCGGCTACGCCTGCCCGCATTGCGGCGAGCTGAGCGACCCGTTCGGGACGGGCGGTGTGGAGACTGCCGCCGCAGCGAAGGGCGTTCCCTTCCTCGGGCGTATTCCCCTGTCGCTCGAAATCCGCGAGGCGAGCGACGCGGGCACGCCGCCCGCTGCGGATGACGGCGTGCAAGGGGAAGCGTTCCGGGCGATCGCGGACAAGCTCTCGCGCTGGCTCGACGGCGCGGACGCCTGAGGATGCAGGTAAGCCGCCGCGGGATCCTGATCGGTGCCGCGGTGGGCGGGGGGCTGCTCGCCGCCTGGACGCTGCGCCCGCGAAACTTCCCCGACCCGCTCGCTCCCGGACGCGGCGAATATGGATTCGGCGCCTGGCTCAAGATCGCGCAGGACGGCGTCGTCACCGTGGC
This sequence comes from Pelagerythrobacter aerophilus, assembly GCF_003581645.1. Taxonomy (GTDB): domain Bacteria; phylum Pseudomonadota; class Alphaproteobacteria; order Sphingomonadales; family Sphingomonadaceae; genus Pelagerythrobacter; species Pelagerythrobacter aerophilus. The sequence goes on along the minus strand of NZ_QXFK01000018.1, from coordinate 396,025 downwards.
CGTGCCCCAGCTCGAAATGGGCCAGGGCGTGACGACGATCCTGCCGCAGATCGTCGCGGTCGAGCTTGGCGCGGACTGGCGGCAGATCGCCGTCGAACCTGCACCTGTGAGCGGGGCCTATGCCAATATCCCGCTGGCCGCCCGCTGGGCGCCGCTGTGGATGCCCTTCGCGCCCGGTCTCGCCGACAATCCCGACGATCTCCTGGCCAAGCGCTATGCACAGGAAGCGCCTCTCCTGGCGACCGCCGAGGGAACCACGCTCGCCGCGCACGAAGGCCCCTGCCGCATCGCAGCGGCTACCGCCCGTGCACTGTTGTGCATGGCTGCGGCCGAGCGGTGGGGCGTCGCCTGGGAGGAATGCGAAGCAGCCGCCGGGTTCGTCCGCCACGGCGAGCGCCGGCTGCGCTTCGCCGACCTTGCGGCAGAGGCGGCGCAACTGGAACCGCCCGATCCGCCGCACCTGCGTCCGCTTCCGGCTTCCGAAAGTCCGATCGCGGGCGCGGCCGAGGCGGCGACGTCCTACCCGCGGCTCGATCTGCCCGCGAAAGTCGACGGTAGTTTCCTGTTTGCAGGCGACGTGCGCCTGCCCGACATGCTCTATGCCGCGATCAAGCACGGACCGGCAGTTCAGGCGGAGCTGTCGCACTTCGAACCGCGCCGTGCCGCGCGCATCGGCGAACTGGTGCAGGTCGTGGAGGGCAAGCGGTGGCTTGCCGCCGTGGCGAGCAACTGGTGGGCCGCCGATCGCGCGCTCCAGGCCATGCGCCCGCGCTTCCGCGTCGCCGGGCCGCTCGATTCCGGCGAGATCGAGGCGAAGCTCGACGAAGCGATCCGGCGCGGCACGGGAGAGGCGCTCGCCGTGCGGGGCGAAGGGGCCGAGTGGACCGAGACGCCCGACCTCGCCTTGCGCTACGACGTGGCGCCGGGCGCGCACGCCACTCTGGAAACCGCAAGCGCGACTGCGCGCTTCGCCGACGGGCGACTGGAGCTATGGATCGCGAGCCAGGCGCCGGAGCGAGCCCGCCGGGCCGCGGCCGAGGCGATCGGTCTCTCGCTGTCGGACGTGATCCTCTACCCGATGGCGGCAGGCGGCAGCTTCGACCGGCGGCTCGAGCATGATCACGCGATCGAGGTGGCGCTGATGGCGCGCGAGGTGGGGGAGAAACACGGCCGCCCGGTCCAGCTCGTCTGGTCGCGGTGGGAGGAACAGCTCGCCGGCCGCCCCCGCGCCCCGGTTTCCGCCATCGTCTCGGCCAATGTGCGCCCGAACGCGGATGGCGAGATTACGGCGCTCAAGGTCCGGATCGCGATGCAGCCGGCGGCGCGCGAGTTCGGCCGCCGGCTGTTCGGCAACGAGACCAGTTGGGCCGCGCTGGAAAACACGGTCGGCGAAACCGACCCGATGGTGACCGAAGGCGCGCTGCCGCCCTATGCGATCCCCGACGTGACGGTCGAACACATTCCCGTCGCGACCGGGATGCCCAGTGGCCGGATGCGCGCCAATGCGCATGGCTACACTGCGTTCTTCATCGAATGCTTCATCGACGAGCTGGCGACGCGGCACGGGCGCGAACCGCTGTCGTACCGGATCGGGATGCTGGGGGAGGACGCGCGCATGGCCGAATGCCTCCAGCGCGCCGCACGTCTTGCCGAATGGGACGGCGGTCTCGATCAGAGCGGCAAGGGGCTCGCTTGCCACCGAATGGGCGGCGGGGACGAGGGCGGGCGGATCGCCTGCGTCGCCACGGCGCGGCAAGACGAGGGGGGCGTGCGCGTGACCCGGCTGACGGCGGCGGTCGACATCGGGCGGATCGTCAATATCGACATAGCGCGCCAACAGATCGAAGGGGGGCTGGTCTTCGGGATGGCCCAGGCGCTCGGCGCTGCGATCGAGTACCGGCAGGGGTTGCCGGTCCAGGGCCGGCTCGCCGACCTGAACCTGCCGCTGCTGGCCGACGTGCCGGAGATCGAGGTCGACTTCGTTGCGAGCGAGGCGGAGCCGTTCGATCCGGGCGAGCTGGGCGTGGCGGTGGCGGCCCCGGCGATCGCCAACGCGCTCCATTCCGCAACGGGGCTTCGCCTGCGCCGTCTGCCGCTGCTATCGGGCGGGCTATGACCTGGCAGGAACAGAATGTGCCGCGCGATCACGCGCCGGTGAGGAGCGGGCGCGTCGGCGTCCTGCTCGTCAATCTCGGCACGCCCGATGCGCCGGACGCGGCCTCGGTGAAACGCTATCTCGCCGAGTTCCTGTCCGACCCGCGCGTCGTCGAGATCCCGCGCCTGGCGTGGCAGCCGATCCTGCGCGGGCTCGTGCTCACCACGCGGCCGAAGAAGAGCGCGCATGCCTATCGCCAGGTCTGGACCGAAGCCGGCTCGCCGCTCGCCGCGATCACCGCGGAGCAAGCGGAGAAGTTGCAGGAGCGGCTGGGCGAGGCGGTGCGGGTCCGTTGGGCCATGCGCTACGGCCGCCCGGCGATCGGCGACGAGCTTCAGGCGCTGATGGACAAAGGGTGCGAGCGGGTGCTGCTCGTGCCGCTCTATCCGCAATACTGCGCCGCGACGACGGCGACGGTTGTGGACAAGGCTGCGGACAAGCTGCGGAAAATGCGTTGGCAACCCGCGCTACGAACATTGCCTCCGTATCACGACGATCCGCTCTACATCGACGCGCTCGCCTGCGACATCGGCGCGCAGCTCGACGCGCTCGACTTCGCGCCCGAGGTTCTGCTGCTGAGCTTCCACGGTATGCCCGAGCGGACGCTCCACCTGGGCGATCCCTATCATTGCCACTGCCGCAAGACGGCGCGGCTGCTGGAGGAAGCGCTCGGACGGACGGACTTACGGATAGACACGACGTTCCAGAGCCGTTTTGGCCGGGCGAAATGGCTCGAACCCGCGACCGACAGGACGCTGGTTACGGAGGCACACAAGGGCACCAAGCGGCTCGTCGTGGCCTCGCCGGGCTTCTCCGCCGACTGCCTCGAAACGCTGGAGGAGCTAGCGATCCAGGGACGCGATCAATTCCTCGGCGCCGGCGGCGAGCGGTTCGCCGCGCTGGCTTGCCTCAACGCGCGCGAGCCGGGAATGGACATGCTGGAGGCGCTGGTGCGCCGCGAACTTGCGGGCTGGATTTAGACGCGCAGATTACTTACACTGCGGTAAGTAAGGAGGTCCGCCGCATGGCCACGCTCGCCGAACCCGCGCTTTCCGCCCACGCTCCGGCCGAAGCCGCGCCGCGCCACTGGCGCGAAAACGTGCTGACCGATGTCGACCTCGCGCACATTCCCGGCGAAGGCGGATGGCCGGTGGTCGGCAACACATTCCGCATGCTGGCCGATCCGCATGCCTTCACCCGCCGGATGGTCGAGACCTATGGCCGGGTCTACAAGAGCAGGGCCTTCGGCGGCTGGAACGTCGCCATGGTCGGGGCCGACGCCAACGAGCTCGTGCTGTTCGACCGCGAGAAGCTGTTCTCCTCCGAGCAGGGCTGGGGCCCGATCCTCGACCGGCTGTTCCCGCGCGGGCTGATGCTGATGGACTTCGATCATCACCGCACCGACCGGCGCGCGCTGTCGATCGCCTTCAAGCCAGGGCCGATGCGGCACTATGCCGGCAGCCTCAACCGCGGCATCGCGCAGGCGGTGAAGGGCTGGGGCGGGGCGCCGATGCAGTTCTACCCCGCGATCAAGCAGCTTACGCTCGATCTCGCGGCGGACAGCTTCATCGGCATTCCCTGGGGGCCGGAAGCGGACCGGATCAACGAGGCGTTCGTTTACATGGTCCAGGCTTCGGTCGCGCCGATCCGCACGCCGCTGCCCTTCACGCTGATGCGCAAAGGCGTGAAGGGGCGAGAGTTCCTGGTCGATTATTTCACGAAAGAGACGCGCCGCCGCCGCGCCGAGGGCGGCGGGCAGGACATGTTCAGCCAGTTCGCCACCGCGACGCGGGAGGACGGATCGATGCTGCCGGTCGACGAGGTGGTCGACCACATGAACTTCCTGATGATGGCGGCGCACGACACGATCACCTCTTCGGCGACGACACTCGTCTGGCTGCTGGCGAAGCACCCAGAGTGGCAGGAGCGGCTGCGGGCGGAGATCACCGCCATCACCGGCGACATCGGCTACGACGATCTCGGCAAGCTGGAACTGACCGAGATGGCGTTCAAGGAAGCGCTGCGGATGATCCCGCCGGTGCCCTCGACCCCCCGCCGCGCGCTGAGGGAATTCGAGTTCGGCGGCTATCGCATCCCCGCCGGCGCGCCGGTCGGAATCAATGCGCAGTTCGTCCACCGCATGGAAGAATACTGGCCCGATCCCGACCGCTTCGATCCGATGCGTTTCACGCCCGAAGCGGTGAAGGAGCGGCACAAGTACGCCTGGATCCCGTTCGGCGGCGGAGCGCACATGTGCCTCGGCCTCCACTTCGCCTATATGCAGGTGAAGGTCCTGATGGCGCAGCTCCTCACCCGCTACGAGATCGCGATCGAAGACGGCTACGAGCCGCAATGGCAGCCCTGGCCGATCCCTCGCCCCAAGGACGGGCTGAAAGTGACGTTCAAGCCGTTGTGAGGAGCCTGTGTCCCCGCGAAGGCGGGGACCTCATGCCGCAACTGGGCCCCCGCCTTCGCGGGGGCTCGCTAGAAATCGATCGCGATGCCGTTCTTCACCCAGTCGCCGTAGCGGGTTGGGCTCAGCTCCTCCCCGTCGTCGCCTGCCTTGGGTTTGGGCGGCGGCGCGTCACTCCAGTGCGCGGGCTTCTTGAAAGTTTCGGGCCGTTTGGTCGCACGTTTGGGCATGCCGGCAAGATGCGCGCACTGGCGGGCGGGCGCAAGGGCGTCTAGGGCGCGGCGATGGCTGAAACACCCGGACTGCCCGCGCGCCGCGCCGCGCTGCATATGCTCGACGCCGTGCTGCGCCGGGGCGAGACGCTCGAGCAGGCGGAAGGCGCGGCTTTGCGCGGGGTGCGCGCCGCACCCGATCGTGCGCTCGCCGTCGCCATCGCAAGCGAGGCGCTGCGCTGGCTGGTCGACTTCGACGCGCTGATCGACGGTGCGACCCAGAGGCGCCTGCCCGACGACGCCAAGCCGCGCGCCGTGCTGCGGCTGATGCTGGCGCAGTGGCTCCGCCTCGGCACCCCGCCGCATGCCGTGATCGCGACGGCGCTGCCGCTGCTCGGCGGCGGTCCGCGGCGACTGGCGCACGGCGTGTTCTCGACGCTGGCCAAGCAGGGCGCGGCCCTGCCGAAAGTGCCGACGCTGCCCGAGGCCGCGCGCGCGCGGTGGGGAGAGGCAGCGGCAAGAATCGCCGCAGGGCTGGCCGATCCGCCGCCGCTCGACCTCGCCCTGCGCGATCCAGGCGACGCGACACCGCTTGCCGTCCAGCTCGGCGGCGAGTCGCTTGCGCCCGGCCATGTCCGCCTCCCGCGCGGCACACCGGTCGAACAACTGCCCGGTTTCGCGGATGGCGGCTGGTGGGTGCAGGACCTCGCGGCCTCGCTGCCCGCGCGCCTGCTGGGCGAGGGGCAGGGACGGCACGTGCTCGACCTCTGCGCCGCGCCGGGCGGCAAGACGCTGCAACTTGCCGCCGCCGGTTGGCAGGTGACGGCGCTTGATGTGTCCAAGCGCCGCCTCGACCTGCTGAAGGACAACCTGAAGCGCACCGGGCTGAAGGCCGGCGTCGTCCGCGCCGACGCGCTGACCTGGGAACCCAGGCACCGCTTCGATGCGATCCTGCTCGACGCGCCTTGCACCGCCACCGGCACCGCGCGGCGCCACCCCGACGTGCTCCACCGCATCGGCCCGCGCCAGATCGCCGAAATGGCCGAACTCCAGACCGCGCTGCTCGCCCGGGCGGCGGAATGGCTCAAGCCCGGCGGCGTGCTGGTCTACGCCACTTGTTCGCTCGAGCGCGAGGAGGGCGAGGAGCAGCTCGGCAAAGTCGGCCTCGACCTCCTGCCGATCACGGCCGAGGAACTGCCCGCCGGCCTCTCGCCGGCGCCCGAGGGCTGGGTCCGCACCGACCCCGGCATGCTGCCGGAAGCGGGCGGCCTCGACGGATTCTTCATCGCACGTCTCCGCGCCTGATCCGTAGCCGAGGCCGCCCGCCCCGTTCGATCAGCCGCCCCGGGTCTCGTTCCAGTAGCGGTAGAGCCCCTCGACATCGCCGCTCGTGAGCAGTGGCATGGCGCCGTGCAGCCGGTCCTCCGGCCAATCCCACCACTGCATCTCGAGCAGCATCGCGATCTGCCTCTCGTCGAACCGCTTGCGGATGGGCTTGGCGGGATTGCCGCCGACGATCGTGTAGGGCTCGACATCGCGGGCGACGAGCGCGCGTGTGCCGATGACCGCGCCATGGCCGATGGTTACGCCCGGCATCACGATCGCTTCGGAGCCGATCCAGACGTCGTTGCCGATGACCGTGTCGCCGGCGGGCAGAAAGCCGTTTCGCGCGCCTTCGAACGCCGCCACCTCGGGCATCCAGAAGAACGGGAAGGTGCTGATCCAGTCGTTCCGGTGGCCCTGGTTGCCCGCCATGATGAAGGCGGCGCCGGTGCCGATCGAGCAGAAGCTGCCCACGATCAGCTTGTCCGCATCGTCATCGGGCAGGATGAAGCGCGCGCAATCGTCGAAGCTGTGGCCGTGGTAGTAGCCGGAGTAATAGCTGTACCGCCCGACGCGGATGTTCGGCTGGGTCACCTGCTTGTCGAGCGTGATGCCCCGAAAGGGGCTTTCGAAGAAATTGGTCATGAAAGTACCTGCTGCATCGCCGGCGCGAACGCCGGACTTCTGGAGATGAGACGAGGGTGTGCGGAGGAGCCGCAGGGCTCCCCGCTGTCGTTCCTGGCGTCAGCGACGCGGGAACGCGATGCAGATGGTACAGTCTGCTGCCTTCATGCCGGGCGCTATGCCGCGCCGCGGCGGATGCGGCAAGTCCGGCCGCCTAGGCTTTCACCTTGCTCTGAAAGCTCTTCCGCAGCTTCATCAGCTTGGGCGGGATCGTCGCGAGGCAGTAGGGATTCCGCTGGCCTTCGCCTTTCCAGTATTCCTGGTGATAGTCCTCGGCCGGGTACCATTCCGCCGGGCCCTCGATCGTCGTGACCGCTTCGCCATCGTGCTCGGCGTTCCAGCGTGCGATTGCGGCCTCGGCCTCCGCGCGCTGGGCGTCGTCGAGCGGGAAGATCGCGCTGCGGTACTGCGTGCCGACGTCGTTGCCCTGGCGGTTCAACTGCGTCGGATCGTGCGTGCCGAGGAACACGTCGTAGATTTCGGGCAGGGTGATGACGGCCGGGTCGTAGGTCACCCGGATCGCCTCGGCATGCCCCGTGTCGCCGCCGCAAACCTGCTTGTAGGTCGGATTCGGCACCGTGCCGCCGATATAGCCGCTCTCGACTTTGCTCACGCCGATCACGTCGCGGAACACCGCCTCGGTGCACCAGAAGCACCCGCCGGCAACGATCGCCTGTTCGCTGTTCGCCATCGAAATTCTCCTTCGTGCGAGGAGATAGGCAGCGCGTGCGGACTTGTCATCGCTCCGTCCGGACCTAAGACTGCGCCCTGTCCATTCGGGGAGAGAATCCGATGCGTTTCTTGCTTGCCGCTGCCGCGCCGATTGCGGCGCTTGCCATGTCCGCACCCGCGTTTGCGCAGGATGCCGCCGACGAGGCCACGCTCGCGGCCGCCATCGCCAACCCGAATCGCGACGCCGACCGCGCGCGCGACGAATTCCGCCACCCCGCCGAAACGCTCGCCTTCTTCCGCGTCGCGCCCGACATGAAGGTCGGCGAATATGCGCCCGGCGGCGGATGGTACTCGCGCGTGCTTGGCAATTACCTTGGCGACGAGGGCAAGTTGGTCGGGCTCTACTTCACGCCCGAATCCGGCCCCTTCGACGCACAGCGACAGGCCGGCATCAGAGAAGGAGCGGCGGCCTTCCCCGCCAAAGTGGCCGAGTGGACCGGCAAGCCCGCCGCCAACTTCGCGGGGCTCACGCTCGATGACGTGACCGACGCGCAGAAGGGCACGTTCGACCGGGTGCTCGTGATCCGCATGCTGCACAACATGATGCGCTGGGACATCGCAGACAGCGAACTGACGGCGATGCGCGATCTGCTCAAGCCCGGCGGCATGCTGGGTATCGTCCAGCACCGCGCCAAAGCCGACGCGCCGGACGACTATGCCGACGGCAGCAAGGGCTATCTGCGGCAGGAGGACGTTATCCGCTTCGTCGAGGCACTCGGCTTCGAGCTGGTCGCGGCGAGCGAGATCAACGCCAACCCGAACGACACCGCCGATCATCCGGAGGGCGTGTGGGAAATGCCGCCCACGCTCGCCACCAAGCGGGAGGATCTCAAGACGCGGGGCGAAAGCGACCGGATGACGCTGCTCTTCCGCAAGCGCTGATTCGACCGGTCCGAATGGACTCCGCCGGCCCGCGCCGGTAATCGCGCGGGCATGAGCGAAATCACCGTTGCCGCGCTGCAGCTGGATATCTCGTCGAGCGACGAGCAGGAGAACATCGCCGCCGTTGCCGCGCTGGTCGAGGAGGCCGCGCGGCAGGGCGCGCAGATCGTACTGCCGCCCGAGCTCTTCTCCGGCCCTTACTTCTGCAAGGTCGAGGACGAAGGCCTGTTCGCCCTCGCGCGGCCGGTTGCCGAACATCCCTCCGTCGCGGCGATGCAGGCGCTGGCGAAGAAGCTCGGCGTTGCGATCCCGACCAGCTTCTTCGAGCGCGACGGGCATCACTACTACAACACGCTCGCGATGATCGGCGCCGACGGCGAGATCATGGGGACCTACCGCAAGAGCCATATCCCCGACGGCCCCGGTTACGAGGAGAAGTACTACTTCCGCCCGGGGAACGATGGCTTCAAGGTGTGGGACCTCTTCGGCACCCGCATCGGCGTGGGTGTGTGCTGGGACCAATGGTATCCCGAAAGCGCGCGCGTCATGGCGCTGATGGGGGCCGAGCTGCTGTTCTACCCTACCGCGATCGGGTCCGAGCCCTATGACGCCGATCTCGACACCAGCCGCATGTGGCGCCGCGCGATGCTCGGCCATGCGGTGTCGAATTGCATGCCGGTGATCGCCGCCAACCGCATCGGCACCGAGGACGGGCAGCGGTTCTACGGCCACAGCTTCGTGACCGACGAGTGGGGCGACTTTCTCTGCGAATACGGTGCGGGCGAGAGCGGCGCGCTGGTCGCGGCGATCGACCTGGCGCGCGCCGCGAAGCACCGCGCCGGCATGGGTTTCTTCCGCGACCGCCGTCCGCATCTCTACCGCCGCATCTGCGAGGACATCTGAGCGCGCATCGCTACCTGGTGGCGCTCGGCTCGAACGTCCGCCATCCGCGACACGGGCCGCCGCGCCGGGTGATCGCCGCGGCGCTGGATGAGCTGGAAGCGGCAGGCGCCGAGATCGTCGCGCACTCCGCCATCTTCGACACCGCGCCGCTCGGCCCTTCGAACCGGCGCTATGCCAATGCCGCCGCGATGATCGAGACCGCGCTGCCGCCGGAGGAGATGCTCTCTGTCCTTCAGCGGATCGAGCGTGCCTTCGGCCGCCGCCGCCGCGGCCGGCGTTGGCGTGCCCGCGTGCTCGATCTCGACCTGGTGCTGTGGAGCGGGGGCACCCACCGCAGCCCGCGGTTGACGATCCCCCACCCCGAATTCCGCCGCCGCACGTTCGTCCTCACGCCGGCCGCCGCCATCGCCTCGCGCTGGCGCGACCCGGCAACCGGCCTGACGCCTCGCCACCTCCATGCCCGCTTGACCCGCCCGCGCGCCCTGCCTAGGTGAGCCGCCTCGGCACCCATGTGTCCGTGGGCCCTTAGCTCAGTCGGTAGAGCAACTGACTTTTAATCAGTAGGTCGCTGGTTCGAACCCAGCAGGGCTCACCATAATTCAGGTATTTAGCGGCGTCCGCGGCGCGCCATGTCCCCCTTGGTAGCCTTGCGAACGGGCGGCGTTTTTCGTGCTGCGATACCCGCTGGCCGAGGGGACATGGTCACACTGCCATCATCATGCCCTTCAGAACTTCTTCTCGACCTGGATCAGGAACTGGCGGCCCCGCGCGCTGTGATAGGCGCCGTCGAAACCGAACGAGTCTTCGACCAGCGGGGGCGCCTTGTTGAAGAGGTTGTTCACGCCGAACTTGATCCGCGTGCCCGAAATCGCGGTGTTGTTGCGAATGGAATAGGACACCGAGGCGTTGAAGGTCAGCCAGTCGTCCACCGGCCAGGGCTCGTTGGTTTCGTCCTGTAATGCCGTGTCGTCGAAATACTTTCCGATGTAGTCGGCATAGAGGTTCACCCGCCATCCGCCCGAGCGCCAGTTGACGGCGCTGGTGAAGCGCCACTTCGGCCGTCCGTTGAGCTCGAGCAGTTCGCCGATGTCGCTGATGGTGATGTCTGGCGGCAGGATGCCCCGATCCACGGCATCGAGCAGTTCCTCGCCGTCGGGACCCGGCGTCTGGAAAAAGCTGGTCAAGCGCGCCGCGTTGAAGCTCACGTTGAAGCGGCCGAGCGGGGTCTCGCCGATGTCGTAGTAGAGCCCGAAGTCCCAGCCTTTCGAGACACGGCTGTCGAGATTGAGATAGGCGTCGCGGACGCTGAGGATGTCGCCCGCGGGTGTGAGGCCCGTTCCGGCATAGAGATCGATCAGATCGGCATCGGGTTCACCGCGCACGACATTGGGGTTGGACGACCCCTGAAGCCGCCGCAACAGATCGAGCGCGATCGCGTTGTCAGGACCGAAGACGCCCACGATGCCGTCCTGCCTCACGCGCCAGTAATCCGCGGTCAGGGTCAGGCCGGGAATGAACGAAGGCGTGAGCACGATACCGAAGTTGAGGCTCTCGGTCTTTTCCGGATCGAGCTCTTCGCTGCCCGTGCGATTCGAGACGGTGGAGCTGCCGGAACACTCCCCGAAGTTCTCGATCAGGCCCTTCTGGATCTGGGCGTAACAGTAGACGAGATCGTCCTGGGTGTTGACCCGGGTGATCCCCACGTCGTTGATCTGGACCAGGTTGGGCGCACGGAAGCCCTGCGACCAGGCACCGCGCAGCAGGACATCGCGGATCGGCCGCCATGAGGCTGCGGCACGCGGCACGACGGTGCTGCCGACGTCGGAGAAATGCTCGAACCGCCCGGCGAGCTGGACGTCGAGCGAATGGACCAGGGGGACATCCATCTCCGGTGACACGATCGGCACCAGGGTTTCCGCAAAGGCCGAATAGACGTCGCGCTCTCCGCGCGTGTCCGGCGTGGGGCTGGAATTGAGCACGTCGCTGCCGAAGAATTCGCCGGTCACCGAGTCGGTAAAGGTGATGGTGCCGTCGAGGTGCGGGTCGCGATCGTCGGAGAACGTCTCCCGCCGCCATTCGACGCCGAACGCCACGCCGAGATCGCCGCCCGGAAGGGTCAGCAAGTCGGACTTCGAGAGCCTCAGGTCGCCCAGCGCGAGCGAGGTCTTGCCGACGCGGAACACGTCGATCCGGATGTCGTCGAGCACGCTCTGCGGATTGGGCGTACAGTCGCCGCTGCGCGGCGCATCGAGGCACCCGCCGTTGAACGGGTTGTACGCGTCGGACGTGGTGCGGTTGATCGCGTTCTGCAGCGCGGTGGTCGAAATGCGATTGCGAGTGAGATCGGTCGCCTTGGCCTCCGAATAGAGGAACGCCGTGTCGTAGTCGAAACCGAGCACTTGCCCGCGCAGACCGGCGAGAAGGCGATAGGTGTCCTTCGTGACAGTGGTCACGCGCGGCCCCGCGTCGATCACACGGTACCGCTCCATCAGCAGCTCCGCGCCTTCATCGTCGATCGTGGTTCCGGGCACACGGTTCGGGTTGGGGCTGCCGTCGGCCAGCGTCACCGGTCCGAACGGATTGTAGTAGGCGTCGGCCGCGATCCCGATGGGAACTGCGCCCAGAAGCGCGCTCTGAACATTTCGCCGGGTCGACTTCGACCGGTAGAAGGATGCCTCGGCGTAGAATTCGGCCGCCTGGCTGAACTCGTGGCTGAGCAGGCCGTAGACGTTGTAGCGATCCTTCTTTGAGAACAGATCGCGGTCGCCGTCCATGTTGTAGCGCAGCTCACGGTCGAGCGAAGTGCCGTTGTCGGCACACAGTCCATTGCCGAGATCGAGCCGGCAGCCATCGAAGGTTCCGGGCTGGATATGGAAATCGTCGTCATCGATCGGCGTCCGACTGCGCGGGGCCTGGATATCGAACTGGCCGAACGGCGAGTTGGTCGAGCTGGCATCCCACTCGACATCGCCTTCCCACGGAGTCCCCTCGACCAGTGGCCGCCGGTCGGAATCGCGCGAATAGCGACGGATCGAGGTCGGCGCGCCATTCTCGTGGTAGTAGTATCCGTAGACCGTGAGATTGGTACGGCCTTCGTTGAAATCGAACCCGATCCCCCCGTTGATGCTCGTGCTGTAGAGACTCGTTCCATCCGACGCGCGCCAGGTCCCCTCAAGGAACCCGCCATCGAGATTGCCCTTGAGGAACGTGTTGACCACGCCCGCGACCGCGTCGGCGCCGTAGATCGGGGAGGCGCCGTCGCGCAGCACCTCGACCCGGTCGACCCCGCCCACGGGAATCGTATTCGTATCGGGCGAGACGACCGGCACCAGCAGCTCGGTCTGGAAACCGGGGTTGAGCACCATGCGGCGCCCGTTGATCAGCAGCAGCGTGTTGCCGGTGCCGAGCTCTCGCAGGTTGATCGACGCGACGTCGCCCCGCGCGCTGTTGATACCGCCGGAGGTGGTGTAGTCGTTGAACGATACCGATCCTGCCTGAGGGATGGCGCGAAACAGCTCGTCGCCGGAGGAGGGGTTTGCCGCCTCGATGAGATTCTCGCCGACCTTCGTCACGGGCAGGATATCGTCGATGCGGGCGCCCTTGATTTGGGACCCGGTGACCACGATCACGTTCCCTTCGGTGCCCGCCTGTGCCGGTCGGTCGGGTTCGGCCGCGGCCTCCTCGATCAGCGTCTCGTCCTGCGCCAGCGCTCCGGTGGTGGCGATAAGGCTGCAGCCGCACATGAAGGCCAGTCGGCCGATAGTCGTCTTGCGCATAGGGTCTCTCCCTTCCCCGTAAATTGTCAGTCGTCTTTTCGCCTGTTGAGCCAGGCGTCGAACATCGCCGGCCACTGGCTCAGGATCTGGTCGGGCGTGCCGACGCCCCAGCCGTGACCGCCTTCCTCGAAGATGTGCAGCTCCGCCGGCGCGCCCTTGGCTACGAGCGCCTGAAGCAGCGCGATGCCGTGGCCCGGCGGTGTGATGGGATCGTCGGCCGCCGAGAAGATGATCGTTGGCGGGGCGTCCTTGCGTGCATGCGTGTCGAGCGACCAGGCGTCCTGCGCCGCCCGGCTCGGGTCCTTTCCGACGATCTCGCGCCGCGTGCGCGTCGTATCGTAGGGCTTTCGCAGCGACACCACCGGAAACAGAAGAGCAGCGAAGTCCGGCCGGGCAGAGGCCGCTTCGTAGCGGTCGCTTCCTTGATACAGGGCATGATCGAAGCGCAGCGCCGTATAGCCTGCGAGATGTCCGCCGGCCGAAAATCCCATGATTCCGATGCGGTCCGGTTGCACGCCGAATTCGGTGGCGCGCGTGCGGACGATCTTCATCGCGCGCTGTGCATCCATGAACGGCGCGCTCGCGTCCCACCCGTCGTTCGGCAACCGGTAGATCAGTTCGAAGACCGTATAGCCGCGTAGCTGCAACCACTTGGCAATGGGCGTGCTTTCCTTCCAAAGCTGGATACGGAAATACCCGCCGCCACCGCATACGATGACCGCCGCACCGTTGGGCACCTTGGGCCGATATACGCGCATGCGGGGGGTCGAGATGTTCGAGACCGCGCCGTAACCGCTCCCTTCGCCGCCGATCTTTTCCGGCCCCGTCACCCGGCCGTCGCCCGGAGGCGTGCCGGTCCAGAGGGGAATTTCCTCGTATTCGTGTCCGAAAGCAGGCGCGGCGAGACTTGGCAGCGCCATTGCTGCGACCAGGGCCGCCCCGCATTTGAGCCCCTGACGTCGCGAAATCATGCTCGCTCTCCCAGTGTACCCGCAATCTGCTCGCTGTGCGGACCGGTCCGTTCGTGGCGCTCGATGTCTCCTTCGGGCAACGGCAGGGGTGCGCCGGCCATCGCGGCGCGCAGACGGTCTGCGTCGAGCACGCCTTCCCAGCGCGCGACGACGACGGTTGCCACAGCGTTTCCGACGAAGTTGGTGAGCGCGCGGCACTCGCTCATGAAGCGGTCTATGCCGAGGATCAGCGCCATTCCCGCCACCGGCACCGAAGGCACGACCGAGAGTGTCGCGGCCAGGATCACGAAGCCCGCTCCGGTCACTCCTGCGGCGCCCTTCGAGCTGATCATCGCGACCAGGACCAGCGCGATCTGCTCGCCCAGGGTCAGGTCGATGCCGACGGCCTGGGCGATGAACAGGGCGGCCAGCGTCATGTAGATATTGGTGCCGTCGAGGTTGAACGAATAGCCGGTGGGCACGACCAGCCCGACCACCGCCTTGCGGCATCCGGCGATTTCCATCTTCTCCATCAGGCTCGGCAGCGCAGCCTCGGACGAGGAGGTGCCGAGCACGAGGAGCAGTTCGGCGCGCAGATACTTGATCAGCGCGAAAATCGAGAACCCGGCAAACCGCGCAACCAGGCCCAGGACAACGAGCACGAACAGCAATGAGGTGAGGTAGAACGTACCCACGAGCGCGGCGAGGCTTGCGAGCGAGCCGATCCCGAACTCGCCGATGGTGAAGGCAATCGCCCCGAACGCGCCGATCGGCGCGAGCTTCATCAGCATGTGGACGAGCTTGAACACCACTTCGCTGAGCGAGGTCAGCGCGTCGAGGACGAGGTCGCTCTTGGGCCGCGTGGCCGAAATGGCGACCCCTGCGAGAATCGCCACCAGCAGGACCTGCAGGATGTTGCCCTCGGTCAATGCGCTGAACAAGGTGGTCGGTATGATGTTGAGCAGGAAGCCGGACAGCGTCTGCTCGTGCGCAGTCTTGGCGTATGAAGCCACTGCCGTCTGATCCAGCGTGGCCGGATCGATATTCAGGCCGGCGCCCGGCTGCACGACATTTGCGACCACCAGGCCGATGATGAGCGCCAACGTCGAAAAGAACATGAAATAGGCCAGCGCCTTGATCGCCACGCTGCCGACCGACGTCATGTTCTTCATCCCCGCGATTCCGGTCGCCACGGTCAGGAAGATCACCGGCGCGATGATCATCTTCACCAGGTTGATGAAGGCATCTCCGAGGGGCTTCAGCGAAGCGCCCAGATCGGGAAAGAAATGGCCCAGCAAGGCGCCCAGCGCGATCGCGGCGAGCACTTGCACATAGAGCAGGCGATAGAGCGGCTTCCGGCGGCGGACGCCTTCAGGTTGGCGATCCCGATCGATCGTCGGCATGGTTCAGACATCCTCCTGCCGCCACGTGTCCGGCGGTCCTGCCACCAGCATAGGACTTGCCGCGGATACGCAGAGGCGCAGGGGTCAAATTTTTTATCTCTTTTATTACAGTATATTAAGAGAGGTGGCGGTTCGATTTGTGCGATATTTCGCACAGTCATTTTGACAACTGTGCGGAAGTTCGGACAGTGGATGTCGTGCAGATGATCCGTTCCGTATCTCGACCTCGGCGCCGGCTGATGCTGATCGTGGTGCTGGGACTCGCTTTTCTCGCGGCGGCCTGGTGGGCGATCGACCGTGCCGCCCGGCTGACGGCGACGGATGCTGCGGCGGAGGCCGCACGCAACGAGGCCGAGATCATGTCCGCCGGGCTGCAGAGCGAACTGGACAAGTTCAGCCTCTTGCCGCTGGTGCTGGCCGAAGATCCCCAGGTTCGCGCACTGCTGGCCGGTTCGACACCACAGGCGCCAACCCTCAGCCGACGGCTCGAAGATCTCGCGCGCCAAACCGATGCGGCGGCGATCTACCTGATGGATGCCCAGGGCGTGACCCTGTCCGCCAGCAATTGGCGCCTTCCGACCAGCTTCGTCGGCTCCGATTACAGTTTCCGAACCTATTTCCGCGACGCGATGAAGACAGGCTCGGCGACGCAGTTCGCCCTCGGAACGGTGAGCCGCGAGCCGGGGCTCTATATCGCGCAGCGCGTAATGCAGGGCGGCAGGCCGGTCGGCGTGGTTGCAACCAAAGTCGAGTTCGACCGTCTCGAAGCCCAGTGGGGAGCGGCGAGCGAAGGTGTCTTCGTCACCGATCGCGATGGCGTCATCCTGCTCGCAAGCAACGACGCCTGGCGGTTCCGGGCGACCGACATGCAGCGCGCGAGCACGCGCGACCATGCACTGGACCGTCAGCAGTTCGGCATCGCCCGTCTCGAGCCGTTCGAGCTCAGCGAGAGGCATGGCGGCGGCGGACTGGTGGCTGCGCCGCTACTGGATACCGAGCAGCCGATCGCGCTCGACGGTTGGGTCTTGCACCTGCTGGTCGATCCTTCGCAGCGGATCGCCGCGTCCGTGGCAACCGGGCGCCTCTATCTTCTGCTTGCGTTGGCTTCCGTCGGCGGCCTGATCGGGCTCGCGTTCTATTCGCGTCGGCGACGCGAGAAGCGGGCCGAGGCGGTGCTTGCCGCTCGGACGCAGACGCTCCGCGAACAGCTCAACCAGGCCAATCGCCTCGCCACCCTTGGCCAGATCTCCGCGGGTGTCGGGCATGAGATCAACCAGCCGGTCGCCGCGGTCCGGGTCTTCGCGGAGAACGGTGACCGGCTGATCGCAGCTGGCAAGGCGGAGGATGCCCGGGGCAACTTCGCGCGCATCATCGAACTGACCGAAAGGATTGGTCGGATCACTTCGGAACTGCGCCGGTTCAGCCGCCGCGACGCGCCGGAGCCGCGGGTGTTTTCCCTCGCCGACGCGGTGGACGGGGCGCTGCTATTGCTCCGCGACAGGCTCGACGGTGCGCGCGTAGCGCTGTCGATGCCCGACGCTGCGGCTTTGTCGGTTCGCGTTCGCGCAGAGCCCGTCCGCCTCGAGCAGGTGTTGGTCAATTTGCTGCAGAACGCGCTCGACGCCGTTGGCGGCAGCGGCTCGGTGACACTGTCCGTCAGGACGGACGAGGCTTTCTGCTTCCTCGCGGTGCAGGACGATGGGCCCGGTTTCGACACCGAGGCCTCCCAACTCCTGTTTCAGCCCTTCGCGACGACCAAGCCCGGGGGGCTAGGGCTCGGGCTCGTCATATCGCGGGACATCATGCGTGATCTCGGGGGCGATCTCACACTGGAAGAAAGCGGCCGTGGGGGAGCAACATTTGTGATGAAGATACCGCGGGCATGACTGCCACCGGAAAAGTCCGCGTCGTGTTCGTCGAGGATGACGGTCCCTTGCGCGAGGCAATGGTTCAAGGCCTCGAGATCGAGGGGATTGCGGTCGAAGCCTTCGACGCCGCCCGTCCGGCGCTCCGACGGCTTTCCCGCGAGTTCGAAGGCGTGATCGTAAGCGACGTCCGCATGCCCGGGATGGACGGCCTGGAATTCTTCGCCGCCCTCCGATCGCTCGATCACGAATTGCAGGTAATCTTCACTACCGGCCACGGCGACGTCGCGATGGCGGTTGCCGCGATGAAGGATGGTGCCGCCGACTTCCTCACCAAGCCGTATTCCGTGAGTGCGCTGGTCGATGCTATCCGCCGCGCCGCGGAAAAGCGCGCGCTGGTGATCGAGAACCGCAAGCTGCGCGAAGCGCTGCGCGATCGCGCGATGCCGAGCCTTCTTGGCAGCTCCGACATGATCGAGCGTCTCAAGCGCCTGATCGGCGAAGTCGGCAAGGCCGATATCGACCTGCTTGTCACAGGTCCGAGCGGGACTGGAAAGAGCTTCGTGGCGCGGCAGATTCACGAACTGGGCTCGCGGCACGACCGTCCGTTCGTGACGATCGATGCGGGCAGTTGGCTCCACCGGGATGCCGAGCTGATCGTCTTCGGACGCGAACCCGGTAGCGGCCTGTCGCGTGCCGGCCTGATCGAGCGCGCAAACGGCGGTACGCTGTTCCTCGACGATATCGACGCCATGCCGGAGCAATTCCAGGCCCGCATGCTCGCGGTGGTCGAAAGCCGCAGCTACTTGCCCATCGGTGCATCCCGGCCGCACTCCGCGAACCTGCGCATAATCTCCGCTGCCAGCGACCTCTCCGCGGACAACGCGAGGTCGCGCGTGGCGCAGTCGCTGGTCAACCGGCTCAACAGCGTGACAATCGCGCTGCCGGCGATCGCTGAGCGACGCACGGACGTCCCGGAAATATTTCGCCACTTCGTCGCTAGCTTTGAACGCGAATTCGAAACGACGATGCGTCCGCTCAGCGACGCGGAGTGGCATCACCTCGTCAATCACGAATGGCCCGGCAACCTGCATGAATTGCGTGCCTACGCGCGCGCGCGGGTGCTGGATCTGCCGACTGCGCGGCGCGTCGCCGAGCGCACCGCACCGGAATCGCAGACGCTCAAGAACCGCGTGGCAAGCTTCGAACGCGCGGTGATCGAGGACACGCTGCGCCAGGCCCGAGGCAGCATTCCCGATGTCTGCCGCGTGCTCGGCCTGCCGCGCAAGACGCTCTACGACAAGCTCGCACGTTACGAACTCGAACCGCGCCGCTTCAGGTCGGATTGAGTGCGCAAGCGAGCTTTCTGGTCGGTAATCCTGGTCGGTAGGTCGCTGGTTCGAGCCCAGCAGGCACCACCCGCGGCGTCGTGGTTGCCGGTCAGCCGTGCAGGTTCATCAACGAGTCCATCAATCCTTCGTCGGCGCTCGAGCAGACGCCGAGGACGAGGGCTTCCTCGCAGCCCTTGGCGACGACGTAGGCGTGGCCCATCGACGAATCGAGATAGATGCTCTCGCCGGCCTTGAGCAGGACCGGGTCGTAGAATTCCGAGTGCACTTCGATCTGGCCTTCGAGGACGTAGATGAACTCTTCGCCCTGGTGACGGACGAGATCGCCGAACTCGCTGGCGCTGTGCGCGCGGATGCGGGTGATGATCGGGATCATGCGCTTCTGGCGCAGATCGGTGCAGAGATAGTGATAATCGTAGTTGTCGGTGGTGACGCGGACGGCCTGCTCCAGCGTACCGATGCTGCGGCGGCCGGTCACGCGGGGGACGCTCTCCTCCGCGCCTTCCGCGAACAGATCGGACATGCGGATGTTGAGCCGCTGGCTGAGCTGCTGGAGCTTGTCGTAGCTCAGCGTCAGGCGGTCATGCTCGACTTTCGATAGCGTCGACACCGGGATGCCGGACCGGGCGCTCATCTCCTTGAGCGTCCAGCCGTTTCGCGAGCGGATGCCGCGCAACACCGTTCCCAGCGTTGGCGGATTGGCGACGTTTGCCATCAAATCTTCCAACTCGTGTTTGACAATTTTCCAATCAGGATCATTATGTCCCCATCGGGCCAGCGACTGTTGTTCCTTGGTAAGGGCTCGCCGAAGATGCTGCAAGGTGTCACGAACGGAGTTGTAGGGGAGGGGAAAGAGCGATGCGCTTTATTCGCAAGCTGATGATCGGTCTGGCGGCGCTGTTGGCGCTGCCGCTGGTCGCGCAGGGACCGGTGCCGCAGCAGCCGTCGGAGCAGCCGGAGAGTCCGGCGCTGCCGGCGTCGGCCGCGCAAGCCGAACGGGCCGAGCTCGATGCGGCCGACGTCGAAGCCTGGCTCGATGGTTTCATGCCGTTCGCGCTCGATCGCGGGCAGATCGCAGGCGCTGTCGTCGTGGTCGTGCGCGGCGATGGGCCGGTGCTGCAGAAGGGCTACGGCTTTGCCGATGTCGCCTCGCGCAAGCCGGTCGATCCACAAACCACCCTGTTCCGCCCCGGCTCGGTGTCCAAACTGTTCACCTGGACGGCGGTGATGCAACAAGTCGAGGCGGGCAAGCTCGACCTCGACGAGGACGTGAACGCCTATCTCGAATTCGAGATTCCGCCCTATGAGAGCGAGCCCATCACGCTGCGCCATATCATGACGCACACGGCCGGCTTCGAAGAGTCGATCCGCCATCTGATCAGCAGCGATCCGGACGCGGTCATGCCGCTTCAGGATTACGCGCGCGAAGCGCTGCCTGCGCGGGTCTTCGCGCCCGGCACCACGCCGGCTTATTCCAATTACGCGACCGCGCTGGCCGGACATATCGTCGAGCGGGTGAGCGGAGAGCCGTTCGATGATTATGTAGAGCGGCACATCTTCGCACCGCTGGAAATGCGGTACGCGACCTTCCGCCAGCCGCTTCCGGAAGCGCTGGGGCCGTTCATGTCGAGCGGCTATTCGACCGTGACCGAGAAGGCGAAGCCGTTCGAGATCGTCATTCCCGCGCCGGCCGGCAGCCTGTCGGCGTCGGGCGCAGCCATGGGCAAGTTCATGATGGCGCATCTCAACGATGGAGGGGCGTTGCTCCAGCCCGAGACGGCACGGACGATGCACGATTACCGCGCCCCGGGCGTGGGGCCGCTCAACACGATGGCGCTCGGCTTCTACGAACAGTGGGTCAACGGCCGCCGCGCGATCGGCCATGGCGGCGACACCGAGTGGTTCCACTCGTATCTCTGGTTGTTCCCGGAGGCCGACATCGGGCTGTTCGTCTCGGTCAACAGCGCGGGCAAGGAAGGTGCAGCCGGAGCGCTGCGCAGCGCATTGTTCCATGAATTCGCCGACCGCTATCTGCCGGGCCCGGACCCGACCGGGCGGGTCGATCCGGAGACCGCCCGCGAGCACGCGGCGATGATGGCGGGGCACTACGTGTCGAGCCGCGGTTCGTTCACGAATTTCATGAGCGTGCTCGGTCTGCTCGGCCAGATGCAGATCGTCGTCGGCGAGGACGGCAAGATCGCCATGCCGGCGCTCGACGGGCTCAGCGCAGCCGCGCGCGACTGGGTCGAGGTCGAACCGTTCCTCTGGGTCGACACGGCTACCGGCGAACGGCTGGCTGCCGAAGTGAAGGACGGCCGCGTGGTCCGCGTGAGCACCGATGCGATCTCGCCCTTCATGGTCCTCGAACCGGCGTCTGCCGGGGAGAATACGGCCTGGTTGATGCCTGCGCTGCTTCTGGCACTGGCGCTGGTGCTCCTCGCCGCGCTGGCATGGCCGGTGCGTGCGCTGGTACGCCGTCACTTCGATGCGTCGTTCGCGCTGGAGAACGATGCCAGGAAGGCCTGGCGCCTGTCGCGCATCTTCGCCTGGCTGGTGCTGCTCGCAGTGGCCGGTTGGGTCATGCTGGTGGTGACCTTCTCGGGCGACATCGGCAGCCTCGGCGGCCCGCTCGACTGGCTGATCATCCTGCTGCGCATCCTGACGCCGATAGCGACCGTCGGCCTGCTCGCCGCGTCCGCGTGGCACCTGTGGCTCTGCTTCCGCGACCGCCGGCGGTGGACGATGAAGCTCGGCGGGGTGCTGCTCGTGCTGGCGGCCCTGGTGCTGGTGTGGGTGACGTTCGCCTTCAACCTCTATGGCTTCTCGATGGTCTACTGATGGCCACGCACGTGAAGCGGGAACTGGCGCTCGATCTTCGGATCGAGCGCTTTCCTTATCATCAGCCGTTCCGCATCGCGGGACACGTCTTCACCGAGACCGCGCTGCTCGTAGCCGAGATCTCGGACGGCGAGCATCGCGGGCAGGGCGAGGGGGCGGGGGTCTACTACCTCGGCGACGACGCGGACCACATGCTCGCCGAAGCGGAGCAGGTGCGGCGTGCGATCGAGGCGGGGGCGACACGCGAGGAGCTGCAAGAGCTGCTGCCGCCCGGCGGCGCGCGCAACGCGCTCGATTGCGCGTACTGGGATCTGGAGGCGAAGCGCACTGGCAGACCGGTGTGGGATCTGGCAGGTCTCTCCGAGCCGCGTCCACTGCGTTCGACGCTGACGCTCGGTGCGGACGCGCCCGCAGCGATGACTGCGGCCTCCCTCGCGATCGATCCGCAGGCGCCGGTCAAGGTCAAGCTGACCGGCGACGTCGAGGACGATGCCGCGCGCCTCGCGGCCATCCGCGGGGCGCGGCCCGATGCCTGGATCGGCGTCGATGCCAACCAGGGCTATCGCCGGGAGACGCTTCCGGCCCTGCTCGAGGTGCTGGTCGAGCATCGGGTGGCGGTCCTCGAACAGCCGCTCCCACGCGGGCACGAGGCTGATATCGACGGATTGAAGCGTCCGCTGCCGTTCGCCGCGGACGAGAGCGCTCTTTCGCTCGCCGACACTGCATCGCTGGTCGGGCGCTTCGACGTGGTGAACATCAAGCTCGACAAGTGCGGGGGGCTGACCGAGGGGCTCGCGATCGCGCGTCAGGCGCGGAAGCTGGGGCTCGAGGTGATGGTCGGCAACATGATGGGCACCAGCCTGTCGATGGCGCCCTCCTACCTCGTCGGCCAGCTTTGCGACATCGTCGATCTCGACGGACCGACTTTCCTGGCCCGCGATCGGACGCCGGGCGTGCGCTACCGCGACGGCATGATCCACTGCCCGCCTGAGGTCTGGGGACATTAGTCCGCAATATGTCCTGAATGGGTTGACAATTTTCTGATCAGGACAAATAGTGCGGAAAACGAGATATCGATGAGGGAGGAAGGAATGGCGGGTTCATTCCCAGCGACGCGGCGCGCGGTCATAGCAGGGGTGGTCGGCGCGGCCATGACGGCCCCGATGATCGCGACGGGAGCGTTCGCCTTCTCCGGCGCGCCGGGGCGGACCTATTCGCGCCGTGCGGTCGATCTGGTTGCCGAAACGCTCGTCATCGACATGCTTGCGCCGCTCAAGATCACGATGAATCCCGCCTACGTTGCGCACCGGCTGACCGATGCCGAGGCGGCGGAGTTCCGTGCCAGCGGCATCACCGGTTTTCATGCCGCCTACGGCATCGGCGGGCCCGACGCACAGGCGCAGGCGCTCGAATATCTTGCCGGGTGGCAGGGCTTTGTGGGCCGCAACAATCACGTCTTCACCCTCGCCGGCCGGGTCGAGGATCTCGACCGGGCCAAGGCCGAGGGCAAGTGCGCGGTCATCATGGGCATCCAGAACGCCGAGCAGTTCGAGACGGTGGAGGATGTCGCGCGCTTCCGCAGCCTCGGCCTGCGGTGTGCGCAGCTCACCTACAACAGCCAGAACCGGATCGGGTCGGGCAGCACCGAACGGGTCGACGGCGGGGTTAGCGATTTCGGCGCGGCGATCATCGCCGCGATGGAAGAGGCGAACATGCTGGTCGACGTGTCGCACTGCGGCGACCAAACCACGCTCGACGCGATCGCCATTGCCAAGGGCCCGATCGCGATCACGCACAGCAATGCGCGCGCGCTGGTCGATCATCCGCGGGTCAAGACCGACGAGGCGATCAAGGCGCTCGCGGCCAAGGGCGGCGTCATGGGCATCACCGGGGTGCGGATGTTCATCCGGGAGACTGATCCGACGAACGTGGGCCACATGGTCGATCATATCGATCACGTCGCGAAACTGGTCGGCATCGAGCACGTGGGTATCGGTTCCGACGCCGATCTTCACGGCTACGACGACATGGTGCCGGAAGAGTACGAGGCGCTGAAGGCAGGATACAAGGGAAGCTACGGCTTTCGCGACAAGATCGACATCGACGGCTTCGATCACCCTCGCAAGATCTTCGATCTGACCGAGGAACTGATCCGCCGCGGCTATTCCAACGACAACATCCGGGCAGTGCTGGGCGGCAACTTCCGCCGGCTGCTCGGGCAAGTGTGGGGGTGAGACCATGAAGCAGAATCTCTGGATCGCAGGAAGTGTGCTCGCCTTTGCAGCGGCGTTGCCGGCGCAGGCGCAGGAGGACAACGCGGCAGTCGCGACCGAAGGCGAAATCGTCGTCACCGCGCAGAAGCGGGTGCAGACGCTCGACGAAATTCCGCAGTCGATATCGATCATCGGCGGCGAGAGCCTGGAGCAACAGCAGGCGACGAGTTTCAGCGACTACGCAGCGCTGGTTCCCGGCCTCAGCCTGCAGCAGGCGAACCCCGGCCAGACCCGGATCATTCTGCGCGGCATCAACACCGGCGGCGCAAGCCCCACGGCGGCGGTATATATCGACGAAACGCCGTTCGGACCGAGCACCGGGCAGAGCAACGGCGCTGTTCTCGCGGGCGACATCGACACCTTCGACATCGAGCGCGTGGAGGTGCTGCGCGGGCCGCAGGGCACGCTCTACGGCGCAAACTCGCTCGGCGGACTCGTGAAGTTCGTCACCGTCGCGCCGAAGCTCGGGATCACGGAAGGTCGCGTAAGGGCCGGCGTGGAAGCCACGAAGGGTGGCGACATGGGCTGGAACGCCAACGGCGTGATCAACCTGCCGCTGGGGAACAATCTGGCGGTGCGTGCGAGTGGCTACTACCGCGACGTCGGCGGCTTCATCGACACGGTGGGCATTCCGCGCGAAGACGCCAACGGCTATCGCAGCTACGGCGGGCGCGCTTCGCTGCTGTTCGAGCCGACCGATGCACTCTCCGTGCGTCTGACTGCGCTGGCTCAGAACATCCGCTCGGACTCCAGGGCGAGTTACGATGCGGATCCGGTGACGCTGGAGCCGCTGGAAATCGACCCGACGACCGGCGCCTCCACCGACGGCCGGCTGACCCGCGCGGAGTATTATCCGGAGCAGAACAACGTCGACTACCGGCTCTACAACGGCACCGTCGAATGGGATCTGGGGCCGGTATCGCTCACCTCCGTGACCAGTTACGGAGAGCTGGACCAGCACGAGGTCTACGACGCAACCTACCAGCTTCCCGGCGTGGCCGATGCGATCTACGGCACGCCCGACAGCGGGCCTCTCGGCATCACCTTCCCGGCCTTCGCGGGGCAGGAAAAGTTCACGCAGGAAGTTCGACTGCAATCGGCGACCAGCGACAGCTTCGAATGGCTGCTCGGCGGCTACTACACCCACGAGAAAGGGCGTCTGTTTCAGCGCTACCTCCCGTTCACGCTCGCGGACGGACAGGCGATCGATCCCGAACTGACGTTGCCGGCGGGACCCGGCGGCGAAGCCGTGACGTTCCCCAACTTCCTGAGCGCAGAACTGGATTCGACCTACAAGGAGTACGCCGGTTTCGGGAGCGTGACCTGGTATGTCTCCCCGCGTTTCGACATCACCGCAGGCGGCCGCTTCAGCCATAACAAGCAGCGGACGCGGCAGGTGCTTGACGGCTCGCTGCTCTTCCTTTCGGGCGCGACGGTGATCCCGGAAGTCGTCAGCGGAAAATCGTCCGAAGACGTCTTCACCTGGTCGATTTCGCCACGCTTCGAACTCAGCGAAAATGCGACGGTCTACGCGCGGGTTGCGAAGGGGTATCGTCCCGGTGGGCCCAATGTCGTCCCGCCGGGCGCGGGGGATGATTTTCCCTCTCAGTACTCCGCGGACACCCTGATCAGCTACGAGGCAGGCGTGCGCGCGGAGACGCCGGACCGGACTTTCGGAATCGATGCGTCGTTCTACTACCTCGACTGGCGCGACATTCAGGTCCTCGTGACCTACGATACGGCCATCGGGCCGGTGAATGCCGACGGCAACGGCGAGAGCGCCACCAGCAAGGGCGCCGAGGTCACGGCCACGCTGCGCCCTACGCGCGGCCTCGATATAGTCGCGAATGTCGCCTATAACGACGCGCAGCTCGATGAAGACCTCCCGGCCGGCAATGGCGGCTACGCGGGTGACCGGCTGCCTTATGCTCCGGAATGGTCGGCCAATATATCGGCGGACTACGAATGGAGTGTCGGTGGCTCGGCAATGGCCTATCTCGGCGGGAGCGTTCGCTTCATAAGCGACCAGCCCGGCGGGTTCGATGACAACTATCGCACCACGTTCGGCCGGCGGCTCGTAATCGACGGTTATGCGACCGCCGATCTGCGCGCAGGTGTCACCTTCGGCAACGTCGAGGTGGCGCTTTATGCAAAGAACGTCACCAACACGCTGGGCGTGATGAGCGCCACCCAGTTTGGCGCACGGCCCGGCACATCGTTGCTGGCATCGCCCATCCGACCTCGAACGGTAGGCATTACGCTTGGCGCGGACTTCTGAGCGGCACGGAGTGAATGGAATGAACGCCCCCCTCGGCGCGCTGGCCGACGCCATAGTGTTGCCGCAACCCTATCTGCTGTTCCTCGGCGATACGACGGAACCGAGTTTCGCCAAGACTGCGTTCGGCCTTGCCGACTGGGCGGCCGACCGCTGCGTCGGCGAGTTCGGGGTGGACGGCTGCGCGGTATCGACCGGGCTGCCGCGCATGACCCCCGCCGAGGCGCGGGAGGCAGGCGCCCGCTCGCTGGTGATCGGCGTTGCCAACCAGGGCGGAGTGATCGGCGAACGATGGATCACGGCCCTGGTCGAGGCGATGGAGGCCGGGCTCGACGTCGTGAGCGGCCTCCATGTCCGGCTCGACAGCATTCCCGCCTTGGCCGACGCGGCGCGCCGCACGGGTCGGCGGTTGATCGACGTGCGCAGTCCGCCGCCCGGCATTCCGGTCGGTACCGGGCGCAAGCGCAGCGGCAAGCGGCTGCTGACCGTCGGTACCGACTGCGCGCTGGGCAAGAAGTACACCGCGCTCGCCCTGCACCGCGCGTTCGTGGAGCGCGGCCTCGACGCCGATTTCCGCGCCACGGGCCAGACCGGCATCATGATCGCCGGCGGCGGGATCCCGATGGATGCGGTGGTGTCCGATTTCGAGGCGGGGGCGGCGGAGATCCTGAGCCCCGACGCGCCTGCCGATCATTGGGATGTGATCGAGGGGCAGGGCTCGATCTTCAACCCGGCCTATGCGGCGGTCTCGCTGGGCCTGCTGCATGGCAGCCAGCCCGACGTGTTCGTCGTCTGCCATGATCCCACGCGCAAGGTGATCCTGGGGTTGGAAGACTTCGCTCTGCCCTCGGTCGAGGAAGTGGTCGACCTCACGATCCGTCTCGGCGGCCGCACCAATCCGGCGATCCGCTGCGGCGGCGTGAGCCTCAACACCTCCAGCTTTGGCGCGCAGGAGGCGGAGGCTCTGATGGCGGCGGAGCGCGAGCGGCTCAATATCCCGGTCGCCGACCCGATCCGCGGGGGCACCGCCTTCGCCGAACTCGTCGACAGCTGCCTCGCATGAGCGCGGGCGAAGCGGTCGGCGGGGGGAACTGGTTCCAGCGCTTCCTGCTGCCCGGCTTCGCGCTCAAGGCGGTGATTATCGGCGGCGGTTACGCCACCGGGCGTGAACTGGCCGAGTATTTCGTGCCCGCGGGCCCATGGGGCGGGCTCGCCGGAATGCTGATGGCGACGCTGATCTGGAGCGTGGTTGCCGCGCTCACGTTCGCGCTCGCCCGGGCGATGAATGCCTACGACTACCGCAGCTTCTTCAAGGGGCTGCTCGGCCCCGGCTGGGTGCTGTTCGAGGCTGCCTATCTGATCTTCGTGGTCCTGATCCTCGCCGTGTTCGGTGCCGCGGCAGGCGCGATCGGGGCGGCGACGTTCGGTTGGCCCGAACTGGCCGGATCGATCCTGCTCGCCGCGGCGATCCTGGTGACGACCGCCTTCGGGACCGCCGGGGTCGAGCGCCTGTTCAAATACGCCTCGATGCTGATCTACACGGTCTACTCGCTGTTCATCGTCTTCGCCCTGACGAGCTTCGGCGACCGGATCGAGCAGGGCTTCGCTGCCGCGCCGGCACCGGCCGGCAACTGGATGGCAGGCGGGCTTACCTATGCCAGCTACAACATCGTCGGCGCGGTGGTGATCCTGCCGGTGCTGCGCCACCTGACCAGCCGCCGCGACGCGCTGATCGCCGGTGTCGTGGCCGGGCCGCTGACGATGCTGCCCGCGATCCTCTTCTTCGTCGCGATGATGGCCTTCTACCCCGCGATCGGCGAGGAGACGCTGCCGTCCGACTTTCTGCTCCGCCAGATGGACGTGCCCGGCTTCCAGGTCCTCTTCCAACTGATGATCTTCGCGGCGCTGCTCGAAAGCGGCGTCGGCGCGATCCATGCGATCAACGAGCGTATCGCCGGCGCGCTGGAATCCCGCGGCCGCCCGGCACCGGGCCCGGCGCTGCGCGCGCTGATCGGCGCCGCGATCCTTGCCGGGTGCATGTTCATCGCAGCCCGCGTGGGCCTCGTGGACCTGATCGCCAGCGGCTACCGCTTCCTCGCCTGGCTGTTTCTCGCCGTGTTCGTCGTGCCGCTGCTCGGCATCGGCACCTATCGCCTCCTGCGCGGAGGCCGCGAACCCCGACCGGAGGTATCGTCATGAACCACGTCCGCCTGCTTGCCCTCTCGTTCCTGCTGCTCTTCGCCCCGCCGGCGCTGGCCGAACCGCCGGCGGACATCGGCGAAAGCGTCGAGGCGCTTCGGCAGGAGATCGGCGCCGTCGGCGTTTCGATTGCGATCGTCGAGGACGGGGAGACCACGCTCGCGCGCGGCTGGGGCGAGCGCAAGCTCGGCGAGCGCGCTCGGGTCGATGCCGAAACGCTGTTCCAGACCGGCTCCACCGGCAAGGCGATGACCGCCGCCGCGCTCGCGATCCTGGTCGACGAGGGCAAGATCGCGTGGGACGATCCGGTCATCAAACACATGCCCTGGTTCCGCATGTACGACCCGTGGGTCACGCGCGAGATCACCATCCGCGACCTGCTCGTCCATCGCAGCGGCCTGGGGCTGGGGCAGGGGGACCTGCTGTTCGTTCCGCGCAGCAGCCTCACCCGCCGCGAGACGGTCGAGCGCGTGGCTTTCCTCGAACCGAAGACGAGCTTCCGCTCCGCCTACGCCTACGACAACATCCTCTATGCCGTGGCCGGGCAGTTGATCGAGGAAGTCACCGGGCAGACCTGGGAAGTCTTCATGCGCGACCGCGTGCTGCGCGCGGGCGGGATGAAGAACGCGACCAGCGACAGCGCGGACCGGTTCCGCACGCCCAACCGCTCGTGGCCGCACGCGCGCCTCTCGGGTGCTCTGCGCGGACTCGGGCCGCAGCAGGTGCTCGACGAGCGCGACGAGCTCGGCCGCAGTGCCGCACCCGCCGGCGGACTGGCGCTCAGTGCCGAGGACATGGCGACCTGGCTCAAGATCCAGCTCGCGCACGGGGCGCTGCCGGGCGGCGGGCGGCTGTTCAGCGAGAAGCAGGCGCGGGAGATGTGGAGCCCGGTGACGCCTATGCAGATCACCGAGCTGCCCGACAGCCTCAAACCCGCGCAGCCGACCCAGCAGGCCTATGCGCTCGGCTGGCAGGTGCAGGACTACCGCGGCCATCGCATCGTCCAGCACAGCGGCGGCGTGTTCGGTTCGATCACCCGCGTGGTGATGATCCCCGACCGCAACGTCGGCTTCGCGATCATGATGAACAGCGAGGACAGCGGGATGATCCTCGGCCTGACCTACGACCTGCTCGACCACTATCTCGATCAGCCGGATTTCGACTGGACGACGAAGTGGCAGGACTGGTTCGAAGCGCGGTTGCAGGGCGGCAAGGAATACCTCGAGCAGGCGAAAGCCTCGCCGGTGGACGTCGGCCCCTCGCTCGATCTCGCGCGTTATGCCGGCCGGTATCGTGATGCCTGGTACGGGGACGTGATGGTCGGCACGACGCCTCAGGGGCTGACAATCGACTTCACCACCACGCCGGACATGGCCGGGCGCCTTAAGCACTGGCAGTACGACAGCTTCGTCACCGAATTCGACGATCCGGCGATCGAACCGGCCTATGTCACTTTCGCACTCGACGCCGACGGCAAGGTGACCGGCGTGACGATGAAGCCAGTGAGCGTTATCGCCGACTTCAGCTGGGACTATCAGGATCTCGATCTGAAGCCCGTGGAGGACAAGAAATGAAGAAGACCGCTCTGCTGCTCGCCGCCACGGCGCTCGCGTCCTGCTCGGCCGGAGGGGACCCGGAAGCGACCGAGCCCGCGTCGGTTCACGCGGACATGCTGGTCCTCGACACCCATCTCGACACGCCGCTGCATTTCGAGCGCGAGGGCTGGAGCTTCGCCGACCCGCACGAACTGGCGGGCGACCTCGTCCAACTCGACATTCCGCGGATGAAGGACGGCGCGCTCGATGGCGGGTTCTTCGTCATCTACACGGAGCAGGGACCGCTCACGCCGCAGGGTTATGCCGATGCGCTGGCCTTCGCTCGCGAGCGGTCCGATCTGATTGACCGCACGATCGCGAAGAACAGCGGTGCGATCGCTCCGGCGCTGACCGCTGCCGATGCCCGGCGACTGAACGAAGAGGGCAAGCTGATCGCGTTCAAGTCGATCGAGAACAGCTA
This sequence comes from Pelagerythrobacter aerophilus, assembly GCF_003581645.1. Classification (GTDB taxonomy): domain Bacteria; phylum Pseudomonadota; class Alphaproteobacteria; order Sphingomonadales; family Sphingomonadaceae; genus Pelagerythrobacter; species Pelagerythrobacter aerophilus. The sequence goes on along the minus strand of NZ_QXFK01000018.1, from coordinate 365,777 downwards.
CCCGCTGGGGGAAGATCTCTCCTTGCTGCAGGAGTTCTACGACAAGGGCGTGCGCATGGCGGGGCCGGTGCATTCGGCGACCAACCAGTTCGCGGACTCCGCGACCGGAGAAGCGCGCTGGAATGGCCTCAGCCCGCTCGGCAAGAAGTGGGTGGCGGAGATGAACCGGCTCGGCATGGTCATCGATGCCAGCCATTCCTCCGATGCCACGTTCGATCAGCTTCTCGAGCTGTCGAAATACCCGATCATTCTTTCCCATTCGAGCCTGCGCTCGGCCTACGATCACCCGCGCAATCTCGACGAGGAGCGGCTGCGCAAGCTCGCTGCCAAGGACGGTGCGATGTGCATCTCGACCATCTTCATGTCGGAGATGAACATGTCTCCGGCGCGCGCCGAGTTGTTCGGGCAGTACGAGCAGATCGGCGGGATGACGCCCGAGGAACAGGCCGAGCTGACCCGCAAGTGGCGCGAGCTCGACAAGACCGAGCCGATGTGGGCCGCCGATTTCGAGGATTACATGGCCATGGTCCTGCGCGCGATCGAGGTCGGCGGGGTGGATCATATCTGCTTCGGCGCCGACTGGGACGGTGGTGGCGGCCTTGAAGGGATCGAGGATATCTCGGCGCTGCCCAAGGTGACCGAGCGGCTCGAAGCCGCGGGCTATTCCGATGCCGATATCGAGAAGATGTGGAGCGGCAACGTGCTGCGCATCCTTGCCGCGCAAGGCGGGGAACCTCGGTCCTAGGCGAACGCCTCCTCCACCGCCTCCAGCCGCACCGCGATCGCCGCCACGGTTGCGCCCAGCTTCGCCGCAATGACGGCCGCTTGCCGGGCGTCCAGCCCTGAGATCGTCACTTCGATCCGCACGGTCTCGCCGTCGAAGCGCGCCGAGAGAGCATCGGGAACGATCCCCCGCTGCGCGAACGCACCGGCCACGCGCGGCAGCGACTGCGGATCGGCAATCGCGTCGATACGGAACCGGTGCATGCCGAAACGCGCCTCAGGCCGCCGCTCGCTGTGCCCGCGCAATGACCTCTTCAGCCATTTCGTCGGCCACGGCGGCGGGTGAGCGGCCTTCGCGCGCTGCGCGTTCGAGGATCGCGGCGACGCGCGGTGCGATGGTGGCGACACGCTGCGCGACGTCGGTTTCGGTTTCGCCGAGGTACTCGGCGGACACGCTGATGATCCCGCCCGCATTCGCGACGTAGTCGGGCACGTAGGCGATCCCGCGGTCGAGCAGCATGGCGCCGACCTCAGGGCTGGCGAGCTGGTTGTTCGCGGCACCGCAGACCAAGCGGGCCCTGAGCTTGCCGACGTTCTCGCGGGTCAGCACGCCTCCCAGGGCGCAGGGCGCGAACACGTCGGCCTCGACTTCGGCGATCTCGTCCACCCCGACGACCTTTGCGCCGAGCGTGGCGCGTAGCTCTTCGCGCTGTGCGGGATTGGGGTCGGCAATCACCAGGCGTGCACCCGCTTCGGCGAGATGGCGGCAGAGATCCGCCCCGACATTGCCGGTTCCCTGCACCGCGACTGTCAGACCGCGCAGCTCGCTACCGAGCGCAAAGGCGGCCGCGGCTTGCATCGAGTCGAATACGCCCCGCGCCGTCCATGGCGAGGGGTCTCCACCCGCACGCCCTTCGGTGGGCGGCAGGCCCGCGACGTGGCGCGTGGCCCTTGCGACTTCCTGCATATCGGCGACCGAGGTGCCGACATCTTCGGCCGTGACATAGCGTCCGCCGAGTTCCTCGACCGCGCGGCCGAAAGCGCGGAACAGCCGCGCCCGGTCGAATTCCCCTGCGGGCCTGCGCAGCACCGCCTTTGCGCCGCCGAGAGGCAGGCCGGCGAGCGCGTTCTTGTAGCTCATTCCTTCGGCCAGCCGCATGGCATCGGCCCGCGCGCCGTCCATGTCCGGGTAGCTCCAGAAACGGCATCCCCCGGCGCCGGGCCCCAGCGCGGTCGAGTGGATGACGATCACGCCTTCGAGATCGCTCTCGGGGTCGCGCAGCGGCACGCACTGCAACGGCGGGGTCAGGCGGGCGGGGCGGGCAACCATGCAAGTCTCTCCTTCACGAGCTTGCGCGGATCATCGCACCGGTCGGCCGGAGAAACTTCGTCGCTTTGGCGGCGATGCGTCTCCTTTAAGGGATAGTTTTACCTGCAGCGAGGCGCTATGCGAAACAGATGACCGGACTCGATCGATACGAGAAGAAGATTCTCCGCGAATTGCAGCGTGACGCGAATCAGACGACGGCGCAGATCGCCGAACGGGTCGGCCTGTCCGCCTCGCCCTGCTGGCGCCGCATCGACCGGCTCGAACGCGAGGGCTACATCCGCAAGCGTGTGGCGATCGTCGACCGGCGCAAGGTCGGCCTCAACGCCCACGTCTTCGCTCAGGTGAAGCTCAACGCGCACGGGCGCGCGAATCTCGACGAGTTCAGCGAGACGATCCGCGGCTTTCCCGAAGTTCTCGACGCCTATGTTCTGATGGGGACGATGGATTTCATGCTGCGGATCGTGGCGAAGGACATCGACGCCTACGAACGCTTCTTCTTCGATCAGCTCAGCAAGCTGCCCGGCGTTCAGGAGATCAATTCCACCGTCGCCCTGTCCGAGATCAAGGCCACGACCGAGCTGCCGCTGGATTGAGCTGCCGGCGGCGCATGGTCGCAGCGGGCAATCTGCGCTAGGGCCCGCCGATGGACCTCGACGACCTGCTCCGCCGCTATTTCGCCACCAACGATATCGATGCAGTGCCCGGGCCCGCTCTCGCTGCGGGGATCGAGCGGTGCCAGGTCGATCTCGGGCTCGAGACCGAACCGGGCAAGCGTTTCGCGCTGTGGACGCTGCTCTACATGCTGGGCGCGGCGCCCGATCTGGACGAGGTCTTCGAAAGCGAGGAGGAGCGCGAGGCCGCCCGCAACTTCATGGACCTGCTGGACGCCGCCGGAAAACCCTAGGCCCGGTCGAGCCGCCGCGCGATCTTCACCGCGATCGCGATCAGGAACGGTACGAGGACGAGCGACAGCACGATCTTCGCCAAAGCCTGACCCGCGATGAGCGGCCCGATCGCGCGTTCTCCGCCGAACGCGAGCGTGATGAAGATCACCGAATCGATCGCCTGACTGAGCGCCGAAGCCACCGCGCCGCGCACCATCAGGCCGACGCCGCCGTTCGCCTCGCCTTCTCCTCGCAGCCTGGAGAAGATCCACACGTTGAGCAGCAGGGAGACAAGATAGGCGACCGGCCCGGCAGCCATGATGCGCGGGGTGGTCGCGTGGATGAGCTGGAACGCCTCAAGTCCTTCGGGCCACATCGCCGGATCGGCGGGCAGGCGCAGGACCACCAGGATCAGCACGATCGACATGGCGAGCGGCAGGAAGCCCCAGACCACCAGCCGGTTGGCTGCCGGCGCTCCGTGCACCTGTGCGGTCGCGCTCGACAGCACGACCAGGACCAGGAACGCGAAGATGCCCGATTCCACCGCGAGCGAGGTCGGCCACAGCATGACCTGCTTGACCGCGAGAAAGCCCGCCAGAACCGTCATCCCGCCATAGACCAGCGCGAAGACGAACAGCGATCGGGGGATGGGATTCGCGGCGGATGCGTCGTTCATGGCCACCGCCTATTGGCTCGCGCGCGAAAAGGGAAGCGTGGCTAAGCGGCGCTGCCCGTTTGACTGTGGATGCCGGGCAGGCAAGAGAGCGGCTTGAGATATCTCGCCGAACAGGGCCATCCATGCATCCAGTCCTCACCAGCCTGCTCGGGATCGTTGCGATCCTGGCGCTCGCCTTCCTTCTGTCGACGGGCAAGCGCCGCATCCGCCTGCGCGTGGTGGCCGCGGCCTTCGCGCTCCAGGCCCTGCTCGCTTTCCTCGTGTTGCGCACGCCCTGGGGCCGGGCCGCGATCAGAGGGATGAGCGACGGAGTCGCGGCGCTGCTGTCCTACGCCGACGCGGGCACCGCCTTCCTGTTCGGGGCGGATAACCCGCTGCAGAACACCTTCGCGCTCGGCGCCCTGCCGGTGATCGTGTTCTTCGCCTCGCTGGTGTCGATCCTCTATTATCTCGGGATCATGCAGCGCGTGGTTCGCTGGGTCGGCGGGGCGATCGGCTGGGTGACGGGCATCAGCCGCGTGGAATCGCTCGGCGCGGCGGCGAACATCTTCGTCGGCCAGTCGGAAAGCCCGCTGGTGGTCCGCCCCTATCTCGCGGCGCTCTCGCCCAGCCGGCTGTTCACGCTGATGAGCGTCGGCATGGCGGGCGTCGCGGGCACGATCCTGGCGGCCTATGCCGGGCTGCTGGGCAGCGACTACCTGCCGTTCCTGCTCGCCGCGGCATTCATGTCGGCGCCCGGCGGCATTCTGATGGCGAAGATCATCATGCCCGATGACGACGAACCTTCGCCCGAGGCGGAGGGGAAGATCGTCCTGCCCCGGGGCCGCATCAGCGCCGAGGGCCCGGCCGCGATCACCGAAGGCGACAAGGCGCACGAAGTTGAGGTCGCCCAGACCTTCGAAGAGGGCCAACGGCCAGCCAACATCATCGAAGCGGCGGCACAGGGTGCGCAGACGGGCGTCAAACTGGCCGTGGCGGTCGGCGCGATGGTGCTGGCCTTCGTCGCCCTGGTGGCCCTCGCCAACGGCCTTCTGGGCGCTGTCGGCGGACTGTTCGGGCAGCCGGATCTCTCGTTCCAGATGGTGCTCGGCTGGCTGTTCGCCCCGGTGATGTTCCTGATCGGGGTGCCGTGGGAAGAGGCCGGTCTCGCCGGCGGCCTGTTCGGGACCAAGATCGTGCTCAACGAATTCGTCGCCTTCATCGAGCTGGGTCAGCTCGAGATGCTGACCGACCGCAGCCGCGCCATCGTGACCTTCGCTCTCTGCGGTTTCGCCAATTTTTCCTCGATTGCGATCCAGATGGCGGTTACGGGCGGACTCGCGCCGAATCAGCGCCCGGTCATCGCGAAGCTGGGTCTGCGCGCGCTGGCCGCGGGCAGTCTCGCCAACCTGATGAGCGCTGCACTGGCGGGCCTGTTCCTACCTTACTGAGTCGCAACCCATGTCCGAGATCGCTTCCGTTTCCATCGCCCGCCCGCTGTCCGAGGTTTCGGAAGAGATCGGCCGCAGCTTCGAGGAATACGGCTTCGCGGTGATCCGCGATCACGGCATCCCGGCGGACCTGATCGCGAAGGCGGAAGAGCTGTCCAAAGCCTTCTTTGCCCTGCCGGACGAGATCAAGCGCGCTTACCACATTCCCGGCGGCGGCGGCGCGCGCGGCTACACCCCGTTCGGAACCGAGAAGGCGAAGGACGCTTCGGTCCACGATCTCAAGGAATTCTGGCACGTCGGCCGCTCGCTGCCCGAGGGTCATCCGCTCGCCGAATACATGGCGCCGAACCTCTGGCCGACCGAGATCGCCGAGTTCCGCGACACCTTCGAAGCGCTCTACGCCGCGTTCGAGAAAGCCGGTGCGCGGGTGCTGGAGGCGATCGCGCTGCACCTGGGCCTGCCGCAGGACTGGTTCGCCAAGACGGTGGAGGACGGCAATTCGGTCATGCGCCTGCTGCACTATCCGCCGCTCACCGGCGCGGATGCCGAAGGCGCGATCCGGGCCGCCGCGCATGGCGACATCAACACGATCACCCTGCTCCTCGGGGCCGAGGAGGCCGGGCTCGAGCTGCTAACCGCGAGCGGCGAGTGGAAGGCGATCGAGGTTCCGGAAGGCGCGCTGGTGGTGAACATCGGCGACATGCTCGACCGGCTGACCAACGGCAAGCTGCGCTCCACCACGCATCGGGTAGTCAACCCTCGCGGCGAGGCGGCCTACCGTTCGCGCTATTCGATGCCGTTCTTCCTTCACTTCCGGCCCGACTTCACGATCGAGACGCTGGAAAGCTGCATCGACCCCGAGTCGGCCGAGCCGCACCCGGCGCCGATATCGAGCCACGATTTCCTGATGCAGCGGCTGCGAGAGATCAATCTCGTCTGATTTCGCCGGCAGATTGTCCACAATACGATAAAATCTGGCGCGATGTTGCATTGCGGCAACAGCCGAAAGCGTATGGATTTCTGCGATTTTTGAGGCCGCTCGCACAGGCGCGGTGCGCATCTTGCCGCACTGTCACATTCTTGCAACAAAAGTGCCTTCCTAGCGTCGCCGTTCGTGCCTAACGGGGCGCGCATCCAGTCTTTCCCCACCGAGCCTCACCGAAGGGATCGTTTTCATGAAGCTCAAGTATCTCCTGGCTGCCAGCGTCGTCAGCCTTTCCGCCGCGGCTGTCATGCCGTCTGCGGCTTATGCCCAGTCCACCGGGTCCGTCGATTTCGAGAACGACGATGTTATCATCGTGACCGGAACGCGCGATTCCGACGTCGGCGGTGTCGATGTGCCCAACACCCCGAAGGCGAAGCAGGTTCTGACCGAGGAAGTCATCCGGCGTCAGCGTCCCGGCCAGACCGTGAACGACATCATCAATCTCGTTCCCGGCGTGAGCTTCCAGAACAACGACCCCTGGGGCTCGGGCGGCGGTGGCTTTACCATCCGCGGCTTCGGCGCCGATCGCGTGTCGCAGACGCTGGACGGCCTGCCGCTCAATGACTCGGGCAACTACGCGCTCTACACCAATCAGCAGATCGACCCCGAGATCCTCGAGCAGGTCAACGTCAATCTCGGCGTGACCGATGTCGACAGCCCCACGGCCTCCGCGACCGGCGGCACCGTGAACCTGCGCACGCGGGTCCCCGGCGAAACCTTCGGTGTGGTTGCGACGGCGAGCTACGGCAACATTTTCGCCGAGGGAGCCGGCGACCGGCCCTACGTGCGTGCGTTCGGCATGGTCGACAGTGGCGACATCACTGGCTTCGGCACGCGCGCGTTCGTGTCGGCTTCGTGGACCCGCTACGACAATCCGTTCAACAACTACGGCGAAGTCCGCAAGCAGCAGTACAACGGTCGTCTCTATCAGGAGATCGGGTCGAACGGCGACTTCATCTCCGTCGCAGGCCACTACAACGAGAACCGCAACAACTTCTTCGGCTCGTTCGACGTTCTTGATCTCAAGGAACTGGTGCAAAACGGCGAAGGCCGCGACCGCTTCTATGAGATCAACTATCCCTGCACGATTCCGGCGGGTCAGTTGGGGGGCGGTTTTGGGCAGGGGACGCCAGGCGTCGCGGACACTTGGTCTGACAGCTCGAGCAGCGGCAATTGCGGCGTCGAGTTTGACCGGCGCTACAACCCGTCGAACACCGGCAACATCCGCGGTTCGTCGCGCTTCACTCTGTCGGACGGCCTGACCCTCACCGTCGATCCCAGCTTCCAGTACGTCAAGGCCAATGGCGGCGGCGTGGAAGACCTTCGCGAAGGTTTCCAGACGATCGGCGGCGTACAGTACACCGGCTTCATCGGCGGCGGCTACTACTACGGCATGGACCTCAACGGTGACGGCGATCTGCTCGACCGTGTGGCCGGTACCGACCCCAGCCAGACGCGGACCCACCGTTACGGCGTCATCGCGAACCTGATCTACGACATCAATGACGACCACAGCGTTCGTCTTGCCTACACGCTCGATCACGCGCGTCACCGCCAGACGGGTCAAACGGGCTTCCTGTGGGCGGATGGCGAGCCCTTCGACGTATTCCCGATGAACGATCCGGTTCTGACGTCGGACGGGTATGCGCTGAACAAGCGTGACCGCCTGTCCTACGCCATCCTCAACCAGGTGTCGGGCGAGTATCGCGGCACGTTCGGTCCGCTCGGCATCGTGGCCGGGCTACGGCTTCCGTTCTTCAAGCGCGAGCTGAACCAGAACTGCTTCACGACCTCGGCCTCGGGTTTCGTCGACTGCCTCGGCAACCAGGACACCACCGCTTACGAAGCGGCCAATCCGGAAAATGCCCCGCCGCAGACCCGTACCTACAAGTACGACAAGCTGCTCCCGAACGTCGGCCTTACCTACGACTTCGGCAATGTCTCGCTGTTCGCCAACTATGCCAAGGGGCTTTCGGTGCCCGGCACCGATCCGCTCTACGACTCACTCTTCCTGGCAGACGTTCGCGAATCGCAGCCGGTTCCCGAAACGACCGATAGCTTCGACGTCGGCGTGCGGTACGGTCTGGGCAACAACCTGACGGCGCAGATCGCCGGCTGGTACACGCGCTACAACAACCGGCTTGCATCGGCCTATGACCCCATCCTGGACGAGACCCTCTACCGGAACCTCGGCCGGGTGGACAAATACGGCATCGATGGCTCGGTGGCCTGGAGCCCGACTCCGAACACGCTGCTTTATGTGTTCGGCTCGTTCAACAACTCCGAGATCAAGGACGACGTCCTCGGCGGCCAGTGCGGCCTCGACGATGAGGGTATGGCCGATCCGGCGCGGTTCGGCTGCACCGTCGCCACGGTTGGCGAGGACTACTACCTGCCGACCGCCGGGAACCGCGAGAGCGGCTCGCCCAAGTACACCGTGGGTGCACGTGGCCAGATCAACTTCGGTCCGGTCGAGTTCGGTGCGCAGGTCAAGTACACCGGCAAGCGCTTCGTCAACGACCTGAACGACACCACGGTGCCGTCCTACACGCTGGTCGACCTCGACGTGCGTTACACTCTCGGCGAGTTCGCGCCGGGCAAGGAAGCGGCGCTGCAGCTCAACGTCACCAACCTGTTCGACGAACTGTACGTCGGCTACTACGGCGGTTCGCTCGACAGCGTGCCCTTCGCGCAGATCGGTGCCCCGCGCGCCGCAAGCATCTCGCTCGTCGTCGGCTACTGACGAACCGATCCAGCACCGTTTGAAAAGGCGGCGGCGTTCCGGAAGGGGCGCCGCCGCTTTTTTATGTCCGGGAACAGGGGGAGTGGGCTATTGCTCTCGCAGGGGAACGCCGTGCGAGAGGGAAGTGTTCTATCAGCGCGATGATCGGGACCGGCTCTTCCTTCACTTCGCGCCGTAGACCCCGCCTCGGCACGCTGGCGTTGATCGCGCTGCTGCATGTTCTCGCGATCTACGGGCTCGCGAAGGCGTTTGCGCCCGATTTCACCGGCTCTGTCGAGCGGCAGGTGGTCGAGGCGGTTACGGTCACGATCACAGCTCCGCCCGAGGAAACGCCCGAGCCTCCGGCCGAGCCGGACGCAGGCGCTTCGGGCGAAGAAGGGCGCGAGGCGGTGCCGCGGGAGATTGCCGCGCCGGAGCCGCCGATCCCGGTCCCGCGTCCGTCGCCTGCACCGCGTGCCTCCTCCACTGGCACCGCCGATACCTCCGGCGCGAGCGAGAGCGGTGCGGGAACGGGCGCAGGCGGCGCGGGCAGCGGGACCGGCAGCGGGCAGGGCGGCAGCGGCCAGGGTGGCGGCGCGGTGACCAAGCCGGAGCACATCGCGGGCTCGATCGACGACGCGAGCGACTATCCGGTCCCCGAGGGCGGACGTGCGGCGCGGCGCGGAACCGAGGTGATCGTGCGGGTGATCGTCGGGGTGGACGGGCGCGCATCGAACTGCACCGTATATCGCCCGAGCCCCGATCCGGAAGCCGACCGGATCACCTGCCGCCTGGTGGTCGAGCGGTTGCGCTTTCGCCCTGCGACTGACGCACAAGGCAACCCGGTTCCGGCCCCGTTCTACTGGCGGCAACGCTGGTTCTGATCGGGACAGGCGGGCACCGGGCGGGTGCCGAGCCTTGCCCTGCCGCCCAAGCTGGTGAATGACGCACAGGCATGACCGACGGCATCCATCCGGTGATCCTGTGCGGCGGCAGCGGAACGCGGCTCTGGCCGCGGAGCCGCGCCGACCGCCCCAAGCCCTTCCTGCGCCTGCTGGGCGAGCAATCGCTGTTCGAAGCGACGCTGGCCCGATGCCGCGCCGGCGACCGCTTTGCGCCGCCGATGGTCGTGGCGGGCGCGCGCCATATCGAGCATGTCGAGGCGCAGGGGCATCCCGGCATGCGGATCGTGGTCGAGCCGGAGGGTCGCAATACTGCGCCCGCGATCGCGCTCGCCGCCGCGCTGCTGCCGGAAGAGGCGATCATGCTGGTCTGTCCGAGCGACCACTACATCGCCGACACCGGCGCCTTCCATGCGGCGGTGGACGCCGCGGTGGCGCTTGCTGGACAGGGGCGCCTCGTTGCCTTCGGCATCGCGCCCGACCGGCCGGAGACCGGCTACGGCTATATCCAGCGGGGCGCCGCGATCGAGGGCGGCTACGAGGTGGCGCGCTTCGTCGAGAAGCCGAACGAGGCGCTGGCGCGCGACTTCGTCGCCTCGGGCGAATTCAGCTGGAACGGCGGCATCTTCGCGTTCCGGGCGGGCACGTTCCTGGAGGAACTGGCGCGTCACCGCCCGGCGATGGCGGAGGCCGCGCGCGAGGCCGTGGTGCGCGGATCGGACAACGGGCCGCGGTTCCATCCCTCCGCCTCGGTCTTCGCCGGGATCGAGGCGGAGTCGGTCGATTACGCGGTGATGGAGAACACCGCCCGCGCCGCGCTCGTGCCGGTCGACATGGGCTGGTCGGACATCGGCAACTGGGTCGCACTGCGCGAGGCGCGGGAGGCCGGCGAGGGCGGCAACGTGGTGCGCGGAGCGACCGAACTGGTCGGCTGCCGCAACGTCATGGTCGACAGCGACGGACCGCGCGTGTCGTGCATCGGGCTCGAGGACGTGATCGTCGTGGTCGACGGCGACGAGGTGCTGGTGATGCGGGCCGGCGATGCGCAGAAGGTCGGGAAGCTCGGCGGCGCGAGCGGCTAGGCCCCTAGTCCTTCGTCAGCAGCTTCTGCCCTTGCTGGCGTATGGCGTTCGCGACCATCGGCTCGACGAAGCCGAGCGCGGGCGGCAGGTCGATCTCGAACACGAGCTGCCCCTCCTCGATATTCACACGACCGTCGAGATTCTGCCCCATAGCGCTGACTCGCATGGTCATGCTGTCATCGCTCGCCCAGGCCGTCGTGACCTCGGCCATTCCGCCGGGAATGTGATCGGCGATCTCGTGGCTGCGGCTGCGCAGCCGTTCGCGCACCGTCTCGCGCGGGAGATCGTGGGGGATCGCGACGCGCATCAGCCTTCTTCCTGCGTTGCGCCGTCGCCGTAGCGATAGTCGAGGTAGCGGTGGCGCACCGCGAGATCGTCGAGCGCGCCGTCGGCGAGCTGCCGCGTGACGCTGTCGATTTCGCGGCTGATGCGGCCGAGCCCTTCGGCAAGCTGCTCGTCGGGCGTTGCCCCGGCGCGCTTCTCGCCGCGCAGATGCGCCGGCACCTTGCGGTAGGAATCGATCATTTCCGGCAAATGCTCGCCCACGAGCTGGCGGACGTCGCGCACCGCCGGGTGTGCCTGGTCGACGGTCTCGAGCTGGAGGCCGAGCGCGTCGAGCTGCACGCCGAGGTCGTCGACGATCTTCGCCGCCGGCGGGGGCAGGGCCGGGCGCTGGTGTTCGAGCCACAGCTCGGTGCGGCCGACCATCTCCCGCGTGTCGCCCTTGTTGAGCTCGGCGCGCTGGGGCACCTTCATCTTCGGGAAGGCCGAGAACACGAAGACCGCCGCGACGATCGCCAGCAGTGCCACCATCACGCCGGTAAAGCCGATTCCGTCGATGACGAGGCCCGCGACCATCGCTGCGACCACGATCCCGCCCACCGCCAGCGCGATGCGCTTGATCTTGCCGACGAGATGCCGCGTCTTGAGATCGGCCGACCCGCGCCCGATCGACGCGCGCCGGTGATATCCGCCCGCGCGGTTCTCCGCGAGCGAGCGCCGCGCATCGGCGAGAATTACGTCGCTGTTTCGCGTACTGTCGGGCATTGCTCTAGCTATCGAGGGTCAGCAGCGACGGCTCGCTGGAGCCGATCTTGGACTGCGCCTGCGCCTGGCCTTCGGCGCGGGCGATATAGCCCTTGGACTTCTCGACCTCCTTGCTGAGCGTCGTGACCGTCTGCTTCATCGAATCGAGCGCGCGCAGCTTGAAGGTGTCGACCTCGTCCATCGTGTCGTAGATGTTCTGGAACGCTCGCTGGAGCGTCTCCAGCGGGATCGTGCTCGAGGCGGCCTGCTCGTGGATCTTGCCGGTCTGCTCGCGCAGCATGGTGCTGGTGGAATCGATGATCCCGGCGGTCGTGTCGTTCAGCGCGGTGATCTGTTGCAGCACGAGGCGCTGGTTGGTCATCGCCTCGCTCACCGTCACCGCGGTGCGCAGCGCGCCGACCGTGGTGGTGCTGGCGCGGTCGACGCCCTTGACCAGCTCGACGTTGTTCTTCTTGACCAGATCGAGCGCGAGATAGCCCTGCACGCTGACCGCCATCTGCGTCAGCAGGTCCTGCGTGCGCTGGCGGACGTAGAACAGCGCGGTCTCGCGGATCGCCTTGGCCTTGGCCGGATCGGTCGCGTCGAGCTCGGCGGCTTTCTCTTCCAGCCGATCGTCGAGCGCCTGGGAGATGTGGATCATCTGTTCCAGGTTGCCCATCGCCTCCCACAGCTTGGACCGCTCGACGTCGATCGCCGCGTTGTCCATCAGCAACTCGTCCTTGCCGTTGGCCAGCTTGGAGAGGATTTGCTGAATGTGCGTCTGCGCGCTCTGATAGCTGCGGAAGTAATCGTTCAGCTTGTTGCCGAAGGGAATGATGCCGAGCAGCTTCTTCGGGCCGGTCAGCTTCCCGCGGCGGGAGGGGTCGAGCTCCTCCACCGTGCGGCGCAGTTCGGCGAGATTGGCGCCGACGCCCTCGTCCTTGTCCATCGCGCGGACCGGGCGGTCGAGGAAGCGGTTCGAATGCTGCGCGGCCGCCATGATTTCCTTGCGGCCCATATTGGTGATCTGGTCGACTTTCTTGCCGAATTCGGGCGAGTTCGCGTCCTCCGCGACCAGGTCGGCGATGAACGCCTCGACCTTCTCGTCCAGCTTGGACTTCTTTTCCTCGCTCACGGGCACGAGCCCGGCGGCTTTCTCCGCTGCGACCTGCGGCACCGGATCGGGCGCGGTCAGCTCCAGATCGGTTTCGGTCGCCGTAGCGGTTTGATTGCTGGCCATACCTGCTTTCAACTCCTCCCGGGACGCAGCCCGGTTCCTGCATACTGTGTTAAGCACATAAGACACGAAATTCAACGGTGCCGCCAAGGGTGCTCGATCGAATGTCGACTTTTTTCGACGCAAGGCAAGCGCTAAAGACGGACGATGGACAGTGGTGCAAAGACCCAAAAATCCGGCGCAAACAGCGATACGGGCGCCGGCGGACAACCGCAGTGGTCGTTCCTGCGGGTCGTCGCGAGCTTCCGCCGCTGGTGGCACGACGCGGTTATGGGGACCGTCGAACAGGAAGAGGTGATCGCCAAGCGCCGCGAAGAGTGCGCCATCTCCTCGCGCTATCTGTTCATGACGGCGATGTCGGCCGGTATCGCGATCCTCGGCCTGCTTCTCTCTTCCCCCGCGGTGGTGATCGGCGCGATGCTCCTGTCGCCGCTGATGGACCCGATCATGGGGCTCGGCTTCGCGCTGGCGATCGGCGACTATCGCTGGATGCGCCAGTCGGCGCATTCGCTCGCCTGGGGCACGCTGATGGCGATCGGGCTCTGCGCGATGATCGTGTTCGTTTCGCCGCTGCAGGACATCACGAGCGAGATCGCCTCGCGCACGCGGCCCAATCTGTTCGACCTGATGGTCGCCCTGTTCTCGGCCATGGCCGGCGCCTACGCCATGATCCGTGGGCGGGAAGGGACGATCGTCGGCGTTGCGATCGCCACCGCTCTCATGCCGCCGCTGGCCGTGATCGGGTTCGGGCTCGCGACACTGAACTGGACCGTCTTCACCGGCGCGCTGCTGCTCTACGTGACCAACTTCGTGACGATCGCGCTCACCGTATGGGGGATGGCCCGGCTTTACGGATTCAGCGCCACGCTTTCGGAGCGGCAGACGCGGTGGCAGAACTTCGTGCTGGCGATCGTCTTCATTGCGCTTGCAGTTCCCCTGGGCTTCTCACTGCGCCAGATCGCCTGGGAAGCCGGCGCCGCAAGGCAGGTGCGCGGCGAGCTGGCGGCGAACTTCGGCGCATCCTCGCGCCTTTCGCAGCCGGAGATCGAGTTCGACCGCGAGCCGATGCGGGTGTCGGCCTTCGTGTGGACCACGCGGCTGGAACCCGATGCGGAAGTCCGCTCGGAAGCAAACCTCGCGCGACTTCTCGACACCGCGGTCGATGTCCAGCTCAAGCAATTCCTCGTTCGCGACGAGGAAAGCGCCGAGGAGGCCCAGCTCGCCTCCGTCAAGCTGGCCGAGGAAGAAGCGGCCCGCGATCGGCTGCAGGAATTGACCGCACGGCTCGCGCTCGCGGCGGGGGTGGAGGAGGATGACGTTCTCATCGACCGCCAGCGTCGCCGCGCCCTCGTCAGGGCGAAGGTTCTGCCCGGCGCCCCGCTGGAAACCTACGCCGCGCTCGAACGCCGGATCACCGCGACCGAGCCCGAATGGCGGGTCGAGCTGATCCCGCCCATTGCGACGCTGCCCTCGGTGGCGTTCGACGGCGAAGAGCCCGATGACGCGGCACGCGAGGCGATCACGCTCGCAGGATGGGCGGCGCAGCGGCTGGGCCGGGGCCTGGTGGTCTCCGGTCCCGAAGAGCAGGCCGAAACGGTTCGCTCGCTTCTGGTGGGAAAAGGCGCGGAGGCCAGTCTGGGCGAGACCCGCACGGGCGAAGTGCGGGTGGCGTGGGCTCCCAACGAGGATGAGTAGGCCGGCGAAGCCGCAGGTCAGCAGATCACCGAGAGGATAGATCCTCCCCATCGCGAGATGGGGAGGATTGAAGAGGGATCACGAAGGGTGCGGCCTCAGGCGGCTTCCATCAGCGGCAGCGGCTGGATTTCGCCTGCGAGGTAGAGCCGCTTGGCCTTGGCCCGGCTGAGCTTGCCCGAACTGGTGCGGGGCAGGGTGCGCGGCGGGACCAGTTCGACCACGCAGTTCATGCCGGTGATCGAGCGGACCTTGTCGCGGATCTGCTCGTGCAGGCGCACGCGCTCCTCGGGGTCGGACACGCGGCAATGGACCAGCACCGCCGGCGCCTCCTCGCCGTTCTCGGTCTCGACCGAGAACGCGGCGATGTCGCCGTGGTTGAAGCCGGGCAACTGCTCCACCGCCCACTCGATGTCCTGCGGCCAGTGGTTCTTGCCGTTGATGATGATCATGTCCTTCGCCCGGCCGACGATGAACAGATAGCCGTTCGCCATGTAGCCCATGTCGCCGGTGTCGAGCCAGACATCCCCGTTTTCCTTGGCGACGAGGCAGTCGCTGGTCGCTTCCTCGTTGCGGAAGTAGGAATGCATCACGCTCTTGCCGCGGCACCAGACCTTGCCGATCTTGTGATCGCCCTTGGCCTCGTCATTTTCTCCGCGGATCTCGACTTCCATGCCGGGGAGCGGCTTGCCGCAGTTGACGATCGCGCGGTAGCGGGCCGGACGGGAGAAATCGGCCCGCGTGCCCGACAGGCGCTCCTCTTCCACCAGCTCGACGCGGATGCCTTCGCCCGGTGGCATCACGGTGACCGCGAGCGTCGCTTCGGCCAGCCCGTAGGACGGGGTGAAGGCGCTCGCGCGGAAGCCGGCGTCGGCAAAGGCGTTGACGAAGTTCTGCATCACGTCGGGCCGGATCATGTCCGCCCCGTTGCCCGCGGTGCGCCAGCGCGAAAGGTCGAAACGCTCGGACACGCTGCTCTGGCTCGAGATGCGGCGCGCGCAGATGTCGTAGCCGAAGGTCGGCGAATAGGAGAGCGTGTTGCCCTGGTTGCGGCTGATCAGGTCGAGCCAGGCGAGCGGGCGGCGCGCGAAATGCTCGGTCTTGAGGTAGTCGACCGAGGCCTGGTTGGCGATCGGCGAGAGGAAGCAGCCGACGAGGCCCATGTCGTGATACCACGGCAGCCAGCTCACCACGCGGTCGTTCTCGCCCAGGTCGACCATGGTCGCGTGGCCGTAGAGATTGTGCAGCAGCGCCTCGTGCGTCACCGCCACGCCGGTCGGGAAGCGGGTCGAGCCGGAGGAGTACTGGAGGTAGCAGATGTCGTCCGGCTTCGCCTCGGGCAGCTCGCATTCGGGCGCCTCGCGCTCCGCGAAGCTTGCCCAGTCGATCCCCTCGCAGCCCTGCCGGTCGGCGGCGGCCTGCGCCATTTCGGCGATTTCCGGGGGATAGATGAGGATCTTCGGGTCCGAGCTTTCGAGCTGCACTGCGAGCTGTTCGATATAGCTCTCCTTGCCGCCGAAGCTGGTCGGCAGGGGCAGCGGCACCGGCCATGCGCCGGCATAGACGCAGGCGCAGAACAAGGCGGCGAATTCCGGCCCGGTCTCGGCCACGAGGGCCACGCGGTCTTCCTTGCCGATCCCGGCCGCGACCAGCCGCCGGGCCATCGCCAGCGCGTCCTCGCGCATTTCGCCGTAGGGATAGGCCCTCTCCAGCGTGCCGCGCATATCGTGGAAATTGAGGCCCTTCTCGCTACGGGCGGCGTAGTCGACCGCCTCGTTGAAGGTGGCGAAATCCGACCTGCGACGCGGTAAGGCGCAGTCGTTCGGGGTCGGAATCAGGTTGGTATCGGTCATGTCTGGAGGCGGTACCCGTCATTGGCGCGCAACATAGCGCTTTCATTATCCCCTACCGGCGCCCTTATCCCTTCCTCGCCGTCGTTTCAAACTTTC
This sequence comes from Pelagerythrobacter aerophilus, assembly GCF_003581645.1. Classification (GTDB taxonomy): domain Bacteria; phylum Pseudomonadota; class Alphaproteobacteria; order Sphingomonadales; family Sphingomonadaceae; genus Pelagerythrobacter; species Pelagerythrobacter aerophilus. The sequence continues at coordinate 349,139 of NZ_QXFK01000018.1, read as the reverse complement.
CCATTTCCGAACGAGTGTGGCACGAATAAGGCCGCATGGTTCGCGAAGGAACGCACGAGAGGCGCAGGAGGCGCCCGCCGAAGCCGCTCGACGAGGCGCGGCTGGAGGAGCTGGCGCTCGCCTATGTCGCGCGTTTCGCGACCACCGCGGCGAAGCTGGAGGGCTATCTGGCGCGCAAGCTGCGCGAGCGCGGGTGGGAGGGCGAACGGCCCGCCGATCCTGCGGGAATCGCGGCGCGATTCGCCGAACTGGGCTATATCGACGACGAAGCCTATGCCCGGGCGCGGGCCGGGGGGCTGCTGCGCAGCGGATACGGCGCGCGCCGGATCGATCAGGCGCTGCGCGGTGCGGGGATCGACGAGGATCTGCGCGCCGGCGCGCAGCCGGGCGAGCGGGCGCGGCGCGAAGCGGCTCTGACGCTGGCGCGCAAGCGCCGTTTCGGGCCTTTCGGCGGGGAAGTGCCGGAGCGTGACCGGCGCGAGAAGCAGCTCGCCGCGATGATCCGCGCCGGGCATGGATTTGACGACGCTCGCGCGGTAATGGACGCGAAGGACGTCGCGGAAGCCGAGCAATGGGTGGCCGATGCCGCCGACGACGAAGAGGATCGATAGATGCGCCGACTGCTTTCCCTTCTCGCCGCCGCGCTTGCGGTGGCCTGCTCGCCCCAGGCGGGCGCGGGAGCCGCCGCTTCCGCCGAGACTTCCGCGAGCCGCCATCCGGTCTCGGGGCTGGAGATCATTCCCCTGGCCGTGGTCAGCGACGGACAGCGCCACGAATTCGCGGTCGAAGTCGCGAATACGGCCGAGGAACAGGCGCGCGGGCTGATGTTCCGGACCGAGCTCGGCCCGAACGAAGGCATGCTCTTCCCGCGCACGCCGCCCGATCTGGCGAGCTTCTGGATGAAGAACACCCCGCTGCCGCTCGACATCATCTTCATCGGCAAGGACGGGCGGATCATGAACATCGCGGCCGAGACCGTCCCCTATTCGCTCGACTCGGTTTCGGCCGTCGGGTTGACGAGCGCCGTGCTCGAAATCCCCGGGGGCCGTGCGGCCGAACTCGGGATCGAGCCGGGCGACGCGGTCGAGTGGTAATCGCGGCCGTTCTCGATTGCGCGCTTGGCCGCGCGAGGCGAATCGGCTAACCGCCCGCTCCATGAACTTCCTGGCCAAGATCTTCACCTGGTGGAACGGCGCGACGATCGGCACGCTGCTCCATAACTGGCGCCACGGGGTCGAGGTCGGCACCGATGCGCAGGGCAATCGCTACTTCCGTTCGCGCAAGACCTCGCCCGACGGGCGCGAGCGCCGCTGGGTGATCTACGACGGTTCGAACGACGCCAGCCGGGTGCCGCCCGAATGGCACGGCTGGCTCCACGGCCAGTTCGACGACGTGCCCGAGAGCCGCTTGCCGCCGCCCCGGATCTGGGAGGCCGACTACACGCCGAACGCGACGGGGACGGAGGCAGCCTACCTGCCGCAGGGGGCGCTGCAGCGCGGCGGGCGCCGTGCGGCGGCAACGGGCGACTACGAAGCGTGGTCGCCGGACAGCTGAGCGTGGGCCGGCTCATCCTCGCGCTGCCGCTGGCGGCGATGCTCGCCGCCTGCACGCAGGAAGCGCCGGCGCCGGAGCCGGTCGAGACCGAGATTCCCGAGAGTCTGCGCACCGGCACGCCGCCCGCGCCGGTCGGCGACAGCGGCGCGGGAACGCCGATGGAAGACCGGGTCGCCACGCTCGGCCTGCTCAACAAGCGCAACAACCTGTCGCAGGACCTGGAGATGCGGCCCGGCGAATCGCGCCGCGTGGGCGACGTCATCGTCCGCCTCGCCGCCTGCGAACGCACCGCGCCGTGGGAAATGCCGCACGAGACGGGCGCGTTCGTCCAGGTCTTCGTCCGTCAGGCGGGCGACGACGGCGTGTGGGACAAGACCTTCTCCGGCTGGCTGTTCAAGAACTCGCCCAGCCTGAATGTGGTCGAGCACCCGATCTACGACGTCTGGGTGAAGGACTGCGCGATGACGTTCCCGGGGGAAGAGGGCGGCTCGGCCTCCGACAGCAACGAATCGTAGGCTTCGGCCAGCGACATGCGCGGCTCGCCCCGCGCGTCCTCCAGCAAGGCGCAGTAGCGCCGCTGTGAAAGCTCGACCGCCCCCAGCGAAGCGAGGTGCGGCGTCATGAACTGGCAGTCGAGCAGCGCGAAGCCCGCGCGCCGCATCAGCGCCACCAGCCAGGCGAGCGCCACCTTGGACGCGTTGTCGGCGCGGCTGAACATGCTCTCGCCGCAGAACGCCCGGTCGACCGCGAGGCCGTAGAGACCGCCCACCAGTTCGTCGCCCCGCCAGCACTCGAGCGAGTGCGCGTGTCCCTCGCGGTGGAGAGCGCGGAAGCTCTCCTCGATCCGGCGGTTGATCCAGGTCCCCTCGTGGTCCGGCCGCGGCGCGGCGCAGGCGCGCAGAACCTCGTCGAAGGCGCGGTCGCAGGTGACGGTGAACTCGCCATGTCGCAGGACCTTGCGCAGCGAGCGCGAGCAGTGGAAGCGGTCGAGCGGAATGATCGCGCGCTTGCGCGGCTCGACCCAGAACACCTCCGGATCGTCGCGCCCGTCCGCCATCGGGAAGATCCCGTTGCGATAGGCGAGCAGCAGAAGATCGCCGGGGATCGGGCCTTGCGCGGGCGCGTGCATGACCGCCGCCTCTATCGTGCGTGAGGCAAAGTTCCTAGCACCATGCGCGCGCCGCCTTGCCATCCCCCGTGCTTGGCTCTAGAGGCGCTTCCGCCTGCAGGGGTGTAGCTCAGTTGGTAGAGCATCGGTCTCCAAAACCGAGGGCCACGGGTTCGAATCCTGTCACCCCTGCCAGGCGATATCGGCGGCGACGCATTCGCGCCCGCGACTCCTGACAATCCACGCTTGGCGGGAACCCCCGCGGCAGACCGGCGCTTCGCCTGTGCCAGGGTGGTACGGCTGCGTCCAAAGCGGGAACTCTGCGCCGAACCGTTCATTACATGCGTTGGACGGAGGCGCAGATGTTCATGGAGATGACGCCATGTCGAGTTTGTCCTTCCGCAGCAGCCGCCCCGACGGGTGGGTCCAGCCCCGCCCGCACCGTGACGCTTCGCTGCGATACCTGACCCACGGACCGATCCGGCCGATGGAAGAACCCGGATTGCTGGCCCGCCTGTTCGGCGCTCGCTAGGACCCGGTCGCCCGATCGGACGGCCGAAACGAGAAAGGGGCCGGACCCGCGAAAGGTCCGGCCCTTTTTACCCCGCCCGTTCTGGCCGGGCCCCGCCGTCAGTATTCCTCGGGCTCTTCCGGCGTTTCGCTGTGGTAGTCGCGCCCGGCCTTTCGCTCGCCGCGCGCCAGCTTGAACACAACGCCCGAGAGCAGCGCCAGCGCGAGCAGGTTGGGCAGGGCCATCGCCGCGTTCGAGATGTCGCCCAGCCGCCAGACGAGCTGCGAGGGCTGCATCGCGCCGATGAAGATGGCGATGCACCAGATCACCCGCCACATGATGTGCAGCACCTTCTCGCCGCCCCGGGTGGAGCCGGGTACGCGGTCGTAGATGAACGTGATCGCCCGCTCGCCGTAATACGACCATGTCAGCAGGGTGGTGAAGACGAACAGGATCAGCGCGATGCTGGCGATCAGCGTGCCGAGCGGGATCGATCCGATCTCGAACGGGAAGGCCGCGGCGAACGCGCCCGACGTGGTCACGAAGCCCGACATCGCGGTGGTCCCGAGGTCGGATTGCCACACGTGATCCACCGGCTGGCCGTTGTAGGTGAAGTCGCCCTGCACCGTCAGGATCACGAGCGCGGTCATCGTGCAGATCACGATCGTGTCGATGAAGGTGCCGAGCATCGCCATGCGGCCCTGCTGTTCGGGATCGTCGGTCTGCGCCACGGCGTGCGCCATCGGGGTCGAACCTTGTCCGGCCTCGTTGGAGAACAGGCCGCGCGCCACGCCCGCGCGGATCGCCAGGATGATCGCCGCGCCCGCGAAGCCGCCGCTGGCGCTCTGCATGTTGAAGGCGCCGTCGAAAATCCGGCCGAAGGTTTCCGGCAAGTCGCCAAAATTGATGATCAGAGCGATCACCGCCATCACGATGTAGGCAGCGGCCATGAACGGCACGACCTTTTCGGCCACGTTGCCGATCGACTTGATGCCGCCGATGATCACCACGAACACCGCGATTGCGACGATCAGCCCGCCGAGCCAGCGCTCGAATCCGAACAGTTCGTTGAGGCCGCTCGCCACTTCGTTGGCCTGGATCGAATTGCCCGTGACCAGTGCGGAGAACAGTGTGCCGATGCAGAACACGATCGCGAGCCAGGTCCATTTCGGCCCCAGGCCCAGCATGATGTAGCTCATCGGGCCGCCGCGGGAGACGCCATCGGATGTCGTCTCGCGGTAGCGAATGGCGAGGCTGCCTTCCGCGAATGCGAGCGCCATGCCGAACAGGGCCGTGATCCACATCCAGAACACCGCGCCCGGTCCGCCGAGCGCGATGGCGGTCGCGACGCCGGCCAGGTTGCCCGTGCCGACTTGGCCCGAAAGTGCGGTGGAAAGCGCGGCGAACGGGCTGATCTCGCCCGTTCCGGAGCCCTTGCGGCTGACAAACAGCCCGCGGACCGCAGCGCCGAACTTGACGATCGGATAGAAGCGCAGGCCGATCATGATCCACAGCCCGATGCCGAGCAGGATCACGGCCAGCGGCGGAATGGGGATCAACTGCTCGCCGTTCCACGTCCCGCCCCAGATGAAATCGGACAGGTTGGTCACCGGTGCGATCATTCGTTCGCCCAGCGTGGCTGGTGCTTGGCCTGCTGCCATTCGCTTTATCCCCTCATGTGTCCCTTGGAATGGCGGTCAGGCTAACGGCGCGAGGCGGTGAGGACCAGCCCCAAGTTTCGACTGCAACCGGTTTGTGTTCCTGTGCGGCACCGCCTTGCTTTTGCCTGCCATGCCGCCTAAATGCAGCCCGCCTTCCGACATCGGAGCCTTAAAAGCCCCTCCCGGACTTGAACCGGGGCGGCGATGGTCCCATTCCGGAAGGCGCAACAGGAATTTTCAGGCAAGAGCGAGAGAGCACATGGCCAAGCCCACCCCCGGGGAGTTTATCCGCCAGGTCCGTGCCGAAGGCAGCAAGGTGGTATGGCCGTCGCGCGAAGAGACGGTTCGCACGTCGATCTTCGTCGGCATCATGATGCTCATTCTCTCGCTGTTCTTTCTCGGCATCGATTCGGCCTTCGGCGCAGTGGTGCGCTGGCTGCTGACGATCGCCTGATCGAAAACACGCAAAAGACACGACAGGGATCACAATGGCTCGCTGGTACATCATCCACGCCTACTCGGGCTTCGAGAACAAGGTTCGCGACGCGATCATCGCGGAGGCCGAACGGCTGGGCCTGTCGGAGGCCGTGGAAGAGGTGCAGGTCCCGACCGAGACCGTGACCGAGGTCAAGCGGGGCAAGAAGGTCCAGGTCGAGCGCAAGTTCATGCCGGGCTACGTGCTCGCCAAGCTGCGGCTGACCGACGACGTTTACCACCTGGTCAAGAACACGCCCAAGGTGACCGGCTTCCTCGGCTCGGGCAACAAGCCGCAGCCGATTTCCGAGAAGGAGGCCGCGCGCTATTTCGGCGGTGTCGAGGAAGCGAAGGCCGCGCCGAAGAAGGACATCAGCGTCGATTACGAGATCGGCGATCAGGTCAAGGTCCTCGACGGCCCGTTCGCGAGCTTCAACGGCGTGGTCGAAGAGCTCGATTTCGACAAGGCCAAGGTCAAGGTCAGCGTCTCGATCTTCGGCCGCGCGACGCCGGTCGAGCTCGACTTCGAGCAGGTCGAACTGGTCAAGTAAGGCCCCCGGGGCGGCGTCTCGCCGTCCTACCCACAATCCCACTCCGTCATCCCGGCGAAAGCTGGGATCGCTGGCCGCTGGGCCGGACCTTGCTGCATCCGATCCAGCTTTCGCTGGGATGACGGGCGGGGCCGGGGACTGCGCGCCGGGCTTGAGATTGCCCCTTTCCTACATGCGCGTTTCCTGCTTACGTTCCGCATATGTTCTATCGAACGAACGATTCGCGCGTCGGCCTGTTGCCAGTCTCCCGTCCTTGGCGGGCGGTGAAGCAGAAGGTGACGGTGCAAGGTGACAGTGTGGCTTTCGCGATGGGAAAGGCCACACCCGGCCCCCGCAGGCGCCCGCAAGTCCATGGTTCGAAAGGGAAAAGGCCCAAGGTTACACTTGTCAAAACCCCCCGCGAGTGTCACGCGCCCGGTGTCGCCTTGCCCCGCCGCCGCGGGTACTATCGCTTGCATTTTGCCCCGTGCGCGCTATCTGCGCGCCTTCCCACGCGACAGCACCGGGAAACCATTGCGGGAGGTCTGCTTTCCAGCGCGCTGGGGCAGACCGCTTGACCGCTTACCATGAGCTTCGGCCTCGGCCGGAGCGACAGTGAGAAAGGAGTGGCCTCATGGCCAAGAAAATCACCGGCTACATCAAGCTGCAGGTGCCGGCTGGCGTTGCCAACCCCAGCCCGCCGATCGGCCCCGCGCTGGGTCAGCGCGGCGTCAACATCATGGAATTCTGCAAGGCGTTCAACGCCGCGACGCAGGATCTCGAAAAGTCGATGCCGATCCCGACCATCATCACGGTCTATGCGGATCGCTCGTTCACGTTCGTCACCAAGACTCCGCCCGCCAGCTTCCTGATCAAGCGTGCGGCCAAGCTCAAGTCGGGCTCGAAGGAGCCGGGCAAGGTTTCGGCCGGAACGATCAAGCGCTCGCAGCTTGCCGAGATCGCCGAGACCAAGATGAAGGATCTCAACGCGAACGATATCGAGCAGGCGACCAAGATCATCGAAGGCTCCGCGCGTTCGATGGGCCTCGAAGTGGTGGAGGGCTGATCCGATGGCAAAGCTGACGAAGAAGCAGAAGACGCTCGCCGAGCTCGACGCCGAGAAGCTCTACAACGTCGAAGAGGCGCTGAGCACCCTGCGCCAGTACGCGAGCAAGAAGTTCGACGAGACGGTCGAGGTCGCGATGAACCTCGGCGTCGATCCGCGCCACGCCGACCAGATGGTCCGCGGCATGGTCTCGCTGCCTTCGGGCACGGGCAAGGACGTCAAGGTCGCGGTCTTCGCGCGCGGCGACAACGCCGACAAGGCGCTGGCCGCCGGGGCCGACAAGGTCGGTGCCGAGGACCTGATGGAAGACATGCAGAACGGCAACCTCGACTACGATCGCGTGATCGCGACGCCCGACATGATGGGTGTGGTCGGCCGCCTCGGTAAGGTGCTCGGCCCCAAGGGCCTGATGCCGAACCCGAAGCTCGGCACCGTGACGCCGAACGTGGAGCAGGCCGTGAAGGACGCCAAGGCGGGCCAGGTCGAATTCCGCGTCGAGAAGCAGGGCATCATCCACTCGGGCATCGGCAAGCTCTCGTTCAAGGACGAGGACCTGCTGAAGAACTTCAAGGCGCTGACCGACGCCGTGGTCAAGGCCAAGCCGGCCGGCGCCAAGGGCAAGTACGTCCGCAAGGTCACCCTGACTAGCTCGATGGGTCCGGGCCTCAAGCTCGACCTCGCCGAGGTCGAAGGCGCCTGATCCGTTCCGGATTGACGGGATTTGAGGGGCCGGGAGGAGCGATCTTCCCGGCCCTTTCTCTTGGTCGTTCGGAAAGATCGCTGCCGCCACGCGTTTCCTTGATGAGCTGATTCAAGGAGCAGACCCATGGCTTCCATCTGGGGCGTTGCCGTCATTCTCGGCCCGATCCTCCTCCTCGCCGTGGCGATCTACGTCTGGGCGAGGAACAGGCAGGCCGGCCCGCGCTCGGTCGAGCAATCGGAGCGCGGCGCCCGCGAGCTGCGCGAGGACCTCGAGGAACGGCAGGACCGGACGATCGACCTCTAGTCCCCCGCCGAACGGCGGCGGCCCGCAGTCAGCGCGCGCCGTAGAGACTGTTCGAGATGAACTGTTCGGCCAGCCGCATGCCGGTCCGCATGCGGCTGGCCGGCAGCACCGGGCGCACGCTCGCGGAGGGCGAAGGGACCGGCGGATTGTCGGCATAAGTGGCGCTGGTCACGCCGGGCATGTCTGCGATGCCCCTGCACAGGGTCTCGAACCGGCGGCGCACGATCGCGTTGACCCGCATCCGTGCGCGGCACAGCAGTTCGAAGCTGTGCGAGACCAGCGTGAAGCTCGACAGGTTGTGATCGCGTGCATGGCGGATCGCCGCCAGCATCTCGCGCGACGAGATCGCCGTCACCTGCGCATGGCGCAGGCCGCCGCCGAAAGTGCGGATGCAGCCGGTCGGCATTTCGATGACCCCGCAATGGCGGAGCGGCCGGCGATGCCGGCGGGTGAGCGAGATGCGGCATGCGCCGCCGGCGATACCGGGCGTGTGGCTCGTATCGTAGGCGAGTCCGATCGCGGCCAGCGCGCGCAGGGTGTCGTCGTTGGCGCCGTAGTTGCCCGCGCGGAAAGCGACCGGCCGCGATGCGCCGGCCGCCACCAGCATGTCGCGCGCCCATTCGAGGATTGCGCACTGTTCGTGGAACGTGAAGTCGGCGATGTTCCGGCCCGTCCGCCCGCCGAACGGGTTGCGGTCGCCGGCCAGTTCGAGCCATTCGGTATGGCAGTGAAGCTGGATGTCGTGGCCGCCCTCCACGATCGGACGGACGATATCGGCGATCGCCTCACGCCCCCACAGCAGGGCGGGCATCGGATCGACGAAGAATACGCCCTTGAGGCCGTACCGCTCCATCAGGCGCATCTTGTAGAACAGGCCGGCCGGACCCTCGGGCGTCCCTCCCACGATCGAGCGCGCGAAGTTCTCCGCCCTCCCGAGCCCGGCGAGGCTCGAGGCGTATTCGGTATCGATGGTGATGTAGACCCCCGTCATGTGACGAGTCGTAGCGGGACAAGGTTAAGAGCGGGTTCTGCCGCCCCCTGCGCTCAGATGCCGCCCGGCGTGAAGTCGAAGCCGAGTTCGCCAAGCCCCTCGCACAGCGTGTGAACGCAGCTCTGCAGTGCGTCGGGGTCGGTCGAACGGATAACGAAGTTCGCGCCCACCTTGCCCTCGCGGAAGAAAGGATAGCTGCCGATCTGGCAGTTCTCGTGCGCCTGCTCGACTTCGCGCAGCAGCACGGCGACTTCGCTTTCGGGAATGTAGCCGCCCACGGTCTCGCTCAGCAGCGGTGCGCCGCCTTCGAGCGTGCCCGTCAGCGAGTCGAGCATCTGCGCGGCGATATGCGGGACGCCGGCCATCATGTGGATGTTGCCGATCTTGATCCCCGGCGCGCCCGACATGCGGTTGGGGATCAGTTCGGCGCCGTCAGGCACGCGGGCCATGCGCAGGCGCCCTTCGTTGAGCCCGCCTCGACCGGCATAGTAGCGTTCCAGAACCGCGCGGGCCTCAGGGTGGATCACCACCGGAACGCCGAGCGCGGCGGCGACCGCGTCCACGGTGATATCGTCGTGCGTCGGACCGATCCCGCCGGTGGTGAAGAGATAGTCGTTCTCCGCCCGCAGCGCGTTGACCGCGGCGACGATCCGGTCGAGCACGTCCGGCACCACGCGCACTTCGGCCAGGCGGATGCCCTGGACCTGCAGCCAGCTCGCCACTTGCGCGATGTTCCGGTCGTGCGTGCGGCCGGAGAGGATCTCGTCGCCGATCACGACGAGACCGGCGGTGTAGATGCGGTCGCTCATGGCGAACGGTTAGGCGAAGGCGGCGCGGGCCGCTAGTCCTCTCCCCTTCAGGGGAGAGGGTTGGGAGAGGGGGAGCGCGCAACGCCGCCTTTCACGATCGCCAACCCCCTCTCAACTCCGGCTAGTTCGCTGCGCTCGCAAGCCTGCGTATCTCTCCCCTGAAGGGGAGAGAGTTATTCCGCCGCCTCGAGCTGTTCTTCGGGAGCGCTCACGTTCGCGCCGACGCGGCGGAAGGCGATGATGCCGTCGTCCACCGGATCTTCCGCCATCCGCTTGCGGTCGAGCACGTATTCCTGGTTGAGCCGCCACGGGAAGCCGACCGCGTTCTTGGGCATGATGTGCTTCGAACGCTGAATGTAGCCGGACGAGAAATCGAAGATGTCGTCCTCCTCCAGCGCGGCCTCGTCGGCCTCGCTCAGCACCGGCACCGCGACGTCGGCGCCCTTGGCCTTCATCTCGTTGAGCAGGCGGCAGACGTAGTCCGAATTGAGATCGGCGCGCAGCGTCCAGCTCGCGTTGAGATATCCGAACACCACCGCCAGATTCGGCAGGTTCGAGAACATGCAGCCCTTGTAGTAGTAGCGCTGCGCGAAATCGACGGGCGCGCCATCCTGGCTGACGGCGATCTTGCCTGCGATGGCGAGCTTCAACCCGGTCGCGGTAACGACGATATCGGCAGGCACGACCTCGCCGCTCTCGAGCTCGACCCCGCCTTTCACGAAGCGCGCGATGCGGCCGGTCTTGATGTCCGCCTTGCCGCGCTTGATCGCTTCGAACAGGTCGTCGTCGGGCACGAGGCACAGCCGCTGTTCCCAGGGATTATAGGGCGGGGTGAAGGCAGCCACGTCGTAGTCGCGGCCGCCGAAGGTCTTGCGGATGCGCTTGTGGAGGAACTCCTTGACCTTCTCCGGCCGTTCGCGGGCCCGCTTGTAGCCGATGTCCTGCAGCTTGATGTTCTTCCACCGGGTGATCCGGTAGGCAAGCTCCTCCGGCAGAAACTTGCGCAGGACATTGGCAATGCGGTCCTTCGCCGGGCGCGAGAACATCCAGGTCGGCGTGCGCTGGAGCATGGTCACGTGCCCCGCCTGCTCTGCCATCGCAGGCACAATGGTGACGGCCGTCGCACCCGATCCGATTACGACGACGTTCTTGCCGGCGTAGTCGAGGTCCTCGGGCCAGAACTGCGGATGCACGACCTGTCCCTCGAACTCGCCGAAGTCGAACCCCGGATCGTAGGGATCGTCGTAGTCGTAGTAGCCGGACCCGAGATAGATGAAGTTGGCGGTGAGAGTGGTGGTCGTACCGTCGGGCAGTTCCGCCGTGACGTGCCAGCGCGCTTCGTCGCTGCGCCAGTCGGCCGCCAGCACCTTGTGGCCGTAGCGGATCTTGCCGCGGATGCCGCGCTCGTCGACGATGCGGTTCAGGTAATCGAGGATGGCGGGCGCGTCGGCGATCGACTTCTCGTGCTTCCACGGCTCGAACACGAAGCCGAGCGTGTGCATGTCGCTGTCCGAACGGATGCCCGGATAGCGGAACAGATCCCAGGTTCCGCCGAGGTTCTCGCGCCGCTCGACGACCGTGTAGCTGCGGCCGGGGCACATCATTTCCATGTGCGCCGCCATGCCGATGCCGGAAATTCCGGCGCCGACGATCAGCACGTCGAAATCGGATTGTTCTGCTGCCATTCGCCTCTCTCCCTCCTTACGCGAACGTAAACCATCGCGTGCGGGTTGGCGAGTCCCCATGGCAAATTGAAACCGATCGGCGCGGTCTTGGCGGGTTTATCGACCCGCTGCGAGGGCGCGCTGCTCTGCCATGCCCATTGAGATGAGCAGGGGCTGGTTGTCCTGTCGTGCCTTGAAGTCGGCCTTGCTGCCCATACTGCGCCAGTCGGCGAGGATCAGCGACTGCGCCACCGCGCCGCCCAAGGTAGTGCCCGGGCCGGTGACGATGAACAGGTCGGGCGCGAACTCGCGCGCGGCGACCGCGATCGCGCGGGTGAAGTCGTAGGTCTCGGTGACCTGCGCGCCGAGCGTGTAGTCGCGCAGCGTTGGCACATCGGTGGAGCGCGGCCACCAGACCGCGCCGCGCCCGTCGATCATCGGCAGCGTGGGCTGGCCGAACAGGTCGAGCGCGAGCGCCGCCTGGCCCCGCTCGGCGACCGGCGCCTGGAGATGCGTGTGGAACGCCGCGTGATTGCCGAGCCGCATCGGGAAACGCCCGTCGATCGGCTCGACCGCGCTCTCGAACGCTGTCAGTCCGGCTTCGTCGCCGGCCAGCACCAGCATTCCGCCGAGGTCGATCGACAGTGCCAGCGTGTGATCGGGCCGCGCGTCGATTTCGGCGACGACGGCCAGCAGCGCAGCCTTGCGCGCCGGATCGGGCCGCCAGTCGTCGCCGAGGAACGGATAGACGAGCTGACCGCCGATCAGCGCTTCCTGCATCAGCGTGCCCATCGTGTTGGCGACGGTAAACCCGTCCTCCGCAGACACCGCGCCAGCGCAGGCGAGGGCGGAGTACCAGCCCATCGAATTGCCCGTGACGGCGACGACCTCGATCCGCTCGCGGTTGATGGCGAGGAAGTCGCCCAGGGTGGCGGCGTAGATCAGGCCCGAGGCATTGTCGCCGCGGGTGTGCCGCGCGAGGCTGAAGCGCTCGGCGCCGTCGAGCGCGGTGAGCGTGTCCTGCCCGGCCACCGCGCGCTGCGCGTCGAATGCGGCGAGCAGGGCGGCGTCGGGGAAGTGCCGCCCTAGATAGCCAAGCTCCGCCTTGTTGTATGTCCCGCGCCCCGGACAGACGACGACGGCGGTTTTCCGGTCGCTCATACCTTGCCTCCCGCAAGAGCGCGCGCGGCTTCGACGATGCCGTCCCCGCTCGGCATCGTCGCGGCGTAGGCGGGGCCGGTCGGGATGAAGCTGTCTTCCGCCACATAGCGGGCGTGCGGCTTGCCGGTGCGCTCGGTCAGCAGCGTCATCAGCGCTTCCGCCAGCCCGCCGGTGCGGCGGGTTTCATCGACGATAAGCACGCGCTCCGCGTCGCCGAGCGCCTCCAGCAGCGCCTCCTCCGGCAGCGGGTTCAGCCAGTGGAGGTCGATCACCCGCGCGGCGATTCCTTCCTCCGACAGCCGCCTCTGGGCCTGAAGCGAGAGGTGCAGCCCGTTGGCGTAGCTGACGATCGCCAGATCGTGTCCGTCGCCGTGCCCAAGGTCATAAGTCGTCACTTCGCCGAAGCTGATCCGTTCCGACGGATCGGGATAGTGCCGCAGCCAGAGCCCGTCACCCGGCTCATGCAGGTCGCGCATCGGATAGAGCGCGATCGGTTCGAGGAACACGACCAACCGCTGTTCCTCGCGCGCCAGCCGCACGCATTCGCGCAGCAGCCGGGCGGCGTCGGCGCCGTTCGAGGGGCAGCACAGGATCACCCCCGGCACGTCACGCAAGGCGGCAAAGGAGTTGTCGTTGTGGAAGTGCCCGCCGAAGCCTTTCTGATAGCCGAGCCCGGCGATCCGCAGCACCATCGGGTTGCTGTATTGTCCGTTCGAGAAGAACGGCAGCGTCGCACCTTCGCCGCGGATCTGGTCCTCGGCGTTGTGGTAGTAGGCGAGGAACTGGATCTCGGGGATCGGCAGGAACCCGTTCTGAGCCATGCCGAGGCCGAGACCGAGGATCGATTGCTCGTCGAGCAGCGTGTCGATCACCCGTGCGCGGCCGAAGCGCTGGCCCAGCTTCTGCGTCACGCCATAGACGCCTCCCTTGGCGCAGACGTCCTCCCCCATCAGCGCGATCTCGCGGTGTTCGAGCATCAGATCGGTGAGCGCCCAGTTGATCAGGCGGCTCATGATCTGCGGGCTTTCCATCGCCTTGCAATCGGCGCCGAACGCCGCCTCACGCGCTTCGGCGGATGGCCCGTTGCTGGGGGCATTCTCGCGCTTCGGCGGGATCAGGCTGGCCATGACCTCGGATGCGGTTCTCAGGCGCGGTCGCGTGACCGCTTCCGCTCGCACGCGTTCGACGCGCGCGAGCGTGTCCTGATAGATCGCCAGCGCCTCCTCGCGCTCGAGCGCGCCGGCTTCGCCCAGCAGCCGCACCGAATGGAGCAGCGGATCGTTTGCCTCCTCGGCCTCGACTTCGTGCCTGGCCATGTAGGTCGTCGGCATGTCGGCCCCGGCGTGGCCGTAGAGCCGCACCGTGCGCACGTGGAGGAAGGCCGGCTTGCGCCGCGTGCGCACGAACTCCGCGGCGGCGCGCGCGGTCGCGTAGGTGTCGTAGATGTCGAGCCCGTCGCAGGCGAAGTAGCCGAGGCCGGGGCGGTGCGCGAAGTTGGCCGCGATCCAGCCGCTTGGGGTCTTGGTCGAAATGCCGATCCCGTTGTCCTCGCACACCCACAGCAGCGGCATCGGGATCTTCTGGAACGCGGTCCAGCAGCTCGTGTTGATGGCGCCCTGCGCAGTCGAGTGGTTGGCGCTGGCATCGCCGAAGCTGCACATCACAATGGCGTCGTCGGGCAGAGCCTGATGCTCGGGCCGGGCGCGTCTCGCCAAGCCGACCGAATAGGCAGCACCGACCGCCTTGGGCAGATGGCTGGCGATAGTCGAGGTCTGCGGCGGAATGTTGAGCGCCTTGGAGCCGAGCACCTTGTGCCGCCCGCCCGAGATCGGATCCTCGCTTGAACAGGCGAAGCTCAGCAGCATGTCCCACAGGATCGACTGGCCGGGCACCTGGTTCGCGCGCTCGATCTGGAACGCCGCGTCGCGGTAGTGGAGGAAGGCCATGTCGGTCGGCCGCAGCGCCGCCGCGACCGCGGCCATGCCCTCGTGGCCGGACGAGCCGATCGTGTAGAATCCCTCGCCCGCCCTCTGCATCCGCCGGCTGACGATGTCGAGCGCGCGGGTCAGGCAGCCCGACCTGTAGAGCTGCACCGCGGCCTCCGCCGAGAGCGGTCCGTGCGGCTCCGCCCCGTCTGGCAGGTCGCCTTGCGCCACGCGGCGGAGGAAGTTCTCGTGAACGATTGTCGCCCGGTCCATTGCGCGGTTGCTAGACTGTCCCGCGCAAAAGGAAAGGGTGCGAAATCAATCGACGGGCGGCATGGACCTAGCGCGCCCGCTTGCATAGAACCCCGGCTTTCCCAGGGGAGACAGATCATATGAAAGCCAGCGTCGCGTCCGTCATCGCCAGCCTGCTGTTCGCCACCTCGCTCAGTGCGCAGGACCAGGAACCGCAGCCCTCGCCGAACCCCGTGGAGGAGCAGGAGGTCGATGCTTCGCAAGGCGACGAGGGGCCGCTTCCCACCGAAGGCAGCGGCGAGCAGGTGGCCTCCAGCCCGGTCGATCCGGCCGAGACCGCCGCGGACAAGGCCAAGTGGGACGTCACCGCGCCGCGCGGAGCGACGATTCGGCAGATCCCCATCCGCACCGACGAAGGTACGTGGATGGACGTCGACGTCTCGCCCGACGGCAGCACCGTGGCATTCGCGCTGCTCGGCGACATCTACACCATGCCGATCTCCGGCGGCACGCCCCGTCGGATCGCCGAGGGGCTGGCTTGGGAGGTACAGCCGCGCTTTTCTCCCGATGGTAGCCGGATCGCCTTCACGTCCGACCGCGGCGGCGGCGACAACATCTGGCTGATGAACGCCGACGGGTCGGACAAGCGGCAGGTCACCAAGGAAAAGTTCCGTCTGCTCAACCAGCCGACCTGGAGCCCCGACGGCCGCTTCATTGCGGCGAAGAAGCATTTCACCACCGGCCGCTCGGCGGGCACCGGCGAGGTCTGGCTCTATCACGTGTCGGGCGGCAGCGGGGTTGCGCTGGTCGAGCGTGCCAGCGAGCAGCTCCAGAAGGAACTGGGCGAGCCGATCTACGCGCCTGACGGGAGCGCGATCTACTACACCCGCAACGTCACGCCCGGGCCGATCTTCGAATATGCGCAGGATTCGACCCAGAGCATGTTCGAGATCGAACGCTACGACCTCAAGACCGGCGAGGTGACCACGGCGGTCTCCGGCTATGGCGGCTCGGTCCGTCCCAATCCCTCGCCCGACGGCAAGCTGCTGTCCTTCGTGCGGCGCGACAAGGACCAGTCGCAGCTCTGGGTCAAGAACCTCGAGACGGGCGAGGAACGGATGATCTACGGCGATCTCGACCTCGATATGCAGGAGACCTGGGCCGTCTATGGCGTCTATCCCAACATGGACTGGACGCCGGACAGCCGTAGCGTCGTGTTCTGGGCCGGCGGCAAACTGCGCCGGGTGAACGCCGACGGCAGCGGACTCGGCGAGATCCCCTTCGCCATCGATGACACACGCGGCGTGGCCGATGCGCCCCATCCGGTAATCCCGGTGGCACCTGATACCTTTGTGGCGAAGATGCCGAAGTTCGCTACGATCTCGCCCGATGGCGACCGCGTGGTCTTCGCCAGCCTCGGCAAGCTCTACGTCAAGGACACCGCCGGCGGCGAACCGCGGCGGTTGACACGGCAGGAAGAGGCGCTGGAGTTATGGCCGGCATGGTCGCGCGACGGGCGCCAACTCACTTGGGTGCGCTGGACCGACACCGGGCTGGGCGAGATCGTGGTCGCCGATGCCAATGGCCGCAACGTGCGCACGGTGACCAATCAGCCGGGCCACTACGCGGTGCCGCAGTTCTCGCCCGACGGCCGCACGCTGGTGTTCGAGAAACGCGAGGGCGGCGACCTGACGGCACCCGAGTATTCGGAAGATCCGGGCGTCTACCGCGTGCCCGTGTCGGGCGGCACGCCTGAGCTGATTGCGCGCGACCTCGGTGAACCGCAGTTCGGCGCCGACGGCGAGCGTGTGTTCATGCTGGGTCGGGCGGACGGCAAGTTGCAGCTCATCTCCGCCGATCTCAACGGCGAGGCCCGCCGCGTGCACGCGCAAGGCGAACTGGCGAGCGATTTCCGCGTTTCGCCGAACGGCGAATTCTTCGCCTTCCGCCAGAATTACGAAGTCTTCGCCATGCCGCTGATGCCCGGCGGACAGGCGGTCGAAGTCGACGAGGAGGCAAAGGTCCTGCCCGTGGTCCGCGCCAGCAAGGGCGGCGCGGAATATATCGGCTGGTCCGGTGGCGGCGATACGCTCTACTGGTCGATGGGCCCGACGGTCTATCGCGCCACCGCCGCGGCTATGTTCCCGCGTGCGCCGCAGGCGGAAGGTGCGCCCGGCTTCACCCCGCCCGAGAGTGGCATCTCGATCGCGCGCACCCTGCGCGCAGCCAAGCCCAGCGGCACCGTCGCGCTGACCGGCGCGCGCATCCTGACCATGACGGGAGAGGATGCCGGTGCGATCGAGAACGGCACGATCGTGATCGAGGGCGACCGGATCGTCGCCGTCGGTCCCGCCGCCAGCGTCAATATCCCAGGCGGTGCGAAGGTCATCGACGCCGCTGGCAAGACGATCATGCCCGGCCTCGTCGACGCCCACGCGCACGGGCCGCAGGGCACGGGCGATCTCGTGCCGCAGCAGAACTGGGCGCTGGTCCAGGCGCTGGCGATGGGCGTGACGACGATGCACGATCCCTCGTCCAGCGCGAGCATGATCTTCGCCGCCTCCGAACGCCAGCGTGCCGGCGAACTGCTCGGCCCGCGTATCTTCTCGACCGGCGAGGTGATCTACGGAGCCAAGGCCGCAGGCATCTACGCGCGGATCGACAGCTACGAGGATGCACTCGCCCACGTCCGCCGGATCAAGGCGCAGGGCGGCATCTCGATCAAGAACTACAACCAGCCGCGGCGCGAGCAGCGCCAGCAGGTCGTCGCCGCCAGCCGCGCGGAAGACATGCTGGTGGTGGCCGAAGGCGGCTCGCTGTTCGGTATGGATATGGCGCTGATCGCCGACGGCAACTCGACGATCGAGCACAATGTCCCGGTCGATGTGATGTACGAAGACGTGCTGCAGTTCTTCAGCCAGAGCCAGAGCAACTACACCCCGACGCTGGTGGTGACGTACGGCGGGCTCGCCGGTGATCCCTACTGGCGCCAGGCGACCAACGTGTTCGAGAACCCGCTGCTCGTCCACACGCCGCCGCGCCAGTTGCTCGCCGCCACAGCGCGCCGTGTGAAGGCGCCCGAGTGGGCCTTCGTCGACGACAACAACGCTCGCGAGGCGGCCAAGCTCGCCGAACGCGGGGTGAAGGTCTCCATCGGCGCGCACGGGCAGCAACCGGGCGTCGCTGCGCACTGGGAGCTGTGGAGCTTCGCGCGCGGCGGCTTGAGTCCGGTCGAGGCCCTGCGGGCGGGCACGATCGTCGCCGCCCAGTCGCTCGGCATGGCGCAGGACATCGGCAGCCTCGAGCCCGGCAAGCTCGCCGACCTCGTGGTCCTCTCGGCCGATCCGTCGCAGGACATCAGCGCGAGTGACGACATCGAACGCGTCATGCTCGGTGGCCGCCTCTACGACGCGCGGACCATGAACGAGGTCGAGACCGGCGACTTCCAGCGCCTGCCCTACTGGTGGGAGGACTGAGGCTCGCTCCGCTGCATCGCCCTCGCAGCCGAGTCCACAGGAACTCGGCTGCGAGGATCGTGCGTCCTCCCCGCAACGTTCAGGCACTCACGAGCCGCTCGAGCTTTTCGAGCGAGGTCTCGGCGCTTTCGTGATGGTCGATGATCGACTGCAGCTTGCCCTCGCGGTTCATCAGGAAAACCGAAGCCGTATGGTCGACGGTGTACCCGCCGCCCTCCGTCGGCACTTTCTCGTAGAAGGCGTGATAGGCGCTAACGATCGCGTCGATCTGCTCCTTCGTGCCGGTAAGGCCCAAGATCGGGGTGTCGAACAGTGCGACGTAGCGGCCGATATCCTCGGGCGTATCGAAGTCCGGGTCGACCGAGACGAAGACGATCTCGAACCCGTCGCCGTCTTCGCCCATCCGCCCGCGCAGTTGCGCCAGCCGGGCGAGAGTGGTCGGGCAGACGTCGGGGCAACGAGTGAAGCCGAAGAAGATGGCGAAGGGCTTGCCGGCGAGAGTCTGGTCGGTAACCGTGGAGCCGTCGGATGCCGTGAGAGTGAAGGGGCCGCCGACAGTGTCTGCGTACCCTGCGGCTTCAGGCGGTCCCTCACTCCGATTCAGTAAGGCGTAGAGCCCCGCGCCCGCTGCCAGCAGGACCAGCAACCAGAGAATCATGCGAGCAGTTTTGAGACGTTTCGCGGCGCCGTCGGCGGGTTGAGGACTAGCCATGGTGCGCCTCCTCGGGTCCTGCGGCACCGACCGGCTGGACCGCAAGTTCGACATCGACGCTCCCGGCCTTCTCGAACTCGAGCGTCAGAGGCACCGTATCGCCGCGGGTAAGGGGGCGCTGCAGGTCCATCAACATGATGTGATAGCTGCCCGGCTCCAGCGTCACGGTGCCGCCTGCGGGGATTTCCAGACCCTCCGCGAGGTGGCGCATGCGCATGACGCCATTGGTCATGTCGACGGTGTGAATCTGAACGTCCTCCGCGATGGCGGTTGCGCCGCCCATCAGGCGGTCTGGGGCGCTGCCCCGATTGACGATCGTCAGGAAGGCGCCGCCGACCCCCTGGCCGGGCGCAGTCTCGCGCGACCATGCGCGCTCCACTGCGATGCGGCTGGCAGTCGCCTCGGCTGGGGCGTCCGCGTCCGGCGCCGTGTCGCACGCGGACAGGGTAAGGGCGAGAGCGAGCGCGGCAGCGATCGCCGCCTTCGGCTGCCTCTGCGGGCAGCGCGGGATAACAGTCATGTTCGAATACTCCGACAGCCCGGCACACGAGGCGCAGCCGGGAGGTTGGCCAAAGGATCAGGTCAGATCGTCAGGCTGCTGCCGGAGGACCGCGCAGCGGCGGTCGGAGGTAGGGAATAGGTGAGCGCGGTGCCGCGCGAACCGGCATGAGGCCGAGCACGAGAATGAACGCGAACGCCGCGGTGAGCAGGACCGGATCGATCCCCTCGAGCGCGGACTGGAAAAGGCCCGTGAAGGCGCAGCGATCGGCCTTGGCTGCCTCGCCCGAATGGTCACTTTTCCCGGTCTCGGTCGGCACTACGAGCCGGATCGTCTCGATCTCGCCCGCGCTTCCGGTACAGACGGTGACCGTCAGCACTTTGTCGGGCGTGCTGGAGACCATCATGCCGGCGGGGATCGCCGCCTTGATGACGAACGCCAGCGCCAGCAGCACGATCGCCAAATGGCGATGCCTGCGAATCGAGGCGCGGAGCGGCGTCATCGGGCGCAGGCCATAAGCATCGCCGCCGCCCGTGTCACCGGCTCATCAGCTCGTGCCGGCCCGCCATTCCAGAATAGCAGCGGTCAGGGGATTGGCCGGATCGGTGAGCAGTTTCGCGGTCAGTGCGAGGCACATGATGATCAGCAGCGGCCGCACCGCCCTGCCTCCGAACCGCAATGCGCTGTGCGCGCCGACATAGCCGCCTGCGATACTTGCGACCGCCATGGCCAAGCCGGGCACGATCAGGACCTCGCCGGCGGCGAGCAGCACGGTCAGACTCGCAAGATTGCTGGCGAAGTTGAGCAGCTTGGTGTGGGCAATCGCATTGACGGTGCCGAGGCCGAACACGGCGATCAGCACAGTGGTCAGGAACGAACCGGTGCCGGGGCCGAAGAAGCCGTCGTAGAACCCGATCACCAGTGCTACCGCGAGCAGCAGGACCGGCCGTGCGCGCACGTGCCGGTCCTCGTCGCTGAGATTGGGCTTGAGCGCGTAGTAGATCGCCATGGCGATCAGAAGCACCGGGATCAGGCCGGAAAGAAACTCCGGATCGATCCGCGTGAGCACGAAGGCCCCGCCGGCCGAGCCGAGGAAGGCGGCGATGGCCGGGCCGCCGAACCGCTTCAGGTCGATCCGCCCCTTCCGCGCAAAGGTGATGACGGCAGTGGCCACGCCAAAGGTGCTTTGCAGCTTGTTCGTGCCGAGCGCCGCCGCCGGCGATGCTCCGGCCGCGAGAAGCGCAGGAAGCGTCAGTAATCCGCCGCCGCCCGCCATGGCATCGATTGCCCCGGCCACGAAGGCGACTGCCATCAGGAAGGCGACGAGTTCGAACGTGAGTTCCATCCGCGGGCCCATAGGCTTGCTACCGGAGAGGGCAATGGCCCGATGTCATCGGC
The DNA here is from genome assembly GCF_003581645.1 of Pelagerythrobacter aerophilus. Lineage (GTDB taxonomy): Bacteria > Pseudomonadota > Alphaproteobacteria > Sphingomonadales > Sphingomonadaceae > Pelagerythrobacter > Pelagerythrobacter aerophilus. The sequence goes on along the minus strand of NZ_QXFK01000018.1, from coordinate 328,342 downwards.
AGTGGATTGCGGATGGGAGTGGGCAGCGTGCGCCGCGCCCACCTGCGGCGGAAAGGCACTATTCCTCCGCGGGTGCCTGCGCGGCGCGGTCGTCCTGTTCGAACCCGCCGCCGAGCGCAACGAACAGCGTCGCACGGTTCTGCAGCCAGGCGCGGCGGGTGGCGAGAAGCTGCTGCTGTGCACTGAACAGGTTGCGCTCTGCATCGAGCACTTCGAGATAGTCGGCGACGCCCTCCCGATAGCGAAGGCGCGCGATGCGGGCGATCTTCTCCTGCGCCGCGAGCGCGCGTTCGAGCGTCTCGACCTGCTCGGCGAGATAGCGCCGTCCGGCGAGCGCGTCGGCCACTTCGCGGAACGCGGTCTGGACCGTGCGATCGTAGTTGGCGACCTGTTCCACTTCCAGCGCTCGGGCGAGGTCGAGATCGGCCTCGCGTGCGCCCCAATCGAAGATCGGCAGGCTGATGGTGGGGCCAAAGCTCCAGCCCAGCCCATCAGAATCGAACAGACCGCCGAGGCTGTCGGAGCTGAAGCCGGCGTTGCCGGTGAGCGAGATGGTCGGGAAGAACGCTGCCCGCGCCGCGCCGATATTGGCGCGTGCCGCGCGGAGCTGCTCTTCCGCTGCGATGATGTCGGGGCGGGCCAGCAGGAGATCCGAGGGGAGGCCCGCGGCGAGCCGCCGTTCGTCGGCCTGTGTCGCAAGGGTAAGGCCCTGGGGCAGACCCTGCGGCACCGCTCCGCCGACGAGCACCGCGAGTTGGTTGCGGAGCTGTGCGAGCGCGAGCCGCTCGGCCGCGAGCTGCTGCTCGGCCTGCGTCAGCAATGTCTCCGCCTGACGATAGGGGAGAGCCGACGTGACACCGGAATCGAGCCGCAGCCGTGCAATCCTCAGCCCTTCCCGGCGCGACTGCGCCGTCGCCTCTGCCAGCGCCACCTGTTCCTCGGTCTCGACGATCTCGAAGTAGGTGTTGGCGGTATCGGCGATCAGCGAGAGATAGAACGCACGCTGGGCGGCGATGGTGGACAGATACTCCGCACGCGCCGCTTCGCTCAGGTTCGCGATTCGGCCCCAGAAATCGAGCTCGAAGGCGCTGATGCCGACGCCGACCTGGAAGCGGTTGTAGGTCACCGAGGCGGGCGCGTCGCCACCTTCCTCGCCGCCAACCCCGCCGAGCGTGGGATTGCCGGAGAGCGACTGGCGCGTGCGCGTACCACTGGCGTCCGCAACCACTGTGGGCAGCCGGCGGCTGTCCTGGATGCGGTAGCGGGCACGGGCCTGCTCGATCCGCGCGGTTGCGGCGACGAGGTCGCGGTTGTTCTCCAACGCGCTCGCGATCAGTCCTTCGAGCCGGGGGTCGAGGAACCAGTCGCGGTAGGAGAGTTGCGCGGCAACGACCGTGCCGTCGGGCCGCAATTCGCCGTCGTAGGCGGGGGTGACGGCCAGCTCCGGCCGGGTGTGCTCGGGCGCGAAATTGGCGCAGCCCGAAAGCGCGGTCGAGAGCGCGGCGAGGGCGATCAGGCGTTTCATCGTGCGGGCTCCTCCCCGGAAGGCGGAACAGGTGCTTCGTCGAGGTGGCCTGCTGCCACGGGCTGCTTGCGGCTGATGTTTCGCCTGACGAGCAGGTAGAGCATCGGGATCAGGAAGATGCCGAGCACGGTCGCAGCGATCATACCGCCCATCACGCCCGTGCCGACCGCGACACGGCTGGCCGCGCCCGCGCCGCTCGCCAGCACCAACGGCACCATGCCCATGGTGAAGGCGAGCGAGGTCATGATGATCGGCCGCAGGCGCAGGCGCGCGGCCGCCTTTACCGCATCGATCCGCCGTTTGCCGAGCTCTTCCTCCTCGATCGCGAATTCGACGATCAGGATGGCGTTTTTCGCGGCAAGGCCGATGATGGTGATCAGCCCCACGTTGAAGTACACGTCCGCAGACAGGCCTCGGAGCATCGAGAACAACACCGCGCCCAGCATGCCCATCGGCACGATCAGCAGCACGGCCAGCGGCACGGCCCAGCTTTCGTAAAGCGCAGCGAGCACCAGGAAGACCACCACGACTGACAGGCCGAGCAGCAGCCCGATCTGCCCGCCGGCCTGCTTCTCCTCGAAGGAGATGCCGGTCCATTCGTAGCCGATCCCCTGCGGCAACTGGCCGGCCAGCCGCTCCATTTCCTCGAGCGCGGCGCCGGATGATTCGCCCGGCGCGGCAGTGCCCGACAGGGTCATCGCAGGGTAGCCGTTATAGCGCGACAGACTGGCGGGCGCGGCCGACCAGTCGACCTCGGCAAATGCGCTGAAAGGCACCAGTTCGCCCTGCTGATTGGGAACGCGCAAGGAGAGCACGTCGTCGGGCTGCATGCGATAGGGCGCATCGGCCTGCACCAGCACCTGCAGCACACGGCCTTCACGGTTGAAATCGTTCGCGTAGGCGGAGCCGAAGGTGATCGACAGCGCGGCGTTGACGTCGGCCAGCGACAGTCCGAGCGCGCGAGCCTGGACCCGGTCGATCTCGATCGCGAGTTCGGGGCTGGGGCCCTGGTCTTCGGGCCGCAGATTGGCGATCAGAGGGCTTTGCGAAGCCATGCCGAGAAGCTGATTGCGCGCGTTCATCAGCGCCTCGCGCCCCAAACCGCCGCGATCCTGCAGCTTGAAGGTGAACCCGCTCGCCGTGCCCAGAGATTGGATCGAGGGCGGCTGGATGACGAAGGCCATGGCCCCGTCGATCTGCATGAACTGGCCCATCGCACGTTCCAGGATCGCTTCGGCGCTGCTTTCGGAGGCGGTGCGTTCCTCCCACGGCTTGAAGGGAGCAAACATGATGGCGTTGTTCTGCCCCTGGCCGAAGAAGCTGAAGCCGCGCACGACCACGAGGTTCTCGAGCTCCTCCTGCGCCATCCAGAAATCGATGATCGGCTTCAGCGCCTCGTCGGTGCGCTCCTGCGTCGCTCCCGGTGGGGCCTGGACCGCGGTGATGAGATAGCCCTGATCCTCGGTCGGAAGGAAGGCGGTGGGCAGCCGCATGAAGAGCAGCAGCGTGACTGCGCCCAGGGCGAGGAACACCGCAAAGGCGCGCATGGGGCGCGACAGGACTTTATCATTGGCGCGGCCGTACTTGTCCGTGACGTCCGCGAACCAGCGGTTGAAGCGGGCGAAGAAGCGCACGATGATTCCGCGCGCCCGGGCAAGGGCGCCGCGCCAGCCGGGCTGCGCCTCGGCCTCCTCGTCCACCTCCGGCTCTCCATCATGAGCGTGCATCGGCTTGAGGAACGTCGCACACAACGCCGGGGTCAGCGACAAGGCGAGGAAGGCGGAGAAGAAGATCGAGATCGCCAGCGTGACCGAGAACTGGCGATAGATGCCACCGGTGGAGCCGGGGAAGAACGCCATCGGCACGAACACGGCAACCAGCACCAGCGTGATCCCGATGATCGCGCCGGTGATCTGCTTCATCGCCTTGCGCGTCGCCTGCAAGGGCGGCAGCCCTTCCTCGCGCATGATACGCTCGACGTTCTCGATTACCACGATCGCGTCGTCGACCAGGATACCGATGGCGAGCACCATGCCGAACAGCGACAGCACGTTGATCGAAAAACCCAGCAGCCACAGGCCCAGGCATGCTCCGGCCAGGGCGATCGGAACGACGAGTGTCGGGATCAGCGTCGCGCGCCAATTCTGCAGGAACAGGAACATGACCAGGAACACGAGGATCATGGCCTCGATCAGAGTCTTGGCCACTTCCTCGATCGATGCCTGAACAAACGGGGTGGTGTCGTACGGGATCGACCAGGCCGTGTCGCCGGGCAGGCTGGGGGCGATTTCCGCCAGGCGCTGCTTGACGCCCTCGGCCGCCTCGAGCGCATTGGCGCCGGTTGCGAGCTGGACCGCCATGCCGGCCATGGGGCGGCCGTTCAGCGTGGTCGAGGTGGCGTAGCTCTGGGCCCCGATTTCAACCCGAGCGACGTCACCAAGGCGCACCACGGCCGCACCGGAGTTGGCCCGCAGGATGACGTTCTCGAATTCCTCGGCGGTCGTGAAGCGGCCCTCGGTCGAGATCGTGGCGTTGATCTGCTGTCCGTCGACCAGCGGCATCGCGCCGAGCGCGCCGCCCGGTGTCTGGGCGTTCTGTTCGCGGATCGCGGCCAGCACGCTGCTGGGCGAAAGATTGTATGACGCGAGTGCGTCGGGATCGAGCCAGATGCGCATCGCATATTGCGACCCGAACAGCATCACGTCGCCCACGCCGGGCACGCGGCGGAGTTCGTCGATCACCTGGTTGGTGGCGATATTGCCGAGATCGGTGCTGTCGAGGCTGCCGCTTTCCGACGTCAGAGCGACGATCATTAGGAAGCCGGCGTTCGCCTGACGCACGGTAATGCCCTGGCGGCGCACGTCCTCCGGCAGGCGCGCTTCAACCGTGCTCAGGCGATTCTGCACCTCGGTCTGCGCGATATCGATATCGGTGCCCGCCTCGAACGTCAGCGTGATCGTGGCGGTGCCGTTCGACGCGCTGGAGGAGGACATGTAGAGAAAACCCTCGACCCCGTTGAGCTGCTGCTCGATCACCTGGGTGACGTTTTTCTCCAGCGTTTCCGCGTCGGCGCCGGGATAGACCACGTTGATCGCGAGCGATGGCGGGGCGACTTCCGGATATTGCTCTACCGGCAGCGCGCGCAGCGCCATCAGCCCGGCGAGCAGGATGCTGAGTGCGACGGCCCATGCGAAGATCGGCCGGTTGATGAAGAACTGCGCCATGGCTCAGCGCGCCTTGCTGTCGGCGTTCTTGGCAGGGGCCTTGCCGTTTGCTGCGTCCTTGATGCGTTGCACCGGCGCGCCGGGCTGGATCTTCTGCAGGTTGCTGATGATCACCACATCACCGGCCTTGAGGCCGCTCTCGATGATCCAGCGCCCGTCGACCATCGCGCCGAGTTTCACGGGACGCGGCGCAGCCTGGCCCTTCTCGTCGATCACGAAGACCGATCCGCCATCTTCGTTCAGCGTCACCGCACGTTGCGGCACCGCGATCCCCTGGCTGACCTGGCCGGCGAAGATCTGGGCACGGACGAACTCGCCCGGCAGCAGCAGGCCCGAGGGGTTCGCGAATTCGGCACGCAGCTCGACCGTGCCGGTCTGCTGGTCGACCGAGAAGCCGCGGAAATCGATATGGCCGGGGATCGGATACTCGGTGCCGTCGCTGAACGTGAGACGAACCTCGACGCGGTCGTTTTCATCCAGTTCGATCTCGCCCGCCGCGACTGCGCGGCGCAGGGCAAGGACCTCGCTCGCCGACTGGGCGAAGCTGACGTAGACGGGCGAGATCTGCTCGATCCGCGTCATCAGCGTGCCCTCGGGCTGGCTGACCAGTGCGCCTTCGGTCACCTGCGCACGTCCGGCGCGGCCAGCGATAGGCGCACGCACGGTGGTGTAGCCGAGCTGGAGCGAAGCGGCTTGGAGCTGCGCGCGGATCTGCGCGACATTGGCGTCCGCCTCACGCGAGGCGGCAAGGGCGGCGTCGTATTCCTGCCGGCTGATCGCGTCCTCGGCGACTAGCGGACGATAGCGCTCGACGACCGCTTTGGCGTTGGCCGCGGTGGCGCGTGCCCGCTCCAGGCTCGCCTGCGTCTGCGCATAGGCTGCGCGGAGCTCGCGCGGATCGATGCGGAACAGCGGCTGGCCAGCCGAGACGTTGGTGCCTTCTTCGTAGAGCCGTTCCTGCACGATCCCGGTCACGCGGGCGCGAACCTCGGCCACGCGCACGGGTTCGACCCGGCCCGGCAGTTCGATGACGTTGGGGATCGACTGGTTCGCAACCGTGATGGCTTTCACGGGAACCGCCTGTGGCGCCGGCGGTTGCTCGCTACCGGAACAGGCAGCAAGCAGGAGGCAGGCGAACATACCGGTGAGGATGCGCTTCATCGATAGACTTTCGGGCAGAATTTGTGCAGGTGCGAAGGTGTAATAGTCATTACACGATTGTCAGGCAAGCCATTATCGTAGACCCCCGAAGCATGACCGACGAATTCGAATGCGACCGGCTCGATCGCCGCCGGCGTGCGATCACGGACGCAGCGCGCGCCCTGTTCATCGAACAAGGTTTCGAACGTACGACACTCGGTCAAATTGTCGAGCGGGCGGGCGGTTCCCTCGCCACCATTTACAAGCTGTTCGGCAACAAAGAGGGGCTGCTCGACGCCGTCGTGTTCGAAAAGGCGGCCTCCGGCGAGAATCTGATCCGCGAGATTACGCAATGCGGGGCGAGCCCAGCCGATACGCTGCGCCGACTGGCGACGGTGCTTTACGAGCGCTTTCTCGATCCGGACGACGTGGCGCTGGTTCGCATCGTGATCGCGCGCAGTATCGACGATGCCGATTTCGCGCGCCGCTTCTTCGAAAGCACCGCCATGCACACGCGCCGCGCGCTGGAGCACACCTTCGCACGATGGGAGGCGCAAGGCGTGCAGTTGCGCGGATCGCCCGATATGCTGGCGGAGGTCTTTCTCGGTCTGATGGTCAGCGACATGCAGACCGATGCGATCAGCCACGGCGTCGTCGCGCGCCCGTCTGCCGAGCGGATCGCCGCCCGCATCGAGTTCTTCCTGCGGGGTGCAGGCCTCATCTGACAGGCGCAGCCGCCGGCGACACGCCGGGGCTGCGCCGTGCATCTTACGCCGGGCGGCGGGCGAAGAGTCCGAAGCCGGCAATGATCGCATAGCAGATCGCAGGCAGGATGAGGGCCGTGGCCAGGCTCGTCGCGTCGGCCAGCGCGCCATAGACCGCGGGAATTACCGCACCGCCGGCAATGGCGACGTTGATGATCCCCGAGCCATCCGCCGCGCGGGCGCCGAGTTTCTCGCAGGCGAGGGTGAAGATCGTCGGAAACATGATCGAATTCATCAGCCCGACGGCGAGCAGCGAATAGCCCGAAACGGTGCCCGTCGTGCTCGTCGAAATCGCGATGAGCGCGATCGCGCCGCTGGCGAAGGTGGCAAGCAGCAAGCCGGGGTTGATCACGCGCAGCAGACCCGAACCGATGAACCGGCCGATCAGCGCACCGAACCAGTAAACCGAGATCAGCTTGCCCGCTTCCTGTTCGGGGAGGGCGAGCACGTCGGCTTGCATCAGGTAGTTGACGATGAAGCTGCCGATCGCGACTTCCGCCCCGACATAGAGGAAGATGCACGCGGCGCCGTAGCCGAAGCGCGGGCGCTTGAGCAGCGCGAGGCCTTCGACGAGGCTGGTCTGCTCGTGTCGCTCGCCCTTAAGGCGGTTGCGGAACAACCACACGACGAAAGCGACGACCGCGATCGCGGCCGCAAGGCCGAGGTAGCCATCCACGATAGCCTGCGATTCGGCCTGGCGGTAGGCGACGAGCTCCGCACCCGAGAGCTCGGCCGCGGTCACGGTCGCGAGGCTGCCCAGGATCAGGATCGACCCGAAATAGGGGAAGATCGTCGTCCCGAAGGAATTGAAGCCTTGCGCGAAGGTCAGCCGGCTATGCGCCGTCCTGGCCGGACCGAGCAGGCTGATCAGGGGATTGGCGACGATCTGCACCAGCACCACGCCGGTCGCGAGTACGAAGTAGGCGACGAGGAAGAAGGCGAATACCGCCGACTGGCTCGCGGGAATGAACAGCAGACATCCCGCGATCATTGCGACAAGCCCGGCCACCGCGCCGCGCATGTAGCCGATCTTCTTGACCAGCTTGGCACCCGGAATGCCGACCACGGCATAGGCGATGAAGAACCAGACCTGCACCAGCGACGCCTCGAAGTAGCTGAGCGTGAACAGCTCCTTCAGCTTCGGGATGATCACATCGTTGAGCGAGGTGATGCCGCCGAAGATGAAGAACAGGCCGAAGACGAAATACTGCAGGCCAGGCGCATCGATGTTCTGACCCGCGTCCTCCAGCGGATGCGGATCGGTGCTCGACGAGACTTCCGGTGCGATTGCCATACCTTGCATTCCTCCCCAATCGGTTGTCGTGCTCGAACGCCTCGCACGTTCATGTTATCGTGGGCACGACGGATTCTCTTCTACCGCAACTCATCCCCGGAAACCGCACAACGTCAATTTGCATACGTAGGCGCGGAACGGCGATGGGTCAGTGGTGATGAAGCCCCGCGGCAGCTTCGGCATCGCGTCGGCCCTTCGCGACCGCCGACAGAGGGTCGTCGACCGCGGGGCCGTCGCTATCCTTGTACTGCGCGCGCAATTCCACCAGCTTCTGCTTCAGCTCCGCGATCGTCCCCTGCATCGATGGATCGTCGATCCGGTTATGCATCTCGTTGGGGTCGGTCTGGAGGTCGTAGAACTCCCACGCGTTGATGTCCCCGTAGAAGCGCATCAGCTTGTAGCGGTCGGTGCGCACACCGTAGTGCGCGCGGACCGAGTGGAAGCCCGGGTACTCGTAGTAGTGGTAGTAGATGTCCTCGCGCCAATCCGCAGGCGCCTCGCCATCGTCGACCACTTCGCGTAGCGAGCGGCCCTGGATCGTATCGCGGATCGGCAATCCGGCGAAGTCGAGGAAAGTCGGCGCGTAATCGACATTCTGCACCGGTGCCTCCACCCGCGTCCCCGGTGCGATATGGCCAGGGTACTGCATCACCAGCGGCGTGCGTAGCGATTCCTCGTACATGAAGCGCTTGTCGAACCAGCCGTGCTCGCCGAGGTAGAAGCCCTGATCGGACGTGTAGACGACGATCGTGTTCTCATCGAGCCCGGTCCGCTCCAGCCAGTCGAGCACCCGGCCGACGCTCTCATCCACCGCGGTGACGGTGGCGAGATACTGGTTCATGTAGCGCTGGTATTTCCACAGCGCGAGATCGCGGCCGTGGAGGTCGGCCTCGTTCATGGCGTCGTTGTTTGCCTGGAGGCGCGCATCCCAGGCGGCGCGTTGCTCGGGAGTCATCCGCGTGAAATCGTCCGGCCAACGGTCGAAGCGAAGTTCGCTCGACCCAGCCTGCTCGGTCATGTGCAGGTCGTGGCCTTCGTACATGTCCTCGTAGATATTCATTTCCTGCGCCTCGGCGGCAGGGCGCCCATCGTAGTGATCGAAGTAGTTCGTCGGGATGGGAAACTCGGTGCCGAGATATTTCTGCAGATGCCGGATCGCGGGCATGAAGTTGCGGTGCGGCGCCTTGTGGTGGATCAGGATCGCGAACGGCTTGCCCGGGTCGCGTTCCTCTTTCAGCCATTCGAGGCTGTAGTCGGTGACGAGATCGGTCGCATAGCCCTCGACCACGGTGCGCCCATCGGGCGTGATGATGTCGGGATTGTAGTACTTGCCCTGATCGTCGAGCACCTTCCAGGTGTCGAACCCCGCGCCCTCGGGCGAATAGTTGAGGTGCCACTTGCCGAACAGCGCGGTCTGATATCCCTGCTGGCCCAGCGCGCGCGGCCAGTTCCACATCGAATTGTCGAACTTCTGCCCATTCTTGGTGAAGCCGTGCATGTGGCTGAACTGACCGGTCAGCATTGTAGCGCGGCTGGGGCCGCACAGCGAGTTGGTAACGTAGCTGTTGAGGAAGATCGCGCCGTTTCGGGCGATGCGGTCGATGTTCGGGGTCGGCGCCAGGCGACCGATATCGCTCCCATAGGCGGAGACGGCCTGGTAGGCGTGATCGTCCGACATGATGAACACAATGTTCGGCCGCTGCCGCTCTTCCTGCGGCGTGGTCGAAGAGGCCGCGGCGTGGCGCGGTGCGTCCTCCGGCAGTGTGGCGCAGGCGGGCAGTGCCAGCGTGCAGAGCGCGGCTGCGAGAGCGATTCTGGGCTGATCCATCATCCCTACTCCGTGATCGTGAAAGTGACCGGCGTGCTCGCCTTCGCACCGGAGGAAGGCGCAATCCAGAGCTGGAACTCGCCCGGCTCCCACCCATGGCTCATGTCGGCGCGGGTGAAGGCGAGATCCTCGGGGCGCAATGTGAAGCGCACCGTACGCGCCTCGCCGGGCTGGAGCATGACCTTCTCGAAGCCTTTGAGCTCCTGCACCGGCCGCGTCACGGAGCCGACGAGATCGCGAACGTAGAGCTGCACGACTTCCTCACCCGCACGATCGCCGGTGTTGGTGATCGTCGCGCTCGCGGTAATCGACCCGTTCGGCCCGATCGAGGCGGCCGAGAGCGTCACCGGTGAATAGCCGAACGTCGTGTAACTGAGACCGTAACCGAAGCGATACAGAGGATCGTTCGGCGTGTTGAGGTAGCGCGAAACATACTTCGCGCCCGGCGCGCCGAGTTCGATCGGCCGGCCGGTGTTCTTCATGTCGTAGTGGATCGGCGACTGACCCACCGTGCGGGGGAAGGTCACCGGCAGCTTGCCCGACGGGTTGTAATCGCCGAACAGCACGTCCGCGACGGCCTGGCCGCCCTGCGTGCCCGGATACCAGGCATGGAGGATCGCCGGCACGTTCTCGTTCGCCCAGGTGATCGTGTTCGGCCGTCCGCTGAGCAGGACCAGCACGACCGGCTTGCCCGTCGCGACGAGCTTCTCGAGCAGGGCTCGCTGGTTGCCGGGCAGGTCGAGCGAGGTGCGGCTGGCGGCTTCGCCGGTCATGTCCCAGCGCTCGCCCATGGCGGCGATTACCACGTCTGACTTCCCGGCCAGCGCGAGGGCCTCGGCGAACCCGTCGGTCTTGCCCTCGTCTTCGAAAGCGTAGCTCGCGCCCTTGGCATAGGTGACCGTGACGCCCTCGCCGGCGCGCGCCTGCAGTCCTTCGAGGATGGTGACCGGGCGAGTCTTCCGGTCGCCGGCTGCGGACCAACTCCCGATCATGTCGGTCTTGCTGTCGCCCAGCGGGCCGATGACCGCGATCGACTTCGCCTGCGCGGACAGCGGCAGGACGTCCCCTTCGTTCTTCAGCAGGACCATCGACTTGCGTGCCACGTCGCGCGCGGCCTCAAGGAACTCGGGCTTGTAGAGCGTTGCTTCCTGTCGCGCCTCATCGGAATAACGGTAGGGATCCTCGAACAGGCCGAGGCGGTACTTCATCTCGAGGATGCGGCGTACGGCCTGGTCGATACGGGCCATGTCGACACGGCCTTCCTCGACCGATTTGGCCAGGTTCTCCATGTACACCGCACCCTGCATGTCCATGTCGACACCGGCGTTGATCGCCTGCTCGCCGGCCTGGGCGAGGTCCTTGGAATAGCCGTGCGGGACCATTTCGTTGATCGACGTGTAATCGGTTACGACGAAGCCGTCGAAGCCCCATTTGTGACGTAGAACGTCGGTGAGCAGGTACTTGCTCCCGCTCGCCGGAACGCCATCGTACTCGTTGAACGAGGTCATGAACGTCGCGACGCCTTCGTCGACCGCAGCCTTGAACGGCGGCAGATAGACGTCGCGCAGGGTGCGCTCGGAGATGTCGACCGTGTGGTAATCGCGGCCAGCCTGTGCGGCCCCGTATGCGGCGAAGTGCTTTGCGGTGGCCAGCACCGTGTCGATCGCGCCGAGATCGTCACCCTGATAGCCGCGCACGCGAGCCTGGGCGATTCTGCTGCCGAGGAAGACGTCCTCACCAGCGCCTTCGGAGATGCGCCCCCAGCGCGCGTCCCGCGCGATGTCGACCATCGGCGAGAACGTCCAGTGCAGGCCTTCGGCCGAGGCTTCCTGCGCAGAGACGCGTGCCGATTTCTCGATCGCCTCGAGATCCCAGCTCGCCGCTTCACCGAGGGAGATGGGGAAGATCGTGCGGTGGCCGTGGATCACGTCGTAACCGAACAGCAGCGGAATCTTCAGCCGCGTGTTCTCGACCGCCATTTGCTGCAACTCGCGCGTGTATTTGGCGGTGTAGGCATTGAAGATCGCGCCGACACGGCCGGCGGCGATGTCCTGCTTGTAACCCTCCCGCATCGTGGGCCCGGTCGACTCCCAGTTGCTGGTCAGCAGCGTGAGCTGTCCGATCTTCTCCTGCAGCGTCATCTTGGCGATGAGTTCGTCGAGAAACGCGTCCATCTTCGGATCGGGACGTGCCCACTCGGGCTCCGCCTGCGCGATCGGCACGGCGGTCGGGGATGTGGCTGTGGCAGCCGGCTGGGCCTGGGCGGTTGCGCACCCGGCGAGCGCCATCGCAGCGGCGCCGGCGAGCAGGATTCGGGCTGTCTTGATCATGTTTCTTCTCCCCGCACCCCACCGCGCGGCCGCGGACGGGGTTCTGAACGATACCGGAATCGGCGTGTGTGGGGAGGCTATACAGGGGATATGAAACCGGTTACAAGACTCTTGCACATTTTGATTCGGCAGTGTCCCGCCGAGGGGCGCGGCCGAGTGCAAAGTCTTTCGGATCGCGCTGAGAATGCGGCCGACCACGGGGAGAAATTCATGTCGCATACCCAATCCCATACCGCTCGCACCAACCCCCGCTTCGCCCGTAAGCTGGCCGCAGCGCTCGCTCTCGGCGTTGCCGGTGGCGCGATGTCGCTCGCCATGGTCGCCCCGGCGCAGGCGCAGGAATCGACTGCTTCGCTGCGCGGTCGGATCACCGGTGCAGAAGGCGTGACCCAGATCGCCGCGATCGAGGTCAATACCGGCATCCGCCGTGTCTCGGCGGTGGGCGCCGATGGCAGCTATCAGTTCGCTTCGCTGCGTCCCGGCATCTACCGCCTCGAGATTACGACGGCGGACGGTGTGCGTCAGACCGACCAGTTCACGCTTCTTGTGGCGCAGGATGCGGTGCTCGACTTCGATCTCGCCGCGCCGCAGGCCCTGCCAACCGACGCCGGTGAGACGCCTCCAGCTTCAAGCGGCGAAGAGATCCTCGTCACGGCGGGGCGCATCCGTACGATGGAAGGCGGGGAAGTCGGCGTGAACATCACACAGCGCCTGATCGAGCAACTGCCGCAGAACAACCGTAACTTCCTGGCCTTCGCCGATCTGGCGCCGGGCGTAATGTTTGTGACGGGCGCGAATGGTGCTTCGCGCCTCCAGGGTGGTGCGCAGGACAGCAGCACAGTCAACGTCTTCATAGACGGCGTCGGGCAGAAGGACTACATCCTGAAGAACGGGATCACCGGCCAAGATACCTCGCGCGGTAATCCCTTCCCGCAGCTGGCGATTGGCGAGTATCGCGTGATCAGTTCCAACTACAAGGCGGAGTTCGATCAGGTGAGCTCGGTCGCGATCACAGCGGTCACCAAATCGGGCACAAACGAGTTCCACGGTGAAGGCTTCTTCGATTTCACCAATCAGGATCTGCGCGATCCGACGCCATCGGAGCTCTACGAAGATGATGGCGCGAAGGTCGAGACGCAGGACATGCAGTTCGGCGGAGCATTCGGCGGCCCCATCATCAAGGACGTGATGCACTTCTTCGTTACCTACGAAGGTAAGCGTATCGAAAGTCCGGTTGATATCGAGCCGGGCTTGGGCCGGGATATCAGTTTCTTTCCCGAAAAGTATCAAGGGTACTTCGGCACGACGAACGAGACGTTCAACGAGAATCTTTATTTCGGGAAAATCGATATTTCGCCGAGCGGGAGCGATCTGATCGAGATCTCGGCTAAATATCGCGACGAGACGGGTGAGCAGTTGGCCGGCGGCATTAATGCCGAGTCGCGGCGCAGCCTCATCAACACGGAAGAGCTGCGCGCCACGGCCCGCTGGGAGCATACCGCCGATACCTGGGTGAATGACCTCAAACTCACTTACGAAGATGCGAAGTGGGCGCCCACACCTGGGTTGTTCGAACCGTCCTTTCTGTTTGCCTATGCCGCGCCGCGGCCCGAGGATCCCGATGAGATCGAACGAGGCGAGCTGCTTCGGATCGGTGGAAGCTCCAACTATCAGGATAAGGGGCAGAAAGGCTGGGGAATCCAGAACGACTTCACCTACACCGGCCTGGATAGGCATACGATCAAGGCCGGAATCAAGGCGAAGTGGGTTACCCTGAGAACACTTCAGCTGAACAACACCAATCCGACCTACACCTACAACGTGGCGTACGATCCCACTGGCGGCGGAAGTACGTTCAATGACGTGATCCCCTATCGCGTGCAGTTCGGATACGAGAGCGGCTTCGGTGAATCGCAGATCGAATCCGACAACTTCCAGCTTGGCGTCTATATTCAGGACGACTGGGAGGTCACCGACCGTCTGACGCTCAATCTCGGCATTCGCTGGGATTACGAGAAGACCCCCGCGTATCTCGATTTCGTCCACGATCAGGACGTCGTCGATCTCGTGACGGGGCAGACACTCGATCCCGTTACGGGCGAGCCGCTCTATCCGAATCTCGCGAATGCCAATTACGACATCAACGACTACATCTCGACCGGAAACGAGCGTGAGCCGTTCATGGGTGCGTTCCAGCCGCGCGTCGGGTTCAGCTATGATCTCGATGAAGAGGGGCAGTTCGTGCTGTTCGGCGGCTACGGCCGCTCCTACAGCCGCAACCAGTTTGACTTCCTTCAGCAGGAAATCAGCGTCGGGTCGTTCACTACTCGTACCTTCAACTTCGACACCGGCGATCCGGAAAACGATTGCGATCCCTCGCCGACCTGTATTCCGTGGGATCCCATATATCTGACGCCGGAAGGGCTGGCGGGGCTTGCCGAAGGGACGCCTGGCGGCGGCGGTAGCGAACTCCGGTTCATCAACAACGATCTGAAAATGCCCTATTCGGATCAGTTCAGCCTGGGTCTGCGCACGCGCTTCGATCAAGTGGAGCTCGAAGCCGGCTACACCCACATCGAGAGCAAGGACGGGTTCGTCTTCCTGCTCGGCAATCGTCGGCCTGACGGTTCGTACTTCCAGCCGGATCCCGAGCCGGGCGAGGGGCCGCAGACTCCCTGGTCTTTCACTCCTCCGGGTTACGGCAACCTGATCATCGGCGACAATGGGCTCGAGACGAGTTCGGACGCGGCCTACCTCAAGCTCACCAAGAACTATTCGCCGTCTTCGCCTTGGAGCCTCACAGCCACCTACACTTATACGGAAGCGGAAGAGAACCGGAAGTTCAACGAGGTGTTCTCACTCGACTATCCGTCGATTGAGGATTATCCGGTGATGCGTTCGTCGGGCGTGCCGCGTCACCGTTTCGTCGCGGCGGGCAGTGTCGACCTGCCGTTCGAAGCGGCACTGTCGGCCAAGTTCACTCTGGAATCGCCGCGCTATATGCAGGCGTTCCGCAACATCGCTGATCCGTTCGAGCGCATCATCGTCGGCAGGTTTGAGGACGGCAATGGCGATCGCTGGGGCCGCCGGCAGATGGACCTGGCGTTCACCAAGTACGTTCCGCTGGGCTTCCTGAGCGACGAATCGCGACTCCGCTTCCGGGTCGATATCATCAATCTGTTCAACGATCGGAACTATACTAACTTCAACAACAATCCCGCGGACGACACGCGGACCGAAAATTCGCCCACCGTCTATGGCGAGCGAACTGGCTTCGGCGTCGGCGGCAATCCACCCCGCACGATCAAGCTTTCCGCCGGCTTCTCGTTCTGATCATCGACACTGTTCGGGCGCCCGGTCATCCCCTCCTCCTCCCTTGACCGGGCGCCCTCCTGACCTTGGGAGCTATGATGTCCTTCCGTTTCGGATCGCTTGCGCTGCCGCTTCTGGCGCTGGCCGCGTGCACGTCTACCCCCACGCCGCCTCCCGCCGGAGTGACGGAGAATTCCGCTGCCGCGCTGCCTCAACTCACGCAGGCGGAGTTCGCCGAGCAGCTCTCGCGCCGTACGTTCGATTACTTCTGGGAAACTACCGACACCCAGCGTTGCCTCGCGCCCGATCGCTGGCCGAGCAATCCGTTCTCCTCGATCGCGGCGACCGGGTTTGCGCTGACGGCCTACAGTATCGGCGCCGAGCGGGGCTATGTCACGCGTGAGCAGGCCGCAGAGCGCACGCGCGACTGCCTGGAATTCTACTGGAACGCACCGCAGGGGCCGGAGGTCTCTGGCAACACGGGATACAAGGGCTTCTTCTACCACTTCCTCACAAACGAGGGCGGCACGCGCCGCGGGA
This sequence comes from Pelagerythrobacter aerophilus, assembly GCF_003581645.1. Lineage (GTDB taxonomy): Bacteria > Pseudomonadota > Alphaproteobacteria > Sphingomonadales > Sphingomonadaceae > Pelagerythrobacter > Pelagerythrobacter aerophilus. The sequence goes on along the minus strand of NZ_QXFK01000018.1, from coordinate 312,385 downwards.
AGACGGAGCTGTCGACCGTCGATACGTCGCTGCTGCTCGGCGGCGTGCTCTTCGCGCAGAGCTACTTCGATCGTGATACGCCGCGCGAGGCCGAGATCCGCGACCTGGCGGAGAAGATCTACCGCCGCGTCGACTGGACGTTCGTGCAGCGCGAGAACAGCGAGATTCCCTCCGGCAACGGCGGCAGCGGCAAGGCCATCGCGATGGGCTGGTATCCCGACCGCGGCGAGAACGGCGACTTCGGGACCCACGACTGGGTCGGCTACAACGAAGGCATGCTGGTCTATGTTCTCGCTGCCGGATCACCGACGCATCCGATCGACAAGGACGCCTGGGACACCGGCTGGGCGGCAAACCTGGAGAAGGACTGGGGCACCTACTACGGCTACGAGCATCTGCAGTTCGAGCCGTTGTTCGGGCACCAGTATAGCCACGTCTGGGTCGACTTCCGCGGCATCCAGGATCAATTCATGCGCGGGATGGGCATCGACTATTTCGAGAACAGCCGCCGCGCGACGCTGAGCCAGCGCGCCTACGGCGTGGACAATCCCAACGATTGGATCGGCTATTCGGCCGACATCTGGGGCTGGACCGCTTCCGACGGGCCGACAAACGCCGGCAACGGCCGCGTGGTCAACGGCAAGCCACGCGAATTCATGGGCTATTCCGCGCGTGGCGTGAGCGCCGAGCGGGTGGTGGACGACGGCACGATCGTGCCGACTGCGGCCGGCGGCTCGATCCCGTTCGCGCCCGATGTAACCATCGACGCGCTGATGAACATGCGTGCGGCTTACGGCAAGACGCTCTACACCGAATACGGCTTCAAGGATGCCTTCAATCCGAGCTACACGTTCGTCGACGTGGGCAGCCCCAGCGGCACGGTCGATCCGGAACTCGGCTGGATCGCGCGAGACTATATCGGCATCGACCAGGGGCCGATCCTGGCGATGATGGAGAACCATCGCAGCGGCCTCGTATGGCGCACGATGCGCAAGAATCCGCACATCCGTCGCGGGCTCGAGCGCCTGGGGTTCACCGGCGGCTGGCTGGACGAGGGCAAGTAGGCCGGCTCGCCGGCGGACCGTCGTTCCGCCAGCTCGTCATCCCAGCTTGCGCCGGGATGACGGTTCTCGGCCTCACCGCTGCGGTTGGATGTCGGCGACGACCGGATAGTGATCGGAGGGCAGGCGGCCCTCCCAATGCTGCGTCACCACCGCATACCGCTGCACTGCGAAGCCGGCCGTCACGAAGATGTGATCGATCGGCCCCTCGGCTGCTGCCATGATGTCGAAACCGGTGAAAGTGCCGGGCGGGCCATAGGGCGGAGTGCTGCTGATCGTGCGCGTATCGGAAAGGCCGCTTTGCGCCGTGTTCGCGAGCACGTGGTAGGGTTCGCTATCCGGCGTCACGTTGAAGTCGCCCATCACGATCGCGGGCGCATCGCCGCCGGCGACCCATTCGGCGATCATCCGCGCGGCGTTTGCGCGCGCGACCGTGCCGATGTGGTCGAAATGGGTGTTGAGCACACGGATCGTCTCGCCGCTGCGTCGATCGCGCAGGATGGCCCATGTGGCGATGCGGGGAAGGGCGGCATCCCAACCCTTGCTGCCGGCCGCCTCGGGCGTCGGTGAGAGCCAGAACGTACCCGAGTCCACCATCGCGAAGCGGTCGTTGCGCCAGCCAAGCGGCGAAAATTCCCCGGCGTCGGCCCCGTCATCGCGGCCGACGCCGACGAACGTGTAGTCGGTCAGTTCGGATTCCAGATACTGCTTCTGGTGCAGCAGAACTTCCTGCATGCCGAGCACATCGGGGGCTTCGTGCCGAATAACGGCCTCCACCATTTCCTTGCGGTGCGGCCAGGCGTTTCCGCCGTCGGAGGCGACGTCGAGCCGGATGTTGAACGTCATCGCCCGGATGGGCGGACCTTCGGCCGATTCCGCCGGCACATGCGCGCACGCGGCGAGAAGAAGGGCGGTGAGGAGAGAGAGAAGGAATTTCATGCGGCGTGCTCCAGTTCGGCGCCGTTGCTGGCGATGATCTGACCGTAGAGCCGCGCGCTGTGCTTGGGCGTGCGCGCGAGCGTCTCATAGTCGACGTGGACGATTCCGAAGCGCTTGGCATAGCCGAGCGCCCATTCGAGATTGTCGAAGAGCGACCAGACCATATAGCCGCGAATGTCCACCCCGGCCGCGATCGCGTCGCGCACGGCGGCGATGTGTTCGGCGAGGTACTGACAGCGATCCTCGTCGAGAATGCCGTCGGCATCGCTGGTCGCGGGGTCGGAGAAGGCCGCGCCGTTCTCCATGATATAGACCGGCAGGTCGCCGTAGCGCTCACGAAACCACAACAGCGTGCGGGTCATCGCCTCGGGAAAGACTTCCCAGTTGGTCTCTGTATGCGGCGCGCCTTCCTGCACCACGTGTTCGGCGAACAGGGGCCACGCCGTGTCCGACGAACGCACGACGCTGCGGGTGTAGTAGTTGATGCCGACGAAATCGACCGGCTGGCAGCACAGCGCCAGGTCCTCGGCCGACCAGTCCTCCCACGCCTCGCCGTAGATCTCGCGCAGCTCCTCGGGGCAGGTTCCGAGCAGCGCGGGGTCGAAGTACTGGCGGTTCATGTAGGCATCGGCGCGCGCGGTGGCGGCGAGATCCTCCGAACTGTCGCTGGCCGGGTACTTCGGCTCGATATTGATGACCAGGCCGACTTCGTGCGCGCCGCATTCGCGGTAGGTCTGTACTGCACGGCCGTGCGCGCGCATCAGGTTACGGCTGACGATCGCGCATTCGAAGATGCTGCGGTGCCCTGGTGCGAGCACGCCGTTGAGATAGCCGCCGTCTGCCACCACCCACGGCTCGTTGAGCGTCGCCCACTTCTTCACTTTGCCGTCGAGCGCGCGGAACATGACGCCGGCATATTCCGCGAACCACTCCGCGCTTTCGCGATTCAGCCAGCCGCCGCGGTCGTCGAGTGCGGCCGGCAGATCCCAGTGGTAGAGTGTCGCCAGCGGCTCGATCCCGGCTTCGAGCAGGCGGTCGACCAGGCGGCGGTAGAAGTCGAGCCCTGCCTCGTTCACGCGACCCGTGCCCTCGGGCAACACGCGGCTCCAGGAGACGCTGAAGCGGTAGGCCTGCAGCCCGAGCTGCTTCATCAGCTCCACGTCGCTTTCCATGCGGTTGTAGTGGTCACAAGCGACGTCCCCCGTATCGCCGGTCGCGATCATCAGGCGCGGGTCGTGGGTGAAGCGGTGCCAGATACTGGCCCCGGCGCCGTCCGCGAGCGGGGAGCCCTCGACCTGGTAGGCGGCCGTGGCCGCGCCCCACAGGAAACTCTTGGGAAAGCCGCTCATGGCGCCTGCCCTTCGAGACGATGAGACAGTAGCCACAGGTAGAGTGCGGGATCGTTATAGGCCGGATCCCACGCGTTGTGACCGAGATCGGGATAGATCGTCAGGCGGCTCTGATGTCCACCGCAAGCGCGGATCGCGCGCGCCATGGCAAAGCTGCCCTCGGGCGTCACCACGTCGTCGCGGTCCCCGTGGAAGGCCCATACCGGCGTGTCCGTCAGCGCACAGGCGCTGGCGGGGTCTCCACGCCCGGCGACCGGCGCGATGGCGGCGAAGCGTTTCGGTTCCGCCGCCGCCCAGCGCCAGGTCGCATGACCGCCGCGGCTGAGGCCGGTCAGATAGACCCGCGCGGGATCGACCGGCAGCGTTTCCATCACGTGATCCACGATCGCGTCCAGCTTGGCGACGTCCCAGTCTTCTTCCGCCGGCAGCAGCGGGGAGACGAGGATGAAAGGGAAGTCCGTCTGCCGGTCGGCGACTTTGGGCGGGCCGTGGACTTTGACCTTGGCGACGTCGCTGCCGCGTTCGCCCGAACCGTGGAGGAAGATCATCAGGGGCCAGCGCGCGTCCTCGTCTGTCGTCGCGACGCCGGGCGGCAGGTGAAGTTGATAGACGTAGCCCCCTTCGTCGACCGCCGGCTGCGGATGCTGCCCGCTCTCGTACGCCGGCGGCGGTGTTGCCGCGACCGCATGACCGGTGCAGGCCCCTAGCAAGAGGACCAGCGGCAACATCCGAACCCAATTCATCCTTTGACACTCCCTGCAAGCAACCCGCCGATGAACTGGCGCTGGAGCGCCAGGAACAGCAGCAGCACCGGCACGGTGGTGACCACCGAACCGGCCATCATCAATTCGATATCCTGCGCCCGCTCGCGCCCCAGCGAGGCGAGAGCGACGGGCAGGGTGTAGAGATCCTGATCGGACAGCACGATCAGGGGCCACATGAAATCGTTCCAGCTCCCGAGAAACACGAACAAGGCCAGCGTCGCGATCGCCGGGCGCAGGATCGGCAGCACGACGTGACGGAACATGTCCCACTCGCTCGCGCCGTCGATCCGCGCCGCTTCCAGCAGTTCATCGGGGATCGAAAGCGCGTATTGCCGCACCAGGAAGATCCCGATGATCCCGGCAAGCCACGGGATGAGGACACCGGCATAGGAGTTGACCAGGCCTATTGCCTTCAGTTCCAGGAACAGCGGCAGCATGCCGATCTGCCCGGGGATCAGCAGCAGAGCGAGCAGCGTCTGCACCGTCGCGGTCCGCCCCCGGAAGCGCAGCTTGGCGAAGGCGTAGCCCGCGGGGAGGGTGAACAGCAGTGCGAGCAGCGTCGCAAGGGTTGAGACGAGCAGGCTGTTGCCCAGGAACACGCCCATGCCCTGCGCCGCAAAAAGCTCGTGATAGTTGGCCAGCGTCGGGTCGGCGGGGATTAGCGGCGGCGGGAACTGGCCTGCTTCGCCCGGCTGCATCAGGCTGACCGACACCATCCACAGCAGCGGCGCGAGCGTGATCGCTGCGAACAGCGCAGCGAGCGCGGTTATGGCGCGGCCGGCGGTCATGACCTGCATACTCGCAGCAGGCGCATAGCCAGCGCCGGCAGCAGCGCCGCGGCCAGAATGCAGACGAACAGCACGACCGCGACCGCAGCACCGGTGCCGAGGTTCCACCACTGAAAGCCCTCCTCGAACATCAAGTAGAGCACGGTGATCGTCGATTGCGCCGGGCCGCCCTCGGTCATCACGTAGGGCTCGGCGAAGAGCTGGAACATGGCGATCACCGTGAGGATCGTGACCAGCCCGGCCGCGGGTGCGAGGGCTGGCAGGGTGACATGGCGCAGCCGCGACCACCACCCGGCACCATCGATCCGCGCTGCCTCGACCAGGTCGCGCGGCACGGTCTGCAGCGCGGCGAGGAAGATCAGCATGGCGTAGCCGAAGCTCTTCCAGACCACGAACAGCGTGATCGCGGGTATCGCCCAGTGTGGATCGCCGAGCCAGTCGACCGTTGGCAGACCGAGCGTGCCGAACACGTAGTTGACGAGGCCGTAGCGGGTATGGAGCAGGTATTTCCATACCACCGCGGCTGCCACCAGCGTCGCGACGTAAGGTGCGAAGAACGCGACACGCCAGACGGGGCGCCATGCGACCATGCGTTCGTTGACGAGGAGCGCCGCCGCGAGTGACACGACCAGCACCAGCGGCACGCCGAGCACGACGAACCATAGCGTATTGCCGAGTGCGGTCCAGAACAGCGGGTCGGCAAGCAGCTCGGCGTAATTGTCGAGTCCGACGAAGCGCAGGTTGCGGATATCGGCGAGGGCGTAGATGTCGAAGTCGGTCAGGCTCAGCGCGAGCGAGGCGATCGTCGGCAGGACGAAGAACAGTGCGATCGCGAGCAGCGCCGGGGCGCTGAACAGCCATCCGGCGCGCCGCTCCGCCTTGACCCCTGTGGCGCTCATGCCAGACGCCCCCGTTCCATCATCCAGCGCCGCTTGGCCAGGATCTCGTCGACGCGCAGGTCCATCTCCGCCGCGGCGCTGCGCACCGTGTAGTCCCCGCGCACCATGCGGTCGGCGACGACCTGCATCTCCGTGACGACGCGCTCCCACTCGGGTACCTTGGGTAAAGGCTGCGCGCGTTCGAGCTGATGCGCGAAGGGTGCGACCACGCGGTCCCCAGCGAGTTCGGTCTCGCGCCAGACGGAGCGTCGCACGGGCAGGTCGCCGGTCGCCCGGTGCAGCGCGAGTTGCGCCGCCGGATCGAGCATACGGCGCACGACTTCCCAGGCCTCGCGTTTGCGGCGGCCGCGGCTGAACACGACGAGGCTCGACCCACCCGTTGCAGTCGCTCCGGGGCCGCCGGGGCCGGGGTGCGGTGCCGTGCTCCACAGATCCTGCATCGCAACCGGCAAGCGGCTGCGCATTTCCCCGATCATCCACGGGCCGGCCGGATAGACCGCGAACCACCCTCGCGCGAACTCGGCCCAGCGGTTGCCGATCTGCGCGCCGGCGACGACGGGCGCCAGCCCTTCGTCGAACAGCGACTTGTAGAAGGCCAGCCCCTCGATGAATTCCGGCGCGGTGAAAGCGCCGCGCGTGCCGTTTTCCTTCAGGAACGTCGCACCGGCGGACAGTGCCAACGTCTGCAGGTGCTCGAATTCGTCGAGTGGCAGGAGAACACCGTAAGTTTCACCCGCGCTCTGTGCCCGGATACGGGCGAGCGCCCGCTTCCACCCGCTCCAGTCCAGCGGCGGCGTGGCATAACCGGCACGAGCAAAGATATCCGTGCGGTAGAACTGCACGCGCGTGTCGACGTACCAGGGCATCGCCACCAGCCGCCCGTTGATGCGGTTGCTCTCGATCACTGCCGAGAACTGGTCTGCTTCGGGGTCGAGTGCGGCGGGGACCGGTTCGATCGCGTCCAGCGCCGCGAGCTCTGCGAGCCAACTGTTGCCGACTTGCGCCAGATCGGGCAGCGACCGGCCGACGAACCCCGTCAGTAGCTTCTGATGAGCGCCCGACCACGGCAGAGGCTGCACGTCGATCCCGCCGAGCCCGAGCTTGGGAAGCAGGGCGGGGAGAGCCGTCGCCTCGTTGCCGATGGCCCAGAAAGTCAGTCCGGCATCGCCTCGGCACCCGCCCAGCGCGAGTGCGGCGGAGCCGGCGATCCCCGCCGCGAGAACGTCCCGCCGCGATAGACTGTCAGTCATCAGGCCGCGTCGGCCGGCGCACCTGCAATGGTCGCACCGCCATTGGGACTCGCACGTCCGGTCGAACCACGTTCCGCCAGTCGGGGAGAGAGCACCACGCCGTGCTCGCTACCGAGTTCCTCGCCGCGCAGCATCCGCAGCAGCAGCATTGCAGCGGTGGAACCGAGCTGCGCCATGTTCGATTGCATCGTCGTCAACTTGGGGCTGACGTGGCGGGCGAGCGGGATGTCGTCGAAGCCGGCAACGAGCGTTTCCGCGCCCACGGCCACGCCGGCCTCGTCAAGCACGGACATGAGCCCTACTGCCATCACATCGTTGGATGCGAAGACAGCGTCGGCGGGCACCTGCCCGGCGAGCAGCAGGCGTGCTGCCTCCTGGCCCGCCGTTTCCGTGAAGTCGCCCGGCAGGACGACCGGGTGCTTTTCCCCCAGCCCTTCGCGCATGGCGTCGGCGAAGCCGCGCAGGCGCTCGCGCGCATCGCGATTGTGCTTGGGGCCGGCGATATGGATGATCCGCTTGCGCCCGCGAGCAATCAGATGCTCGGTGATCGTCCGCGCACCGTGATAGTTGTCGACGGCGACGAAGGGCACGTCTCGGCCCTCCGCCTGCGCGTTGAGCAGGACGGTCGGCATGTTGGCGTCGAGGTGGTCGGACAGCAACTCTGCGGTGGAATCGGGCGGCATCAGCAGCAGCCCGTCGACCCGCCCGCGCATCGAACGGATCGCGCTGGTCGTTTCATGCGAGCTGCCGTGCATGTTGCCGAGCAGCAGGTGCTTGCCCGCGCCATGGGCGATCTTGTCGATCCCCCGGATGACTTCGGAGAAGAACTCGCCGAACAGGTCGGGCAGAATTACACCGATCGTATCGGTCTGGCGATTGGTCAGGCTGCGGGCGCCGCTGTGTGGCACGAAGTTGAGCGTCTTGGCCGCGGCCTCGATCGCTTCGCGAGTGGCTTTGGTGACGTTGCTGTGCCCGTTCAGGGCGCGGGACACCGTGGCGATCGAAACGCCGGCTTCCCGCGCAACATCCCGAATCGTGACCATGCCTTCCCTCTCCCGAGTCAATGTAACCGTTTTCACAAATTCGGCAATGCTGTGTGGGGAACGGCCCGTCCTTCGTCGTCGAACAGATGCACTTTCGCCGGAGCGACATGGAGCGTGATGCTCTCGCCTGTGGCGATCAGGCGATCGCCGGCGGTCCGCCAGACCAGTGCAGTATCGCCGGTACCGAGCTGTGCATGGCGTTCCCCGCCGAACCATTCCACGAATGCGACCGCGCGCGGAGCGAGCGCAATCGTGCCGCCGTCCGGCCGTGCCGTCAGCGCTTCGGGCCGGATCGCGACCACGACATCGTCGCGCGCAGGGCCGCCGCCGGTGAGTGGGCCGAGCACGATCGACTCGCCGTCACCGATAGCGATCTCGGTTCTTCGCGTGTCGGCACGGAGAATGCGACCGGGCAGCCGGTTGATCGGCGGCTGGCCGAAGAATTCCGCGGCAAACAGGGTCGCCGGGCGGCAATAGAGGTCCTCGGGCGTCCCCTGCTGCTCGATCCTCCCGTCGCGCATCAGCACGATACGATCGGCGAGAGCCATCGCCTCGGCCTGGTCGTGCGTGACGTAAATCGTCGTGGCGCGGAGCCGCGCGTGCAGTTCGGCGAACTCGCGCCGCATCTGCGCCCGCAGGTTGGCGTCGAGGTTGGACAGCGGCTCGTCGAACAGGAACACATCAGGCTCGCGCACGATCGCGCGGCCGATGGCGACGCGCTGCCGCTGCCCGCCCGACAGCTCAGCCGGGCGCCGATCCATTAGCTCGGAAAGCCCCAGAAGCTCGCAGGTGCGCCTGACGCTTTCGTCCAGCTCACGTTTCGGCCGCCCGGCCATGCGTAGCGGAAAGGCGATGTTCTGCGCGACCGTCATCTGCGGATAGAGGGCGTAGGATTGGAACACCATGGCGACGCCTCGCTCGCCCGGGGGCAAGCGATCGACCTGCCGTTCGCCGATACGGATCTCGCCGCTGTCGGGCCGATCGAGCCCCGCGATCAGCCGGAGCAGCGTTGACTTACCGCAGCCGGACGGCCCGACGAGCACCACGAACTCGCCGTCGCCGGCCGACAAGTCGAGTCCGTCGAACAGCGTGACTGCGCCAAAGCTCTTGCCGACCCCGGATAGCGTTGCACCCGGCAATTGCGTCTCTCCCTCCGCCGGGATGGTTCCCGTCGTCCGCTGCCGCCATAGCGCTGCGAAGCGCCGTGCACCAAGGATCTTGTGCGTGAGAGCGCTGGCGCCGGACCTTCAGCTCCGCTTGAGGATCACCTGCATGACCCGCGCGACCTGGCTGCGCAGCGTCGATGCCTGGGTTTCGAGCTCGGTTGCCGAGTTGAGAACTTGCGAAGCGGCTGCACCGGTGGAGAGGGCGGTTTCGCGGATCTGGTCGACGCTCGCCTGTACCTCGCTCGCGCTACGTGCGGCGAGGTCGATGTTGCGCGCCAGTTCCTGCCCCGCGACCGACTGCTGATCGACTGCAGATGCGATCGAGACAGCGGTCGATTCGAGCTGCTGCACCTGATCTGCGACCGTGCGCAGAGCGCCCACACTGGCCCCAGTCGATTCCTGGATCGCGCGGATCTGCTGCGCCACCTGCTCGGTTGCGCGGCCGGTCTGCGATGCGAGTTCCTTGACCTCAGACGCGACGACCGCGAAGCCGCGACCGGCTTCCCCGCCGCGTGCCGCCTCGATCGAGGCGTTGAGCGCGAGCAGGTTGGTGCGCTGCGCAATGGTCGAGATCAGCTCGACGATCTGGCCGATCTGCTCGGCCGTGGTGGACAGGGTGGAGATCGTATCGTTGGCCTCCCGGGTCGAGCCGGTCGCGCGCCGTGCGAGCTCGGCCGACTGTGCCGCCTGGCGGCTGATCTCGCCGATCGACATTGCGAATTCGTCCGACGCCGCGGCGGCGGCGGTGACGCCCGAGGACGCCTCGGCCATCGCCTGCGCCACGCGCTGGGTCTGCGCTGCGCCCTGCTCGGCAGCGACGGCCATCGAGCTGGCAGTCGCCTTCAGCTGAGCCGAGGCTGCGCCAACCCCGGAGACGACCTCGCCCACGCTCGATTCGAACGTGCGTGCGAACGTGCGGACTTCCTTCTCGCGCCGCTCGCGTTCCGCGCGGCGGTTGGCGAACAATTCGTCGAGCTTGACGCCGGATTTGACGAAAACTTCGAACGCGCGCGAGATTTCGCCGATCTCGTCCTGCCGATCGATCCCGCGGATCGTAAAATCGCGATGGCCGGCCACCAGCGAAGTCATGTCGCGCGCGAGGGTGCCGAGTTGCTCCGAAACGTCGGTTAGCATGGCCCGGATTGCGCCGAGGCCGAGCGCGACGGCGAGCACCGTGATGGCGACGATCGGCCAGCGTAGCACCGACGCGGCTTGCGATTCCGCCGAAGACAGTCCGATCCACGCAAGCACGGTCACCAGGGCGAGTGCGACGAGGGGAAGTCCGCCGAGCAGCACGGTCTTGCGCGCAAGCGATTGATCGTTGAACCGGCGCATGAGCGCGAAATCGGCGCGGGTTGCGTCGGCATCGGACTGCTTCAGCTCGACCTGCTCGATCTCGTCGCGCATCTCGTCGGGCACGATGATCGTCGTCGGGGCGTTCATGCTACTTTCCTTCCCGGTTCGGCCTTCGCCGTGTCCTTCTCGAGGAGCGCTGGGGCGAGATGCTGTGGGATATCGTCAGCCGGCATCGGTGCGAAGAAGAGCCAGCCCTGGATGTGGTCGCAGCCGGCGCTGCGTACCATTGCGGCCTGGGCTTCGGTTTCGACCCCTTCGGCCGTCACCCGCATCTTGAGCGCGCGCGCCATCGAGATGCTGGAAAGCATCATTGCGCGCAGGCTCTCGTCCACCGCCGAATCGACAACCAGCGAGCGGTCGAGCTTGAGCTTCTCGAAGCGGAACTGCCGCAGGAAGCCGATCGAGGCATAGCCGGTACCGAAATCGTCCAGCACGACATCGACGCCGAGGCCGCGCACCAGGTCCAGGCTGCGCTCGGCGACGACTGGGTCGAGCACGAGACAGGTCTCGGTGATCTCCAGCTCGAGCCGCTCGGGCGGAAAGCCGGTCTCCTCCAAAACCTGTCCGAGCTGGAACGGGAATTCGGGATTGCGGAGCTGTGCGGCAGAGATGTTGATCGAAAGCTGGATGCCCCATGGGAGGGCATCGGTGCAGGCGCGGCGCAGCACCCACAGACCGATCGCATTGATCAGCCCCGATTCCTCGGCCACCGGAATGAACACGTTGGGGCCCACGTCCCGCCCGTCCGGGCGTTGCCACCGCAGCAGCGATTCCACCGCCACGACGCGGTGTGTCCTTGCGTCCACCAAGGGCTGATAGTGAACGCGGAATTCTTCGTTGAGCAGCGCCGCGCGCAGTTCGTTGTCGAGATCGCGCATCGCCTCCAGGCTGCGGTCGAACTCGTCCTTGAACCAGGTGCAGCGCATCTTGCCGTCGCGCTTGGATACGTACATCGCCACGTCGGCGCGGCGCAGCAGCTCGGAGGATTCGAGCGTTCCGCCGGTCATACAGCGAGCGAGCCCGACACTCGCCCCGATCGGGATGCGCCGGTCGTCGAGTGCGACTGGCTGCGACAGCGTCTCGAGCAGGCCGCGGCAGATCCCTTCGAGCAGCGTTCCTGCGAGCGGCCCCACCATGCTCACCGCGAACTCGTCTCCGCCCAGGCGATAGGCGGCGGCGTCGTTGCCGCACAGGCGGCGCAGGGTCAGTGCGACTTCCTTGATCAGACGGTCGCCAACCCCGTGTCCATAGAGATCATTGACTGTCTTGAAGCCGTCGAGGTCGATCAACGCCACGGCCATTTCATGCCCGGTCGTCGCGGTTGCGGCGATGTTCCGGTGAAGCGCACGGCGATTGGGAAGCTGGCTGAGGCTATCTGTCATGCCGAGCTGCTCGAGCCGGGCGACGTGGGCAAAGCCGAAACGCAGCAGCAACAGCACGGCGATCGCGTAGGCGGCGATGCCGACGAGGATTGGTGGCGAGGCCTGGGTGAGCGGGAAATCGTCGCTCATCGACAGGACGAGGCAGATCGCGGCGAAGATCGCCGTCAGAATGGCTACCGGCGCGACCACCAGCAGTCGCGGCGCCAAACCGTGATTTTCCCCCTCAAGTGTCACCCGCCCGGACCCCAAATCCCTGTTCTTGCTCCGCAAGTTAGCGTTGCGGCACTAAAGAAGCGTTAAACGCCGATTTACCTTGCAGCCGCCATTCGGGTGCCGAGAGCCGGTGCCCGCGCTTCGACGCGACGGTAGAGCCCCTGGACGTCCGTGGCGGGCTCGAAACGCCCGCCTGTGCCCGCCATCGTCTCGCCGGCGCCGAGCATCAGCCAGCCGTCATCGCGCAGGCTGTCGGCCACGCGGCCGAGCGCGCGCCGCCGCGTCTCTCCGTCGAAATAGAGCAACACGTTGCGGCACAGCACGAGATCGAAGCGCTCGGGCCGCGTCTGCATGTCGAGTACGTTGCCGACGCGGTAACAGATCGGCGCCAGCAGCGCCGGGTCTGGCTCCCATCCCCGCGGCGTCTCGTTGAAGTGGCGAAGCATCTGCGCAACGCCGAGACCGCGCTGGATCTCGAACTGGCTGTAACAGGCGCGCCGGGCGGCGGCGATCGCGTGAGACGAAACATCGGTGCCCAGAATCTCGATCTTCCATCCGCGCCACATGTGCGGGCGATCCGCGAACATCATCGACAGCGACAGCGCCTCCTGCCCGGTCGAGCAGCCGGCGGACCAGATCGACAAGCGGCGCGTGCCCGCGCGCTTGGCGGCGAGGTCGGGCAGGACGGTTTCGGATAGCTGCTGAAAGAGCTGGCGGTCGCGAAAGAAGTAGGTCTCGTTGTTGAGCAGGGCTTCGACGACCTTGCGCGAGACTTCCTCGCAATCGCCCGTGCCGAGCATGCAGACGAGCTGGTCGACATTGTCGATCCCATATTCGCGGAACACCCCCGCTAGCGCACTGCCGATGCGCCACTGGCGGGTTGCGGTGAGCTGCTGTCCGGTTCGCTCGAGGAGCAGGTCGGCAATGATCCGGTGGGAAATCTGAGTCACCTCCATGCCGCTTCTCCGGCGTGGAGCGCGATCCGCAGGGCGATCTTCTCCGGCGGGAGCACGGCCGAAGCCAGCCCTGCCTGGACGACGGCGCGCGGCATGCCCCAGACGGAAGAGCTGGCCTCATCCTGTGCGATGATATTGCCGCCGGCGTGGATCAGCCGCTCGGCACCGATCAGACCATCGCGGCCCATTCCCGAGAGGACGATGCCGAGCGCCGCGTGTTCGGTTGCTTCGGCCATACTCTCGAACATGACATCGACAGAGGGCATGCATCCGCTCGGCGCTCTGAAAGCGGCCGTATCTGCAAGCAGTTCACCGGCTTCCCGGCGAAGCAGAAGGTGCCCGTCGCCGGGCGCGATATGGATGCGCCCGCTTTCGACCGGCATCGCGCGGTCGATCACCACGGCTTCCCGCCCGCTCGCAAGCTCGAGCTGCCCGGCGAAGACCTGCATGAAGGTTTCGGGCAAATGCTGCGTGACCAGGATCGGCGCTTCGATATAGCGCGGCAGGCTTCGCAGCAGCATGCAGAGCGCATGAATGCCGCCGGTCGAGGCGCCGATGCCGATGACTTCGAGCGGGCCATCCCGCTTGTTGCGCGCGCGTAGCGGCGGCTCGTCCGGCGGCATGACAGCCGCGCCTGTACGCCTGCGCCGGCCCAGCGCACGGATGCGTTGCAGCAGCGCGGTGCGATAGTGCTGATCGAATTCGCCGCTGCGCGGCTTGAGCATGGTATCGGCAGCGCCCATCGAAAGCGCCGCCAGCGTGTGTTCCGCTCCGTCTTCGGTGAGCGAGGAAACGACCAGCACCTGCGTGCTGGCATGCGCGGCGAGGATCTTGGGCAGCGCGTGAAGGCCGCCCATGCCGGGCATTTCGAGATCGAGCAGCACGACGTCGGCAGGAGCGGTCGCGAGGGCTGCGAGCGCATTCTCCGCGCTGCCCGTCTTGCCCACGATGATCATATCGCCTTCGGGCGCGATGATCCTGGAGAGCACGGCGCGGACCGTCAGCGAATCGTCGACGATCATCACCCTGATGGGCGTTCGCTCCGTCGGCGGCCTTCCGGCCTCTCCGGTCGCGATGCTGCTCTCCGCACCCACGGGCCGGCCCTCAGGCCATTCCGACGAGCTGGAGCTTTATCTGCAGGGTCTCGTGATCGAACGGCTTCATCACGTATTCGTCGGCGCCGGCCCCGATTGCCTCGCGGATGTGCGCAATGTCGTTCTCGGTGGTGCAGAACACGACCTTGGGCACGTCACCCCCGGGCATACGGCGCAGGTGGGTGATGAATTCGATGCCGGTCATCACCGGCATGTTCCAATCGAGCAGCACCAGATCGGGCATGGCCCTTTCGCAATGCGCGATGCCCTTTTCGCCGTTTTCCGCTTCCTCGACCGAGAGGCCGAGCGATTCGAGGATGTGGCGTGACACCTTGCGGATCACACGCGAATCATCGACGATCAGACAGGTCTTCATTTATGCGATCCTTATTCTGCAATCCCGGATTATTCGTTCCAGGTAACCAATCGTTTAAGCGGCAGCCCGATGCGGGCCCGCGACCAGGGCGGCCACATCGATCAGAACGGCAGGACCGGCGGCAGTTTCAATCATTCCGCACGCGACCCGCGCCCAGGCAGGCCCCAGCGTGGCTGGCGGCGGCGTAGGCTCCCCCTCAGCGGCGACGACGTCGTCCACTCGGTCGACAAGCAGGGCGTAGGCATGCCCGCCCACTTCGACGACAGGTGCGCGCACGTCGGGCGGGTCGGGAGTGCCGGGGAGGGCGAGAGCCTTGCGGCTGTCGATCACGGTCAGCGCGCGGCTGCGCAAGCCGGTGAGGCCGGCGACGAAGTCCGGCGCGCGGGGAACCGGGGCGATCTCGGTCAACTCGACGATCGAGCCGATGTCCTCGGCCCGGAACGCGGCCGGGCGTCCGCCGATACGCGTGAGGAGAAGCAAGCTGCCCATTATCGTGCTCCCGTGCGTACGCGGGCGAGGGCCGAGAGGAGCCCTTCGCGGTCGTAGCGGTAGATGCTTTCCGGATCGTGTTCGGCGCCTTCGGGGCGCGAGCGCAGGCGGACGACGGCTGCGGCGGCGCCGCCAGGTTCCTCTGCCGTGTCGAGCGTTACGGTGATGTCGGCAGCGCACCCGTCGCTGTCGCCGAGCACGTCGTACCCGGCCGACCGGATCAGCGGTTCGAGGAAGCTCGCCACCCACGGGTCGGAGCCCGGCAGGCGGCAGGTCGGGCGCTGGGCGGGCATGGCAGTGCGGCCATAACGGGCGAACAGCCCGTGCGCGTCGATCACGCCGACGATGGCGCCGTCGATCAGGGCCGTGCCTTCCAGCGTGTCCTCGCCTTCGAGCGGCACGACGGGGCCGGGTAGCTCTACCGAATCGACGATGCCCGCCACCGCGTAGAGCAGCTCGACCTCACCATCCCCCAGGCGCAGCGCGGTGATCGTTTCGTTGGTGAACGTCCCACCTTCGGTTCCCAGCAACGGCAGGATCGCGCCGTCGACGGTTGCCAGCATTCCGGCCTCGGTCGGCTCGATCGCGGAGACCGGCAGCGTATGAATATGGCGGATGGGTGCCATGCGGATGGCGCGCCTTCGTCCGGCGAAGGAGGTGAAGACGACCGCGTGCTCCACGGGCGCGGACGCTTCGGCACTGCGCTCCTGGATTGTGGTGCGGATGCGCGTATGGCTGGCCAATCCGTATGCGTCGGCGAGGCGGGGAACGTCGATCTTGAGGATCGGCTTGCCGTCGTCGAGCAGCGCCGTGCCGCCGTAGAGGCCGATTGCCTCCAGCGCCGGCGACAGGGGCTTGAGCACGAAGTCCTCGTTGTCGAGCACCCGGTCGACCGCGAGCGCGAACAGATCGCCGCTGACGAGCCGCAGGAAAACGAATGTGGCGCGGTCGAGATCGACCTTCTCCTCGAGCCCGAGCACCTCGGCGAGATCGAGACACGGCACGCGTTCGCCGCGGAAGGTGAGGAAGATACCGTCGCCAAGCCGATCGACTTCGACCGAGCGCGAGACGCTGCGTGCGATCTCGACGATGTACGAACGAGGCAGGCCGAGCGTATGCGGGCCGACTTTCACCGTCAGCCCCTCCACAATGCTGAGCGTCAGCGGCAAGTGGAGGAATACGATCGTGCCCCTGCCTTCCTTGCTTGAGACCGAGACCGAGCCGCCGAATTTCTCGACGTTGGCGCGCACCACGTCCATCCCGACGCCGCGGCCGGAGACCTGGCTTACAGTGTCGGCGGTCGAGAGCCCGGGAGCGAAGATCAGGTCGAGCTTCTGCTCGCCCGTCATCGCGGCAACATCGGCGGCGCTCGCCACACCTGCCGCCACGGCCTTTTTGGCGAGCTTGTCGAGCGCGATTCCGCGCCCGTCGTCACTCACCGCGATGGTGATGCGGTTGCCGGTGCGGCGCGCGGACACGGCGATGATGCCGATTTCGCGTTTGCCTGCAGCAAGCCGCTCGGCGGGCGGTTCGACCCCGTGATCGACCGCATTGCGCAGGATATGCGTCAGCGGATCGCGTACCGATTCGATCATCTCGCGGTCGAGTTCGACGTCACCGCCTTCGAGATCGATCATTACCTGTTTGCCGAGCTCCGCGGAAAGATCGCGGACCATGCGCGGCAGGGCGCCGAACAGATGCTCGAGCCGCTGCATTCGCATTCGGGTCGCGCCTTCGCGAACCTCGTCGAGAATGGTGGAGAGGCGCTCGAACGGGGCCTGCAGCGCGGGATCGGCGCCGTGGTCGCGCAGTCGCCGGGCGAGTTCGTTGCGCGCGAGGACCATGTCGGAAACGCCGCTCATTACCCGGTCCAACAACTCGACCGGCAGCCGGATCGAGCGCGTGTTGCCTGTCCGCGCCGCCCGGGGACTGGTCTGCTCTCCCGCCTGGATCATCTCGCTGTCGGGCTCGTCGCGCCCCGGTTCCAGCGCATCGATCAGCATGTCGTCGCCGCCTTCCGGCAGTTCCTCGCCGGCGTCGATCGCCTCGATCATGTCGGTGATGCGGTCGATAACCGCGAGCACCGCCGTGACCAGCGTGCTGCTGGCCCGCCGGCGACCGGCGCGCACTTCGGACAGCGCGCTTTCCGCAGCGTGGCTCAGCCTCTCGAGCCGAGGGAAATCGAAGAAACCGCAGTTGCCTTTGACCGTATGGACGAAACGGAAAATCGCATCGAGCCGCTCGCGGTCCGCGGGATCGGCTTCCCACGCCACGATCTCACCCTCGATCGCTTGGAGCATCTCGCGGGTTTCAGCCACGAAATCTGCCAGCAGGTCGTCCATCGAAATCCAAGCCCCCCCGATAATGCGGAAAGGTATGGCCAAGGATGGTTAACGAACGGTCACTGCTTCCCGGGAAAGTGCCGCAGCGCACGCCAGACGATGAGCGCCGCGATCGTGCCGCCGACGACGTTGGCGGCAAGCTCCGCAGCATAGATCGCCTCCGCGCCCCAATGCGGGCGCAGCAGCCATCCGAAGGGCAGCATGACCAGGAACACCCGCGCACAGCTCTGCGTCAGCGCCCAGCCGGCCTTGTCGACCGCGTTCAGCGCACCGTTGGCGACGATCAGGATTCCGAAACCCGCATAGCCCCAGGCGGCGATCCGCAGGTAACTGTCGAACTCGGCAATCACCGCAGGATCGTCGGTGAAGAACCGCGCGAACCACTCCCCCGCGGCGAACAGCACGAAGGCGAGCGCGATGCCGTAGGCGAGGCAGAACACGCCCGCCTCCAGCATGGCGAGCCGCGACCTGTCAGGCCGGCCCGCGCCCCAGTTCTGCCCCACGATCGCGCCGATCGAGCCCGAGAGTCCTAGCAGGGGTACGACCGCGAAGCTCTGTAGGCGCCCGGCCGCACCGAAGCCCGCCACCGCTGCCTCTCCCTGCGCGGCGAGCAGGGCGGTGAGGATCGACAGCCCGATCGGATTGACTGCGTTCGAGAACGCGGCCGGACCCGCGACGCGCAGAATCGCGCTCGCCGATTCGCCGAAGCGGGACTGGCGGATCAGGCTCGGCCTTATCGGCAGTTCGGTGCTCGCGATCAGCCATAGTGCGGTGACGATCGCCAGCGCATAGCCGGCGATCGAGGCGTAGGCGGCGCCCGCCATGCCGAAGCCTTCGAAGCCGAAGGCACCCGAGATCAGCAGCGGGTCGAGCACCCAGTTCGCGATGGCGAACGTGAACGCGACGATCGTGGTCTTGCGCGCCTCCCCCTGGCCGCGGAGCACGCCGTTGAGCGCCATCTGCAGCAGTAGCACGGGCATGCCGAGCGCGAACGGCGCCATGTAGGCCCGGATCAGCGGCAGCAGCGCGTCGGACGCCTGCATCAGTCGGAAGAGCGGATCGAGCAGCAGGTAGAGCGCCAGCCCTAGGACCGCGCCGAGCACGACCGCGAACACCCCGCCGAAGTTCGCCCGTCGGGCCGCCTGCTCGGTATGACCCGCACCCAACGCCCGCGCAATGACCGAGTTGACCCCGACCATGACGCCGACCCCCAGGCTTGAGAGCGCAATGGTGACCGGAAAAACGAATGCGACCGCTGCAAGCTCGGCGCTGCCGAGTTGGCCGATGAAATAGGCATCGATGAGCCCGACCGACATGATTGCCGCGACGCCGATGATCATCGGCAGCGTCTGGGTCACCAGATGGCCGCGGATCGATCCGCGCGTCAGCTTGGCGCCCTCGCTCATGCGCCTGCCGATAGCGCCGTGCCCCGCGATTGCAAGGCTGCCGGCAGGCGCTTGTGCCGGAGCGGTGCTCCGTGCGATAAGTGGCGCAAAGCAATCGAAGGAGAGAGTGCCCGTGGCGACGCAGCTCAAACCCCGGATGGAATGCAGCGAGGCCGAATGGCAGGCCCGGCTCGATCTCGCCGCATGCTACCGCATCTTCGACCATTTCGGCTGGTCGGAATCGATCTACAATCACATCTCGGTAAAGGTGCCGGGGGAGGACAACGCCTTCCTGATCAACCCGTTCGGGCTGCTCTATTCGGAAGTGAGCGCGTCCAACCTGGTCAAGATCGACATCGACGGCAATGTGCTGTCCGGCAATTACCCGGTGAACAAGGCGGGTTTCACCCAGCACGCCTATTTCCACCGCCACCTCGATTGGGCGCACGCGATCTGTCACACGCACACCACCGAGGCGATGGCGGTCTCCAGCACAGAGGGCGGATTGCTGCCGATCAGCTTCTACGCCTGCAACTTCCAGGGCCAGATCGGCTACCACGATTTCGAAGGCGTGACCGTACGCGAGGAAGAAGGCGAGCGGCTGCTCGCCAACCTCGGCGACAAGCGTATCCTGATGCTGCGCAACCACGGGCCCGTGGTGCTCGGCCGCACGATCCACGAGATGTTCGTGCAGGCCTGGGCACTCCAGCGTGCCTGCGAAATCCAGGTCGCGACTTTGAGCCAGGGTAGGCCGATCCACGTCTCGCAGGACGTCATCAACGTCCATCAGCGCGATCTCAGCCAGGCGCAGGCGCCGGGCGGGCCGGGCTACGCCGATTTCGAGGCGTGGAAGCGCAAGGTCGATCGGATCGATTCGAGCTGGCGCGACTGACGGGCTAGATCGCGCCGAACCGGATGCCCGCGCTCACCGTCAACGACCGTCCGGTCCGGTTCGATATGGACCCTGAGACGCCGCTGCTCTGGGCGCTGCGCGACGCGGCCAACCTCACCGGCACGAAATACGGCTGCGGGGTGGGCGATTGCCATGCCTGCACGGTGATCGTCGATGGAGAGGCGCTGCGGTCGTGCCTGATCACGCTGGCCGAGGCTGAGGGGCGCTACGTCACGACGATCGAAGGGCTGAGCCGCGACCGTTCGCATCCGGTGCAGCAGGCGCTCGTCGCCGAGCAGGCGATCCAGTGCGGCTTCTGCACGCCCGGCATCGCCATGGCCGCGGCCGCGCTAATTCAGGCCAACCCCGATCCCTCGGAAGAGGCGATCAAGCAGGCGATCCCCAACCTGTGCCGCTGTGGCGTCTATCCACGGCTGGTCCACGCCATTCAGCGGGCAGGGCGTGTCGCGCGGCGGCTCGAACGCATCGGTGCCGCACCTGCGCCGGGGATCAGCGCGGAAGACGCAGCGGAGGAAGTACCGGCAATGGCGGTGCCGGAGAGCGAGGCCCGGGAGTAAGCAAGGCGCGAGTTCCTGCGAAGGCAGGGGGCTCGGAATTCCTGGTCGTCCACAAATTACCTGAGGTCCCCACCTTCGCGCGGGCGCGGGAAGACTCGCGAAATTTTCCGGTCGGCGCTAACCGCTCCTGCAAAGGAGACCGACGATGAAGGCAACCATCTGGCACAACCCGAACTGCAGCAAGTCGCGCGCGGCGCTCGAGACGCTGCGCGGGCGTGACGACATCGAGCTGGAGGTTGTCGAATACCTCAGGAATCCGCCGAGCCGCGACAAGCTCGCCCAGCTCTACCGCGATGCGGGGATCGCACCCCGCGAGGGCGTTCGCACCCAGGGCACCGATGCGAAGGAGCGGGGACTGACCGAGGCGGAGGACGACACGGTGCTCGATGCGATGGCCGCAGACCCCAAGCTGATCGAACGCCCGCTGGTCGAGACGGAGAAGGGCGTGCGGCTGTGCCGCCCGACCGAGCGGATCGAGGAAATCCTCTAGTCGTCGTCTCCGGCGCGGCCTTCGAGCACGTCGTCGGCCTGGAGCGAGCGCCATCCGAACACGAACACTGCGGCGCATAGCAGGCAGATCGCGGCGAAACCGATCCATTCGTGATGGCCGTAGAGCCATACGCCCGCCGCCGGCGCGATGACATAGGCGGCGCCGTTGACCGAAGCGACGATACCGCCGATCTGACCCTGCTCGTCGCGCGTCACTGCCAGCGAGGATCCGGCGGTGAAGCCCGGGCGATAGAGCCCGAAGCCGAGCGAGGCGACCGCGAAGCCGAGCGCGATCGAATGCAGGTCCTGCGCCACCGAGAATCCGATCACTCCGACGATGGCCAACGCCATGCCCCAGAGCGTGGAGGAGCGCGGGCCCAGCTTGAGCATCGGGATCAGGCCCCACTGCGCGAGCAGCGTGGCGATGGCACCGCACATCAGCACCAGACCGATCGGCCCGGTGCCCGCCGAAGGATCGGCGCGCAGCCCCAGCCGGTCGAGAATGAAGAACCCGATGATGCCGAGCGTCGCCGCCTGCGCATGCCCGCCAAGCAACCCCGCGACCAGCCACGGCCTCAGCCGGGCGTCGCGCCATGAAAGGTCGGGGATCACCCCGGGGCCGGGCGTGCCGCGTGCGTCCTCCTCGTCCTCTTCGCGCGAGACATTCGGATTGGAGTTCGCGCTGAACGGAACGGCCACGACATCGCCGCGGGCCGCGAAGGTCGGCGCGTCGTTGGGCAGGCGCAGCCGCAGCGCGACCAGCACCGCCAGGCTGATCAGCGCGAAGGCGAAGAACGGACCGACGAGGCCGGTCGCCGGGAAGATCAGCAGCGGCGCCAGCGCCGGGCCGATCACCGTGCCGAGCCCGAAGCTGGAGGCGATCAGGGCCATGGCTTTGGTCCGCTCGGCCCGCGGTGTGCGGCTTGCGACATAGGCCTGGACCGCCGGCGGTGCGGCCGAGCCAAATCCGCCGTAAAGGCTGCGCGCGGCAGCGAAGAACACCAGCGTCGTCGCGGCGGAGATGGCGCCGGCCAGGCCGAACATCAGCACGAGACCGCACAGCGCGAACGATGCGATGAAGCCGATCAGGCCGATCGCCATCATCGCCTTGCGCCCGCGCCGGTCGGAGCGGCGGGCCCAGATCGGCGCGCAGATGACCCACAGAAGCGCCGACCAGGTATAGGCGATGCTGATCCACACGTCCGCCACGCCCAGCGCCGTTCCGACCGAGGGCATGACCGACTGCATCGCCGTATTCCCCGCTGCCGTTACCAGCATGACGAGGAACAGCAGAACCATGCGCCCGCGCGAGATTCTCTGCGGGGCGGGTGCTTCGATTATGGGAAGACGAGGGTCGCTGTCAGCCATCGTGTCCATCGCTAGGCTCGCCGCGGAGCGCTTGCAATACGCCCGTGGATTTGCGAACGCGAACGGCGCAACGGCGAACGAGGCAGGATTTCTTGGCCCAAATGAACGAATTGGCGGTCGAACCGCGCACCCGGCTCCGCGATCGTACCGCTCGTCTATTCGGGCAATGGGGCGTTTTCTTCCGCGGCTTCATCGAACATCCGCGCATGGTCGGCTCGATCATTCCTTCCTCACGCTTCACGATCCGCAAGATGCTCGAGCCGGTGAACTGGGCCGAATGCAAGCTGTTCGTGGAATACGGGCCGGGCGTCGGCACCTTCTGCCGCCCGGTGCTCGAGCGGCTGCCGCGTGACGGCAAGCTGCTGGTGATCGATACCAACCCGCTCTACATCGACTACCTGAAGCGCACGATCACCGATGGCCGCTTCATCGCGGTCCACGGTTCGGCTGCCGACGTGAAGGAGATCGTCCGGGCGATCGGGCATGAGGAAGCCGACTACGTGCTTTCCGGCCTGCCGTTCTCGACTCTGCCGGACGGCGTCGGCCCCGCCATCGCCGCGGCGACGCACGAGGTGCTGCGGCCCGGCGGGGCGTTCCTCGTCTATCAGTTCAGCGCCAAGGCGCGCGACTTCATGGCCAAGCACTTCGCCCGCATCGAGCAGGGCTTCGAACTGTGGAACGTGCTGCCGTGCCAGCTCTTCTGGGGCTGGAAGGACGAGGCGGCCTGAGCCGCCTCACCACTTCCGATCTTCGTTATTCGAAGGCTTCGCTGACCGTCTCGGCCGAGGGCCCGGCGAGTTGCTTGTAGACTGCTGCCAGCACGCACACGATCAGCACGCTCCAGATGGCGGCGATAAGCCCGCTGAGCGCACCGCCGACCAGCAGCCCCGCCGTGTTCTGGCCGAGCATGGCGACGAACAGGCCGGAGATCATGCTGATGACGATCCCGACCACGATCACGCCGATACCCAGGAGCAGATAGAACCCGAACAGTCGCAGGCTGTTGCCCTTGGTCAGGCGCCACGAATTGCGCAGGGCCGTGATCGGGTTGAGATTGGCACCGATCACCATCTCCGGCGAAACGAGCGAGAACTTCACCATCACGTAGGCAAATACGACGAAGGCCAGCAGGCCCACGAGCACGCCCGCGGCGGGGCCGCCCAGCGCGGCAGCGACGCCGACGGGCACGCCGAGCACGATCGACAGGCCGAGAACGAGAAGGATCTGCGCCGCGATATAGGGGATCAGCGTGACGAGCCCGGTTCGGATCGCTTCGCCGACAGTCGGCCGGCGGTCATGCAGCAGGGCCAGGAGCGATAGCGTCCCGACAGACTGGATGATCCCCAGCAGCAAGAACCATATGCCGTTGTCCGCGTAGAACGCCTGGAAGGCGGCCATCGGGTCTTCCGGATTGACCTCGGCCGGGCCGATCATCATCTCCGGCACCAGCAGCGCCAGCGCGAGGTTGGGCAGGAATATGAAGATTCCTGCGATCACCGCGAGCAGTTCCTTGTTCGCGCCGACCATTGCGGTCGCTTCGTTCCACGCCCGTCCCATGTCGAATTTCATGGCATGTCCCCTCGTTGCGGTGCCTTTGCCCTTGATAAGCCGGGCGGGGCGCGCCACGCAATCGGCAATGTCCGGCAATACCCAGTCAGCAATAGAATGGCGGCGCGAGGCCGCACCCGTGCCCTACCGCGATGCGCTCGTCGAAATGGAGGCGCGTAATCGCGCGATCGCGGCGGGCGAGGCGGGGGAACTCGTCTGGCTGCTCGAGCATCCGCCGGTCTATACCGCCGGCACGAGCGCTGCGGCCGACGAGATGCTCGACCCGCGCTTCGAGGTGGTCGAGGCGGGACGGGGCGGGCGCTACACCTACCATGGGCCGGGCCAGCGGATCGGCTACGTCCTGCTCGACCTGAACCGGCGGGGAAAGGACGTGCGCTGCTTCGTCCACGCGATAGAGGGCTGGGTGATCGACACGCTGGCCGACTTCGGCGTCGACGCCTGGCGCGCCGAAGGGCGGATCGGCATCTGGACGCGCGACATCGACGGTAGCGAAGCCAAGATCGGTGCGATCGGCGTGCGGGTGCGCCGGTGGGTCACCATGCACGGCTTCGCGGTCAACCTCGCGCCCGACCTCTCGCATTTCGCGGGGATCGTGCCCTGCGGTATCGCCGAATATGGAGTAACGAGCCTCCAGCGGCTCGGCGTCACGGTTGCGCCGGAGGAATGGGATGAGGCATTGGAGGCGCGCGCCGGGGGCTTTCTCGACGGGCTCGCGCGTGCTTGCGGAGTAAAGGCATGATGCACAAGACGATTGCGGTGGCGGCACTGGCGGTGCTCCTCGCGGCCTGCGACGGCGGCGCCGACGATGGTGCGGACGAAGGCACGGCCGAAGGCGAAGTGCTCGGCGGTACGATCAGCGACGAGATGCTGCCGCTCGACACCGTCCGCTCGCAATCGCCCCCGCTGCGCACCGAGCCGACCGGCGACGGCGCGGCCGGGGACGATGCAGCGGAGGAGGATACGGACGAAGCGGCAGACACGCAGGACTCGGACGAAGAGGACGCTGCCGCGGATGAGGACGCAAACGCCGATGCTCCTCCGCAGATTCAACTCAACCCCGCCCCGGCGCCGGCCACGCCCGAGGCTGAGGGAGATTAGGGCCCGGGGAGGGCGGCCGCCTGGCGAAAGCTGCCGTCCTCCTCCCTCACCGTCGGACCCCCTGTCTCAGGCCGCCGCGCTCTGCTCCATCAGCGTCGGGTAGTCGATGTAACCTTCGGGCCCGCGCCCGTACCAGCTTTGCGGCACGCCCTTGTTCGGCGCGAGATCGGCGCCAGTGCGGATGCGTTCGGGCAGATCGGGATTCGAGATGAACGGACGGCCGAAGCTGATGGCGTCGGCGCGGCCTGCCTCCAGGTCCGCTGCGGCCTGCACAGCGTCATAGTCGGAGTTGAGGATCAGCGGTCCCGAATAGATGCTGCGGATCAGCGGGCTCTGCTTGGGCACCTCGGTGCTGCCGAAGGTGCCCTCGGGCCCCGGTTCGCGCAGTTCGAGAAAGGCAATGCCGAGATCCTGCACCACCCTGGCCGCCGCACCGAAGGTCGCCGCGGGGTCGCTGTCGTCGCAGCCTTGCGTTTCGCCGTTGGGTGAAAGGCGCAGACCGACGCGGTCTGCCCCCCAGACGTCGATCAATGCCGTCAGCACCTCGCGCAGCAGGCGCGCGCGGTTTTCCGGCGAGCCGCCGTACTTGTCGTCGCGCAGGTTGGTCGAATCGCGCAGGAACTGGTCGATCAGATAGCCATTCGCGCCATGAAGCTGGACGCCATCGAACCCGGCCTTCTTCGCGTTCTCCGCCGCCTTGCGATAGTCCTCGACCACCCGCGCGATGTCCTCGATGCTCAGCGCGCGGGCCGGTTCGTAGTCCTTGCGTCCTTCGTAGGTGTGCGCGTGGCCCGGCGCGGTCGTCGCGCTGGAGGAGACAGGCGGTGCGCCGTCGAGGAAATCGGGATGAACCAGCCGGCCCATGTGCCAGAGCTGGAGCACGATCAGCCCGCCTTCGCGGTGCACGGCATCGGTGACGGGTTTCCAGCCGTCGATCTGCTCCTCGCTCCAGATGCCCGGCGCTCCCGGCCAGCCCGACCCTTCGACGCTGATCCCGGTCGCCTCGCTGATGATGAGCCCCGCGCCGGCGCGCTGGCGATAGTAGGTCGTCATCATCTCGTTCGGCACCACGCCCGGAAGAGTCGCGCGGCCGCGCGTCAGCGGCGCCATGAAAATGCGGTTCTTCGCCTCGAGAGCGCCCATGGTCAGCGGTTCGAACAGATTCTCGTGCATTCGGGACACATCCTTTTTGCTGTCGCTTTCTGTGTTTGGAGCTAGGGGCCGGCCATGGCGATCACAACCGAACCGGAGGGCCAGAAAAACTATCAGGCCGGCGCCTGGCACTTCGCCGCGCTCGTCGGTGGCAACGTCGCCCTCGCCTTCGGCCCGTGGTTCGTGCGCATGGCTGACACGGGCCCGGTCGCCGCCGGGTTCTGGCGCATGGTCGTCGCTCTGCCCGTCATCGCACTGCTCGCCTGGCGCGCGCGTTCGCCAAGACCGCTCGATTGGCGGCTCGGGTTCTTGGTCGCCCTGGCGGGGCTGTTCTTCGCCTTCGATCTGGCGAGCTGGCATGTGGGAATCGAACGCACGCGGCTCGCGAATGCGACGCTGTTCGGCAATTCGGGCAGCGTGATCCTGATGGTTTGGGGGCTGTTGGCACTTCGCCGCATGCCCGGTGTGCGCGAAGTGCTCGCACTTGCTGCCGCGCTGGGTGGCGCCGCGATCCTCATGGGACAGAGCTTCGAGGTTTCGACGGTGACTCTGGTGGGCGACCTGTTCTGCCTGCTCGCCGGCGTGTTCTACGCGTTCTACCTGCTGCCTGCGCAGCGCGCACGGGCGGGGCTGGGGCAGTGGACCGTGCTGCTGCTGGTGGGTCTCGCAGCGGCACCCGTATTGCTTGCGGTGGCGCTGGTGCTGGGCGAGCCGGTCTGGCCGGGAGCGGCGGGATGGGGGCCTGTGGTGGGCCTTGCGATCTCGAGCCAGATCGTCGGACAGGGCCTGCTCGTGTTTTCGCTCAAGCACTTTCCGCCGCTGGTGATCGGGGTCGCGCTGCTGACTCAGCCGGCCATTGCCGCCGCGATCGGCTGGCTAGCGTTCGGCGAAACGCTCGCCCTGCCGGACATCGCCGGCATGGCGCTTGTCGCCTGCGCGCTCGTGATCGCCAAGCTGGCGGAGCCGCGCGCCGCACGCGCCGTGCCACCGGAACGCTAACGCGCCGGCAGGTCGGGGAAGGCGCGCAGGAAGCTGCTGTACCGGTCTGCGACGTCGCGCATGTCGGGCCCTCCGATAGCGAGCTGCGCCTGTTCGTAGAGCCGTGCGCCTTCCTCGCGCAGCATGAGGATTCGCGCCCGATCGGTTATCGGCGCTGCGGCGGCGCGCAGGACGTCGAACATCACCAGCGCGGCAACAGGACTGGTGGCGACAGCGCTGCGGACGGCACCGAATCCGCGGTGCAGGAAGTGGCCGAATGTTTCCGGCAAGGGGTGCACGCGTGGGTGTTCGGGGTGGTCTTCCCATCGCCGCCGCAGGTCGCGCCGTCCCAGCTCTGCAGTGGCAGCGCCGAGCCAGTGGAGCGCGTTGATCGCGGTGAAGGGGTCGTTGATCGCCGGCGATAGCGCGCGGAGCGCGATCTCGACCAGCTCATCGATCAGGAACTGCGGATCCTGCTCCGCCGTGCGCGTGGCACCGAACGAGAAGGCGTTTGCCGCAGCAGCTTCGAATGCCTCGTCAGGTTCACCCTCGCACACCCGAACCAGCGCCATTCCGGGGTGAACGAAGTCGCCGGTCCGCACCTCCAGCGCAATCGTGCAGTCAGCCTTCGCCGCAAGCGTCGCCAGTTCATCGTAGTCGATCATCTGGACATAGCCCGTGTACTCGCTCGGCACGGGCGTACCAAGCGGTGCCTCTGCCTCTTCGCCGGCGTTCTGATCACACGGGTAATTGTCCTCGATATCGGCGAGTAAGCGCTTGCCGATGCCGTGCAGCACGCTGTTGATGCGGATGCTGGAAGGGATGTGGTTGAGAAAGTAGACGAGCACCGCCACCGACAGCGCCATCAGCAGATAAGCGACCAGCAGCGATAGCTGCGGCACGAAGCCGGGAAGCGTGGTGGCAATAGCCCCTTCGGCCGTGGCGGGCACTTCGTCTTCCGCACGCACGGTCCGCAGCACGGTGAGCGCGTAAACGAAGGTTCCGATGAACGTGGCGAGGCTTAACTGGTTGCCGCGATCCTCCAGGAAATTCGTCAGTAGCCGCGGACCGTATGTCCCGCTGGCGTAAGCGACCGCGGCGATGGTGATCGAAAACACGGTCGAGGCGACGCCGATCATCGATCCGGCCATCACGGTCAGCATGTTGGCCGCGCCGTTGGGCCGGGCCGGTACGATCGTCTCCACCTGGCTGAGGAACTCGGCCGCGCCGATCCGGTCGAGATAGACCAGGAAGAATGCCAGCGCGGCCGCAGCAATCGAGAACAACGCTGGATAGAACCAGTAATTTGCCCCGAGCCGCGCGAGCAGCCATCTGAGATCCGCGGTCATGCGGGGTCAACGCTCAAGTGGGCGATCGGTCGCCGCACGCTCAGTCGATCTTCGCCAGCTCGCGATTGAGGAAGGTCAGCAGCAGTGCGGCGCGCTTCGCATCCTCGGCATGGTCCGCCCCCACCGAATGGCCACCTTCGCGGTATTCGTGGAAGTAGAAGGTCTGCCCCAGCGCCTCGTGCTTCGCGGCCATCTTGCGCGCATGGCCGGGGTGGACCCGATCGTCGAGAGTCGAGCTGTAGTAGAACGTCGCCGGATAGCCCTCGACCGCGCGCAGGTTCTGGTAGGGCGACCATTCCTTCATGAAGGCCCAGTCCTCGGGCACGTCGGGGTTGCCGTATTCGCCCATCCACGAGGCGCCGGCGAGCAGCTTGTTGTACCGCTTCATGTCGTCGAGCGGTGAGCCGGAGATGACGGCGGCATGGAGGTCCGGCCGCTGGTTCGCCGCGGCGCCGACGAGCACGCCGCCGTTGGAACGGCCCGAGATGCCGATCCCGTCCGCTACGGCAAGGTCGTTCGCGATCAGATCCTCGGCCACCGCATGAAGATCGTCGAAGCTGTTCTGTCGCTTCTCGCGCAGGGCATCCTCGTGCCAGCGCGGTCCGTATTCGCCACCGCCGCGGATATTGGCGAGAACATAAGCGTGGCCTTCCTCGAGCCAGAACAGCGCCAGCGGGCCGCTGCGGTAGGGCTCGGCGGTGAGATACTTCGGCGTCTGCGCCGCGCGAAAGCCGCCGTAGGCGTGCATCAACGTCGGTAGCGGTCCCTCGGCGTCCTTCGGGCGGACGATGTAGTAGGGGACCTTGGTGCCGTCCTTGGAAGTGGCGAAGCGCTGCTCGACCGCGAATTTCGCGGCATCGAACTGCGCGGGCATCGAATCGACGACGCGCGGTTCGGCGCCCGGTGTGGCGGCGTAGAGCGTGGGCGGGGTCAGCATGCCCTCGACCGTCACGAGTGCCAGATCGCCGTTGCCGCTTACTGCGGCGAGCGAGAGGGTGGAATTATCGGGCAGCGCCATGTCCTCGGCCGTCCAGCCGTTTGCCCCCGGTGTCAGCGCCACGAGCTTGCCCGAGACGTCGTCGAGCAGTTTGATCCACAGCTTGCCTTCCGACGCGGCGACTTCCTCCAGCGCCTGCGAGGTGCTCGGCGCAAAGACCAGCGAAGGTGCGGCTTCGCCTCCGGCGGCGATCTCCGTGAGGGGCCATGAGACCAGCGAGCCGGCGGCGAAGGTCGTGCCGTCCTGCTTGAGCGGGGCATTGAGCTTGGCGATCACCCGGCCGCCGAGCACGTCCTGAAAATCGGCGTCCTCAGGCAACGGCAGGGCTACGGTGGAGCCATCTTCGCGCACGAGGCTGACGCGGTTGGTCCAGAAACTGGGCGAAACATTGACGAAACGCCAGCGGGTCTCACCATCAAGGATCGAGAACGCGCCGGCGCTCACCGCTTCCTGCTCGGCTTCGACCAGTTGCGGTGCCTCGGCGAGATCGGTTCCCCGCTTCCACAGGCGGATTTGCCGCGGATAGCCTGAATCCGTCATGCTGCCGGCGCCGTATTCGGTGCCGACCATCAGTGTGTCGGCGTCGAACCAGGCGACGTTCGACTTCGCGGCGGGCAAGGTGAAGCCGCCCTCGACGAAGGCGCCGGTCGTGATGTCGAACTCGCGCACCACGTCGGCGTCGGTGCCGCCGGGGCTGAGCGAGACGAGGCAGCGGGTATATTCGGGCGCGAGGCAGTTGGCGCCGTGCCAGACCCAGCTTTCACCCTCCTGCTTGCCGAGCGCGTCGACATCGATCAGCACGCGCCATTCGGGCGCACCGGCGAGATAGCTGTCGAGGGGGGCGATGCGCCACAGGCCGCGAGGGTTGTCCTTGTCGCGCCAGAGGTTGGTGACCTGATCGCCCTGGATGGCGGTGGGCATCGCGATCTGCCGCTCATCGTCGAGGATCTGCCGTGCCCAGGCCTTGGCGATCGCATATTCGGGCTCGCCGGTCAGCTTCGCCTCGGTCTCCGCATTCCACTCCTCGACCTGCTGGAGCGCGCGCTCGCCCTGGATTTCCTCGAGCCAGATGTAGGGATCTTCCGATACCGCATCCTGCGCGACGAGTGCGGCGGGCAGCGAGAGGAAGGCGAGAGCGAAAGCGGTCTTGCGGTTCAGCAGCATTGGCACCTCTTTGTGGACGTGCCGGACCATAGCCATTTCGCCGCCCGATCAAAGGGGTACGGTGCGATCGGACTGTTACGCGCGCGCACCGACCCGTTGCCCCTCGCAGGGACGACGGACGGAGGAGGCCGGCGGACGCAGATTTGAGGGAGAGCTAAACCCTGCCCAAATCGCCCTTACCGATCGTACCGCTGGCCATCTCCAGCATGCGGTCGAGGCTCTGCTTGGCCTTGAGGCGCAGGCCTTCCTCGATCTCGATGCGCGGCTCGAGGTCGCGCAGGCAGGCGTAGAGCTTCTCCATCGTGTTGAGCGCCATATAGGGGCAGATGTTGCAACTGCAGTTGCCGTCCGCCCCGGGGGCGCCGATGAAATTCTTCTCCGGCAGCGCCTTTTCCATCTGGTGGATGATGTGCGGTTCCGTCGCGACGATCAGCGTGTCGCCGTCGAACGTGCTGGCGAACTGGAGAATGCCGCTCGTCGAGCCGACGTAGTCCGCATGATCGATGATCGTCGGCGGGCACTCGGGATGTGCGGCGACGGGGGCGCTCGGATACTGTTCCTTGAGCTTCAACAGCTCGGTCTCGCTGAAAGCCTCGTGCACGATGCACACGCCGGGCCAGAGCAGCATCTCACGGTTGAACTTGCGGCTGAGATAGCCGCCCAGGTGCCGGTCGGGGCCGAAGATGATCGGCTGATCCTCGGGGATCTGACTGATGATCGTTTCGGCCGAGGAACTGGTGACGATCACATCGGACAGGGCTTTCACTTCGGTCGAGCAGTTGATGTAGGTCAGCGCGATATGATCGGGGTGCGCCTCCCGGAAAGCCTTGAACTTCTCCGGCGGGCAGGAATCCTCCAGACTGCACCCGGCGTCCATGTCGGGCAGGACGACGATCTTGTCGGGGCTGAGGATCTTGGCCGTGTCGGCCATGAACTTCACGCCGCAGAACGCGATCACGTCGGCGTCCGTCTCGGCCGCCTTGCGCGAGAGTTCGAGGGAATCGCCCACGAAATCGGCGAGGTCCTGAATGTCGGGCTTCTGGTAGTAATGCGCCAGGATCACAGCGTTGCGCTCCTTGCGCAGGCGGTCGATCTCCGCGAGCAGATCGGTTCCAGCGGGGATATTGCGTTCAATAGACATGCCAATCTCCTGTCGCGTTGGCATATAGGAAGCGGCCGCGCTCATGTCGCGGGGTTATTCTTGGGGGAACGAGGACGATCGACAGCGCGGGCAGGCGTTGATCGCTGGAGGTAGTTGGGAGAGCCGTGTGAACGATCCAGTCCTGAAGGAAGCGGCAAGCGCGGGGCAAAGCGCGCGGATCAAGGTCAATCCGCCGGTCTTCTTCGTTTCCGCGGCACTGATCCTCGCCTTCGCGCTGTTGGGAGCGGTGTTCGCCGATCGTGCGGGCGTTTTATTCGGCCACGTACAAGACGTTATCGTCGCCGATTTCGGCTGGTTCTATATCGCATCGGTCGCAGGTTTCCTGATCTTCGTCGTATTCCTCATGATCAGCCGCTACGGCGACATCAAGCTGGGGCCGGACGAAAGCGAACCCGAATACAGCCACCTCTCGTGGTTCGCGATGCTGTTCAGCGCCGGGATGGGGATCGGCCTGGTCTTCTTCGGCGTCGCCGAGCCGATACAGCACTATGCCTCCCCGCCGGTTGGGGAGGGCGGAACTGTCGATGCAGCACGGCAGGCGATGGTGCTGACCTTCTTCCACTGGGGCTTTCACG
Source organism: Pelagerythrobacter aerophilus (assembly GCF_003581645.1). GTDB lineage: Bacteria > Pseudomonadota > Alphaproteobacteria > Sphingomonadales > Sphingomonadaceae > Pelagerythrobacter > Pelagerythrobacter aerophilus. The sequence goes on along the minus strand of NZ_QXFK01000018.1, from coordinate 280,162 downwards.
CCTGGGGCATCTATGTCGTGGTCGGGCTGGCGCTGGCCTACTTCTCTTTCCGCCGCGGCTTGCCGCTGACGATCCGTTCGGCGCTGTTTCCGCTGATCGGACGGCGGATCAACGGCCCGATCGGTCACGCGATCGACACGTTCGCGGTGCTGGGCACGATGTTCGGCGTCGCGACTTCGCTCGGGCTAGGCGTCCTGCAGGTCAATGCCGGCTTCAGCTATCTGTTCGGAGTACCGGTCGATACGGCGGTGCAACTCCTGCTGATCGCGGGGATCACCGCACTCGCGACGCTGTCGGTCTTTCTCGGGCTCGATAGAGGCGTGAAGCGTCTGTCGGAGCTCAACATCATACTCGCGGTACTGCTGCTGCTCTTCGTGCTCTTCGCCGGATCGACCGTGTTCCTGCTCGAGGCATTCGTGCAGAACGTCGGCGCCTATCTCAGCGCGTTCGTTCAGCGGACCTTCCGCATGTACGCTTACGAGCCCAATCCGTGGCTGGGCGACTGGACGCTGTTCTACTGGGGATGGTGGATCGCCTGGTCGCCCTTCGTGGGCATGTTCATCGCCCGGATCTCGCGTGGGCGGACCATCCGTCAGTTCGTCGGGGGCGTCCTGCTGGTCCCGGTGCTGTTCACCTGCTTGTGGATGACGGTGTTCGGCAATACCGCCATGGGGCTCGACATGAGCGGTGCGGCGCCGATTGCCGCCACCGTGGAGGACAACTTGCCGGTCGCGCTGTTCGAGATGCTTTCCGAACTGCCACTGTCGGCCATCACCTCGCTGATCGCGACGCTGCTGGTGATAACCTTCTTCGTCACGTCGGCGGATTCGGGAGCGCTCGTGATCGATATGATCACGTCCGGCGCCGCGGAGAACCCGCCCGTCTGGCAGCGCATCTTCTGGGCCGCCTGCGCCGGCGGCATCGCCGCGGTCCTACTGGTCGCGGGCGGGTTGGAGGCGCTGCAGACGGCCGCGATCGCCAGCGCCCTGCCGTTTGCGGTGGTTCTGGTCTTCATCTGCTACGGCCTTCTGCGCGCACTGCAGATGGAAGCGGTGGGCGCCGCTGCCGACCTCTCCCAGCCGACCGACGCGCCGGCCGATCCGGAGCTGAGCTGGCAGCAGCGCCTCGCCTCCATCACCCAGTTTTTCGGCAAGGACGAGATCGGCGGATTCCTGACCGGCACGGCGCGTCCGGCGCTGGAGGAAGTGGCGGCGGAATTGCGGGAGAACGGTCTCGCGCCAGAACTCGCGGACGCCGAGGGCCGGATCGAGCTCACCGTGCCGCATGGCGAGCGGGGTGTGTTCCGCTACACCATCCGCAGCCGCGAGTTTCTCTCCCCAAGCTTCGTCTGGGCCGAAACGCGCAAGTCGCACGAGCGGGAACGGCGCCACTACCGCGCGATGGCGCACAGCTCCGAAGGCGAGCATGCGCACGACGTGACCGGCTATACGAGCGCGCAGGTGATCCACGACCTGCTCAACCGCTACGCCCATTTCCGGCAGGCGCGGCGGCTGGCGTGAGATCGCTCAGCGCGCGGCGATCGCTTCCGCAAAGCGGATGAAAGGCGGGGCGATGGCGAGGCCTTCGATCACCACATGCTGCAGGGTCACTGTCGCGATGCCCGCCCACGTGGCGGCGTGCACGCGGCCGAGCGCCTTGCGATCGTGCCGCAGGATGATGAGGAATACCGCGAGTTGAACGACCAGCACGACCCATTCGCCCCACGGCATCATCAGCGGCAGTGGCAGCACTCGCCCCAGCGCCGGCTCGAGAATCAGGATTAGCGATGCGAACATCAGCCGCCGATGCCATTGCGTGTTGCGCCGAAGGCTGACGGCCCAGAACACCAGCGCCATGTAGAACACTGCGGTGACCTGCGTCAGTGCGATGAAATAGGCGGGCGGAAAGAAGGGGGGCTGACGTTCCATGGCGACCGCCCAATAGCCGGTGAAGCTTGCGGTGAGAGCGACCAGCAGCGCCAGCACTACGCCTACCCGGCCGAGCATGCGATGCTGCACGATGGCGCGCCGTTCGATCAGCCAGTTTTGCGTCGTGAACAGTGCCAGCCACGCCAGCATGAGCCCGCCGTGCAGGTGGACCCAGAAAGGTGCGGCGCGATAGTCGACTATGCCGCGGAGCGCGAACTGGGCGAAAGCAGCGACGATGAACAACGCAAGCCCGATGGCAAGTCGGGTAAAAAAGCGTTGGTCGCCAATGAAATCGTGGGACCGCGGCGCCGAATGAACAATCGTATCTGGAACGGAATCGGAAACGGTCGCCATGATCGACCTCCCCCCAATTGCACGCCGCTTATATTGCAGTTCGGCCTTTGGCGGAAGCGATACTTGGGAGGTGCTACTCGCCTTCGAACGTGACCTGCACGGTCGCGCGGTCATAGCCGGCGATCTGCAGCGGGATGGCGAGGTTCTGGCGCACGGCCTCCTTCGCGGCGGTGCGGGCGAGGGCGAGGACTTCGGGGTTCTTCGCGAAGGCGCTGGCCTTGCGTTCGGCCTGGCGCGAGTTGTTCTGGCTGAGGTCGCGGGAGGCGTCGCGGGTGATGAATACGCCGTCCTGGAATACGCGCGCCTGCGCCTCGTCGAGGTTCGGGCGCGTGGTCTGAAGTTGCGGCAGGCGCACGGTGAGCTGCTGCGTCTCCGCATTCCAGTCGATCCGCTCGCGCCCGACCTGCGAGAGGTCGACGCGGTATTCCACCGTGGCCGGAATGATCATGGCCTGGCGCGAACGCAGAACCGGCACGCCGAGCACGCCGCGCGTGTCCTCACTCTCCGCGATGACTTCGAAGCGCGAGGAGAACACGGTCAGCGAATTCTGTTTTTCGAACGCAAGCATCGCGCTGCCGACCGGATCGCCCTCTTCCTGATAGACGAACGCGCGCCAGCCGAGCCAGGCGGCGAGGGCGAGGAGGACGATCACGATCAGCCACGGTACGGCCTGCACCAGTGCCAGCGGACGCTCGCGTCGGACTTCCGGCCCGAGGTCCTCGCGGCGCTTCGTTTTCAAAGGGTTTGCCATATGTCCGCCGAACGGCTGACTAGGCCGCGGCGTTCCAGATCGAGGAGATGTGCGGTCACGCTCATCTCCGCCGCACCGGCAAGCCGCGGGTCGAGGCCCTTGTACATCCGGGGCACGAGATCGGCCGCGGGATGCGGCGCTTCGCCGAGCAGGCGCAGGATTTGATTCTCGCGCTGGCGGCGATGGCCGATCATTCCGCGCACGAGCTGACGCGGCTTCTCGACCGGCGCGCCGTGCGCGGGGTAATAGACGCGGTCGTCGCGCTCGTAGAGCTTGTCGAGGCTCTTCATGTAGGCGCCCATGTCGCCGTCGGGGGGGACGACGACGCTGGTGGACCAGCCCATCACATGATCGCCCGTGAACAGCGCTCCGCTTTCCTCGAGGGCGAAGCACAGGTGGTTGGAGGTGTGACCCGGCGTGTGGACCGCGCGTAAGGTCCAGCCTGGGCCGGTCATCGCCTCGCCGTCCTCCATTACCCGGTCGGGCGCGTAGTCGCGGTCGAAGCTGGCGTCGGCCCGCGGCCCGCTGTCGTCGAGCACCAGCGGGGCGCAGCCGACGATCGGAGCGCCGGTGCGTTCGGCGAGCGGGCGCGCAGCGGGCGAATGGTCGCGGTGGGTGTGCGTGCACATGATCGCCGCGACTTTCGCATCGCCGACGGCCGCGAGGATCGCGTCGATATGCGCCGGATCGGCCGGCCCGGGGTCGATCACCGCCACTGCATCGCTCTCGCCGACGATATACGTCTGCGTGCCGGTATATGTGTAGGGCGATGGATTGGGCGCGAGCACGCGGCGCACCAGCGGTTCGGGGCGCTCGACCAGCCCGGTCGGCCACGGCTTGGGAGGGGGACCTGCCATGGGCTCCATATGGGGGCGGAGACGGGGCGTGTCGAGTTTGGGCCTCGCTGGTCGGCATGCCGCGCGATCCCGGCTTTCGCTGCAATGATGAAAGTGGTTAGGATGCCTCGATGGGAGAACGCATCCTCGTCCTCGACGCCGGCACGACCTCGACCCGCGCGATGCTGTTCGGAGCGGATGGTGTGCTGCATCATGTCGCGCAGCGGGCGCTGACGCAGCACTATCCGCGACCCGGCTGGGTCGAGCACGATCCGGGCGAGATATGGCAACGCACGCTCGCCTGCGCGCGGGAGGTGGTGGAGAAAGCAGGCGGCGCGGAGGCGGTCGCGGCAATCGGCATCACCAATCAGCGCGAAACTGTGGTCGCATGGGACCGCAACACGGGCGAACCGCTCACCCGCGCGATCGTGTGGCAGGACCGGCGCACGGCGGACGTTTGCGGCAAGCTCCGCGAGGTTGTACACGAAGCGGAGATTCAGCGCCGCACCGGGCTCGTGCTCGATCCCTACTTCTCCGGCACCAAGATGCGCTGGCTGATGGACAACGACGCCGCTGTGCGTGCCGCAGCCGAGCGCAAGGCGCTGGCGCTGGGCACGGTCGAGAGCTGGCTGGTGTTCAAGCTCTCGGGCGGCACCTTCGTCAGCGATGCGAGCAATGCCAGTCGCACGCTTCTCCTGCCGCTCGACGGGGCGCAGTTCGATGCGGGTCTGTGCGATCTCATCGGCGTGCCGCACACTGCGCTCGCGCACGTCGTCGACACGCACGGGACGCTTGCGGAAACGAATGCCGAGGTATTCGGGCGTGCGATCCCGGTCTGCGGGCTCGCGGGCGACCAGCAAGCGGCAACCGTCGGGCAGGGCTGCCTCTCGCCAGGGGAAACCAAGGCGACCTATGGCACCGGCGCATTCGTGCTGACCAACCAGGGGGATGTGCTTCCCCGCTCGGAACACCGGCTGCTCGGCACTGTCCTGACCCAGCGCGAGGGCGTGCGACGCTACGCGCTGGAAGGTTCGGTGTTCGTCGCCGGCAGTCTGGTCCAGTGGCTCCGGGATTCGCTGGGACTGATCAGCGCCGCCGCGGAGACCGAAGCGCTCGCCCGCTCGATCCCCGACAGTGGCGGCGTGACGATCGTGCCGGCGCTTTCCGGCCTCGGAGCGCCGCACTGGCAGGCGGATGCACGCGGCGTCATCGCAGGGCTGAGCTTCGCCAGCGGCCGGGCGCAGATCGCGCGCGCCGCGCTGGAGGCAATGGCGCACCAGACGCACGATCTCGCGGAAGCCTTCGCGGCCGACGGTGCCGCCTGGCAGACGCTGCGCATCGACGGCGGGATGAGCGCGAACGACTGGATGGCACAAGATCTCGCCGACATGCTGAGTGTCATCGTCGAGCGGCCCGATTTCGTCGAGACCACCGCACTCGGCGCAGCGATGCTCGCCGCGGTCGGCGTTGGCACTCACGCGAGTCTCGAGGATGCGGCGCGGGCGATGCGCGGCAAAGTCCGCCGTTTCGAACCGGAGATGGCCGCGAGTACGCGCGACGAGCGCCTCGCGCGCTGGCGCAAGGCGCTGGCAGCGGTCTAGATCTCGCCCATCCGGTGTCCGAGCCGCTCGTGCAGCCGGAGGATCGCCGGGGGGGACATCTCGAATCCGTCGTTCCACGCCCGATCGAGCCGGGCGATCCGCGCATGGAGCTTCCCGCTCGCGCGGATCAGGTCGCGGATATGCGGATCGAGCCACGACAGGTTGTCGGGGTCGGCGGGCCGATCCTCCGGCAGTCTCCCGTGGCGGCGGAGCTGGAATTCGGTCATCTCGCCGTTGAAGAACGCCCGCCGGTTCAGCAGCCAGGCGAGGACGTGCATCACCCGCGTGGTCGTGCGCAGCCCTTCGACCGACAGTGCGATGCGGGCGAAGTCGCCCTCGCCCGTCGGGATGTTGTGCTGGGAGAGGTCGAACGTGGCGCGCACGTCGTCGGCAAGGATCAGGGCCTCGCAATAGAGCGATTCGATAATCGTCTGACTGATGTCGGTGGGAGTGCCCATACCCGAAGAGCGCTATCCCAGACGGAGTCGCCCCGCCAGTCGCGCCGTTGGGGTTTTCCCATTTTGATAACAATTGTGTCGTGGCGGGATGAGGGGATTGTAGCGAAAATCGCAGCCCGCCCACGCCATGCGGAAATCAGGCGATGATATCGGGCAGCAATTCGTCCTCGATCGCCGCGATCTGATCCCGCAGCTTCAGCTTCCGCTTCTTCAGACGCGCGATCTGCAACTGATCCGCCGAGCCCGAAGCGCGCAGGGCATCGATCGCCGCGTCGAGGTCGCGATGCTCGATCCTCAGCGTTGCCAATCGCTTGCGCAGTTCCTGCTCGTTCACCTGAGCCTGCTCCCCTCTGCGGTTCGACGTGCCTCTGCCCGGTCCCGTCGAAATGCGCAATCTCGGGCCTTCGCAAGCGCCTCCGGTTGTGGTTCTATATCACTTGCGCGGCTCGCCCGCGAAGGGCGAGTCGCTCCATGGCTGCAACCAAGGAGAGCCCGATGGTATCGTCCCACGCCAGCGCACTACAGAACAAGCATGCCGGTCTCGAAAGCAGACTTCGCGAGGAGATGAACCGGCCCTCACCCGACGCGGCGGCGATCCAGGCAATCAAGCGACAGAAGCTCCGGATCAAGGAAGAGCTCGCCGAAATCTAGCCCCGGAAGCCGGCAAAAAGGGAGAAGCGGCGCGGGAATCGTTCCAATGTGGCGCGCTTTGTTCTAGGCGGCTTGCATGAGCGCCGCCGCAGCCGCACGCCGCATTCTCACCCGCCTGCACGAGGTCATGGCCTCGCGCCTGCACGCGCAGGGCAAGCTCGACCATGTGGTCGACATCATTGCCGAATCTCTGAATAGCGAAGTCTGCTCGATCTACCTGCTGCGCGAGGGGATGCTGGAGCTGTTCGCGACGCAGGGCCTCAATGCCGAGGCGGTCCACGTCACCCGCATGGCGATCGGCGAAGGTCTGGTCGGAACGATCGCCGACAACGTCGAGACTCTCAACCTGGCCGAGGCCAAGGCGCATCCCGATTTCCAGTACCGGCCCGAAACCGGTGAGGAGAAGTTCCATTCCTTCGCCGGGGTGCCGATCGTCTACCGCGAACGGGCGGTGGGGGTGCTCTGTGTTCAGCACGTCGATCCGCGCCGTTACGAGGACGTCGAGATCGAGGCGCTGCAGACCACCGCCATGGTGCTCTCCGAGCTCATTTCTAACAACGAGCTGATCGACGAGGAGGAGGCGCGCGGCCTCGCCCCGGCCGATACCGGTCCGGCGACGATCTCCGGCCTGCCGCTTGTCAAGGGGCTGGCGAGCGGCGTCGCCGTCTATCACCAGCCGCGGATCACCATCGATCAGGTCATGGCCGAGGATATCGAGGTCGAGCGCCAGCGGGTCTACCGCGCGTTCGACAAAATGCGCGACCAGATCGACAACCTGTCGGACCGCGCCGAGTTCGGCGTCGGCGGCGAGCACGAGGAGGTCCTCGCGACCTACAAGATGTTTGCCTACGACGAAGGCTGGAGCCGGCGGATCAACGAGGCGATCGACGCCGGCCTCACGGCGGAAGCGGCGATCGAGCGCGTGCAGCAGCGCACCCGCATGCGCATGCGCGAGATCGACGATCCGCTGCTGCAGGACCGGATGCACGATCTGGAGGACCTCGCCAACCGCCTGCTGCGGATCGTCTCGGGCCAGCTCGGCACCGCGGCCACGCAAGGCCTGCGCGGCGATGCGATCCTGATTGCCAAGAACCTCGGGCCTGCCGAGCTGCTCGAATACGACCGACGGCGGCTCAAGGGCGTGATCCTGGAGGAAGGCTCGCTCACCGCGCACGTGATCATCGTGGCGCGGGCGATGGGCGTGCCGGTGCTCGGCCGCGTGCGGGGCCTGCGCGGGATCGTGCAGGAAGGCGACTTCGTTCTGCTCGATGCCGACAACGGCACGGCCACGGCGCGCCCGGCGCAGCCGGTGATCGACGCGTTCGAAACGCGCTTCGCCCGCTCGCGTAAGCGGCAGGCTTTCTATGCCGAACTGCGCGACATAGAGCCCTTCACCCGCTGCGGCACGCGGATCGAAGTGATGATGAACGCGGGCCTGCGCGACGACATCTCGACCCTTCCGCTGGTGGGTGCCGACGGCATCGGTCTGTTCCGCACCGAGTTCCAGTTCCTCGTCTCGGCCACGCTGCCGCAGCGCGAACGCCAGTTCCGCCTCTACCGCGACGTGCTCGACGCGGCGGGGGACAAGCCGGTGATCTTCCGCACGGTCGACATCGGCGGGGACAAGGCGCTGCCTTACTTGCGCGAGAGCGAGTTCGAGAACGACGAGAACCCGGCCATGGGTTGGCGCGCGCTGCGCCTCGCGCTCGAGCGGGGCGGGCTGCTGAAGGCGCAGGCCCGTGCGCTGCTGGAAGCGGCGGCAGGGCGTTCGCTCTACGTCATGTTCCCGATGGTCAGCGAACCATGGGAATTCGACGCAGCCAAGGCGGTGTTCGACGATCAGCTCGCGCATTTGCGCAAGCAGAAGAAGATCCTGCCCGAAGCGATCCGCTACGGCGCGATGCTGGAGGTGCCGGCGCTGGCCGAAGTGCTCGATCAGTTCCTCCCGCGCGTCTCGTTCCTGTCGGTCGGGACCAACGATCTCACGCAGTTCCTGTTCGCCGCCGACCGCGCCAATCCGAAGCTCGCCGAGCGTTACGACTGGCTGAGCCCGGCGATCCTCCGCTTCCTGAAGCGCGTCGCGCTGGCGACCGCCGGCAGCGGAGTCGATCTGGGCATCTGCGGCGAGATGGGCGGACGGCGGCTGGAGGCGCTGGCGCTGCTCGGGCTCGGTTTCCGCCGGCTGTCGATCACGCCGGTTTCGGTCGGACCGATCAAGGAAATCGTGCGGCAGATCGACTTGCGCGAACTGGAAAAGGCAATGCAGGGCTGGCTTTCTGCGCCGCCCGAAAACATGCGCGCCGCAATCGCCGAATGGGCGAACGAGCGCGGAATAGAGACCGACTGAGGCTGCCGCGCCAGACGCGTGATCTGCGGCAAACGGCACGCCTGCGTGGACAGGCTGTTCGGCAGGGTGGCGCGCGGCACCCTGTTCGGGTTAAGAAGCGGGCAAGCCGCGCTATTTCGGGTACGCTAGGGACGGCATGTCGGACGAATTGAACGAAGCTCCAGGGGAACTGCCGCTGGACGGGGCAGGGCAACGTTTACGCCGCGCGCGAGAGCAGGCGGGCCTGTCGCTCGAGCAGGTTGCCGCCGAAACGCGCATCCCGCAGAGACATCTCGAGGTGATCGAGCAGGGCGATTTCGGCGCATTGCCGGCGCGCACCTACGCGATCGGCTTCTCCCGCACCTACGCCCGGGCCGTCGGCCTCGACGAAGGGGAGATCGCGCGCGAGGTTCGCGAGGAGCTGGGCGTGCCGAGCGCGAACGAGGTGGCGCGTGCCAGCAGTTTCGAACCCGGCGATCCGGCGCGGGTGCCCAGCCGCGGGCTTGCCTGGTTCAGCGCCTTCGCCGCGCTTCTGCTGATCGGCGGCGGTTTCGCCTATTTCAAGGACTACTTCTTCCCCGGGGCCGGACCCGGCCCGCTGACCCAGCCGCAGACGCAGGGCGCGCAGGGGCCGGCTCAGGCCGCCGCGGCGCCCACGCCGGCCGCGCCCCCGACCCCGACGGGGCCGGTCGTTTTCACCGCGCTGCAAGACGATACCTGGGTCAAGTTCTACGACGCCAATGGCGAGGAACTGATGCAGAAGCAGATGGCTGAAGGGGAAAGCTATACGGTGCCGGCGGATGCCGAAGGCCCGCAGATCTGGACCGGCCGGCCTTACGCCTTCGCAATCACGATCGGCGGGCGGAGCGTTCCCAAGCTGTCCGAGCAGGACGAGATCATTCGCGACGTCCAGGTCAGCGCCGAAGCTCTGCTCGCGCGCGGACAGCCGGCGGCGGAGGGCGGGTAAGCCGAGTACGGTTTCCCCCGATTCACGCGCCGGACACCTCGACAGCGAGGCGTCCTTGCGGCACAGATTTCATGCCATTCAGGCGTTGTTCGGGCACCGGACGCTTGGATGGCCGCGACCTTCAGGGACAGGAGCCAATTCATCATGACCAGCCGAACGAGCCGTGCAATTCTGGGCGCACTGGCGATCGTATCGGTCGGGGCCGCGTCTGCCCCGGCGCTCGCGCAGGACGGGAATGCGGAATCGCGCCTGCGCAAGCTCGAAGCCGAAGTGCGTGCCTTGCAGCGCACCGTATTCCCCGGGCCGAACGGGCGTTTCTTCCAGCCCGAGATCACCGGCGCGGCGCCAGCGCAGAACACTCAGCAGGCGCCGCCGTCGACCACCGCGGTGACCGACATCCTCGCGCGGCTCGACGCGCTGGAGGCGCAGATCCAATCGCTGACCTCGCAGACCGAGAGCAACGCCAATGCGCTGAGCGAGCTGGAAACGCGCCTCTCCGCGCTCGAGGTGACGAATACCGCGCCTGGCGGGCAGGCCTCCGGCTCCAGTGCGCCGCAGCAGAACCTGTCGGTGATGACCGGCGGGGCTTCTGCCTCCGCGCCGCCTCCGCCTCCGCCACCAGCAGCGACACCCGCCGCCAGCGGACCGACTCCCGGACGGCTTGCCGCAGTGCAGGCAATCGCCAAGCCGCAGACCGATGATCCTGGCGACGACGAATATTCGTACGGTTTCCGTCTGTGGGAAGCGGGCTTCTATCCCGAAGCGCAACAGCAGCTTGCGCTGTTCGTGGAGAAGTACCCGCGCCACTGGCGCACGACCTACGGCCTCAACCTGCTCGGCCGCGCTTATCTGGACGACGACAAGCCGGCCGAGGCTGCGCCCTGGTTCCTCAAGAACTACCAGAGCGACAAGCAGGCGGCCCGCGCACCCGACAGTTTGCTCTACCTCGCCGAGGCCATGATCGCCGCGAAGGATACGAGCCGCGCCTGTATCGCGCTGGCCGAATTCGCGGAGACCTATCCCGCGATCGCGGCCGGCCGCCTGTCCGACCAGTACGAAGCGAACCGGAAGAAGGTTACGTGCAATTGATAGGCCGGCCGATCCCGAACGCGTAGCGCGCTTCCGGGCCGATCTCGCGCGGATCGGGCCCGAAGCCGGGCGGCTGGGGCTTGCCGTTTCCGGCGGGCCCGACAGCCTCGCCATGATGCTCCTCGCGCATGCGGCCTTTCCCGGTAGCGTCGAGGCGGCGACCGTCGATCACGGTCTTCGTCCGGAGAGCGCGGACGAGGCGGCCATGGTCGCACGCCTTTGTGCCGAGCTCTCCGTGCCGCATGCCACGCTTCGCGTCGCGGTCGCCGGCGGCAATCTTCAGGACGAGGCGCGCAAGGCGCGCTATGCCGCGCTCGAAGGCTGGGCACGCGAGCGCGGGCTCTCAGCGATCGCGACCGCGCACCATGCCGACGATCAGGCCGAAACACTGCTGATGCGCCTCAACCGTGCAAGCGGCGTCACCGGGCTTGCCGGGGTGCGTGCGCGAACTCATGTGCCGGGCGGCGATCTTGTCCTGCTGCGCCCGCTGCTCGGTTGGCGGCGGGCCGAGCTTCGGGCCGTGCTCGACGTTGCGGGGATCGTGGCCGCGCAGGATCCGTCCAATGCCGATGAGCGGTTCGACCGCGTGCGCATGCGCCAGGCGCTGGCCGGTACGGACTGGCTCGACATCCTCGCGCTGGCGCAAAGCGCCGGTCATCTCGCCGATGCCGACCAGGCGCTGCAATGGGCAGCCGATCGCGAATGGGAAGCGCAGGTAACGGAGCAGGACGGCGGCTATCTCTACCGTCCCCGGGCCCCACGCGCGATTCGCCTACGGGTTCTAGCGAAAGCCATCGGCCTGCTCGGCGGCCTCCCCAGGGGCGGCGGGGTGGCGCAGCTCGACGATGCTCTCACGCGCGGATCGGCTGCAAACTGCGGCGGCGTTGCGGGACGGAGCACGGTCGACGGCTGGCTGCTCGAACCCGAACCGCCCCGGCGAACTCGATAGCCGCCACTCTCATCGTCTCTGCTGCGCAGGGCGACGGAGATGTTAGATAATCGAGTCCCCGAGTTGCATCGTCTCGCCGCGAGTGACGATGACCTTGTCGCCTTTCTTCGCGACTGCGAACAGGCGCTTGGCGAGTTCGTCGGGAATGGCGATGCAGCCGTGGCTGGCGTAGCCGTTCTCCACCACCGAGCCGCCGTGGATCGCGACCCCATCGTTGGTTAGCCGCAGCGTCCAGGGCATCGGCGCGTTGCCGTACTTCTCGGAAACGTTGTGACGCTCCTTGCTGAGAATCGGAAATGTGCCGAGGGGCGTCGGATGCTCGTCGGTGCCGAGCATGGCGGCGGCGGCGCCGATCTCGTAGCCGTTCCGGAAGATCGAGACCACGCGTGCGTCGAGATCGACGGTGACGACCAGCGGCCCGTCGGGCACGCCCTCATCGTCCCAGTGCCACTCGCCGTACTTGATCGGCCCATCGATCGGCAGGATCCGCTTGACGACGAAGGCCTCTTCCTTGGTCGAGGAGGCGGGCGTCAGGTCGGCATTGCCGCCCGGGGTCGCAGGCTCGGCCTCGCTATCGGTCGCATCTTCGGACGTTTCGGCCAGCGCTGCCTCGTCGACAGGGATCGCCTGCTCGAGCGCGGGCGCATTGTCGGTCTCCGGCGCGTCCCGTAGATGGCTCACCAGGGTAGCTCCGCCGAGCAGGAGAACGAGTGCGGCGGTCGCTCCGCCGATCCATTTGAGCATCGGGTCCATGGGCCGGACTTATGCGCCGGGAGTGATACGACAGCCAGTCCGCCGCACGCCGCGTCCCGCAAGGGGACGGCGTTAGCGCGGAGGTTAACGCCCGAGCGCGGCTGCCTCGCGGGCGACTCGCTCGACCTGTTTGCGGTCGGGTGCCCCGCGCGGGGCCACCCAGCTCCCGCCGACGCAGAGCACCGGATCGAACGCGAGCCACTCGGCCGCGTTGTCGAGCCCGATGCCGCCCGTAGGGCAGAACCGACAGCCACCGAACGGCGCAGCAAGGGACTTGAGCGCCGGCAAGCCGCCCGCGGCCATGGCGGGGAAGAACTTGAAATGGGTGAGGCCGAGGTCGAGCCCGCGCATGATGTCCCCGGCGTTGGCGATGCCGGGCAGGAACGGCACGCCGCGGCGGATTGCAGCCTGCGCCAGCGGCTCGGTCAGGCCGGGGGAGACGATGAACTCGCTCCCTGCGGCGAGCGCGTCTTCGAGATCGCGCGGGTTGGCGACCGTGCCTGCGCCGACGATCGCGCCGGGCACCTGCTTCATCGCCGCGATGGCGGGGAGCGCGGCCGGGGTGCGCAGGGTCACCTCGAGCACGGGCAATCCGCCGGCAACCAGCGCTTCGGCCAGCGGCACGGCGTGCTCAAGCTCGTCGATCACGATCACCGGGATCACCGGGGCGGTGCGCATCAGCGCGTCGATATCGGTCATGTCAAAGTCCTGCGGTGGCGAGCATGGCCGAGCCGCCCTGTTCGGCGCCATCGGCGAAATTGCGGAACATGGCGAAGAGCTCGCGCCCGGTGCCTGCTTCGGGCAGCGGATCGGGTACGGGCTCGCGCGCGTCGAGATCGGCGTTGGTCGAAAGCTCGCCGGTCACGGCGCAGACGCGGACCACATCGCCATCGCGCAGCCGCGCCAGCGGGCCGCCGGCGAGTGCTTCGGGCGTGCAGTGGATCGCCGCCGGCACTTTGCCGCTGGCGCCCGACATGCGCCCGTCGGTGACCAGTGCGACGCGGTAGCCGCGGTCCTGCAGCACGCCGAGGACGGGGGTCAGCTTGTGCAGCTCGGGCATGCCGTTCGCGCGCGGCCCCTGGAAGCGGACGACGACGACGACATCGCGGTCGAGCTCGCCCGCCTTGAACGCCTCCGCGACCTCGCGCTGGGTCTGGAACACGCGGCACGGCGCCTCGATCGTCCAGCGCTCCTGCTCCACCGCGCTCGACTTGAAGCATGCGCGGCCGAGATTGCCCTGGACCAGCCGCATGCCGCCGTCGGCCTGGAACGGATCGGAGACAGGACGCAGCATCTCGCGATTGCCGCTCGGGCCCGGATCGCGCCACACGAGCGTGTCGTCGTCGAGCCCGGGCTCCTCGGCGTAGCGGGAGAGATCGCCCTCGCTCACCGTCAGCACGTCGCGATGCGCGAGGCCCGCTTCGAGCAGTTCGCCGATCACGTAGCCCATGCCGCCGGCTTCGTGGAAATGGTTCACGTCGCCCGCACCGTTGGGATAGACGCGTGCGAGCAGCGGCACGACGTGCGACAGCTCGGCCAGATCGTCCCAGTCGAACCGGATACCCGCGGCGCGGGCCATTGCCGGAATGTGGATCGCGTGGTTGGTCGATCCGCCGGTCGCCAGCAGCCCGATCGCGGCGTTGACAATCGCGTTCTCGTCGACGCAGCGGGCGAGGGGGCGGTAGTCGTCGCCCTTATGCCCGATCGCGGCGACCCGGTGCACGGCGGCGCGATCGAGCGCCTGGCGCAGCTTGGTGCCCGGCTGGACGAATGCCGCTCCGGGGATATGCAACCCCATCAGCTCCATCATCATCTGGTTGGAGTTGGCGGTGCCGTAGAACGTGCAGGTGCCTGGCGAGTGATAGCTGCCGAGTTCGCTCTCGAGCAGCTCGTCACGGCCCACTTTGCCCTCGGCATAGAGCTGGCGGACGCGCTGCTTTTCCTTGTTCGGAATGCCGGTGGGCATCGGGCCGCTCGGTACGAATATCGTCGGCAGGTAGCCGAAGCGCAGGGCGCCGATCAGCAGGCCGGGCACGATCTTGTCGCAGATGCCGAGCATCAGCGCGCCATCGTACACGGCATGGCTCAACGCGACGCCGGTCGACAGCGCGATCACGTCGCGGCTGAACAGCGAGAGCTCCATGCCCGTCTCGCCCTGCGTCACGCCGTCGCACATCGCCGGGGTGCCGCCCGCGACTTGCGCCGTGGCGCCGGCTTCGCGGGCGTAGATCTTCAGGCGCTCGGGATAGCGGCCGTAGGGCTGATGCGCCGAAAGCATGTCGTTGTAGGAGGTGACGATGCCGATATTCGGCAATTCGCCGGACTTGAGCTCGGGCTGATCGTGCAGCGTCCCGGCATAGGCATGCGCGAGGTTCGAGCACGAGACCGACCGGCGATCGGGCCGGCTATCGGCCTCGCGCTGCATCAGGTCGAGGTAGGCCGCGCGGCTATCGCGCGAGTTTTCGATCACGCGCTGCGTGACGCGGTGGATGGTGTCGTTGAGGGTCATAGGATCCTCTCCGTTCCTGGGAGGATATGTTCGAAGTTACTCATGCCATGTCACCCCATCGCGCTCTGCCAGCGCGATTGCAGCGCTCGGACCCCAGGTGCCGGCGCTGTAAGGACGGGGGGTGAGGCCCTGTTCGGCCCAGCCGGCGCGGATGGCGTCGATCCATTCCCACTGCGCCTCGACCTCGTCGCGGCGGACGAACAGCGTCTGGTCGCCTTCCATGAGGTCGAGCAGGAGCCGCTCGTAGGCAATCCGCCGCACCGCGCCCGAGAAGGCGTCCGGCATCGAGATGTCGAGCGGCACCGAGCGCAGACGGATGCCTTCGCGGTCGAGCCCCGGCACCTTGGCCATCAGCGAAAGATGCACGTTCTCTTCCGGTTGGATGCCGATGACGAGGCGGTTGGGCTGCATCCGCGCGCCCTTGTCCTCGAAGATCGAGTGCGGAACGCAGCGGAACTGCACGACGATCTCGGTAACGCGCTCGGGCAGGCGTTTGCCGGTGCGCATGTAGAAGGGCACGCCCTTCCAGCGCCAGTTGTCGACGTGCGCCTTGATCGCGACGTAGGTCTCGGTGTCCGAATCCTTGCCCAGTTCCTCGTCGTAGCCGGGGACGGCCTTGCTCTGGATCGCGCCTGCACGATACTGGCCGGTCACCGTTTCGCCTTCGGCCACGCGTCGCAGCGCGCGCAGGACCTTGACCTTCTCGTCGCGCACCGACGTCGCGTTGAAGTTGCCCGGCGGCTCCATCGCGACGAGCGCAAGGAGCTGGAGCATGTGATTCTGCACCATGTCGCGCAGGGCGCCGGCGTCGTCGTAGAAGGCGACGCGTCCTTCGAGGCCGACCGTTTCCGCCACGGTGATTTGAACGTGATCGATGTGACTTGCGTTCCACAGCGGCTCGAACAGGATGTTGGCGAAACGCAACGCCAGCAGGTTCTGCACCGTCTCCTTGCCGAGATAGTGGTCGATGCGGAAAATCCGCTCCTCCGGGAAGGCGGCGGCGACCGCGTCGTTGATCTCGCGGCTGGTCTCGAGATCGACGCCAAGCGGCTTTTCCAGGCACATGCGCACATGCGGCCCATCGAGCCCGGCGTGCTGCAGTCCGCGGATCGTCGGCTCGAACAGGCTGGGGGCGGTGGAGAGGAAGATCGCGATCCCGCGCTCCGGTTCGCCGACCTTGGCGGCCAATTCCTCGTAGCCTTCCAGAGTCGTCGCATCGAGCGGCTGGTAGCTCAGGCGGTTGAGGAACTCGGCCATGCCGCCGCGGCGATTGGCAGGCAGGAACTTCTCGAGTGCGGCGCGCGCGAAGTCGCGAAACTCGGCGTCGCTCAGGTCCGAACGGGCGGTGCCGACGATCTTGAGATCGGGCGCCAGCAGGTCGTCGTGATCCAGCGCGCAGAGCGAGGGGAGCAGCATGCGCTGCGCCAGGTCGCCCGTCGCGCCGAACAGGACCAGACGGTCCGCGGTGAAGCTCATGCGCATATGCCTTTCGCTTTTCGTTTCCCTGTCTAGGAAACCGCGTCCATGCATACCAGTGTGCCGCATACATATTCAGGCTCGCTTGCGCTTTTGCACGGTCTTCCCGATAGGGAACGGCGATGAAACGGCGGCCGACTTCGATCGATGTGGCGGAACGGGCAGGCGTAAGCCAGTCCACCGTGTCGCGCGCGCTCGCCGGGTCCGAAGTGATCACCGAAGCGACCCGCGCGCGGGTGCTGCGTGCGGCCGAGGAAATCGGCTATTTCGTCGACGAGCGCGCCGCCCGGTTGCGGCGCGGCTCCACCGGCACGCTTGCGGTGGTGGTGATCTGCCGCCCGGGGGAGAGCGCCGCGGACATCAACCCGTTCTCCTACATGCTGCTCGGCAGCGTTTGCCTCGCGGCGTCGGAACGCGGGTTCGAGACGCTGGTCTCGTTCCAGGCGCGCGAGGAGCAGTTCTTCGGCCATTACGAGGAACGCGGCTGGGCCGACGGGCTGGTGGTGATCGGCACCACGACCAACCGCGCGGCGTGGGACTATTTCCGCGGGCTCGAGAAGGCGGAGCGGCGGGTGGTCTACTGGGGCTCGCCGTTCGACGATCTCGAATGGGTCCGCTCCGACAACCGCGCGGCCGGGCGGCTGGCGGTCGAGCATCTGCTCGCGCAAGGCTACCGCGCGCCCTGCTTCCTCGGTGCGATCGATTCTCCGCAACACCAGTTCGCCGAGCGCTACGAGGGCTATTGCGACGCGATGCGCGCAGCCGGGCTGGAGCCATGCCTGGTGCCGACGCGCGACGGCGCCACGCGAGAGGAGGAAGGGGCTGCGGCCGTCGAGGCCTGGCTCGATCAGGGGGGCGGGGCGGATGCGATCTTCGCCGCCTGCGACGCGATGGCACTGGGCGCGCTCGAGGCGCTTAAGCAGCGCGGCGTGGCGGTGCCGGGCGAAGTAGGGGTCGCCGGCTTCGACGACCTGCCCGCAGCGCGCTTCGCCCAGCCGACTCTGACCACGATCGCCCCCGATCCGGCCGCCGCCGGCTCGTTGCTGGTCGACGCCCTGTTCAACGCCGGCGACGATGCGCCGCTGCGGCGAGTGCCGGTGTCGCTGACTGTGCGAGGCAGTACGGCGCGATAGCTGGCGATCCTTCCCATTTGGCTTCACAAAGTGGGGGGATATTAACCCTTACCCATGCGCCCCGAATTCGTTGGCGATGGCGGTGGTGATCCGCAGGCTCAGCGCATGCGCGCGTTCGATTGGGGCGATGAACTCGTTCTCGATCGCGGCGTAACCTTCCGATCCGCGGTCCGGGTAGTCGGACGGTTCGTCGAGCACATAGTCGGAAGGTGCCGGGAAGTGCGTCGGGAAGGCGCGGCGGAGCTGGGCCAGCGCTTCGTCGATGCGCAGCGTCAGCACCATCTCGATCACGTCGCCGCGGCTGATGTCGTTGGCGCGGCTGAAGGCCGGGACCGAAACCGCGCGCAGGAACATGAACTGCAGCAGCGCCATGCGCAGCGCCTGGAGCACACCGATCCGGCGGCGGACCTGCTCGCGGTTCTCCATCGGCGCTTGGTCTGGCAACAGATCGAGCAGGCGGTGGAGCTTGAGCGCGTCGATCCGCAAGCGCGAGGCGAGACGGCGGAATACCCCCGCGCGGTCGTCCTTGACCAGGTATTCGGCCAGCGCCGCGCAGGCCCCGGCGATATGGCTCTCGGTCCCGCGATAGGTTCGGCTCGCCCAATAGGCGGAGTTGAACAGCTCGCCGTAGGCTGCGACGGTCTTGATGCTGCCGAGCGCGTTGGACGCTCGCACGAGGCGGACGAGTTGCCGGCCGCGCGGGCTTTCGGCGAGCAGCCCGGCGATTTCCTCGCGGTTCCCCTCGGCCGCGCTGCCCACACCGGCAATCACGTTCACCGGGTAGCCGAGCTGCTGCAGGACGGCATTGTGCGGGATCGCACGGATCTGGCGCAGGCTCATCTCGCGATCGGAGGACAAGTCCGACTGCCGGCGCGAGACGCGGCTGCCGGTCGTGTTGAGCAGCCCGAGCCCGAACGCTGTCACGGCGCGGCTGTAGGTGCGGCTCTCGAGATGCTCGTGCTGGTGGTCACGGATCGCGCGGTAGAAGTCGAGGCTGATGTCGGTGCGGCGGTAGAACGGATCGGGCGGGGCATCGATGTCGGTCTCGGCCGGGCGCAGTTCGGCGATCCGGGTCAGCGTCGCCAGCGCGAGTTCGGGATTGGCGAAGAACAGATAGCCGTCGCCGCCCTGGAAGGTGACTTCGGGCTCGATCCGGATGCCCGCGCGGGCGAAGCGCCGCCGTGCCCAGGGCGAGAGCGGCCATTCGAGCCGGTCGGCAAATCCGCCCGGGTGCGCGCCGCGGCCCATGCTTTCGCCGTGCGTGTCGAAGATCAGCGCGGCCACGTCGGTCAGGTCGTTGGCGGCCATCGCGTCGGCCAGCCGGCCTTGCAGCCGCTCGATCGCGAGGCTGGCCGGAATCTGTCCGACGAAGCGCCCCGCGTCGGAGAAACCGGTCTGGATGCAGACCCGCCCGCGCCGCCGCGCGTAGTCGCGGTATATCTCCTCGGCCAGCAGCGCGTCGAGGAAGCGGCCGCCGTGCTCGAGTGCGGTTTCCGTCTCGAACAGGGGCGAGACGTCGACTTTGTCCTCCACCCCGAACAGCCGCGCGAAATAGAGCGCGGCGAGCACGGTCGCCGGCTGCTCGCACTCGGCGACGAGCATGCGGATCGGTGCGTCGGCGTCGATGTGGCGCAGGATCTGGGCCATCGCTAGGAACTGGCGGATCGCGGTAGAGCTCTCGATCGCGAGCGCGGCGAAATTGCTCCGCAGCGGGGTCGCCTCGGCGATCAGCATGCGCAGCGTGGCGAGCGCGCCCTGGCTCGACAGGTCCAAGTTCTCGCCGTCCTCCAGACGGCCGCGGATCGCGTTATGGAGCTGCTTGGCGTTCACGCGGAAGTGGATTCCGCCCATGCCGAGCCCGTCGGCCCGCATGGCGGCGGCGAGCGTCTTGAGCGCCACCGCGCGGTCGTCGTCCTGGTCGGCCGCTTCGCGTTCGAGCGCATCGATCAGCGGGGCGAGCGACAGCAGCTTGGCCGGGTGATGGGCGGTCAACCGATTGGCTGCGGCCGAAAGCGCTCCGGCTTCGTCGAGCGGTTCCGCGAACGCCGCCGCACATTCGGCGGTATGAGTCTGCGCGGGGCGCAAGGTATCGAGCAGCGGGTGCGTCGGGTCGATCGCGGCGAGGGTATCGGCATAGCGCCCGAGCCGTTCGGCCTTCTCGGCCAGGCGGAACCCGATCGAGGTGTGCCAGCCGATGTCGGTCCGGCCGTCCATGTCGTAGCCGACCCAGGTGGCGAAGCGGAACGGAACTGGCGAAAACGCGTGCCACTCATCCGCCCAGCGCTCGCGTGCGGTGCTCAGCAGGTGGCCCACGATACGGTCGCGCGCGTCCTGCGCGCGGGCGAGCGCCGCCATGGCCTGCGCATGCTCGAACGCCAGCGTGATCGCCGGCCGCTCGGCGGGCGCGGCACAGGCGCTTTCCCCGATCGCGCCCTCGCTCGCGGCGGTGGATGCGACCGCCTGGGATTGTGCGGGGGAGAGCAGGAACGTCGGGTGCGCGGTGAAGACCGCGTGGAGCTGCGGGCGCTCCCATGCCGCGCGGAAATCCGCGAAGCTCCCGGCGTCCAGACAGGCGGCGAGAGCGTCCTCGTTCGCCTGCGGCCCGACCGGCGCGACCAGCCGCCGGAGCCGCCCGGCACGCGTCATCAGCGCATCGCACTCCAGCTCGGCGATCAGTCCCTCGGCGCCGGCGAGGTCGAGTTCGCCGCTCTCGAGCATGCGCGATAGCTCGAGCGAGAGCTGAAACACGGGATTGAACAGCGGCGATTCCTGCGTCTGCCGGTGCAGCACGGCAAGGCGGTCTGCTAGCTGGGCGACAGTGGTCATTGGCTTATCCCATGTTCGGCAACGAAGGCGGCGGCGGCACCGAACAGGCCGGGCTGCGGGTGGACGATCAGCTTGACCGGGATCGACCCCATCAGGCCGGCGAAGCGGCCCTTGGCGCGGAACCGGTCGGCAAAGCCGGAGGTGAGCAGCGTCTCGCGGATGCGGTAGCCGAGCCCGCCGGCGATCACCACGCCGGCGAACCCGCCCTGGACCAGCGCGATGTCCCCTGCGACCGAGCCGAGCGAGAGGCAGAACCGGTCGACCGCGGCGGCCGCGAGGCTGTCTTCCCCGCTCATGCCCTTGGTCCAGATCTCTACGTCGTCGGACTCGGGCACAGAGCGGCGCTCCATCGCGGCGAGCGTCTGGTAGATGTCGACGATCGCGGGGCCGGCGACCACGCGCTCCACCGAAACCCGCGTGTGGCGCTTGCGCAGCCGGGCGAGGATCGCGTCCTCGATCAGGTCGAGCGGTGCGAAGTCGGCGTGGCCGCCTTCGGTCGCCTGGACGCGGTACTGGCCGCCGGAGCGCCAGAGATGCGCCACGCCGAGGCCGGTCCCCGGACCGAGCACGCTGATCGTCCCGTCCGATCCAAGCGGCTCGTCGGGGCCGGTCAGGTGCAGGAACTGGTCTTCCGGCGCGCGTGCCACGGCGTGGGCGACTGCTTCGAAGTCGTTGACGATGCTGTAGCGTTCGACGCCCAGCTTGGATTTCACCAGCGCCGGGCGGATGATCCAGGGATTGTTGGTGAAGCGGATCACCTCGCCGCCGACGGGACCGGCGATCGCCATGCTCAGCGCGTCGGGCAGCGTGCCGCCCTGGCGCCGGCGGAATTCCTCCCAGGCCGTCTGAAAGCTGGCGTGATCCTCGGTGTGGAGCGTCTCCGGCTCGCTCAGCGATATCGCACCGTCCTCGCCGATCGACGCGATCGCGAAGCGCGCATGCGTGCCGCCGATATCCACCACGACCAGGTCCATCGCTCTCCTCCCGCTTTCGTCTCCTGCCAAAGTGCTAGCAGCCGCGCCGCGTCATGCCCACGCGCCGCATACATATTCACGCCTTGCGCGTAACCGTCACCTGCTTCTCGAGGAATTCGGTCGGTCCGAAGCTGGTGATGAAGCTGACGTCCGCGGCATCGCGGCCCACGCCGATCTTCACTACCTCGTCCGGCTGGCTCATGCCGGTGGCGTCGACCAGGAACCAGGCGCCGCCGCCCGGGGTGGTCGGATCGGTCAGGAACACTTCGGCGACCGCATGGAAATCCGGCGGATCGACCCCGGGCGCGAAGCAACTGACGAAGCGCGCGGGAATGCCCGAAGCGCGCGCGAGCATGACCATGACATGCGCGAAATCGCGGCAAATCCCCCGCCGTTCGATAAAGCTGTCGAGCGCGGTCGTGTTGGGCGTACTGCTGCCCGGTTCGTAGGCGAGATTCTGCGCGATCCAGTCGTGGATCGCCGCGACCCGCGCGCCCCCTTCGGTCCCGCCGAACTCCGCCTCGACGAACGGCTGGAACCGGTCGGCCGGGCAATAGCGCGAATCGAACAGATACTGCACCGCCTCGCCCGGAAGATCATGGGGGAGCAGGTATTCGAGGTTTCCGATCTCGGCCGGCAGCCGGTTGACGGCGACCTTGGCCTTGTACGAGACGTCGTACCGCCCGACCGCGCGGATCCACACCCGCTCGCCGATATCGTCCTGCGCCGAAATGCGCGCGAAATGCTCGCCTTTCGTCGCCCAGGTATCGGTTTCGAGCAGCGTCTGCTCGGGGATGATCGCCGCTTCGAACTGCAGCAACACGTCGGTCACCTTCTCCATGCGGAAGGCGAAGGCGAGATCGATCGATATGGGCATACTTCGCCAACGCGGTGGAAGCGCGGTTGTTTCGGGCGCGAGAGATCGCGGGAATTGCCACCACCGGAACCGTAGGGCACAACGTCGGAATTGGGGGGAGCATGAAATCACATGAGGCCATAATTATCGCGCTCATGCTGGGGGCGGCGCCGACCGCGGCGCAGCAGCCTGGCGAAGCGACAGGAACGGTGTCCAACTATGCGGCGATGAGCGACGCCGAACTCAAGGCGGAGGTGGATAGGCTAGGGGACGGCTGGCTCGGCCAATGCGAAGTCAGCGAGCCGCTGCTGGCCGAGTTCAGCACGCGTCCAGCCGGTGAGGGCTATCGGGCGGGCATGCTGCTTGCGCGCGCGGTTTGCGCCGACAAGCAGGGCGCATACCGCCAAGCCGCCGATGCATTTGCCGAGTACGAGAGGGATTTCGACCCGTCGTCGTTTGTCGGTCTCGGACTCTACCTCGACTCGCGGCTCGACGATGCCGCCTCCGCACTCGCTCGGCTCGAGCGCTTCGCGAACACCGCGACTGACGAGACGGCCGGGGCGCTGGACGTGGCCGGGTTCCAAACTGCCGCACGCCTCGCGCGCAAGCATGGCCGCGAGGATGCGTTCGAGGACCTTTCCTTCCGTCTGTTCCAATCGCCGTTGTACGCCAGCTTCTCCGGCGACGTCAAAAGCGGCATCGCCTATCGGGCGCTGAAGCCTGCGATCCGCGCGAACAACGACGCCTTGATCGACGAAACTCTGGGCCAGATACGCAATCCGGTCAGTTATCCGGATTTGCTGGCGCTGCGCGAATACGAATCCGCGTGGCCGAAGATCGAGCGGCGGGTCGGCGAACATTTTACCGCGATTACGGAGAACTACCGTCACTGGGCGGCGGCACGCTATGATAACGCATCGTACGACCGCGAGCGCTTCTCCGATGCTGCGCAGGCGCTCTATTTCGACGGTCGGTTCGAGGAGGCGACCGCTCTTGCGCGCAAATGGCGCGAGCGGCCCGGCGCTTTCGGAAACATCCAGGAGGGCGACGCCTGGGCGCTCAACATAGAAGCCTATGCGCTCGACGCGCTGGGCCGGATCGACGAGGCCGACGCCGTGTTCGACCGCCTTGCCGAACTGCCCGCGGACGAGAATCCCTGGGTGGTGAACTTCGTAATCAATCGCAGTTCCCGGCTGGTTGGACAGACCCGCTTCGTCGAAGGTTTGGAAGCTGCCCGGCTTGCGCGCGAAGTGGCCGAGGTACACGGCAGCACATATGCGAGAATGCTCGTCGCACGCGATCATGCCTGTGCGCTTCACGGTCTCGACCGCGGTGAAGAGGCCGAGACCGAGCTGGCGTACTTGCGCGAAAACCGCGTTGAGACCGTGGCCGTGGCGGCCCAAGCACTGCTGTGTGCCGGTCGGCGGGATGAAGCGCTCGCCATGCTGATCGACGGATTGGAAGAGGAACGCACTCGCTCGAATGTGATTGGCGGGTTGCTGCCGGAGGAATACGATCTCTTCTATACGGCATCGATCCTCCCTCAGCCGCGCGATCTTCTGGCCACGAGTGCGGAGCTACGCATGGCCTACCAGCGCTGGGCGCGTGAGATACCCGAGGAGTTCGAGCCAGCGGCGTCGCGCAAGCGGGTGCCGCTCGATCGCACGCCGAGAAGCGCGCGCTAGCGAAGGGGTTGCACCGCGCGGTTTCACCCGCTGTTCTACGGTTCGCCCACCACGTGCAGCGCGACTTCGCGGCGGTG
Organism: Pelagerythrobacter aerophilus; assembly: GCF_003581645.1. GTDB lineage: Bacteria > Pseudomonadota > Alphaproteobacteria > Sphingomonadales > Sphingomonadaceae > Pelagerythrobacter > Pelagerythrobacter aerophilus. The sequence goes on along the minus strand of NZ_QXFK01000018.1, from coordinate 255,963 downwards.
GGGGCGGGCGCGGTGTTCGGCTAGGAACAGGCCCTGCCAGGTGCCGAGCATCATTCGTCCGCCGGAGACCGGGATCGAGTGACTGACGCCGGTGAGCGCGGCCTTGAGATGCGCGGGCATGTCGTCGGGGCCCTCGTCGTCGTGCGCATAGGCGCTGCTCTCGGGCGCGACACGGTCCAGCCACGCGACGATGTCGTGCTGCACCGCGCGCGCGGCGTTCTCGTTGACCAGCAGCGAGGCCGACGTGTGACGGCACAGGGCGGTGAGCAGGCCGGTCTCGACACCGGTGGACTCGAGCCAGTCGGCGACCTCGCGCGTGATCTCGGTCAGGCCCGGCCCGGGGGTGTCAAAGGCGAGCGTGGTGGTGTGGTGCGGCATCGCTCCCATATAGGCGGCATGGGTTTCCAGCGCGACCTCTTCGCCTCCGAAGGGCAAGCCGTGGCACCGCCGGTGCCGGGCATGCTACTGATCGAGGATGGGATCGGCGCCGGCGAGGAACGCGTGCTGGAGGCGCGGATCGACGCGGCGCCGCTGGAGCCATTCCGGTTCGGCCAGTGGCGCGGCAAGCGGCTGACAGCGAACTACGGCTCGGCCTACGACTACCAGCGCGGTCGAGTAGCCGAGGCGCCGCCGCTGCCCGAGTGGATCGGGGCCCTGCGCGAGAAACTGGCACCGCTCGCCGGCCGCGATCCACGCGATTTCGTCCAGGCGCTACTGATCCGCTACGATCCCGGCGCAGGCATCGGCTGGCACCGCGATAGGCCGCAATATGGCGAGGTGCTCGGCCTCTCGCTCTCCGCGCCCGCCGTCCTGCGCCTGCGCCGCCGCACCGCGCAGGGCTTCGAGCGCCGCAGCGTCGACCTGCCGCCACGCTCGCTTTACCTGCTGAGCGGAGAGGCCCGCGCGGCATGGGAGCATTCGATCGCCCCCATGGCCGTCACGCGCCGCTCGCTGACGCTGCGAAGCCTGCGCTAGAAGTCCACCGAGACCGAGGCGTTCACCGTGCGCGGGCGGCCCTGCAGCAGGGCGGCGCTGAAGGCGTCGAAGCCGGAGGCCCAGTAGCGCTTGTCCGCCACGTTATCGACCGTCAGCCGCAGCGTGACCGGGGCGCCGCCCGCTGCGACGACATAGCGCGCACCAAGGCCGAAGACGGTCCAGTCGTCGAGTCGCAGCGTGTTCGCCGTATCGGCCCATTGCTTGCCGGTGTGTGTCATGCGCCCGGTCAGGGTCAGGCCCGGCACGAATGGCGTATCCCATTCGACGTTGGCATTGGCCGTGAAGCCGGGGACGCCCGCGACATCAGCACCGCCGTCGAGCTCGGCGTCGATGGTCGAAAGGCCCGCGATCACCCGAAGGCCTTCGACGGGTTCGCCGTTGACCGTGAACTCTATCCCGCGATGCCGCTGCTCGCCGATATAGCCGTAGCGCTGCGTGCCGTCGGGTTCGGTGATCGTGCCGTCGCCCGGCCGCTCGATCTGGTAGAATGCCAGCCCGGCGTAAAGGAACCGGCCAAGCGCGAGCTTGGCCCCGGCCTCGTACTGGGTCGACTTGCGCGGGGCGAGCACTTCGCCGCGGTTCTCCAGCGCATCCTCCAGCGGAGCGACCGCGCCCTGCTGCAGCGCCTCGATCCGATTGGCGTAGAGCGAGACGTAAGGCAGCGGCTTGAACACCACGCCGACGACCGGGGTGATTGCGTCCTTGTCGTACACCGTGTCGAGCTGGCCGTTGGCGGCGAGGTAGTTCTCGACATGGATCGTCTGCATGCGCAGGCCGCCGGTGATCAGCACGCGGTCGTCCCACAGTCCGATCGTGTCGGAGGCGAACGCGCTCCACAGGCGGCTCTTCACGATCGGGAAGGGATCGTCGAGGTCGCCGCCGGGATTCCACGGCGCGACCGTGGAGGGCGGCAGCGCCACCTGCGGGGTGTCATAGAGATTGGTGGCAAAGTTGTCCCGGAAGTCGAAGGCGTTGCGGTTGGTCTGCCAGTTCGCGCTGCCGCCGAAGTTGAACTCGTGCGTCATCGTCTCGCCCAGGTTGACCCGGATGCCGGCTTCGGCCGCCTCGTTGTTGTCGGTGCGCGGCACGATGAGTCCGGCGCCGACGGCCTCGCCGGTTGCCGCGTCGGTCAGGGTGATGCGGCTGTAGATGCCGTCCTCGCGCCCATCGCGGGCACCGGCGCGCGCATAGAGCAGCGCGTTGTCGGCGATGTCCCATTCGAGGCTCAACGTGCCGAACACGTCGCGCATCTCGGTATAGGTGAAGTCCTGCGCATAGTTCGCGTCGGCTTCGGGTACGCGCGGGATTGCGGTCACGTCCGCGCCCAGCGTCACCTTGGGCCGCAGCGAATCCACCCGCACCTTCTGATAAGCAAGATCCAGCGCCGCGCGGAAGTTGCCGCCGTCGTAGTCGAGCGCGCCGCCGATCACTTGCGTCCGCCGATCCTCGCGGTCCACCGAAGTCTCGCCGTCGCGATAGGCGCCGTTGACGCGCAGACCCCATTCCCCATTCGCCCCGAACCGGCGGGAGACATCGAAGCTGCCGCCGAAATGGGCGCCTGAGGTGTAGCCAAGCGTCGCGCGCGTCAGCGGGTCGAACCCGGCGCGCTTGAGCTTGAGGTTTACCGACCCGCCCAGGGTGGAGCCGCCTGGTGCCGCGCCGTTGAGGAACGCGCTCGCGCCGTTCAGCACCTGCACGCTGTCGTAAAGCTCGGGCGCGACGATCTGGCGGGGCGCGATGCCGTAGAGGCCGTTCACGCCCACGTCGTCGCCAAACAGCGGAAAGCCGCGGATCACGAACAGCTCGGAGGCATTGCCGAAGCCGTAGGTCGTGCGCACGGTCGGATCGTTATCGAGCACTTCGCCCAGCGTCAGCGGCTGCTGGTTGAGGATCAGCGATTCGTCGAAGCTGCGGATCGAGAACGCGAGGTCCGCCGCGTGCTTGTTGCCCAGCACGCCCGCATCGCCGCCATTCGTAACTTCGGTCGCGTTCGTGCGCTGCGCGGTGACGACGATGTCGTTTGCGCTTTCCGTCGCCTCCTCCTGCGCGAAGGCGGGCGCAGCGGCGGCAAGGGCGAGGGCGGAAGCCGTGAGGGCATAGCGAACGGTCATGTCAGATCTTTCTTTGCGGGGAAGGGCGGCCGCGCCGCCGCCAGGCGACGGCGACCACGAGAACAGGAAGCGAGAGCAGGGCCCAGGCGAGGATGTCGGGCGCGCCCTCACCGGTGAGGCCGAGGACGAGACCGGCGAAACTCGCGGCGAACAGCGCCAGCGGCAGCGCGAAAATATGCGCGAGGCTTTGCCGGGTCCGGCGCCGCGAGGGAGCGATGGGCTTCACGCGAGCTGCCCTTCCGCGCCGCCGTGGATCTCGGCCACGCGCCGTTCGATTTCACCAGGGCTGCGACGCCACCACAGCAGCACGCCGGTCCACAGCACCCAGATCGTCGCCAGCGTCAGCAGCGCCCACAGCGCCTTGAGCGGCAGCCCGCCGTAGTCGCCGAAGTGGAGCGGCTTGGACATCATCAGCGCCTGGTTGAGCGCGGGCATGGCGCGTGCATCGACCAGTGCGCCGCTCTCGGCATCGATCAGCGCGGGGGTGAGCAGGTGCTCGGTCAGCGGCCGGTCGCCCTGGAAGAACACGGCGTAGTGGCGCGCGGTGCTCCACCCGCCGCCGGGGAAGGCGATGAACTGCGGGTTGCGGCCGGGCAATACCGCATGCGCTTCGGCCATTGCGGCATCGAGCGAGCCGTAGTCCGCCGGCGCAACGGGCTCGGCCCCACCATGCTCCGTAGTCATCGCGGCGAGCTCGCCCTCGCGCCAGGCGTCGGTCAGCGGATCGGCGAAAGCGTTGATCACGCCGGTGCCGCCGACGACCAGTGCCCAGGCGAGGATCACGATCCCGCCGAGGTTGTGCTGGTCGAGCCGCCCGACCCGGCGGCTCCTGTCCATCCGCAGCGTGCCGAACCGGAGCCGCCGCATGAACGGCGCGTAGAGCACCGTGCCTGAGATCAGCGCGACCACGAACAGCGCGCCCATCACGCCGAGGAACCACATGCCCGGCTGGCCGAGAAACATGTCGGTGTGGAGCTGGAGGAGGAAGTCCATCACTCCGCCGCCCGGTGCGGGGCCGAGCGATTCGCCGGTCGCACGGTCGAAGAACAGCAGCGTCATGTCCTCGCTCGCGGCGTCGGGCGTCGGGCCTGTGGTGACGGTCAGCAGCGGGCTTTCCTGGCTGAAGGCCATGAACAGCGGCACTTCGCCCGGTCGTTCGGCCAGCGCGGTTTCGAGCATCGTGTCGAGCGGCACCCCGCTTTCCGCCGAGGGTGCGCCGGGCAGGGCGGTCTCGTAATCGACCCCTTCCAGCGCCTCGATCTCGTCATGGAAGATCAGCGGCAGTCCGGTCACGCACAGCATGAGCAGGAACACCGTGGGCACGATGCTGCTCCACTTGTGGACCAGATACCAGGCACGGATAGTGCTACGCCGCATGCCCGCGCGCCTATGCGGAGCGGCGGCGAAGGTCAATGATAGTCATTTGCAATAAGGGCGACCGAGGTGATAGCCAATGATCGCGCCTGCTGTGACTTTTGAAGGGCGTAGCACCCGAAAACCGCGGATATCCGCGGTTCCGGCCTGTCACACGTGTCAACAGGTCAGGCGGACACGCCGTACAGATCGTGTGCGTCGGCGTCCTCAATCAGCACCTTGGCGAAGTCGCCAGCCCGGAGCGTTTCGGGCACGTTGCGCAGGAAGACCTGGCCGTCGATCTCGGGCGCGTCGGCCTGGCTGCGGCCCGTGGCGCCGATGTCGCCGTCCTCGTCCGGCTCGCCGACCTCGTCGATGATGACCGGCAGCGTGCGGCCGACCTTGGCCGCAAGCTTGGCCGCGCTGATCCGCTCGGTCACTTCCATCAGCCGGGCGTAGCGCTCTTCCTTGACCTCTTCGGGCACCGGATCGGGCAGGGCATTGGCCGCCGCGCCTTCGACCGGCTCGAAGCGGAACGCGCCGACGCGGTCGAGCTGCGCTTCCTCGAGCCAGTCGAGCAGGTAGCGGAAGTCCTCCTCGGTCTCGCCGGGGAAACCGACCACGAAGCTCGAACGGATGGTCATGTCGGGTGCGATCGCGCGCCAGGACTTCAGACGCTCGAGTACTTTCGCCTCGTTCGCCGGCCGCTTCATCGCCTTCAGCACCTTCGGGCTCGCGTGCTGGAACGGGATGTCGAGGTAAGGCGTCAGCAGCCCTTCCGCCATCAGCGGGATCACCGCATCGACGTGCGGATAGGGATAGACGTAGTGCAGGCGGACCCAGGGCACCTGGCCATCCGGCGTACGCAGCGTGCCGAGCTCACGGGCGAGGTCGGTCATGTGCGCACGCACCTCGCGGCCGTGCCATTCGCGGCTCTCGTGCCGGATGTCGACGCCGTAGGCCGAGGTGTCCTGGCTGATGACGAGCAGTTCCTTCGTGCCCGCCGCGACGAGCTTCTCCGCCTCCCGCAGCACCGCGTCGATCCGGCGGCTGGCCAGCTTCCCGCGAAGCTGGGGGATGATGCAGAAGGCGCAGGAATGGTTGCAGCCCTCGGAAATCTTGAGATAGCTGTAGTGGCGCGGCGTGAGCTTCACGTCGGGCTGGGGAATGAGGTCGACGAACGGCCCCTGGCTGGGCGGGGCGGCCCGGTGCACTTCCTCGACCACCTGCTCGTACTGGTGCGCGCCGGTGACCGCGAGGACGGCGGGATGTGCGGCGCGGATCGCGTCGGCTTCCTCGCCCATGCAGCCGGTCACGATTACACGGCCGTTCTCGGCGATCGCCTCTCCGATCGCGGCCAGGCTCTCCTCCTTCGCGCTGTCGAGGAAGCCGCAGGTGTTGACCAGCACGACGTCGGCCCCGGCATAGTCGGGGCTCATCGCGTAGCCGTCGGCCCGCAGGCGTGTGAGGATGCGCTCGCTGTCGACGAGCGCCTTCGGACAGCCGAGACTGACCATGCCGACCTTCTTCTGGCCGGGAATCGCGGTGGAGGGGGTGGAAGCCATTGCGCGGCGCGCCCTACACCTGTCGCGCGCTTTGCGCTACCGTGTAAGAAAAAGGCGAAGGAGAAACGTCTTGGGTCCGGTGAACTGGATTGCGGTTGTTGTTGCGGCACTGGCCGCAGGACTGCTTGCTTTCGCGTGGTTCGGCCCGTTGTTCGGGCCTGCCAAGGCGCGCAAAGTGGCACCCGGGAAGATCCTGGCTCGGTCGCGCCCCGAACGAGTCGCGGCGATCACCGGTGGGCTGCTGCTGCTGACCTCGGTGATGATGGGGCACATGTTCGCACGCATCGGGACGGAGACCCTGGCCGCCAGGCCTTGGCTCTACTTCATGATGTCGGGCGGGTTGGCGCTGGCGTTCGTGATTCCGGCGCTGTGGATCAGTTTTTCGCACATTCGGGTGCCGACCCGCGTTGCGATGATCGACGCCGGGTACTGGCTTGCCGCCTACCTCGCCATGGGCGGCGTGTTCTGGTTGCTGGGTTAGGCGTCCTTTTCGGCGGTCGGGCGGATCTCGACCACCACATCGCCCGCCTGCAAGGCACCTGCCTCGGTCTCCCAGAAGCCCAGCGCCGCTCCGTTGCGATAGACCCTCAGGCCACGTCCGCCCGTCGCTAGCTGGTCGAGCGGTTTGCCGATTTCTTCGGGCAAGACCGGGCGCTCGACGAGGTGCACCCGCCCGCTGACGGACGCGAGATCAGCCATGTAGTCGGCGATGTGCATGCCTTGCACGCTGCCGGCGAGGAGAAGGCCGGTGAAGCGCACCGGGTTGATCACATTGTTGGCGCCGGCCTGATGGGCAAGCAACTCGTTGTCCGCCGCGCGTACCACCACGGTGATCGGCACGTCGGGTGCAAGATGGCGCACGGTGAGTACGATCAGGATCGAGGCGTCGTCGCGCCCTGCGGAGACCAGCACGGTCTCGGCCTTGTCGATCCGAACGGCCATCAGGCTGTCGTCGCGGGTCGCATCGGCCGCCATGACGTTGCAGCCGAGCAATTCGGCTTCGGCCAGGCGCTCCTCGCGGGTGTCCATTACCACGATGTGGCGTGGGTCGGTGCCGCGGTCGATCAGTTCGGCAACGGCTTCCGAGCCGGATATGCCGAATCCGATGACCACGACATGGCCGGAAAGCGTTTCCTGAATGCGGGCCATGCGCCATCTCTCCCAACTGCGCCTGATGATGAAGTCGTATGCCGCCCCGATGAATATAAAGATCACCAGGAACCGGATCGGCGTGACGATCACCGCCTCGACCAGCCGGGCGCGGTCGCTGATCGGTGCGATATCGCCGAAGCCGGTGGTCGTGATCGAAATCATCGTGAAATAGACGACGTCGAGGAAGGATACCTCGCCGTCGAGATTATCGACCAGGCCCGCGCGGTCCCACCAGTGGATCAGGACGACGATGAAAACCAGCGTCAAGGCGGCGCCCACGCGGAGGCCCAGATCGGCCCAGACCGGCACTTTGAGCGCGCGCCGCAATGGCTGAAAATGCGGTGCGCGATGCGTGCGCTTCCGCCCCGGGAGCTTTTCGGAGAGACGCAATCGACTCACGCGCCGCCCGCACCCTGCAGTTTGTCCGACGGATCGACCTTGCGGCCGTTGTGGCGGATCTCGAAGTGCAGCTCCGGGCTTTCCGCGTCGCCGGATGCACCGGCGATCCCGATCCGCTCGCCGGTCTTGACCACGTCGCCTACCTTGACCGTGACCCGATCGAGGTGGCCGTATGCGCTATGCCAGCCGTTGCCGTGGTCGATGACCACCAGCCTGCCGAAACGAGGCGCGTCGGTCGCGGCCTCTACCACCGTGCCGCTGGCGGAGGCGCGCACCATGTCGCCGGGCGTCACGGCATAGTCTAGTCCATCGTGGCCGCCCCCGTCGGGCCGGACTGCATAGCCGAGCAGGACCGCGCCGTCGTGCGGAGGGCGGAAATAAGGCTGGCTTCGCATTGGCGGCGCGAGCGAAGGGACCTTGAGTACCGCCGGAATGATCAGGCGCTGCCCTAGACGGATGCTGTAGGGCGGCTCGAGCCCATTGGCGAGGGCGACGTTCTCGAACGTCACGCCGTAGCGCATGGCAATCGCGAACCCGGTCTCGCCCGGTCCCACCACATGGATGCGCTGGCGTGGGATCACGAGCCGCTGGCCCTCTTTCACGGCGTAGGGCTCGGCCAGTCCATTGGCCGCCGCGATCACCGCCGCGGGGACCCGCGCACGATTGGCGATCCCGTTCAGCGTCTCGCCTTCCTTCACCACGTGCTCCGCTTCGCTTGCCGGATCGCCGGCGGCGATCAGCAGCGGTGCGAGCGCGAGTAGGACGAAACGGTTCATCCTGTGTAGCGCTCGCCGAGCTCGCCGAGCGACGCGTGATGCGTGAGGTCGAGTTGCAAGGGGGTCACCGCGACATACCCTTCGTCGATCGCCTCCAGATCGGTTCCGTGATCGAGCGTGTGCTCGATCGCCTGAAGCCCGAACCAGTAATACTTGTAACCGCGCGGGTCACGTCCCTCGACTACGGTGCCGCGCGAATAGTCGTGGAAGCCCTGGCGCACGACTCGGATGCCCTTTACCTCCTCGGGCGGCCGCGCGGGAAAGTTGATGTTGACCAGCGTGCGCTTCGGAAGCGGCGCGTCGAGCAGCGGGGCAAGCACGCGCGCGCCCCAATCGCGGGCGGCGCCGAAGGGTACCTCGTCGCCCATGCCCTCGCGCGCATAGACCTGGCTGAGCGCGATCGAGCGGATCCCCGCCAGAGCCCCCTCGATCGCCGCGGAGACCGTGCCAGAATATGTGATGTCGTCGCCGAGATTGGCCCCGCGGTTGACGCCGGACAGGATCACGTCGGGCGGACCGTCCATCACCTTGCGCAGCCCGATCGTCACTGCGTCGGTCGGCGTGCCGGTGACGGAGAACCGCCGTTCGTCATGCCGGCGCAGGCGTACAGGCTGCGTGAGGGTAAGCGAATGGCCGGTGCCCGACTGTTCCTCGTGCGGAGAGCAGATCCAGATGTCGTCGCTGAACTCGCGCGCGATCTCTTCGAGCACTTTGAGCCCGGGGGCGTAGATGCCGTCGTCGTTGGTGAGGAGGATTTTCAAATCTGGACTCCGTTCGTCCGAGCTTGCCGAGGGCCGCGCTTGCGTCCGCTGAGGGCTAGAAGAAAAAGCGGTGCTTGGACAACCTTCGCACGAACGGACTACGGCTTTGGAACCAGGCGATCCAGGCCGCCCGTGTACGGCCGAAGCGCCTCCGGCACCTCTACCGAGCCATCTTCCTGCTGATAGTTCTCCAGGATCGCCACCAGCGTGCGCCCGACCGCGAGGCCGGAGCCGTTGAGCGTGTGAACGAATTCGGTCTTCTTCGAACCTTCGGGCCGGTAGCGCGCGTTCATCCGCCGTGCCTGGTAGTCGCCGCAGTTGGAGCACGAGCTGATCTCGCGCCAGGCGCCCTGGCCGGGCAGCCAGACCTCGAGATCGTAGGTCTTGCGCGCGGTCGCCCCCATGTCGCCGGCGCAGAGCAGCATCTTGCGGTAGGGCAGGCCAAGTGCCTGGAGCACGCCTTCGGCGCACTCGGTCATCCGTTCGTGCTCGGCCTCGCTCTCCTCCGGGCGAACGACGCTGACGAGTTCAACCTTTTCGAACTGATGCTGGCGGATGAAGCCGCGCGTGTCCTTCCCCGCCGCGCCCGCTTCGGAGCGGAAGCAGGGAGTGAGAGCGGTCATGCGGATCGGGAACGTGGCCTCGTCGATAATCTGCTCCCGCACTGCGTTGGTCAGGCTGACCTCGGCGGTGGGGATGAGCCAGCGGCCGTCGGTCGTGCGGAACAGGTCCTCGGTGAACTTCGGCAGTTGTCCGGTGCCGAACGCCGCCTCGTCGCGCACCAGCAGCGGCGGGGCGCATTCGGTGTAGCCGTTCTCGGCGGTTTGCCGGTCGAGCATGAACTGGCCGAGCGCCCGATGCAGGCGCGCCATTGCCCCGCGCAGGAAGGTGAAGCGCGCGCCTGAAATATTCGCGCCGGTCTCGAAATCCATGCCCAGCGCCGGGCCAAGGTCGGCATGCTCCTTCGGTGCGAACGCGAATTCGCGCCGCTTGCCCCATTGCGACAGCTCGACATTGGCGCTCTCGTCCTCGCCGGCCGGGACGTCGTCAGCCGGCAGGTTGGGCAGGCGCGCGAGGGCGTCCTGGAGCTCCGCGGCCAGCGCACGGTCCTCTTCCTCGAGCGCGGGCAGGGTCTGCTTGAGTTCGGCAACCTCCGCCTTGAGCGCTTCCGCCTTGTCCTTGTCCCCCTGGGCCATGGCCTGGCCGATCGCCTTCGAGGCGTCGTTGCGGCGGCTCTGCGCCTCCTGCATCTGCGTGGTGACGGCGCGGCGCTTCGCATCGAGCGCAAGCAGGCTTTCGGCGACCGGCTCCACCCCCCTGCGGGCGAGTGCGGCGTCGAAGGCTTCCGGGTTTTCGCGGATCAGGCGGATGTCGTGCATGGCGCGGCCTATGCCGCACGCGCGCGCCCTTTTCCAGTAGGCTTCGGGAACGGATTTCGGGGCTCGGGGGTAGACAACCCACGGATCGATTGGCAGCCAGTCTGGCCGTCAAATCCGCAGCTCGGGCGAGAGTATTGCAGCACGAAAGCATCCAGCCCCCGCGGCGAACTCCCTTCATCGACATCCTCGACGCAGCGGTCCGCGGCGGACGCAAGCTGGGCATGGTCGCCCCCGCGCGGCTTGAAAAGGACCATCTGCTGGAAGAGGCGGTGGAGGCGACCGGGCTCGATGATTTCGGCGACCGCTGGTTCGAACGCCCGATGGAGGTGCTCCTCGATGCGGTACAGCGGGAGGCGCAGCTCAATGCGGCTGGCGACCTCTCCGCGATGAAGCAGTTCCACCACGTCCTGCGCGACCGGCTGCTGGCGCAGATGTGGTTCAAGCGGCATCCGGAGATACTTGCCCGGCCCATGCCGCGACCGGTCGTCATCGTGGGGCCGATGCGCTCGGGCACTACGCGTCTGCACCGCCTGCTCGCGGGTGACCGGCGCTTCAGCCACATGCGCAGTTTCGAGACGATCAGCCCCGTGCCGCGACCCGATTTCGAGGACGTGCTCGATGGCAGGCGCGAGGACTTCCGCCCGATCCTGGCCGCCCGGATCATGAAGGTCGCCCGGCTTGCGAACCCCCGGACACTCTCGATCCATCCGACCGGACCCTATGAGCCCGAAGAGGAACTCGGCCTGCTCGTCGCCAGCATGTGGGGCATGAAGCACGAGGCGCAGTGGCAGGTGCCGAGCTACGGCCGCTGGTGCGAGGGAGAGAGCGCGGTGCCCGCCTACCGGCATATGGCGAACCTGCTGCGCCTGGTCGGCTGGTCGCAGCAGGTCTCGTCCATCCGACCGTGGATTCTCAAGACGCCGCAGCACATGCTCGATCTCGATGCACTGCTGAAGGTCTTTCCCGATGCACGGCTGATCTTCACCCACCGCGATCCGCACAGGGTGGTCGGCAGCGCGACGTCGCTCGCCTGGAACCAGACGATCATCTATTCGGACCACGTCGATCCCGCCCGGATGGGGCGCGAATGGCTGCGCAAGACCGCGCTCCAGATCGACCGCATGCGCGCCGCGCGCGCTGCGATCCCGCCCGAGCGGATGATCGACGTGCAGTACGATGAAGTGGAGCGCGACTGGCGCGGGACCATGCAGCGGGTCTACCGTTTTCTCGAACTCGACATCGGCCCGGCGCTTCCCGCGATGGAGGACTACATGCGTCGTGCCTCCGCGCTGAAGCGCCGCCCGCACACCTACAGCCTCGCCGAATTCGGGCTGTCGGAAGGCGATGTGCGGGAGCGGCTCGAGGATTACGTACGCGCGTTCGACGTGCCGATCGAGGGGGAGGCCCCCGGTCAGGCAACCGTGCGCGCGGCGGGAGGCTGAACTCCCTAGTACTTCAGCGTTGCCGTGACGAAGACCTGCCGCGGATTGCCGTAGAACACCGTCGCGATACCCTCCAGTCCAAGCGACGGGGTGGGCAGGCCGTTGTTGCCGACCACCGGCAGACCGGTCGCCGGGTCGGTGACGAGGAACTGGTAACCCGAGGTCTTGTACCGCTTGTCGAGGATGTTCTTCCCGTGAAGGCCGATCGAGTACCGGTCCTCGCCGAAGCTGTAGACCAGGGTCGCGTCCCACAGCGCGTAGCCTTTCTGATCGAGATAGGGACTCGGATACTCGAACTGCTGCGTCTTGCTGCGGTAGGAAAGCGTGGTCGAGAGGTTGAGCTCCCCGTCCGCGCCGATCGGCACCAGCGCGCCCAATGTGCCCGAAGCGGTCCAGGTCGGGGTGTTCTGAATATCGGTGATGTCGGCAACGTCGGTGCCGAGATTGCCGATGAATTCGTCGTACTGCGCATCGATGTAGCCGAGCGTGCCGGCGAAGTTCATTCGCGATCCCGCGCCCGCGAAACCGCGCGCGAAGCTGGCTGACGTCTCCAGTTCGAGGCCCTTGAAGGTGGCTGACGCCGCATTGGTGGTGACGCCCGAGAATCCCTCGAACACGCCGTCGCCATCCGCGTCGATGCCGATCGAGCCGGGGATCTGGACGTTGGTGTAGTCGGCGTAGAAACCGTTCAACGCGAAATTCAGGTCGCCGTCCAGCGCTGCGCCCTTGATCCCCACTTCATAGCTGTCGACCTCTTCCGGCTCGAACAGGAAGAAGTTGTAGATTTCGTCGTAGCTGAAATCGCCGTCGCCATTGACGTCGATCGCCCCGGCGTTGGCGCTGCCGCGCGGATCGAAGCCGCCGCCCTTGAAGCCCTGCGAGTACGACGCATAGACCATCACGTCGTCGGTCACATCGTAAGAGATCGACGCGCGCGGCGTGAACTTCTTGAACCGCGCCTGCCCTTCGAAATCGGTAATGGGAAGCCCGAATGGAATGCCGGTGCCGCCGAACTCGGGATCGGCGCCGCTGATGCGGTTTTGCTTGAAGATGAAGCTGTCGCGATCGTCGACGGTGTAGCGGCCACCGAGTGAAAGATGCAGCCGATCGGTCACGTCGAAGGTGAAGTCGCCGAATACCGACCATGTATCGGTGCGCACGTCGCCGATCGTCTGCTGCCCGAACCCCGGCGGCAGGCCGAGCAGGTCGCCGGTCGTCGCCAGGAGCACGTCGAACTTCGTGTAGGCGCGCGCGTCGAGGTAGTAGAACCCGACGAGGCCGTGCAGCCGGTCGCTCTCGTAGAGGAGCTGGAATTCCTGGCTGATCTGTTCGTTGCGATAGACCGCCGGCACGTCGACATCGACCGTGGGCAGGGCGTCGAAGTCGATCGGCGTATAGCTTTCGTCCTTGCGCCAGGCGCTGATCGAGCGGAACGTGAGGCTGTCGGTCAGATCGGCGGTGACGTTCATCGCCAGGCCGTAAGCCTCGATGTCCTGCTCGGGTGCGTTGAGCCCCGCGCGGGTATCGAACTCGTCCTCGAGCACCGGAGCGCCCGAGAGCATACCTGGGATCAGGCGGTGGCCGTTGCGGGGGTCGGACTTGTCGCGCGTGTAATCGCCGGAAATGCGGATCAGCACCGGCTCGCCGTGGCCGCCCAGTTCGAACGTGCCGCGTGCCGCCCAGACGTCCTTGTTGTAGTTCTCGACACCCGGAATGTTGAGATTGTCCCCAAACCCGCCGCGAGAGAGGCGAGCGACCGATCCGCCGATGCGGACCAGATCGCCCAGCGGGGCGCTGGCGGTCAGGACACCCTCCGCCTGATCGTAAGTGCCGTAGGTCGCGCGCAGCTTGGCGCTGAACTCCTGCGGCAGAGGCTTGGTCACGTACTTGACCGCGCCGCCGATGGTGTTGCGGCCGTAGAGCGTGCCCTGCGGCCCGCGCAGCACCTCGATCCGCTCGACGTCGTAGATATCGAGCACCGCAGCCTGCGGACGGTTGAGATAGACGTCGTCCAGATAGATGCCGACGCCCGCCTCGAAACCGGGCACCGGATCCTGCTGGCCGACGCCGCGGATGAAGGCGCTGAGCGTGGAATTGGTCCCGCGCGACGTCTCGAGCGTGGTGTTCGGCGTGACGTTCGAGACGTCGGTGATGTCGAGCGCGCCGCGGGCCTCCAGCGCGGCGCCGGTGAAGGCCGTCACGGCGACCGGCACGTCGTTCAACTGCTCCTCGCGCCGGCGTGCCGTCACCACGATCACGCCGTCGCCTTCCGCCCGATCGGCTTCGGCCGGTGCGGGTGAAGCATCCTGCGCCGCCGCAGGGGCCGTCATGACCGCCGTAGCCGCCACGCCGCCGAGCAGCACCGCTGCAACGCGTGAATTGGTGACCCTCATCGATCCTCTCCTGTCTGTTCGTTGAGCTCTCAATATTGAAACATGAACCAGGTTTCAAGTTTCCTCTTGCGGATCGGTGTCACGCCATTTAGCCAGCTATCGATGGACACGGGGACACCAGCCGCGGCCGACACTGCCAAGCAGCCTCGTACGGAGCGCGGACGGCGCACGTTGCGCAAACTGCTCGACGCGGCGGCGGTCGAATTCGGGGAGCGCGGCTTCCACGAAGCCTCGATCAGCGGAATTACCGCACGGGCGGGGACCGCGCTGGGCAGCTTCTACACCTACTTCGAATCGAAGGAGGCGATCTTCCAGGCGCTCGTGCGCGACATGAGCGAGGCGGTGAAAGTCGCGGCGCGCGAGGCACTGGCCGAACCGGCCCCGGCGCTGGAGCGTGAGCGCGCCGCGCTCACCGCCTTTCTGCGCTTCGCCGCCGAGCACAAGGAAGTCTACCGGATCATCGACGAAGCCGAGTTCGTCGACCCCGAAAGCTACCGCCAGCACTACGAGACGACCGGCGCGCGCATCCTCGATCGCCTGCGCGAAGGCGCCCGCAAGGGCGAGCTGCGGGCCGATCTCGAGGAGGCGCATGCCTGGGCGATCATGGGAATGAACGTGTTTCTGGGCCTGCGCTACGCCGTCTGGGGCGAGGGAGACCTGCCTGCCGAGCACGTCGCGGCCATCGCCGGCGATCTGCTCGCGAAAGGCATTGCCGCGGATCGATGACGCCAGTCGCCGGATGTCACGATCACCGACGGCTCTGTGTCGTGGAAGCAAGAAGCCCCAAATTTATCTCCGACGGTGTGCAGGGACAGGGGACGCAGAGTCTGCCCGGCGCCGGAGGCTCGGAAGAGGAACGAGGGCCGCGCCGATGCGGCGCATGGCTCCGGCCAGGTCCATCGGTACCTGAGGGTATCCTTATGAATGCCAGGCCAGAAAGCGCGCCTTGTCCAGATCCGCTCTTGCAGCGCTCATGTCGGTCATCACCGACAGTTGAAGGGCTGCGGTCGTGGTTCCCATGCTCGATGTCGCCTTCACGACAGTGACGCTATCGGCCGCAAGATCGAGGGCCAGCGAGGCATTCGATTTATCGCCGCCCCGCGCCATGCGTACCGACAGGGCGTGCGGGCCCGGGGGGAGATCGGCAACCAATGCGCGGCCCGATTTGATCTGGCCGCGATATGTCTCGCCAATTGCCACGTCCATCCCTTGCTGACCGCCAACGAAGCCTTGGCGGACGATATAGAGCCGGGCCATGCCGGAGGGAGCCTGCATGCGCCGCGCATCGGCCAGCGCAGCATCGTCGAGCACCACTTCCTTCTTGTTGCCCGACACGAAGAAGTAAATGAGCGCGCCCACGCTCGCCAGCGCCAGAACGACGAGCAGCGGACTGCCGCCGCTGCCGATCGAAAATCCGACGAACAGAAAAATGATGAATGCTGCCGCTGCGAGAAGCGCGGTTGTTACGGTGATCTTCGACTTGTCCATTCCTGCCGTTCCCTCCTGCCGAGCAAGCTTGTCGGCCCTCTTGAGGCAGGACAATCGGGCGCTTTGAACGCACTTTCGGACGAGCAGGCCTCTTTACGCGATAAACCGAACGAATCATGCGGGAAGCACGAGGGATGCCGTTGCCGATGGACCAATGACCGCAACGGCGGGCTGCCTAGTCCCTCTTCAGCGCCCTGAGCGCCTCCGCCAGCGGCCCGGTGGCGCCTTCTTCCAGGAGGCCGGCTTCCCTGCGTACGGTATCGGCGTTCGGGCCGGTCGCGTAAGGATCGATGGCGAGACCGAGCGACTGCGCCACCGCCTCGCCGAGGTCGAAGGCGTCGCCGGTGTACTCGATTTCATCCAGCTCGCTTTCCTCGAGCTCGATTTCCTCGTCCGGCACGCTGCGCGCCACTTCGGGGACGAAGCGCAGGGCGATCGGCTCGTCGATCCTGACGGGGAAGTCCTCGCCCGAAACGCCGCATGCTTGGACGATGTCCGCTTCGAGGCGGCCCGATACCGCGACCTCTTCACCTTCGCGCTCCAGCGTGATGTCGGCCGCGAGCCGCTTCACCGCAACGATCCCGAACCGCTCGGCGAGCGCCGCGCGTTCCTCCGCACTCGCCTCGATCCGGATGGGACGAGCGTCGATCTGGCGCAGCTTGATGAGGCGGGACAGCTCGCTCTTGCTCATCGTGCGATCTCCGCTCGCAGCAGCGCCTCGTCCGCGGTGTCCTGCAACGTGCGGTGGAGCGCGCGCAACCGCCCGGCGACGCAGGCCGGGCTTCCGCCGTCACCGAAAGTGACGTTGCGGATTACCGCGTCGGTAAGCGCCGTATCCCCAGCGTCCGCGAGCCCCGCGCGGTACGCGCCGATGCGGCCGCCGAGCGCGCTCATCAGCTTGCCCATGCGCTTGCCGAGCGTCGGATCACCGATCCCCTGCTGGCGGAGCTGGCCCTCGATGTCCTCGACGAACAGCTCGGTCAGCAGCGCCGCCTGCGCGCGCAGCCCTTCGTCGCGCTCCATGCGCACGATCACCGCTGCGAGCACGGTGGAGAGCATGTCGAAGCGCCCTTCCTGCGTGTCGGCGACGCCGCAGTCGGCGTACCATTGCGGCTCGCGCGCGATGCCGACGACCGCGCGCCATAGCGGCACGAACCGGTCCTTGGGGTCGGTCTGCCGACCGAAAATCTTCGCAAGCAGTGACATGGCCGTTGGTGTTCGTCCCGGAGTTCGTCAGGTGTTCGGTTCGATGTTCAGGGGCAATTCAACCCCGCCGCCGCACAGCGCGCAAGCGGCAAAGTTGCAAGCACGCGCGCATCGCCGTAAGGCTCGCGCCGATAGAAGATTTCGCCGCGCCTGGCAAAAGGCGTGTGCGCCGATTTCGGAAGGTTTCTCGATGCAGGCAGGTAAGGCTTTGGGCATGGCGGCGGTCGTAGCGGCGCTGGCCCTGGGCGGGTGCAGCGCGATCCGCGAGAATCGTGGCTACATTCAGGATAGGACACTCGTCTCCGCCATCCAGCCCGGCATCGACAACGAACGTTCGGTCGCGGCCACCCTCGGCCGGCCGAGCTTCACCAGCCAGTTCGGTAATGAGACCTGGTATTACGTTTCCAGCACCACCGGCCGCCGGCCGTTCGTACGTCCGACGATCCGCGAGCATTCGGTTCTCGCGGTGAAGTTCGATGCTTCGGGCAACGTCGTCGCGACCGAGCAGTCCGGGCTGGAAGACGTCGTGTACCTCAGCCCCGACGGCGCCGAGACGCCGACGCTGGGCCGCGAGCGCGGGTTCTTCGAGGACCTGTTCGGCAACATCGGCCAGGTCGGCACGCCGGGCGTCGGCGGCGGTGCGGGGCCGGGCGGACCCGGCGTCTGAGCCGATCCCCGGCGCACCCACATTCCTTGACCGCCGCGCGCGCCACCCCATATCGCGCGGCATGGACGAGAACGCGGCGAGCCACGGCCTGATCCAGTGGCACGGGACCACCATCATCGGGGTCAGCAAGAACGGCAAGACCGTCATCGCCGGCGACGGTCAGGTCTCCATGGGCAACACCGTGATGAAGCCCAATGCGCGCAAAGTCCGCCGCATCGGCAAGGATGGCTCGGTGGTCGCCGGTTTCGCCGGCGCGACGGCCGACGCCTTCACCCTGTTCGAACGGCTGGAGAAGAAGCTGGAGCAGTATAGCGGCCAGCTCATGCGCGCCGCGGTCGAGCTCGCCAAGGACTGGCGGACCGACAAGTACCTCCGCAATCTCGAAGCGCTGATGATCGTGGCCGACAAGGACGCCCTGCTCGTGCTGACCGGTAATGGCGACGTGCTGGAGCCCGAGGCGGGAATCGCCGCGATCGGTTCCGGCGGCAACTACGCACTCGCCGCCGCGCGCGCGCTCGACGCTTACGAGAACGACGCAGAGCAGATCGCGCGCAAGGCGATGGCGGTCGCGGCCGACATCTGTGTGTTTACCAACGGCAATGTGACGGTGGAGACGGTTTAGTAGGTGCCATCCCAGCGAACGCTGGGATCGCTTCCCATTTCGCGCCAAGCCCAACCCAATCCCAGCTTTCACTGGGATGACGACGGAAGACAATGAACGAAGCACTTACCCCCAAAGCGATCGTCGCCGCTCTCGACGAGCACATCATCGGGCAGAAGGAAGCCAAGCGTGCCGTCGCCGTGGCGCTGCGCAATCGCTGGCGCCGCCAGCGACTCTCGCCCGACCTGCGCGACGAGGTGACGCCGAAGAACATCCTGATGATCGGCCCGACCGGCTGCGGCAAGACCGAGATCAGCCGCCGCCTGGCCAAGCTGGCCGATGCGCCGTTCGTGAAGGTCGAGGCGACCAAGTTCACCGAAGTCGGCTATGTCGGGCGCGACGTCGAGCAGATCGCGCGCGATCTGGTCGAAGAAGCGATCCGGCTGGAGAAGGACCGCCGCCGCGAAGCGGTGCGCGAGGCGGCGAGCAAGGCGGCGATGGACCGGCTGCTCAAGGCCCTCGTCGGCGAGAACGCCAGCGAGGCGACCCGCGAATCGTTCCGCGAGCGGATCGTCCAGAACGCGATGAACGACGTCGAAGTCGAGATCGAGGTGGAGGAGGCGCCGCAGATGCCCTTCGACCTCGGCGGCATGGGCGGCAACGTCGGCATGATCAATCTGTCCGACATGCTCGGCAAGGCGATGGGCAAGACGCCGATGAAGCGGCGCAAGCTCAAGGTGCCCGACGCTTGGGACAAGCTGGTCGAGGAAGAAGCCGAAAAGCGCATGGACCAGGACGATGTCGCCCGGGTCGCGCTCGAGAACGCCGAGACTAATGGCATCGTGTTCCTCGACGAGATCGACAAGATCGCGGTCTCCGACGTGCGCGGCGGTTCGGTCAGCCGCGAGGGCGTGCAACGCGACTTGCTGCCGCTGATCGAGGGCACCACGGTGTCAACCAAGTACGGGCCGATGAAGACCGACCACGTGCTGTTCATCGCCAGTGGCGCGTTCCACCTGGCCAAGCCGTCGGACATGCTGCCCGAGCTCCAGGGCCGTCTGCCGATCCGGGTCGAACTGCGCGCGCTGACCGAGGAGGACTTCGTGCGCATTCTGTCGGAGACGCGCGCCAATCTCGTCGCGCAGTACAAGGCGCTGCTCGGCACCGAGAAGGTCACGCTCGAGCTCGGCGACGATGCCGTCAGCGAGATCGCCCGGATTGCCGCCCGGGTGAACGAGAGCATCGAGAACATCGGCGCGCGCCGTCTGCAGACGGTCATGGAGAAGTTGCTCGAGGAGCTGAGCTTCGAGGCCGAGGACCGCCAGGGTGAGACGGTGACGATCGATGCTGCGTATGTTCGCGAGCGGCTCGACGACCTTTCCGCCGATAGCGATCTGTCGAAGTACATCTTGTAGCGCAACGCCGTACCCGATATGTTCTCTCTATCGAATCGAGGGAGAAATGTGATGACGGGCGGCAGATGTCATTGCGGTGCGGTGCGCTATCGGGTCGACGGCGAGCCGAAGCACGTTTCGGTCTGCCATTGCGAGGACTGCCGCCGCTGCGCCGGCGCGGCCGGCGTCGCCTGGATGGCGGTCGCGAGCGATGAGTTCACGATCGTAGAGGGCGAGCCTGCGCTGTACCGCTCCTCCGCCGATGCCGAGCGCTATTTCTGCGGCACCTGCGGCACCGGTCTCTATTACGTGAACGAGAAAGCCCTGCCGGGGCTGGTCGACATCCAGACCGCGACGCTCGACGATCCGGAGAACTATCCGCCGCAGATTCACGTGCAGGTCGCGGACGAACTACCGTGGGAGGCATCGCTGGGTGAACTGCCGCGGTTCGAGCGGTATCCTGGTTGAATCCTCCTAATCATTTGTGCTCGCGCAAAATGGGGCGGATCTTGTTGGGCTACTCCGCCGCTTCGCTCACTTCGCTCTCCGCCTGCTGACGGCGCCACATCTCGGCGTAGAGCCCATCCGCGCGCAGCAGCGCAGCGTGGCTGCCGCGTTCGGCGAGGCGGCCGTGTTCCATCACTAGGATCTCGTCGGCATCGGCAATGGTCGAGAGGCGGTGGGCGATCGACAGGCTGGTGCGGTTCTCACTCACCCGATGGAGCGTGGCGAGAATGTCCTGCTCGGTGCGCGAATCGAGCGCGCTGGTCGCCTCGTCGAGCAACAGGATCGGCGGGTTCTTGACCAGCGTCCGCGCGATCGCGACGCGCTGCTTCTCTCCGCCTGAGAGCTTCAGTCCGCGCTCGCCCACTTCGGTTTCGAACCTGTCGGGCAGGCGCTCGACGAGCGGCATGATCGCGGCATCCTTCGCGGCCCGCACGATATCCTCGTGCGTCGCGCCATCGCGGCCATAGGCGATGTTGTAGCCGATCGTGTCGTTGAACAGCACGCTGTCCTGCGGGACGATTCCGATCGCCGCGCGCAAAGAGGCCTGGGTCACCTGGGCGATGTCTTGCCCGTCGATCAGAATGCGGCCGGACCAGGGATCGTAGAAGCGGAACAGCAGCCGCGCGATCGTCGACTTGCCCGCGCCCGAGGGGCCGACGATCGCGACATGCGCGCCGGCGGGCACTTCGAAGCTAAGGCCGTGGAGGATCGTCCGCTCGGGCTCGTAGCCGAACACGACATCCTCGAACGCGACGCTCGGCCGGCGCACGACGAGCGCGGGGGCGCCCGGTGCGTCCTCGACTTCCGCCTGGGTGTCGATCAACTCGAACATAGCGGCCATGTCGATCAGGCCCTGGCGCACCGTGCGGTAAACCCAGCCGAGCATGTCCAGCGGACGGAAGAGCTGGGTAAGGTAGGTGTTGACGAAAACGAGGTCGCCGGTGGTCAACTCCCCGCGGCTCCAGCCCCAGACGGTGTAGGCCATCGCACCCGCCATCAGCAGATTGGTGATGAGCGACTGGGCGACGTTGAGCAGGCCGAGCGAGTTCTCGCTGCGGATTGCCGCTTCGGCATAGGCGCGCGCGGCGCGGCCGTAGCGCTCGCGCTCCCGCCCTTCCGCGCCGAAGTACTTCACCGTCTCGTAGTTGAGGAGTGAATCGACCGCGCGCGAGAGCGCCAGGCCGTCGAGGTCGTTCATTTCCTTGCGCAGCTTGGTGCGCCATTCGGTGATCCAGCGGGTCACCGCGACATAGGCCGTCACCGTCATCGCCGTTGCGAGCACGAGACCCCAGCCGAAGTTGAGGTAGAAGATCACCGCCACCGCAAGCAGCTCGATCACGGTCGGCGCGATGTTGAACAGGAGAAAGTAGAGCATCGAATCGATGCTCTTGGTCCCGCGCTCGACCGTCTTGGTCACTTCGCCCGTGCGACGCGAGAGATGGAAGCGCAGCGAGAGGCGGTGGAGCCGGGCGAAGGTATCCTCGGCGAGATGCCGGGTCGCTTCCTGGCCGACGCGCTCGAACGCGATATTGCGGGCGTTGTCGAACCCGACCGAAGCGAAGCGGCCCGCCGCGTAGGCGAGGACGAAGGCGATCGCCACCATTGCCGTCTCGTTCGCCGGCGTCGTCATCGCGTCGACTGCGCGCTTGTAGGCATAGGGGAGGGCGAGGGTGACGGCCTTGGCGGCCAGCACCAGCAGCAGGGCGAACACGATCCGCCGCCTGAGCGCGGCGTTGTCTCGCGGCCAGAGATAAGGGAGGAAGCGCCGGATCGTCGCCCACCCGTCGTGATTGGCGGGGGCGGGGGAGGGCGTGTCGGGCGGCATCGCGCGCCTATGTGGCGACGCGACTCGGCCGGTGCAATGGACGGGGCTGGCTAGAAGCGGCTCGGGATTCCGCCGAAGCGCATTCCGCGGTTACCTGAGGCATACCCGCGCGGCATGTCGAACAGCACCGTCCGCGATTCGAAGTCGATCGCCACCCGGTCGAACAGCCGCAGATCGCGCATGCCCAGGATCAGGGCCGGCTTCCGGTCGAGCCCCAGCGCGGCGAACGCGGGGCCCTCCGCGAAAGCGACCGGCAGATTCTGGATCACGAACTCGTCGATCTTGACCGCATCGATGAAATCGAGATCGCCGACAAGATCGACCCCGTGGACGTCGGTAGACCGCACCTGCTCCAGCTTCTTCGCCCGCAGCCGCTCCTGCAGTTCGCGATTGCCGAGATTGCCCTGCGCGCCGGTGTCGATCACCACCGCGGTCTTTATCCCGTCGATCCGCGCATCGGCGATGATCAGCCGGCCGAGCTTGTGCCGCGCGCGTACCACGATCTCGTAGCCGCGGTTGCCGCCCAGGGCCTCGGCATCGTCGACCGCGATTGTGCCCTCGCGAAAGTCGATCAGCACGCGCAGGTCCTGCAGGCTGTCGAGGCCGATAATGCCGTCCGCGCCGATATGCTGCGCCTCGAGCAGCGGAGCGTGGAGGTTGTCGAACGTGCGCGCGGCGAATTCCAGGCCGTTGAGTTCGACCAGCTGGACCTGCTGCGCACTCGCCATGCCGACCACGGTGGCATTGCCAAGCGGCTTGAGCCCGAGCCTGTCGCTGAGCCCGCGGGTGACGACCGTCGCTTGCGCGCCGGTATCGATCATGAAGCGGAATGGGCCTTGGCCCTCGATCGTCACCGGCACCGTCATGCGCTGATAGCGGTCGGTCATGCTCTCGATGGTCTCGCCCGCGGCGCCGGCCATCTTATCGAGCAACGCCGACGAGTCGACCGGTGCGGGCGCGGGCACTGTTGTTGGCACGGGCGCCGGCGGCTCGGCGGGCTCGGGCGTCGATATCTGGATCAGCGCGCCGGCAGCGAAAACTAGGAGCGACATGACGATCTCCTGTTCGACAGATCGTGCACAGCATACCACAAGGCGTTCACCCTACCAATGATCGTTCGGCGGTCGGCCGGCTCTGGTCAGGCGTGCGTGGCACCGAGCGAAGCGGTCGGCTCGGGAACGGCTGCAGGCTGGCGGCGCAGCATCGCCCAGGCATCGCGTACGACGCCCGGCCAGACGAACCAGAGTGTCAACATATAGGTGACGGCCCCGGCCACCCCCAGTGCGGCAAGCTGCGCGATCGGATACCAGCCAGTGACCGAACCGCGCATCGCCAGCACCGCCACGGCCATCAGCGCGCAAGCGACGGCGGCTGGCGCAACGGCGGCAAGCAGGTCGCGCAGACGGACGCCGATCGCGGGCAGTGTTAGCGCCAGCGTAATCGCCAGC